>NZ_CAKAKL010000001.1:0-1200000 GCF_916619195.1 Inquilinus sp. Marseille-Q2685
CGTCCTCGCCGTCCTGCGGCGGCAGGAAGCCGAGCTCCTCCATCGCCTCGTCGGCCATCTCCAGCCACTGCTCCACCCGCACCGGGTAGCCCCAGCGCCGGCACAGCGCCGCCACCGCCACCTCCGGCCGGCTGGCCTCGATCAGCTCCACCACCTCCGGCCGCTCCAGCCGCTCATGCATCTCGGCTTCACGGCGGTCGGCCTCCTCGCCGTCCTCGGACATCTCATAGGCCGCCGCCATCATCGCCAGCTGCACCCGCAGCCCGTGCCAGTCCTCCTGCGCCGCCTCCCGCTGCGCCGCCGCCTTGCGCTTCTCCTCCACCTGCCGCGACAGCTTGTCCTCCAACAGCAGGGTCAGCCGCAGCGACCGGGTCACGACGGCGATCCGCTGGCCATAGTCGACGCCGGGCTGCGGCGCCTCCACCGCTTCCGTGCGGGTGGCCTCGATGATCTCCATATGGACGTCCGCCGCCCGGGCGAGCATGCGCAGATGCCGTGCCGCCCGCTCCTCCTGAAGAGCGGGCGGGGCCTCCGATGTCCGATCGGTCTGCGTCGCGTCCATGGAACATAGCATGAACGTGCGTGACCGATAATACTACTGCGATCGTGGTCCCGGCCTGCAGGCCGGATCCGGGCGTCCGACACCTTCGAAATCGATTCCAGCGGTGCCAAACCCCTCCCCCTTGCCCCCTCCCGCGGGGGGAGGAGGAGATCGCGCTGGCGCCGACCGTCCCCGGGGCGGCGCTGTTCGAGGCCCATGACGACGATCCGGCCCTGGCGGGGCTCGAGATCGCGCTGAAGGGCGGCCAGATGGGCGCGCCCGACCATTTCCTGCGGATCAAGGCCGGGGGCGGGTGATCCGCGAGTGCGGCGAAGTGGGCCTGTCCATCAGTGCGTGCGGATGCGGAACAGGCGACCCGGCCGCGCCGCGCCCAGCACGCGGCCGATCAGCGGCCAGGCCAGCATGACGAGGCCGAGCGTGGCGATGCTGCCGACCAGGGCGTTCGACCAGAACACCGACAGGTCGCCGCCGGACATGATCATCGATTGGCGGAACGCGTCTTCCGCCTTGTCGCCCAGCACCATGGCCAGCACGAGGGGGGCGATCGGGTAGTCCAGCCGCTTGAAGACGTAGCCGGCGATGCCGAAGGCCAGCACCAGCCCCATGTCGAAGGGCGAGTTGGCGACGGTGTAGGCGCCGGCGAAGCACACCACCACGATCACCGGCCCGATCACGGCGAAGGGGATGCGCAGGATGGCGCTGAACACCGGCACGGTCGCCAGCACCAAGGCGACGGCGACGACATTGCCCAGATACATGCTGGCGATCAGGCCCCAGACGAAGTCCGGCTGATCGATGAACAGCATCGGGCCGGGCGTCAGGCCCCAGATCATCAGCCCGCCCATCATCACCGCGGCGGTGGCCGACCCCGGCACGCCCAGCGCCAGCATCGGCAGGATGGCGCAGGTGCCGGCGGAATGGTCGGCGGCCTCGGGCGAGACGATGCCGGCCGGGTCGCCCTTGCCGAAGCCCTCCTTGCGGCGGGCGAAGCGCCGGGCCAGGCCGTAGCTCATGAAGCTGGCGGCGGTCGGGCCGCCGGGGGTGATGCCCATCCAGCAGCCGACCAGCACGCTGCGCAGCAGCGCCAGCCATTGCCGCGGCAGCTCGCGCATGGCGCGGCCGACGTCGCGCAAGCCCACCCGGGCGCGGATGCCGTCGAAGCGCAGCCCTTCCTCCATGGTCAGGATCAGCTCGCCGATGCCGAACAGGCCGATCACCGCGACCAGGAAGCTGATGCCCTTGATCAGGTCGGCCAGGCCGAAGGTCAGCCGCAGATTGCCGGAGACGGTGTCCATCCCGACCGTGGCGAAGGCGAAGCCCAGCATCATCGACACGATGGTCTTCACCGGCGACCCGCTGCCCATGCCGACGAAGGAGGCGAAGGCCAGGAAGTAGACGGCGAAGAACTCCGGCGAGCTGAAGCGCAGCGCGAACTGCGCCACCCAGCCGGACAGGAGGGTGATGACCACCACCCCGGCCAGGGCGCCGAACCCGGCCGACAGGAAGGCCAGGGTCAACGCCCGCGCCGCCTGGCCCGCCCGCGCCATCGGATAGCCGTCGAAGGTGGTGGCGACCGAGGAGGGCTCGCCCGGGATGTTGAACAGGATCGAGGTGGTGGAGCCGCCGAACAGCGCGCCCCAATACATGCAGCTCAACAGGATGATGGCCGAGACCGGGTCCATGGCGAAGGTCAGCGGCAGCAGCAGCGACACGCCGTTCGGCGCGCCGAGGCCCGGCAGCACCCCGACCAGGATGCCGAGCATCACGCCCAGCACCATCAGCATCAGGTGATAGCCGCTCAGGACGGTGCCGAAGCCGTCGACGAGATGGGCGAGGTTGTCCACGGGAGGTCTCCGGATGTCAGGCGAGGCCGAGCCAGGCCTCGACCGGGCCCTTCAGCAGCGGCACCTGGAACCAGGTCTCGAACACCAGCCACAGCAGGGCGGCGACGCCGAGCCCGACCGGCACGGCGCTGCGCAGCCGGTAGCCTCCCTGCAGCGCCATCACGCCGGCGAGATAGAGGGCGGAGGCGACATAGAGGCCGAGCGGTATGGACAGCGCGACAAAGGCCGCCATCGGCCCGAAGAAGGCAGCCACCCGGCGCAGCCGCACGCCGTCGAGGAACACGCCGCCATCGCGGGACCGGATCGTCTGCACCAGCGTGCCGAGGCTGCCGGCGACGATGATCAGGCCGACGGCGAAGGGGAAGGTCCCGGGCTCGGGCCCGGCCTCGTTCCAGCCGATGCCGCTTTGCAGCCCGCCGACTGTGACCGCGGCGCCGACCGCCCCGGTGGCCGCGGAGGCCGCGCATTCCATCGCGAAGCGGGAGATGCCGCGGCTCTCAGGCTTATGATGCTCAGACATCACCTGTCAGGCCCTTTCATGGTTCCCCTCTCCTTGCGGGACCTTTTCAAAACACCCCTTCCTCACCGTCATTGCGAGGAGGCGAAGCCGACGAAGCAATCCAGGGGTTGGTGCGAGCGGCCCTGGATTGCTTCGCTGCGCTCGCAATGACGGTGTTGGAAATTCTGAAAAGATCTCCCCTTGCGGAGAGGCGCCCTCCGTCAGCCGGCGAGCCAGCCCTGCTTCTGGTAGACCGCGCGTACGCGGTCCTGCTCGGCGCGGATATAGGCCTGCCATTCCTCGCCGGTCAGGAACCGGCCGCTCTGCGAGCTCTTGGTCAGGTAGTCCTGCCATTCCGGCGTCTCGCTGACCTTGCGCAGCAGGTCGGTGTAGAAGGCCGTCGCCTCCGCCGGCACGCCGCCGGGCAGCCAGACCGCGCGCGGCATCTGGTAGCTGTCGATCGGGATGCCTTCGTCGCGGCACAGCGGGATGTCGGCCCAGCCGAGGTCGCCCGACACCTTCGGGCCAGCCGGCAGGCGCTGGGTGCTGAAGACGCAGAGCGGCCGCACCATCCCGGCCTGCCACTGGCCGCGATTCTCGTTCGGGTTGTTGGTGTTGCCGTCGATATGGCCGCCGGCCAGCTGCACCGCGGCCTCGTTGCCGCTCTTGAACGGGACGTAGGTGAAGCGGGCGCCGGTGGCCTCGCCGACCATGGTGACCAGGGTCTGGTCGACATCCTTGGACTGGCTGCCGCCGAACTTCAGCGCCCCGGGCTTCTCCTTGGCCGCGGCCAGCAGCTCGGCCGCCGACTTGTAGGGCGACTCGCCGTTCACCCACAGCACGAACTCGTCCATCGCCATCGCCGCCACCGGGGTCAGGTCCTCCGGCGCGTAGGGCAGGTTGGCGACGAAGGGCAGCAGGTATTCGTTGTTGGTGCCGAACACCAGCTTGTGCGGATCGCCGGCGGCGCCCTTGCCGTAGACGAAGCCTTCGGCGCCGCTGCCGCCGCCCTTGTTGGTGACGACGATCGGCCGGTCCAGCAGCTTGTGCTTGACGATGATCGCCTGCACGGCGCGGGCGAAGCTGTCGGTGCCGCCGCCGGGGCCGGAGGTGACGACGAACTCGATCGGCTTCTGGGGTTCCCAGGCCTGGGCGGACGCCACCGGCAGCAGCGCGGCCAGCGCCAGGGTCAGTTGCTTGAGCATCTTCGTTCTCCTCCCTTTGCGTGTGGTTGACGGGCCGGATCAGCCGGCCGGGGCGCGCCTCCGGGCCGCCATGCGGGCGGCCAGCAGCACCGCGGCGCGGCTGGCGCCGATATCGGCGACGCCTTGGCCGGCGATGTCGTAGGCGGTGCCGTGGGCAGGGGTGCAGATCGGGAAGGGGAAGCCGCCCAGCATGGTGACGCCGCGGTCGAAGCCCATCAGCTTCATCGCGATCTGCCCCTGGTCGTGATACATGGTCAGCACCGCGTGGCAGCCTTCCTTCGGCGCCCGCAGGAAGACGGTGTCGGCCGGGTAGGGGCCGACGACGTCCAGGCCCTCCGCCGCCGCGGCGCGGACCGCGGGGCCGATCACCTCGATCTCCTCGCGCCCGAAATTGCCGCCGTCGCCGGCATGCGGGTTCAGCCCGGCCACGGCGATGCGCGGCCGGTCGATCCCGGCGGCGCGGAGGCAGCCGGCGGTCAGCGCCAGCTCGGCCCGGATGCCGTCCGCGGTGATCGCCGCGGCCACGGCCGACAGCGGGATATGCGAGGTGACCCGCGCATTCCAGATCGTGTCCAGGATGTTGAATTCGCGGGCGGCGCCGGACCAGCCGATGGCGTCCGCGACGAAGCGGATCTCGTCGTCGTAGCCGGGATACGCATAGCGCATCGCCTGCTTGTTGAACGGGGTGAAGCACACCGCGTCGGCCCCACCGGAAGCGGCGAGCTGCAGCGCCCGGCGGAAGTTCTCGGACGCGAATCTGCCACCCGCCAGCGTCGCCTCGCGCGGCGTCACCTCGGCCGGGTCGAGGTGGCGCAGGTCAACCAGCACTGGCCGGTCGTCCGGCGCCTTCTCCTCGGTGATCACCTCGAGGTCCAGCGTGACGCCGGCCGTCCGGGCCCCGGCGTCGAGGATGCGGCGGTCGCCGAACACGACAAAGCGGGCGGCGGCGCGGATCTCGTCCAGCGCCAGCAGCCGGGCGGTCAGCTCCGGGCTGATCCCGGCGGGATCGCCCATCGCCAAGGCGATGACGGGACGGGCGGAGGCTTCGGTCGGCCGGATGTCGGGCTGGGCTGCCACGGTGCTCCCCAAGATCTTCTTGCTTCTGGAGGAGACCATAGCAGGCATGCATGCACACATCAAGCATGCTGCACTCTGCATGCAGAATGCTGAGATTGACGTCCGGAGGGGTTCTTCGCCATCCTGGCCAGGCCGGGCGATGCCGCCGGCGGGGCGAGAGGACGGGATGGAACTGGATCTGCAGGACGCGTTGGCCGACAGCCCGGGCGGCCCGATCGCCCGCCCGTCGCTGCACGACCAGATCGTCGGCCGCATCCGCGACATGGTGATCGAAGGCGTGCTGCCGCCCGGCGCGCGCATCCATGAGGGCCAGCTGGGGGCGCAGCTCGGCGTGTCCCGCACGCCGCTGCGCGAGGCGCTGAAATACCTGGCCAGCGAGGGGCTCTTGGACCTGGTCCCGGGCCGTGGCGCCGTGGTCAAGCGCTTCTCCGCCAAAGAGGTGCAGGACATGCTGGCGGTGCTGGGCCTGCTGGAGGCCGAAGCCGGCCGGCTGGCCTGCGCCGATGCCTCGGATGCCGGCATCCGCGAGATCCGCGCGCTGCACGACCGGATGCTGGAGCATTACCGCCGGCGCGAGCGGCTGGAATATTTCAAGCTCAACCAGGCCATCCACTCCGCCATCCTGCGCCTGTCCGGCAACGCGGCGCTGGTGACGGTGCACGGCATCCTGCAGTCGCGGCTGAAGCGAATCCGCTTCATCGGTAACGGCAGCGAGGAGAAATGGGCCGCGGCCGTGGCCGATCACGAGGAGATGATCGCCGCCCTCGAAGCCCGGGACCCGGAGCGGCTGGCCGCGATCCTCAGCCGCCACATGGCGGAGAGCTGGAACCGGGTGCGGGACGCGATCTGAGAGCGTGGGGCCGATGGAAGGGCCTTCATGACCTCTTTTCAATGTCATGCCCGGGCTTGACCCAGGCATCCAGAAGGTCTCGACACCCTCTGGATTGCCGGGTCAAGCCCGGCAATGACAGGAAGGATGCGGCCTGAGAGCCGTTACAGCACCAGCGTCTCGTGCGGACGCAGGGAGACGGTGCGGGCGGCGCCTCCGGTGACCGATGCCGGCACCGTGCCCTCGAACGGCCGGTCGCCGGCGTTGAACAGGCTGACCAGGTCGCCGCCCGGGAGGCCGCTCACCCGCTGCACGATCAGGTCGCCGAGCCCGTCCGGATCCGGCCGGCCGACGGCGGCGCCGAGGCGCGGGAAGTCGCAGGGCCGGGCCCGGCCGTCCCCCAGCAGCTCGCGCAGCAGCGCCTTGCGTGCCGGGGAAAGCTCGCCGAGATGGTCGCTGGTCATCAGCACGCCGCCAGCGAGGCCGGCGAACCGTGCCAGGGAGTCGGCCTCGGCGTCCGACAGCTCGTGGAAGCGGTCGCGCAGCAGGATGCAGTCGGGGTCGGCCTGCCACAGGATGCCGTTGGCGAAGCTGCGGGTGGTCTGGTCGCGCAGCAGCGATTCCGCGGACTGATGACCGCTCCAGGACACGCCGATGTCGCGGCCGATGCGCATGGCGTCGACCAGCCCAATGGGGGCGAAGATCGGCGAGCCGCAACCGAGCCACAGCGCGTCGCCGATCTCCTCGCGGATCAGCCGGGCCATCCGCATCCACACCTCGATCCGGGTCAGCCCGCCGCGGTGCCAGCGGGCGCGGTCGGGGCCGAACTCCGACCCCGCATTCATGAAGTCGGTCTTGAAGTAGCGGCAGCCCCAATGCCGCGCCCAGATCCGGAACACGCCGCGGATATAGGCCTCGGCCTCCGGGTGGGTGACATCGAGGACGTAATACTCCTCGCTGCGCTTGTGCCAGCGGAACTCGCCGTAGAACTTGGAGTAGACGACGGGCGCCTCACGGTCGCGCCGGCGCACCACCCAGTCGGGATGGTCGCGGTAGAGCCGGCTGCGGTTGCCGACCAGGAAGGGCGCGATCCACAGGCCGGGGACGAAGCCGGCGGCGGCGATGTCGGCCAGCAGCGGGGCCATGCCGCGCGGGAATTGCGGCTTCACCTCCAGCCAGTCGCCCATCTCCGGCGTGAAGCCGTCATCGATCTGGAACACGCGCAGCGGCAGCCCCTCGGCCTTCGCCTGCCGCGCGCCCTCCAGGTGGTCGAGCAGGTTCTCCTCGGTGATCGCGGCGTAGAGGTTGTACCAGGAGCACCAGCCGGTGATGCGCTCTCCGGCGATGCGCGGCGGCAGCGGCGAGGCCTCGGCCACCGCCCGGGCCCAGACGCGCAGGCCTTCCTCCACCGCCGCATGATCGAACAGGGCGAACCATTCGGAGACGGCGTTGCCATCGTGCGGGGCGTGATCCCAGAGGGCTTCGAGGGTGATGGCAAAGCCGTCCGCCGCCGGCCGGAAGCCGAAGCGGTGCTGGAACCGGTCGTGGCGCAGCGCGCCGAGCACTGTCCCGCCGTCGCCCTCGCGCGGCAGCAGCTGGGTCATGGCGTATCCGGTCGCGGCCTTCTCGTCGCCGGAAGCGAGGCGGTCGTGTGTGACGAAGAAGCTGCCGTCCCAGCTGTGATAGCCGGTGCGGAGACAGGCTCGGGCCGGCCCAGCGCGGCCGATCTCGATGCCGAGGGCCGTCAACGGCTGCTCGGGCGGCCGGCCGTCGAGCACGAAGCGGAAGGCGAAGCCGGGCGTCCCACCGAAGTCGCGGCGCTCGACCTCCAGCCGGAAGCTGCCTCCTTCGGCGGGCCATTCCGCGGTCCAGCCGCCGGCCTCATGCCGGATGGTCGGCACCCCGTGCACCGCCTCGCCGTCAATGACGGGCACGATCTCCGCCAGTCGAATGGAGGACCCCTGAAAGGCGAGGGCGTCGGCGTCGAACCGCATCAAAATCTCACCTCGCGCCGCTCCTCGGCGGAGCGCAGCGCCGCCAGGGCCAGGTGCAGCGACCGGGCGCCGTCGCGGATCGGGGTGCGGGCCGGGCAGCCGCTGCGGATGGCGTCGACAAGGTCGAGAAGCTGGGCGGCGAAGACGTCGCGGTCGCCGGCGATGCGTTCCGCCGCCGGTTCGCCCTCTGTGCGGGTGAGCGTCGCGGTGTTCCAGTCGGTGAAATGGCCGGTCATCCGCTCCGCCACCAGATGGATCTCCTTCTCCCAGCGGCCGGGTACGGCGCCGTTGGTGGCGTTCAGGAGCGCGACGCGGCCGTCGTCATAGCCCAGCAGCATGGCGCTCAGATCGTCGCTGTCGTAGCGCTCGACCCCGCGGTGGAAGAAGGTCGCGGTGCGGGCATAGACCGTCGCCGGGTCGCCCAGCAGGTAGCGCGCCAGGTCGATCATGTGGATCAGCTGCTCCACCATCTGCCCGCCGGATTTCGCCTTCTCCCGCCACCAGGGCGCGTGCAGCGCGTTGCAGTGGAAGCGGGCGGAATAGAGGCCGGGGCGGCCGGTCTCGCCGGCGGCGGCCAGCTCCGCCCAGCGCTCGACCGCGGCGCCGAAGCGGCCCATGAAGCCGACCTGGGTCGTGATCCCGGCGGCCTCGGCCGCCGCCACCATGCGGTCGGCATGGCCACCGTCCAGCGCGATCGGCTTCTCCAGCAGCAGGTGGATGCCGCGCCGCGCGGCGCTCTCGACCTCGTCGGAATGGGCGAAGGGGGGCAGCGCGACGATCAGGATGTCGAGCTCCGCCTCGTCCAGCATGCGCTCGCGGTCGGCATAGGCCCGGCCGCCATGCGCGGCGGCGAAGACGGCGGCCTTGTCCGGATCGCGGCCGCAGCAGGCGACCAGCGTCGCCGCCTCCGGATGCGCGGCGATCGCCGCGGCGTGGCGGGCGGCGATGCCGCCGGCGCCGAGGATGCCGACGCGCAGCGGCGTCATTCGTCGCCTCCGAAGGTCAGCACGGTCTGCAGCGTGTCCGGATCGCCGCGGTCCAGCCGCTCGAACAGCGCCGGCGCCTGCCGGAACGGCACCTCTTCCGTGATCAGCGGCAGCAGGTCCAGCCGGCCCTCATGCTGCAGCCGCACCGCCGTCTGCCACAGCCGCGGCTTCGACCAGCGATAGCTCGCGCCGGGGGCGACGCCGGAGATCTGGGAGCAGACCAGCTGCACCCGGTTGTGGTGGAACTCCTCGCCCAGGAACAGGCCGCGCGCCTCGCCCTGGAAGAAGCCGAGGGCGACCACCCGCGCCGAATAGGCGACGGTGCGGATCGCCTCGGCGAGCGCGGCCGGGACGCCCGACACCTCGATCGCCACATCGGCGCCGCGTCCGCCGGTCTTCTCCTTGACGATCTCGGCGACCGAGCCGGCCGCGGGGTCCAGCGCCTCCGCCGCGCCCAGCCGCAGCGCCGTCTCGCGCCGCGACGCCACCGGGTCGACCGCGATCACATGGGCGCCGGAGGCCTGCGCCGCCTGCGCCGCGATCTGTCCGGGCACGCCGAGGCCGAACACCACCACGACGTCGCCGATCCGGATCTCGGCGTCGTGCACGCCGTTCAGCGCCACGGCGCCGATATGCGAGAAGATGCCGATCCGCGGGTCGGCGCCTTCCGGCAGCAGCCGGCCGATCACGGCCTCGCGTGGCGCCACATGGTGGGTGCGGTGGCCCCAGGTGCCGTAGACGCGCTGGCCGGGCCGCAGGTCGGCGACGCCGCGGCCGACCTCGACGATCTCGCCGGCCTCCTCGTAGCCCAGGTTGCGCACCGGATAGTCCCAGCTCGGCGCGTCGGCGGCGCGGAACAGGCGGCTCGCCTCGTCCCAGCGCTTCGCCATGAAGGGGTTGGAGCCGCGGTACTGCGACAGCTCGGTGCCGGCGCTGACGCCGGAGAAGAGGGTGCGGATCCGCACCTCCTCCGGACCCAGGGGCGGGTGGTCGAAGGTCTCGAAATCCAGCGTGCGCGGGCCGCGCAGCAGCAGGGCGGCCGGCATGGTCAGGCGGCCCGCTTCCGCACCAGCTCGGCGACCATGGCGGCGGTCCAGGTGAAGTTGCCGCCGCCCAGCCCCTCGCCGGTCACAGGGTCGTAGTATTCGGCGAAGCCGCCCTCGATCAGCCGCAGGCTGTCCTGATGCACGGCGTCGGCGGCCTCGGCCAGGCCGCAGCGGGCCAGGCCGTCGGCGACCAGGTAGTTGACGATCAGCCACACCGGGCCGCGCCAGTAGCGCTTCGGCTCGAAGCGCGGATCGGCCGGGTCGTGGCTGGCGATGCCGAAGCGGGTCTGGCCGCGCCATTCGGCGATGCGGGCGGCCAGGGCGCGCTGCCGCTCCGGCGTGCCGAGGCCCGCGAACAGCGGCAGCAGCCCGCCCACGGTGCGGCTCTCGATCAGTTCTCCGGTCACACGGTCGAGGCAGAGATACTGGCCGTGCTGCTCGCTCCACAGCCGCTCGAAGGCGGCGCGGGCCTTGACGGCCCGGGCCCGTGCGGCGGCGGCAAGCCCCGTCATTCCGAAGGTTTCGCCCAGCGCCGCGATGTCCTCGTCGGAGCGGATCAGGATGGCGTTGAAGCCGGGGTCGACGACCCGGAAGGGCGAGGCGTCGTGCAGCTTCGCATTATCCCAGCCGAGGCCGCGGAAGCGCTGCACCAGCCACAGATAGCGGTCGTATTCCGCCTTGTGCGGACGCTGCGAGGGATCGACATGGCTGGTGTCGCGGCGCTGATAGGGCTCGACCCCGTCGGTCGGCACCCGCGCCAGGGCGGCATCCCAGTCGCAGGAATTGTCGCGGCCGGATTCCCAGGGGTGCAGCAGGGCGACCAGCCCGGTGCCCTGCGGGTCGCGGGCGGCGTAGAACCAGCGGTGCCAGGCATCGGCCGCGCCGATCAGCATCCGCGCCTTCTCCTCGGCCAGCACCTTGTCCCTGGCCTGCTCGTACAGGCGCCGCAGCACGAAGCCCATCACCGGCGGCTGGGTGATGCCGGAGGTCGGGGTCGGCCGGCCGGTCCGCCAGACGTCCGGGCCCGGGAAATACCCGTCGTCATGCACATGGAAGACGATGTGCGGGATCATCCCGTCCGGCCACTGGTGCTCGGCCAGGGTCTCGATCTCGGTCCAGGCCCGGGCCTCGTCGATATGCCGCTGGCCCAGCGCGGTCAGGCAGGAATCCCAGTTCCACTGGAACGGGTACAGGCCCTTGGTCGGCACGGTGTAGGTGCCGCGGTCGTTCTCGGACAGAACGGTCGCCGCCCGTTCGAATGCGGTGCTGTCGTCGAAGGTCACGGCTGGGCTCCGGTAAGGCTCGGGAAGGAGGGAAGGGGGATCATTGCAAAGCGTGGCCGGTCTCGGCGTCGAACCAGCGGCCGCGGCCGGGCTTCGGCCGCAGGCTGATCGCCTGGCCGGGCTCGACCGCATGCTCGTTGTCGACCACGGCGCGGAACAGATGGCCGGCGACGTCCACGGTCAGCAGCTTGTGCGGGCCCAGCGGCTCCACCACCCGGACGGCGCCGGGCAGACCGTCGGCACGGATCTCGACATCCTCGGGGCGGATGCCGAACTCGATCCGGCCCGCCGCAGCCCTGGGCGGCTGCAATGTCATCCCGGCGACGTTGATGCCCTGGCCGTTCGGCTCGGCCGGCAGGAAGTTCATCGGCGGGTTGCCGATGAAGCTGCCGACGAACCGGGTCGCCGGGTCGGCATAGACCTCGGTCGCCCGCGCCGCCTGGACGATGCGGCCCTGGTTCATCACCGCGATCCGGTCGGCCAGGCTCATCGCCTCGACCTGGTCGTGGGTGACGTAGATGGTCGTCGTCCGGCTCTCCTGCAGCACGCCCTTCAGCTCGGCCCGCATCTCCAGGCGCAGCAGGGCGTCCAGGTTGGACAGCGGCTCGTCCATCAGCAGCACGGCGGGCTCGACCGCCAGCGCCCGGGCCACGGCGACGCGCTGGCGCTGGCCGCCCGACAGCTGGCCGGAATAGCGCTGCAGCAGCTGCCCGATATGCATCAGCTCCGCCGCGCGCCCGACCTTCCGGGCGACATCGGCCTCCGGCACCTTCTTCATGCGCAGGCCGAAGGCGATGTTCTCGAACACCGTCATGTGCGGGAACACCGCGTAGTTCTGGAACACCATGGCGATGCCGCGGTCGCGCGGCGCCAGGCCGTCGACCCGCCGGCCGCCAATCCGCACCTCGCCCGAAGTCGCGGTCTCGAGGCCGGCGATGATGCGCAGCAGCGTGGTCTTGCCGCAGCCCGAGGCGCCCAGCAGCACCAGGAACTCCTGGTCGCGGATGGTGAGGTCGACGGCGTGCAGCGCGGTGTAGCTGCCGAACCGCTTCTCGACGCCCTTGATCTCGATGTCTGCCATGGTCGGAACTCCGGTCAGCGGTTGGCGATGCCCCAGAGGGAGAACAGGTACTTGCGGATCAGGAACAGGAAGACCAGCGCGGGGACGACCAGCACCAGCGCCCCGGCGAATTTCAGGGGCAGGGGCGAGACGTCCAGGCTGGTCAGCAGGAAGGCGGTCAGGGTCTGGTTCTGCACGGTCAGCACCGAGGCGGCGAACACCTCGTTCCAGGAGGTGACGAAAGCGAAGACGCCGGAGGCCGCGATGCCGGGCAGGGCCAGCGGCACGACGATCTTGAGGAAAGCCTGGAAGCGGGTGCAGCCCAGCGTCCAGGCCGCCTCCTCCAGCTCCACCGGGATGCTGGTGAACAGCGAGAAGGTGATCAGGATGGCGAAGGGCAGGGCCAGCACGGTGTGCACCAGCGCCAGGCCCCAGATCGTGTCGTCGAGGCCGGTGCGGATGTAGAACACCGCCAGCGGCAGGGCCAGGAGCGGCAGCGGGAAGGCCCGGGTCATCAGCACCAGCAGGCGGAAGCTGCCCTTGCCGCGGAAGCGGAAGCGCGCCAGGGCGTAGCCGGCCGGGGCGCCGATGCCGATGGACAGCAGCATGGTCAGCCCGGCGACCAGTATGGAGTTCAAGAGCGCCCGGGCGACGCCGGCGTAGTTCCAGAAGAAGGACAGGCTGTCGAAATCGAAGGTCGGGACGAAGGCCTTGGGCCAGCCCGTCACCGCCTCGCGCGCGTTGAAGGCGTTCACGGCCAGCAGGTACAGCGGCACCAGCACCCACAGGCACAGGACGATGGTCGAGAGACGGATGCCCCAGCGGCTCGGCGCTTCGGTCCCTGCGGCCGGGATGGCGACGGTATCGGGGGTGGTCGCGGTCATCGCACCGCCTCCTTCTTCTCGCCCAGCGCCCACAGGAAGAAGAGGGTGAAGGCGATCGATATGCCGAGGATCACCATGGCGTAGGCCGAGGCCCCGGCGCGGTCCTGCAGCGCGAACTGCCAGTTGAAGGTCTCGCCCATCAGGATCGGCAGGTTGTTGCCGGCCAGCACCAGGACGATGGCGAACACCTCGAAGGCCAGGATGGTGCGCAGGATCAGCGCGGTCTGCAGGCTGGGCCGCAGCAGCGGCAGGGTGATCCGGACGAAGCGCTTCCACGGGCCGGCGCCGAACACCTCCGCCGCCTCGTAGTATTCCTTCGGGATCAGCGACATGCCGGCCACCAGGATCACCAGCACGATGGCGGTGGCCCGCCACAGCTCGGCGATGATGATGGCGACGAATAGGGCGACGATGCTCTGGTAGCTCAGCAGCAGTTTCGGGCCCGGGATCAGGCCGACGTAATAGAGCACGCTGTTGAGGAAGCCGTTCTGCTCCAGGATGGCCAGCCAGATCAGCCCGGCGGCGAGGTCGGAGATGCCGAGCGGGATGGTGAAGATGTACAGCGCCACGTCGCGGCCGCGCTTCAGCGCCATCACCAGGCTGGCCATGGCCAATGCCAGGGCGATCTGCAGCGGCACCAGGATCAGCGTCAGCACGAAGGTGTTGCGCACCGAGGGCCAGAACTTCCAGTCGGCGGCGATCGACCGGAAGTTGCCGAAGGAGATCTGGCCGTACTGGGTGAAGGCCTCGACCGCCACCTGGCCGAACGGCACCAGGAAGAAGCCGACCAGGAACACGGTGGCCGGGGCCAGCAGGATGTAGGGCAGGAAGCGGGCGTCGCTCATGGCGGGCTCCGTCGGTCAGGCGCGGCGGGGTGGGGCAGGCCGATGGTCAGGCCATCAATCAAAGCGGCCCCAGCCTTCCACTCTCCCCCTCCCCTCGCGGGAGGGGGTAGGGGGAGGGGGTATCGATCGAAGAGAGCCGATGTCTGATCGTCCAGGACAACGACCGGGTTACAACACCCGTTCGGCATCGGTGCCGGCGGCGCCAAACCCCTCCCCCTAGCCCCCTCCCGCAAGGGGAGGGGGAGGATGAAAATCATGGCCCCGGCCATCACTGCACCTTGCACGGACCCGTCCCGACCGGGTCCGGCGCCCAGCACGGGGCGTTCTTCTCGTCGAAGATCGCCTGCAGCGCCTGGGCCTGCTGGTCCAGCACCTCGCGCACGTCCTGGCCGGACAGCACGATGCGCTGGAAGGTGTCGCTGAACACCTTGTTGTAGCGGCCGCCGGCGTCGCCCAGCCCCATCGGCAGCAGCACCGGCAGGGAATCCTTGGCCGCGCTCTGCGCCGCCACCACCGGCTGCAGCATCCTGATGCTGGTCGGCACGTCCTCCGGCAGCTTGACCTCGACCACCGGGAAGAATCCCGTCGCCTTCATCGTCGCGATCTGGTTCTCCGGCTTCTCCATATGCGCGACCAGGGCCTTCGCGTCCTCCGGCGCGTTGCTGGTCTTCGGGATGCCGATGCCGGTCAGCACCGGCATGTGGCCGCGCCCGGCCGGGCCGGCCGGCACCGGGAACACCACGAACTCGTCCGGCTTCTGGTTCAGCGCGTCCTTCAGCCGGGCGACATGGTCCCAGGCGACCCAGACCTCGCCGGTCAGCAGCGGCTCCTGCATGAAGGCGTAGCCGGTCGAGGCCGGGGTGACCGAGGTGGTCCAGAAGTCGCGGAACGAGGTCCACATCCGCTCGGCCTCGGGCGACTTGAACTTCACCACGGGCGAGCCGGTGTAGGACGGGTACAGATAGCCCTGGAAGAAGCGGTGCATCAGCCCCTTCGGCCCGGCCGGGAAGCCGATCTTGGGCGATCCGGCGGCCTCGGCCATCGCCTTGCCCCAGGCGGCCAGCTGGTCGTAGGTCAGGGCGTTGATGTCGGCGCCCTGCGGCAGGTACTGCAGCGCCTGCCTGTTGGCGACCATGACGTAGGTCGCCTGCATCCAGGGCAGGTATTTCTGCTCGGCCGTGCCGAGCTTGCCGAGGTCGAGATAGGCCTTGTTGATCGCGCCGTCGGGCACGATGCCAGACAGGTCCACCAGCCCGTCCGGGACGCTGGCGAACTCGCCGTGCAGCCCGCCGATCACGGTGATGGCGCCGGACCCGGCCTTCAGCTCGGCCTGGATGCGGGTCATGAACGGCCCCGGCTCCTGCGCCGAATAGGTCACCGGCTTGCCGAAGCCGGCCAGGACGCTCTCGCGCATCGCCTGCGATTCCTCGACCGGCGTGGCCTGGGTCGACCAGAAGAGGATGTCCTGGGCGCCGGCGGTGCCGGCCAGGCCGAGGCCGAGCAGGCCGGCGGCGACGGCGGCGGCTGTGGTCCGGATGGGCATTCCTGTCCTCCCTCTTTGTCTGCGGCCGGCCTCGGGACGCCGGTCCGGTTCACGCCGAACCTGGTCACACAGGCCGAGCGCGTTTCCGTGGCTTCGGGGCCGGGCCGTGGCTGGCCCGGGCGACGAACCTCGCCTCGACCAGGCGAGGCTGCACGCCGTCCGGCCCCTTCTCGATGGCGTCGACCACCATGTCGGCGATGAAGGCGGCGCTGCGCTCGATATCCTGGGCGAAGGTCGACAGGGGCGGCCGGGCATAGGCGGCGATCGGCACGTCGTCGAAGCCGACCACCGACAGGTCGCCGGGGATGCTCAAGCCGGCCTCCTGCGCCGCTTCCGTCACCGCCAGCGCCAGCCGGTCGGTCATGCCGATGATGGCGGTGGGCCGCGGAGCCTGGGCGAACAGGCGCTGCGACGCGGCGATGGCGGCGGCGTTGTCGGCGACCGGCACCGCCGGCAGCCGGTCCGGCGCCAGGCGGATACCGTGTCCGGCCAGGGCGGCCTCGAAGCCGCGCCGCCGGAACGCGGCGTAGCTGTAGGGCTCGCCCGGTCCCAGCAGCGCGAACTCCCGGTGGCCCAGCGCGTGCAGCCGGTCGACGAGGTCGGCGAAGGCGGCCTCGCCGTCGGTGTCGAACCAGGGATAGGCCGAAGGCGGGTCCAGCAGCCGGCCATGGGCGACGAAGGGGAAGCGGCGCTCGATCAGGTATCGCACCCGCGGATCGTCGCGGGTCACGCGGTTGATCACCACGGCGTCGATATGACCGCCGTCGACGACATGCTTCAGCACGGTCAGGTCGTCCTGGCCGCGCGGCACGGCGGCCAGGAACAGGTCGCGGCCGCGCCCGGCCAGCCCGTCGGCGACGCCGGACAGGAACTGGCCGAGGAAATCGTCCATGAAGTTGTGCGCGCTGATCGGCAGCAGCACGGCGACGAAGTTGGTGCGGCCGGAGACCAGCATGCGGCCGATGCGGCTGGCGACATAGCCATGGGTGCGGGCGGCTTCCTCGACCCGGCGGCGGGTCTCGGCGCTGACGTCGGAATAGCCGGCGAGGGCGCGCGACACCGTGGTCGGCGACAGGCCGAGCTTCGACGCCAGTTCCTTCAGGCGGATCTGCCGCTTCGCCGTCACCCAGCAGGCCTCCCTGTCCCGCAATCGGGCTCAAAACGTTTTGGGTCGCGCTCAAATGATTCCCAAAACGTTTTGGAACTGTGCCGCGGATTCGAAATCCGGTCAAGGCCGTGCCCTATCTGCTCCGTGGCGGCGATGGCTAAGGGCTGGCCTGCGATCCGGGCCCTATGGCTGCGGCACCAGCGCGATCCGCTGTTCCGCCGCCGCTTCCACCGCCGCGCGGCTGTACAGCAGCGGCACCTGGCCGCCGCGGGCCCAGAGCGGGGCGAGGTCGCGGTAGTGCGGCGAGCGGGGGTCGCCGGACTGGCCGGGGGTGTTGATGCAGGTGCTGCGGTCCCAGTCGCCGACATCCATGACGATGCGGACCGAGGCGCCGGTGATCACCCGGAAATCGTCCGGGCGGTAGGCGGCGTGCATGACCGTGGCGCCGCTGCCGCCCTTCGGCAGCGGGCCGACATCCAGCCCGGCGCGGCGGTCGGGCGCCGCGGCGCTGGCCGGGTGTTCGAAATATCCATGGTGCAGGTCGCCCCAGCGCCAGGCCGACGGGTCACCACCCAGGCGCCGGGCCGCGTCCCGCACCGCTTCGGCCAGGCTGTCCAGCAGCAGCGCGTCGCGGGCTGCGGCGGGATCGGCGCCGAAGCGCGCATCCGGCGCCTCCAGCGCCGCCAGGATGCCGGCGACGTCGCCCGGCGCCAGCAGCCGGCGGATCGCCGGGTCGGGTACGAGGCGGGCGAACAGGGCCGGCTTCAGGTGCTTCGTCCACCACAGCTCGAACAGCGCCGCGGCGGCCGAGCCGGCGTCGAGCCGGGCGTCCCAGCCGCGCAGGAGGCCCAACCCGCGCGCGACATCCGCGTCGCGGGCCTCGAGCGGGTCCAGAAGGCGCTGCATCCGCCGCGCCGGCACCGACAGCGTATCGGCCTGCAACGCCTGCGAGTCGGCGAGGCTGTGGCGGTCCTGGCCGGCCAGCACCTCGCGGATGCGCACGGCCCGGCTGGCCTCCAGCCATTCGAAGCCGACCGGCCGCTCGTCATGCGGCCAGTCCGGCGGCAGATTCAGCTCGTTGGCGGTGGCGACGAAGCCCTCGGGAGGATTCACGAGAACCGGCATCAGCGCCGGGTCCATCATGCCGTCCCATTCATGGCTGCCGTCGCCCGGCACCGGCGCCAGGCCGCGCCAGTTCGGCCGCCGCGGCACATGGCCCGCCGGCAGCCAGGCGATTGTGCCGGCGGTGTCGGCATAGACCTGGTTCACCGACGGCGCGCCCCAGCGCCGCATCGCCGCCCGGAATTCGGCCAGGCTGCGGCTGCGCATGCCGGACAGGCTGGCGAGATAGGCGGCCGAGCCCGGCTCGAACCACACCGACCGCACCGCCACCGCGCTGCGCCGCGCCGGATCGGCGTGGACCACGGGGCCGTGCCGGGTGAAGCGCAGGGTCCGCAGCTGCTCCGGCGCGCCCTTGACGGCGAAGCGCTCCTCCACCGTCCGCATCCGTTCCCAGCCCGCGCCGTAGCGATAGGAGTCCGGATCGCCGGGCTTCGTCTCGTACAGATAGACGTCTTCCTGGTCGGCACCGAAGATGGTCAGGCTGAAGGCGGCGGTGCCGTTGTGGCCCATCATGATGCCGGGCACGGACGGCTCCCCGGCGCCGATCGCGTCGAAGCCCGGCGCGGTCAGGTGCACCAGGTAGCGCAGCGACGGCACGGCATGGGTGCGGTGCGGGTCGGCGGCCAGGATCGGCCGGCCGGTCGCGGTGCGGCTGCCATGCACCGCCCAGTTGTTCGATCCCTCATGCTCCTGCGCGCGCAGCACCTCGCCGAGATCGGTGGCCACCCGCCACAGAGGCGCCTCCTCCAGGGTCGCGGCCAGGCGCTCCGGCGGGAAGGTCACCGGCGCCATGGCCAGGCGGAACAGCTGCAGCGCGTCCGGCGGCACCGCCGCGGGGTCGAAGCCCGGCACCGGGCCGACTTCGACCGGCGGCTCGACCGCCTTGCGCAGCCGGTCGGTGGCGGCGTCGGCGCCCGCCAGCACATGGGCGCGCGCCAGCTCCGACAGGGCGTTGCGGGTCAGGCCGTGGCTGCGGATGCGGACCACATCCTCCGCCTGCCAGCGCGCCGGCTTGGTGCCGAACAGCCGGAACTCCTCCGGCAGCCGCTCCGGCTCGCGCTCGACGAGATCGACATAGGCATTGATGCCGGCGGCGAAGCGGGTGCAGATCGCCTGCGCATCCTCGGCGTAGCTCGCCCATTCCGCCGCCATGTCGCCGCGGTAGAGGAAGTGCCGGCTGGCGATGTCCTGGGCCAGGTAGCCGGGGCCGAAATCGGCGGCCAGCAGGCCCAGGCCGCGCTTGCGCCACAGGTCGATCTGCCACAGCCGGTCGCGGGCGGCGTTGAAGCCCTGCAGGAAGAACAGGTCGTCCAGGCTGCCGGCGGTCAGATGCGGGATGCCCCAGCGGTCGACCAGGATCTCGGCCGGGGCGGCCAGGCCCGGAACGGCGATGGTGTCGGTCATGGCGTTCCGGGCCTCTCCCTTATTCCGCGGCTTCCAGCAGCTTGCGGCCGGGCCAGGCCGGGGCGCCGGCGCGGCGGTATTGCGGCGGCAGGGTCAGCTCGGCGCCGAGCGCGTCGGCCGCGTGCCAGCCCCAGCGCGGATCGTCCAGCACGGCGCGGGCCAGCGCCACCTGGTCGGCATCGCCGCGGGCGACGATGTCCTCCGCCTGGTGCGGGTCGACGATCAGCCCGACGGCGCGGGTGATCAGGCCGCTCTTCTGCCGGATCTCGCGGGCCAGCGGCACCTGGTAGCCGGGGCCGGTCGGGATGCGCGCATGGGCGGCGTTGCCGCCGGAGCTGGCGCAGATGAAATCGAAGCCGATCGCCTTCAGCCCGGCCGCCAGCACCGCGGCCTCCTCGACGCCGAAGCCGCCTTCGACCCATTCCGAGGCGCTGACGCGGACGCCGAGCGCGATGCCGGCCGGCACCACGTCGCGCACCGCCTGCGCCACCGCCAGCGGGAAGGCGCGCCGGCGCTCGGCGTCGCCGCCCCAGCGGTCGTCGCGCCAGTTCGACAGCGGCGACAGGAAGCTGTGCAGCAGATAGCCATGGGCCATGTGCAGCTCGATCGCATCGAAGCCCAGCCGCACGGCGCGTTCGCTGGCCGCGACGAACGCGGCCTTGACCCGCTCCAGTCCGGCCTCGTCCAGCGCCTCGGGCGTGTGCCAGCCGGTGTCGAAGGGCAGGGGGGAGGGGCCGACGGTCGGCCAGGGATCCTGGTCGGGGCCGAGGGGGCGGCCGCCCTCCCACGGGCGCTGGGTCGACGCCTTGCGCCCGGCATGGGCCAGCTGGATGCCGAAGCGGGTGCCGGGCAGGGCGACGGCGCGGGCCGCGGCGAGGGCGCGGGCGATCGACCGCTCATTGGCATCGGAATAGAGGCCGAGGCAGCCATGGGTGATGCGGCCGCGGCGCTCGACGCCGGTCGCCTCCACCACCACCAGCGCGGCGCCGGACATGGCGAGGTTCATCCAGTGCTGCAGGTGCCAGTCGGTGGCGCTGCCGTCATCGGCGGAATACTGGCACATCGGCGCCACCACGATCCGGTTGGGCAGCGGGACCGGGCCGAGGGCAAGCGGGGAGAAGAGAGCGGACATGGGTGATCGCTCGATCGGTTACGGGAGGGACGTGAACGTCGACGGCGTCGCGTTGAATGTTATGTCAGGTCTTTCGATCCGCACCAGCCATCGGCGCAGGGCAGATCCGACGGGATCGCGATGCGGCCCTTATTCTCGGCAGCCCAACGAAACCATCTTCGTCATGGCGAGGAGGCGAAGCCGACGTGGCCATATGTGGACGGCCCCCTGCCTGCAAGGCATTCGGGCGAGGGCTGGGAGCGGATCGCTTGCATCCATATGTCCGGCCTGTTGAGTGCGGTCGCGAGGACCGCTGGCCAAGATGATATCCACGGCGGGAGACCCAGACAGGGGCGAGACGTCGAGGCGCCACTGGATGGCACGGAGTGTCTCCCGCTTTGGATCGATCGATCCCAATCATCTGCTCGTCTGCTTGCAAGGTCCGGCCTCGGCGGGAGCGGGCGAGCCCGGGAGGGCTGTCCGCTCCCGGCGGAGCTCTCAGGCGCCGAGGGTTGCGGTGGGTTGGAGGCGATAGCGCTCGCCGGAGACCATCAGCTTCCAGGCGATGCGGGCGACCTTGTTGGCCAGCGCCACGGCGGCGAGCTTGGGCGGCTTGCGGGCGAGGAGCGCGAGCAGCCAGGGCGGGGCCCAGCGGCTGGTGCCGCGGCGGGCCTGCCGGATCAGGGAAGTGGCGCCGCCCACGAGCTGGCTGCGCAAGGTCTCGTCGCCGGCGCGGGTGATCACGCCCAATCGCTGCTTGCCGGCGGTGGAGTGGTTCTTCGGCGTGAGGCCGATCCAGGCGGCGAAGTCGCGGCCGGAGCGGAAGCGCTGCGGGTCGGGCGCCTTCAGCACCAGAAGGCTGGCGCCGATCGGCCCGATGCTGGGGATCTCGGCCAGGCGACGGCTCTGTTCGTCCTGCCGGTGCCAAGCCATCAGCTTGGCGTCGGCCTCTTTGATCCGCGCCTTGAGCCGGGCATGCTCGGCGGCCAGCCCGGCGAACAGGGCCCGCGCCGTCTCCGGCACCGCCGCCTCGCTCTCGATCCGCCGCAGCAGCGTCGTGACCTTGGCCGGGCCCTTGGCGGCGACCAGCCCGAACTCGGTGGCATAGCCGCGGATGGTGTTGACCAGCCGGGTCCGCTGCCGCACCAGCCGGTCGCGCAGCCCGATCAGCATCAAAGCCGCCTGGGTCTCGGCGCTCTTCACCGGCACCAGGCGCTGCCGCACCTTCGGCCGGCTCATCGCCTCGCAGATCCCCTCGGCATCCGCCGCGTCGTGCTTGCCGCGCGGCACATAGGGCTTCACGTATTGCGGCGGGATCAGCTCCACCTGATGGCCCAGGGCCTGCAGCTCGCGGGCCCAGTAATGTGACCCGCCGCAGGCCTCCATCCCCACCCCGCACGGCGGCTGCTTGGCGAAGAACGCCAGCACGTCTCGCCGCCGCAGCTTCTTCCGCAGCACCACCCGCTCCTCGGCATCCACCCCATGCAGCTGGAAAACACTCTTCGACGTATCCATTCCGATGCGCGTAATCTCGACCACGGACGGCCTCCTTCGATGAGATCTTTGACAGCCTCATCCTGGCACGCTGATGCCGTTCGGGGGCCGTCCACCTCATCAGGGCCAGTGCGAGCCGCCCTGGATGGCCACGGCGCTCCGCGCCTCGCCATGACGGGAAGGGGCATCAGCGCTGTCTCCGTGCCTTCTGGAAGTGGGCGACGAACGCCCTCAGCCCGGCCGAGGGCAGGCGCTGGCGCGGGTAGTAGAGGCACAGGCCCGGGAAGGGCGGTGTCCAGTCCGCCAGCACCTGCCGCAACCGCCCTGACTCCAGATCCGGCGCCGCCGTGCGCGCGCTGACGAAGGCCAGCCCGGCGCCGGCCACGGCCGCCTGGTGGCTCAGCTCCGGGCTGCCGATGGTCAGCCGGCCGGGCGGGTCGATGCGGATCTCCTCGCCCTGATGCTCGAACTCCCAGCGCAGGATCGCGCCGCTCGGCAGCCGGGCGCGGATGCATTCATGCGCGAACAGGTCGGCCGGCGCCCGCGGCACGCCGCGTGCTTCCAGATAGCCCGGCGCGGCGACCACGATCATCGCCTCGTCGATGCCCAGCGGCACCGAGACCATGTCCTGCGGCACGGCCTCGGCTAGGCGGATGCCGGCGTCGAAGCCGGCGGCGACGATGTCGATCATCCGGCCCTCGGTGACCAGGTCGACCCGCATCTCCGGATTTGCGGCCATGAAGTCGAGCACGATCGGCAGGATCCGCGCCGACCCGCCTTCGGAGCTGTTCAGCCGCAGCAGCCCGGCCGGCGTGTCGCGGAACCGGTTAACCGTCTCCACCGCCTCGGCGATCTCGCGCAGCGCCGGCTGGATCCGGGCCAGGAACTGCTCGCCCGCCTCGGTCACCGCGACGCTGCGGGTGGTGCGGTTGAACAGCCGCACGCCCAGCCGCCGCTCGATGCTGGCGACGCGGTGGCTCAGGGAGGAGGGCGACAGCCCCAGCTCCGCCGCCGCGGCGCGGAAGCTGCGCTGGGTCGCCACCGCGCCCAGCGCTGCCAGCTCGCTCAGGGTCAGATCCGCCATTGTCCGGCTGCTTTCATCAACTTGTCCAGGATTGAGCGGATTATCACAACAGCGGGGCAGGGGCATATCGAGGTCTCACTCAGGAGATTTCGATGACGCACACCGTTCTCATCACCGGCTGTTCCACCGGCTTCGGCGAGGCCACGGCCCGCCTGTTCGCCTCGCGCGGCTGGAACGTCGTCGCCACGATGCGCCGGCCCGGGGATGGCGCCGCCCTGGCCGTGCTCGGCGACAATGTCCTCGTCACCCGGCTGGATGTGCAGGACCCGGCCAGCATCGACGCCGCGGTGGCCGAGGCGATCGGCCGGTTCGGCCGCATCGACGTGCTGGTGAACAATGCCGGCTTCGGGCTGTTCGGCGTGTTCGAGGCCGCGCCGCGCGAGAAGATCCAGGAGCAGTTCGACGTCAACGTCTTCGGCGTGATGGACGTGACCCGCGCCCTGCTGCCGCATTTCCGGGCCAATCGGGCCGGGACGATCGTCAACATCAGCTCTGGCGCCGGGGTGTTCACCCTGCCGATGATCTCGCTGTACTGCGCCTCGAAATTCGCGCTGGAGGGCTTTTCCGAGGCGCTGTCCTACGAGCTGGCGTCGCTGGGCATCGCGGTGAAGATCGTCGAGCCCGGCGGCGTCACCAAGACCCGCTTCGGCGAGCGCAGCGCCGCCGAGGCCGGGCAGTCGGCCGAGTTGCCGGATTACGAGCCCTTCCTGGAGGGAGCGACGCGCCTCTTCGCCGGGCTGCGCGCCGCCCGCGCGGATTCGACCAGCGAGGAGGTGGCCGAGGTGATCTGGACCGCGGCCACCGACGGCACCGACCAGCTGCGCTATGTCGCCACCGAGGACATCAAGCCGCTGGTCCGCGCTCGGCGCGAGACCTCGGAGGCGGAGTACATGGCCTTCATGCGCGAGCGGATGACGCCTGCGTCGTAGGTTGGGTTCGCGTCCGCGAACCCAACCTACGTCCGACTGTCAGTGGCCAGGTCTGCCAGACCGACGACTATGCCGCTCCACCAGCGCCTTCGCCGCCAGCGTCACCAAGGCCAGCAGCGCTAGGGTCGAGGCGGCGGCGAAGGCGCCGACCGCGTTGTAGTCGTTGTACAGCAGCTCGATCTGCAGCGGCAGCGTGTTGGTCTGGCCGCGGATGTGGCCGGAGACGACCGAGACGGCGCCGAATTCGCCCATCACCCGGGCGTTGCACAGCACCACGCCGTACAAGAGCGCCCATTTGATGTTCGGCAGGGTGATGCGGAAAAAGGTCTGCCAGCCATTGGCGCCCAGCGTCGCCGCCGCCTCCTCCTCGTCGCGCCCCTGCGCCTGCATCAGCGGGATCAGCTCGCGCGCCACATAGGGCGAGGTGACGAACAGGCTCACCAGCACGATCGCCACCGGGGTGAACATCAGGCGGATGCCGTGGTCCTGCAGCCAGGGGCCGAACAGGCCGTTGGCGCCGTAGAGGAACAGGTACACGACGCCGGCCACGATCGGCGACACCGAGAACGGGATCTCCACCAGCGTGGTCAGCAGGCGCCGGCCGCGGAACTGGAACTTGGCGATCGCCCAGGCCGCCATGATGCCGAACACGGTGTTGATGG
This sequence comes from Inquilinus sp. Marseille-Q2685, assembly GCF_916619195.1. Taxonomy (NCBI): domain Bacteria; kingdom Pseudomonadati; phylum Pseudomonadota; class Alphaproteobacteria; order Rhodospirillales; family Rhodospirillaceae; genus Inquilinus; species Inquilinus sp. Marseille-Q2685. The sequence goes on from NZ_CAKAKL010000001.1 coordinate 24,572, forward strand.
GCACCACGATCAGCGCCGTGGTCACGGTCAGCCCGATGGCGTGCAGCGTCTCGCGCTCGCCGATGTTGCGGGCGAAGACTGCCAGGCCGGCGGAGAAGGCCTGGGCGAAGATCACCGCGATCGGCGCCACCAGCACCAGGGCCGCGGCCAGCAGGGCGAGGCCGATCAGGATGCGCCGGGTCCAGCGCCCCTCGCCGATGCAGGGCGATCGGCGCGGCCTGGCGACGGCGGCGCTCGTGGTCACGGCCGCGGCCGGGTCGCGGTCAACGGCGATCGACATGGCGCAGGAACCGGGCCTGGAGCAGGTTGGTGGCGAGTAGCAGCACGAAGGCGGCGGCCAGGATGGTCATCGCCAGCGCCGCGGCGGCGGCATAGTCGTATTCCTCCAGCCGGATGAACACCAGCAGCGCCGTGATCTCGGTCTGCATCGGCCGGTTGCCGGCGATGAAGATGACGGCGCCGAACTCGCCCAGGCTGCGGGCGAAGGCCAGGCTGCAGCCGGCCAGGAAGGCGGGCAGGATCGCCGGCCACACCACATGCCGCAGGGTCGACCAGTCGCCGGCGCCCAGCGTCCGGGCCGCCTCCTCGACGCCCTCGTCCAGGTCCTCCAGCACCGGCTGCACGCTGCGCACCACGAAGGGCAGGCTGGTGAAGGCCATGGCCACGGCGATGCCCAGCGGGGTGTAGGCGACCGGGATGCCCAGCGCCGCCAGCGGCGCGCCGAACCAGCCGTTCCTGGCGAACAGCGCGGTCAGGGCGATGCCGGCCACCGCGGTCGGCAGGGCGAAGGGCAGGTCGACGATGGCGTCGAGCAGCCGCCGCCCGGGGAAGCGGTAGCGCACCAGCACCCAGGCCAGCAGCAGCCCGACCACGCCGTTGAACAGCGTCGCCGCCAGCGCCATGCCCAGCGTCACCTCGTAGCTGGCGAGGGCGCGGGGCGAGGTGACGATGGCGAGGAACTGGGCCGGCGTCAGGCTGGCCGCCTTCAGCGCCAGGGCGCCCAGCGGCAGCAGCACGATCAGCACCAGGTAGACCAGCGTGCAGCCCAGCGTCAGCCGGAATCCGGGCAGCACCCGGCGCCGGGCGGGACGGGGGGCGGCGAGGGCGACGCTGGTCATATGGCGCCGCGGCTCACCGGTTCACGAACACGGTGTCGAGGATGCCGCCGGAGGCGAAATGCTCGGCATTCACCTTGTCCCAGCCGCCGAACACCTCGTCGACCGTGGCCAGCGTCACCGCCGGGAACTGGTCGGCATGCTTGGCCGCGACCTCGGCCAGGGTCGGGCGGTAGAAATGCTCGGCCAGGATCTCCTGGGCCGCCGGCTGGTACAGGAAGTCGAGATAGCCTTTGGCCAGCTCCGCCGTGCCGCGGGCTTCCACGACCTTGTCGACCACCGCCACCGGGAAATCGGCCTTCAGGCTGGTCGGCGGCACCACCACCTCGAAGCCGCGGTCGCCGTATTCCTTCTGGATGCCGCGGGTCTCGGCCTCGAAGGTGATCAGCACGTCGCCGGTCTCGCGCTCGACGAAGGTGGTGGTGGCGCCGCGCCCACCGGTGTCGAACACCGGGACGTGCGACAGCACGGTCTTGACGAACTCCTGCGCCTTCTTCTGGTCGCCGCCATTGGCCTTCAGCGCCCAGGCGTAGGCGGCGAGATAGGTGTAGCGGGCATTGCCGGAGGTCTTCGGGTTCGGGAAGACGATCTGCACGTCGTCGCGCGCCAGGTCGCCCCAGTCCTTGATCCCCTTCGGGTTGCCGTTCCGCACCAGGAAGGCGGGGAAGGAGTAGTAGGGCGAGGCGCCGTTCGGGAAGGCCGACTGCCAGCCCGGCTTGACCGCGCCGCCCTTCTCCAGCGCGGTGATGTCGGTCGCCTGGTTGAAGGTGACGACATCGGCCTGCAGCCCCTCCAGGATCGACCGCGCCTGCTTCGAAGTGCCGGCATGCGACTGCTCGACCGTCACCTCCTGGCCGGACTTGCCCTTCCAATAGGTCTGGAACGCCGGGTTGATGTCGACGAACAGCTCGCGCCCGACATCGAAGGAGGCGTTGAGGATGGTGGTCTGGGCCGCGGCCGCACCGCCGCTCAGCAGCCCGGCCGCCATGGCCAGCGCCAGGAGGGAACGCTTCATTCTGTGCTCCACGGAAAAAGTCAGGCAGCGCGGCGCGCCGGGAACAGGCCGAAATGGCTGGCGGCGACGCGCAGCGTCTCGCCTGGGGCCGGCAGGCGGGCGGCGAGCTGGCGCCGGTGCCACTCCAGGTCGATCGGGATCGCGCCGTGCTGGGTCACCGCCTCGACCCGCACCAGCGGTCCGACGACGTTGACGGCGCGGACCGCGACCGGGAAGGCCTCTGCCGCGGTGTCGTGCGGCAAGAGGTCGTGCGGCCGGACGAAGATCTCGCCCTCGCCCTCGGGCCCGGCATAGAAGGCCGGGCGCGGCAGCACCGCGCCCTCGACATCGACCCGGTCGGGCCCGATGCGGCAGGGCAGCCGCACCGCCTGGCCCAGGAACTCGTAGACGAAGGGCGTCGCCGGCCGCTCATAGACCTCGCCGGGGCTGCCGATCTGCTCGACCCGGCCGTGATCCATCACCACCACCTGGTCGGCCAGCTCCAGCGCCTCCTCCTGGTCGTGGGTGACGAAGACGGTGGTGAGCTTCAGCGTCTGGTGCAGCTCGCGCAGCCAGCGGCGCAGGTCCTTGCGTACCCGGGCGTCGAGCGCGCCGAAGGGCTCGTCCAGCAGCAGGATGCGCGGCTCGATCGCCAGCGCCCGGGCCAGGGCCACGCGCTGGCGCTGGCCGCCGGACAGCTGGTCGGGGTAGCGGTCGCCGAACTTCTCCAGCTGCACCAGGGCCAGCAATTCCTTGGCGCGGGCGCGGATCGCCTCGGCCTCCGGCCGGGTCTGGCGCGGCCGCACCTTCAGGCCGAAGCCGATATTGTCCAGCACGCTCATGTGCCGGAACAGGGCGTAGTGCTGGAACACGAAGCCGACCTGGCGGTCGCGGACATCGACCGCCGACATGTCGGTGCCGCCGATCCTGAGCGTGCCGGCATCGGCGTGCTCCAGCCCGGCGATGATGCGCAGCAGCGTCGTCTTGCCCGAGCCGGAAGGGCCGAGCAGGGCGCAGAGATGCCCCGCCTCGATGTCGAGGCCGATCCCCGACAGGGCGGTGAACTCCTGAAACCGCTTCTCGATTCCGCGAAGCTCGACGCGCATCGATTTTGCCTGTATTTTACTGTAAATAAAGGGCTTCCATCATAGCGGAACGTAAAACGCATGCCAGCGGAAAATCCGGCATGGTGCGGATAGGTCTGAGAGATTGAACAAAAGAATATCGTCATTGCCGGGCTTGACAACGAGGGGGGCTACGCCTCCTCGACCGGCTCCAACTGGACGACCGAGCCGTCGATCAGCACCTTGCCGCGGTTCTCGAAATTCACCGTGATCCGGCTGCCGATCACCGACTGCACCTGACCGGGGCCCCAATCGGGCTGGTCGGGGTGCCGCACCCACATACCGGGCGCCAGCCCCAGATCGATCCCGAACCCGTTCTCGAACGCCATCGACAAGCTCCCACGGCCTCACGGCCACGTTGCCACGGATTGCAGGGCCGCGTCAGGGGAGTTACACCCGGAATGCACCTCGGAGTTCCCATGGTCGATCGGCCGCCCTGCCGCCCCGAAACCCTCGCCGCCCGCCTCGACGGCTATCTCTGCGGCGACACCGGCGCGATCGTGCCGCCGATCCACCCGTCCTCGACCTATGCCCGCGACGCCGCCTATGCCCAGGTCGGCGGCCGCGGCTACAGCCGCGACGACAACCCCACCTATCTGCAGGCCGAGGCGCTGCTGGCGCGGCTGGAGGGCGGGGCCGGGGCGATGCTGTTCGCCTCCGGCATGGCGGCGATCGCGGCCCTGTTCCAGGCGCTGGCGCCGGGCGACCACGTCGTCTGCTCGCGCGACATGTATTTCGGCACGGCCAAGCTGCTGCGCGAGGTTCTGGTCCCCTGGGGCCTGGCCTGCGACTGGGTCGACACCGGCGACCTCGACGCCCTGCGCGCCGCGGTCCGGCCCGGGGCGACGAAGCTGGTCTTCGTCGAGACCCCGGCCAACCCGGTCTGGTCGGTCACCGACATCGCCGGCGCCGCCGCCGTCGCCCATGCGGCCGGGGCCTTGCTCGCGGTCGACAACACCTCGGCCTCGCCGGCGCTGTGCCGGCCGATCGCGCATGGCGCCGACCTCGTCGTCCATTCCGCCACCAAATACCTGAACGGCCATTCCGACGTGGTCGCCGGCGCGGTGGTGACGGCGGCGGACGGACCGCTGTGGCAGCGCATCGGCCGCATCCGCTTCCTGGCCGGACCGGTGCTGGGCCCGTTCGAGGCCTGGCTGCTGCTGCGCGGCATGCGCACCCTGTTCGTGCGGGTGCGCGCCGCCAGCGCTTCTGCCCAGCGCATCGCCGAGCGCTTCGACGGCCATCCGGCGGTGGCGCAGGTCTGCTACCCCGGCCTGCTGGGCTTCCCCGGCCACGCCGTCGCGGCGCGGCAGATGGAGGGCGGCTTCGGCGGCATGCTGTCGCTGCGCCTGACCGGCGGCCGCGACGCGGCTTTGCGCGCGGTCTCCCGCGTCCGCATCTTCATCCGCGCCACCTCGCTCGGCGGGGTCGAGAGCCTGATCGAGCACCGCGCCACGATCGAGAAGGAGGACGGCACCGTGCCCGACGACCTGCTGCGCCTGTCGATCGGCATCGAGGCGGTCGAGGATCTGATCGCGGATCTGGAACAGGCGCTGGACGGGTAGGCGCACGAACAAGGAAGAACAGGGACGGCATGGCGGACAGGGAAGCGGGGGCCTTCGTCGAATTCGTCGACGTGGCCAAGACCTATGACGGCGAGACGCTGGTGGTGCGCGGGCTGGATCTCGCCATCCGGCAGGGCGAGTTCCTGACGCTGCTCGGCCCCTCCGGCTCGGGCAAGACCACGACGCTGATGATGCTGGCCGGCTTCGAGACGCCGACCCGCGGCCGCATCCTGCTGGAGGGCAAGGCGATCGACGCGCTGCCGCCCTGGCGGCGCGACATCGGCATGGTGTTCCAGAACTACGCTCTGTTCCCGCACATGACGGTGCGCGAGAACGTCGCCTTCCCGCTCAAGGTCCGCGGCATCGGCGGCGCGGATGCCGAGAAGCGGGTCGAGCGCGCGCTCGACATGGTCAAGCTGGCCGGCTTCGGCGGCCGCCGGCCGGCCCAGCTCTCCGGCGGGCAGCAGCAGCGCGTCGCCCTGGCCCGCGCCCTGGTGTTCGAGCCGCGGCTGGTGCTGATGGACGAGCCGCTCGGCGCGCTCGACAAGCAGCTGCGCGAGCATATGCAGCTCGAGATCAAGCACCTGCACCGCTCGCTCGGCGTCACCGTGGTCTATGTCACCCACGACCAGGGCGAGGCGCTGACCATGTCGGACCGCATCGCCGTGTTCCATGAGGGCGGGATCGACCAGCTGGCGGCGCCGGACGACCTGTACGACCGGCCGGAGACTGCCTTCGTCGCCCAGTTCATCGGCGAGAACAACCGGCTGGCCGGGACGGTCGAGACCCTGGCGGGCGGGCAGTGCACCGTGGCGGTCGATGGCGGCGGCTCGGTGCTGGCGACGCCGGTCGGGGCGGCGGGGCAGGGAGCCCGCGCCACTTTGTCGATCCGGCCGGAGCGGGTGCGGCTGGCGCCCGGCGCCGAGGCCGGGCCGAACCGCTTCCCGGCCCGGATCGAGGAGCTGATCTTCCACGGCGACCACACCCGCGCCCGGCTGTCGCTGCTGGGCCGTGACGATTTCGTGCTCAAGCTGCCGAACGCCGATGGCCGGCCGGCCCTGGCGCCGGGCGAGGCGGTGACCGTCGGTTGGTCCGCTGCCGACTGCCGGGCGCTGACCGTGTGACTTGCTCGAAATTATTGGGTGTCCGGCCGCTCCGGTTGTAGGAGGAATCATCCCCGCCGACTCACCTAGGGACCCCGCATGCCGGATCCGATCGTGCCGGGCGAGACCGAGAGGCTGATCCTCCGGCGCTTCGTGTCGGAGGATTTCGAGGCCTTCCACGGCTATCACCGCCTGCCGGAGGTCGCGCGCTACCTGTACCGCAACCCGCGCACGCCGGAGCAGTCGCGGGCGGCGCTGGAGCGGTTCGGCGCGCTGAAGTTCGAGGGCGAGGGCGACGAGCTGGTGCTGGCGGTGACATCCCGCGAGACCGGCGCCCTGCTCGGCGACGTGGTGCTGAAATGGGTCAGCCGCGAGGCCCGGCAGGCCGAGATCGGCTACACCTTCGCGCCGGAGGCGGCCGGCCGCGGCTATGCCACCGAGGCGGCGCGGGCGGTGCTGGGCCTGGGCTTCGGCCGGTTCGACTTCCACCGCATCTTTGCCCGCTGCGACGCGCTGAACACCGGGTCGATCAACGTCCTCAGGCGGCTCGGCATGCGGCAGGAGGCGCATCTGATCCAGAACGACCGGTTCAACGGCGTCTGGGGCGACGAACTGATCTTCGCCATGCTGCAGGAGGAGTGGAACCGGCTGTCAGGCTGACACCGGGCGGGCCTGCTCGGTGGTCCCGGCCTTGCGGCGAAGCGGGTAGAAGATCCGCACCGAGGTGCCGCAGCCTTCCTCGGATTCGATCCGGAAGCGGCCGCCGAGGGCCTTCACCATCTCGGCGCAGCCGGTCAGGCCGAGGCCGACATGGCTGCCGGCCCGCATCGAGAAGAACGGCTCCGCCGCCTTCGCCCGGACCGCCGGCGACATGCCGAGGCCCTCGTCGATCACCTCGAGAACCAGGCGGCGCCCGAGGGGAAAGCGTCGCGTCAGCCTGGCGCGCAGGACGACGGGCGACTCCGGCTTCCCGGCCGCGGCGACGGCCTGCTCGGCGTTGCGGACCAGCTCATCGAGGATCAGGTGGAACTGCGGCGACGCCACCAGCGCCGCCCGTGCCTCCTCGGGGACGTCGAACTGGATCCGGCCCGCATGATCATGGGAGAGGGCGTCCAGGATGCTCTGCAGCGCCACGCTCCCGGTCGGCTTCGCCGAATAGGCGATCCTCAGCAGGCCGTTGTTGATGCTGTCCAGTTCCGTCGCCGCCCGCGAGGCGGCGGCGACCATCTCCGGATCGGGGGTCTGGCCGTCACGCAGCCCCTTGATGAACAGGGCCAGCGCCGCGACCCGGGAGCGCGTCATATGCGCAAAGAGCGAGGCGAAGGAGCGGATCTGCTGGTCCTTCCGCCGCGCCATCATCGACTGCTGGTGGATGATCACCCCGACCACGATCACGGCGGCCAGCGCCATGACGAAGATCGCCGTGTTGCGCAGGGCGCTCTCGGCGATGTGCGCGGTTTCGTTCAGGGTGCGGCTGTGGGCGCCGGTCGTGCCCGAGACCTGGAACATGTCCTGCTGGATGTCGGCCAGCAGGGCCAGCGTCTCCTGGTCGTTCGCCGACGCGCTGAGATTCGGCAGGATCCGGGTGCGGATGATCTGGATGCTGCGGTCGAGCCTGGAGAAGTCCTGGGGCTCGAGGAAGTGGTCGATGTATTGCAGGTTGCGCAGCGCCACCATGTTGAACTGCAGCAGGCCGACCTCCTGCGCCAGCTGCGGCTCCCGCTCCCCCGTGGCCATCGACAGCCGCAGCAGCCCGACGATGTTGGCCAGCCGCTCGCGGATCTGGGACCCTCGCCACTGCACCTCGTAGGACTGCATGAGGAGGATGTCGGTCTCCTCGCGATAGTGCTCCGACTGCATGAACGACCAGGAGCCCAGCAGGATGGCGACGGCCAGCGCGACATAGGGCACGACGTCCAGCCATCGCCGCAGCGCCCTCATGAGCCGGGCCGCAGGGCGACGACGAACCAGACCCAGATCGCGTTTCGTCCGGCCGTGTTGGATCTGGGCAGCTGGTCGAGCGGCCAGATGATCGAATAGGGCCCGGAATCCGCCAGGTCCAACGCCCTGTAATCCTGGCCGTCCGCGCATCGCCCGTTCTTGTGGTCGGTCGCGGTGCAGCCCCGTTCGATGGCGAGGATCGGCTCGTACTGCTTGATCTCGTCCATCCGGAGGGTGGTGATGAAATCGTCGTAGGCGAAGACCTCGATGCTCTCGGCATCGCCCAGCCCGCTCCGCGCCAGGACCTCCTTCAGGTCCGGGCCGCGGTAGCGGATGGTCTCCCCGGCTTCGCTCCACGGCGTTCCGGTCTCGATCACCCGCTGCGGGAAGGCGGCCTTGATCTGCTCCGGCGTGTAGGACGCGATCGCCTGGCCGGGAGAGCTCTCGATCCGAAGGATGTGGGGGTCCTCGTAGCCGACCGGGGCCGCGACCGCGCCGCAGGTCATGGCCAGCATGGCGGCGGCGGGCAGCGCCATGCGGAGGGTACGAAGCATCAGCGTGACCGCGGCGGGGCAGGGGAAGAAAGGCGGGCGGGCGGGGCGGTCATGCTCAGGCGCCTTTCGGGAACAGCCCGTTCTTCAGCAGCTTGGCGCGCGCCTGCTTATAGTACTTCTCGACCGTGTAGGGGTCGATGCCGAACCGGTCGCCCATCTTCTCGTAGATCTCCTTGCGTTTGACGCCCTTCGGCCGGTTGCGCATGAAATCGATGATCTCCTGCTCCCGGGGGGTCAGGCCGGAATAGTAGAATTCCGGCGTCACCGTCTTGACCGCGGACAGCGACAGCGAGAAGCGGGTGTCCGAGATCTCGTCGATGATGCTGGAGAGCGTGTCCCGGTCGAGGCCGGTCTTGCCGACATAGGCGTTGGCGCCGAGCATCCGGCAGGCCTCGCCCTCCTCGACGGAGTCCGATCCGGTGACGACGATGTGCAGCGCGTCCGGCGAGGCGTCGATCACCGCCTTGACCACGGCCAGCCGGTGCTGCGGCGAGGTCGGGTCGAAGCCGGGCAGGCCCGGGTCGATGATCACCAGGTCGAAACTGTGCTCCCGCAGCAGGCCGGATGCGATTTCCCAGGTCGCGGCACCCTGGACGATGCAGTCCCGCAGGGCTGCCTTCAACTCGTTGATCAAGGCCAGGCGCATCAGATCCTGGTCCTCGATCACCAGCGCGCGTGAGGTCTGATCACCAGCCGTCATGACGAGATCTTCCACGATGGGTCCCCGAGGATCGTAGTCCGGCTGTCCACCGCGCGCTAGGCCAGGATTCGTCTCGAATGCCATTGATCTCGCTGGCGAAAAAGGGGTGATGCCCCCCCTTTCTTTGACCCCGGAATCAGGCCTGAAGTGATAAGTCGATCACGGTCGTGATTCCGCATGTTGTCGTTTGTGGAAGTGTCGCGCGGATGGAAAATTTACTAAAAAACGTGACATCTTTTGTCAACTGGAACCTTGGTGCGCCGGCCGAGTTCCTTTGTGGCATCTTGTGCTCGCCACCCCCTGGCAGGGGGCGGACGGAACGCCTCGCGCTCCGGGCCGCGGCGATGCGCAACCCCGTCACCGAGGACCCGTCATGACCACGATCGGCATCGGCACGCTCTACCGCAACCGCGATGTCATCGAAGGGCCGGTCAGGACGCTGCTGTTCCAGGATCGGATCCGGCTGGTCCCGAACCCGCGGGCGGCGGACAGCCCGAAGGCGCCCGACCTCCTGATCTATTCCGGCGAGAACGAGATCGGCGGCGCCTGGGCCTGCCGGCGGGAGGAGCAGCCGGTCTCCTACAACGTGCAGATCCGCGACCCGCACGTCTCCCGGCCGATCCACGCGACGCTGTGCCAGTCGGACCAGGACGACGACCGCTTCGACCTGTTCTGGTCGCACTGAGGCGGGCCGGCGCCGCGCCGGCCCCTACGCCCTCCCCGGCTACTGTCCGCCCAATGCGCGATACACCTTGAGCCCGGCGCGGCCGGTCTGCGGCAGGCCCAGGCGCTGCTCCGCCGCCGAGATCGCGGCCCGGGTGGCCGGGCCGATCTTGCCGTCCGCCTGGCCGCCGATGTCGTAGCCCTGGGCCAGCAGCAGCTGCTGCAGCCGCAGGCGCTGGGCCCGCGACAGGCCGGGATCGTCGGTCGGCCACGGCGTGCGCAGCGCCGGCCCGCCGGCCAGCCGGTCGGCGAGGTGGGAAATGGCGAGCGCGTAGGATTCCGCGGCGTTGTAGGAGTAGATGGCGTCGAAGTTGCGGAACACCAGGAAGCCCGGCCCCTGTGGCCCGGCCGGCAGCAGCAGGCCGGCCTGGGCGTTGCCGGACAGCGGCGCGCCGTCGGCGCGAACCACGCCGCGGCGGGCCCAGGCCGACAGCGGGTCCTTCTCCTTGCGTCCGGTCGGGCCGTTGTAGCCGGCCGGGACCTTGACCTCGATCATCCAGGGCTGGCCCTGCTGCCAGCCGGAGCGCTTCAGGGAGTTGGCGGTGGAACCGAGCGCGTCGGCCACCGAATTGACCAGGTCGCGCCGCCCGTCGCCGTCGAAATCGACCGCCAGGCGCTGATAGGTCGAGGGGATGAACTGGGTCTGGCCGAAGGCGCCGGCCCAGGATCCGTACAGCTCGTCCAGCCGCAGGTCGCCGGCGCTGACCAGCTTCAGCGCCGCCATCAGCTCGCCGCGCCAGAAATCGGTGCGCCGCTCGCCGGCGCAGACCAGCGTGGCCAGGGCATGCGGCAGGAAATAGTTGCCGCGCTCCTTGCCGTAGTCGCTCTCGACGCCCCAGACCGCGGCGATCACGGTGCGATCGACGCCGTAGCGCTGCTCCGCCTGCTGCAGCACGCGGCCGTATTTCGACATCATCGCCCGGCCGTCGGCGATGCGCTGGTCGTCGACCAGGAAGGCCAGGTAGTCCCAGATCGGCGTCACGAATTCCGGCTGCGCCTGCGAGAAGCGCAGCACCTTGTCGTCCGGCTGGGTCAGCCCGTCGAAGGCGCGGGCGGCGACGTCGCGGTCGACCCCGGCCTTCGCTGCGGCGTCGGCCAGGCCGGCGACGCAGGAGCCGAAATCGGCCAGGGCCGGGCCGGCGGCCAGGAGCGGCAGGAGGCCGAGCAGCGCCGCCCCGACATTCCGGCCGGATCCGAACAGGCGAGACGTCATACCCTTCCTCCACGCGATGGAATCTGCGCGCCGTGGCGCGGCGGCGCGATCCTGTCCCATCCGGGCGGCGGGCACAACCCGCGCGAGGGCGCCCGGTCAGGCCGCCGCCTCGGGCCAGACCCGGGCGGGACGGTCGGTGTCGATCTCGTAGTCGGTGGCATAGCGGTCGAAGAAGCCGCGCCCCAGCCGGCGGGCCTCGGCCAGCGGGTCCAGCGGGTCGCGCCGCACTTCGCCGCGGGCGTTGCCGTAGCCATGCACCACCCCGGCGAATCGCGACCGGGTGTAGCGGCTGTATTCCCGGATCTGCTGCACGATGGCGGCGGAGACCGTGGGATAGGCCTCCTCGGAGCTGAGCACGAGGCCGATCCGCTTGCCGGTCATCCGCGCCTTGACGCTTTCGGATTCGGGGTAGGAGGCGGCGACGTAGCAGAACATCCGGTCGAAGAAGGCCTTGAGCTGGGCCGACATGCCGTACCAGTAGATCGGCGTGGCCAGGACCAGCCCGTCGGCGGCGAGGAACCGGTCGAGGAACAGCGACCTGTACCCGTCGTCGATGGCGCAGCTGCCGTCCGGCCGGCGGCACTGCCGGCAGTCGCGCAGGAAGGCGCCGATCTCGTCGGCCAGATGGGCCGTTTCGGCGACATGGCCGGCTTCGGCCAGTCCGGCCGCGACCGCTCCGGCGAGGACGGCGGAGTTCCCTTCGCGCCGGGGGCTGGAGCTGAGAATGAGGACCTTCATCCGTCTCCTCACGAGGCTTGCAATCCGCGATACGGTTCCATGTATCGGGAAAGGGCCCCCGGCCCGCAATTACGCACCTCGAGGTAACCATGGCGCCTCCGGATTCCGCCGAACCGGCCTCCATGCCGGATGTCTTCGACGAGACCTGCTCGGCCCGCCACGCGCTGGAGCTGGTCGCGTCGAAATGGTCGGTGCTGATCCTCTCCGCCCTGGCCGGCGGGCCGATGCGCAATGCCGCCCTGCTGTGCCGGATCGGCGGCATCTCGCAGAAGATGCTGGCCCAGACCCTGCGCGACCTGGAGCGCAACGGCCTCGTGCTGCGCCAGGACTTCCACACCGCCCGGCCCTGCGTCGAATACCGGCTCAGCCCCCTCGGCGAATCCCTGAGCGAGACCCTGACGGCCCTGGACCGCTGGGCCGAGCGCAACTTCCCGGCGCTGGATGCCGCCCGGGAGGCGTTCGACAAGCGGGAGGCGGAGGAGTAGGGCGGTCTATCCGTGGCCGGGCGCGGGGCCCGGTCTCGGCGGTCCGAACCGGCCGCCGATGCCGTAGCCGGTGCGCACGATCTCCATCAGCTCCCGGATCACGCGCTCCAGCTCGTCCTCTGCCTCGGAAATCGGCTCCCAATCCATACGTGCCTCCGGCCCGACCGTGCCGGCCGACTCTTACATCGCGCCCGCCGTTCGGCTATCGGCTGATGCGGAAATTCGCCGATGCCCTGAAGGAGGAGCCGCCGGTCGGTTCCCGGCCGCAGAATGAACTGAATAATTCTGTGTATTGATCCAGAGACTTCATGTTTGATGGAGAATCTTCTGGACGCACGGATCGGCCGCGTGATTACGTCGCCGATCATGGTCAACACGATCTTCCGCGACTGCGGCACCTCCGTCTTCGAAGCCATGTCCCGCCTGGCGGCGGAGCTGGGCGCGATCAATCTCGGCCAGGGCTTCCCGGAGGCGCTGGAGCCGCCGGAGCTGGTCGAGGCCGCGATCGCGGCCCTGCGCTCCGGCCCGCACCAATACCCGCCGATGCTCGGCGTACCGGCGCTGCGCCAGGCGGTGGCGGAGCATGCCGGGCGCTTCTGGGACCTCGACCTCGATTGGGAGCGGGAGGTGCTGGTCACCTCCGGCGCCACCGAGGCGATCGGCGACTGCTTCCTCGGCCTGCTGAACCCGGGCGACGAGGTGATCGTCTTCCAGCCGGCCTATGACTGCTACGGCACCATGATCCGCCGCGCTGGCGGCGTGCCGGTGCCGGTGCGGTTGCAGCCGCCGGGCTGGGACCTGCCGCGGCAGGAGCTGGCCGACGCGATCACGCCGCGCACCCGGATGATCGTGCTGAACACGCCGATGAACCCCTGCGGCAAGATCTTCGACCGGGACGAGCTGGCCTTCATCGCCGGCCTGCTGGATCGGCACGACCTGGTCGCGATCTGCGACGAGGTGTACGAGCACCTGACCTTCGACGGCCGCCGCCATTTGCCGCTGATGGCGCTGCCGCAGGCGCGGGGCCGCTGCCTGCGCATCGGCTCGGCCGGCAAGACCTTCTCGGTCACCGGCTGGAAGGTCGGTTACGTCATGGGCGACGCCGACCTGCTGGCCCCGGTCGCCCGCGCCCACCAGTTCCTGACCTTCACCACCCCGCCGGCGCTGCAGGCGGCGGTGGCCGAAGGGCTGCGGCTCGGCGACGGCTACTATGACCGGCTGCGCGCGACGCTGCAGCAGCGCCGCGACCTGCTGGCCGACGGCCTGCGCGACGCCGGCTTCGACGTGCTGGACTGCCCCTCGACCTATTTCCTCTGCGTCGACATCGCCGGGCTCGACCCGGCCGGCGACGACATCGCCTTCTGCGACGCGCTGCTGCGGCAATCCGGCGTCGCCGCGGTGCCGGTCAGCACCTTCTATGCCGGCCGCGACATGCGCCGCCTGATCCGCCTCTGCTTCGCCAAGCGGCAGGAAACGCTCGAGACGGCGGTCGCACGCCTCGGCGCTTGGCGCGAAGGCGGGGAGGGCTGGCGCCGGGCGTCGTGATCGGAGCGGGGGAGCCTCATACCAGCGAGCTCTGAACCAACCTTTCCAGTCCCTTCCTCGTCATCGCGAGGAGCGAAGCGACATGGCGATCCAGGGGCCGGTGCGAGCCGCCCTGGATGGCCACGCCCCTTCGGGGCTCGCCATGACGGGTCAATATTTCCGGCCGTTGTGATCAGATCTGCACCGACGTCATCCCGGCGGCGGGATAGCGCGTGCCGGCGGCGGCGCCGGGCGGGATCGCGGCGTCCAGACGGGCCAGGTCCTCCGGCGTCAGCGTCACCTGCAGGGCGCCGAGATTCTCCTCCAGCCGCGCGATCGACCGGGTGCCGGGGATCGCCACCACGTCGTCGCCCTGGGCCAGCACCCAGGCCAGGGCCAGCTGCGACGGCGCGCAGCCCTTCTCGGCCGCCAGCGCCTCGAAACGGTCGACCAGGGCACGGTTGTGGGCGAAGTTCTCGGGCTGGAAGCGCGGATGCGCCGCCCGGCGGCCGTCGATCTGCGAGATGTCCTGGATCGCGCCGGCCAGGAAGCCGCGGCCGAGCGGGGAATAGCCGACGAAGCCGATCCCGAGCGCCCGTGTGACCGCCCGCGTCGCCTCCGCCTCGGCCCGGTACAGCAGCGAGTATTCGGTCTGCACCGCCGCGATCGGATGCACGGCATGGGCCCGGCGGATGGTGTCCGCCCCGGCCTCGGACAGGCCGAGATGGCGGACCTTGCCCTGCTCGACCAGCCGGGCCATGGCGCCGACCGTCTCCTCGATCGGCACCGCCGGGTCGACCCGGTGCTGGTAGTACAGGTCGATGATGTCGACGCCCAGACGCCGCAGGCTGGCCTCGCAGGCCTGGGCCACGTATTCGGGCCGGCCGTCGACGCCGTTCGGCTGGCCGTCGCGCCGGATCTGGCCGAACTTCGTGACCAGCACCACGCGGTCGCGCCGGCCCTTGATGGCGCGGCCCAGCAGCTCCTCATTGTGGCCCCAGCCATACATGTCGGCGCTGTCGAGATGGTCGACGCCGAGGTCGATGGCGCGGCGGATGAGGTCTTCCGAGGCCGCGTCGTCGGCGGCGCCGTAGACGCCCGAGAGCGGCATCAGCCCGAGCCCAATGGCGGAGACATCGAGGCCGCCGAGCCGGCGATGCGCGATGCTGGGAACCGTCGTCATGCGTCCGTCCTTCCGATCAGGCTGGTCTGGTGGCGCGTTCTGCGGGGGCGGCCGCGGCGGGGCAGGGGATGCCGGCGCGGACGGGCCGTTTCCGGTCAGTCTGCCTCGCATACGGCGGAAGGCCAAGCTCGTCGGTGGTCCAAGGTCCGGACGTCAGCCCTTCGGCGCGCCCGCCACCAGGTTGAACGGCTTGTCCTGCTGGAAGGCGTCGATCAGGTCGATCAACTGGTCGGCCAGGGCCTGCATGGCGTTGCGGCCGGCCCAGGCGACATGCGGGGTCAGGATGAAGTTCGGCAGATCCAACAGCTTCATCAGCGGCGTATCGGTCGGCGGCGGCTCCGGCATCGCCACGTCGAAGCCGGCACCGCCGATGCGGCCGGTCCGCAGCGCCTCGGTCAGCGCGTCCTCGTCCACCAGCCCGCCGCGGGCGGTGTTGATCAGCAGCGCCTCCGGCCTCATCCGGGCGAACTCCGCGGCGCCGATCAGGCCGCGCGTCTCCGGCCGCAGCGGGCAGTGCAGCGAGATCACGTCGCTGGTCTCGATCACCTCGTCGAACGGAACGCGCCCATCGGCTGGCGCCGCGTCGCCCTTGCGGCCGGCGAAGACCACGTCCATGCCGAAGGCGCGGCCGATCGTCGCCACCGCGCTGCCCAGCGACCCGCCGCCGATCAGCCCCAGCCGGGCGCCGTGCAGGTCCAGGATCGGGTGGTCGAAGAAGCAGAACTGCTTCGCCTCCTGCCAGCGCCCGGCCTCGACCGAGCGGCGATAGGGCAGCAGCGACCGGCGCAGCGCCAGGATCAGGGCGAAGACATGCTCCGGCACCGTGTGCACGGCATAGCCGCGGATGTTGCAGACCGCGATGCCGTGGCGGTCGCACCAGGCGGTGTCGACGCAGTCGGTGCCGGTGGCGGCGACCGCAATCAGGCGGAGGTCCGGCAGCCGCTCCAGCACCGGCTCGCGCAGCGGCACCTTGTTGATCACCGCGACGCTCGCGCCCCGCAGCCGCTCCTGCACCTGCTCCGGCGCGGTCCGCTGATGCTCCTCCCAGCGATGCGGGAAGGCGGGCGGCCGCAGCCGGATCGCCGGGGCCAGGGTCTCGCGGTCGAGGAAGACGATCTTCGGGTTCGGCGGCAGCGTCATGTCGGGCCTCGCGGGAATCTGCCGCCAGCATGCCGATCCCGACGCCGACGGCCAGTCCGATTGCGACATGCCCGATGTCCGGGGCCGGCGTTTGGCGGGCCTGCGACATCACAGGTCGCGGCTGGGTTAGCCCGGAACCGGCCCCGCCCGGACACTCGCGTCAGGATGGCCGGATGGGCCCGCAGGGAGCGGTTCGAAGATGAAGTCGACAGCGCGCGTGGTGGTGATCGGCGGCGGCGTGGTGGGCGTGGGCACGCTCTATCACTTGGCCAAGAAGGGCTGGACGGACGTCGTCCTGATCGAGCGCAGGGAACTGACCTCGGGCTCGACCTGGCATGCCGCCGGCCTCTTGCCGCTGTTCAACATGAGCTACTCGGTCGGGCAGATCCACAAATACTCGGTCAGGCTCTACAACGCGCTCGAGGCCGAGACCGGCCAGCATGTCGGCTTCCGCCAGGTCTCCAACATCCGCCTCGCCCGGACGAAGGACCGCTGGGACGAGTTCATGTACTACAAGGGCGTGGCCGACACGATCGGGGTCAAGGTCAACATCCTGACCCCGGCCCAGGTCAAGGAGATCTGGCCGCTCTGCGAGACCGACGGCATCATCGGCGCGATCCAGCATCCGGATGACGGCTACATCCAGCCGGCCGACCTGACCCAGGCCTTCGCCAAGGGCGCCCGGACGATGGGGGCCGAAATTTACCGCTTCACCACCGTCCTCGGCATCGAGCAGACGCCGTCCGGAGAATGGCTGGTCAAGACCGACAAGGGCGACATCACCTGCGAGCATGTGGTCTCGGCTTCCGGCAACTTCGCCCGCCGCACCGGCGCCATGGTCGGACTGGACGTGCCGGTGATCCCGGTCGAGCACCAGTACATCGTCACCGAGCCGCATCCGGCGGTGCAGGAGCGGCACCGCCAGGGCCTGCCGGAGATGGGCGTGCTGCGTGAGGCCGACAGCTCCTGGTACCTGCGCGAGGAGGCCGGCGGCTTCATCCTCGGCCCCTATGAGCCGGGCGCGCCCTGCTGCTATGTCGACGGGCCGGACGACCAGTCGGAATACGAGCTGTTCCAGGAGGATCTGGAGCGGCTGGCGCCGCATATCGAGACCGCGATCGCCCGCGTGCCGGCCTTCGGCGAGGTCGGGGTCAAGAAGGTCTACAACGGCGCCATCGCCTATACCCCGGACGGCAGCCCGATCATCGGGCCCGCCTGGGGCCTGCGGAACTTCTGGCTGAACGAGGGCCACAGCTTCGGCGTCACCGCCGCCGGCGGCGCCGGCTGGCAGCTGGCCGAGTGGATCGTCGAGGGCGAGCCCTCGATCGACATGATGGGCGTCGACCCGCGCCGCTTCGGCCCCTACGCCTCGCGCGGCTATCTCCGCACCAAGAACGAGGAGGCCTACGCCAACGTCTTCACCGTCCACTACCCGGACGAGGAGCGGGCGGCGGCGCGGCCGCTGAAGCGGGCGCCCTGCTACGACCGGATGAAGGCGCTCGGCGCGGTGTTCGGAACCGTCTACGGCTGGGAGCGGCCGAACTGGTTCGCGCCCGAGGGCTACAGCCTCAGCGAGGCCGACCTCAACAAGCCGGACACGCTGGTCAACGAGAACCACCCGCCGGTGGTGCCGGGCGAGCCGATCCGCGAGAAGTGGAGCTTCCGCCGCTCGAACTACTTCGAGTTCGTCGGCCGCGAGGCCCGGCATGTGCACGAGAAGGTCGGCCTGCTCGACATGTCGGCCTTCGCCAAATACACGGTCGGCGGGCCGGGCGCGGCCGCCTGGCTAGACGGCATCGTCGCCAACCGGGTGCCGAAGAAGCCGGGCCGCATGACGCTGGCGCATCTGCTGTCGAAGAACGGCGGCGTGCGGTCGGAGTTCACGATCTACTGCGAAGGGCCGAACCGCTACTACCTGGTCGGCGCCGGCGCTTTCGAGCGGCACGACTGGGACACGCTGCAGAAGCTGCGGCCGCGCGACGGCTCGGTCGAGCTGCAGAAGATCACCACCCAGACCGGCGTCTTCGTGCTGGCGGGCCCGCATTCCCGCGACCTGCTGCAGAAGGTCACCGACACCGACCTGTCGAACGCCGCTTTCCCCTGGCTGTCGGGCAAGCCGATCAATGTGGGCATCGCCCAGGCCCAGGCGCTGCGCGTCAACTTCGTCGGCGAGCTGGGGTGGGAGCTGCATCACCCGATCGAGATGCAGAACACCATCTTCGACCTGCTGATGGATGCCGGCCGCGAGTTCGACCTCAAGCCTTTCGGCATCCGCGCGATGGACTCCCTGCGGCTGGAGAAGTCCTACCGCCTGATCCCGCGCGAACTGTCGATCGAATACGCGGCGCTGGAATCCGGGCTCGACCGGTTCGTCCATCCGAACAAGGGCGACTTCATCGGCCGCGACGCGCTGGTGGCCTGGCGCGAGCGCGGCTTCCGGAACCGCTTCGTCACCCTGGAGGTGCTCGACGTCACCGACGCCGACGCCCGCGGCAACGAGCCGATCACCAGGGGCGGCGAACTGGTCGGCCGCTGCACCTCGGGCGGCTATGGCTGGCGTCTGGGCAAGTCCCTGGCCCTGGCGATGGTCCGGCCGGATCTCGGAGAGATCGGCACCGAGCTGGACGTGATCATCCTCGGCAAGCCGCACCGCGCCGTGGTGATCGAGGAATCGCCCTTCGACCCGAACAACGAGAGGCTGCGGGCCTGAGGGCCTGCCGAGCCGCGGATCAAACTTCCCCTCTTTCGGCTCTGCGGCCGCATGGAATGATGCGCCGCAGAGCCGGGATCTATGACAACATCGTTGCGCCGCGGTAACGGTCTCGACGAATCGTCGTCGGCTGTATCAAAACTTTCAATGTCATCCTCCAATTGGGGGATGCATAGTTTAGGATGTGAGAGCAGAGTTTTCTCGCGTGTGCGGCGAGCTTCCTGTGGGGGGATGGTTAGCGTGGCGTTCGACGAGGCGATCGCGGACCGGCAGTTGCGGACGGTCTACCGGATATGGGGCCAGCTCGCGGCGAAGGGCCGGCTTCCGGCCTGTGACGACATGATCTTCGCCAGCCTGAGCCGGCTGCCGCCGCCGATCCTGCTGTGGGCCTGGATGCCGTGCGAGGGAACGTTCCGCTTCGCTCTGGACGCCCAGGGCGCGGGGCTGCCTTCGGACCGCAGCCTGCCCGGGCGGCCGCTGGAGGAGCTGTGCACCGGCGAGCGCCATGAGGCGATGCGCCGGGCGCTGATGTCGGTCCAGCTCTCCGAACGGCCGCTCTACGCCGAATTCGCGCTGTCCGACGGGCTCGACAGCGTCCGCAAGCGAACCCTGCTGCTGCCGCTCTCCGACGCGACCGACGATCTCGCCTACGTGCTGATGCTGGTCGCCACCGTCTGGCCGGCCGATGCCGCCGTGCAGCAGCGGATCGACGGCTGCCGCGATGTCCGCGTGCACGTCCTCAGCCAGATCTCGGACGAGACGCCGGCGCATTGGGGAGACCCGCAGCCCGAGATCGATCCGGCCGAGCTTCAGTCGATCCTGACCATCATCTGACGGCTGCGGCGCGGCCGCCGGTCAGCGCCACCCCAGCGATCGTTCGGTAGACGGCACCGCATGGCGGGAACCGAGCCGGTCCGGCTCCTCCCGCTCGCGGCTGCACCACCAGGCGCCGACGGCAAGGCCGACGGAGGGGCCGACCACGGCCCAGACGACCAGGAATGCTGTCACCATCGCATCTTTCTCCGGCCCATCCTGACGGATGACGACTGTATCGGCCGATAATTCGGGATATGGGTCCGACCGGCGCCAAGAACAACCGTTCGGTTCTCCCAGTTGCCGGCATGGACGACACAAGGGTCGCGCCGACAGTTGGTCGTCGGATGCTGGCGGGGCGCTGATGCGCACTGCCGGCACTGGCCGAAACCATGGTCTGGTTCTGCGCCTCGAGGGTCAGGCCGGCAACATACTTTTCGTTAAGGTTGGGGGCAGGACGCCGACAGCTTTGCCGGGCCGCCCCGCGGCGGATCAATATTAAGCCGAATTAATGGCGTCGAAACAGGAGGTTAAACGCCGGCATCCCATCTTGTGCATCACATGCCGACCGATCGCGGCCCGGCGCTTTGGACAGTGGTGGAGATGATGCAGATGAAGACCCCCTTCGGTTCCGACGATCGCGGCCCTCGGACCGGCCTCCGCCGGATGACGGCGGCGCTGCTGCTCGGCACGGCCCTGATCGGCGTGCCGGTCGGGGCTGTCCTGACCTTCGACCATCCGGCGGTGGCGCAGAACCAGACCGAGCCGCAGACCTCGATCGTCCCGTCCGCTCCCGGTTCCTTTGCCGGCCTGGTGCGCCAGGTGACGCCGGCCGTGGTCAATGTCTCGACCACCGAGCGTCCGTCGGCCTCGCAGATGGCCGATGAGGACGAGGGCGGCAACGGCCCGCGGATGCGCCAGTTCCCGCCCGGCTCGCCCTTCGACGAGTTCTTCAAGCGCTTCTTCGACGAGCAGCAGCCCCGCCGTCGCGGCCCGCGCGGCGGCGGCGGAGAGAGCGACCAGGTGATCCATGGCGCCGGCTCAGGCTTCATCATCGACCCGGCCGGCTACATCGTCACCAACAACCACGTGGTGAAGGACGCCGACAACATCAGCGTCACCCTCAATGACGGCACCGTGATCCCGGCCAAGGTCGTGGGCACCGACGAGAAGACCGACCTCGCCCTGCTCAAGATCGACACCGACAAGAAGCTGACCGCGGTGGAGTGGGGCGACAGCGACGCGGCCCAGGTCGGCGACTGGGTCGTCGCCGTCGGCAACCCGTTCGGCCTCGGCGGCAGCGTCCCGGCGGGTATCGTCTCGGCCCGCGGCCGCGACCTGCATTCCGGCCCGTTCGACGACTTCCTGCAGATCGACGCGCCGATCAACCGCGGCAATTCGGGCGGCCCCAGCTTCGACACAAGCGGCAAGGTGATCGGCATCAACAGCGCGATCTACTCGCCGTCGGGCGGGTCGGTCGGCATCGGCTTCGCCATCCCGTCGAACCTGGCCAAGACGGTGATCACCCAGATCCGCGAGCATGGCAGCGTCCAGCGCGGCTGGCTCGGCGTACAGATCCAGCAGGTGACGCCGGAGATGGCCGAGGCGCTCGGCCTCGACAAGGCCCGCGGCGCCCTGGTCGCCGACGTGCAGGACGACAGCCCGGCGCTGAAGGCCGGCCTGCACCAGGGCGACGTGATCACCACCTATGACGGCAAGCCGGTGAACCAGCTGTCCGACCTGCCGCGCCTGGTCGCCGACACCGCCGCCGGCAAGACCGTGCCGGTCGAGGTGCTGCGCAACGGCAAGTCCGAGACCGTCTCGGTCGAGATCGCCAAGCTGCCGGCCTCGCAGGAGAAGGTCGCCAGCGCCGAGGAGAACGGCCCCGCGGTCGACGACCAGCTCGGCCTGTCGCTCTCGGCCCTGACGCCGAAGGTGCGCCGCGAATACGCCGTGCCGGACGAGGTCGAGGGCGTGCTCGTCACCGGCATCCGCGAGGACGGCCCGGCGCGCGAGACCGGGGTCGGCCCCGGCGACGTCATCGTCCGGGTCGGCAGCGAGACGGTGAAGACCCCGTCCGAGGTGGCCAAGCAGGTCAAGGCGGCCAAGGAGGCCGACCGCAACGCCGTGATGCTGCTGATCAACCGCCAGGGCGACCAGCGCTTCGTCGCGCTGAAGCTGCCGAAGGCCTGATCCCAGTCTCGGCCTTCTTCATTCTTCCCCTCGACTCGGGCGCCGGTTTCCCCTTTCCGGCGCCCGTTTTTTTTGTCTTCATCCCGGGCGGGCCTCCCGGGGAGGCGGCTAGGCGGAGTCGGCTGTGGATCGGATCGAAACCCTGCTCGCGGCGATGACGCTCGACGAGAAGATCGGCCAGCTCACCATGATGTCGTCGACCCTGGCGATCACCGGGCCGGGGCTGCCGGGCGACGTCACCGAGGGCATCCGCGCCGGCCGCATCGGCAGCCTGTTCAACCATTGGGGGCCGGAGCGGGTGCGCGAGACCCAGCGGATGGCGGTGGAGGAGACGCGGCTGAAGATCCCGCTGCTCTTCGCCTTCGACGTCATCCACGGCCACCGCACCATCTTCCCGATCCCGCTGGCGGAGGCGGCGCTGTTCTCGCCCGAGCTGTGGGAGCACACGGCCCGCGAGGCGGCGATGGAGGCGGCGGAGGACGGCCTCGACCTCGTCTTCTCGCCGATGCTCGACATCGCCCGCGACCCGCGCTGGGGCCGCATCTCCGAGGGCCCTGGCGAGGACCCCTGGCTCGCCAGCCGCATCGCCGAGGCCAAGGTCCGCGGCTACCAGACCGCCGACCTCTCGGCGCCCGGCGCGGTGGCGGCCTGCGCCAAGCACTACCTCGCCTACGGCGCCGCGCTCGCCGGCCGCGACTACAACTCGGCCGAGGTGTCGGACCGGGCGATCCGCGAGGTCTACCTGCCGCCCTTCGCCGCCGCCGTCGCCGCCGGAGCGGCCACGGTGATGCCGTCCTTCAACGACGTCGCCGGCGTGCCGATGACCGCCAGCGCCCGCCTGCTGCGTGGCACGTTGTTCGGCGAGCTCGGCTTCGAGGGCGCGGTGATCAGCGACTACAACGCGATCATGGAGTTGCTGGCCCACGGCGTCGCCGCCGATGCGGTCGAGGCCGCGGCGCTCGCGCTGAAGGCGGGCGTCGACATGGACATGATGAGCGGCGCCTACGCCGCCGGCCTGCCGACGGCGCTGCAGCGCGGCCTGGTCACCCAGGCGGAGATCGACGACGCGGTCCGCCGGGTGCTGCGGCTGAAGCAGCGGCTGGGCCTGTTCGCCGATCCCTATCGCCGCGTCGTCGCCGTGCCCGACGCCTTCCACGCGGCGGAGCGGCGGCGCCTGGCGCGCGAAGCGGCGGCGAAGTCGATCGTGCTCTTGACCAACAAGGGCGTGCTGCCGCTGGCGCCGACGGCGAAGCGCATCGCCGTGATCGGCCCGCTGGCCGATGCGCGGACGGAGATGCTCGGCTCCTGGGCCGGCGCCGGGTGGTGGGAAGAGGCGGTGACCATCCTCGAGGGCATCAAGGCCGCCCTGCCGCAGGCCGAGATCGCCTATGTCCCGGGCACCGAGATCGAGACCGGCGGCGACGCCGGCATCGCCGCGGCGGTCGAGGCCGCGCGCGGCGCCGAGATCGTGCTGCTGTGCGTCGGCGAGGCGGCGATCATGAGCGGCGAGGCCGCCAGCCGCGCCCGGCCCGGGCTGCCGGGCCGCCAGCGCAACCTGGCCGAGGCGGTGCTCGACCTCGGCGTGCCGGTGGTGGCGCTCTTGACCTCCGGCCGCCCGCTGATGCTGCCCTGGCTGTTCGAGCGCGCGGCGGCGGTCGCCGCCACCTGGTTCCTCGGCCACGAAGCCGGCCATGCTGTCGCCGACGTGCTGACCGGCGCGGTCAACCCCTCCGGCCGGCTGCCGGTGACCTGGCCGCGCGATGTCGGCCAGGTGCCGATCTTCTTCGGTGAGCGCAACACCGGCCGCCCGACTGACCCAGACCAGCACTACACCAGCAAATACATCGACCTGCCGTCGACGCCGGAATTCCCCTTCGGCCACGGCCTGTCCTACAGCCGCTTCGCCCTCGGCGACCTGCGTGTCTCCGCCCCGGTGCTGCGCCCCGGCGAGACGCTGACGGTCGAGGTGGCGGTGACCAACACCGGGGGGGTGGCGGGGGAGGAGACGGTGTTCCTGTTCACCCGCGATCCGGTGGCCAGCGTGGCCCGGCCGCTCCTCGAGCTGAAGGGCATGGCCAAGGCGGCTCTGGCCCCCGGCCAGAAGCAGCTGCTGCGCCTGCCGCTGGCGGCCGAGGCGCTGCAGTTCCCCGGCCTCGATCTCAAGCCGGTGCTGGAGGCCGGCGAGATCGAGATCCTGGTCGGCACCAGGGCCGATCGCGCCGAACTGCTGTCGGCAACGATCCGGGTCGAGGTCTGAGGCGGGAGTCTCGGGACCAACCCCCAGTCCGTTCCGTCATGGCGAGCCCCGAAGGGGCGTGGGCCATCCAGAGCCGCTCGCACCAACCCCCTGGGATGGCCACGTCGGCTTCGCCGGCTCGCCATGACGGTGAATGGAACGCGAGCAGTGTCTTGTTGCCTTGTTCTGTTATGATATAACATAAATTCAAATCACAAATTCCACGAGCCCGCCCGACATGACCGCATCCCGATTGTCCGCCGCCGCAGCGCTGCTGGCCGCGCTCTCTGCCGACGCTTCCGCCCATGAGCATGTGTCGCGCGGCCGTCTGGTCTTCGCCGACCACGAGAAGCCCGTCGTCAGCGTGCTCGACCTGGACTCCGCGAAGGTGACGCACAGCTTCGAGGTGTCGAAGGCCGACCCGACGCTGATCGCGACCGAAGGCGGCCGCTTCGTCGTGATCCGCACGGGCGACGAAGCCGGCACCATCCGGTTCCTGGACAGCGGCCTGTTCTATGAATCGCACGAGGACCATTTCGACATCGAGAAGGGCGAGGTGAAGCTGCTCGACCTGGCCCTCACCGGCGACAAGCCGTCCCATGTCGTGTCGGAGCAGGGGTGGCTGACGGTCTTCTATGACGGGCAGCGCCCCTGGCTGGGCGAGAGCGACCCGAAGGTGGTGGCGATCCGGCTCGACGCCTTGGACGACGACACCGTCGAGACCACCGTCTGGCCGGCGCCCGCGCCGCAGCACGGCATCGCCGTGCCGCTCGGCGGCGACCGGTTCCTGGTCTCGGTGTCGAAGGAGGCCTATGCCAAGGGCGACGACAAGACCGTGTCGTCGCGGCCGAACGGCTTTCAGATCCTCGACAGGGCGCAGGGCTGGAAGCCGGTCGCGTCCTTCAACGACACGGCGGACCCGGACAGGTCGTGCAAGGAGTTCCACGGCCATGCCGGGCTGCAGGACGTCCATGTCTTCGGCTGCAATGCCGAGATCGAGGGCGATGCCGCCAGCGACGGCGGCGTCTTGGTCGTGGGCAAGGGGCCGGACGGGGCGTGGGGCGCGCGCAAGCTCGCCTATCCCGACGGCCGCCGCGCCAGCACGATCAAGGCCGGCCCGGCGGGACAGCACCTGGTCGCGAACTACGGCGGCGACCAGGGACGTCCGTTCGCCGCCTTGCTGCGGATCGACCCGAAGGCCGAGACGCTGACGGCCGAGGACGTGTTCCAGATCCCCGACGGCCAGGCGGTGTGCCAGTACGAGTTGACCAGCGACGGCAAGCGCGTCGTCAATCTGACCCAGGACGGCAAGCTGCGCGTCTACGAGATCGCGCCGGAGTGGAAGGAGGTGGCGGAGTTCGTCGCCGTCCCGGCCTTCGACTGCGCCTGGGACGCGGCGGCGCCCGCACCGGCCGTCGCCGTCATCGGCAACAGTGCCTTCGTCAGCGACCCGGAGAACGGCCGCATCCGCGAATTCTACCTGAACAGCCTGAAGCAGGGGCTCGACATCCCCGTCGGCGGCAAGCCGTCGGCCATCGCCGGCGGCGGCAACGCCGGCTAGGCCGGAGGCGGCGGGCCGGCCTCGTCCCCCCGGCCGGCCCGCATCGCCCCGGCATACATGCCGCTGCGGCGGAAGTCGCGCGGGCCGATGCCGTAGAAGCGGCGGAACACCTTGGGGAAGTAGTTGGCGTCGTCGAAGCCGCAGCGCTGCGCGATCACCTTGACCGGCGCCTCGTCGACATGCAGCAGCCGCGCCGCCTCCTCCATGCGCAGGCGCAGCAGGTAGCGGGCCGGCGTCGTGCCTTCATGTGCGGCGAAGACCCGGCTGAAGTGATAGCGGCTGTAACCCGCTGCCTTGGCCATGCGGGCGACGTCGATCCGTTCGGCCGGCTGGCCGGCGCACAGCGACACGGCGCGCTCGATCGCCGCCGGCCGGGGCGACGCCGCCGGCATCTCGCCCCAAGGCAGCAGCTCCTCGGCCAGCCCCATGGCGGCGCTGTAGGCGAGGGCGGAGGCGCGGGCCGGGCTGGCGGCTTCGCCCTGCAGCGCCGACAGGCAGAAGCCCGCCAGCCGCTCGACCGCTCCGTCCGGCAGCATCACCACCGGGCCGTGGGCTGCGATGACCTCGCGCCACACCCGCAGCACCTCGCGGCCGTTCAGGCACAGCCAGAAGAACTCCCATTCCGGGTTTCGGCCCAGCCAGTAGCGGTTGTCGTGCGGGAAGCGCAGCAGCATGGTCTGGCCCGGCCGCAGCTCCCAGCGCCTGCGCTCGACCCGCAGATGGCCGCGGCCGCCGATGGTGTGCTGCAGCAGCACGAAGGGCGCGTCGCCGCGCTTCAGCCCGTGCCAGTCGTAGCCGGGGTCGGTGCAGCGGTCGTATCCGGCGCTGGTGACCATGGCGTGCAGCCGGTAGCGGTCCTTCGGGAACACCACCGAGACTCCGCCAGGGAGCCGCTCGCGCAGCGCCGACAGCATGGAATGTCCCATGATCGCACGAAATTCCTCTTTCGCCGGTTTTCCCGGCCCCATAGACCATAGCACGAAATGGCTTGCCGAGGGGCTGTCAGGCCCTGGGAGGATGCGATGAAGGTTGCCGTGATCGGCGCGGGCAGCGTCGGCTTCACCCGGAAGCTGGTGCGCGACATGCTGAAGGTGCCGGAGCTGCAGGACACCGAATTCGCGCTGCACGACATCAATGCCGACAACCTCGACATGGTGGCGCAGATCCTGCGCCGCGACATCGAGGCCAACCGCCTGCCGGCGAAGGTCACCACCTCGCTGGAGCGGCGCCGGGCGCTGGAAGGCGCGCGCTACGTCATCAGCTGCGTCCGGGTCGGCGGGCTGCAGGCCTTCGCCAGCGACATCGAGATCCCGCTGAAATACGGCGTCGACCAATGCGTCGGCGACACCATCTGCGCCGGCGGCATCCTGTACGGCCAGCGCAACATCCCGCAGATCCTCGATTTCTGCCGCGACATCCGGGCGGAGGCGGAGGAGGGGGCGTGGTTCCTGAACTACGCCAACCCGATGGCGATGAACACCTGGGCCGCGATCGAGCATGGCGGCGTCGCCAACACCATCGGCCTGTGCCACGGCGTGCAGCACGGCTGGCATCAGATCGCCGAGGTGCTGGGGGCCGAGGATCCGCGCGAGGTGGATTACATCTGCGCCGGCATCAACCACCAGACCTGGTACATCGACATCCGCTTCCGCGGCCGGAAGATCGAGGCGGCGGAACTGCTGGAGGCGTTCGAGCGCCACCCGCGCTACAGCAAGGAAGAGAAGGTCCGGATCGACGTGCTGCGCCGCTTCGGCTGCTACTCGACCGAGAGCAACGGCCATCTCAGCGAATACCTGCCCTGGTATCGGAAGCGGCCGGACGAGATCAACCGCTGGATCGACCTGTCGAACTGGATCAACGGCGAGACCGGCGGCTATCTGCGCCACTGCACCGAGCAGCGGAACTGGTTCGAGACCGATTTCCCGCGCTGGCTGTCCGAGGCCGGGGCGCCGCTGTCCGACTACCGCCGCTCCGACGAGCACGGCAGCTACATCATCGAGGCGCTGGAGACCGGCCGGGTCTATCGCGGCCATTTCAACCGGCGCAACGAGGGGCTGATCACCAACCTGGCGCAGGACTGCATCGTCGAGACGCCGGGCTTCGTCGACCGCTTCGGTCTGAACATGGCCGCGGGGCTGGAGCTGCCGCTGGGCTGTGCGGCCACCTGCAGCGCCTCGGTCAACGTCCAGCGCATGGCGGTCAAGGCGGCAGTGACCGGCGACCTCGATCTGCTGCGCCTGGCCGTGCTGCACGACCCGCTGGTCGGCGCCGTCTGCAACCCGGACGAGGTCTGGCAGATGGTCGACGAGCTGCTGGTGGCCCGGGCGGGGTGGCTGCCGCAATACGCCGAGGCGATCGACGGCGCGAAGCAGCGCCTGGCCCGCGGCGGCGTGGCGACGCGCGACTGGGGCGGCGCCGCCCGCCTGTCGGTGCGCAGCGTCGACCAGCTGCGCGAGGCTCGGGCCACGGCCAAGGCCGCGAGCTGACCGGGGCGATCAACGCCCCGGCGGACCATCAACGAGGGGAGGCGATGATGAGATTGACCAGGATCGTGCTCATGCTGGCGGGGGTGCTGCTGGCGCTGCCCGCCATGGCCGAGCCGGTGACCCTGCGCTTCTGGGTGGCGTGGGACCCCGCCCAGCCCGACGCCAAGGCGATGCAGGCGCAGATCGCCGCCTTCGAGCAGGCGCATCCGGACATCAGGATCGAGACCCAGAACATCGCCTTCGGGGCCCTGCACGACAAGCTGGTGACGGCGGTCGCCGGCGGCGACGCGCCCGACATCTCCTGGGGCCTGGCGGAATGGTTCGGCGAGCTGTACCGCATGGGCGCGCTGCTCGACCTCACCCCTTATGCCGCCGACTGGCCGGGGCGCGACGGGATCTATCCCAACGTGATCGAGGCGCTGACCATCGACGGCAAGCTGATGGCGATGCCGCATTACCTCGGCATCCGCGCGCTGCTCTATCACGAGGAGATGCTGAAGAAGGCCGGCATCGCCGAGCCGCCGAAGACCTGGGACGAGCTGATCGCGACTGCCCAGAAGGTCAAGGCGGCCACCGGGCAGTACGGCTTCGCCATCGCCGGCACCGGCGTGCGGGCGCCGCAGGAACTGGTCATGTACCTGGCCCAGAACGACGTCGCCATCGCCCGGCGCCAGCCGGACGGCGGCTACAAGAACAGCTGGGCCGACGACCCGGCGGAGCTGGCGCGGGCCACCGAGGTCTTCGCCTTCTACCGCCGCCTGCTGGACGAGGGCGCGATGCAGCCCGAAGCCGCCGGCTGGGGCTGGGAGCAGGAGGACAGCAACTTTGCCCTCGGCAAATACGCCATGGCGGTCGATGGCGCCTGGATGCAGTCGCGCGCCCAGCAGAACCCGCAGACCATGGCCGATGTGAAGGTGGCGCCGCCGCCCTACAAGCTGAAGCCGGCGACCTTCTTCGAGATCAACCCCTTCTTCCTCTACAAGTCGACGCAGCACCCGAAGGAGGCCTGGGCCTTCGCCGCCTTCATGACCGGCCGCGACTACCAGGCGGCGGGGCGGCCGACGACCTCGATCCGCAAGGATGTGGTCAGCCCCGGCGTGTGGGGCGAGGGCTTCTCCTCGCTGGCGCCGACCGGCGTGGTCTTCCCGCCGGTGGCGCTGGGCCAGATCACCCGGGCGATGGAAGAATCGATCGGCCGTGTGCTCTTGAAGAAGGAGGATCCGGCCGAGGTGGCCGCCTGGCTCGGCAAGCAGGTCAACCGCGCGCTGCGCCAGTCCGGCGAGCTGAGCTCGTCGTAGCAGAAGGGGGGCTCGGCCGGCGTCACCCCCTCACCCTCCCGCCGCCTTCGGCGTCGGGCCCCTCCCTCTCCCCGAGGAGAGGGAAACTTACCTCTCCCTCGGGGAGAGGTCGAAATCGCGGAGCGATTTCGGGTGAGGGGGCGGGCTCCGGCCCTTCAGTGACGAAGCACCAGGGAGATTTAGCGTCATGAAGGCTGCGGCCGAGATCGGGATACGCGCATCGGCGCCGCCGCGGCCTGTCGACACCCGCCGTCCCCCGACCCGCGCCGCCCGGATCCGGCGCGCCGCGCTGGTCTTCCTGGCGCCGGCCGCGATCCTGGTCCTGGTCCTGGTCGCCTATCCGCTGCTGCGGGTGCTGTGGGACAGCCTGCGATACGTCAACCTGGTCAATCCCTCGGTCACCGGCTTCGCCGGCTGGGACAACTACCTGACGGTGTGGGAGGACGGCGACTTCCTGCCGGCCCTCTGGAACACCGCCATCTGGACCGGGCTGTCGGTGGCGGGCGAATACGCGCTCGGCCTCGCCTCGGCCGTGGCGCTGGCCCAGCCGGTGCGGTTCCGGGCGATCTTCCGCGGCCTGATCATCATCCCCTGGGTGATCCCGATCGCCGTCGCCGGGCTGAACTGGACCTGGATGCTGACGCCGGATTACGGGATCCTGAACATCTGGATGGTGAAGCTGGGTCTGCTCGACGCGCCCTATCCCTGGCTCGGCCAGATGGACACGGCGCTGCTGACCGTGACCTTCGTCAACATCTGGCGCAGCTATCCCTTCTACACCCTCAGCCTGCTGGCCGCGCTGCAGGCGATCCCGCGCGAGCTGCACGAGGCCGCGGCGGTGGACGGGGCAGGGGCCTGGCGCCGCTTCCGGGTCATCACCCTGCCGCATCTGCGCACCGTGTCGCTGACCCTGATCTTCATCCACATCGTCTGGACCGCGATCAATTTCGACTTCATCTGGGTGATGACCGAAGGCGGCCCGCTGAACGCGTCGGAGACGCTGCCGATCATGATCTACCGCTACGCCATGCAGGATTTCGACGTCGGCGCCGCCTGCGCCGTGGCCTCGATGTCGATGGCGTTCCTGGCCACCCTGTTCTTCGTCTACCACTACGGCGTCGCCCGGCGCCGAAACGAGGGCTGAGCCATGGTCGTCGGCTCCTCCCAGCGGTCGCTGCGCAGTCTCGTGACCTACGGCACGCTGATCCTGTTCGCGGCCTACAGCCTGTTCCCCTTCCTGTGGATGGTCGACACGGCGTTGAAGCCGGTGGATGAGGTGCGCAGCGCCGACCCCAGCTTCTGGATCGACGCGCCGACCCTGTCGAACTTCACCCGGGTGCTGCTGGACAGCGAGTTCCTGACCTATTTCCGCAACAGCCTGATCGTCGCCGCCGGGTCGACCATCCTGACCATCACTGTCTCGGTGTTCTGCAGCTACGCGCTCAGCCGCTGGGCCTATCTGACGCTGTCTCGCCTGGTCGGCGGCGCGCTGCTGCTGTCGCAGATGATCCCGGGCGTGCTGCTGCTGGTGCCGCTCTATATCCTGATGCAGCGCCTCGGCCTGCTGTCGACCTATGCGGCGCTGATCATCGTCTACTGCACCTTCACCATCCCGCTCTGCACCTTCATGCTGAAGGGCTTCTTCGACGCCGTGCCGCGCGAGCTGGAGGATGCGTCGGAGATCGATGGCTGCTCCCGCACCGGCTTCATCCTGCGGGTGCTGCTGCCGGTCTCGGCGCCCGGCATCTTCGCCACCGCGGTCTTCGCCTTCGTCACGGCGTGGAACGAGTTCATGTTCGGCTATGTGCTGATCAACAGCGACGCGCGGCGGACGCTCACGCCCGGCATCATGCTGTTCAAGGGCTCGCATCTGACCGACTGGGGCGGGCTGATGGCCGCCTCGGTCCTCGCCGTGGTGCCGATCGCGCTCGGCTTCGTCTATCTCCAGCGCTTCCTGGTCGAGGGGCTGTCGGCCGGGGCGGTGAAGGGGTAGGGCCGGAGTACACCAGCGTTCCCAAAAAAATAACCCGTCATGGCGAGGCGCGCAGCGCCGTGGCCATCCAGTGGCCGGTGCCGCTGGATGGCCGCGCCCCTTTGGGGCTCGCCATGACGAGATGATAAAGAGTCCAATGAGGGCTGGCTGGACGGTTTCCGAGAATGGAAACTGTTGTTGCCCTCACGGCTGATCTCTGATAGTTTCCATATAAGGAAACTGTTGGATTGAGGCATGCAGCCCCTCGACCGCATCTTCATCGCCCTGTCGGACCCGAACCGCCGGGGCATGGCCGAACGCCTGAGCCGCGGCCCGGCCACGGTCAAGCAACTGGCCGAGCCGGCAGGGATGCGCCTGCCCTCAGCGGTGAAGCACCTCAAGATCCTGGAGGACAGCGGCATCGTCATGTCGCGCAAGGCGGGTCGCGCCCGCACCTACAGCCTGCAGCCCGCCGCCCTGACCGTGATCGCCGACTGGGTCCGCGACCGCGAAGCCGCCCTCAACGCCGCCTTCGACCGGCTGGAGGCCTTGATGCATGAGATCCCCGAGGAGACGCCGTGAGCACCGTCGACCACACCACTTTCGTCGTCGAGCGCGACCTGCCCGGCAGCCCGGCGCATGCCTTCCGCTTCTGGGCGGAGCCGGCGCTGAAGCGGCGCTGGACCGACTGCCATCCGGAGTGGACGGTGCTGGAGGACCTGTTCGATTTCCGCATCGGCGGCATCGAGGCCAAGCACTGGCGGATGCCCGACGGGCAGGAGATGACGTTCCGGGCCCATTACCTCGACATCGTACCCGGCCAGCGGATCCTCTACGCCTATGAGATGACCTTCGGCGGCCAGCGGGTCTCGGCCTCGCTGGCGACGATCGAGCTGCTGCCGGCCGGCAGCCGGACCCGGATGAAGTTCACCGAACAGGCGGCGTTCCTGGCCGGCGGCGAGGGCGCCCGCCGCCAGCGTATCGGCGGCACCGAGGATGTGTTCGACGGGCTGGTCGAGGTGATGCGGCGGGATCTCGCCGGCGGATTATAGCTGCGTGGCCTTCGGCTGCGCAGGTCGCATCATTCATTCATATGACGCGCGACAATCCCGATTGTGATGGGATGAGTCGGTGTCGAACTTCAAGGTTCCATCGGAAGACGGGGCCGGTGTGCTCCACCTCGTCCAGAAGCCCGGCTGCGTCCCAATCGATATTGGAGACCGTCGATGATGAAATTCATTCCCGTGCTTGTGGCTGCTGCCGCGATGTTTGCAGGCTCGGCGACAGCCGATACGAAGCAGAAGAAGATGGCACCGCTGAATGCGGAGCAGAAGGAGTTTGTCGAGGCTTTCCGGGCGCTGAAGGTGAAGTACGGCAATCTCGCCGACCGGTTTTCTCTCGCGGATATCGGCGACGGACCGATGGCGGGCATCTCCGGCCCCTCTACCATCTGGGAGTGCACGAATGGCGAGAATGGCCTGGAGTGCACACACGAGCACCCGGAGTAGCCGCGGCATCCAGCCCGCAGTCAGGTCTGAATATTACGCCGGGTCCTGATGTCCGTCCCGATGATTGGCCGGCGCCACAT
Organism: Inquilinus sp. Marseille-Q2685; assembly: GCF_916619195.1. Classification (NCBI taxonomy): domain Bacteria; kingdom Pseudomonadati; phylum Pseudomonadota; class Alphaproteobacteria; order Rhodospirillales; family Rhodospirillaceae; genus Inquilinus; species Inquilinus sp. Marseille-Q2685. The sequence goes on from NZ_CAKAKL010000001.1 coordinate 57,531, forward strand.
GCGGGAAGCGCATCGTGACGCGCAAACCGGGCGCGTTGTCGGCCAGGGTCAGCGTCGCCCGGTGCAGCCGCGCCACGGCCGAGACCAGCGACAGGCCCAGCCCGGCGCCCGGGGCGCTGCGGCTGGCGTCGAGGCGGACGAAGCGGTCCAGCACCCGGCCTCGCGCCTCCTCCGGGATGCCCGGACCACTGTCGCGGATGTCGAGCACGGCGCCGTCGCCGTCGCGCCGGACGTCGAGCGAGATCCGGCCGCCCTCCGGCGTGTATTTGATGGCGTTGTCCAGCAGGTTGGCCACGGCCTGGGCCAGCAGGTGGCTGTTGCCGGGCACGGTCACGCCGGGCTCGATCGCGGTCGCCAGGCTCTGGCCCTTGTCCTCGGCCACCGGGCCGTACAGCTCGCCGGCATCGGCGGCCAGCGCCGACAGCTCGATCGGGCTGAACCGGTCGCGCACCGCCCCGGCCTCGGCCAGCGCGATCTCGAGCAGCGCGTTGAAGGTGGCGAGGATGCCGTCGGCCTCGCGGATCGCGTCTTCCATCGCCCGGCGGAAGCCGTCGGCGTCGGTCTCGCTCATCAGCGTGACCTCCAGCCGGCTGCGCAGCCGCGAGATCGGGCTGCGCAGGTCGTGCGCGATGTTGTCGGCGACGCCGCGCATGCCGGTCATCAGCCCGTCGATCTGGTCAAGCATGGCGTTCAGGCTGGTGGCCAGGCGGTCGAACTCGTCGCGGTTGCCGCGCACCGGCATGCGCCGGGTCAGGTCGCCCTGCAGGATGCCCTCGGTGCCGCGATTGATGCCTTCGATCCGGGCCAGGAGGCTGCGGCTCATCAGGATGCCGCCGGCGATGCCCAGCACGGCGGTCAGGATCAGACCGCCGATCAGCGCATCGGTCATCAGCTTGGTGAAGTCGGTGCGCTCGGTCATGTCGCGCCCGACCAGCAGGTAGAAGCCCCCGGCCAGGGCGAAGGTGCGGGCCCGCGCCACCTGGGGCTTGGAATCCCCGCCGGCATCGGTCGCCACAAGGAAATCGACCGTGCTGTCGACGGCGCTCCGGGCGATCGGCGGCCAGGACGACAGGTTGCCCTCGATCCGGTTGTAGTTGCGGTCGGCCAGCAGGTACAGGCCGCGCCGGCCCGGGGCGGCCTGGCTGCGTTCGCGGATGATGCGCACAAGGCCCAGCAGGCCGAACTGGCGGTACTGCTCGGCCAGGCCCGTGATCTCGGCCTGGATGGTGTCGTCGGTCTGCGAGGCGATCACCCGCACCGTCTGCCAGTACACGAAGCCCAGGACGCCGGCGACGGAGATCCCGAACACCAGCATGTAGATGATCGCGTAGCGGAAGGTCGAGCTGCGAAGGACCCTAATCAGATGCACGGAGGCAGTATCCGGCGCCGCGCACGGTCTGCAGCAGCGGCGTGTCGAAGTCCCGGTCGATCTTCTGCCGCAGCCGGCTGATATGGACGTCGATCACGTTGGTCTGCGGATCGAAGTGATAGTTCCAGACATTCTCCAGCAGCATGGTCCGGGTGACCACCTGGCCGGAATGGCGCATCAGGTACTCCAGGATCTGGAACTCGCGCTGCTGCAGGTCGATCTTGCGGCCGGAGCGGGTGACGCTGCGCGACAGCAGGTCCATCTTCAGGTCGCCGATCTGCAGCTCGGTCTGCGCTGCCGCGGGCGCGGCGCCCCGGCGCAGCAGCGCCTCCAGCCGGGCCAGGAGCTCGGTGAAGGCATAGGGCTTGGTCAGGTAGTCGTCGCCGCCGGCGCGCAGGCCGCGGACGCGGTCGTCGACCTGGCCCATGGCGCTCAGGAACAGCACCGGCGTCTGGTTGCCGTTGCGCCGGATGGTCTCGACAATCAAGAGGCCGTCCATGCCGGGCAGCATGCGGTCGACGATCATCGCGTCGTAGGTCTCGCTGGTCGCCAGGAACAGTCCCTGCGGCCCGTCCGGCGCATGGTCCACGACGAATCCGCTCTCGCGCAGACCCTTGGTCAGGTACTGCGCGGCCTGGGCGTCGTCTTCGATCACGAGAATTCGCATGATCTGACCTTACGACGAGGCGGGGCGGTTCGGAAATGACAAGCATGTCATGGCCGGCCCATCCTCCGGTTAGATTTTGTTGTCGGGCGCAGCGTTCGGCCGGGTCAGGATATAGAGGATCAGGATCGCGAAGAACGCGGCGACGATCCCGATCACCACCCGCGAATGCACCGCGACCACCACCAGCGCCAGGCTGGCGCCGAGGCTGGCCACCGCCAGCAGCTTGGCCCAGGCCGGGATGGCGCCGTGCCGTTCCCAGGCCTGCAGCGTCGGGCCGAAGCGGGGATGGGTCAGCAGCCAGTTGTGCAGCCGCGGCGAGGAGCGGGCGAAGGCCCACAGCGCCAGGATCATGAAGATCGTGGTCGGCCACAGCGGCACGAACAGCCCGATGACGCCGGCGACGACGCAGAGCGTGCCGAACAGCTGCAGCACCAGCCGCAGCGTAGTCGGGCCCAGGACCCCGATCCGTCTCAGGTCAAACCGCGGCATGGCGTTTCGCCCGCCCCGGCAGGGCGGCGTCGAGGATCTCCGCCGGCACGCCCTGCACCGCGATCCGGCCCTCGGACATCAGCACGGCGCTGTCGGCGAGGCGCAGCAGCGCCGGGCGGTGGGTGATCACCAGCGTGGTGCGGCCGGCAGTCAGCCGTTCCAGCGCCTCGATCACCTGCGCCTCGGTCTCGCCGTCCAATCCCTCGGTCGGCTCGTCCAGCACCAGGATCGGCGCGTCCTTCAGGATGCAGCGGGCCAGCGCGATGCGCCGCGCCTGGCCGCCGGAGACCTGGACCCCGGCCTCGCCGACCCAGGTGTCGAGGCCGCGCGGCAGGGCGGTGACCCAGGCAGAAAGGCCGGCAGCCTCAACAGCGGCGGCCAGCCGGTCGGGGCAGGCCTCCGGATCGCCGATCAGCAGGTTGTCGCGGATCGTCCCGGCGAAGATCTGGCTGCGCTGCGACAGATAGGCGACGCGGCGCCAGATCTCGGCCTGCGGCAGCCGGCGGATGTCGACGCCGCCCAAGGTGACGGTGCCCGCGTCCGTATCGCGGAAGCGCAGGATCAGGGCGGTCAGCGTGCTCTTGCCGCTGCCGCTCGGGCCGACCAGCGCGATCCGCTGGCCCTCCGGCAGCTCCAGGTCGATGTCCTGTACCGCCGGCCGGTCGCCCGGCCGGTAGCGGTAGGACACGCCGGACAGGACGAGGGAGTTCCCGGCCGGCGCCGGGGCGGGCGCCTCCGGGTCGCGCACCAGCGGCGCCAGCCTGGCGAAGTCGAGCAGCCGGCGGGCGGCGGCGCGGGTGCGGCCGAGATTCTGGAAGGCCAGGGGCAGCGGCACCAGCGCATCGAACAGCGCCAGCGCCCCCAGCATCACCAGCGCCACCGCCGGCCCCGGCAGCATCCCGGCGGCGACGCCGGCCACGCCCAGCGCCAGGATCGCCAGCGCCGCCAGCTGCCCGGCCAGGCCGGACAGGGCGGTGGAGACGCCGGACAGCCGCGCCATGCGCCGCTGCGCCGCCATCAGCTCCTCGTTCTCGGCCAGCACCGCCTCGGCGTGGCGGCTATCGGCCTGGTAGACCTTCAGCTCGGCCAGGCCCTGCACGCCCTCGACGATGCGGGTGCGCAGCCGCGCCGTGGCCAGCGCGATTGCCTTGCCGGCCGGGGCACCGATCCGCTGCATCGCCCAGGGCAAAGCGATGCCGACCAGCAGCGCCAGCGCCACCACGATCGCCGCCGCGGCCGGATCCAGCCACAGCAGCACGCCGCCGACCAGCAGCACCGCCAGCACGGCGACGACAGCGGGCACGATCACGCGGAGGTAGACGGCGTCGAGGGAATCGACGTCGGCAGTCATGCGGTTCAGCAGGTCGCCGCCGCGCTGCTCCTCCAGCCGCGCCGGGGCCAGCGGGATGGCGGCGCGGAACAGCCAGACCCGCAGTCCGGCCAGGAAGCGGAAGGTGGCGTCATGCGTCACCAGCCGCTCGGCATAGCGCGACCCGGTGCGCAGCACGGCCAGGCCGCGGATGCCGGCCGAGGGGCTGGCGAAGTTGAAGGCGACGGCGGACGCGGCCGCCGCGCCGGCGACGGCCGAGGCGGCGATGAACCAGCCGGACAGCACCAGCAGCCCCAGCCCCGACAGGGCGGTGACCACGGCCAGCAGCAGCCCGAACGCCATCTTCCGCCGCTGCGGCCGCGCCAGGCGAAGGATGGCGAGGAGGGGGCGGTCGCGACGGTCCATCACGCGGCCTCCGCCTGCACCCGGCCTTGATCGAGCAGGATCCGGCGGTCGGCGATCGCCATGGCCGCCGGGCTGTGCGTCGCCACCACCACGGTGCGGCCGCGGGCCAGGCGGCGGATCGACTCCAGGATCTCGGCCTCGGTGTCGCGGTCCAGCGACGCGGTCGGCTCGTCCAGCAGCACCAGCGGCGCGTCCTTCAGGAAGGCGCGGGCCAGGGCCACGCGCTGGGCCTGGCCGCCGGACAGGCCGACGCCGCGCTCGCCGACCGGCGTGTCCAGGCCCTGCGGCAGCGCCGCCGCGAACTCCGTCACCCGCGCCTCGGCCGCGGCGCGCTCGACCGCCGCGTCGTCGGCATCGGGCCGGCCCAGCCGGATGTTGTCGCGCAGCGTGCCGTGGAACAGCACCGGCGCCTGGCCGATCCAGGCGATGCGGCGGCGCAGCTCCTCCGGGTCGATCTCGGTCAGGTCGACGCCGTTGACCAGCACCCGACCGGCGTCCGGCCGGCGGAAGCCCAGCAGCAGCGACAGCAGCGTCGACTTGCCGGCGCCGCTCATCCCGACCAGGGCGATGTGGTCGCCCGGTGCGATCCGCAGGCTCACCCCGCGCACGGCGCTGCGGGTGCCGCCGTCGAAGGCGACCGAGACGGTCTCGAACACGATGTCGAGCTCGCCCTCCGGCATCGGGCGGCCGCCGGCGGGGGCCTCGGCCGGCCCGTCCAGCACCTCGGCCAGGCCCTCGGCGGCACCGATCGCGGCCACCCGGTCGTGGTAATAGGCGGCCAGCATCCGCAGCGGCTGGAAGAAGTCGGGCGCCATCAGCAGCACGAACAGGCCACTGAACAGCGTCAGCCTGGGCGCCGTGCCCCAGCCGATGAAGCCGAGCAGGCCGAGCCCGACATAGGTGGCGACGACGGCGACCGCGACCGAGGCGAAGAACTCCAGGCTGGCCGATGACAGGAAGGCGATGCGCAGCACCCGCATGGTGCGGTCGCGGAAGGCGTCGGCGGCCAGGGCGATGCCCTCGACCTCCGCCTCGGCCCGGCCGAACAGCCGCAGCGTCGCGAGGCCCTGCAGCCGGTCGAGGAAATAGGCGCTCATCCGCGCCAGGGTGCGGAACTGCTTGCGGCTCTCGTCGGCCGCCTTCATCCCGATCAGCGCCATCATCAGCGGCACGAACGGCCCGGCGACGGTCAGGATCACGCCGGACACCCAGTCGACCGGGTAGACCGCGGCCAGGATCAGCAGCGGCAGGATCGACGCCACCCGGCTCTGCGGCAGGAAGCGGGCGTAGTAGCCGTCCAGCGCCTCGATCCGCTCGATCAGCGTGACCGCCAGGTCGCCGGTCTGCCGCTCCGCCCGCCAGGCGGGGCCCAGGGCGTGGACGCGGTCCAGGATCTGCCGCCGCAGCCGGGTCTTCACCTGCGTCGCCGCCACCGCGCCCAGCGCCTCCCAGGCGCAGGCGGCGCCGGCGCGCAGCAGCGCCGCGATCAACAGGCCGGCGAAGAGCGGCCAGAGGTCGGACAGCCCGGCGCCTTCCATCACCGCGCGCTGCAGGATCCAGGCGATCAGCCCGGCCTGGGCGACGCCGCACAGGCCCTGGGCGATCCCGGCCGCCGCAGTCAGGCCGATCGGCCGGCGCGCCAGCCCGGCCTGCCGCTTCAGCCAGCGGCCGGCGGCGCGGTCGTCGATCTGGCCGGACGAGGGCGATCGGGGCGGGGTGGGGGCCAAGGGATCGGTGCTCCAGTGACTGCAGGCGAGGTAGGGCGCCGGCCCGGTCCGGTCAACGGCACGAAATGAAGCAGCTGTTTCGCACCGGGCCGGCGGAACGGCCCTCAGACCATAGCGTCATCCCGATCGTCCTCCCCCTGTTCCTTGGTTTGATGGTCCCGGACATAGGTAGGGTTCGCCCTCGCGAACCCTGCCCAGGACACTCACGCCCGGCTTTTCGCCGCGATCTCGTAGACGTCGCGCGACAGGTCGGGCGCGGCGAGGATCCGGTCCAGCTCGGCCTTCATCGCCGCCTGCCGGCCGGGCTCGTGGCGCTGCCAGCGGCCCAGCGGCACCAGGATGCGGGCCGCCAGCTGCGGGTTCGGCCCGTTCAGCGCCAGCACCTGGTCGGCCAGGAAGGCGTAGCCGGAGCCGTCCGCGGCATGGAAATGCAGCGGGTTGCTCATGGCCAGGCTGGAGATCAGCGCCCGCGCCCGGTTCGGGTTGCGCAGGGTGAAGGCCGGGTGCCGGGTCAGCGCCTTGATCGCGTCGAGCGTGCCGGGCAAGGCGGAGGTCGCCTGCAGCGCGAACCACTTGTCGACCACCAGCGGCTCGTCCTGCCACTTCGCGTAGAACGCCTCCAGCGCCCGGGTCCGCTCCGGGATGTCGCGGTCGCGCAGCACGGTCAGCGCCGCCAGCACGTCGGTCATGGTGCTGCCGGTCCGCGCCTGGGCCAGGACCAGCCCGGTCGCCTCGGCGTCGCTCTCGAGCAGGCCGAGATAGCCGAGGCAGGCGTTCTTCAGCGCCCGCCGGCCGACGGCGGCGGCGGAGACGTCGAACGGCCCCTGGTCGTCATTGCCCTTGTACACAGCCAGCAGCCGGTCGCGCAGCGCCGTGGCGATCGCCAGCCGCGCCGCCTCGCGCACCGCATGGATGCCCTCGACGTCGATCACCGCCATCTGGTCGGCGAGGAAGGATTCGCTCGGCAGCGCCATCGCCTCTGCGACGAAGGCGGCGTCGAGCGCCGGGTCGTCCAGCAGCCGGCCGGCGGCGGCGACGAAATCCGCGTCCAGCCGCCAGTCGCGCCCAGCCTTGCGGGCGGCGACGCCCTCCAGCAGCAGCTGGACCGCCAGCTGCTGGCCGGCCTCCCAGCGGTTGAACGGGTCGCTGTCATGGGCGAACAGGAAGGCCAGCCGCTCGCGCGGCTGCGGCGCCAGCTTGACCGGGGCGGAGAAGCCGCGGAACAGCGACGGCACCGGCCGCTCGGACAGGCCCTCGAAGGCGAAGGTCTGTCGTGCCTCGGTCAGCGACAGCACCCGGGTGCCGGGCTTCGCCTCGGCCTCGCCGGCGAGGCGCACCGGCAGGTCGCGGCCCTGGGCGTCGAGCAGCCCGAGCGCGACCGGGATGTGCAGCGGCTGCTTGTCCGGCTGGCCCGGCGTCGGCGCGGTCGACTGGCTGAGGGTCAGGCTGTAGCGGCCGGCGGCCTGGTCCCATTCCTCCTCGACCGCGATCTCCGGCGTGCCGGCCTGGGAGTACCAGCGGCGGAACAATTTCAGGTCGACGCCGCTCGCATCCTCCATCGCCGCGACGAAGTTCTCGCAGGTCGCGGCCTGGCCGTCATGGCGCTCGACATACAGGTCGATGCCCTTCCGGTAGCGCTCCGGCCCGAGCAGGGTGTGGATCATGCGGATGACCTCCGCCCCCTTCTCGTACACCGTCGGCGTGTAGAAGTTGTTGATCTCGATATAGCTCTCGGGCCGGATCGGATGGGCGATCGGGCCGGCATCCTCCGGGAACTGGATGGCGCGCAGGCGGCGGACGTCGGCGATGCGCTGCACCGGCCGGCTGTTCAGGTCGGCCGAGAACTCCTGGTCGCGGAAGACGGTCAGCCCTTCCTTCAGCGACAGCTGGAACCAGTCGCGGCAGGTGATGCGGTTGCCGGTCCAGTTGTGGAAATACTCATGCGCCACCACGGATTCGACGCGCTGGAAGTCGCCGTCCGTCGCGGTCTCGCGGCTGGCCAGGACCAGGGCCGTGTTGAAGATGTTCAGGCCCTTGTTCTCCATCGCCCCCATGTTGAAGTCGGAGACGGCGACGATCATGAACAGGTCGAGGTCGTATTCGAAGCCGTAGACCCGCTCGTCCCAGGCCATCGACGCCTTCAGCGACTGCATGGCGTGGCCGACCTTGGTCTCGTCGCCCCGGCGGGTGAAGATCTTGAGGGCGACTTGGCGGCCGGACCGGGTGGTGAAGCTGTCCTCGACCGCCACCAGGTCGCCGGCCACCAGCGCGAACAGATAGGACGGCTTGGGGAAGGGATCCTCCCACTTCGCCCAGTGCCGGCCGCCTTCGGCCTCGCCGGCGCCGACCGGGTTGCCGTTCGACAGCAGCACCGGGACCTTGGCCTTGTCGGCGACGATGGTGGTGGTGTAGCGGGCCAGCACGTCCGGCCGGTCGAGATAGTAGGTGATGTGGCGGAAGCCCTCGGCCTCGCACTGGGTGCAGAAGTTGCCGCCGGAGGTATAGAGCCCCTGCAGCGAGGTGTTCTTCTGCGGCTCGATCTCGGTGGTGATCTCGAGGGTGAAGGACTGGGGCAGGCCGGGCAGGGTCAGGTGCTCGGCATCGACCGAATAGCGGTTGTCGCCCAGCGCCTCGCCGTCGAGGGCGATCGCGGTCAGCGTCAGGCCCTGACCGTCCAGCACCAGCGGCGCCGCGGGGTCGGGGGTCGCCGGGTTGCGCCGCATGGTCAGGCGCGACCGCACCGTCGCCCCGTCCTCGCGCAGGTCGAAATGCAGGTCGACCGCGTCGATCAGGAAGTCGGGCAGGCGGTAGTCGGCGAGGCGGACGGTGCGCGGGGCGCTGGTGGAATCGGTCATCGGATCTCGGCCGCTGGAGGATCTGTTGTCTCCTGTCTAGACCAGCGCGGCCGGCGGGGCAAAGCCCCGGGTCGTTATCCGAAGAACCCCGTGCGGTGCACCACCGCGGCCGAGACCCGGCGCACCAGGCCGTAGAGCTGGCGCATCGGGCGGAAGATCCGCTCGTTCTCGAACTGGTAGTTCTGGCTCTCGTCCGAGCGGTAGGTCGCGGCCTCGCCGAAATCGGCCACCGCGATGGTGTCCTCGGTCAGCGGGAAGATCTCCTCCAGCGACTGCACCGCCGACAGCACGTCGAGATGCAGGATGCGGGCGATCACCTGTTTCAGCGTCAGGTTGTGCCGGCTGGAGAATTCCGGGATCCGCATCGCCAGCAGGAAGATCTCCTGGATCAGCGCCAGGCGCACCGCGTGCAGCACGGCCAGCGCGTCGCGGCTGGCGGCGTCGACATGCGGCGCCTCGCCGGCCATGCTCTCCAGCCCCTCGCGCAGCAGGATGAAATCTTTGTGCAGGGCGCGGAACACCCGGCTCTGCCGCTCCCACACCGGCATCGGCTCGAGATGGCCGGACAGCGCCACCATCCGGTCCGCCTGCTCGCGGTCGGCGGTGGCGGCGGCGCGGGTGATCCAGGCGCCGGGGTCGAGCGCGTCGATATAGGACTTCATCGCCGCCGGGTTGCTGGCCGAGGCCCCGTAAGTGATGATCCCGAGCAACTGCCGGAACCGCGGCGAGGCGGCGTGGAGCTCGCGGAACCGCTCCGGGTCCTTGGCGATGGCGGCGCCGGCGCCGCCGACGCTGTTGGCCATCAGGCCGAGCTGCATCAGGATCGCGTTGTGCGGGATCGCCCGCAGCTGCGACGGCATCGCGTGGTCCAGCTCGCTCGGGTCCTCGTGCTGCCGCTTGGTGGCGCGGCTGCCGGAGGGAAACAGCAGGTTCGGGCCCAGCGCCTGCAGCAGCACGCCGTAGTCGCGGCTCTGCATCAGCCGGACCTGGAACTCCTTCACCGTGGTGAAGAACTCGCGGATATAGGCGGCCTCGTCGTAGAACGGGTCGTCCGCCAGCTTGCCATCCCGGGCCCCGTCGACCTCGGCCAGGATGTGCTCGAGGATGCGGGTGACCACGGCATACGCCATGTCGGGATGGGCGAAGTACAGGTACCCGTCGCCACCCTGGAAGCTGACCTCCTGCTTGAAGCCGACGCCCTGGCCGGCCATGAAGGCCCGGGTCGCCGGCGGGTCGACATAGGACAGCCGGTCGGCGATGCCGCCCGGATGGCAGCCGCGGCCGATCGACTCGCCATGGGTGTCGAAGATCAGGAGCTGCACGTCCGGCAGCCCGGCCTTGGCCATCACCCGGATCAGCCGGAGGCGCAGCCGCTCGATCGAGGCGCCGGCCGGGGTCTGGCCGAGATAGCGCCCGGCGTCGGAATATCCCGTCTGGACGCAGACCCGGCCACGCCGCTGCACATAGGCGCGGTAGTGCGGGTTCTCCAGCAGCTGCTCGATGATCCGGCTGCCGTTCTCCAGCGCCTTCTCGGTCTCGAACAGCGGCGAGATGTCGACCATCCCGTCCACCCCGAACAGCCGGGCGTAGTACAGGGCCGTCAGGCAGGTGAAGGCGCTCTCGCTTTCGGCGATCAGGAAGCGGATCGGCGCCGAGCGGTCGTTGTACTTCAGCATCTGCGCCAGCAGCATGAACAGGCGCTTGACCGAGGTGCGTTCCGCCAGCAGCGAGCCGAAATTCACCGTCACCGGCTCGACCGCGTCGAGCAGCCCGTTCAGCCGGTCGAGATAGGATTGGCGGTAGCGCGGATCGTTCGGGTCGGACACCATGCCGACCGCCTTGCGGATGGCGTTGTGCACCTGGGTGGCGTTGATCCGCACATGGGTGTGGGCGGCGCCCAGGCCGTGCGTCGCCAGCTCGGCCCGCAAGAGGCAGAAGCGGCGCGACAGGTCGGGGTCGTCGGTCCGCTCCAGCGCCCGGTCGACGATCGCGATCAGGCTGGCGGATTCGGTCAGGCGCAGCGCCTGGCCGGCATGGATGCGCTGGCTGATGACGCGGATCTGCTCGCGCCCGGCGGCGGAGCCGGGATCGGCCACGGCGAAGGCGGCGACCTCGTCCCGGATCTGGGCGATGGCCAGCGCCACCCGGCTCTCCAGCAGGTCCAACGTCTCCAGCAGGTCGGCGGCGCCGCGCGGCACCGCGGACCGGATCGCCCGCACCTCGGACAGGTAGTGGTCCAGCTGCGCCGCCTGCACCAGCAGGCGCTTGTGCAGCGTGTCGGTCCAGCGGATGTCCGAACGGCCGTCCAGGTCGTAGCCGACCCAGGAGGCCAGGGTGACCAGCCGCGGCGTCAGGCTGCGCCAGTCCTCGGGATAGGCGTCGCGGGCGACGTCCAGCAGGATGCCCCAGGCCCGGATCAGCGCGGCGCGGGCATTGGCGATGGCGTCGAGCGACAGGGCGTGCTCGCGCGCCAGGCTCAGATCCTCGTCCGGCCGGTGCTCGACCGCGGCGGCGCGGGCCAGCAGGGCAGACTTCGCCTCCTCGGTCAGCGGCGTGCCGTCGGCGTTGCGGCCGACCGCCAGCGCCGCCAGGTCGGCCATCAGCGCGCCGGACAGGTTGAAGGTCGGATGGGCGGTGAAGACGGCGCCGAAAGCCTCGCTCTCGACCCGCCGGCGGAAGGCGGCAAAGGGCACGGCGTTGCCGGCCTCGTCCCGTGCCAGCCGGTGGAACAGCGCGCGCAGCGTCGCGTCATTGGCCTCGGGCACGGTCTCGCCGACATAGCGGCCCAGCCGGGCGGCGCGGTGGCCGAAGCCCTCGATCGTCAGATGGCCGATCAGCGCCTCGATGTCGCGGTAGTCGAGCTTGCCGTCGGCCAGGCGGCGCGACAGCTCCAGCGCCAGGTGCTGGATCGGGTTGGCGAAAGGATCCTCGCGCTGGGACTTCTCGTAGCGTTTCAGCAGCTGCGTCAGCTCGCGGGCGAGGGGCATCGTCCGATCCTCCGGCCGAGGCGTGGCTTGGCGCGTATCCGGCATGGTGCCTCCCCGTGCGGCAGCCGCGATGCTGCAACTGCGTGACGCATCCATGTTGCGCTGCGAAGGGGTTGTCAATCGCTTTGGCGAAGGAAACCGGCCGATCGGCGACAGAAACGAAAGCGGCCCGGCAAGGCGACCGCATCGCTTCTCTCGATAAATCCTTCGGGATCAGTATATTGTGCCCGAATCTTGAAGCAGAAAAAGAAGTGGCCCCGGCGCGGGGGGAAGCGCCGGGGCCGTTCTTCGCCTGGGTCCGGTCCGCTCGGAGGGGAGGGAGCGTCCGGCCCGGCTGACGGCTAATTCGATCCCATCGGAGGATCTTGGCGATGGCTGGGGGGACGAACCATCGCCGGCCGCAGTATGGATTTGGGGGCGAATTCGAAATTGTCAAGCAACCAGAGGCCGGCTTGGGCGCTGCGACGGGCCGTCGCAACGCATGGCTTCAATGCGCGTCCGCATGGCCGCTGGAATGGTTCTGATCGATCAGGTCATAGCCCCGTTTCAGCGCCGCGCCGGCGCCGATGACGCTGATGATGAAGACGCCGAGCCCGACCCGGTACAGCTCGGGCGCGGTCGCCGCGACCAGCCCGACCACGGCCAGAAGGCCCAGCAGGAAGGTCACCGCGAAGCAGGAGTCCGGCTCGCTCGGCAGGAAGGCGCGGCTCGGCCGCTCCTCCCGGGCATCGAAATGCTGCTTGATCAGCAGCATGACGATGCCGATGCAGGCGACGAACAGGGCGATGCCCAGAGCATACAGGTCGTTGGTCTGCGCCCGGGCGGCGCTGACCAGCCCGAGCAGGGCGATGATGGCGGCCGCGGCGGCCGCGTTCAGGCGTCTCATGATCCGTATGGTCCGATCGTCTCGCGAAACCCGCGCCACTATCGATATGGCTTCGCCCGGCCGCAAGACGCAGCGCAGGCCGGCGACAAAAAGACCTTCCCGCGAAGGGAGGTTCCGGCCTCTAAAAGCCTTCGTCGTCATTGCGAGGAGGCGAAGCCGACGAAGCAATCCAGGGGCCACGCCGAACGGCCCTGGATTGCTTCGCTACGCTCGCAATGACGGCTTATAAAATTATCAAGCAGTTACATTCATTTCTTAAACCCTACGCGCCGATCTTCCCGCCGCCCTGCTTGGTGATCACCACCACCGAGGGGCGCGGCGGCATGCCGTCCTGGAAGTCGGGCCAGCGGGTCGACGGGTCGGCGAAGGTGCTGGCGCGACCGAATTCCGGCCACTCCTTGCCGCCTTCGCCCGGATGCTGCACCGCGACGAAGAAGGCGGTCATGTCCGGGGTGATCTTCGGGCCGCACATCTCGGCGCCGACCGGGACGCGGAAGAACAGCTTGCCGGTGCCGCGGGCCTCGCCCTCGGTCTCCAGACCCCAGATGCCGTCGGCGCGGCCGCTGTATTTGTAGTTGTTGCCGTCGGTCGAGATCCACAGCCGGCCGTCGGCATCGATCTCGCAATTATCGGGCGACCCGAACCAGCCGTTCTTGGTGGTCGAGGGATGGAAGGTGGCGCCGACCTCGGCGACGCTGGGGTCGCCGCACTTCACCAGCAGGTCCCAGGTGCCCGTGGTGGCGGCGTGGTCGCCGTCGGCCGGGGTGATCTCGACGATGTGGCCGAACTTGTTCTCCGGCCGTGGGTTGGCGGCGTCGACCTGCTCGGCCTTGCGCCGGTCGTTGTTGGTCAGCATGACGTAGACCTTGCCGTTCACCGGGTTCGGCTGCACGTCCTCCGGCCGGTCCATCTTGGTGGCGCCCAGGAGGTCGGCGGCGCGGCGGGTCTCGATCAGCACGTCGGCCTGGCTCTTGAAGCCGTTGGCCTCGGTCAGCGGGCCCTGGCCGAACACCACCGGCATCCAGGCGACCTTGCCGTCGGCATCGAACTTGGCGACGTACAGCGTGCCTTCGTCCAGCAGGTCCATGTTCGCCGCCCGGTTGTTCGGATCGAACTTGCCGGCGGTGACGAACTTGTACAGGTAGTCGAAGCGCTGGTCGTCGCCGGCGTAGAAGACGACCCGGCCGTCCTTGTTGACGATGCTCTCGGCGCCTTCGTGCTTGAAGCGGCCCAGCGCGGTGCGCTTCTTCGGCACCGAGTTCGGGTCGGTCGGGTCGATCTCGACCACCCAGCCGAAGCGGTTGGCCTCGTTCGGCTCCTTGGTCACGTCGAAGCGGTCATGGTGCAGGCTCCAGGCGTATTCCGCCTCGCCCATGCCGTAGCGCTTGTAGTTGCGGGCCTCCGGATGGTCGTCCTTCAGGTCGCCGCCGAAATAGCCGTTGAAGTTCTCCTCGGCGTGCACCGTGGTGCCCCAGGGGGTGGTGCCGCCGGCGCAGTTGTTGATCGTGCCGATCACCTTGGTGCCGGTCGGGTCGGCCTTGGTCTTGAGGCGGTCGTGGCCGGCCGCCGGGCCGGTCACCAGGAACTCGGTCGACAGCGCGGTGATGCGGCGGTTGTAGGGGCTGTCCGCCACCACCGCCCATTTGCCGTCGGCGCCGCGCTTGACCTCGATCACCGACTGGCCGTGCGCGGCCATCTCGATGTCGACCTGCTCCTTGGTCAGCTTCGACAGCTCGAACTCGCCCTTCTCGTCGGCGAGGCCGGGGAACATCAGGTTGGCGTCGGTGTATTCGTGGTTCACCACCAGCAGGCCGTGGTCGCTCGAATTCGAGCCGAGCGGCAGCGGCACGTAGCCGATGTAGTCGTTGTTGTAGCCGAACTGCTTCTCCTGCGCCGCGGCGGTCTGGTTCTGCACGTCGAAGGCCGGCGCGCCCTTGACCACCGGGTCGCCCCAGCGGATCAGGATGTCGGCGTCATAGCCCTTGGCCACATGGTGCTTGGCGTCGACGCCGGCCTCCAACTCCTCGAAGACATAGCGCGAGGGGGCGGTCGCCTGCGCCGGGCGGCTGGACAGGAACGCCGCCGGCCCTGCCACCGCGCTGATCGCCGAGACCGCCAGGGCGCCGCGCAGCATGTCGCGCCGGCCGAAGCGGGCGTTGATCATGTCGCCCATGGTCGGGTTGTCGGAGGGGTTGCTGCTGCGGTCGTCCTGCTGCTCGTAGCGCTGAACGCGCGACAGGCTGGAATCCTGGTCCATCTTGATCCCCTCTGGGCTGGCTGCCGTGGCGGCGGGCTTTGAATCCGGGGCGGACCTTACCGATCGGTAATGTTGGATTTGTTTCAGATCAATGACGGTTCGATGAACCCCGGCGAGACGGGGCGGGGCAGGGCGAGACGAACCAGAGCCCCGAGCAGCAGATCAGCTTTCTGCCGGCGCCAGCCCCGCTAGGGCGGCGCCGATCGTGCCGCTGTCGTCCGCCAGCGGGCACAGCAGCGCCGGCCGGCCGCCCAGCCGGGCCTCGATCGGCCGGGCTTCGGCGATCATCCGGGCGATCGCCGTCACGGCCTCCGGCCCGCCCAGCGGTGTCCGGTCCAGCGGCTGGTCGCCCGGATTGCCGCCCAGCGCCTCCTTCACCGCGGTGCCGGCCCACAGCACGCGGGGCGTGGGGCCGGACAGGTCGAGCATCAGCAGATGCGGCAGCATCGGCATGATCTCGGCCGGGCTCAACGCATCGCGATGCGGCGGCCGCCCGCCCTCGGCGCGGTCGTCCCACCAGCCCTGCAGCCGGTCGAAGAAGGCGGGGCGGCCGGTCATGGGCTTACAGCGTCGCGAGGGCATCGCGGAAGGTGGCCGCGTCCACATTGCCGCCGGAGCAGACGATGACGACGGTGCGGATGTCGTCCGGGATCCGCCTCTCCAGCGTCGCCGCCAGGCCGACCGCGCCGCCCGGCTCGACCACCAGCTTCAGCGTGTCGAAGGCCACACCCATGGCCCGCAGCACCGCGTCGTCCGGCGCGGTGACGCCGCCCGACAGCGTCTCGCGCGCGATCGAGAAGGTGATCTCGCCCGGGGTGGGGGACTGCAGCGCATCGCAGATCGACCGCGCCGATGGATCGTTCGTCACGCGCTCGCCGGCCGCCAGCGACCGCCGCATGTCGTCCAGCGCCTCCGGCTCGGCCGAATAGATCCGGGTGCCCGGCAGCCGCGCCTTCACCGCCACCGAGATGCCGGAGACCAGGCCGCCGCCGCTGCAGCTGACCAGCACCGCGTCCGGGCGCACGCCCAGCTCGGCGCATTGCTCGGCGATCTCCAGGCCGATCGTGCCCTGGCCGGCGATGATGCCGGGGTCGTCATAGGGCTTCACCAGCGTGGCGCCCGTCTCGGCCCGGATCTTCGCCGCCACCGCCTCGCGGTCCTCGCCGAAGCGGTCATAGGCGACCACGGCGGCGCCATACGCTTCGGTGTTGCGCCGCTTGATCGCCGGGGCGTCCGCCGGCATCACGATCGTCGCCTTGATGCCGAACAGCCTGGCCGCGGCCGCCACGCCTTGGGCGTGGTTGCCACTGGAGAAGGCGACCACGCCGCGGGCCCGGTCGGCCTCCGGGATCATGGCGATCCGGTTGTAGGCGCCGCGGAACTTGAAGGAGCCGGTGCGCTGCAGCGGCTCGGCCTTGACCAGCACCTCGCGTCCGGCCCGGGCGTCGAGCAGCGGCGAGCGCAGCAGCGGCGTGCGCACGGCCTGGCCGCGCAGCCGCCCGGCGGCGGCCTCGATATCGGTGATGGAGACGATCATCGTTCTTTCTCAGTCATATGGGAAAGTTTCTTAATCCTATATGAGACGCTGATGGTCCAACATATTGATCTGTCATGGCGAACCCCGCAGGGGCGTGGCCATCCAGCGGCACCGCCCCCTGGATGGCCGCGGCGCTTCGCGCCTCGCCATGACGAGGGAGCGGGCCAGAGAGCCGGGACGTGACTGGAGTGAACTGGGGGTGACAGGCATTTCTCACCGCAGCAGGTCCGCCTCCAGCGCCCCGGCCTTCGGTGTCTCGCCCAGGCGCAGGCGGTAGGCCTGGGTGTTCTCCAGCACGCGCTGGACGTAGCTGCGCGTCTCCGGCAGCGGGATGGATTCGATCCAGTCCACCACCTGCTCCGGCGATCTCGACGGCGTCGGCGCCCAGCCGTCGACCTTGCCGAAGCCGGCGTTGTAGGCGGCGATCGCCCGCGGCCAGTTGCCGTCGTAGCGCCGGATCAGGTCGGCCAGGTAGCGGCTGCCGAGGCGGAGGTTGTGCACCGGGTCGCCGCTGAGCATGCCGGTGGTGTGGTCGATGCCGAGCGACTGGGCGACATCGCGGGCGGTGCCCGGCCGCAGCTGCATCAGCCCGATCGCCCCGGCGCTGGAGACGGCGGTGCTGTTGAACTCGCTCTCCTGCCGCGCCAGGCCCAGCACCAGGGCCGGCGGCAGGCCGCTCAGATCGTCCGGCAGCGGCACCAGCGGGTAGGCGGCGTCGATCACCGTCAGGCCGTCGCGCGCCGCGGCCTTGGCGGCGCGGACGGCGACGAAGGGGTATTTCATCGATGTCGCCAGCGTCGCGAGCAGCCGGTTCTTCTCCGGCGTGTCGGCGTCGACCATCAGCTTGCGCAGGAACAGGTCGGCCCGGTCGCGTTGCCCGACGGCGTCGAGCAGCCGGGCGGCGCGGGCCAGGTCGCCACCATAGGAGTCCAGCGCCTGAGGGCTCGGCGTCGCCGAGACGGGCAGGGCGGCGATGCTGGGCTGGCCGAGCTTGTCGGCCGCCAGCTGGCCGTAGAAGGTCAGCGGCTGCTTCGCCGCCGTCCGGTACCAGTCCGCCGCCTTCTGCTTGTGCCCGGCCGCCTCGTGCGCCCGGCCGGCCCAGTAGGCGCCGCGGGCCAGGCTGATCGGCATCGAGACGTCGGCGTACAGCTTCTCGAAATGCTCGATCGCGTCGTCCGGCCGGTCGAGGAAGCGCAGCGCCAGCCAGCCGGCGAGGAAGTCCTTCTCGGCCCGGTCCACCGCATCGCTCTGCTCGCGCGCGGTGACCAGCTGATAGGCCTTGCGATAGGACTGCTCGTCGAACAGGCGGCGGGCGATGATGTGCCGCTCCAGCCACCAGGCCTTGGCATGGGCCGAGGTCCTGGGCTGCTGGTCCAGCATCTCGATGGCGCCGGCCTCGTCGTCGTTGCGGCGGCGCCAGCGGGCGCGCTCATACAGGATGCCCTCGTCCTGCAGCAGCTTCGCCGGCAGGGCCCGCACCGCGGCCGAGGCGTCCGGCGTGCGCAGCATCAGCTTCAGCCGGGCATCGGCCACCAGGCGCCGGTCGCCGGCGACGCGGACCAGCATGCGGCGAGCCTCTTCGGTGCGCTCGGCCCACAGCAGGGCATCGAGCCGCGCCCAGTGGTCATCGGCGCTCAGCAGGCTGCCGAAGCGTCCCAGGAACTCGGTTTCCTGCGCTCCGGTCAGGGCGATCCCGCGCCAGGTGTCGCGGGCCCAGATCCGGGCGCGGATCGGGTCGGTCGTCTGCAGCGCCGTGCCGAAATGCAGCGCGCCCTCGGCGGTCAGCGGGGCGAAGGCGTCGAACCAGGCGACCACCGCGTCGGCCGGCAGCCCCTCGGGCATCGTCCGCTCGGCCCGCCGGCGCAGGGCCTGGACGTTCGGCCAGTCCGGGTTGCGGACGACGAAGGCGGCGAGATCCTCGAAGCCGGCGGTGCTGTCCGGGCGCGACAGGTCGGCCCAGGTCGCCAGCCGGCCGACCAGGGTGTTCGCCATCTGGGTCTCGACCGTCCGCACCACGTCCCAGGCGTTACGGTCGACGGCGAAGAACAGCGCCTGCGCCGCCTTGATCTCGGCCGGCGTGGCCGGCTGGGCGAAGGCCGGGGCGGCGGTGCCCAGCGCCAGCGCGGCGGCGCCAGCCAGCGCCGTGCGCTTGCCGGCCCGCACCACAGCGGCTATGACACTGCGTTTACAATTCCAACGCCCACGGAAGCTTCCATGTTCAAGGGATCCATCGTTGCCCTGGTCACGCCTTTCACCGAGAGCGGGGTGGACGAGAAAGCCTTCCAGAGCTTCGTCGACTGGCAGATCCGCGAGGGCACCCAGGGCGTCGTGCCTTGCGGCACCACCGGCGAGTCCCCGACGCTGAGCCACCCCGAGCACGAGCGGGTGGTCGAGCTCTGCGTCGAGGTGGCGAAGGGCCGGGTCCCGGTGATCGCCGGCACCGGCTCGAACTCGACGGAGGAGGCGATCTCCCTGACCCGGCACGCGCAGAAGGCCGGCGCGGACGCCGCGCTGATCGTCACGCCCTACTACAACAAGCCGACGCAGGAAGGTCTCTACCAGCATTACAGGGCCATCCATGACGCGGTCGATCTGCCGATCGTGATCTACAACATCCCGGGCCGCAGCGTGATCGACATGTCGATCGACACCATGGCCCGCCTGGCCGAGCTGCCGCGCATCGTCGGGGTCAAGGACGCGACCGCCGATCTGGTGCGGCCGCTGGCGACGCGGCTTCGGATCGGTCCGGAGTTCTGCCAGCTTTCGGGCGAGGACGCCACTGCCACGGCGTTTTTGGCGCAGGGCGGTCACGGCTGCATCTCGGTCACCGCCAACCTCGCGCCGCGGCTCTGCGCCGAGATGCACAAGGCCTGGGCCGAGGGCGACCTGAAGCGGATGGAGGCGGTGCGCGACCGGCTGATGCCGCTGCACCGGGCGCTGTTCCTGGAGACCAGCCCGGGCCCGGTGAAGTACGGCGCCAAGCTGCTCGGCCTCGGCAGCGACCATGTCCGGCTGCCGCTGGTGCCGCCGGGCGAGGCGACGCGGGCGGCGGTGCGCGAGGCGATGGCCTTCGCCGGCCTGATCAACTGACCGGAGCGACCTCAGGATCATGGCACAGCCGAAGACCCCCGGCCGCGTCGTCGCGCAGAACCGGCGGGCGCGGCACGACTACTTCATCGACGAGAATGTCGAGGCCGGCATCGTCCTGGTCGGGACCGAGGTGAAGGCGCTGCGCGAGGGCCGCGGCAATCTGCAGGACGCCTATGCCGGCGAGATGCAGGGCGAGCTGTACCTGTTCAACGCCCATATCCCGGAATACGGGCCGGCGCAGCGCTTCAACCACGAGCTGAAGCGGCCGCGCAAGCTGCTGGTGCGCAAGCGGGAACGGGACAAGCTGTTGGGAAAGGTGAAGCGGGAGGGCATGACCCTGATCCCGCTGTCGATCTACTTCAATGCCCGCGGCTTCGCCAAGGTCGATCTCGGCCTGGCCCGCGGCAAGAAGGCGCATGACAAGCGCGAGACCATCAAGGCGCGGGACTGGCAGCGCGAAAAGGCGCGCGTCCTGCGCGACCGTGGCTGATCCGCCTATCGGCCGGCCGGCTTCCCCACGAAGCCGGCCTGGGCCGGATCAGGCCGAGCGGGCGTAGGCGCCGGCCTGCTGCGTCGGTTCCTCGGCGGCGTCGTCCTCACCCTCGGCCGGCGGGGCGACCACGGTCCGGTTCGGCGCGTTCATGCGCTGTATGTGCGGTGCCAGCTCCATCAGCTCGACGAAGTTGTCGGCCTGGCGGCGCAACTCGTCCGACACCATCGGCGGGCTCGACTTGATGGTCGAGACCACGGTGACGCGGACGCCCTTGCGCTGGATCGCCTCGACCAGCCGCTTGAAGTCGCCGTCGCCCGAGAACAGCAGGATGTGGTCGGCGCGGTCGGCCATCTCCAGCGCATCGATCGCCAGGTCGATGTCGACATTGCCCTTCACCCGGCGCCGGCCCTGGCTGTCGGTGTACTCGCGCAGCGGCTTGGTCACCATGGTGTAGCCGTTGTAGTCGAGCCAGTCGATCAGCGGCCGGATAGGTGAATATTCCTGATCCTCGATCAGCGTCGTATAATAGAAGGCGCGGATCAGGCGACCCTTCTTGGCGAACAGGTCGAGCAGCCGGCGATAATCGATATCGAAACCAAGCGAACGGGCCGCGCCATAGAGATTGGCACCATCAATGAATATTGCGAGACGTTCTTCCTTATAGAATATCATGTGCGTTCCTTCGCGGCAGGGGACAGGTTGACAGATTGGGTTCGCTACCCACTTTGCAAGGAGCGGTCAACGGTTCGCGACGAGGCTTGCGCATCCGCCGCATCTGCGCTACGTGGTCCGCCCCTTCGGTATAACAAAGATGCGGCCGTTGCGTTGCATCCATCTTGTCACGATTCTATCGTCGTGGCTCTTTTCGTGCAGGAGCGGTAGCCCATGGCTCGCGTCACCGTCGAGGATTGCGTCCTCAAGATCCCCAACCGGTTCGATCTCGTGCTGATGGCCGCCCAGCGCGCCCGCGACATTTCGTCCGGCGCTTCGCTGACCATCGACCGCGACGACGACAAGAACCCGGTGGTGGCGCTGCGCGAGATCGCCGACGAGACGATCCCGCTCGACGGCCTGCGGGAATCCCTGGTCAAGGGCCACCAGAAGCTGGCCGAGATCGACGAGGCCGATGAGGAGATCATCGAGCTGATGGCCGGCGAGGAGGAGTGGCTCAAGGCCGGCGTGGCGCCGCAGAGCCCGGCCGGTGCGGTCGGCTCGGACGAGGAGTCCACCTTCGGCATCGAATCCGCCGACGAGGATGCGGAAGACGAGGCCGAGGACGAAGAGGACGGCCGCGGCGACCTGGAAATCGGCTCCTCCGACGACGACATCTGATCCGAGCGGAGCCGCCCGGCATGGTGTCGGGCCGTCTGCCGGGAGATCGATGATGCGGCTTGGCGAAGGCATGGCTGCCGCGCGCCTGCCGAATTTGATCCACAACGCAACGGATTGTGGTTCAACATATTATCCGGACGGATGTCGGGCCGTCCGTCCGGGAGAATGGCTTATGGATCGGTGGCGCGCGGCATGATCCGCCAATACGAGCTGGTCGAGCGTGTCAAGGCTTACGACCCGTCGGCGGACGAGGATCTGATCAACCGCGCCTACGTCTATTCGATGAAGGCGCACGGGTCGCAGAAGCGCGCCTCCGGCGACCCCTATTTCGTCCATCCGATCGAGGTCGCCGGCATCCTCGCCGGCATGAAGCTCGACACCGGCTCGATCGTCACCGGCCTTCTGCACGACACGGTGGAAGACACCGGCGCGACGCTCAGCGAGCTCGAATCCCTGTTCGGGCGCGAGACGGCGCAGCTGGTCGACGGCGTCACCAAGCTGTCGAAGCTGGAGCTGCAGAGCGACCAGTCCAAGCAGGCGGAGAACTTCCGCAAGCTGGTGCTGGCGATGTCCAAGGACATCCGGGTGCTGCTGGTCAAGCTGGCGGACCGGCTGCACAACATGCGCACCCTCGGCGCCTTCAACAACGAGGAGAAGCGTCGCCGGATCGCCCGCGAGACGCTGGAGATCTACGCCCCGCTGGCCGAGCGCATCGGCATGCACGGCATGCAGGAGGAGCTGGAGGATCTGGCCTTCGCCCAGCTCCACCCCGATGCGCGCGAGAGCATCGTCCGCCGTCTGGCCCAGCTGCGCGAAGAAGGCCAGGACGTCGTCTCCAGGATCATCGCCGAGCTGCAGCGGGTGCTGGAGGAGGGGGGGCTTACGGCCGCCGTCCTCGGCCGAGAGAAGCGCCCGTACTCAATCTGGCGCAAGATGCAGCGCAAGAACATGGCGTTCGAGCAGCTGACCGACATCATGGCGTTCCGGATCGTGGTCGAGACCGAGGGCGAGTGCTACCACGCACTCGGCCTGATCCATGGCCGCTACGCCTCGCTGCCCGGCCGCTTCAAGGACTACATCTCGACGCCGAAGCCGAACGGCTACCGGTCGCTGCACACTGCCGTGATCGGGCCGATGCGGCAGCGCATCGAGGTCCAGATCCGCACCCGCGACATGCAGGAGATCGCGGAGCTCGGCGTCGCCGCGCACTGGGCCTACAAGCAGGGCGAACGGAACCAGGACGGCACCCAGTACCGCTGGCTGCGCGACCTGCTCGACATCGTCGACCAGGCGCAGAAGCCCGAGGAGTTCCTGGAGCACACCAAGCTGGCCCTGTTCCAGGACCAGGTGTTCTGCTTCACCCCGAAGGGCGCGGTGATCGCCCTGCCGCAGGGCGCGACGCCGGTCGACTTCGCCTATGCCGTGCACAGCGAGATCGGCAACACCTGCGTCGGCGCCCGGGTCAACGGCCGGATGGTGACTCTGCGCCACCTGCTGCAGAACGGCGACCAGGTCGAGATCATCACCTCGAAGACCTCAACGCCGTCGCCGGAATGGGAGCGCTTCGTCGCCACCGGCAAGGCGCGGGCCTGCATCCGGCGCTTCATCCGCGCCCAGCAGCACGACGAGCACGCCAAGCTCGGCCGCTCGATGCTGCAGGGCGTGTTCCGGCAGGAGGGCTACGAGTTCTCCGACAAGGCGCTGGAAGGCGTGCTCAAGATCTTCAAGGCCGGCGAGCCCGACGACATCCTGGCCAATGTCGGGGCCGGGGTGCTGGGCGCGCGCGACGTGTTCCACGCCGTGTTCCCGGGCCACCG
This sequence comes from Inquilinus sp. Marseille-Q2685, assembly GCF_916619195.1. NCBI lineage: Bacteria > Pseudomonadati > Pseudomonadota > Alphaproteobacteria > Rhodospirillales > Rhodospirillaceae > Inquilinus > Inquilinus sp. Marseille-Q2685. The sequence goes on from NZ_CAKAKL010000001.1 coordinate 80,772, forward strand.
CGCCCAGGTGCAGCAGGAGAAGGAGCGCTCGGGCAAGGTCGTGCCGCTCACCCGGGCGCGCAAGGCCGCCTCGGGCGGCGGCCCGGGCGCGATCCCGATCCGCGGTCTGATCCCGAACCTCGCGGTCCACTATGCCCGCTGCTGCCACCCGATCCCGGGCGACCGCATCGTCGGCATCGTCACCACCGGCAAGGGCGTGACCATCCACACCATCGACTGCGACACGCTGGAGAGCTTCTACAACGCGCCGGAGCGCTGGCTGGACGTCAGCTGGGACGCCGGCGTCGACGCGGTCGAGGACCATGTCGGCCGGATCCAGGTGACGATCAGCAACGAGCCCGGAAGCCTGGGCACGCTGACCACGGTGATCGGCAAGAACGGCGGCAACATCACCAATCTCAAGATCACCAGCCGCTCGGTCGACTTCTTCGAGATCCTGATCGACATCGACGTCAAGGACGTCAAGCACCTGACCAACATCATCGCGGCCCTGCGGGCCATGCCGGTGATCAGCGCGGTGGACCGTGCCCGCAGCCGCTGACCGCCGTCCCGGCGCGACCGGGCTGCGACCCATGTCGCCCTCACCGGCGATTGATTTCCCTCCGCCGCCGGACCATACAGGGGCGCCATGAGCCAGCACCAGAAGTCGATCGACATGTCGAAGAAGAAGGGCGGATGGGTCGAAACCATCCTGACCGTGGTCTATGCGATCGCGATCGCCTTCGGCATCCGCACGGTCGCCTTCGAGCCGTTCAACATCCCGTCCGGCTCGATGATCCCGACGCTGCTGGTGGGCGACTACCTGTTCGTCTCGAAATTCTCCTACGGCTACAGCAACCAGACGATCGCCTTCGGCCTGCCGCTGTTCGACGGCCGCATCCTCGGCAGCCCGCCGGCCCGCGGCGACGTCGCGGTGTTCCGCCTGCCGAAGGACACCTCGGTCGACTACGTCAAGCGCGTCATCGGCCTGCCGGGCGACCGGGTGAAGATCACCGGCGGGCGGCTCTACATCAACGGCCAGATGGTCGAGCGCCGCGAGATCGAGCCCTTCGTGATGACGCAGTACGGGCAGCGCATCCTCTATCACCAGTACATCGAGACGCTGCCGGGCGCGGATGGCGGCGCGCCGGTCGATCACCGGATCCTCGAGATCGACGACAATCAGCGCTACGACGACACCCCGGAATACGAGGTGCCGCCGGGCCACTATTTCATGATGGGCGACAACCGCGACAACAGCCTGGATAGCCGGGCCGATGTCGGCTACGTACCGGTCGAGAACTTCGTCGGCCGGGCCGAGTTCCTGTGGTTCAGCCTCGACGACGCCAGCTTCTGGCAGGTCTGGAAATGGCCGTTCGCGCTTCGCTTCAGCCGCATGTTCACGGGGATCCACTGAGCGCCGGAACCGAAGACGAGGGCCTCGACGCGTTCGCCCGGCGGCTCGGCCACGCCTTCCGCGAGCCGATGCTGCTGGTCGAGGCGCTGACGCACCCGAGCGTCAGCGGCCAGAAGCGGCGCATCGCCAAGCACGGCTATGAGCGGCTGGAGTTCCTGGGCGACCGGGTACTCGGCCTGGTCATCGCCGAATGGCTGCTGGAGCGCTTCCCGAAGGAGGCCGAGGGCGCCATCGCCAAGCGCCATGTCGCCCTGGTGCGGCGCGAGGCGCTGGTCGACGTGGCCCGGGCGATCGGCCTCGGCCGCCATCTCGTGCTGTCGCCGGGCGAGGAGGTGGTCGGCCGCGAGAACCCGACCATCCTGGCCGATGCCTGCGAGGCGGTGATCGGCGCGCTCTACCGCGACGGCGGGCTCGCCGCAGCGTCCGGCTTCATCCGCCGGGCCTGGGCCGGCTTCATCGACCGCCAGGCGGCGCCGCCCCAGGACCCGAAATCGGCGCTGCAGCAATGGGCGCTCGCCCGCGGCCTGAAGCTGCCGCGCTATGTCGAGGTGTCGCGCGGCGGCAGCGACCACCTGCCGGTCTTCGAGATCCGGGTCGAGATCGAAGGCCAGCCGGCCGCCACCGCCAGCGGCCCGTCGAAACGGGTGGCCGAGCGCGATGCCGCCGCCGCCCTTCTGCAAAGGCTCTCCTCATGACCGAAGTCGCGACGCGCTGCGGATTCGTCGCCCTGATCGGCGCCCCCAACGCCGGCAAGTCGACCCTGCTCAACACCCTGGTCGGCACCAAGGTCGCGATCGTCACGCCGAAGGTGCAGACCACGCGCAGCCGGGTGCTCGGCATCCTCACCGAGGGTGCGACCCAGATCGTGTTCGTCGACACGCCCGGCATCTTCAAGCCGCGGCGGCGGCTCGACCGCGCCATGGTCGCGGCGGCCTGGGGCGGGGCGGCCGAGGCCGACCTGGTGCTGCTGCTGGTCGACGCGTCGCTGAAGGGCGTGCGCGAGGAGACCCGCGGCATCGTCGAGAAGCTGGCGGAGACCAGGCGCCAGGCGATCCTGATCCTGAACAAGACCGACGCCGTGCGGCCGGAGGTGCTGCTGGCCCTGGCGGCCGACCTGAACGCGTCGGGCGTGTTCACCGACACCTTCATGATCTCGGCCCTGACCGGCGACGGCGTCGACGACCTGCGCCGCCACCTCGCCGCGCATCTGCCGGAGGGACCCTGGCTGTTCCCGGAGGACCAGGTCTCCGACATGCCGATGCGGCTTCTTGCCGCCGAGATCACGCGCGAGAAGCTGTTCCTGCGGCTTCAGCAGGAGCTGCCCTACGCGGTCGCGGTGGAGACCGAGAGCTGGGAGGAGCAGAAGGACGGCAGCGTCCGCATCTCCCAGGTGATCTATGTCCAGCGCGAAGGCCAGAAGGCGATCGTGCTCGGCCGCGGCGGCCAGATGATCAAGGCGGTCGGCACCGCCGCCCGGCTGGAGCTGGAGGAGATCACCGAGCAGCGCGTGCATCTCTCGCTCTTCGTCAAGGTGCGCGAGAACTGGCTCGACGACCCCGCCCGCTACTCGGTCTGGGGGCTGGACTACGACGCATAGTCGGAGTCTCGCTTGTTCCCGTTTCGTGCTATACGGTCGGGATGACCTTGGACGGGGCATGATGTGGACTGGCGCGACGACGGCATCGTCCTGACCGTCCGCCCGCATGGCGAGGCGGCGCTGATCACCGGCGTGCTGACGCGCGAGCACGGCCGCCATCTCGGCATCGTCCACGGCCAGCGCCGGCGGGCGCAGCTGCCGCCCGGCACGCTGGTCTCGGCGCAGTGGCGCGGCCGGCTGGCCGACCATCTCGGCACCTGGACGCTCGAGGTCGACCGCACCCCGGCCGCCGCGATCATGGACGAGCCGCTGCGCCTCCTGGCCCTGGTCTCGGCCTGCGCCGTGCTCGACGCCGCCCTGGCCGAGCGGCAGCCGCTGCCGGCCGTCTATGACGGCACGCTGGCCTTCCTCGACACCCTGACCACCCCGCATTGGGACGCCGCCTATGTGCAGTGGGAGATCGGGCTGCTCGGCGTGCTCGGCTTCGGCCTCGACGTCTCGCGCTGCGCGGTCACCGGCAGCAACGACCATCTCGCCTTCATCAGCCCGAAGACGGGCAGGGCGGTCTCGCTTTCCGCCGCCGGGCCGTATCGCGACCGACTGCTGCCGCTGCCCGGCTTCCTGATCGGGCGCGAGCCGGCGGTCCCTGCGGCGGTGGCCCGGGGGCTGGGACTGACCGGCCATTTCGTCGACCGCCACCTCTTCGCCCAGGCCGGCCGTCCCCAGCCCGAGGCGCGGACCCGCTTTGTCGACGCCTATCGCCGAAGCGCGCTTCGGCCTGCGGCGCCATTACGCTAGACTTCGAGCCATGACCAGCACGCCTTCCGAGTCGATCCTGCCGGTGCCGCTGCACGACGCGCTGAGCACCCGTTATCTCAACTACGCGCTCTCGACCATCACCTCGCGCTCGCTGCCCGATGTCCGCGACGGGCTCAAGCCGGTGCATCGCCGGCTGCTCTACGCGATGCGGCAGCTGCGCCTGGCCTCGACCACGCCGCCGAAGAAATCGGCCCGCGTGGTCGGCGACGTCATCGGTCAGTACCACCCGCATGGCGATGCCTCGATCTACGACGCGCTGGTGCGCATGGCGCAGGACTTCGCCCAGCGCTATCCGCTGGTCGACGGCCAGGGCAATTTCGGCAACATCGACGGCGATAACGCCGCGGCGATGCGGTACACCGAGGCCCGGCTGACCGCCGTCGCCGAGACCCTCTTGGAAGGCATCGACGACGACGCGGTCGATTTCCGCGAGACCTATGACGGCGAGGGGCGGGAGCCGGTGGTGCTGCCGGCCGCCTTCCCGAACCTGCTGGCCAATGGCAGCCAGGGCATCGCGGTCGGCATGGCCACCTCGATCCCGCCGCACAATGTCGGCGAGATCTGCGACGCGCTGCAGATGCTGGTCAAGCGGCCCGCGGCCACGGTCGACGACCTGCTGACCGTGGTCCAGGGGCCGGACTTCCCGACCGGCGGCGAGCTGGTCGAATCCGCCGCGGCGATCCGCGAGGCCTATGCCACCGGCCGCGGCGCCTTCCGCGTGCGGGCGCGCTGGGAGATCGAGAAGCTGCCGCTCGGCCTGTACCAGATCGTGGTCACCGAGATCCCGTACCAGGTGCAGAAGTCGCGGCTGATCGAGAAGCTGGCCGAGATCGTCACCGCCAAGAAGCTGTCGACGCTGGAGGATGTGCGCGACGAATCGGCCGAGGACATCCGCATCGTCCTGGTGCCGAAGAGCCGCAACGTCGAAGCCGACATGCTGATGGAGCAGCTGTTCCGGCTGACCGAGCTGGAGAGCCGCTTCAGCCTGAACATGAACGTGCTGGACGCCCACAACGTCCCGCGGGTCATGGGGCTGAAGGATGTCTGCCGCGCCTTCCTCGACCACCGGCACGAGGTGCTGGAGCGGCGGTCGCGCCACCGCCTGGCCAAGATCGAGCGGCGGCTGGAGATCCTCGGCGGCTATCTGATCGTCTTCCTCGATCTCGACGAGGTGATCCGCATCATCCGCGAGGAGGACGAGCCGAAGACGGCGCTGATGGCGCGCTTTAGCCTGACCGAGCTGCAGGCCGACGCCATCCTCGACATGCGGCTGCGCAGCTTGCGCAAGCTCGAGGAGATGGAGATCCGGCGCGAGTTCGACGGCCTGTCGGCGGAGCGCGACGAAATTCAGGCGCTGCTGGCCGACGAGGGCAAGCGCTGGAAGGCGATCTCGGCCGAGATCGCGCAGATCAAGAAGCGCTTCGGGCCGGACACGGAGCTCGGCCGCCGCCGCACCAGGATCGGTGAGCCGCCCTCGGCCGTGGTGGTCTCGATCGAGCCGCAGATCGAGCGCGAGCCGATCACCGTCTTCCTGTCGGAGAAGGGCTGGATCCGCGCCCTGCGCGGCCACGGCCTGGACCCGGCCGAGATCAAGTACAAGGACGGCGATGCCGAAGGCTTCGTGCTGCAGGCCGAGACCACCGACAAGATCCTGCTGTTCGGCAGCGACGGCCGCTTCTACACCCTCGGCGCCGACAAGCTGCCGCGCGGCCGCGGCTTCGGCGAGCCGGTCCGGATGATGGTCGACCTCGCCAACGACGCCGACATCGTCGCCCTCCTGGCCCATGTGCCCGGCCGCAAGCTGGTGCTGGCCTCGACCGACGGCCGCGGCTTCGTGGTGCCGGAGAGCGACGTGCTGGCCCAGACCCGGGCCGGCAAGCAGGTGCTGAACCTGAACGACGGCGCCAAGGCGGCGGTGTGCCGCCCGGTCGCCGGCGACACGGTGGCGGTGATCGGCACCCATCGCCGGCTGCTGTGCTTCCCGCTCGACGAGCTGCCGGAGATGAGCCGGGGCAAGGGCGTGATGCTGCAGAAGTACCACGGCGCCCAGCTGTCGGACCTGACCACCTTCAAGCGCGAGGAGGGGCTGGTCTGGCAGATGGGCGGCGGCCGCACCCGTACCGAGCCGGGCATACCCGTCATGGCCCGCGGCCGCACCGGCAACCTGCCGCCGCGCGGCTTCCCGCAGAACAACAAGTTCTCGTGACGACGGCCGGCCTGCTCCCCGCCTGTCATGCCCGGGCCTGACCCGGGCATCCAGAGGGTCTCGACATCTTCTGGATTGCCGGGTCGAGCCCGGCAATGACATTAAGGGGACGGAACCGGCCGGCGACGACCGGCAAGCGAGCCAATGGAGTCCTGACATGACCACCCGCACCCTTCCCCCGATGCTCTCGCTGTGGCGCGCCGACGGCCAGTTGGGCCTGCTGCGCTCCGCCGTGCTGGTGGTGCTGGGCACGGCGCTGATGACGCTGTCGGCGAAGATCCAGGTGCCGTTCTTCCCGGTGCCGATGACGATGCAGACCGCCGTGGTGCTGCTGATCGGCGGCGCCTATGGCTGGCGCCTGGGCGGCCTGACCATGCTGGCCTATCTGGCCGAAGGCTTCGTCGGCCTGCCGGTCTTCGCCGGCCTGGCCGCCGGCCCGGCCTATTTCGCCGGCCCGACCGCGGGCTACCTGGTCGGCTTCGTGGCCTCGGCCGCGCTGATGGGCCTGGCGGTCGAGCGCGGCTGGACCCGCAGCCTCGCCGGCATGGCCGCGGCCATCACCGTCGCCTCGCTGGTCCCCTTCGTCACCGGCGTGGCCTGGCTCGCGGTGCTGGTCGGCCCGGCGGCTGCGGGCACCGCAGGCCTGGTGCCGTTCATCCCGGCGGCGATCCTCAAGGGCGCCCTGGCCGGCCTGCTGCTGGCCAGGATCGACGGCCTGGCCCGGCGCCGCGACGCCTGAGAGCAAAAGGACGCGACGACGCAGAAGCGGCGTTGCGTCCCATCTCCGAGTTTCATTAGATGGCGGCAGCGCCGCGGCGGACGACCGCGGCGCCATGCGGAAACCACGCTCGAACAGGGGGGAGAGCCCAAGAGATGAAGCGGCGGAATTTCATTGCGACCGCGGGGGTGGGCCTGGCGGCCGCGCCGCTGGCGGCGCCGGCGATCGCGCAGGACAGGCTCGAGGTCAAATGGCGCCTGGCGTCGAGCTTCCCGAAGTCGCTCGACACCATCTATGGCGGCGCCGAGGTGCTGTCGAAGGCGCTGTCCGACCTGACCGACGGCAGGCTCCAGATCCAGGTCTTCCCCTCGGGAGAGCTGGTGCCCGGCCTGCAGGCGCTGGACGCCACCCAGAACGGCACGGTCGAGGCGGCGCACACCGTCGCCTACTACTATGTCGGCAAGGACCCGACCTTCGCCATCGGCTCGTCGATCCCGTTCGGCCTCAACGCCCGCCAGCAGAACGCCTGGCTGTATCACGGCGGCGGCAACGATCTGCTGAACACCTTCTTCGCCAATTACGGCGTGGTCGGCTTCCCCGGCGGCAACACCGGGGTGCAGATGGGCGGCTGGTTCCGCAACGAGGTCAAGTCGCTGGCCGACCTCAAGGGCCTGAAGATGCGCATCGCCGGCCTCGCCGGCCGGGTGGTCGAGCGCATCGGCGTGGTGCCGCAGCAGATCGCCGGCGGCGACATCTACCCGGCGCTGGAGCGGGGCACGATCGACGCCACCGAATGGGTCGGCCCCTATGACGATGAGAAGCTCGGCTTCTACCAGGTGGCCAAGTTCTACTACTATCCGGCCTTCTGGGAAGGCGGCCCGACCGTGCATTTCCTGTTCAACAAGGAGAAGTACGAGGCGCTGCCGGAGGGCTACAAGAAGGCCCTGGCCGTGGCCACGGAATACGCCAACTTCAACATGCTGGCGCTGTACGACGTGAAGAACATCGCGGCGATCCGCAGCCTCGTCGGCAAGGGCGTGCAACTGCGGCCGCTGCCGCGCGACGTGCTCGACGCCGCCTACACCGAATCCTTCAAGCTCTATGACGAGCTGTCCGCCTCGAACGCCAACTGGAAGGCGATCTACGAGCCGTGGAAGAAGTTCCGCGGCGAGGCCTATCAGTGGTTCCGCGTGGCGGAATACACCTATGACAGCTACGTCTACGCCCAGCAGGCGGCCGGCAAATAAGTCGGCCCTCCGCTGAACCGATCGGGGCCGGTCCTTCGCGGGACCGGCCCTTTCTCTTGCCTATTTGAAATCCGGTGGGGGCAGCGGGTCGCCGGGCTGCGCCGGGGCCGGAGCGGGCTGGCCGCCCGGGGCCGGCGGGGTTCCGAAATCCGGCGGCGGCGGCGTGCCGAAATCGGGCGCGGCCGGGGCACCGAACGGGTTGGCGCCGTCGGCACCGGGCATCGGCACATTGATGTTGATCGAGGCGGGATCGGCCTCGACCTGCCCCGACTTGTAGTGGGTCACCAGCTCCGGGAAGGCGATGACGATCGCGACCATCAGGATCTGGATCGCGACGAAGGGGATCGCCCCCATGTAGATCTGCCCCGTCGTCACCGGCGCGATGGTGCGGCCGGTGACCTTGTCGCGATAGGCCCGCGTCGGCGCCACCGAGCGCAGGTAGAACAGCGAGAAGCCGAAGGGCGGGTGCATGAAGGAGGTCTGCATGTTGACCGCCAGCAGCACGCCGAACCAGATCAGATCGATGCCCAGGCTCGCGGCCGCAGCCCCCAGCAGCGGCACGATGATGAAGGCCAGCTCGAAATAGTCGAGGAAGAAGGCCAGCACGAAGACCAGGAGGTTGGCGACGATCAGGAAGCCGATGACGCCGCCCGGCACCGAGGTCATCAGGTGCTCGACCCAGAGATTGCCGCCGACGCCGTAGAAGGTCAGCGAGAAGACGCGGGCGCCGAGCAGGATGAACAGCACGAAGGCGGACAGCTTGGCCGTGGTGTCCAGCGCCTGGCGGATCATCGTCATGTTCAGGCGCCGGTTGACCGCCGCCAGCACCAGCGAACCGACCGCGCCCATGGCGCCGCCTTCGGTCGGGGTGGCGATGCCGAGGAAGATCGTGCCCAGCACCAGGAAGATCAGCACCAGCGGCGGGATCAGCGAGGTGACGACCTTGCCGGCCAGCGCCAGGCCGCGCAGCGTGCGCGCTTCCAACGGCAGGGCCGGGGCGCTGTTCGGCCGGATGATCGTCATGATCAGGATGTAACCGGCATACAGGCCGGTCAGCACCAGCCCGGGCAGCAGCGCGCCCTTGTACATGTCGCCGACCGAGCGGCCGAGCTGGTCGGCCATGATGATCAGCACCAGGCTGGGCGGGATGATCTGGGCCAGCGTGCCCGAGGCGGCGATGACGCCCGAGGCCAGCGACCGGTCATAGCCGTAGCGCAGCATGATCGGCAGCGAGATCAGGCCCATCGAGATCACCGAGGCGGCGACGACGCCGGTGGTGGCGGCGAGCAGGGCCCCGACGAAGATCACCGCATAGGCCAGGCCGCCGCGGATCGGCCCGAACAGCTGGCCGATCGTGTCCAGCAGGTCCTCCGCCATGCCGCTGCGTTCGAGGATCAGCCCCATGAAGGTGAAGAACGGAATCGCCAGAAGCGTCTCGTTCTCCATCTGCTGGTAGAACCGGTCCGGGATCGCCCCGAGCAGGTTGAACTGCAGGATGCCGAGCTCGACCCCGATCAGGTAGAAGACGAAGCCGACAGCGGCGAGGGAGAAGGCGACCGAGTAGCCGAGCAGCAGCACGACCACCAGCGCGGCGAACATGACCGGCGCCATGTTCTCGATCAGGAACTGCGTCATGAAGACCGACCTTCAGGGGCTGGTGGGGCTGCTCAAAGCGGGTCGGCTTCGTGGCCGTGCGCTTGGACGATATCGGGCATCCGGCCCGACAGGATGGCGATCCGCTTGATCAGCTCCGACAGTCCCTGGAGCGCCAGCAGGATGAAGCCGGCCGGGATCAGGGCCCAGACCGGCCAGCGGATCAGGCCGTTGGCGTTGCCGGACATCTCGCCGCTGGCGAATTTGTCCACCACGATCGGCCAGGAATACAGGATGGCGACGATGCAGAAGGGCAGCAGGAAGAACAGGGTGCCGAAGATCTCGATCCAGATCTGGGTGCGGCGCGAGCAGCGGCCGTAGATGATGTCGACCTTGACGTGCTCGCCCCGCAGCAGGGTGTAGCCCGCCGCCAGCAGGAAGACGGCGGAGAACAGGTACCATTGCAGCTCCAGCCAGGCGTTGGAGCTGAGCGAGAAGGCCTTCCGCAGGATGGCGTTGCCGGCGCTGACCAGGATCGCGACCAGGACGAGCCAGGATACGGTTCGTCCGACCCAGCCGTTGACAGCGTCGATGACGCGGCTGGCACCCAGCAAAGCCCCCATCTGACCTCCCCGTTCCTGGTCGCTTCAGCGCCGTTGATTGGATCGATGCAATTCGCTGCTGCGAAATATCAGCTTTCGCGAGCGATACCAACCGGCGATTGGCGTCGAAAGCGCCTCAGGCGGGATCGACAGCGGCTTTTGCTGCGTCGCGGGGACGGCGGTGGTTCACCCGGCCGGATCGAGCGTGGTCCAGCCGTTGTCGGTGAGGGCCTCCAGCGGCCGGAAGCGGGCCTTGTAGGCCATCTTGTGGCTCTGCGCGATCCAGTAGCCGAGATAGACGTGGTCGAGGCCGTTCTCGCGCGCCTGCTCGATCAGCGCCAGGATCACATAGGTGCCGAGGCTGCGCTGCGGCACGTCGGGATCGTAGAAGCTGTAGACGGCGGACAGCCCGTCCTCCAGCACGTCGACCAGGGCCGCCCCGCGCAGGGTGCCGGCCGGGTCGCGGAACTCGATCACCGTGGCGCTGCCGCTGCCTTCCTCGATCATGCTGCCGTAATCGGCCCGCGACATCCGCGCCATGTCGCTGTCGCCGTGCCGGTGCCGCTGGTAGCGCAGGAACAGGGCGAACTGCTCGTCGGTTCCGACCGGCAGCACCGGCCGGCGGCTGAGGTCGAGATTGGCGGCCCAGGCCCGGCGCATGCTGCGGCCGGGGGCGAAGCGCGCCACCGGGATGCGCACCGGCACGCAGGCGCGGCAGCCGGGGCAGACCGGCCGGTAGACGATGTCGTGGCTGCGCCGGAACCCGGCCTGCGACAGGGTGGTGTTCAGCGCCTTGGCGTCGCCGCCGTTCAGCCGGGTGAACAGCTTGCGTTCGACACGGCCGGAGATGTAGGGACAGGGCAGGGGGCCCGACCTGTAGAAATGCTGCAGACGACCAAGCGTGCCGTCGATGACGGACATCAAGGGCTCCTGGGTCGGGGCGCCAACCTCATGCCCCATACTGCACCACAGTGCCGGACGGTCGGCAAGCGACTCGGATAGCGGCTGCCCCAGCAGGCTATGCGGGCGGAATCCACCGCGGCGTCATGTCAGTCGCAGGATTTCGTCCACGGTCGCGGCGACCGGCCGGCGGGTGTCGATCTCGTGATGGGCGGAGTCGCGCAGCAGCGGCTCGACCGTCGCCACCAGCTCGACCACCCTGCGCCGCTCCTCCGCGGTGTGGCCGTAGCCGTCCGGGCCGCGGGCCGCGAGCCGTTCCAGCAGCGTCGCGACGGGGGCGGAGAGCAGGATCACGACGTCGATCAGGGGCTGGAACCGGCCCTGGGTCTCGCAGGTGCCGCTGACGAACAGCGGCCTGTCGCGCGGCGCGGTCAGCAGGGCGCGGACGCGATCCTCCCGCCAGACCCAGTCCTTCCCTTCGCCCGGGGTCAAGGTGTCGGCGGGATCCGCATCGACCCATTCCGACCATTCCGGCGTGTCGAGGTCGCGGGCGTCATGCCCCCGCGCCGCCAGCTCGCGGATCACGGCGGATTTCCCGGTCCCGGACATGCCGGTGATCAGCACGCGTTTCATGCCCTCTCCATCCCGAATCGATTCGTCCCTGTAGTATTACCATGCGATCTCGTTCACGGTATGTTCCATGGACAAGGCGCAGACCGATCGGAAGCCGGAGGGCCCGCCCACTCCCCAGGAGGAGCGGGCGGCGCGGCGTTTGCGCGTGCTCGACCGGCTGGTCGAGATCGGCCTGGAGATCGCCGAGGCCACCCGCACCGAAGCGGTCGAGGCGCCGCAGCCCGGCGTCGACTACTGCCAGAGATTCGCCGTCGTCGCCCGCGCGGTGCGGCTGACCGTGCTACTGGAGGAGAAGCTGTCCCGGCCGGATGCCGAGGCGGAGGCGCGGCTGGCGAGGCTGTCGGTCAAGGATTGGCACCGCCACCGGGTGAAGCTGGCCGTGGCCGCGGCGATCCGGGAGGAAACCGGGACCTCGGAGGAGACCCACCGCCGCTGCGCCGAGACGCTGGAGCGGCTGGAGCAGCCGGAGCTGGCGGAGATGATCGACCGCTGGCCGGCGGAGATCGTGGTGGCGCGGCTGTGCCGGATGTTCGGGCTGCCGCCGAAGGTGGAGCGCTGGCTGGACGACGCCGACAACCTGCTGGAGGACGAGGAGCCCCCGCCGGAGGACCTGCTCGGGATGCCGCCCGGCAAGCGTCCCGACGCCCGCCGCCGCAGGCCACCGGACACGGGGTGACAATCTTCTCCTCCGAAGGAACCGTCATTGCGCGGAGACGAAGCCGACGAAGCAATTCGGAGGCCACGCCGCGCAGCCCTGGATGCTTCGCTGCGCCCGCAATGACGGTCTTTGGGCTGAGCCACGCTTCTTTGCCTCTCTCGCTTACGGGAGAGGTCGAAGGCGCTTGCGCCTCCGGGTGAGGGGAGTTTCGTCGAGGCCGGGAGCTGTCCTTACCGGGATTCGTGCAGCCCCTTCACGCCCCGACGTCGCTCAGCAGCGTGGCCGGGTAGCCGGATTCCATCAGCTTGCCGATGATGACGTCGACATGGGAGCGGTCACGGGTCTCGACCACCACGTCGATGTCGGCCCGCTTCACCGGGATCTGGAAGAACAGGCGCTGATGATAGGTCTCGATGATGTTGCCGCCGGTGGCGCCGATGATGCCGGCGATGGTGCTCAGCACGCCCGGCACGTCCTCGATCTCGATGCGCAGCCGGGCGATCTGGCCGTTGCGCACCAGGCCGCGCATCAGGATCGAGGCCAGGATGCGCGGGTCGATGTTGCCGCCGCAGACGACGACGCCCACCTTGCGCCCGGCGAAGCGCTCCGGATTCGCCAGGATGCCGGCGATGCCGGCGGCGCCGGCGCCTTCGGCCACCAGCTTCTGCTGCGTCATCAGCTGGTGCACGCCCTGCTCCAGCACCGTCTCCTCGACCGTGACGATGTCGTCGACGAGGTCGGCGATGATCTGCCGGGTCAGCACGCCGGGGCTCTTCACCGCGATGCCCTCGGCGATGGTGGCGCCGCCATAGACGCCGGTGCGGCCGGCGACGGCATCGCTCATCGAGGCGTAGAGCGCGGCCTCGACGCCGGTGATCCGGATCGACGGGTTGATCGCCCGGGCGGCGATGGCGATGCCGGAGATCAGCCCGCCGCCGCCGATCGGCACCACCAGGTCGTCCAGCTCCGGCACGTCGGCCAGGATCTCCAGCCCGGCCGTGCCCTGGCCGGCGATGATGTGCGGGTCGTCATAGGGGTGGATCAGGGTCAGCCCCTCGGAATCCACCAGCTTGCGGGCATGGCCCATGCTGTCGTCGAGGGTCTGGCCCACCAGCACCACCTTGGCGCCGTAGCCCTCGGTCTTCGCCACCTTGGTGAAGGGGGTGAAGGTCGGCATCACGATGGTCGAGGGGATGCCGAGGCGGGTGGCGTGATAGGCGACGCCCTGGGCGTGGTTGCCGGCCGACATGGCGACCACGCCGCGCTTGCGCTCCGCCTTGCCGAGCGAGCGCAGCTTGTTGTAGGCGCCGCGGTCCTTGAACGACCCGGTGCGCTGCAGCGTCTCCAGCTTCAGGAACAGCTCGCAGCCGAGGATGCCGGACAGCTGGGGGGCCGGGATGATCGGCGTCCGGGCCACCTGGCCCTCCAGGGCCTCGGCGGCGGCGCGGATGTCGTCGATGGTGACCGGCAGCGGGGCAGAGCTCATCTGGATGGTCCGGTTATGGGCGCGGCTGCAGGGTCGTCAGGGACGCCCCGGCGGCGGCGAGATCAGCCTCGCCACCGGACAACGTCAAGTATCTTCCGTCTCGCCAATCCGCGACCAGGTCCCCCCAATGCGGCGACAGCGGATTGCCGGACTGGCCGGTGGCGATCATGAAGCGCGAGCGGCTGCGGTCGGCCAGGTCGTAGACGGCCCGGTAGCCGGCGCCATGCAGGTCGGCATAGGGCGCTTCCGGATCGGTGATCGTGGTGGCGCCGCGGTTCAGGGTGTAGGGGCCGCCGTCGGTCTGGACCGCCAGCGAGATCAGGCCGCCGATCACCGGCACGCGCGACAGCACCTGGGCGCTCAGCGGCGCGATGTGCTCGGCGCCCCAGTGCCACGTCGTCATGTCGGCGCCGTGGCGATGCGCCAGCGCGTCCAGCGCCTCGCCCAGCGTCTGGTGCAGCAGCGCCTTGCAGTCGGCCGGTGGGGCCTCGGCGTCGCCGCACCAGGACGGGTCGCGGGTCAGGATGGTGGCCAGGATCGACGGATGCAGCCCGAAATAGTCCTCGGCCAACGGCCCCAGCGGCGGGTCGAACACGGCATGGGCGAAGCGCCGCAGCCATTCCATGTAGACCAGCGGCTCCGGCCGGTCGCGGTCCATCCGCAGGTCCCAGCCGCGCAGCAGCGCCAGGGCCTTGGCCATGCGGTCGTCCGCCGGATCGATGGCGGTCATCAGCGGCAGCAGCTCCCGCGCCTCGGTGGTCAGCGTATCGGCCTGCATCGCCAGGCTGCGCTCGACCGTGTTCGGCCCGTCGGCATTCAGCAGCTCGGCGATCCGGCGGGCGCGGTAGGGTTCGTCGTAGCCGTCGCCGAGGTAATGGGGATAGCCCGGCCCGACCGGGGCGTTGTTGGCGTTGGCGATGGCGCCGCCGGGCGGGTTCAGGGCGCGGGGCAGGGCCTCGAACGGGATGGTGCCGGTCCAGTCCTGGGCGCCCGAGGCGCCGTCCGCCGGCAGCTCGCCGCGGCCGGAGCGGCGGACCGGAATGGCCCCCGGGACCAGGAAGCCGATATCGCCGTCGGCATCGGCATAGGCGACGTTCTGGATCGGGGTGCGGTACAGCCGCATCGCCGCCAGGAACTCCTGCCAGTTGCCGGCCCGGTTCAGCTGATAGATCGCCTGGGCCGAGGTGTCGCCGGGGGCGAGGGCGGTGAAGGCGAGGGCGGCGACCTTGCCGTCGCCGGCCAGCTTGGCCATTCCGGGATCGAGGTCGGACAGCACCGGGCCGTGCCGGGTGCTGCGGATGGTCAGCGTCACCGGGTCGCCGCCGGACACGGCGATGGTCTCGGTCCGGGTCTCGAAGGCGGCGCTGCCCTCCGGCGTCCGGTAGCGGCCCGGGTCGGCCGGGTCGACCGTCTCCAGGAACAGGTCCTGCACATCCGCGCCGGTGGTGGTGAAGCCCCAGGCGATCCGCCGGTTCTGGCCCAGCAGGGTCAGCGGCACGCCGGGCACGGTGGCGCCGGCGACCGACAGGGTCGGCGTCTCGATCCGCGCCAGGTACCACAGGATCGGCGCGCTCAGCCCCAGATGCGGGTCGTTGGCCAGGATCGGGGCGCCGGTGTCGGTGCGGCTGGGCCCGACCGCCCATTCGTTCGACGCGGTGCGGGGGCCCAGCGGCGGCGGCAGCGCCCCGGCCAGCGCCGCCAGCATCGGTGTGGCCCGGTCGAGGGCGGACAAGGTGGCCGGCGGCAGCGCGCCCATATCCGGGAACAGCGTGCGGGCGCGCTCCGGCCCCAGCCGCGCGATCACCTGGGCGCGCAGGATCTCGTCGCGGTAGTTGGCCGACAGCTGCAGCGCCATCAGCTTGCTCCAGACCAGCGTGTCGGCCGGCCGCCACGGCTCCGGCCGGGTGCGCAGCAGGGTGAACTCGGGCGGCAGCGCGCCGGGGTGGCCGTCGATCCAGGCATTGACCCCGTCGGCGTAGCGGTCGAGGGCCGACCGCGTCTCCGGCGACAGGGCGGCGAGATCGGCTTCGGCCAGGCGGTAGATGCCCAGCGTCCGCATGAACTTGTCCATCCTCAGCCCGGCCTCGCCGACCAACTCGGCCAGCCGGCCGGCGCCGACCCGGCGCTGCAGCTCCATCTGCCACAGCCGGTCCTGCGCATGCAGCCAGCCGAGGGCGAAATAGGCGTCGCCGTCGCTCTGTGCGAAGATCGTCGGCACGCCGTGGCTGTCGCGGTAGATCCGGACCGGGGCCGAGAGGCCGTCGAGCGCGACCGTGCCCGATTCGGCGGGCACCCCGGTGCGCAGCCACCACAGGCCGGCGCCGGCCAGCACCACGAGCAGCAGCAGGAGGCAGGCCAGCGCGATCGCGCCGCGGCGAAGCCATTTCATCGGTCGTGTCTCCGTGCCGCCCGGATCGGTCGCGGCGGTGCCGTGTTATAATAATCTGTCCGATTCGATGCGAGGCGCCATGGGGGCGCAGGGGCGACCCGCGGTACCCGGTGCGCTTCGATCTATTTTCGCGGGGGGCTAGCCAAGCGGCCGTCGCTCACCAGATGATGCAGACGTGCCGCGCGTCCGGCGGCGGCCCAGCAGGAGCGGAGCTTCGATGGAGTCCTTCGCCGACGCCCTTGCCATGGTCACCGCCCTCCGCCCGGAGGAACCGGTCTATTGCCTGCGGCCCCGGGTGCTGCGGGAGACGGCGGCCGAGTTCCGGCGCCAGTTCCCCGGCACGGTGATGTACGCTGTCAAGTGCAACGACCATCCGGCGGTGCTGGCCGGGCTGCACGCCGGCGGCCTGCGCCATTTCGACGTCGCCTCGCTCAGCGAGATCGAGGCCGCGGCGGCGCTGCCGGAGACGGTGTCGCACTACATGCATCCGGTGAAGAACCGCCAGGCGGTCGAGCTGGCCTATCGCCGCTACGGCATCCGCACCTTCTGCCTCGACCATGAGGAGGAGCTGGACAAGATCCTCGCGGCCACCGGCGGCGCACGCGACCTGACCCTGGTGCTGCGGGTCGACATGCCCCGCTTCGATTCGGTCTGCGACCTCAGCGGCAAGTTCGGCACCGAGGTCGAGGCCGCGCCGGAGCTGCTGCGCCGCATCGCCGCCACCGGCAACCGTGCCGGGCTGACCTTCCATGTCGGCTCGCAATGCCTCGACCCGGGCGCCTATGAGAGCGCGCTGACGATCTGCGCCGGCATCCTCGCCCGGGCCGGGGTGGCCGTGCCGGTGATCGATGTCGGCGGCGGCTTCCCCGCCGCCTATGTCGGCACCGAGGCGCCGCCGCTCTCCGCCTTCGTCGCCGCGATCCGCGCCGGCCTGGCCCGGCTGCCAGCTGACCCCGGCCGCGCCGTGTTCTGCGAGCCGGGGAGGGCGCTGGTGGCGGAGGCCTGCTCGCTGGTGGTGAAGGTCGAGTTCCGGCGCGGCCACCGCCTGTACCTGAACGACGGCGCCTATGGCAGCCTGGCCGACATGAAGCTGTTCCGCACCGTCTATCCGGTCCGCCTGCTGCGGCCGGGCGGCGCCGGCGGCCGGCTGGCCAGCTTCGCCCTGTTCGGCCCGACCTGCGACAGTTACGACAGCCTGCCCGGAACCTCGCCGCTGCCCGAGGATGTGCGCGAGGGCGACTGGATCGAGTTCGGCCAGATCGGCGCCTATTCCAACGTGCTGCAGACCCGGTTCAACGGCTTCGAGGCCCGGCGCTTCGTCCAGGTCGAGGACGGCGCGCTGCGTCCCGCCAGCGCCCGGGCGGCTTGAGATGGAGGCGGTCGAACATCGGTTCCTCGGGCTCGGCCTCGGCGGCTTCCATCGCCTGACCTATGTCTCCTGGGGCTCGGACCGGTCGCGCCCGCCGGTGCTATGCGTGCACGGGCTGACCCGCAACGGCCGCGACTTCGACATGCTCGCGGCCGACCTGGCCTGGTCCGGCCGCAGCGTGGTCTGTCCGGACGTGGTCGGCCGCGGCCGCAGCGGCTGGCTCGCCAACCCGGCCCTCTACGGCTATCCGCAATACCTCGCCGACGCGGCGGCGCTGATCGCCCGGCTCGATGCGGCGGAGGTCGACTGGGTCGGCACCTCGATGGGCGGGCTGATCGGCATGATGCTGGCCGCCCAGCCGAACACGCCGATCCGGCGGCTGGTCCTGAACGATGTCGGTCCCTTCATCCCGCAGGCGGCGCTGCTGCGAATCGGGTCCTATGTCGGGCAGGATCCGGCCTTCGCCGATCTCGGCGAGCTCGAGGCCTATCTGCGGCGGGTGCACGCGCCCTTCGGACCGCTGACCGACGGGCAGTGGCGGCACTTGGCCGAACACAGCGCCCGGCGGCGGCAGGACGGCACGCTCGGCCTGGCCTATGATCCCGGCATCGCCGCCGCCTTCGCCGGACCAATCGCCGATGTCGACCTGTGGATGGTCTGGGACCAGATCCGCTGCCCGGTGCTGGTGGTTCGCGGCGCCGAGTCCGACCTGCTGACCGCGGCGACGGCCGAGCGCATGGCCGCGCGGCCCGGCACCACGCTGCTTACCATCCCGGGCTGCGGCCACGCCCCGGCGCTGATGGCGCCGGACCAGACCGGCCCGATCCGCGACTGGCTGGCGGCCGGCTGAGGCAGCACCGTCGCGGTTCTGCTTGACTGTTTGTTCTCTCTTTGTTCTAATTCGGCATGGCCAGTGCCGTTGCCAGGATCCCGCCGTCGCGGGAGTCAGCCCAGCAGCTCCGCCGCCTCGATCGCGCCATAGGTCAGGACGCCGGACGTTCCGGCGCGCTTGAAGGCGGTCAGCACCTCGATCAGCGCCTTGTCGTAGTCCAGCCAGCCGTTCCGCGCCGCCGCCTTCATCATCGCGTACTCGCCGCTGACCTGATAGGCGCAGACCGGCACGCCGAAGCCCTCATGCACCCGGCGGATGATGTCGAGATAGGGCAGGCCCGGCTTGACCATCACCATGTCGGCGCCCTCGCGCAGGTCGAGCTCGACCTCGCGCAGCGCCTCGTCGGTGTTGGCCGGGTTCATCTGGTAGGTCTTCTTGTCGCCGATCAGCACGCCGGTCGACCCGACCGCGTCGCGGAACGGGCCGTAGAAGGCCGAGGCGTATTTCGCCGAATAGGCCATGATCTTGACGTCCTGCCGCCCGGCGCCGTCCAGCGCCGCGCGGATCGCGCCGATGCGGCCGTCCATCATATCCGACGGCGCCACGATGTCGGCCCCGGCCTCGGCCTGGACCAGGGCCTGGCGGACCAGGACCTCGATCGTCTCGTCGTTCAGGATCCGGCCGTCGCGGATCAGCCCGTCATGGCCGTGGCTGGTGAAGGGGTCGAGGGCGACGTCGACGACGATGCCCAGATCCGGCACCGCGGCCTTGATCGCGGCGATGGCCCGGCACACCAGGTTGCCGGCCCGGCAGGCCTCGGCGCCGTCCTCGCTGCGCAGGGCGCGGTCGATCATCGGGAACAGCGCCACCGCCGGGATGCCGAGGTCGCGGGCGCGGCGGCAGGCCTCGACGGCGCTGGCCAGGTCGAAGCGGGTGACGCCGGGCAGCGATTCGACCGGCTGCGGCCGGTCGCCTTCGACCACGAACAGCGGCCAGATCAGGTCGGACGGGCCGAGCCGGGTCTCGGCCACCAGCTCGCGGATCCAGCCGTCGGTGCGCAGGCGGCGCATCCGGGTGGTCGGGTAGGCACCGGGAAAGGGCAGGCGGGACATCGGTTCACTCGGCGACGGGAATGCAGGCGCACTCTAGGACGGAGTTTCGCCGGGAAACAACACGGTGCGGCGGCCCGCCACGCATCCTTGCCCGCCGAAGGAGCGGTCGTTGCATACGAAGGTGTTGATAACTGCGGGCGAGAGGGTCAAAAATGTCCTTTGTGACAACCGAAAGCATCGATCTAGCGCGAATTCGTCCCGAATGCAGTGCAAATGCAATGAACACCTGTCCTGCTCACAACACTTTCGTTTTGGATGATTTTGTCTAAAGTGGCTTTGCCGGTGGTAGAACGACGGTCAAGCTAGTACAAAGCGCCAGTGGGTCGGAGGTCTGAATGCATCATCCCTATTACCGCATGACCGCGCTCATTGAGCGGCTCCATCGCTGCTTTCTGGATGTGGTAAAGGTGGAGTTGGACCGTTTTGGCGTCCAAGACATCAACAACGTTCAAAGCCTGATTCTGTACAACATCGGCATGGACGAGCTGACCACCGGCGAGTTGACCGCCCGAGGTTACTATCTGGGCTCGAATGTCTCGTACAACGTCAAGAAGATGGTCGAGAATGGATATTTGGCGCAGGAGCGGTCGCAACACGACCGGCGGTCCACGCGGGTCCGATTGACCACGAAGGGCCAGGCGCTGCGGTCCAAGCTCGAGACCATGTTCAACCGCCAGGCGGATGCGCTGGAGGGGACGGGGCTGCGCGTCGGCGACGTCGAGACCCTGAACGCGACGCTGCGGCGGCTCGAGGGCTTCTGGTCCGGCAATCTCGCCTATAGCGCCGACCAGCCGGTGACCAGCGCGGCCTGAGGCCGCCCGCCGTCCAGCCACGAAAAAGGCGCGTCCGCGGGGACGCGCCTTTTTGCTTGCCTGCGGTCCGGGCCGCTCAGGGACCGCTTCGGAAATGCGCCGGCGTTTTCCGAAGCGGTCTCTCAGAAGGCGGCCAAGCCGGTCTGTGCCCGGCCGAGGATCAGGGCGTGCACGTCATGCGTGCCCTCATAGGTGTTGACCGCTTCCAGGTTCATCACATGACGGATGACGTGGAACTCGTCGGCGATGCCGTTGCCGCCGAGCATGTCGCGGGCCTGGCGGGCGATGTCCAAGGACTTGCCGCAGTTGTTGCGCTTCAGCAGGCTGATCGCCTCCGGCGCCGCCTTGCCCTCGTCCTTGAGCTGGCCCAGGCGATGCGCCGAGATCAGGCCGAGGGTGATCTCGGTCTGCATGTCGGCCAGCTTCTTCTGGATCAGCTGGTTGGCGGCGAGGGGGCGGCCGAACATCTTGCGGTCCAGCGTGTACTGCCGGGCGGTGTGCCAGCAGAACTCGGCCGCGCCGAGGGCGCCCCAGGAAATGCCGTAGCGGGCGTTGTTGAGGCAGCCGAACGGACCCTTCAGCCCCTTGACGTTGGGCAGCAGGTTCTCTTCCGGGACGAACACCTCGTCCATCACGATCTCGCCGGTGGTCGAGGCGCGCAGCGAGAACTTGCCCTCGATCTTCGGCGACGACAGGCCCTTCATGCCGCGCTCCAGCACGAAGCCGCGGATCTCGCCGCTGTCGTCCTTGGCCCAGACCACGAACACGTCGGCGATCGGCGAATTGGTGATCCACATCTTCGCGCCGGACAGGCTGTAGCCGCCGGGGACGCTGCGCGCCCGCGTCTTCATCGAGCCGGGGTCGGAGCCGGCGTCGGGCTCGGTCAGGCCGAAGCAGCCGACGATCTCCCCGGTGGCCAGGCGCGGCAGGTACTTCTGGCGCTGCTCCTCGGTGCCGTAGGCATGGATCGGGTGCATCACCAGGCTCGACTGCACCGACATCGCCGAGCGATAGCCGCTGTCGACGCGCTCGACCTCGCGTGCGATCAGGCCGTAACAGACATAGTTCACGCCGGCGCAGCCATAGCCGTCGATGGTCGAGCCGAGGAAGCCGAGTTCGCCCATCTCGTTCATGATCTCGCGATGGAAGATCTCGTGCCGGTTGGCTTCGAGCACGCGCGGCAGCAGCTTCTCCTGGCAATAGGCGCGCGCCGCGTCGCGCACCATGCGCTCCTCCTCGGTCAGCAGGTCCTCGAGCAGGAGCGGATCCTCCCAGTGGAAGGCGGCGCGACCGGTCTGCGCCGGCTTGGCGGGCGCAACCGCGGCGGAGGAGGAAGTCATGACGAACTCCGACTGTCGAAAAAAGGGGGCGCATAACAGCACAGGGGCCGGTACGCCGCCAGCCTTGCGCTGCGGCGTACCGGCCCCCGTGGTGGCGAGATCAGCCGCGCCGGGCCTTGGCCGCGCCGTCGCGCGCCTTGCCCAGGCCGATCTTCTTGGCGAAGGCGGAGCGCTGTTCCGCATAGTTCGGCGCGACCATCGGATAGTCGGCCGGCAGGCCCCACTTCGCCCGGTACTCTTCGGGCGACAGGTTGTAGGTCGTCCGCAGGTGCCGTTTCAGCATCTTCAGCTTCTTGCCGTCTTCCAGGCAGACGATGTAGTCCGGCTGGACCGAGCGCCGGATGGGCACCGCCGGCTTGGCCGGCGCCGGGGCCGGCTCGGCCGCCGGCGCGGAGCCGATGCCCCTCAGCGCGTCATGAATCGCCTGGATCACCGTCCCGAGCTGATCGGTCGGGACCGTGTTGCGGGAAATATAGGACGTCACGATCTGGGTGGTCATCTGCACCAGATCGTCATTGCTGCGTCCGCTGGTGCTTGCTTCATCCTCCATTGTTCAATTCCTTTTCTTTGTGTCGTCAACAGCGACAACGAGGTCGCATTTGATATCGCGCATGTCAACGGTAATGGGAAAACTACTGACTATTCTGCAACCGCAAGCTGCGGCCGGACCCGGCCGGCTCGCGCCAAGGAATTGAGCCACGTTCCGGCTCACCCTCCAACGCAAAATATGCGAAGGTCGCCCGAACTCCCATCCGACCGGACCATCATGACCGACGCCACCAAGACTGTCGCCATTGCCGCCGACCATGCCGGCTATGCCCTGAAGGATCAGCTCCGGGCCGTGATCGAGGAGCAGGGGCTCGCGGTGCTGGACCTCGGCACCAACGGTCCGGACCGGGTCGACTATCCGGATTACGGCCGCGCCGTGGCGCGCGCGATCCTGGACGGCCGGGCGATGCGCGGCGTGGTGGTCTGCGGCAGCGGCATCGGCATCTCGATCGCGGCCAACCGCCACCGCGGCGTCCGTGCGGCGCTTTGCCACGACGTCACCACCGCCCGGCTGTGCCGCCAGCACAACGACGCGAACGTGCTCGCGCTCGGCGCCCGAATCATCGGCTTCGAGACCGCCCGGGATTGCCTTGCCGTGTTCCTGTCCACCGACTACGAAGGCGGTCGGCACGGCGACCGCATCGCCAAGCTCGACGTGCCTACCGCCTGATCAGGATGACTTGCCCATGAGCTCCCCCGACACCGCCGCCCAGATGACCGCCGCCAGCTCCCTGTTCACCGCCCGTCTGGAAGACACCGACCCGGCCGTGCTGCGCGGGATTCGGGACGAGCTGAAGCGCCAGCAGACGCAGATCGAGCTGATCGCCAGCGAGAACATCGTCTCCCGCGCCGTGCTCGAGGCGCAGGGCTCGGTCCTGACCAACAAATACGCCGAGGGCTATCCCAACCGCCGCTACTACGGCGGCTGCGAATATGTCGACGTGGCGGAATCCCTGGCGATCGAGCGCGCCTGCAAGCTGTTCGACTGCGCCTACGCCAATGTCCAGCCGCATTCGGGCGCCCAGGCCAACCAGGCGGTGTTCTTCGCCCTGCTGCAACCGGGCGACACCGTGCTCGGCATGTCGCTGGCGGCCGGCGGCCACCTGACCCACGGCGCCGCTCCGAACCAGTCGGGCAAGTGGTTCAACGCGGTGCAATACGGCGTCCGCCGCGACGACGCCCGGATCGACTATGACGAGCTGCAGCGCCTGGCCGACGAGCACAAGCCGAAGCTGATCATCGCCGGCGGCTCGGCCTATCCGCGGATCATCGACTTCGCCCGCTTCCGCCAGATCGCGGATTCGGTCGGCGCCTATCTGATGGTCGACATGGCGCATTTCGCCGGCCTGGTCGCCGGCGGCGTGCATCCGAGCCCGCTGCCGCACGCCCATGTCGTCACCACCACCACCCACAAGACGCTGCGCGGCCCGCGCGGCGGCATGGTGCTGTCGAACGACCCGGAGCTTGGCAAGAAGATCAACTCCTCGGTCTTCCCGGGCCTGCAGGGCGGCCCGCTGATGCACGTCATCGCCGCCAAGGCGGTGGCCTTCGGCGAGGCGCTGCGGCCGGAGTTCAAGCTGTACGCCAAGGCGGTGGTCGAGAACGCCAAGCTTCTGGCCGAGACCGTGCGCGCCGGCGGGCTCGACATCGTCTCCGGCGGCACCGACACGCATCTGATGCTGGTCGACCTGCGGCCGAAGAAGCTGACCGGCAAGGCGGCCGAGGCCAGCCTCGAGCATGCCGGCATGACCTGCAACAAGAACGGCGTGCCGTTCGACCCGGAGAAGCCGACCATCACCTCCGGCGTCCGCCTGGGCAGCCCGGCCGCGACCTCGCGCGGCTTCGGCCTGGCCGAATTCCGCCAGATCGGCGAGATGGCGGTCGAGGTGCTGGACGGCCTGGCCGCCAACCCCGAGGACAACTCGAAGGTCGAGCAGGCGGTGCGGGCCCGGGTCGAGGCGCTCTGCGCCCGCTTCCCGATCTATCCGGACCTCTGAGACGGTCCAGGACTGGAATCCATCCAGCCCGACACTCGATAGATTGTGGTTCGCCCACAACGGATGGTATCCATTCGCTGTGGGCGAAACCATTTCCGGGGGCACCGATGCGCTGTCCATTCTGCGGCCACGACGACACCCAGGTGAAGGATTCGCGGCCGACGGAGGACAATTCGGCGATCCGGCGACGGCGCTTCTGCCCGGCCTGCGGCGCCCGCTTTACCACCTTCGAGCGGATCCAGCTGCGCGAGCTGACGGTGATCAAGTCGACCGGCCAGCGCGAGCCCTTCGACCGAGAGAAGCTGCTGCGCTCGATGCGCATCGCCCTGCGCAAGCGCGACATCGACATCGAGCGGCTGGAGCGGATCGTCAACTCGCTGGTCCGCCAGCTCGAAAGCTCGGGCGAGAGCGAGATCCCGTCCAAGGCGATCGGCGAGATGGTGATGAAGGCGCTGAGCGGCGTCGACAAGGTCGCCTATATCCGCTACGCCTCGGTCTACCGCGACTTCCAGGAACCCGGCGCCTTCAGCGACTTCGTCGACCAGCTGCGCGGCGAGCGCCCCTGAGGGCGCGTCCGGCCCCGCCGCGGGTTTCAAGACGGCCTCCGGCAGGGAGGGGCTGCGTTGGGCGCAATGTAGTTTCGCTGGAAACCACACGGCACTCGGCATAGGGTGCCCGCCATGTTCAGCGGCATCATCACCGATGTGGGGCGCGTCGCGGCGATCGAGCGGCGAGGCGACACCCGCTACATCATCGAGACGGCCTTCGACACGGCGACGATCGAGATCGGCGCCTCGGTCGCCCATAACGGCGTCTGCCTGACCGTGGTCGAGACCTGGCCCGGCCGCTTCGCGGTCGAGGCTTCGGCCGAGACCCTGTCGCGCAGCACCCTGGGCGACTGGGCGGTCGGCACCGAGGTCAACCTCGAGCGCTCGCTCAGGCTCGGCGACGAGATCGGCGGTCATCTGGTCTACGGCCATGTCGACGGGGTCGGCAGCATCGTCGACCGCCGGCCCGAGGGCGACAGCGTCCGCTTCACCATCGAGGCCCCGGCCGAGCTGGCGGACTACATCGCCTCCAAGGGCTCGGTCGCGATCGAAGGCGTGTCGCTGACCGTCAACGAGGTCGCCGATACCCCGTCCGGTGCCTGCCGCTTCGGCGTCAACATCATTCCGCACACGCAGTCATGCACGACCTTTCGAAGCTTAAGCACGGATCGCCGCGTGAACTTGGAGATCGACATGCTGGCGCGGTACACGGCGCGCCTGCTGCGGGATCGCAAGACCGCCGGCTGAGCCCCGAGGACCAGGCGCTCCTCTCGCCGATCTCCGAGATCATCGAGGAGGCGCGCCAGGGCCGCATGTTCATCCTGGTCGACGACGAGGACCGGGAGAACGAGGGCGACCTGGTGATCCCGGCGCAGATGGCGGATGCCGAGGCGGTCAACTTCATGGCCCGCTACGGCCGCGGCCTGATCTGCCTGGCGATGGAGCACAAGCGGATCGAGGAGCTCGGCCTGCAGCTCATGACCCGCAGCAACGCCTCGCGCCACCAGACCGCCTTCACCGTCTCGATCGAGGCGCGCGAGGGCGTGACCACCGGCATCTCGGCGGCCGACCGGGCCCGCACCATCGCGGTCGCGATCGACCCGGCCTGCGGCCCGGCCGACATTGCGACTCCCGGGCACATCTTCCCGCTGGTGGCGCGCGACGGCGGCGTGCTGGAGCGCACCGGCCACACCGAGGCGGCGGTCGACATCTCGCGCCTGGCCGGGCTGTACCCGGCCGGTGTGATCTGCGAGATCATGAACGACGACGGCACCATGGCCCGGCTGCCGGACCTGGTGAAGTTCGCCCAGTTCCACAACCTCAAGATCGGCACCATCGCCGACCTGATCGCCTATCGCCGCTGCCAGGAATCGCTCGTCGAGCGCAAGCTCGAGACCACGATCGAGAGCCGCTGGGGCGGCGACTGGCGGATGCTGGTCTATGTCAACAAGGCGCGCTACGCCGAGCATGTCGTGCTGGTGAAGGGCGACATCTCCGGCGACGAGCCGGTGCTGGTGCGGATGCATGCGCTGAACGTGCTGGACGACGTGCTCGGCGACGTCCATGGCGGCAATGCCGGCATCCTGCACGGCGCCATGGCGGCGATCGGCCGCGAGGGCCGGGGCGTCGTGGTGCTGATCCGCGAGCCGCAGCCCGACAGCTTGAGCGAGCGGCTGCAGCGGCGGCTCGAAGGCATGCCGTCGAAGGAGAGCGGGCACGAGCTGCGCGACTACGGCGTCGGCGCCCAGATCCTGCTCGACCTCGGCGTGCGCAAGCTGATCGTGCTGTCCAACCACCCCCGCACCATCGTCGGCATCGACGGCTACGGCCTGACCGTGATCGAGCAGCGCGCCATCGCCGGCATCCAGGAGGACTGAGATGGTCGCCAAGACCGAACAGCGGCCCGTGTCCTTCACCGGCCCGGCGCCGCACATCATGATCGTCGAGGCCCGGTTCTACGAGGACATCACCGACGAGCTGGCGCGCGGCGCCATCGCGGTGCTGGAGGAGATCGGCGCCACCTATGAGCGCTTCGCCGTGCCGGGCGCTTTGGAGATCCCGGCCGCGGTGCAGATCGCCTCGACCTCGGCCCGCCGCTTCGACGGCTATGTCGCGCTCGGCTGCGTCATCCGCGGCGAGACCTCGCATTACGACACGGTGTGCAACGAGAGCGCCCGCGGCCTGCAGGATCTCGCCCTGCGCCACGGCCTCGCCATCGGCAACGGCATCCTGACCGTCGAGAACGAGGCTCAGGCCTGGGCCCGCGCCAAGGTCGCGGAGATGGACAAGGGCGGCGGCGCCGCCCGGGCCGCGCTGGCGATGATCGAGCTGAAGCGGCACTTCAAGCAGTTGACGGCCTGACCGATGACCACGCAGAAGCCGTCCGCCAAGGCCCGCCGCAGCGCCGCCCGCCTCGCCGCCGTCCAGGCGCTGTACCAGCTCGAGCAGTCGGGCACGCCGCTCGACAAGGTGATCGCCGAGTTCGTCCACCACCGCTTCGGCGAGCCAGTCGAGGGCGAGGCGATGGTGGAGCCCGACGCGCCGCTGTTCGGCGATATCGTGCGAGGCACCCGGGTGCGCAGTGAGGAGGTCGACGCCCTGGTGTCCGGCGCGCTCGATGCGCAGTTCTCGCTGTCGCGGCTCGACCTGTTGCTGCGCTGCGTGATGCAGGCCGGCGCCTGGGAGCTGCTGGCCAACCTGCACGTGCCGGCGCCGATCGTGATCTCGGAATACGTCAACGTCACCCGGGCCTTCTTCGGCGGCAAGGAGCCGGCGATGGTGAACGCGGTGCTCGACCGCATCGCCCGCGAGCGGCGGCCCGACGAACCGCGCGCCGGCTAGGAACCGCCCATGGGGCTCGGCGAGTTCGAGCGCATCGACCGCTATTTCCGGCCGCTGGCCCGCGGCACGAAGGGCGCGCTCGGCCTGGCCGACGACGCGGCGCTGCTCGATCCCGGAGAAGGCCGCGAACTGGTGGTCACCACCGACGCGATGGTCGAGACCGTCCACTACCTGCCGGACGAGGACCCCGTTCGGGTGGCGCAGAAGCTCCTGCGTTCCAACCTGTCGGACTTGGCGGCCAAGGGGGCCGCGCCCCTGGCCTACACCCTGACGCTGGCGCTGCCGGCGCAGCCGGACGAGAGCTGGATCGAGCGCTTCGTCGAGGGGCTGGGGACCGACCAGGCTCTGTACGGCATCGGGCTGCTCGGAGGCGATTCGGTGCGGACGCCGGGGACCGCGGTGCTGTCGGTCACCGCCTTCGGCACGGTGCCGCAGGGCGCAATGCTGCGCCGCTCCGGCGCCCAGCCAGGCGACGATCTCTATGTCAGCGGCACGCTGGGCGATGCCGCGCTGGGCCTGCGCGCGATCCTCGGCCAGCTGCCGGGGCTGGCGCCGGACGCCGCCGCGGCGCTGGCGCAGCGCCACCGCGTACCGGAGCCGCGGATGGCCCTTGGCCGTGCTCTGGTCGGCCTCGCCCATGCGGCGATGGATGTATCGGACGGGCTGCCGGGCGACCTGCCGCATCTCTGCGACGCCTCCGGCGTGGCGGCGGAGGTCGAGCTGTCGCGGCTGCCGCTGTCCGACGCCGCCCGCGCCGCCATCCTTCTCGATCCGGCCCTGCAGGACATCGCCTGGGGTGGCGGCGAGGACTACGAGCTGCTGTTCAGCGCTCCGGTCTCGGCCAGGGCTGCGATCGAGACGGCCGCCGCGGCGGCGGGAACCGCGATCACCCGGATCGGACGGATCGCGGCGGGGCAGGGGGCGCGGCTGCTCGATCCGCAGGGCCGTCCCGTCGAGTCGCTGACGGGCTGGCGGCATTTCTGACCGCGGCGCCGGCGCCGGTTGCCACGAAACGGCCCGAATCGCTGCCTCGAAAGCCCTTCTCGCCGCCACAAAGCAAAGAAATTTCACGCTGATTGCCCTGACCTTCCTGCTCTGGCATCGTTTCCGCGCAAAAGAAGCGGAACCGGCCTGAACCGGGCCGGTGCGTCATCAACAGGGGCGAGGGACTCAAGAATGATGTCAGCGGTCCTTGTCTTCGTGCTGGCCTGCGGCCTCGGTGCGTGTGCCTATGGCGTGTGGGCTTCACGGAGCGTGTTGTCGGCCAGTCCGGGCGATGCCCGAATGCAGGCAATCGCCGCCGCGATTCAGGAAGGCGCCGGCGCCTATCTGAACCGGCAATACCTCACCATCGGCGTGGTCGGCGTGGTCATCGCCATCATCGTCTCGCTGCTTCTCGGCATCTCCGTCGGCATCGGCTTCATCATCGGCGCCGTGCTCTCCGGCGCCGCCGGCTACATCGGCATGAACATCTCGGTGCGCGCCAATGTCCGCACCGCCGAGGCGTCCCGCCAGGGCTTGGCCGCCGGCCTTGCCATCGCCTTCCGCTCCGGTGCCGTCACCGGCATGCTGGTGGCCGGTCTGGCGCTGATCGCCGTCGCCGGCTACTACACCATCCTTCTCGCCTCCGGCGCCACCGGCCGCGGCCTGATCGACCCGCTGGTCGCACTCGGCTTCGGCGCCTCGCTGATCTCGATCTTCGCCCGCCTCGGCGGCGGCATCTTCACCAAGGGCGCCGATGTCGGCGCCGATCTGGTCGGCAAGGTCGAGGCCGGCATCCCCGAGGACGACCCGCGCAACCCCGCGGTGATCGCGGACAATGTCGGCGACAATGTCGGCGATTGCGCCGGCATGGCCGCCGACCTGTTCGAGACCTATGCCGTCACCACCGTCGCCACCATGGTGCTGGCCTCGATCTTCTTCGCCGGGGCCGCCGAGATGGCGTCGATGATGGTCTATCCGCTCGCCATCGGCGCGGTCTGCATCCTGGCCTCGATCGCCGGCACCTTTTTCGTCAAGCTCGGCGCCAACAACAACATCATGGGCGCGCTGTACCGCGGCTTCGTGGTGTCGGCGGTGCTGTCGCTGGTCGGCATCCTCCTGGTCACCTGGGCGGTGATCGGCTTCGGCGGCAGCTACGCCGTCGGCGGCGGCAGCTTCAGCGGCCTCTCGCTGTTCCTCTGCGGCGTCAGCGGCTTGGTCGTCACCGGCCTCCTGATCTGGGTCACCGAGTACTACACGGGCACGACCTTCCGGCCGGTGCAGTCGGTCGCCCAGGCCTCGACCACCGGCCACGGCACCAACGTGATCCAGGGCCTCGCGATCTCGATGGAATCAACCGCGATCCCCGCGCTGATCATCTGCGTCGCCATCATCGTCACCTACCTGCTGGCCGGCCTGTTCGGCATCGCCATCGCGGTGACCAGCATGCTGGCTCTGGCCGGCATGGTCGTGGCGCTCGACGCCTATGGCCCGGTCACCGACAATGCCGGCGGCATCGCCGAGATGTCCGACCTGCCGGCGGAGGTCCGGGTCACCACCGACGCGCTGGATGCCGTCGGCAACACCACCAAGGCGGTGACCAAGGGCTACGCCATCGGCTCGGCCGGCCTCGGCGCGCTGGTGCTGTTCTCGGCCTACACCTCGGACCTGAACTTCTTCATCGGCAATCCGGGCGCGCACCCCTATTTCCAGGGCCTGACGCTCGATTTCTCCCTGGCCAACCCCTATGTCGTCGTCGGCCTGCTGATCGGCGGCCTGCTGCCCTACCTGTTCGGCGCCCTCGGCATGACAGCGGTCGGCCGCGCCGCGGGATCGGTGGTGGAGGAGGTGCGTCGCCAGTTCCGCGAGAATGCCGGCATCATGGCGGGCACCAGCCGCCCGGACTACAAGCGCGCGGTCGACATGCTGACCCGGGCGGCGATCCGCGAGATGATCGTGCCGTCGCTGCTGCCGGTGCTGGCGCCGGTGGTGCTGTATTTCGTGATCGAGGCGATCGCCGGCCGCTCCGCCGCCTTCTCGGCGCTCGGGGCGATGCTGCTCGGCGTCATCGTCACCGGCCTGTTCGTCGCCATCTCGATGACCTCGGGCGGCGGCGCCTGGGACAACGCCAAGAAGTACATCGAAGAGGGCAACCACGGCGGCAAGGGGTCGGACGCGCACAAGGCGGCCGTCACCGGCGACACCGTCGGCGATCCCTACAAGGACACCGCCGGCCCGGCGGTCAACCCGATGATCAAGATCACCAACATCGTGGCGCTGCTGCTGCTGGCGATCCTCGCCCACTGATCGCCGCACCAACGACGAAAACCCCGACGCCGGTCAACGGCGCCGGGGTTTCTCATGCCCTGTAGTCGCGGCTAGTAGTTGCCGCCGGCGACCGAGCTGGCGACGCCGCCGGTGCCGACCGAGCGATTCGGCGCGGAGGGGGTGGTTCCCTCATTGTTGAAGCGGCCGATATTGCCCAGGAACTGCTCCAGGATGCCGATGCGGCGGCCCAGCGTCGGGGTCTCGCGCGACACCAGCGCCACCTGCTCGCCGTCCTCCAGGTTCAGCTCCTTCATGTCGGTCAGCGTGCTGGTGGCCGGGTCGAACTGCATGCGCAGGACCCGGCGCTTCGTCACTTCGGGGGCGAAGAAGGCCACCGTCTCGACCCGCTGGCCGATGTAGTACCAGGTGTTGTCGTCGAAGGTGGACACCGTGGTCGGGGTCCCCAGGATCGTCGCCACATCCGACTTGGTGCTGGTGCCGGTGTGGACCTGCTCGAGCCGGTAATCCTCGACGAGGTTGCCGCGCGTCGCGACCCGCGGCGTGCAGGCCGTCAGCGCCGCCGCCACGAGCAGGCCGGCCGCGATGGTCCGGACGACCCTTGCTCTTTCCGTCATCGACTCATGTCTCCACGCCCCATGGGGCTCCCAATTGAAGGCTTCCCTCTAGCACACCACCTCCAGTTCGACCAATATCGCCGTCCTTTGCGCAAATCCGATCGGTCCCGTGCTGTCCAAGCTGTTTGCCCGCCACCGCCGCGAACGCGTCGCCGCCGAGCTTTACGTCAAGCTGGTCGAGCAGGCGCGCAGCCCGGCCTTCTACACCGCCTGCGGCGTGCCCGACACGCTGGACGGCCGGTTCGAGGCGCTGGCCCTGCATGCCTTCCTGCTGTTCCATCGGCTGAAGGGCGAGGCGGCACCGGCGCCGGACTTCGCCCAGGCCCTGTTCGACCACATGTTCAGCGACATGGATCTCAGCCTGCGCGAGATCGGCGTCACCGATTTCAGCATCGGCAAGAAGGTCAAGGCGATGGGGCGCGGCTTCTACGGCCGCATCGTCGGCTATGACCGCGGCCTGGCCGCCGCCGATCCGGAGGAACTGGAAGCGGCGCTGCGCCGTAACCTCTACGGCACGGTCGAGCCGGCGCCGGGACAGGTGAGGGCGGTCGCCGCCTATCTGCGCGGCGAGGTGGCCGGCCTGGCGGCGCAGCCGGTGGCGGCGCTGCTGGCCGGTGAGGTCCGGTTCGGCCCGGCGCCCGAGATGGTGGAGGCAGCCTGATGACGACCCCCGAATTCAGCCGCGTGGTCGGCATCAACACCCTGCCGCGCGGTGGCCGGACCATCGCCATCGAGGCCGACGAGACCGAGCGGGCGGCGCTGGCCCGGCGCTTCGACCTGCTGGCGCTGGACGAGTTTCGGGCGCGATTCACCCTGACTCCGGGGCGCGGCGACACGGTGGTGGTGGCCGGGTCGCTGGCCGCGGCGGTGGTGCAGCGCTGCGTGGTGACGCTAGATCCCGTGCCTGCCGCGGTCGAGGACGAGATCGAGGCCGTCTTCGCCGATGCGGCGGGGCGGGACGAGGCGGAGGTCGAGGTCGATCCGCTGGCGGCCGAGGTCGAGCCGCTGGTCGACGGCCGCATCGATCTGGGCGAGCTCGCGGCGCAGCACCTGTCGCTGGCCCTCGACCCCTATCCGCGGTCGCCCGACGCGCCGGAGCCCGCGGCCGAGCCGCCGGAGGGCGAGCCGGAGACGCGCCGGCCCTTCGCCGTGCTCAAGGGGGGCGGCGATGACAAGGCAGGGGAGTGATCGCTTTTCCTTGCCCCGTCGGGCCTTTTCCATTAAGTAACGCCCGTCCGAGGCGGCCCCCCTGGTGCCGCCTTTTCGTATCGAGAGTTCAAGCAAATGGCTGTTCCGAAGAAGAAGACGTCGAAGTCGCGGCGCGACATGCGGCGTTCGCACCACGCTCTGGCCGGCTCGACCTATGTCGAGTGCGCGAATTGCGGTGAGCTGGCTCGTCCGCACCATGTCTGCGACTCCTGCGGCCATTACCACGGCCGTGAGGTGGTCAGCGAGACGACGGCGACCGCCTGATCGACTGCGCCCGCATAGGGAATGTCCGACCCGGCGGCCTCTGGCCCAGTGACGATTGCGCTCGACGCCATGGGGGGCGATCGGGCGCCGGAGATGGTGCTCGAAGGGGCCGAGATTGCCCGCACGCATCATCCGGATGTGCACTTCCTGATCGTCGGTGACGAGGCGCGGATCGCGCCGCTTCTGGCGAAGCGGCCGGCGCTGGCCGCGGTGTCCACGATTCGGCACACCGCCGATGTCGTCACCAACGAGGACAAGCCCTCCGCCGCGCTGCGCAGCGGGCGCAACTCCAGCATGCGGCTGGCCATCGATGCCGTGGCCGCGGGCGAGGCGCAATGCGTCGTCTCCGCCGGCAACACCGGCGCGCTGATGGCGACGGCAAAGATCGTGTTCAAGACGCTGCCGGGCATCGACCGGCCGGCGATCGCGTCGTTTTTCCCGACGCTGCGCGGCGAGAGCGTCATGCTCGACCTCGGCGCCAACATCGAATGCGATGCCGAGAACCTGGTCCAGTTCGCGATCATGGGCTCGGTCTTCGCCAAGGCGGTGCTGGGCCTGGTCGACCCGACGGTCGGCCTGCTCAATGTCGGATCCGAGGCGCTGAAGGGACCGGACGCGGTGCGGGATGCCGCCGCGCGCCTGCGTGAGCTGGAATTCCCCGGCCGGTTCGAGGGCTTCGTCGAGGGCGACGACATCCCGGCCGGGAAGGTCGACGTGGTCGTGACCGACGGCTTTTCCGGCAACATCGCGCTCAAGACCGCCGAGGGCACGGCCAAGCTGTACGCCACCTGGCTGCGCCACACCTTCCGCTCCTCCTGGCTCGCCTCGCTCGGCTATCTGCTGGCGCGCGGCGCCTTCCGCCGGCTGCGGCACCGGACCGACCCACGCCAGTACAACGGCGCGCTGTTCCTCGGCCTCAACGGCATCTGCGTGAAGAGCCATGGCGGCACCGACGGCGAGGGCTTCGCCCATGCCATCGATGTCGGCGTCGATCTGGTCATTCACGGTTTCAATGATAAGGTTAAGCAGGAGTTCAGCCGTTTCGAGGGCAACCGGAACGGCGACGACGCTGCTTCGACGGCTTCACCGACTGCTCCGATCGGGATCGAACAACCGCAATGACAGTCCGCCGCGCGCGCATCATCGGATGCGGTTCTGCCCTGCCTGACCGCGTCGTCACCAACGCCGACCTGGCCCGCACGGTCGACACCTCGGACGAGTGGATCGTCCAGCGCACCGGCATCAGCGTCCGCCACATCGCCGCGCCGGACGAGAAGACCTCGGACCTGGCGCTGGCCGCGGCCCGCAAGGCGCTGGCCATGGCCAAGGTCGAGGGCAGCGACCTCGACCTGGTCGTTCTGGCCACGACCACGCCGGACCAGACCTTTCCGGCCACCGCGGTGCGGGTCCAGGCCGCGCTCGGCATGACCCGCGGCGCCGCCTTCGACGTCCAGGCTGTCTGCTCGGGCTTCGTCTATGCCCTTTCGATCGCGGACAACATGATCCGGCTCGGCCAGGCGCGCACGGCACTGGTGATCGGCGCCGAGACCTTCTCGCGCCTGCTCGACTGGAACGACCGTTCCACCTGCGTGCTGTTCGGCGACGGCGCCGGCGCCGTGGTTCTGCGCGCGGTCGAGGGCGGCGGCACGACCGACGATCCCGGCATCCTGTCGACCCATCTGCATTCCGACGGCCGCCACGAGGACAAGCTGTTCGTCGATGGCGGGCCGTCCTCGACCGGCACCGTCGGCCATGTCCGGATGGAAGGCCGCGAGGTGTTCAAGCACGCGGTCATCAACCTCGCCGAGGTGGTGGAGGAGGCGCTGGCCGCCAACGGCCTGTCGCCGTCCGACATCGACTGGCTGGTGCCGCACCAGGCGAACAAGCGCATCATCGACGCCACCGCCCGCAAGCTCGACCTGCCGCCGGAGAAGGTGGTGCTGACGGTGCAGAAGCACGCCAACACCTCCGCTGCCTCGATTCCGCTGGCGCTGGCGGAGGCCGTGTCCGACGGCCGCATCAAGCCCGGTGACCTCGTCCTGCTCGAGGCCATGGGCGGCGGGCTGACCTGGGGCGCTGCCCTGGTGCGCTGGTAAGCAGTTAGCGGGCCTCGCCTTCGAGGCTCGTGAGGAAATCCGCCCAACGCTTTGGAATTGACGGATTATTTTGCGGAGGGTACCGTCGCTGGACGGTCTTCCTTCGCAATTGCCCGTCAGGGGGAGGCGGCATGGCGGAAACGGTGACACGAGCCCAGCTCAGTGAATCGCTCTATCAAGAAATCGGCTTGTCTCGTAACGAGTCTGCCGATCTTGTTGAGACAGTACTTGAAGAAATCTCCGGCGCACTGGAACGTGGCGAAACGGTGAAGATCTCGTCCTTCGGCACCTTCGGGGTGCGCCAGAAGGGGCAGCGAATCGGGCGCAACCCGAAGACCGGGCAGGAAGTGCCGATCCTGCCGCGCCGGGTGCTGGTGTTCCGCGCCTCGCATGTGCTGAAGGGGCGCATCAACGGCACCAATCCTCCCTTGGACGACGACGAGTAAGCCATGGCCGGAATGGGAGGATCGGAAGCGAAGCCCACGCCGCTGCGCAAGTCGGCGACGGCCTATCGCACGATCAGCGAAGTGTCCGACGACCTCGCCGTGCCGCAGCACGTGCTGCGGTTCTGGGAGACCAAGTTCTCGCAGGTCCGCCCGCTCAAGCGCGGCGGCGGCCGCCGGTACTATCGCCCCGAGGATGTCCAACTGCTGCGCCGGATCCAGCGCCTCCTTTACGAGGAGGGCTACACCATCAAAGGCGTGCAGCGCCTGCTAAAGGAAGGCAAGGCGGCCGAGGCCGATGCGCCGGCTGCGGCGCCGAAGGAGGCGTCTCCGGCCGCCGGTCCCGCCCATCCCCTCCCGGTCACCCGGACCAAGCCGGGCAAGCCGCGTGACGAGATGCAGCTCTCGCTCCTGGCCGGCGCCGGGCGCGAAGGCCGCGCCCAGGGCATCTCGACCGAGCTGCGTGACGAGCTGACCGTGCTGCTGGCGGAGCTGAAGCGCCTGCAAGCGGCCCTGCGCGGCGACGCCTGAGGCCTAATCAACCTTCCGTTCCAGGGCGTCGCGGCGGATCAAAGTCAGGGCTGCGACCGCCCCGAGACATTCCCCAGTCCGCTTACCGGGAGAGTCGGCCCCAGGCCGCCGATAGCCCGGTGAGGGCTTTCTCATACCGCATCCACGCTGATCGAAATGTCAGGTCCGGACTCAGTAGTCCGTGATGCCGCTGCGCGGGATCCGCACCTCGCGGTGGATCCAGACGCTGAGCAGGATGCCGCAGCCCATCAGCAGGGTCAGCATCGCCGTGCCGCCATAGGACACCAGGGGCAGCGGGATGCCGACGACCGGAATCAGTCCGGTGACCATCGCGACATTGACGAAGACGTAGAGGAAGAAGGTCGTGGTCAGGCCGATCCCGACCAGCCGGGCGAAATGGCTGCGGGCGCTGAGCGCGATCATCAGCCCGTAGACGAACAGCATGGTGTAGAGGAACAGCAGGATCAGGGCGCCGACCATGCCGAACTCCTCGGCCAGCACCACGAAGATGAAGTCGGTGTGCTTCTCCGGCAGGAACATCAGCTGGCTCTGCGTGCCGGCGGTGAAGCCCTTGCCGAACAGCGCGCCGGAGCCGAGCGCGATCTTCGACTGCATGATGTTGTAGCCGGCGCCCAGCGGGTCGCGCTCCGGCTCCAGGAAGGTGTAGACGCGGTTCTTCTGGTAGTCGTGCAGGAACTCCCAGCCGATCGGGATGGCGGACAGGCCCAGCACGATGGCGACGGCGAACTTCCACAGCCGCACCCCGGTGGCGAACAGCACCGCGCCGCCGGTCAGGATCAGCAGCATGGCGGTGCCGAGATTGGGCTGCATCAGCACCAGCCCGACCGGCGCCAGGATCAGCAGCAGCGGCACGATCAGCACCAGCGGGTTGCGCACCTCGACCAGGGAGAAGCCGTGGAAGTAGCGGGCGAGGGCGAGGACCAGCGCGATCTTCATCAGCTCCGAGGGCTGGATCACCAGGGGCCCCAGGTTGATCCAGCGCTCGGCGCCCATGCCGACATGGCCCATCATCTCGACCACGATCAGAAGGGCGAAGACGATGGCGTAGACCGGGTAGGCGATCTTCATCCACACCCGGATGTCGACCAGCGCCAGCAGCAGCATGACGATGAAGCCGGTGGCGAAGCGGGTTAGCTGCCGGCTGGCCCAGGGCTCCCAGGAGCCGCCGCCGGCGGAGTACAGCAGCATCACCCCGACCGCGGCGATGGCGCAGACCAGCACCACCAGGCCCCAGCTCATCAGCTGCAGCTTGGTCAGCAGGGTGTAGTGCGGGGCGTCGTCGCGAATCCGGAAGCTGCTCATGAACCAGGACAATCCGCCGTCGCCGTGACGGCGGCCGGACTATGCGCCGGAGAGCCTGGAGGGGCAAGATTGCGAGCTGCGAGGGGGTGTCTCAGTTCGAAATTCGAGCCTGTATCCTCTCGACAGCTTCCGAGCGCGCCTCGTGACCATCTGGCGAAGAGGTCGCACAAATTGCGCGTGCTGCGAGGTGAAGACGATGCATGCATAATGTGCGAAAATGCTTGCATTACGTCGACAACCGTCCACAATGCAAGCATCAGATGAAGGAGCGATGATGGCAGAGGTGATCGGCCGGGCTAAGGGCGGTGTCGCCCGAGCAAAAAAACTCTCTCCGGAAACGCGAAGTGATATCGCTCGAAAGGCGGCCCAAGGCAGATGGTCTGCCGATGCGCCGCCTAAGGCGGAGCACACTGGCGATCTGCATATTGGTGAACTGGTTATTCCATGCGCCGTGCTCCCTGACGGAACGCGGGTCTTGTCCCAACGCGGTGTCGGCCGCGCTCTTGGGCGCAGCTTTGGTGGACAAAGCTGGAAAAGATCAGATGATGGTAGTGCTGGAGGTCTACCCTTCTACTTAAATGTTGGCATACTAAAGCCTTTTATTCCCAGTGACTTGATGGAGCTGCTGGCGAAGCCCGCACTCTACCGGCATGGGAAGGGCGGGGGCGTGGCAATGGGGCTGGTGGCCACGGCATTGCCCCAAGTTTGTAACGTCTGGCTTAAGGCGCGCGAAGAAGGGAAGCTCAACGATGCGCAGCTAGCCGTGGCGCAACGTGCTGAAATAATAATGCGCGGTCTTGCAGAAGTTGGAATCGTTGCACTTGTTGATGAAGCAACAGGATATCAAGATGTACGCGACCGCGCTGCTCTTCAGGAAATACTTAATGCTTACCTTCGTAAAGAGCTGGCGGCATGGGCCAAGAGATTTCCCGATGAATTCTATCAGCAAATATTCAGGCTTCGTAATTGGACAAAGAAGAACGACAACCCAACTAGTCGCCCACAGATCGTCGCGTTTTATACGAAGGATATAGTATATGCGCGACTTGCTCCTGGAATTATAGATGAACTTGAGAAGCGAAATCCGATAGAGCGAGGTAACCGCAAAGCACGCCATCATCAATGGCTAACCGAAGATGTTGGGCATCCTGCACTCGCGCAACACCTATACGCCGTGATCACTCTCATGCGCGTTTCGCAGAATTGGGACCAGTTCAAGCAGCTGCTTGATCAAGCTCACCCCGTGCGGAAGGATACAGCGCAGATGCCGCTTATGCTCGAGCCGCCGATAAGCCAACCACTCGCTACTCCAACCCTTTCGATCGAGAGTCTTCCGCTTTTTGCGCGACCGATCGACACTCCTAAAACCTAAGGCATCGTGCGCGGGCGTTGCCGCTGCTCGTACTGAGAGCCTGGGCGATATCCGCTAAACTCCACCGACGAGACTCGCACCGTGCCATCCTCGACCGCCGGCGTCCTTTCGTTTCCCAAACGAACCACGAACCCTTCGTTCTGAGAAGAGCTCGCTGCGCAGGAGAAGTCAAACAAACGAGGGAGTTGTGATCGAACGTCAATACGGGCAGTCGACGTCGCCGGTCTCGACATAGACGCTCTTCAGCTGGGTGTAGTGCTCGAGCGCGGCGAGGCCGTTCTCGCGGCCGAGGCCGGACTGCTTGTATCCGCCGAACGGGATCTCCACCGGGGTGATGTTGTAGTT
Source organism: Inquilinus sp. Marseille-Q2685 (assembly GCF_916619195.1). NCBI lineage: Bacteria > Pseudomonadati > Pseudomonadota > Alphaproteobacteria > Rhodospirillales > Rhodospirillaceae > Inquilinus > Inquilinus sp. Marseille-Q2685. Next base: position 119,883 of record NZ_CAKAKL010000001.1, read on the forward strand.
GTTGATCCAGCAGGTGCCGGCCTGCAGCCGGGCGACGACGCGGTGGCCGCGGGCCAGGTCGCGGGTGAAGACGCCGGCCGCCAGCCCGTATTCGGTGGCGTTGGCGCGGCGCACCGCCTCGTCCTCGTCGGTGAAGGTCAGCACCGTCATCACCGGGCCGAAGATCTCCTCCCGCACGATCGACATGTCGTCGTGGCAGGCGTCGAAGATCGCCGGCTCGACGAAATAGCCGCCGGCCAGCGCCGGGTCGGCCGGGGCGCGGCCGCCGCAGACCAGGCGGGCGCCGGCCTTCACCCCGGCCTCGACATAGCCCAGCACCTTGGCCCGGTGCTCGGCCGAGATCAGGGCGCCGACCTGGGTTGCCGGATCCATCGGGTCGCCGATCCGCATCTTTTGGGTGCGGGCCACGAGGGCATCCATGAAGCGGTTGTGCAGCGACGCCTCGACGAACACCCGCGTGCCGTTCGAGCAGATCTCGCCCTGGGTGTAGAAGTTCGCCATCATCGCCGCCTTCACCGCGTTCTCGACATCGGCGTCGGCGAAGACGATCAGCGGCGACTTGCCGCCGAGCTCCATGGTCACGTGCTTCATCGCCCCGGCGGCGGCCGCGGCGACCTTGCGCCCGGTCGGCACCGACCCTGTCAGCGACACCTTGGCGACGTCGGGATGGCTGATCAGCGCCTGGCCGACATCGCCCTTGCCCTGGACCACGTTGAACACGCCCGGCGGCAGGCCGGCCTCGGCGAAGATCCCGGCCAGCGCCACCGCGGTCATCGGCGTCAGCTCGGACGGCTTGAACACCATGGTGTTGCCGCAGGCCAGCGCCGGGCCGGACTTCCAGCAGGCGATCTGGATCGGGTAGTTCCAGGCGCCGATGCCGGCGACCACGCCCAGTGGCTCGCGCCTTGTATAGGCGAAGGCGCGGCCGAAATCGTGATGGGTGCCGTGCAGCGACGGCGCCAGCCCGGCGAAATACTCGATCGCGTCGGCGCCGGAATCGATGTCGACCGCTAGCGCCTCGGCGATCGGCTTGCCGGTGTCCTCGACCTCCATCCGCGCCAGCCGGTCGCGGTTGGCGCGCAGGAGGCGCACCGCCTCGCGCAGGATGCGGCCGCGCTGGGTGCCGGTCATCCCGGCCCAGCCGTCGAAGGCGGCCTTGGCCGCGGCCACGGCGCGATCGACATCGGCGGGGGAGGCGGCGGCGACCCGGCCGATGACCTGCCCGGTCGCCGGGTTGATCGTGTCGAAGGGCGTGCCGCTTCCGTCGACCGTGCGCCCGCCGATGTGCAGACCGATGGTCATGGCTCTCTCCTGTTTCAGCGCTGCGCCGTCTGCCAGTTGGGTGCCTCGTAGACCGGGGCGTTGGAGGGCGGCAAGGGGGGCCGGCCCAGGATGATGTCGGCCGCCTTCTCGCCGATCATGATGGTCGGCGCGTTCAGGTTGCCGCTGACGATCGAGGGCATGATCGAGGCGTCGACCACGCGCAGCCCCTCCAGCCCGCGCACCCGCGTTTCCGGGTCGACCACCGCCATCTCGTCGACACCCATCTTGCAGGTGCAGGAGGGGTGATAGGCGCTGTCGGCCTTGGCCCGGATGAAGGCGTCGATCTCGTCATCGGTACGGACCGGGGCGCCGGGCGCGATCTCCGGCCCGCGATAGGGGTCGAAGGCGCTCTGGGCGAAGATCTCACGGGTCAGCTTGACGCAGGCGCGCATGTCGGCGCGGTCGTCCTCGGTGGTCAGGTAGTTCGGCTGCAGGATCGGCTTGGCCCGCGGGTCGGCCGATCGCAGCTCGACCCAGCCGCGCGAGGTGGCGCGCATGGTGCCCGCATGGGCCTGGAACGCATGGCGGTCGCCCGGCTTGCGGCCGTGGTCGTTCACCACCGACGGCAGGAAATGGTACTGGATGTCCGGGTGCCGGATGCCGGCGCGGGAGCGGATGAAGCCGCCGGCCTCGAGATGGGCCGAGGTACAGAGGCCGCTGCGGAACATGAACCACTCGACCCCGACCTTCGCCTTGAACAGCGGATTCTCGACGCTGTAGAGGGTGATCGGCTGCTTGCACTCGTACTGGACGTACAGCTCCAGGTGGTCCTGCAGGTTGCGGCCGACGCCCGGCAGGTCGTGCACCACGGCGATGCCGTGCCGGCGCAGCTGGTCGGCCGGGCCGACGCCGGACAGCATCAGCAGTTGCGGCGAGTTGATGGCGCCGCCGCACAGGATCACCTCGCGGGCGGCGCGGGCAACGCGGACCTGCCCAGCCTGGGCGTATTCGACGCCGACGGCGCGGGTGCCCTCGAACAGGATCCGGGTGCTCAGCGCGCCGGTCTCGACGGTCAGGTTCGGCCGCGTCCGGACCGGCTTCAGATAGGCCTTGGCGGCCGACCAGCGCTCGCCCTGATGGATCGTCATGTCCATCTTGCCGAAGCCTTCCTGCTGGTAACCGTTCATATCCTCGGTGAACGGATACCCGGCCTGCTGCCCGGCCTGGATGAAGGCGTCGAACAGCGGGTTCGGCTGGCTGCCGGTCGAAACCCTGAGCGGCCCGTCGGAGCCGCGATAGTCGTCGCCGCCCTTGGCCCGGGTCTCGGCCCGGCGGAAATAGGGCAGCACCTCGGCATAGGACCAGCCGGCGGCGCCTTCCTCGGCCCAGCGGTCGTAGTCATAGGCATGGCCGCGGACATAGACCATGGCGTTGAGCGACGAGGACCCGCCCAGCACCCGGCCGCGCGGCCAGTACATGCGGCGGCCGTCCATCGCCGCCTGCGGCTCGGTCTCGTAGTACCAGTTGTACTTGTCGTCGCCGAGATTGTAGGTTAGCGCCGCCGGCATGTGGATCTTCCAGGTCCGGTCCTCGGGGCCGGCTTCCAGCACCAGCACGCGGTTGCCGGGCTCGGCCGACAGCCGGTTGGCGAGGACGCAGCCGGCCGAGCCGGCGCCGACGATCACGTAGTCGAATTCTGCCGTCATCACTTCCATTCCTCCGGGCCGCGGCCGCATGCTAGCGGGGCGGGGCCGGGCGATGAGGCCGGTTTGCGTCACGCCATGCCGGAAATCGGCCAGCGGCGACGCACGGGCCGTCGTTAGACTCGCGCGGAGGCGCTTGGCCGCTGGTCCTGCGGCTGACGCCGCCCTGCAACGAACGAAAATTGTCAGACAGGCGGGCAAAACAGGAGAGTCGCATCATGATGTCGTGGCGTTTGAGCGGGCTGGTGCTGGGCCTAGCCCTGGCCGCCGGGACGGCCCAGGCGGCCGATCCGGCGAGCTGCCGTAAGGTGCGGTTCTCCGATGTCGGCTGGACCGACATCACCGCGACCACCGGGATCGCCTCGACCGTGCTGAAAGGGCTGGGCTACGAGCCCTCGGCCGAGGTGCTGTCGGTCCCGGTCACCTATGTCTCGCTGAAGAACAAGAACATCGACATCTTCCTCGGCAACTGGATGCCGACCCAGGCGGCGGACATCCAGCCCTATCTCGACGACAAGTCGGTCGAGAACGTGCGCGTCAACCTCGAGGGCGCGAAATACACCCTGGCGGTGCCGGACTACGTCTTCGAGGGTGGGGTGAAGGACTTCGCCGATCTGGCGAAGAACGGCGACAAGTTCGACAAGAAGATCTACGGCATCGAACCCGGCAACGACGGCAACCGGCAGATCCAGTCGATGATCGACAAGGATGCCTTCGGCCTGAAGGATTGGCAGCTGGTCGAATCGAGCGAGCAGGGCATGCTGTCCCAGGTGGACCGGGCGATCCGCCGCAAGGAATGGATAGTGTTCCTCGGCTGGGCGCCGCATCCCATGAACAAGAACTTTGCGCTGCAATACCTGTCGGGCGGCGACGACTTCTTCGGACCGAACTACGGCGGCGCCACGGTGCTGACCAACGTCCGCGCCGGCTATCGGACGGACTGCCCGAATGTCGGCAAGCTGCTGGACAACCTGGTCTTCTCGCTCGACATCGAGAACGCCGTGATGGCCGGCATCCTCGACGAGGGCAAGAGCGGCGACCAGGCGGCGGCCGACTATCTCAAGGCCAACCCGGATGTGCTGACGCCCTGGCTCGCCGGCGTGACCACCTTCGACGGCAAGGACGGCCTCGCCGCGGTGAAGGCGTCTCTCGGCCTCTAATCGACCCGACAGGCGCGCCGCCGCCCGGGCGGCGCGTCGTCCAAACGTCCGGAACAAGAAGGACGCCGCATGGACGAACTGAGCGCGCTGTTGTCCCAGAAGATCCCGCTCGGGCTATGGATCAAGCACCTGACGGATTTCCTGACCGACAATTTCGCCAGCGTCTTCGATGCCATCTCGATCGGCCTCGGCACCGCGATCGAATGGCTGATCGACGTGTTCCTGTGGCCGCCGCCGCTGGTCTTCATAGCCATTGTCGCCGTCCTGGCCTACCTGCTGCACCGGCGCTGGCAGCTGGTCGCCCTGGTCGTGATCGGGTTCCTCCTGATCCTCAATCTCGGCTACTGGACCGAGACCATGCAGACCCTGGCGCTGGTGATCTGCGCCACCTTCCTGTCGCTGTTGATCGGCATCCCGATCGGCATCCTCTGCGCCCACCGGCCGCTGGTCTATGCCGTGATCCGGCCGATCCTCGACCTGATGCAGACGCTGCCGACCTTCGTCTACCTGATCCCGACCCTGATCCTGTTCGGGCTGGGCGTCGCGCCGGGCCTGATCTCGACGGTGGTCTTCGCCGTGGCCGCGCCGATCCGCCTGACCTATCTCGGCATCCACGGCGTGCCGGGGCCGCTGCTCGAGGCCGGCGAGGCCTTCGGCGCCACCAGGCGGCAGCTGCTGTTCAAGGTCGAGCTGCCGCACGCCCTGCCGACGATCATGGCCGGGCTGACCCAATGCATCATGCTGTCGCTGTCGATGGTCGTGATCGCCGCGCTGGTCGGGGCCGACGGCCTGGGCAAGCCGGTGGTGCGCGCCCTCAACTCGGTGAACGTCCCGATGGGCTTCGAAGCCGGCCTGTGCATCGTCATCCTGGCCGTGATCCTCGACCGTCTGGTGAAAAGCGAACGGCCCGTCGGAGGGGCGCATTGATGTCCGACATGCTTCCCGCCGTCCATTTCAACGCCGTCGACGTGATCTTCGGGCCGACGCCGAAGCGGGCGCTGGCGTTGCTCGATCAGGGCCGAAGCCGGGCCGAGATCCTGGCCGAGACCGGCGACACCCTGGCGGTCGCCGGGGCCGAGCTCTCGGTTCCGCCGGGCGAGCTGTGCGTGCTGATGGGCCTGTCCGGCTCCGGCAAATCGTCGCTGCTGCGCTGCGTCAACGGCCTCAACAAGGTCACCCGCGGCCGGATGATCGTGCGCTGCGACGGCCAGGAGGTCGACGTCGCCAGCTGCGACGAGACCACCCTGCGCAGGCTCCGCGCCGACTGGGTGTCGATGGTGTTCCAGCAATTCGCGCTGATGCCGTGGCGCACGATCCGCGACAATGTCGGCCTCGGGCTTGAGCTGCGCGGCGTGCCGAAGGCCGAACGCGACCGGGTGGTCGACGAGAAGCTGGCGCTGGTCCATCTCGACAAATGGGCCGGCAAATACCCGCGCGAGCTGTCGGGCGGCATGCAGCAGCGCGTCGGCCTGGCCCGCGCCTTCGCCACCGATGCCGACATCCTCTTGATGGACGAACCGTTCTCGGCGCTCGACCCCTTGATCCGCACCCATCTGCAGGACGAGCTCCTGGAGCTGCAGCGTCGGCTGAAGAAAACCATCATCTTCGTCAGCCACGACCTCGACGAGGCGCTGAAGATCGGCAACCGCATCGTGATCATGGAATCCGGCCGCATCGTCCAGGTCGGCACGCCGGAGGAGATCGTCACCCGCCCGGCGGACGATTACGTCGCCAACTTCGTCGCCCACGTGAACCCCCTCAACGTCCTCCGCGCCGAGGCGCTGATGACGCCGCTCGACCTGCTGCCGCGCGACGGCGATTCGATCCTGGTCGACAAGGCGAAGACCTGCCGCTGCCGGGTCGACGATCTCGGCCGGCCGATCGAGGTGCTGCAGGCCGACCGGCCGCTGGAGATCGCCGACGGCATCATCAACGGCGTGGTGCCGGGGCAGATCGCGACCATGCCGGCCCATGCCTCGATGCGCCGCTTCATCGCCGCACATGAAGCGACACGGCAGCCGATCCTCGTTTTGGACGATGACGGCCGGCTGATCGGCAAGGTCGGGGAAAGCGAGCTTGTGGCTCGCTTGCTGCGAGGAAAAGAGGCTTAAAAACAGGAGATTAACTAACGTGATTGCCGCATTAGTTTAATTTTCCTGTCTCTGCCGTTGATCTATCCAGGCTGGTGGCGGCAACACAGGGCAATAAATGGATTGTCTCCCCCGGCGGCTTTCGATATACATAAAGAGCGCATTCAATGGCCGTCAGGTCACACTAAAAATTGCCACGGTCCAGGCAATTGTGACATGCGCGACCCTAGTGACTAGGGGGCGGGGAGTCAGACAAAAATTCAATGTGGGGTGTTCTGCCGATTGCGGCGGCGGGACATGTTCTGCTCCTTTATTTCTGTTTTCTGGGGGTACAGGAATATGCAGTCCGACAGCCTCGTCGATACTGCCGCTGTAGATATTTCCGCGGAGACGCCGATTCGGACGGCTCGGATCGGCATGGCGGCTAAGAGTCCGTTTGGAAACGGAGTTTAGTGAGCGATGCGTCGGAGGAGGAGGCTTCCCATGGCGACATGGATCATGGCCTCGGAGACGTCGATGCGGGCTTCGTAGTCGCGGACCAGGCGCCGCCATCGGGTCATCCATCCGAAGGTGCGCTCGACGACCCAGCGGCGCGGCAGGACCTTGAAGCCGGCGTCGATGCGGCGGACAACCTCGATCACGAAGTCGAGGTAGGCGGCCTTGTCCATGAGCTTGCCACGGTCATAGGCGCTGTCGGCGAACAGATGCTTGATCCAGGGCCAGCGCTTGCGGATCGCGGACAGGATCGTCTGGGCGCCGGCGCTGTCGGAGATGCCGGCCGGGGTGAGGTTCACCATCAAGAGGCGCCCATCGGTGTCGACGGCGACGTGCCGCTTGCGGCCCACCACCTTCTTGGCGCCATCGAAGCTGCGAACAGCACCAGGCGCCGGTGCCTTGATCGTCTGGCTGTCGAGGATGCCGCCGGAGGGGCTGGCACCGCGCCCGGCCTGCTCCCGGTCGATCATCAGCGCGATGTCATGGATCGTTCGGAACAGGAACAGCCGGACGAAGCGCCGGAACCACCAGTACACCGTCTGCCAGGGCGGAAAGTTCACCGGAAGCATCCGCCAGCCACAGCCGGTCCGGGCCAGATACCGGATCGCATTCAGCACCTCGCGAAGCGCGATCTCTCGCCGACGCCCTGTCCTGGCCGGCTTCGGCAGCAGCGGCTCGACTTGCGACCATTCCTCATCCGTCAGGTCGGTCGGATAGCGACGCGTCTTCTTCTCGATCTCGGCCATCCGGCCACGGCTCGTTGCTGTCCACATCCACAGCTTGAATCACGAGCTCGCTTAAAACACCAGCCCTGTTTCCAAACAGGCTCTAAGCGATTGATGGATATCGTATTATCGATCGTCTTTCTGATCCTGTTTTCGCCGTTGTTTCTGGTCTGCGCGGCCATGATCCGGCGTTCCGGCCGGGGAATTTTCTACAGCGACCGCCGCGTGGGGCGCGATGGCAAGATCTTCTACTGCCATAAGTTCAGGACGATGGTTCCCAACGCAAACAAGCTGTTGGCGGATCTTCTTCAGAAAGATCCTGAACTGCGGCGGGAATGGGAAGCCGGCTTCAAGCTGAAAAAAGATCCGCGCGTGACCGCGATCGGCCGCTTCCTGCGCAAGACCAGCCTCGACGAGTTGCCGCAGCTGTTCAACGTGCTCAAGGGCGATATGAGCCTGGTCGGCCCGCGGCCGATGTTCGAGGAGGAGCAGGAGCGCTGGGGATCGGCGATCCACTACTATTACAGCACCAGGCCCGGCATGACCGGCGTCTGGCAGATCTCGGGCCGCAGCGACATCGGCTATGAGACCAGGATCCGCCTCAACGTCGAATATGTGCGGAACTGGACGCTCTGGCGGGACATCGTGATCCTGCTCAAGACCCCGAAGGTCTTCCTGCCCCGCGCCGGCGCCTACTAGCCCGTCCGGCCCAGCGAAGGACCGATACGGCCCCGGCAAGGGGCCGTGCCCGTTTCCGCTTACGGCGGCTTCCGACTCGCTGCGCCCGGAGCTATAGGAGGGCGCGACCCGATGCGGAGGATGCCGGCCCGTGCCCAAAGTGTTTCGTCTGTTCCTGCTGCTGGTGCTGGCGGCCGGCCTGCCGGCCGAAGCGGCCCGCGCCCAGGCCGCGAACCGCAGCGGCCTGCCGGCCGGCGACATCGCCTACATCGTGTTCGACGCGCAGAGCGGCCAGCTGATCGACAGCGCCCATCCGACGCGACCGATGATCCCGGCCTCGACCATGAAGGTCGCGAGCATGCTGGCGGCGATCGAGATCCTCGGCGCCGACCATCGCTTCACCACCGTCGTCGCTGCCAGCGGCTCCGTCTCGGGCGGCGTGCTGAACGGCGATCTGGCCCTGATCGGCGGGGGCGATCCCACCTTGGACATCAATGACCTGGCCGATCTGGTCGGTCAGGTCCGGCAGGCCGGCATCACCAAGGTGACCGGCCGTTTCGTCGTCGACGACACGGTGCTGCAGGCCCTGCCGTATCTCGATCCGCTGCAGCCCCTGGCCGCCTCCTACAACCCCGGGCTCTCCGGCCTCGCCGTCAACTTCAACGCCCTGCGGGTGAGCTGGCAGACGCGGCAAGGGCGCATGGATGCCCGGGCCGACGCGGTGGCGGATGGGCGCAACGTCACGCTGCCCTGGGTCGATGTCAGCGAGGGCGCGGCCACGCCCTATCGTCCGGTCGACGGCCACGAAGGCTGGATTCTGTCGTCGCGCCTGCCGGACAAGGGCTCCGACCTGCTGCCGATCCGCTATCCGTCGGCCACGGCGGCCGAGATCTTCCGGTCCTTCGCGCGCGACGCAGGCATCACCCTGCCGGCCCCGGCGATCGGGTCGCGCACGGCCGAGGGCACGATCATCGCCCGGCACGACAGCGAGCCGCTGCCGGCGATCGTCGCCCGCGTCCTGAAATACAGCAACAACCTGTCGGCCGAGATGATCGGCATGATGGCGGCGCGGCAGGCCCTGGGCCGCAGCAGCATCAGCCAGGGGTAGGCGGGCCGCACGCTGGCCGCCTGGTGGGCGCAGAAGCTGCCGCAAGTCGACTGGAGCGGGCTGTCGATCCCGGGGGGATCCGGCCTCAGCACCGCCGCCCGGATCTCGCCGGTGCAGATGGCCGCCGTGCTGATCGAGGGCAACCGCATCGGCCTGCCGGCGCTGATGCCGGAGCGGCCGGACGGCGGGGCCGAGGCCGGTTCCGGCGAGCCGCCGCCGCTCCCGCCCGGCCGGTTGCGGGCGAAGACCGGCACCATGGGCTATGTCCGCGGCCTGGCCGGCTATCTCACGGCCAACAGCGGCCGGCAGCTCGGCTTCGCCATCTTCATCGTCGACGAGGCGCAGCGCGCCGCGGCCGACGCGGCGACCGATCCCTATGTTCTCGCCGTGTCGCAGCCGGCGCGGCGCTGGCTCGGCCGGGCGCGGGCGGCCGAGCGCGAGCTGCTGCGGCAGTGGGCTGCAGCGTACTGACAGGAATCGCTACAGCAGGTCGCGCAGCCGGTACCAGGCCATCGCAAGCACCAGGGCCGGCATGCGCAGCAGCCTTCCGCCTGGAAAAGGCTGATGCGGGATACGGGCGAAGACGTCGAAGCGGTCGGCCTGGCCGCGGATCGCCTCGGCCATCACCCGGCCGGCCATGCCGGTCAGCAGCACGCCGTGGCCGGAGAAGCCTTGGGCGAAGAAGATATGGGGCGCCACCCGGCCGAAATGCGGCGTGCGGTTCATGGTGATGCCGACATGGCCACCCCAGCAGAACTCGACTTTCTTCCCGGCCAGGCGGGGCAGGGTGCGCACCATCGTCCGCCGCATGGCCTCGGCCAGGCGCCGCGGCTCGTAGCCGGAATAGCTGACGCCGCCGCCGAACAGCATCCGGGTGTCGTGTCCCAGCCGGTAGTAGTTCAGCACGAAGTTGATGTCGGCGACGGCGAAGCCCGAGGGGATGGTCTGCTGCGCCAGCGGCTCGCCCAGCGGCTCGGTCGCGATGATGTAGGTGCCGACCGGCATCCCCCGCGACCGGATCGTGCGGTCGACCTCGGCCGACAGCGCCGGCAGATAGGCGTTGCCGCACAGCGCCACGAAATCGGCGGTGACCCGCCCCTTCGGCGTCTCCGCCGCCGCCGGCCGGCCCTGGTCCAGCCGGGTGACCGGCGTGTCCTCGAAGATGCGCACGCCGAGCGACCGCGCCGCCTCGGCCAGGCCGAGCGCATAATTCAGCGGGTGGATCTGGCCGCTGCCGCTGTCGAGCAGGCCGCCGACATAGCCGGGGGCATCGACCAGCGTCCGGACCTCGGCCCGCGACAGCATCCGGCCCTGGTGATAGCCGAGCCGCTCCCATTCGGCCAGATGGGCCTCCAACTCCTCCATGTGCCGCCGCTTCAACGCGCCCAGCACATAGCCCCAACGCAGGTCGCACTCGATGCCATGCTGCTCGACGCGCTGCCGCAGGATCGCCTTGGCCTCCTCCGACATGTCCCACAGCTTGCGGGCATCATCTTGGCCGACCCAGCCGGCGATGGTGCCGATCTCCTTGTTGAAGCCGGTCACCGCCTGGCCGCCGTTGCGGCCCGACGCGCCCCAGCCGACCCGCCGGGCCTCGACCAGAACGACGTCGAGGCCTCGCTCCCTCAGTTCGATCGCGGTGCTGAGGCCGGTATAGCCGCCGCCCACCACCAGCACGTCGCAGCGCAGGTCCCCGTCCAGCGAGGGGAAGCGGAGGTCGCGGTTGGCGGTGGCGGCGTACCAGGAGCGGACATGGCCGTCCAGGCGGACTGATTGCATGACACGGTGATTGTGGCCTCGGATGGCGCCCTGAATAGCTGGGCGAGGTCGCGCCGGCCAGCCGGGCGGACGCCCGGTCCGGCATGTCCTGCCCGCATGACGGGAGCCCAGGGCAGCCCGGACGGCTGTTCGCTTGTCCACGCCGGACGGACGGGCAAGAATAGGATCATATGCCGAGACCCGTTGGGGTGCCCTTGCCCGTGCACATGCAGATTCGCGAGGTGATCGAGGCGATGGTCCTGACCTTCGTCCTGGCGGTGCTCGGCATCGCCACGCGAGGGCTGGAACCGCTCGCCCTGTTCTGGCCGGCGAACGGCGCCCTGATCGCCTGGTTCCTGCGCCGACCCACCCGCCGGCACCCGCTCTGCTGGGCCGGTGTGGCCGTCGCCTTCGTCGCGGCGGATCTGTGCTACGGGCGCAGCCTCTTGCTGGCAGCGGTGCTGCTGCTGTCCAACCTCGCCGAGATCGCCGTCGGGCTGCTCCTCCTGGCGCCGCTCGGGCCGGAGGACAGGGAGCTCGACCATCCATCCGCGGTGCTGCGCGTGGGGGGCACCTGCATCGTCTCGGCCCTGGCCGGCGGCGTCGTCTCGGCGCTCGGCTTCGCCCTGCTCGGGGACGCCGCGATCCTTCTGAACACCGGAACCTGGTGGATGTCGGAGGTCGCGGCCCTGGCGGCGGTGCTTCCGCTGGCGCTGACCCTGCCGTCGCGACCATGGTCGTCCGGCTGGCTCTCCCGCGCCATCCGCCTGGATCTGCCCGAGCTGGCGGGGCCTCTGGCTCTGCTGATCCTGATGGCGGCGCTGGGCGTGGCCACCGGCGGGATCGGGACCACCGGATACCTGCTGCTGCCGCTGATCTGGTCGGCGATGAGGGCCGGCATCTTCGCCACCACGGTGCTGGCCGCGCTGGCCGGGCTGTGGATCTTCGCGGCCCTCGGCCTCGGCCTCGACCGGCTGCCGTCGCAGACCCTGGCCGAGGACCCGCTGCGGATCCTGCTGTCCGTCCGCCTGTCCGTCGCGCTGATCTCTCTGGCCGCGGTCCTGGTCGCCAGCATCATGGCGACGCGCCGGCGGATCGAGCTGCGGCTGGCCGAGAGTGAGAATCGCCTGGCTCTGGCCTTCGAAGGCACCAATGACGGCATCTGGGATTTGGAGGTGCCGTCCCGCCAGCTCTCGATTCTCGACGCCAGCTCACTCACCGCCCGGAGCGGGGAGGCGCAGAGCCGGCCGCTCGACGACTGGCTGCGTCGGGTCCATCCGGAGGACCGGGAACAGGCGACAGCGGCGCTGGAGGAGCATCTGGCCGGCCGGTCCGCGGGCTGCGTCGTCGAATATCGCTGGCCGGCACCCGATGGCCGCTGGATCTGGCTGCTGGCGCGGGGGCGGGCGGTCGAGCACGACGCCGACGGCCGACCCCTGCGCGTCGTCGGTTCCTTCATGGATGTCTCCGCCCGCAAGGCGCTGGAGCAGAAGATCGAATACATGGCCAACCACGACGCGCTGACCGGGCTGGCGAACCGGCATGCGCTGGACGCGGCGCTGCGCGACCGGATCGCGGCCTGGCGCAGCCGGTCGGCTGGCGCCGTGCTGATGGTGATCGATCTCGACGGCTTCAAGGCGGTCAATGACGGACACGGCCATCTGGCCGGCGACGCCGTGCTGCGCGCGCTGGCGCAGCGCCTGCAGGAGATCCTGCCGGGGGAGATGGTGGCGGCGCGGATCGGCGGCGACGAGTTCGCCCTGATCGGTGATGAGCTGAGCGCCGGGGAAGTCGACGCCCTGGCCGAACGGATCGAATCGGCCTTGGCCGTCCCGATCCCGGTCGGGGCTGGGACGGTCTCGGTCGGCGCCAGCATCGGCTGGGCCTTCCTGCCCGCCGATGCCGAGGATGAGCACGGGCTGTCGGCCGTGGCCGACAGCCGGCTCTATGCGGCGAAGCAGCGGCTCCGGCGCGGAGCGGCAGCGGAACCACCGTCGCGCGCCTCGGCATAGCCCGGCGGGCTAGGCGGCGCGGCGCCAGGCCGGGAAGGGGTCGGGCAGGTCGGCCCAGCCCGCCGGGTCGAAGCCCGCGGCGGCGCGCGGGTCGACCAGGCAGGCGTCCAGGTCGCGCCGGATCGCCGCCTGGTCCATGCCGATGCCGATGAACACCAGCTCCTGCCGCCGGTCGCCGAACACCGGGTCCCAGCGGGCCTCGATCATCCGGCGCATCTCCGGATCCTGCGGCCAGCGGTCCCGCGGGACCGCTGCCCACCAGAAGCCGATCGCCTCGTGCCGCAGGAAGGCGCCGGCCTGGCTCATCTCGCCGACCCAGCCGGGCCGCGTCGCCAGCCAGAAATGGCCCTTGGAGCGGATCACGCCGGGCCAGGGCTGCCGGAAGGCGGCATGCAGCCGGGCCGGGTGAAAGGGGCGGCGGGCCCGGTAGACGAAGCTCTCGACGCCGTATTCCAGCGTCTCCGGCCTGTGCTCGGCGAACTGATACAGCTCCTTGAACCAGAGCGGGTGCTCGCGGGCCCGGTCGAAGTCGAAGCGGCCGGTGCCGAGGATCGAATCCAGGGCGACGGCGCCGAAATTCGCCTCGACGATCGCCGCTTCCGGGTTCAGCCCGGCGATGACGCGGCGGACCATCTGCCGCTGCTCCGGCGTCGCCGCGTCGATCTTGTTGATCACCACCACGTCGGCGAACTCGATCTGGTCGACCAGCAGGTCGACCAGGGTGCGGCCATCCTCGTCGCCGGCGGTCTCGCCGCGGTCGCGGAGGAAATCGGTCGAGCTGAAATCGGCCAGCAGGTTGGCGGCGTCGACCACCGTCACCATGGTGTCGATGCGGGCGACGTCGCCCAGCGAAGCGCCGTCCTCGTCCCGGAAGTCGAAGGTCGCAGCGACCGGCAGCGGCTCGGAGATGCCGGTCGATTCGATCACGAGGCAGTCGAAGCGGCCCTGCTCGGCCAGGCGCCGGACCTCGCGCAGCAGGTCGTCGCGCAGGGTGCAGCAGATGCAGCCATTGGTCATCTCCACCAGGGTCTCGCTGGTGCGGCTGAAATCGGCATCGCCGCTGCGGACCAGGTCGGCGTCGATGTTCACCTCGCTCATGTCGTTGACGATCACCGCGACCCGAAGGCCCTCGCGGTTGCGCAGGATGTGGTTGAGCAGCGTCGTCTTGCCGGCGCCGAGGAAGCCGGACAGGACGGTGACGGGGAGACGGGTGTCCATGGTCACGACACCAGCCGGCGCGGGGCGGGATCGGCCGCGACCTCGTCCAGGCGCAGACCGAGCGCCAGCGACTCCAGAAGGCCGGCGCAGCGCGACGTGCCGTGGACCGCGACCAGCCGGGGCATGGCCTCGGTCAGCAGCGCCGAGGACAGCGCGGCCGCGGACAGGCCGACGGCTTCCAGCTCGGCCAGGACACGGCGGATCTCGTCGGTCGCGCGGGTGAAGCCCGCGGGGGTATGGATGCCCGGGGCAATCTGTTCGACGGTGTGGTGCGGTTGGTCCGGCATGGCTCTCGTCCGATAATTTAATGTTATATCATAACATTTAAGTTCCGAACGCAAGCGTCGTATCGCCGTCCTGCGGTCTCCAACGCCGGCGGTTCAGCCGGAGCGGGGCCCACAGCCCTCGGGCTTGAGCACCCGGATGGTCGAGGCGGGGTGGCGGGCCAGCGCCGCCGCGGGCCTGACCGGCCGGGGGGCGAAGCCGCCGCCGCAGTTCGGGCAGCGGCCGCCCAGCACCGTCTCGGCGCAGCTCGTGCAGAAGGTGCATTCGAAGCTGCAGATCACCGCGTCATGCGACTCGGGCGGCAAATCCTTGTCGCAGCATTCGCAGTTCGGGCGCAGCTCAAGCATTCGATCCTCCTCGACGCGGACTGTCCGCACCCCGCCGGCCGTCAGGGCTGGCCACCGGAATCATACAAATGCTTAATGTGTCGACAATCGCTGCAAAAGGGCTGCCCGCTATGCCAGTATCCATTGACCAGAACGGAGATCTCGATGCGCGTCAGCCGAATTGACAATCCCGAAAAGCGAATGCTCGGTTGGCTCGTGCGGTACTCGGTCGCCGGGCGTCACACGCGCAAGTTCTTCTCCGACCTGGCTCATGGGTCATCGGCCAAGGCGAAGGCCGCCGCCGAAGCATTCGCGCTGGAGCATCTCGACGAGCACCACGAGATCCGGTCGCTGCGGACGCGGCTTCTGCCGCGCAAGAACACGCCGCATGGCGTGCCGGGCGTCGCGCGCTATGTCCGCCCCGGCGGGACCTCCGCCTTCTGGACGGCCTATTGGACGCAGGACGGCGTGCGCCGGCAGAAGAAGTTCTCCATCGCCCTGCTCGGCGAGCGCGAGGCGCGGGAACTGGCCTTCGCGACCCGTGCCGAGATGACGGCCGACAACCAGGAACGGTTGACCGAGCTGCTCGATATCCACGCGCCCGACCGCAGGGCCGCAGCCCAGCAGCGCCGTCCGGCACCCGAGGCGTCCGGCGTCCGCTCGCTGAAGGTGCCGGCCCGGCATTCCCCCAGGCCGGCGACCGTCGTGGCCGGCCCGGAGGAGCGCCGGAAACGAGCCTAGCCCGCGGCTCCGGTCCTCAGACCTTGCTCAGGTACCAGTCGTATTCGAGCTGGCTGATCTGGGAGAAGAACTTGTCCCGCTCGGCCCATTTCAGGGCCAGGTAGACGTCGAGGAACCGGCGGCCGAAATACTCGTTGAAGAAGGCCGAGCCGTCGAGCTGCTCCAGCGCCACGATCCAGGACGAGGTCAGCGTCGGCTCGATCTTGTCATAGGCGCTGCCCTGGATCGGCGGGCCCGGATCGATCTGCCGCCTGATGCCGTGATGCGCCCCGGCCAGCACCGCGGCGACCACCAGATAGGGGTTGCTGTCGGCGCCGGCGACCCGGTGCTCGACCCGGCGGTCCTCCGGCTTGCCCGGCGGGATGCGCAGCGACACGCTGCGGTTGTTGGCGGCCCAGGTCGGGGCGTGCGGCACGTAGGAGTTCGGCTGGAACCGGCGGAAGGCGTTCTGGTTCTGGGCGAACACCGCCATGCCCTCGGCCATGGTCGCGCCGAGGCCGCCGATGGCTTGGCGCAACGCCGGGGTGCCGTGCGGGTCCTCCGCGGCGAAGATGTTCGCTCCGGCGGCATCCAGCAGGCTCATATGGATGTGGAAGCCGCTGCCCGCCTGGTCCGGGTAGGGCTTGGCCATGAAGGTGGCTTCGACCCCGTGCTTGGCCGCGACCGACTTGACCACCCGCTTGAACAGCACGGCGTCGTCGCAGGCCTCGAGCGGGTCGTCGACGTGTCGCAGATTGATCTCGTACTGCCCGGGGGCGTATTCCGAGACCAGGCTGTCGACCGGGATGCCCTGCGCCACGCAGGTGTCGTAGATCTCGTGAAGCAGGTCGTTGAAATCGTACAGCTCGTCGATGCCGTAGACCTGGGTGGTATCCTGGCGCTTGCCGCTGATCGGCGACATCGGCGGCCGCGGCCGGCCGTCCTCGCCGCGCTTGCGGTCGACCAGATAGAACTCCAGCTCCACCGCCACCACCGGGTGCAGCCCGTCGTCCCGCAGGCGCCGGACGACATTGGCCAGGACGGTGCGCGGATCGGCGAAGAAGGGGGATCCGTCGAGGTCCCGCATCGCCAGCAGCACCTGTCCGGTCGGGCGCGACAGCCACGGGACCGGGTCGAGGGTGTGGGGGACGGGGAAGCAGTCGCGGTCCGCGTCGCCGTCGGCGAAGCCGAGGCCGGTCTCCTCGACCGTTTCGCCGGTGATGTCGGTGGCGAAGAGGGAGCCGGGGAAGGTCAGGCCGTCGCGGAAGATCTTGTCCAGCGTGCCGATCGGGACCTTCTTGCCGCGCAGGACGCCGCACATGTCGCAGACCAGGGCGTCGATGTGCGTGATGTCAGGAAATTGCGCGCGGAAATTCCTTACGATGTCGTTCGATGTGCGTTCATGCATTTGGTCACGCAATTGTTGCCACGAGGCCTTCATCCTCGCAGCCGTCCGGGCAGTGTCAAGCCGGGCCGAGTCGGAGCGGCCATGCGGACGCCGGTTTCTCCTTCCCACCCCCCCGGGGGGCTCGGCTATGGTGGCCCGGCTGAAACGAGAAGCGGGGTCCGCCTAAAGGGGCTGACCATGATTTTATGCAAAAGCTGGTGGACTTCATTCACGACAACGGCGTGACCGAAGTCGAGTGCCTGGTCCCGGACATCAACGGGATCGCCCGGGGCAAGATCCTGCCCGACGACAAGTTCATCAAGGGCCTGAAGACCCGCGGGATGCGGATCCCGGAATCGATCTTCATGCAGACGGTGACCGGGGAATACCCCGACGACGACGTCACCAACGCCGCCGATATCGACATCTACATGGTGCCGGATCCGGACAGCATCCGCATCGTGCCCTGGTACGAGGAGCCGACGGCGCAGGTGATCTGCGACGCGGAGTATGTCGACGGCAGCCCCTGCGAGCTGTCCTGCCGCCACGTGCTGCGGCGGGTGCTGAAGCTGTACGAGGAGAAGGGCTGGAAGCCCCTGGTGGCGCCGGAGCTCGAATTCTACCTGGTCAAGAAGAACATCGATCCCGACTACCCGCTGGAGCCGCCGGTCGGCCGGTCCGGCCGGCCGGAGACCGGGCGCCAGTCCTACGGTATCGACGCGGTCAACGAGTTCGACCCGATCTTCGAGGAGATCTACGACCATTGCGAGGCGATGGGCCTCGACGTCGACCCCCTGGCCCATGAGGCCGGGGCGGCGCAGATCGAGATCAACTTCAACCACGGCGATCCGCTCGACCTCGCCGACCAGGTGCTGATCTTCAAGCGCACGGTGCGCGAGACGGCGATGCGCCACGACGTCTACGCCACCTTCATGGCCAAGCCGCTGCAGAACGAGCCCGGCAGCGCCATGCATCTGCACCAGAGCGTGAACGACGCCAAGACCGGCCGGAACCTGTTCGCCACCAAGGACGGCGAGAACAGCGAGCTGTTCCTGGCCTATATCGCCGGACTGCAGAAATTCGTGCCGGCGGCGATGCCGCTGTTCGCGCCGAACGTGAACTCCTACCGCCGCCTCGATCCGGAGAGCGACGCGCCGATCAACGTCCATTGGGGCATGGACAACCGCACCGTCGGCTTCCGCGTGCCGATCGACGAGCCGCAGGCGAAGCGGGTCGAGAACCGGGTCGCCGGCGCCGACTGCAATCCGTATCTGATGTTCGCGGCGTCGCTGGCCTGCGGCTATCTCGGCATCGTCAACGAGATGCAGCCGTCGAACCCGGTCGAGGGCTCGGCCAAGCGCCTGGCCTTCACCCTGCCTCGGCACCTCTATGACAGCCTCAACAAGTTCTCCGCCTCGCGCCCGCTGCGAGAGGTGCTGGGCGAGAAGCTGGTCGACGCGGTGTGGTGGGTGAAGAACAAGGAGTACGACGCCTATCACCGCGTCATCAGCTCCTGGGAGCGCGAGAACCTGCTGCTGAACGTCTGATTCCGCTGAATCTCCCCCCGCCCGGGCGCTCGCCGGGGCGGGGATGATCGGGAGGTGGCCTTGACGGGCAAGTTCGAGCCGCTGGATTCGGGGCAGGTGCCGCGCTTCGCCGGCATCCCGACCTTCATGCGCCTGCCGCTGGCGACCCCGGCCGAGGTCGACATCGCCCTGGTCGGCGTGCCCTTCGATGGCGGCGTGACCAATCGCGCCGGGGCGCGGCACGGCCCGCGCGAGCTGCGCAACCAGTCCAGCCTGATGCGCCGCGTGCATCACGTCACCGGCATCTCGCCCTATGACCTGGTGCGGGTCGGGGACTGCGGCGACGCTCCGGTCGACCCGATCAGCCTGGCCACGTCGCTGGAGTCGATCGGCGCCTTCTATGCGGATCTGCGCGAAGCCGGCGCGGTGCCGCTCTCGGCCGGCGGCGACCACCTGGTGTCGCTGCCGATCCTGCGCGGCCTGGCCACAGGCCGTCCGGTCGGGCTGATCCAGTTCGACGCCCATTCCGACACCTATGACAGCTTCTTCGGCAACCCCTACAACCACGGCACGCCGTTCCGGCGGGCGATCGAGGAGGGGCTGGTCGACCCGAAGCGGATGGTCCAGATCGGGCTGCGCGGGGCGATCTCCGACGCCGGCAACTACGATTTCGCCAATGCCTGCGGCATCCGCATGATCTTCATCGAGGAGTTCGACCGCCGCGGCCCCGACGACGTGATGGACGAGGCGCTGGAGATCCTGGGATCCGGGCCCGTCTACGCGACCTTCGACATCGATGCCCTCGACCCGTCGATGGCGCCGGGCACCGGCACGCCCGAGATCGGCGGCATCACCACCCGCGAGGCGCAGCGGATGGTGCGCCGCATGGCCGGGCTGGACCTGATCGGCGCCGATCTGGTCGAGGTCGCGCCGCCCTTCGACCCGTCGGGCCTGACCGCCGTCACCGGCGCGACCCTGATGTTCGAGCTGCTCTGCGCGGTCGCGCCGGGCGTGGCGGCGCGTCGCAGCGCGCAGGCGGGCGCCTGACGCGAAACGTCCCTCGCGGAATGCCCATGGAGGAGACAATGGCCGTCGTCTTCGCCTACGTCACCACCCCCTCGGAGGCCGAGGCCGCCCGCATCGGCCGGGCCCTGGTCGAGGAGCGGCTGGCCGCCTGCGTCAACATCCTGCCCGGCATGCGGTCGATCTACCGCTGGCAGGGCAGGGTGGAGGAAGCGGCGGAGGCGGTGCTGATCGCCAAGACCCGCGCCGACCGCTTCACCGATCTCTCCGCCCGGGTGCGCGCGCTGCACCCCTATGAGCTGCCCTGCATCACGGCGCTGCGGGTCGAGGCCGGCGACGCCGGCTATCTCGACTGGATCCGGCACGAGTCTCTGGCCCTGTCCAGCCCCGGATGACGTCCGCGGCGGATGCCGGCCATGCCCGCGCCGCAGCCGCGCCGGATCGCCTCGTGCCTTGAACCTCGGCCGCGACCGCCAAAGTTCAGATCATGACTCTGCCGCTCTCGGTCCTCGACCTCGCGCCGATCGCCTCCGGCTCTCCGCCCGGCCAGGCCGTCCGCAACTCGCTCGATCTCGCCCGGCTGGCCGACAGGCTGGGCTTCACCCGCTACTGGGTGGCCGAGCATCATTCGATCCCCGGCGTGGCCTCGACCGCGCCGGAGATCCTGATCGGTCATATCGCCCAGGTGACGCAGCGGATCCGCGTCGGCTCCGGCGGGGTGATGCTGCCGAACCACGCGCCGCTGCGGGTGGTCGAGGCCTTCAAGATGCTGGAGGCGCTGCATCCGGGCCGGATCGACCTCGGTCTCGGCCGCGCCCCGGGATCGGACCAGCTGACGGCGCTGGCGATGCGCCGGTCGCGCGACGCCGTCGTCTCCGACGACTTCACCGAACAATATGCCGAGCTGCGCGCCTTCGCCGACGGAACCTTCCCGCCGGATCACGGCTTCCGCGCGGTCCGTGCGGTGCCGGAGGACGTGCCGCTGCCGCCGGTCTGGATGCTCGGTTCCAGCGATTTCGGCGCCCGCTTCGCCGCCCATCTCGGCGTCGGCTTTGCCTTCGCCCATCATTTCAGCCCGCAATACACGATGCCCGCGATGCATCTGTACCGGACCAGCTTCCGCCCCTCGGCGGCGATGCGGGAGCCGCATTCGATCCTGACCGTCTCGGTCTACTGCGCCGAGGACGCGGCTGAGGCCGAACGGCTGGCGGCGCCGCACCAGCTGTCCTGGGTGCGGCTGCGCACCAACCGGCCGGGCCTGCTGCCGAGCCCCGAGGAGGCGCTGTCCTACCCCTACACGCCGGAGGAGAAACGCGTGGCCGAGGGCGCCCGACGCAACCAGATCGTCGGCACGCCGGAAACGGTGAGGGCCGAGATCGAGCGGCTGGCCGGCGAGACCGTGGCCAGCGAGGTGATGATCACCAGCATGATCCACGACCACGCCGCCCGGCTGCGCAGCTACGAGCTGGTGGCGGGGGCGTTCGGGCTGCCGGGGGCTGCGACGGCGTAGACTCGCCGCGGCCTCTTCCCTCCGGCCCACACATGCGCTAAAAGCGCCGCCCCTTCACAGCCCCGTCCGACCGGACCCGGGGCTTTTTGGCGTTGCGCGGCGGAGGCGGAGATGGCGGTCTGCGGCCTGGATTTCGGCACCTCGAACTCGACCCTCGGCATCGTCGATGCCGCAGGCGCGCGGCTTCTGCCCCTGGAGGGGGCGGCGACCACGCTGCCCAGCGCCATCTGGTTCGACCTGGTCGGCGGCGCGCCGCGCTTCGGCCGCTCGGCCATTGATTCGTACGTCGAGAGCCTGGACGGGCGGCTGATGCGCTCGATCAAGTCGGTGCTCGGCACGCCGCTGATCGAGGAGGACACCTGGGTCGGGCGCGAGCGCATCGGCTTCAAGCAGGTGATCGCGATCTTCCTGGCCGAGATGAAGGCGCGGGCCGAGGCCGCCTGCGGCCATGCCCTGGAGCGGGTGGTGCATGGCCGGCCGGTGCACTTCGTCGACGACGACCCGGCCGGCGACGGCAAAGCCCAGGACACGCTGCAGGCGATCGCGCGCGAGGCCGGCTTCGCCGAAGTGTCCTTCGAATACGAGCCGATCGCCGCCGCCCGCACCTATGAGGCCGGGCTGGACCGGGAGGAGGTGGCGCTGATCGTCGACATCGGCGGCGGCACCTCCGACATCTCGATCGTCCGGCTCGGGCCGCAGCGCAGGGCCTTGCCCGACCGCGCCGCCGACATCCTGGCCAATGACGGCATCCGGCTGGGCGGCACCGATGTCGACCGGCTGTTCAGCCTGGCCACGGTGATGCCGGCGCTGGGCATGGGGACGAAGATGAAGCGGCCGGGCGCGGTGGCGCCCAGCCGCTACTTCCACATGCTGGCGACCTGGAGCCGGATCAATGCGCTCTACGCCCCCAAGGTGGTGGCGGAGGTGCGCGACGTGCGCCGGGAATCGCGCGATCCGCAGAAATTCGACCGGCTGCTGCGGGTGCTGGAGGGCAATCTCGGCCACAGCCTGGCGCTGCGGGTCGAGGCGGCGAAGATCGCGCTCGGGGCCAAGGACCCGACCGTGATCGACCTGCGCCTGGTCGAGCCCAAGCTGGGGCTGCGCGCCGGCCGGGCGGTGCTGGATGCGGCGATCCGCGACGCCGTCGGGCGGCTCTCGGCGCTGATCCGGCGCTGCATCCAGGCGGCGGGCCTCACCCCGGACCGGCTGGACGCCGTGTTCCTGACCGGCGGTTCGGCCTTGCTGCCGGCCTTCCGCGCAGCGGCGCTGGCCGAGGCGCCGGCCGCCCGGGTGGTGGAGGGGGACAGCTTCGGTGCGGTCGGGATCGGCCTGGCGATCGAGGCGCAGCGCCGCTACGGACCCTGAGAACCGGGGTCACCCGCCGGTCTGCTCCGGCAGCATGCGGTCCAGCGTGCCGTCGCGCCGGACGGCGACGTGCCAGACCGCCGCGGCGATGTGGAGCGCGACGAGGGCATAGAGCGCCCATTGCCCCACCCCGTGCACGGTGCTGCCGATCCGCCAGATCGCGTCGGTCGCCGGGGTCAGCAGCGGCACGTCGAACAGGCCGAAATACGGGATGGCGCGGCCGCGGCCGGCGGACATCAGGTAGCCGCTGAGCGGCATCGCCAGCAGGACGAGGTACAGCAGCCAGTGGCTCGCCGTGGCCGCTGCCGATTCCCAGGCCGCCCAACGGGCCGGCGGCGGCGGATGGATCGCCCGCCAGACCAGCCGCGCGGCGGTCAGGGCCAGGATCGTCAGCCCGACCGATTTGTGCAGCATGACGATCGTGCCGCGCGAGGCGTCGCCGTTCGGCAGGCTCTCCATCACCCACGCCAGGACCAGGACGACGAGCATCAGCGCCGCCGAAACCCAGTGCAGCCATTGCGCCGTGGCCGTGTAGCGCCCGGTGGTCTCGCGAAGGGCGGCGGTCATCGCATCCGTGGTCATTCATGGCCTTTCTGCAGCGACGGGGATGGCGCGGCGAGGCGCCGGGCCGCCTGCTCCAGCCCGCGGCAGGCGACGTAGAAGGCGGGGGTGAAGATCAGGCCGAAGGCGGTGACGCCGATCATCCCGAAGAACACCACCACGCCCAGCGACTGGCGCATCTCCGCCCCGGCGCCGGTGGCCAGCACCAGCGGCACCACGCCCAGGATGAAGGCCAGCGAGGTCATCACGATCGGCCGCAGCCGCACCCGGGCCGCCTCGATCGCCGCCGCCGTGCGGTCGGCGCCCGCGGCCTCGGCCTGGCGCGCGAACTCGACGATCAGGATGGCGTTCTTGGCGGCCAGGCCGATCAGCACCACGAAGCCGATCTGCGCCAGGATGTTGACGTCCATGGCGGCGGCCAAGAGCCCGGTCAGCGCCGCCAGCAGGCACATCGGCACGATCAGGATGACCGACAGCGGCAGCGTCCAGCTCTCATACAGCGCGGCCAGCAGCAGGAAGACGAACACCGCCGAGGCCGCGAAGATCAACAGGACGCTGGTGTCGGCCAGCCGCTCCTGCAGCGCCACCTCGGTCCATTCGAAGCCGTAGCCGTCGGGCAGGGTCTCGGCCGCGATTTGCTCCATACGGTCGAGCGCGGTGCCGGTGGAGACGTCGGCCGCGGCGGCGCCCTGCACCTCGGCCGCGGGGTACAGGTTGTAGCGCGGAATGCGGTAGGCGCCGGCCCGCTCCTCGAAGGTCGCGACCGACCCGATCGGCACCATGGCGCCGGACTCGCTGCGGGTCTTCAGCCCCTCCAGCGCCGCCGGGTCCTGGCGGAACCGGGCGTCGGCCTGGGCCCGGACCTGGAAGGTGCGGCCCAGCAGGTTGAAGTCGTTCACATAGGCCGAGCCGAGATAGATCTCGAGCGTCTCGAACACGCGGGATGCGGGAACGCCCAGCATCTCCGCCTTCACCCGGTCGATATCGGCGTACAGCTTCGGCGTCGCCGTGTTGAAGGGACTGAAGACATTGGCGAATTCGGGCGACTGGCCGGCCGCGGCCACGACCTGGCGCACCGCCGCTTCCAGCTCCTCCGGCGTGCCGCCGGCCAAATCCTCGATCATCAGCTTGAAGCCGCCGGTATTGCCCATGCCGCGGACCGAGGGCGGCTTGATCGGCACCACCCGCGCCTCCGGCACGTCGGCCAGGCGCGCGGTCAGGTCGGCGATGATCCGGTCGACCGTCTGGCCGCGCCCCGCCCGCGCCTCGTAGGGATCGAGGATGGCGAAGACGACGCCGCTGTTCGACGCGTTGGTGAAGGTGGCGCCGTCGAGGCCGGCGATGGCGACCGTATGAGCCACGCCGGGGGTGGCGTCCAGCCGGTCGGAGACGGCCTTCATCGCCACGTCGGTGCGGGCCATGGCGGCGCCGGGCGGCAGCTGCACCGCGGTCAGGAAATAGCCCTGGTCCATCACCGGGATGAAGCCGGTCGGCGCCCGGCCGAACTGCCAGCCGGTCAGGCCCAGCAGCCCGGCATAGGCGACCAGGACCAGGAGGCCGACGCGCAGCAGCCGGCGGGTCAGCCCGCCATAGCCGAGCGACAGCCGGTCGAAGCCGGCGTTGAAGCCGCGGGCGCCGGCGGCCAAGCCGCGCAGCAGCAGGTTGCGGGGTTTGGTCGCGTGGTCGTCATGCGGCCGCAGCAGCAGGGCGCACAGCGCCGGGCTTAGCGTAAGCGACACGAAGGCGGAGATCGCGGTCGCCGCGGCGATGGTCACGGCGAACTGGCGGAAGAACCGGCCGGAGATGCCGGACATCATCGCCGCCGGGACGAAGACCGCGCACAGCACCAGGGCGATGGCGATCAGCGCGCCGCTGATCTCCTCCATCGATCTGTGCGCCGCCTCCTTCGGCGACAGGCCGGCGCGCAGGTGCCGCTCGACATTCTCGACCACCACGATGGCGTCGTCGACGACGATGCCGATGGCCAGGACCAGGCCGAGCAACGACAGGTTGTTCAGCGAATAGCCGAGCCCGGCCATCACGGCGAAGGTGCCGATCAGGGAGATCGGAATCGCCAGGATCGGGATGACCGCCGCCCGCCAGCTGTGCAGGAACAGGATCACCACCAGCACGACCAGCGCGACCGCCTCGAAGATCGCGGTGTAGACCTCGCTGACGGATTCGGCGATGAACCGGGTCGGGTTGAACGGGATGGCGTATTCGATTCCCGCCGGCAGGCTGCGGCCCAGCTGCGCCATCGCCGCGACCACGCGGTCGGCCGTCTCCAGCGCGTTCGAGCCGGGCTGCTGGAAGACCTGGATCGGCTGCGAGATCCGCCCGTCGAACAGGGCGCCGCCGCGGAAGCTCTGCGCCGTCAGCTCGACCTGGGCGACGTCGCGGATCCGGGTGACGCGGCCGTCGGCGTCGGTCCTGACGATGACGTCCTCGAACTCGGCGGGGTCGGACAGGCGCCCCAGCGTCTCGACATTCAGCTCGAAGGCGCCGTCGGACGGCACCGGCGGCTGGTTCACCACGCCGGCGGCGACCTGCACGTTCTGGGCCCGCAGCGCCGCCAGCACCTCGCCGGCCGTGAGGTTGCGGGCGGCGACCGCGTCCGGGTCCAGCCAGACCTGGATGGCGTAGTCGCGGGCCGTGGGCATGCGGACATCGCCGACGCCCTCGACCCGCAGCAGCGCGTCGCGGATCCGCAGCGTGGCGTAGTTGGAGAGGTACAGCGGCGAGCGCGAGCCGTCCGGCGAGAACAGCTGCACCACCATCAGGATATCCGGCGACGACTTCCGCACCGTCACGCCCAGGCGGCGCACCTCCTCCGGCAGCCGCGGCTCGGCCACCGCCACCCGGTTCTGCACCAGCACCTGCGCCTCGTCGAGGTCGGTGCCCAGGGCGAAGGTGACGGTGATGCCGAGCTGGCCGTCGCCGGTGGCCTGCGAGGACATGTAGAGCATGTTCTCGACGCCGTTGATCTCCTGCTCGATCGGCACGGCCACGGTGCTGCTGACCACCTCCGCCGAGGCGCCGGGATACTGGGCGCGGACGATGACGGTGGGCGGCGTGATCTCGGGATACTGCGCCAGCGGCAGGGTGACATAGCCGGCGATGCCGATCAGGACGATCAGGACCGACAGCACCGTCGCCAGGATCGGCCGCTCGATGCAGAGATGGGGCAGACGCATGGTCAGTTGACCATCGCGGTGGCGGCCGGCGCGATCTCGCCGGGCTGCGGCACCACCTTCTGGCCGGCGCGGGCGCGCAGCAGGCCGTTGATCACCACCCGGTCCTCGGCCTTGAGCCCGCTCTCGACCACGCGCAGGCCCCCCGGCAGGCGGGCGCCCAGCCGCACCGGCGTGGCGCGCAGCGTGTCGTCCTCGGCCACGGTCAGGACGATGCGGCTGGCCTGGTCGGTCAGCAGCGCCGCCTCGGGCACCAGCAGGGCGTCGTGCTCGCCGGAGGAGGCGAGGCGCAGCCGGCCGAACTGGCCTGGGGTGATGAAGAGATCCGAATTGGCCAGCACGGCGCGGGCGCGGATGGTGCCGGCGCCGCTTTCCAGCCGGTTGTCGACGAAGCTCATCGTGCCCTGGTAGGGCCAGCCGTCATCGTCCTGCAGCCGCGCCTCGATCGGCACGTCGCGGTCGCGGATCGAGCGCAGATCGCCCGACTTCACCGCCCGCCCATAGGCGACGAAGTCGCGCTCGCTCATGTCGAAGACGAAGTAGATCGGGTCCAGCGCGACGACGGTGGTCAGCAGCGTGCCGGCATCGGACACCAGGCTGCCGGCATCGACCCGCCGGTTCGACACGCGGCCGCTGATCGGCGCCTTGATCTCGGTGAAGTCGAGGTCCAGCTGCGCCCGGGTCAGCCCGGCCTGGGCCAGCTCGAAGGCGGCGTCGGCCGCCTGCTTCTGCTGCCGGCGCTGGTCGAGCGTGGAGCGCGAGACGGCGGAGGTGCCGACCAGCTGCTCGGCCCGGCGCAGCTCCAGGTCGGCCAGGTCGCGCTGGGCCCGGGCGCTCGACAGCTGCGCCCGAGCCTCAGCCACCGCCGCCTGGTAGGGGCGGGGGTCGATGGTGAACAGGGTCTGGCCGGCCTGCACGATCTGGCCGTCCTCGAAGCCGATCGACTGCAGGTAGCCGGAGACCCGGGCGCGGATCTCCACGCTCGCGGTCGGCTCGAACCGCCCGGCATATTCCCGCTGGTCGACCACCCGCCGCACCAGCGGCGGCGACACGACGACGCTGGGGGCCGGCCGCGCGGCCGCCTGGGCCATCGTCGCCGCGGTGCTCCGCGACGCTTGCCATCCCAGCCCCGCCAGCCCGCCGACCAGGGCCAGCGCCACAACTCCCGCCAACGTCCGAATCACCGGGGGTCCCATGCCTGCCGCTCCCTATGGCCTGGGGCGAAGAGTGCGGGGCGCTTGTCTCAGAACTTTGTCCGGGCGGAGCGGGGTTTGTCGCGAGATGTGTCAGTGTTGCTGCATCGCACAATCGAGGTAGGGATCTCCAGACCGGCTTGCCTGAGCGAGCCCAACTCGATCCTCGCGCGGCATGAGCTATTGGTGCATTCGTCATCATCTGTTCGTACGACGCGGCGATAGCTTCTTTCAGGCACATTAAAGACTGCGGCGATCGCCGCGTCTCTCCATTATCGAAAATTTAGCTTCAACGGGTGGAGGTTATTTGGAAATGGCACGTTCAATCCGCGTCTTCTACTCAAACGAACAGGGTGTATCGAGGAAGAACTTCAATTGGACCCCGATCAACAAGAAATCAGCTGTCCTCATTACCGCTGCGGAATTCTTCTGGCCCGGCGGCCTCGGCGGTCTTGAAGACATTCGTCCGCACCTGGGCGCGGCGAATATCTGGGTGTCCAATATAGGGGTCCACGGCCCCGAGGGCGGTTCCGGAGGTGTGGAGTTCCTCCTCCACGTCGACTGGCCAACGCCATTGAACGTCATGGTGACCATCACGGTCCTCGACGACATCGAGCAATATCACAGGACGGACTGACCGTCCGACCGGCGCCGGTCGGCATCGCGGATGGGGCGCCGATGCGAACCCCATCCGCGATCCTATTTCGTCAATTGCAGAAGTTCGGCTGGTACTGGTAGACCCATTGGGTCTTGGTGGTCGGGTTGGCCGACACCCAGCCGGTCATGCCGCGGATGGTGTCGAAGATCAGCTTGGAGCGCTGGTCGACCTTGGCGGTGAAGTCGCCGTCCTTGTCCTCGACCTTGAACGACACCTCGGCGCTGGCGACGGTCGAGGACCCGTTGGCATACCACAGCGTCAGGTCGAACTCGGCATCCTGCTGGCCCAGGTCGCTCTGCGGCCCGTCATAGGTGCGCTCGGTGATCGACAGGTTGCCGACGACCGCCAGCGTCTCCTGGCTCGGCAGGTTCAGGTCCTCGGTCGGCGGGAACAGGTCCACGACGTCGTCGAGGATGTTCAGGTTCTTGGTGGCCGACAGCGGCTCGGTGGTCGAATGGGAGTAGACCCATTTGAACGGCGGGGTGATGTCCGCCTCCAGCTTGGTCTCGGCATCGCTGTGGCTGCCGCTGACATCCGTGCCGGCGGCGGTCGACAGGCTGTCCGAGCGGAACTTCAGGTTGATCTCGCGCTCGGTGCCCTCGACCCGCTCGCGGAAGCTGTAGCCCAGAGTGTCCAGCCGGCAGGTGCCCGGCGAATCGTAGTAGCGGACGGTGCGGATCTTATCGACCGCGAAGCTGCCGTCGACCGTGCGGTCGAAGCCGGCGGCGGTCAGCTTCGTCCGCAGCTCGGACAGGAAGCTGTTGGCGGTGGCGACCGGCTGCGCCTGGAACTTTGCCGGATCGAGCAGGACCTTGTATTCCTTGCCCGTCAGCGGGTCGGCGGCCTGCGCGGTCCCGGCGGCGGACACCAGCAGGCCGATCAGCCCGAGGCGAAGCCATGTCATCATTTGGTGCGAATCCCCCGGCATGAATGATGCGAACGCGCGGCAGGCTAGGCGGTCTGTATGAAGCTGATATGTCACCGGCCCCATGACGGACGTCACTTGGCGAGGCTTTTCTCCATGTTCGCGCTGCTGCTGACCGCCGCCTGCGGTTCGGCCGTCAGCACCCCCAGGCCCGCCGAGGTCGCCCAGCCGGCCCCGCCGTCACCCGCCGCGGCCCCGCTGACGCCCGCGCCGGGATCCTCGTCCTTCACCGGGCCGACGGGCGGGGCCGTCGGCCAGCCGTGCCGGGCGGTGACCTTCGAGGCGGCCGACTACACCGTCTGCGAGCTCGACCTGCGCCGCTACCGCGTCGGGCTGTTCTGGCAGGACCGGGACGGCCGGCCCTACGGCTCGCTCTATGCCTTCAAGCGGGCGATGGCCGCGGCAGGCGATCCGCCGGTGGTGTCGATGAACGCCGGCATGTACCACGAGGACCTGTCGCCGGTCGGCCTCTTCGTCTCCGGCGGCCGTCAGCTCAACCCGGCCAATGAGGGGGACGGCGACGGCAACTTCTTCATGAAGCCGAACGGCGTCTTCTATGTCGAGGGCGAGCGCGCGGGGATCCTGGAGACCGGGACCTATCTGCGCCGGGCCCCGGCCGCCGGGGTCGCCACCCAGTCCGGCCCGCTGCTGGTGATCGACGGCGCCCTGCACCCGCTGTTCAGCGACGACGGCCCGTCGCGCAAGATCCGCAACGGCGTCGGCATCCGCGACGACTACACCGTGGTCTTCGCCATATCCCGGGACGGCGTCAGCTTCGGCAGCTTCGCCCGGCTGTTCCGCGACGCGCTGGGCTGCCGCAACGCGCTCTATCTCGACGGTTCGATCTCGGCCCTGTCGGCGCCCGACGGGCTGTCGGTCGGCTGGGGCATCCGGGTCGGCCCGATCCTCGCCGCCTTCGACCGCAACGCGCCGGTCAGCTAGGAGCACCGAGTCGCTCGGCTAGTGACGCCGTGCGCCATTGACGATATCTTTATGGGATCATGACACGGCCGTGGCCCCATCGCAGTCGCCGATCGCGCAAGCAGGAGCTGATGCTGCTGTGCGCCCGCATCGGCTACAACCCGCCCCGCGCCTGACCGAGGGCCGCCGCAGCGGCGGCTGGTTTCCGTCCTGTCCGTCCGGATTCACGCGAGGTCGCGTCATGAACAGCTTTGCCGCCAGCCGCTCCACCGCCGAGTGGAAGGCGCTCGATACCGCCCATCACCTGCACCCCTTCACCGACTACAAGTCGCTCGCCAGCGAAGGGGGCAGCCGCATCATCACCCGCGCCGAGGGCGTCTGGCTGTGGGATTCCGAAGGCCGCCAGCTGATCGACGGCATGGCCGGTCTGTGGTGCGTCAATGTCGGCTACGGCCGCAAGGAACTGGCCGACGTCGCCCATGAGCAGATGCTCGAACTGCCCTTCTACAACACCTTCTTCAAGACCACGACGCCGGCCGCGGCCGAGCTGTCGGCCAAGCTGGCGGAGATCACGCCCGCCGGCCTGAACCATGTCTTCTACGCCAACAGTGGGTCGGAGGCGAACGACACCATCGTCCGCATGGTCCGGCACTACTGGGACCTGAAGGGCAAGCACCGCAAGAAGGCGATCATCGGCCGGCAATACGGCTATCACGGCTCGACCATGGCCGCGGTGTCGCTGTGCGGCATGGGGGCGATGCACCGCCAGGCGGACCTGCCGTTCCCGGGCTTCCACCACGTCATGGCGCCCTACTGGTACGACAACGGCGGCGACCTGGAGCCCGAGGCCTTCGGCAAGCTCGCGGCCAAGGCGGTCGAGGACCGGATCTGGGAGCTGGGCCCCGACAGCGTCGCCGCGGTGATCGCCGAGCCGATCCAGGGCGCCGGCGGCGTCATCATCCCGCCGGAGAGCTATTTCCCGGAGCTGCAGCGCATCTGCCGCCAGCACGACGTGCTGCTGATCGCCGACGAGGTGATCTGCGGCTTCGGCCGCACCGGCGAGTGGTTCGGCTCGGACCTGTTCGGCATCCAGCCGGACCTGATGACGCTGGCCAAGGGCATCACCTCGGGCTACCTGCCGCTCTCCGCCGTCATGGTCGGCGACCGGGTGGCCGAGACGCTGATCGAGCAGGGCGGCGAGTTCTATCACGGCTTCACCTATTCCGGTCACCCGGTGGCCTGCGCCGTGGCGCTGGCCAACATCCGGATCATGGAGCGGGAAGGGCTGGTCGACCGCACCCGGACCGATATCGGCCCGTATTTCCAGGACCGGCTGCGCGAGGCCTTCGCCGACCATCCGATCGTCGGCGAGGTGCGCGGCGTCGGCCTGATCGCGGCGATCGAGCTGGTCGCGGACAAGGCCACCCGCCGCCGCTTCCCGAACTACGGGGCGGTCGGCACCCAGTGCCGCAACCACTGCTTCGCCAACGACCTGGTGATGCGCGGCGTGCGTGACGCCATGGTGCTGGCGCCGCCGCTGGTGATCTCGCGCGACGAGGTCGACGAGCTGATCC
Source organism: Inquilinus sp. Marseille-Q2685 (assembly GCF_916619195.1). Lineage (NCBI taxonomy): Bacteria > Pseudomonadati > Pseudomonadota > Alphaproteobacteria > Rhodospirillales > Rhodospirillaceae > Inquilinus > Inquilinus sp. Marseille-Q2685. The sequence goes on from NZ_CAKAKL010000001.1 coordinate 151,258, forward strand.
GCAGGGCCAGGATCGCGATCGACGCCACGGCGCGGGATCTCGGCAGGATGTGACGGGCAGGGCGGCCGTGAAGCGGCCGCCCTTCTCGTTCGAGGACGGGGTTGCAAATGTCACGAACGCAGGGCACAGGGAGGACGGTTCGAGCCCGTCTGGTGCACTGCGCCGTCGCCGCGATTGACAGTTTTCCCAGCGGCGAGTTGCATTGAATCAGAAGGGAGAGCCGGCTCGACGGGTCTCGAACAGATCACAGACAGGGAACGGTTACATGAAGCGTCTCGTGCAAAGCCTTCTCGCGACCGCCGCGCTGTGCGCCGTGGCGGCGCCGGCCCTGGCCCAGGAGAAGGTGGTCAACATCTACAACTGGTCGGACTATATCGGCGAGACCACCCTGGCCGACTTCACCAAGGCCACCGGCATCAAGACCGTCTACGACACCTATGACGGCAACGAGGCGCTGGAAGCCAAGCTGCTGACCGGCAATTCCGGCTATGACGTCGTCGTGCCGACGGCGCAGCCCTTCCTGGCCCGCCAGATCAAAGCCAATGTCTATCTCGAGCTCGACCGCTCCAAGATCCCGAACTGGAAGAACCTCGACCCGGCGCTGATGAAGCTGGTCGAGACCGCCGACCCCGGCAACAAGCACGCGGTCATCTACCAGTGGGGTACGGTCGGCATCGGCTACAATGTCGACCAGGTGAAGAAGCGCCTGGGCGACACCCCGCCGGACAGCATCGCCATGGTGCTGGACCCGGAGAACGCCAAGAAGCTGGCGGATTGCGGCATCACCATGCTGGACAGCCCGACCGACGTGCTGCCCTCGGTGCTGAACTATCTCGGCCTCGATCCCAACAGCCAGAAGCCGGAGGATCTGAAGAAGGCCGAGGACGCCTTGATGAAGATCCGGCCCTATCTGAAGTACCTGCACTCGTCGCAGTACATCAACGACCTGGCGGGCGGCAATGTCTGCGTCTCGCTCGGCTGGTCCGGCGACGTCAACATCGCCAAGACCCGCGCCGAGGAGGCGAAGAACGGCGTCACCATCGACTACTTCATCCCCAAGGAAGGGGCGCAGATCTGGTTCGACATGGCGGCGATTCCGAAGGACGCGCCGCATCCGGAGGAGGCCTACGCCTACATCAACTTCCTGCTCGACCCGAAGGTCATGGCCGGGATCGACGACTATGTCGGTTACGGCAACGCGGTGCTCGGCTCGCGTGAGCTCATGGATCCCGAGATCGCCAACGATCCCCGCATCTTCCCGCCCGAGGACGTGATGAAGCGGCTGTTCGCGATCACCGAGGCGTCGTCCAGCTACGAACGCCTGCGGACGCGGACCTGGACACGGTTCCGCACCGGCCAGTAGACAGCACGGCCGCCGCATCCCAGACCGGATGCGGCGGCCGCTTCACATCGGGGGACAGGGTCCGGAGACGGGGATGGGCCAAGCCAAGCCGAAACAGCAGACGGCGCCGCAGCCGTGGCGCAATCCGGACGAGAAGCCTTACGTCCGGATCGAGAAGGTGACCAAGAAGTTCGGCGACTTCACCGCCGTCGACGATGTCAGCCTGTCGATCTATCGCGGCGAGTTCTTCGCCCTCCTCGGCGGGTCGGGCTGCGGCAAGACCACGCTGCTGCGCATGATGGCGGGGTTCGAGCGGCCGACCGAAGGCAAGATCTTCATCGACGGCGTCGACATGACCGCCGTGCCGCCCTATGAGCGGCCGGTCAACATGATGTTCCAGAGCTACGCCCTGTTCCCGCACATGACGGTGGAGCAGAACGTGGCTTTCGGCCTGCGCCAGGACCGGGTGCCGGCGGCCGAGATCAGGACCCGCGTCGCCGAGGTGCTGGACCTGGTCCAACTCGGCCGCTTCTCCAAGCGCAAGCCGCACCAGCTGTCGGGCGGTCAGCGCCAGCGCGTGGCCCTGGCCCGCAGCCTGGTCAAGCGCCCGAAGCTGCTGCTGCTGGACGAGCCGCTGGGCGCGCTCGACAAGAAGCTGCGCGAGCAGACCCAGTTCGAGCTGGTGAACATCCAGGAGAAGGTCGGCATCACCTTCGTGGTCGTGACCCACGACCAGGAGGAGGCGATGACCATGTCCAGCCGCATCGCGGTGATGAACTCCGGCTACATCTCGCAGCTCGGCACCCCGGCCGAGATCTACGAATACCCGCAGTCGAAGTTCGTCGCCGACTTCATCGGCTCGGTGAACCTGTTCGAGGGAAGGGTGGCCGAGGACCACCCGGGGCATGTCATCATCGACAGCCCGGAAGCCGGCTGCCAGCTCCATATCAGCCACGGCCTGCCGGTGCCGGTCGGGACCCAGGTCTGGGTCGCGGTGCGGCCGGAGAAGATCGCGATCTCGAAGCAGCCCGGCGAAGGCGAGACCAACTGCACCCGGGGGACGGTCAAGGAGATCGCCTATCTCGGCAATCTCTCGATCTATCTGATCGCGCTGCCGAACGGGAAGACGGTGCGGGTGACGGCGCCCAACGTCTCACGCCTGACCGAGATGCCGATCACCTGGGAGGACGAGGTCTGGCTGTCCTGGCAGCCCTTCGCCGGCGTGGTGCTGACGCAATGACCGCGGTGACGGCGACCGACACGGCGGACGGCGCGGCCCCGCGGGTCGCGGCGGGACCGTCGATCCTGCGGCGGCTGGGCGGAAGGCTCGGGCGCAGCCTGGTGATCGCGCTGCCCTATGTCTGGCTGTTCCTGTTCTTCCTGATCCCCTTCGTCATCGTCCTGAAGATCGCCTTCGCCGACAAGGTGATCGGCCAGCCGCCCTACACGCCGCTGTGGGACTGGATCGACGAGGCCCATATCGGGATCTCGCTCAGCATCGGCAACTTCCAGTTCCTGCTCGACGATCCGCTCTATGTCAGCGCCTATCTGAGCTCGGTGAAGATCGCCGCGATCTCGACCGTGCTCAGCCTCCTGGTCGGCTATCCGATGGCCTATGCCATCGCCCGGTCGAGCCAGCAGTGGCGGGTGCCGCTGCTGATGCTGGTGATCCTGCCGTTCTGGACCTCGTTCCTGATCCGGGTCTATGCCTGGATCGGCATCCTCCAGCAGCAGGGCCTGCTCAACAACCTGCTGATCTGGCTCGGCCTCATCGACCAGCCTCTGGAGATCCTGCACACCGACGTCGCCGTCTATATCGGCATCGTCTATTCCTACCTGCCCTTCATGATCCTGCCGCTCTACGCGACGCTGGAGAAGCTCGACGTCTCGCTGCTCGAGGCGGCGGAGGACCTCGGCTGCCGGCCGTGGAAGGCGTTCCTGCTGATCACCCTGCCGCTGTCGCTGCCCGGCATCATCGCCGGGTCGCTGCTGGTGTTCATCCCGGCGGTCGGCGAATACGTGATCCCGGAGCTGCTGGGCGGCATCGACACGCTGATGATCGGCAAGGTGCTGTCGAACGAGTTCTTCCAGAACACCGACTGGCCGGTCGCCTCCGCGGTCGCGATCGTGCTGCTGCTGGTGCTGGTGATCCCGATCATGATCTTCCAGTACGTCCAGGCGAAGCAGCAGGAGGCGGAGCGATGAGGCGGCCCTGGTTCCTGTTCACCGCCCTGGTGTTCGGCTACGCCTTCCTCTACGTGCCGATCATCCTCTTGATGATCTACTCCTTCAACGAGAGCCGGCTGGTCACGATCTGGGGCGGCTTCTCGACCAGGTGGTACGGCACGCTGCTGGAGAACGAGCAGATGCTGGACGCGGCGCGGCGGTCGCTGGAGATCGCCGCGATCGCCGCCACCGTGGCCTGTGTACTGGGCACCGTGGCCGGGCTGGTGCTGGCCCGCTTCGGCCGGTTCCGCGGCCGCACGCTGTTCTCCGGCATGGTCACGGCGCCGCTGGTGATGCCCGAGGTGATCACCGGCCTGTCGATGCTGCTGCTGTTCGTGGCGATGGAAGGGCTGTTCGGCTTCCCGCAGGGCCGCGGCATGGTGACGATCACCATCGCCCACATCACCTTCTGCCTCGCCTATGTCGCGGTGATCGTGCAGTCGCGGCTGGTCAGCCTCGACGAATCAATCGAGGAGGCGGCGATGGACCTCGGCGCCCGGCCGCTGACGGTGTTCTTCTGGATCACCCTGCCGATCATCTCGCCCGCGGTGATCGCCGGCTGGCTCCTGTCCTTCACCCTGTCGCTGGACACGCTGGTGATCACCAGCTTCGTCTCCGGCCCCGGCTCGACCACCCTGCCGGTCTACATCTTCTCCAAGGTGAAGCTCGGGGTGACGCCGGAGATCAACGCGCTGGCCACCATCATCGTCGTGATCGTCACCACCGGCGTGATCATCGCCGGGGGCCTGCTGGTGCGGCACGAGAAGAAGCGCCGGCGGGACGAGCAACTGGCCTTCGCCGCAGGAACCTGAAGCCAGGCCGGGCAAGAACGGCACTTTGTTGCGGCATTTGGGTGGTGCCGCGCAGGACTCTTAGTCATGCGCGGCGCGCAGGTGACCCTCGGCGTTTGCCCCCGGAGCAAAAACCGCGGCTGATCGACTATATCTACGGCGTTCGAGAACAATTCATGAGCTTCTCATGTCGTTTCTGTCGATCTTTGGAACCATTCGTTTGGCGCCGTTCGGCCGCCGTTTGACGAAGGGGGAAAAGTCGATCTCTCGGCGCCGCATTTGATTGCCGCGCTGTCATCAGTGTCCTTCGGGACGATCGGTTTCTCGGGCCTGGCCGGCTGGTCGGGCCCGTTCCATTTTTGGGGTCTGAAAACCGGCTCTTTCATCCGGACGCGGCGGACGCTAGCCTCTGGCGCTTGAGCCCGAACCACTGCGGAACCCCATTGTGACCGTCCCTGCATCCCTCGGCTACGTCATGCCCGCGGAATGGGAGCCCCACAGCCGCTGCTGGATGGCCTGGCCCTGCCGCGACGAGGTCTGGGGCGAGCAGATGGACGCCGCCCGCACCGCCTATGCCGACGTGGCCCGGGCCATCGCCGAGTTCGAGCCGGTGACCATGGTCTGCAACCCGGCGGATGTGGCGGAGGCGTCGCTGACCCTCGGCAACGGCACGCCGATCGACGTGGTGTCGATGGAGATCGACGACAGCTGGCTGCGCGATTCGGGGCCGACCTTCCTGCTCGACCGCAACGGCCATCTGGCCGGCGCGCATTGGCGCTTCAACGCCTGGGGCCAGAAGTACCAGCCCTACAGCCGCGACGCGGTGGTGGCGAAGCGGATCCTGAAGCATGTCGGCGCCCGGCGGTTCCGCGCGCCTTTCGTGCTCGAGGGCGGGGCCGTCCATGTCGACGGCGAGGGCACGGTGCTGACCACCGAGCAGTGCCTGTTGAACCCGAACCGCAACCCGGACGTCACCAAGGCCCAGGTCGAGCAGAACCTGCGCGACTGGCTCGGCGTCTCCACCGTGATCTGGCTGCCCGAGGGGCTCGAGGACGACGAGACCGACGGCCATGTCGACGAGATCGCCTGCTTCGTGCGGCCGGGCGTGGTGCTGGCGCTGTCGACCGACGACAAGAGCGACGGCAATTTCGACGTGCTGCAGACCAACCTGGACATCCTGCGCTCGGCCAAGGACGCCAAGGGCCGGCCGCTGCAGGTGATCGAGGTGCCGCAGCCGGCCCGGCAGGAGCACAAGGGCAAGCGGCTGAGCCTGTCCTACATCAACTTCTACATCGCCAATGGCGGCGTGGTGATGCCGGCCTTCGACGTGGCCGAGGACGAGCGCGCCTTCCGCATCATCCGCGACGCCTTCCCGAACCGCCGCGTGGTCCAGGTCCACGCCCGCGACATCTTCCTCGGCGGCGGCGGCATCCATTGCATCACCCAGCAGCAGCCGGCGCCTTGAGATCGCCCGAGAACACGCGCGGCGCGGCCGTCTGATGGCGGTTTCTGCGCTTCCGGTGCTCACGGACTTGAACGTCCGCTGCGCGCCGGTTCTCGAAACCACCACCAGCCGACTCACGCCGCACGCGTTCTCGAGCGATCTCGCATTCGCTCGGGCTGCGCCGGAAAGGTCAGACCGTCGCCAGGCGCGGATTGCGGACGGCGTCCAGGCTCCAGGCCCCGCCGCCGGCGGCGGCGAAGTACAGGAACACGAAGCTGTACAGCGCCGCCAGCTCGCCCTGGTTCAGGATCGGGAAGAAGCCCTGCGGCGCGTGGGCCATGAAATAGGCCACCGCCATCTCGCCGGACAGGATGAAGGCGACCGGGCGGGTGAACAGCCCGATCAGCAGCAGCACGCCGCCGACGATCTCCAGCACGCCGGCCAGGCCGACCAGCGAGAACAGCTGCAGCCCATCGAAATAGGGCACATGCGGGAAGCCGAACAGCTTGGCCAGGCCGTGCTGCAGGAAGAACAGGGCAGTGGCGATGCGCAGGATGCTGAGCACGCGCGGCGCCCAGGTGCGGTCGAGCTGATCGTTCAGGTCGGCCATGATCGTCTCCGGATCAGGTGGGGGGATGCCGCGGGGCTTGAGCCCGCTCCGCCGGGCCCGGCGGGGCGCCGTTCCGGGCCCGGTGGTGGCGTTGCGATTGAGTTGCTTTTGCGATCCGCGGTCAAGCCGCCGATCGCACAACAATTCGTCGCGCCGGGAACAACAATGGGCGAGCGGCCTCAGTAGCCGACGGTGAAGCGCTGCCGGATATGGGCGGGCTTCTCCAACTCGTCGATCAGGGCGATGGCGTAGTCTTCCTGGCTGATCCGGCTCTGCCCGTCCGCGCCGACCAGGAGCTGGTCGCCGCCCAGGCGAAACGTGCCGGTGCGCTCGCCCGGCGCGATCACCGCCGAGGGCGACAGGAAGGTCCAGTCCAGCCCGGTCTCGCCGCGCAGCAGGTTGAGGTAGTCGCGGCCCTTGGACGCCTCCTCCTTGTAGATCGCCGGAAACTCCGGCGTGTCGACCAGCTGCACGCCCGGCGCCACCTCCAGGCTGCCGGCGCCGCCGACCACCAGGTAGCGCTTGACCCCCGAGGCCTTGACCGCCTGCAGCAGCAGGGCGGGGTCGGAGGCGGTGTAATGCACCGAGCTGATCACCGCGTCATGCCCGGCCAGCAGCCCGGCCAGCCCGTCGGCGTCGAACACGTCGCCGCGCTTGGCGGTCAGATTCGGGTGCTGCGGCAGCTTCTCCGGGTTGCGGACGATGCCGGTGACCTCGTGGCCGCGATTCAGGGCTTCGGCCAGGATCTTGGAACCGACATTGCCGGTGGCGCCGATCAGGGCGAGCTTCGCCATGGGGATTCTCCGAACTTGGTTACGAATAGGTACCGGCGGCAAGTTCGGGATTCCCGCCGATCCGCGCAAGAAGGGTGTTGAAAGTAACCGAGGGACTGCGGGATGACCGGCAGCGTTCAGAACCGCTTGTACCAGACCCGCTTCGGCCCGGTGTCGAGATGGACGAAGTCGGAGCGCCAGTAGAGGCCGAGGCCGCCGCTGGCGATGGCCCGGGCATGGTTGGCCAGGAACACCATGCCGTAGCCCTGCACCGACAGGTCCACCGCCTTGCCCTGCATGTGCAGGCTGTTCCGGGCGGCGCCTTCGGGGCGCAGCTTCTCGTTGGTCTCGGGGGTGCGGTAGCCAGAATGCAGGTTGATCGTCACCCGCTGGCCCCTGGCGACCTGGTAGCGCCGGGAGATCAGCCACAGCAGGTCGAAGACGCCCGGGTCCATGTCGGTCGCCACATCGACATGGTGGTCGCGCAGCAGCCGGTTCAGCCGCTTCCGGGCGTCGTCCAGATACGCGCCGTCGACGGCGTAGACGTCGTCGAAGCGTTCGTCGGTGTGCGGGTTGTAGAGCTTGAAGCGCCGTTCGCCCGGCTGATCGAGGGCGGGGGCGGCCGCGGCGCAGAAGGGAAGGGCGGCGAGCCCCAGCAGGGCCCGCCGCCGTGTCAGTGACCCGGCAGGGTCAGCCGGCATCCTTGATGCTGTCGATGATCTTGCCGACGAGGCCGTAATCCTTCGCCTCCTCGGCCGACATCCAGTAGTTCCGGTCGGTGTCGCGCTCGACCTTGTCCAGCGGCTGGCCGGTCTCGCGGGAGATGATCTCGTTCAGGCGGCGGCGCATCTTGATGATCTCGCGCGCCTCGATGTCGATATCGACCGCCCGGCCGCCCGCACCGCCCGACGGCTGGTGCAGCAGGAACCGCGTGTTCGGCAGCGACAGGCGGTTCTCCTTCTTCGCCGCCAGGTAGATGTGGGCGCCGGCGCTGGCCACCCAGCCGGTGCCGATCACCTTCACCGGCGCGCCGATGAAGCGGATCATGTCGTGGATGGTGTCGCCGGCCTCGACATGGCCGCCCGGCGAATTGATCACCAGCCGGATCGGCTTCTTCTCGTCGTCGGCGGCGAGCGCCAGCAGCTGCGCGCTGATCCCCTGCGCCAGCTTCATGGAGATTTCACCGAACAGCAGCACCGTCCGGTTCTTGAAGAGGATGTTGCCGATCTGCGGACCGAGCTCCTCCTTCTTCTCCTTCTCGGGGCGCTCTTCCTCTTCTTCCTCCTCCTCGTCGTCGAGACGCGGCGGGAACGGGCGGTCGACCATGGGGGATCCTGTTCACTCGAGAGATCTGTCTGACCTGCAAGAGGTAGCGTGCCGGACCCCGCTTCGCAACCAGGGCCTTCCGGCACCGGCTGCGAAGCGGGCTGGAGCCGGGCGGAGCTACGACTTGAGGCGGGTCCAGACCCGGTCGCGCAGCTCGACCGCCGCGGCGGAGCAGTTCTGGTTCGGGTTCAGCCGGCTCAGCATCTCCTGCGGCGTGTTGACCGCCGGGTCGTCGCGCAGCTTCGGGTCCATGAACTCCGGCGACCCCTTGATGGCGTTGTTGTAGCCGGTGAAGTTCGTGGCGACGGCGATGTTCTCCGGTTTCATCATCCAGTCGATGAAGATCTTGGCGTTCTCGACATTCCGCGCGCCCTTGGGCACGGCAAAATTGTCGTTCCAGAAGTTGATGCCTTCCTTCGGATAGACATAGGTGACGGTCGGTTTGCCTTCCTTGGTCCGATGCGCGGCGCCGTTCCATTGCATATGGGCCACGACCTCGCCGGCGATCATGCGCTCGATCGTGCCGTCGGAGTTGTACAGGGCGACGCTCGGCTTCTGCGCTTCCAGCAGCTTGAAGATCTTGCCGGCGTCCTCGCTGTTCTCGGTGCAGAAGTTGATGCCGAGATACATCGCCGCGGCCTTATAGACCTCGACCGGGTCGTTCATCATCGCCAGCCGGCCCTTGAACGGGCCGTCTGGGTTGAAGATCGACCACCAGCTGTCATCGACCTTGCCGCCCTCGACCTTGGCGGTGTCGTAGCTGAAGCCGGTGGTGCCCCACATATAGGGGGCGGAGTATTTCCGCTCCGGGTCGTACCAGGGCTTGTCGTGCGGCGCGCCGACATTCTTGAACTCGGCCATCCGGCCGGCATCGATCTCCTGCAGCAGGCCCTGCTGGACCATCATGGCGACCATGTAATCCGACGGTACCACCACATCGTAGCCGGCGGCGCCGGCCTGCAGCTTGGCCAGCAGGGTCTCGTTCGAATCATAGACGTCGAGCGTGACCTTGATCCCGGTCTCCGCCTCGAACTTCTTCAGCAGCTCCGGCGGGTAGTAGTTCGACCAGTTGTAGAAATAGAGCTCGCCGGCGGCCTGAGCGGCCGATGCCGCGGTCAGCGCCCCGGCGGCCGCGACGGCGGCGAGAAGAAGCTGTCTTGCGGATCCCATTCTCAACCTCTCTGTTGTCGTCGGATTGTGATGTCGCGCCCCGCCGACGCCCGGGACGGTGGCCTGGCCGCTCAGGATTTCAGGCGGGTCCAGACCCGGTCGCGCAACTCGACCGCAGCGGGGGAGCAGTTCTGGGCGGGCCGCAGCCGGCCGGCATAGTCCGGCGGCATGTTGATCGCCGGGTCCTCGCTCAGGGCCTTGTCCATGAAAGCCTCGGAGCCCTTGATCGCGTTCATGTAGGTGGTGAAGTTGCTGGCGGCGCCGATGTTCTCCGGCTTCAGCATCCAGGCGATGAAGGTCTTCGCGTTCTCCGGGTTCTTCGCGTCCTTCGGCACCACCAGGTTGTCGGCCCAGAGGTTCAGCCCCTCCTTCGGATAGACGAAGACCGCGCTCGGCCGCTGCAGCTTGGTGCGGTGCGCGGCGCCGTTCCACTGCATGTGGGCCACGACCTCGCCGGCGGCCATGCGGTCGACCGAGCCGTCGGAGTTGTAGAGCGAGACGGCCGGCTTCTGCGCCTCCAGCAGCTTGAAGATCCTGCCGGCGTCCTCGCTGCTCTCGGTGCAGCGGTCGATGCCGAGATAGAAGGCGGCGGCGGTGAACACCTCGACCGAGTCGTTCATCATCGCCAGGCTGCCCTTGAACGGGCCGTCCGGGTTGAAGATCGACCACCAGCTGTCGTCGACCGGGCCCTGCACCTTGGCGCTGTCGTAGGTGAACCCGGTGGTGCCCCACATGTAGGGGGCGGAGTATGTCCGCTCCGGGTCGTACCAGGGCTTGTCGTGCGGAGCCATCACGGCGCCGAAGCCGGGCATGGCTGCGGCGTCGATCTCCTGCAGCAGGCCCTGCTTGACCATGATGTCGACCATGTAGTCGGACGGCACCACCACGTCGTAGCTGGCACCGCCGGCCTGCATCTTGGCCAGCAGGGTCTCGTTCGAATCATAGACGTCGAGCGTGACCTTGATCCCGGTCTCGGCCTCGAACTTCTTCAAGAGGTCGGGCGGGGTATAGTTGGTCCAGTTGAACAGGAACAGGTCGCCGGCCGCCCAGGCGGCGGGGGCGGTCAGCAGGGCCGCGGCGAAGGCGGCGGCCAGGCAGATGCGTCGGTTCCGAATTTCGGGCCTCCCTGGTTAGCTCCGCGCCCGTCCGACCACCCAGGACAGGGCGACGAAGACGATCGAGATCAGCAGCATCAGCGCGGAGATGGCGTTGACCTCCGGCGTCACGCCGATGCGGATCATGCCGTAGATGTAGATCGGCAGGGTGGTCGCCCCGGCGCCGGAGACGAAGAAGGTGATGACGAAGTCGTCGAGCGAGATGATGAAGGCCAGCATCAGCCCCGACAGGATGCCGGGCCACAGCAGCGGCAGCGTCACCCGGCGGAAGGCCCGCCAGGGCGTGGCGTAGAGGTCGGCCGCGGCCTCGCCCAGGCTGGCGTCCATCCCCTCGAGCCGTGCCCGGATCGGCAGGTAGGCGAAGGGGATGCAGAACACGATATGGGCCAGGATGATGGTGAACAGGCCCAGCGGCAGGGCGATGGCGGTGAAGAACAGCAGCGTCGCCACCGCCGTCACCACCTCCGGCACCACCAGCGGCAGGGCGATCAGGGCGCTGACCGCGGCCTGGCCGCGGAAGCGCCGCCGGGCCATGCCGATCGCGGCCGGGATCGCCATGACGGTGGCGGCGACGGACGACACCAGGGCGACGATCAGCGAGTTCTGCGCCGCCCGCAGGATGTCCGGGTTGTTCAGCACCACGCCGAACCAGCGCATGCTGAAGCCGCCCCAGATCGTCGCCGTGCTGCCGGCGTTGAAGGCCAGCACCAGCAGGACGACGATCGGGATGTAGAGATAGGCGAAGAACGCCCAGGCGGCGGCGCGGACACCGGGGAAGCGGCGGAGGTTAGCCCGCATTTCCGGCACTCCCTGTGCCCTGCGTCGCCTTGCGGTGAGTCGAATGAGGGCGCGGGCCGCGAAGAGCGTATCGGGCCATACGGTCGAGCGGCCCGCGCCCGCAGGCGGCCGCCGCAAGGCGACCCTCCGGGCCGGTTGAACATGCCGACATGGTGCGTCGAACGGCTTGCGCGATGCGCTGCATCGCGCTGCGCCGCCCTCCTGCCCTGTCGGCATGTTGAACCGGCGCAGGGCACAGGGAATGCCGGAAATGCGGGCTTTCGCTCATTTCGCCACCTGCGGCGCGCCGCGGAAGCGGATCAGGTACAGCATCATCGCCAGCAGCACCACGGCCAGCAGGGCGAAGGACAGGGCGGCCCCGAACGGCCAGTTGCGGGACGACCCGAACTGGTTCTGGATCAGGTTGCCGATCATCATCGATTTCGACCCGCCCAAGAGGTCCGGCGTCACATAGGCGCCGAGGCAGGGGATGAAGACCAGGATGGCGCCGGCGGCGATTCCCGGCATGGCCAGCGGGATGACGATCCGGCGCAACGCCCGCCACTTGTCGGCGCCCAGGTCGTAGGCGGCCTCGACCAGCCGGAAATCCAGCTTCTCCAGGCTGGAATAGATCGGCAGCACCATGAAGGGCAGGAAGGAGTAGGTGAGGCCGATGGCGATCGCCGTCTCGGTGTACATCAGGTTCAGCGACCCGGTGGTCAGTCCCAGCCCCTGCAGCGCCGAATCGAGCAGCCCGCCGGAGCGCAGCATCAGGATCCAGGCGTAGTTGCGGACCAGCAGGTTGGTCCAGAACGGGATGGTGACCAGGAAGATCAGCAGGTTGCGCCGGGGCGGCGGCTGCATCGCCATGTGCAGCGCGGTCGGGAAGCCGATCAGCACGCACAGCACCGTGGTGAACAGCGACAGCCAGACCGAGCGCAGCAGGATCTGGGCATAGGCCGGGTTCCAGATCAGGCTGTCGTCGAAGTCGCGCTCGTAGAGGAAGCGGATATAGGCGTCGGTGGAGAAGGTGTTCCACTGCACCCCGCCGAACTGGCCGCGCTCGGCGACCGAGACGACCGCCATGATCGCCAGCGGGATGATGAAGAAGACCAGGATGAAGCCGACCGGGACCCCGATCAGGCTCAGGGTCTTCAGCGAGTTGCCGCGCGCCATCATGACCTCAATCGGCCAGGGCGTGGCCGGCGCCGGCCGGCACGGCGATCCCGACCCGGTCGCCGGGCTGGAAGCTCTGCGGCGCTCCGGTCCGGTTCTGCAGCCGGGCGGTGACCAGCGCCCCGCCTTCGGCCAGGCGGACATGGTAGGTGGTGTCGGTGCCGACATAGACCACCGTCTCCACCGTCCCGGCCAGGCTGTCCGGGCCGGGCTCGGCGGACAGCAGGATGCGCTCCGGCCGCACCGCCAGGGTGGCGCCGTCGGCGCAGCCGAGGCGGGCGGCGAGGGGGCCGTCGAACAGGTTGGTCTCGCCGATGAAATGGGCGACGAAGCGCCGCTCGGGCCGGTCGTAGATGTCGCGCGGGCCGCCGATCTGCAGGATCTCGCCCTGGCTCATGACCGCGATCCGGTCCGACATGGTCAGCGCCTCCTCCTGGTCGTGGGTGACGAAGATGAAGGTGATGCCGGTCTCGGTCTGCAGCCGCTTCAGCTCGATCTGCATCTCCTTGCGCAGCTTGAGGTCGAGGGCCGAGAGCGGCTCGTCCAGCAGCAGCACCTGCGGCTCGCTGGCCAGCGCCCGGGCCAGGGCGACGCGCTGCTGCTGGCCACCCGACAGTTGTGCCGGCTTGCGGTTCTCCATCCCGCCCAGCTTGACCAGGGCGATCATCTCGGCGACGCGGGCGTCGGCCCGGGCGCGCTCGACGCCCTTCATCTCCAGGCCGAAGCGGATGTTCTCGCGCACCGTCATGTGCGGGAACAGGGCATAGCTCTGGAACACCGTGTTCACCGGCCGCCTGTGCGGCGGCAATCCCTCGATCGGCTTGCCGTGAAGCAGGATGTGGCCGCTGGTCGGCTCCTCGAATCCGGCGATCATGCGCAGCAGCGTGGTCTTGCCGCAGCCGGACGGGCCGAGAAGGGTGAAGAATTCGTTGTCCCGGATCTGGACCGATACGCCGTTCAGGGCCCGGACCGCCCCGCTCTGGTCGCTGCCGAACACCTTGGTCACGTCGACAACGTCGATTGCCGTCCCTGTCAAGATGGCCTCGTTTCTTGTTCCGGCAGGGCGCGAGGCCTCGGGGGCGGACCGTCGGGGACCCCTGGCGGCACCGCGCCTGGCCGGCCGGGATCCGATGGATCTCCCGCTTCCGGCCGCTGCGCTGCTGGTAACGATATCAGCAGGTGCCGCGGGCAACCGCAAGCCTATCTCGCCTGCCATTCACGCAAGAAAAAACCCCGCCGTCTCCGGCGGGGTTCTCTCGGTGGAAACCGGTCCGATCAGACCGAGTAGTACATCTGGAACTCGATCGGGTGCGGGGTGTGCTCGAAGGCGTACACCTCTTCCCACTTCAGCTCGAGATAGGCCTCGATCATGTCGCGGCTGAACACGTCGCCCTTCAGCAGGAAGGCGTGGTCGGCCTCGAGCGCCAGCAGCGCCTCGCGCAGCGAGCCGCAGACGGTCGGGACGTTCTTCAGCTCCTCCGGCGGCAGGTCGTACAGGTTCTTGTCCATCGCCTCGCCGGGATGGATCTTGTTCTGGATGCCGTCCAGGCCGGCCATCAGCATGGCCGAGAAGGCGAGATAGGGGTTCGCGGTCGGGTCCGGGAACCGCACCTCGACGCGTTTGCCCTTCGGCGAGGCGACGTAGGGGATGCGGCAGGAGGCCGAGCGGTTGCGGGCCGAATAGGCCAGCAGCACCGGGGCCTCGAAGCCCGGGATCAGGCGCTTGTAGCTGTTGGTCGACGGGTTGGTCAGGGCGTTCAGCGCCTTGGCGTGCTTGATGATGCCGCCGATGTAGTACAGCGCGGTGTCCGACAGGTCGGCATAGCCCGAGCCGGCGAAGGTCGGCTTGCCTTCCTTCCAGATCGACTGGTGGACATGCATGCCCGAGCCGTTGTCGCCCTTGACCGGCTTCGGCATGAAGGTCGCGCTCTTGCCGTAGGCGTCGGCGACGTTGTGCACGACGTATTTGAACGCCTGCAGCGCGTCGGCGCTCTTGATCAGGGTCTCGAACTTGATGCCCAGCTCATGCTGCGAGGCGGCGACCTCGTGGTGGTGCTTCTCGACCGTCACGCCCATCTCGGCCAGGGTCGTCAGCATCTCGGCGCGCAGGTCGTGCGCGGCGTCCAGCGGCGGCACCGGGAAGTAGCCGCCCTTCGGCTGCACGCGGTGGCCGCGGTTGCCGTCCGGATAGACCTTGCCGCTGTTCTCCGACGCGTCCTCGCTGTCGAGGTAGTAGAACGCCGAGGTGGTGTTCTGCTGGTAGCGCACGTCGTCGAAGATGAAGAACTCGGCCTCGGGGCCGAAATAGGCGGTGTCGCCGACGCCCAGCGACGCCATGTAGCGCTCCGCCGCCTTGGCGATCGAGCGCGGGTCGCGGCTGTAGGGCTGGCCGGTGGCCGGCTCCAGGATGTCGCAGGTGATGTTCAGCTGCGCCTGGGCGGCGAAGGGGTCCATGACCGCGGTGTCGACGTCCGGCTTCAGGATCATGTCGGACTCGTTGATCGCCTTCCAGCCGGCGATCGAGGACCCGTCGAACATGACGCCGTCGGTCAGCATGTCCTCGTCCACCGTCGAGACGTGCTGGCTGACGTGATGCACCTTCCCGCGGAAGTCGGTGAAGCGGAAATCGACGTATTTGACGTCGTTCTCTTTGATCAGATCGAGGACCTTGGTCACACCGTCGGCCATGATGCTTTTTTCCTGTGTTTGAACTGTGTTCGCGTTTCTTGAGAGACGTTCTTGGGCGGCAGGCTCGGACGACCGACGCTCAGATGGCGTCGGCGCCCTTTTCACCGGTGCGGATGCGGATGACCTCCTCCACCGGGGTGACGAAGATCTTGCCGTCGCCGATCCGGCCGGTCTGGGCAGCCTGCTGGATGGCCTCGATCGCACGTTCGACCAGGGCGTCCTCCATGACCACTTCGACCTTCACCTTGGGCAGGAAGTCGACCACGTACTCCGCGCCGCGGTAGAGCTCGGTATGGCCCTTCTGGCGGCCGAACCCCTTCGCCTCGGTCACGGTGATGCCCTTGATCCCGACCTCGTGAAGGGCCTCCTTCACCTCGTCGAGCTTGAACGGCTTGATGATGGCTTCGACTTTCTTCATGGGTTCGGAACCGTTCCCTGGATCGTTTGCGCGCCACCGCCGGGTGCGGAACGCTCTCGCCGAGATGTGAAGCAAGGCCCGTGCCAGTCGCCGACTCCGCACCGGCGACCGGGGATGAAAAGGGGCTTGCTCAGAATTTAGGCATAGTGCTGCTTCTTTAGGCTTCGATCAAGCCGGACAGGGCGCCGGCCATGCGGTCCACGGCCTGCCGGATGGCGTCGACGCTGTTGGCGTAGGACAGGCGCAGGAAGCCTTCGCCCATGGCGCCGAAGCTGGTGCCGGCGATGGTGGCGACGCCGCACTCCTCCAGCAGCTTCGTCTGCAGCGCCTTGGCCGAGAGGCCGGTGCCGGTGATGTTGGGGAAGGCGTAGAAGGCACCGCCCGGCTCGACGCAGCGCACGCCCGGCAGCCGGTTCAGCGCGTCGACCACGACCCGGCGGCGTTCGGCGAAGGCGGCGCACATCGTGTCGACCGCATCCTGCGGCCCCTGCAGCGCTGCGATGCCGGCATATTGGGCGGCGGCGTTGACGCAGGAGTGCGAGTTCACGGCCAGCCGCGTCGCGCCCTCGCGCAGCGCCTTGGGCCACACGCTCCAGCCCAGCCGCCAGCCGGTCATGGCATAGGTCTTCGACCAGCCGTCCAGGAGGATCACCCGGTCGCGCAGGGCAGGGTAGGAGAGGAAGCAGCCGTGCTGCGCCCCGTCATAGAGGATGCGGCTGTAGATCTCGTCGCTCAGCACCGCCACATGCGGGTGCCGCTCCAGCCCGGCGGCCAGTCGGTCCAGCTCGGCCTTCGGCACCACGCCGCCGGTCGGGTTGGCCGGGCTGTTGATGATCAGGAGGCGCGTGCGCGGCGTGATCTGGGCCAGCACCTCCTCGGCCGAGAAGGCGAAGCCGTTCTCCTCGCGCAGCCGCACCGGCACCGGCGTCGCCCCGGTGAAGCGGATGGCGGATTCGTAGATCGGGAATCCGGGATTCGGATACAGGATCTCGGCCCCCGGCTCGCCGAACATCAGGATGGCGAACCACATCGTGACCTTGCCGCCGGGCATGATCACGACGTCGTCCGGGTCGACCGTGACGCCGCGCCGGGCCTCAAGGTCGTCGGCCACGGCCCGGCGCAGCGCGGGGATGCCGCCGGCCGGGGTGTAGCCGTGATGACCGTCGCGCAGCGCCTTCACCGCCGCCTCGACGATGTGGTCCGGCGTGCGGAAATCGGGCTGGCCGATGCCGAGATTGATGATGTCGCGGCCCTGCGCCGCCAGCGCCTGGGCCCGTGCCAGCACGTCGAACGCGGTCTCGGTGCCGAGATTGGCCATGGCGGCCGCCTGGATCAGCATCGTGCCTTCCCCTGCTGAAGATGTGTCGCGGCGGACTATGCCGTCCCGAAGGGCCGCGGTCATGCCCGGCAACGCCTCTGTTGGGCGGGAATGCGTCCAGCCTGCATCTCTCCCACTCCTTGCGCCCTGCGTCGCCTTGCGGTGAGTCGAATGAGGGCGCGGGCCGCGAAGAGCGTATAGGGACATACGGTCGAGCGGCCCGCGCCCGCAGGCGGCCGCCGCAAGGCGACCCTTTGGGCCCTCGTCCCATGCCCGCAGGGTGCGTCGAACGGCTTGCCCGATGCCACCGCATCGCGCTGCGCCGCTCTCCTGCCCTGCGGGCATGGGACGAGGGCGCAGGGCACAAGGAGTGGGAGAGATGCAGGCTAACGCTTGACGCCGTCGCGGCGATGCCGCATATGAGCCGCCGCAAATGCTGTGGCGGCCGTAGCTCAGTTGGTAGAGCCCTCGGTTGTGGTCCGAGTTGTCGTGGGTTCGAGTCCCATCGGTCGCCCCATTTCCCTTCCCGCCATCGTCTGATACGCCTGTTCCGACCCGCATCGGAGGAGGCTGCCTTGTACCGACCGAACGCCGCGAAACGGAAGCTGCGGGCGGGCGAGCCCGTCTATGGCTGCTGGCAGGGCATCGGCCATTCGCTGATCTCGGAGCTGCTGGGCCTCGCCGGCTACGACATCGTGCTCCTCGACCACGAGCACGGGCCGGCCGCGGTCGCCGATGCGGTGCCCAGCCTGCAGGCCCTGGCCGGCACCCCGGCCACCGGCATCGTCCGCATGCCCTGGAACGACCCGGTCTACGCCAAGCGCATCCTCGACATCGGGGCCGAGGGCGTGATGGTGCCGCAGGTCAATTCGAGGGCCGAGGCGGAGGCCGCCGTCGCCGCCTGCCGCTACCCGCCGGCCGGCATCCGCGGCGTCGCCTACGGCATCGCCCGCGGCGCCGATTTCGGCCTGGCGCCCGACTACCAGCAGACCATCTCCGACAACCTGCTGATCCTGTGCCAGATCGAGACCCGGCAGGCGGTGGAGGCGATTCCCGACATCGCCGCGGTCGACGGCGTCGACGGGCTGTTCATCGGCCCCTGGGACCTGTCCGGCAGCCTCGGCAAGCTCGGCCGCTTCGACGATCCGGAGGTGCGCGACACGATTCTCCGGGCCGAGCGCGCCATCCAGGACAGCGGCAAATGGCTCGGCTCGCTGCCCTCGCTCGGCCGCTCGCCGGCCGAGATGGTGCGGGACGGCTGCAGGATCGTGATCGGCCCGGCCGAGATCACCCTGCTGCGCGACGCCGCCCGCGCCGACCTCGCCGCCTTCAAGGAGGCGGTCGGAAAGGCGGGCCGGTGACGCTCTCCGACCTCGCCCTCCTGACCGCGGCGGAGATGGGGGCGGCCGACAGCCGCACCATCGCCGCCGGCACCCCGGGCATCGTGCTGATGGAGCGGGCGGGGGCGGCGGTGGCACGGGCGATCCGCGCCCGCTGGTCGCCGCGCCCGGTCGCGGTGCTGTGCGGTCCCGGGAACAATGGTGGCGACGGCTATGTCGTCGCCCGGCTGCTGGCGGGGCAGGGATGGCCGGTGCGGCTGGTCTCGCTGGTCCCGGTGAAGTCCCTGCGCGGCGACGCGGCCGAGGCGGCTGCCCGATGGCAGGGCAGGATGGGGCAGGGCAGGGTCGAGGCCGCCGATCCTGCCGTGCTGGACGGCGCCGGCCTCGTCGTCGACGCGCTGTTCGGCGCCGGGCTGAACCGGGCGCCGGAGGGCAAGGCCGCGGCGCTGATCGAAGCGGCGGCGCGCTCCGGCCTGCCGGTGGTCGCGGTCGACGTGCCCAGCGGACTGTTCGGCGATGACGGCTCCGCCCCCGGGCCGGTGGCGCCGGCGGCGCTGACCGTCACCTTCTTCCGCCGCAAGCCCGGCCACCTGCTGCTGCCCGGCCGCACCCTCTGCGGCGAGACCCGCGTCGCCGACATCGACATCGAGCCGTCGGTGCTGGAGGCGATCGGCCCGACGATCCACGAGAACGGCCCGGCGCTGTGGCGCGCCGCCCTGCCGCAAGCCGCGGCGGCACAGCACAAATACGACCGCGGCCATCCGCTGATCCTCGCCGGCGGCACCCTGACCGGCGCGGCCCGGCTGGCGGCGCGCGCGGCCCGGCGGGTCGGCGCCGGCCTGCTGACCGTGGTCGCGCCGGAGGCGGCGCTGCCGGCCTTCCGCGCCGACTGGCCGGGCGCCATGGCGCTGCCGATGGAGCGCTGGGACGGGCTGCTGGCCGACCGGCGCCTCGGCCCGGTGCTGATCGGCCCCGGCGGCGGGGCCGGGCCGGCGCTGCGCCAGGCGGTGGCGGCGGTGCGCGGCGCCGGCAAGTCGCTGGTGCTCGATGCCGACGGCCTCGCCAGCTATGCCGGCGAGCCGCAGGCGCTGGCCGGGACGCTGGACGACGACTGCGTGCTGACCCCGCATCAGGGCGAATTCGACCGGCTGTTCGGCAAGGAGGACGCCCCGCGCCTGGCCCGGGCCCGCCGGGCCGCGGCGGCGGTCGGCGCCGTGGTGGTGCTGAAGGGGGCGGACACCATCATCGCCGCGCCGGACGGTCGGGCGGCGATCAACGCCAACGCCCCGGCGACGCTCGCCACCGGCGGCACCGGCGACGTCCTAGCCGGCATGGTGCTGGGGCTGAAGGCGCAGGGCATGGCGGGATTCGAGGCCGCCTGCGCCGCCGTGTGGCTGCACGGCGCCGCGGCGCAGCGCGTCGGCGCCGGGCTGATCGCCGAGGACGTGGTCGACGCTCTGCCGGCCGTCCTGGACCGGCTGTAGCCGTTCCGGGCGCCAGCGTTTTGCCTGTCGCCCGCAAAAACCCTGTGCTATAGACCGGCGCTTCGCAGGGCCGACTCCCTTCGTTGCCCGCCTTTTTGTGCGCGTTTTCGGGGGCGGGCAGGGCTGGGGGTCTTCGCGGGCGTGGCGGAATTGGTAGACGCACTGGATTTAGGTTCCAGCGGCGAAAGCCGTGGGGGTTCAAATCCCTCCGCCCGCACCATTGAACATCTCGACAGGGCACAGCACGACCGACCTGTCACATCGACGGATTCCTGAAGACCGATGCAAGTGATCGAAACCAGCACCGAGGGTCTGCGGCACGAGTTCAAGATCGTCGTGCCGGCGGCCGACATCGAACAGCGCGTCCAGACGGAGCTCGTCAAGCTCGCGGGCCGGGTCAAGCTCCCGGGCTTCCGCCCCGGCAAGGTGCCGGTGTCGCTGATGAAGCAGCGCTACGGCAAGTCGGTCATGGGCGAGGTCCTGGAAGGGGCCGTCGACGAAGGCACCCGCCAGGCGCTGGAGGAGCGCAACCTGCGCCCGGCCCTGCGCCCGAAGGTCGAGGTGACCAGCTTCGACGAGGGCAAGGACCTGGAGTACAAGGTCGATGTCGAGGTGCTGCCCGAGATCACCGCGCCGGCCTTCGACAGCGTCGAGATCGACCGTCCCGTCGCCGAGGTGACCGAGGAGCAGATCTCCGCCGGCCTGCAGCGCATCGCCGAGACCCGCCGCAAGTTCGAGCCGGTGGCCGAGGAGCGCGGCGTGGAGACCGGTGACGTCGCCGTCATCGATTTCGAGGGCAGCCTCGACGGGCAGGCCCCGAGCGAGGAGATGTCGGGCAAGGACTTCCGCCTGGAGATCGGCTCGAACCGCTTCATCCCGGGATTCGAGGACCAGTTGGTCGGCAAGAAGGCCGGCGAGCACGTCACCGTCTCGCTGAGCTTCCCCGAGGAGTATCCGAGCCCCGAGCACGCCGGCAAGCCGGCGAAGTTCGAGGTCGACGTCAAGTCGATCGAGAAGGGCGTGGTGCCCGAGGTGAACGAGGACTTCGCCAAGGAGCTGGGCTTCGAGGACCTCGAGGGCCTGCGCAACGCGGTCAAGAGCCAGACCGAGCAGGAGTTCGGCCGCGTGTCGCGCCTGCGCGCCAAGCGCAAGCTGCTCGACAAGCTGGCCGAGCTGGTCGACTTCGCCGTGCCGCAGGGCATGGTCGACCTCGAGTTCGACCAGATCTGGAAGCAGGTGCAGCAGTCGCTCGAGACCGGCGGCGACGACAATCCGGACAAGAACAAGCCGGAGGACGAGCTGAAGGCCGAGTACCGCGCCATCGCCGAGCGCCGCGTCCGCCTGGGCCTGCTGTTCGCCGAGATCGGCCGCGCCGAGAACGTCGAGGTGACGCAGGAGGAGCTGAATCGCGCCCTGATCGCCGAGGCCCGCCGCTATCCGGGCCAGGAGCAGCAGGTCGTCGACTTCTTCCGCAAGAACCCGCAGGCGATCGAGAATCTGCGCGCGCCGCTGTTCGAGGAGAAGGTCGTCGACGTCATCCTCGGCAAGATCAAGGTCAACGACACCTCGGTGACGCCGGAGGAGCTGGCGCGCGACCCGGACGAGGATGAGGCGGTCGAGGCCAAGCCGGCCGACGCCAAGCCCTCCAAGGGCAAGACGGCCAAGTCCAAGGCCGCCGCCGAGACCGAAGGCGCCGACGCGAAGGCCGCCGACACCGACGCCGATACCGGCACCGGCGCCTGACTGGTTGAAGGGCGCCGCGGACCTCCCCTAATGTAGGGGTGAGCCGCGGCGCCCTGCCGGCCCGCGCGAGCCTTCGAGGAACGTATGCCTCCGTATGAGCCGATCATGAATGCCATCATCCCGAGCGTCATCGAGACGACCAACCGGGGTGAGCGGTACTCGGACATTTACTCCCGCCTGCTGCGCGAGCGGATCGTTTTTCTGACCGGGCCGATCTATGACGAGCTCGCCAGCCTCGTCTGCGCCCAGCTGCTGTTTCTCGAATCCGAGAACCCGAAGAAGGACATCGCCTTCTACATCAACTCGCCGGGCGGGGTGATCACGGCGGGCATGGCGATCTACGACACCATGCAGTACATCCAGCCGCAGATCATGACCGTCTGCATCGGCCAGGCGGCGTCGATGGGCTCGCTGCTGCTGGCGGCTGGTGCCCCCGGCAAGCGCTTCGCCCTGCCGAACAGCCGCATCATGGTGCACCAGCCCTCGGGCGGCGCCCGCGGCCAGGCCTCGGACATCGAGATCCAGGCGCGCGAGATCCTGAAGCTGCGCCAGCGGCTGAACGAGGTCTATGTCAAGCACACCGGCCAGAGCCTCGAGGAGATCGAGCGCTCGATGGACCGCGACAAGTTCATGTCGGCCGATGAAGCCAAGGGCTTCGGCATCGTCGACGAGGTCGTCGAGCGGCGTCCGACCGTTGAATAATCGATCTTTGAGCCCGCGGCCCTACCGATCCGGGTCGAAGGGCGCTATCTTGATTCGTGATGATGCGGATCTGCCCTGCGCCGGGACGAGCTTGTCGCAGGGTGGAGCCGCCGCCATCTGGAGGCAGCCGCATCCCGGCCCGCAGGTCCCCGCGGCGGGGAGCACGCGGATCGGTAGCGCGGATGCGGAAGTGAGGCAGTGATGGGCAAGACCGCAGGCGGTGACTCGAAGAACACGCTCTACTGCTCGTTCTGCGGCAAGAGCCAGCACGAGGTTCGCAAGCTGATTGCGGGCCCGACTGTGTTCATCTGCGACGAGTGCGTCGAGCTGTGCACCGACATCATCCGCGAGGAGAACAAGACCACGCTGGTCAAGAACCGCGACGGGGTCCCGACGCCGAAGGACATCCGCAAGGTTCTCGATGACTACGTGATCGGCCAGGAGCACGCGAAGAAGGTGCTCTCGGTCGCCGTGCACAACCACTACAAGCGGCTGGCGCACGGCCAGAAGAACGGCGAGGTCGAGCTCGCGAAGTCGAACATCCTGCTGATCGGGCCGACCGGCTGCGGCAAGACGCTGCTGGCCCAGACCCTGGCCCGCATCCTCGACGTTCCCTTCACCATGGCCGACGCCACCACGCTGACCGAGGCGGGCTATGTCGGCGAGGATGTCGAGAACATCATCCTCAAGCTGCTGCAGGCCGCCGACTACAATGTCGAGCGGGCGCAGCGCGGCATCGTCTACATCGACGAGGTCGACAAGATCAGCCGCAAGTCGGACAACCCCTCGATCACCCGCGACGTCTCGGGCGAGGGCGTGCAGCAGGCCCTCCTGAAGATCATGGAAGGCACCGTCGCCTCGGTGCCGCCCCAGGGCGGGCGCAAGCACCCGCAGCAGGAGTTCCTGCAGGTCGACACCACCAACATCCTGTTCATCTGCGGCGGCGCCTTCTCCGGGCTGGAGAAGATCATCTCCCAGCGCGGCCGCGGCAGCTCGCTCGGCTTCGGCGCCGACGTGCGGGGGCCGGACGAGCGGACGACCGGCGAGATCTTCAGCGAGGTCGAGCCCGAGGATCTGCTGAAGTTCGGCCTGATTCCGGAGTTCGTCGGCCGCCTGCCGGTGGTGGCGACGCTCGAGGATCTCGACTCGGACGCGCTGATCGAGATCCTGTCCAAGCCGAAGAACGCGCTGGTGAAGCAGTACCAGCGGCTGTTCGAGATGGAGGACGTGCATCTGTCGCTGACCGACGATGCGCTGAAGGGCATCGCCAACCGCGCGATCCAGCGCAAGACCGGCGCCCGCGGCCTGCGCTCGATCATGGAGAGCATCCTGCTCGAGCCGATGTACGACCTGCCGAGCATGAACGGCGTGGTCGAGATCGTGGTCAACCGCGAGGTGGTCGAGGGCCGCGCCAAGCCGCTCCTGATCTACGCCGAGAAACAGCAGGACCGCGCTCCCGGCGCCTGACGCCGGGCCTGCGACAGATCCTGACCGACCTGACAGCCGATGCCTCCGGGCATCGGCTGTTTCGTTTCATAATTGCCGCGGAGCGCCGCCTTTGGCTTGCCATGACCACCCGATTGGGGTCTTGTGGCTAGGTCATGAGGGCTGCAGCATTCCCGTCCCTTGAACGGCTTCCGGTCGTCGCCACGTGTATTGGGCGCGCCGGGTCTCCACCGTCCGGCGCCGGCGCGGCGCCGCTCCTCGGGCCGCTGCCCACCCCAGTAAGGCAGAACGCATGTTGAACCTGAACAAAGACACGCTGTACCCGGTGTTGCCTCTGAGGGACATCGTGGTCTTCCCGCACATGATCGTGCCCTTGTTCGTCGGCCGCGAGAAATCGGTCCGCGCGCTCGAGGACGTGATGAAGGAGGACAAGCAGATCCTCCTGGTCACCCAGCGCAACGCCTCGCAGGACGATCCCTCGCCGGAGGAGATCTTCGACGTCGGCACGATCGGGACGGTGCTGCAGCTGCTGAAGCTGCCGGACGGGACCGTCAAGGTGCTGGTCGAGGGCGTCAAGCGCGCCCGCATCGTGCGCTACGCCGACAATCCGGAATTCTTCCAGGCCCAGGTCGAGCCGCTCGAGGAGGTCGGGGCCGACCCGCAGGAGGTCGAGGCGCTGGGCCGGGCCGCGGTCGCCCAGTTCGAGCAGTACATCAAGCTCAACAAGAAGATCCCGCCGGAGGTGCTGGTCTCGGTCAACCAGATCGAGGACGGCGCCAAGCTGGCCGACACCATCGCTGCGCATCTGTCGCTGAAGATCCCCGAGAAACAGCAGATCCTGGAGATCGCCTCGATCACCGAGCGGCTGGAGAAGGTCTACGGCTTCATGGAGGGCGAGATCGGCGTCCTCCAGGTCGAGAAGCGCATCCGCAGCCGCGTCAAGCGGCAGATGGAGAAGACCCAGCGCGAGTACTATCTGAACGAGCAGCTGAAGGCGATCCAGAAGGAGCTGGGCGAGGGCGAGGACGGCCGCGACGAGGCGGCGGAGCTCGAAGAGCGGATCAACAAGGTCAAGCTGACCAAGGAAGCCCGCGACAAGGCCATGGCCGAGCTGAAGAAGCTGCGGTCGATGAGCCCGATGTCGGCCGAGGCGACGGTGGTCCGCAACTACCTCGACTGGATGCTGTCGATTCCCTGGAAGCAGCGGACCCGGATCAAGAAGGACCTGCTGCATGCCGAGCAGGTGCTGAACGACGACCATTACGGCCTGGAGAAGGTCAAGGAGCGCGTGCTGGAGTACCTGGCCGTGCAGCAGCGGACCAGCAAGATCCGCGGCTCGATCCTGTGCCTGGTCGGCCCGCCGGGCGTCGGCAAGACCTCGCTGGGCAAGTCGATCGCCAAGGCCACCGGCCGCAACTTCGTGCGCATGTCGCTGGGCGGCGTCCGCGACGAGGCGGAGATCCGCGGCCACCGGCGGACCTATATCGGCTCGATGCCCGGCAAGGTCATCCAGGGCATGAAGAAGGCCAAGTCGTCGAACCCGCTGTTCCTGCTCGACGAGATCGACAAGCTGGGCGCCGACTACCGCGGCGATCCGTCCTCGGCGCTGCTCGAGGTGCTGGATCCGGAGCAGAACGCGACCTTCAACGACCACTATCTCGAGGTCGATTACGACCTGTCCGACGTGATGTTCATCTGCACGGCCAACAGCCTGCGCATGCCGCAGCCGCTGATGGACCGCATGGAGATCATCCGCATCCCCGGCTACACCGAGGATGAGAAGGTCGAGATCGCCAAGCGCCACCTGATCCAGAAGCAGGCCGAGGCCAACGGCCTGAAGAAGGGCGAGTGGACGCTGACCGACGAGGCGCTGCGCGACCTGATTCGCTACTACACCCGCGAGGCGGGCGTCCGCAGCCTGGAGCGTGAGATCGCGGGCCTAGCCCGCAAGGCGGTGCGCGAGATCCTGTCGACCGACGTGAAGAAGATCGTCGTCAATCCGGAGGATCTCGAGAAGTATGCCGGCGTGCGCAAGTTCCGCTACGGCGAGGCGGAGCTCGAGGACATGGTCGGCGTCGTCACCGGCCTGGCCTGGACCGAGGTCGGCGGCGAGATCCTGTCGATCGAGGCCGTGCCGGTCCCCGGCCGCGGCCGCGTGGTCGCCACCGGCAAGCTCGGCGACGTGATGAAGGAGTCGGTGCAGGCGGCGGAGAGCTTCGCCAAGGCCCGCGCCGTCTCCTTCGGCATCAAGCCGACCCTGTTCGGCAAGCGCGACATCCATGTCCACGTGCCGGAGGGGGCGACCCCGAAGGACGGACCGTCGGCCGGCATCGCCATGGTCACGGCCATCGTCTCGGCGCTGACCGGAAACCCGGTCCGCCGCGACGTGGCGATGACCGGCGAGGTCACCCTGCGCGGGCGGGTGCTGCCGATCGGCGGGCTGAAGGAGAAGCTGCTGGCGGCGGTCCGGGCCGGCATCAAGACCGTGATTATTCCGAAGGATAATGAAAAAGACCTTGCGGATATTCCGGATTCGGTGAAGAAGGCCCTGGCAATCCTGCCGACGGCCAATGTCGAGGAGGTTCTGAAGAACGCCCTGGTGCGTCCTCTGGAGCCGATCGAATGGAAGGAGACGGATGTGGACGACATCGCGCCCGTCGCCGCCGAGGGCGACGACGAAGCGGTGATCCGCCACTGATCGATTGCGGCGGCCTTGGAACTCGGCAGAATTCCGTGTGTTTCAGGGCCGCCGACGATTGACCGTGTTTCCGCGATACGCTTACATTTCGTGACGTTTCGGTGTCGGGAAAAGGCGCATCGAACGGTTGTCGGTTTGGAGAGTACCTAGCCTGTATCCGGCGAACCCGCCGGAACGACCAACACAGAGCCTAAAGGAGGCCGACACGTGAACAAGAACGATCTCGTCGCACACGTCGCGGAAAGCACCGGTCTGTCGCGTGCCGATGCTGGCAACGCCATCGACAGCTTCATCGACGGCGTCACCAAGACGTTGACGAAGGGGGGGGAAGTCCGCCTCGTTGGGTTCGGGACCTTCGGCGTTGCGGCGCGTGCCGCGTCCGAGGGCCGCAATCCGCGGACCGGCGAGACCATCAAGATCGCCGCCTCCAAGCAGGTCAAGTTCAAGGCCGGCAAGGGCCTGAAGGATGCCGTCAACGGCGCCGGCGGCAAGAAGAAGTAAGCCTCCGCGCTTGTGCCCGAACCGGCCGGTCGGTGCCCTGGCCCGACCGGCCGCTTCATGTCCGGGCCCCGGGGTGTCATCGTCCCTGCGGGCCCGCCCGGGCGATTAGCTCAGTTGGTAGAGCATCGGTTTTACACACCGAGTGTCGGCGGTTCGAGCCCGTCATCGCCCACCAGTTTCCGGCTGTCGCGGCCAAGCGAATCCCCGGATCCGGTCGCCGCGAAAATCCCGTTCCACCCGCTGGCAATTCAAGTTGACAGCCCCCGGTGGAGTGGGTATCTCAAGCGCCTCGCCGCGATGAGCGGCCAGATGCGCGGGTGTAGCTCAGTTGGTTAGAGCGCCGGCCTGTCACGCCGGAGGCCGCGGGTTCAAGTCCCGTCACTCGCGCCACTTCCTGTTTTCCGGTCTCGCTCCGGGTTTCGGCGCTCCGCCGAAGGCCCCGTGATCGTTTCCGGCACCCTGCGCGGGTGTAGCTCAGTTGGTTAGAGCGCCGGCCTGTCACGCCGGAGGCCGCGGGTTCAAGTCCCGTCACTCGCGCCACTTCCTCCCGACCATCATCGCTGTTCGTCCGGGCCGCCCCGCCACCGACGGGTTCTGCGGCCCTTGCTGCATTTGGACGCGGCTGGACGCGCCGGCCCGGATGGGCCGCCCGCGGCGTCGTCCGGAAGGGCGAAGATCCCAGTAAAATCATGCGGTTGAGAAGCATTCGCATCTACGAAATATGGCGGAAATTCGCTTCTCTCGTCGGAGATGCCGGCCTATAAAGGCCGCGCCGGAAGGGCGGCCGTGACGGACGGCCTTCACGACGAAGAAGAGATTTGGGGTGGAGCGCCTGCCGATCAAGATCGCGCAGGCTCCACGTGTGACGGGTGAGCGATGACGACCTCTCTAGTGTCGGAGTACTTTCCGATCCTCGTCTTCCTGGCGATCGCGATCGTGATCGCCGGCGCCGCGGTCGGCGCGTCCCTCGTCGTCGGCAAGCAGAACCCGGACAGCGAGAAGCTCTCGGCCTATGAGTGCGGCTTCGACGCCTTCGCCGACGCGCGCTCCAAGTTCGACGTCCGGTTCTACCTGGTCTCGATCCTGTTCATCATCTTCGATCTGGAAGTGGCCTTCCTGTTCCCCTGGGCGGTGGCGCTCAAGGACATCGGGATGTTCGGCTTCTGGTCGATGATGGTGTTCCTCGGCGTCCTGACCGTCGGCTTCATCTACGAGTGGAAGAAGGGAGCGCTGGAATGGGAGTGAGCGCGACGCAGCCGAACAGCCCCGTGGGCATCGGCACGCCGATCCCGCCGGGCGCCGGGCAGGACGCGGTGATCCACGCCGCCAATGCCGAGATCCAGGACAAGGGCTTCCTGCTGACCCAGTTCGATTCGCTGCTCGACTGGGCGCGCACGGGGTCGCTGTGGCCGATGACCTTCGGCCTGGCCTGCTGCGCGGTGGAGATGATCCACGCCTACATGCCGCGCTACGACCTGGACCGACTCGGCGTCATCCCGCGGCCCAGCCCGCGCCAGTCCGACGTCATGATCGTCGCCGGCACCCTGACCAACAAGATGGCCCCGGCTCTGCGCAAGGTCTACGACCAGATGCCGGAGCCGCGCTGGGTCATCTCGATGGGCTCCTGCGCCAATGGCGGCGGCTACTATCACTACTCTTATTCGGTGGTGCGCGGCTGCGACCGCATCGTCCCGGTCGACATCTACGTCCCGGGCTGTCCGCCGACCGCCGAGGCCCTGGTCTACGGCATCATGCAGCTGCAGAAGAAGATCCGGCGCGGCAACCGGATCGTCCGCTGAGGGATCGGGAAGCAAGGAATGGCATCGATCCAGGAACTGACCGATCTCGGCGCGGCCCTGGCGGCGGCGCTGGGAGGGGACGTGCTCGATCACGCGGTGTCGCCGACGGCCGAGCTGACCCTGACCGTGCGGCGCGAGTCGATCGTCAAGGTGCTGACGCATCTGCGCGACGCGCCGGACACCCTGTTCGAACAGCTGACCGACATCTGCGGCGCCGATTATCCAACCCGGCCGGAACGGCTGGAGGTGGTCTATCACCTGCTCAGCTTCCGGCATAACCGCCGGATCCGGATCAAGGTGACGACCGACGAGGACACGCCGGTGCCGTCCGCCGCGGGCGTCTTCCCGGCGGCCACCTGGTTCGAGCGCGAGGCCTGGGACCTGTACGGCATCTTCTTCGCCGACAATCCGGACCTGCGCCGCATCCTCACCGACTACGGCTTCGAAGGGCACCCGCTGCGCAAGGACTTCCCGCTGACCGGCTATGTCGAGGTCCGCTACGACACCGAGCAGAAGCGGGTGGTCTACGAGCCGGTCAAGCTGACCCAGGATTTCCGCACCTTCGACTTCCTCAGCCCGTGGGAGGGCATGACGCGGCAGGGTCCGGTGCTGCCGGGCGATGAGAAGGCCGCGTTGAACGAGCCCAAGGCTTAAGCACCATGGTCGAGACCCAGATCAAGCCCTACACCATGAATTTCGGGCCGCAGCACCCGGCGGCGCACGGCGTGCTGCGCCTGGTGCTCGAGCTCGACGGCGAGGTGGTGGAGCGGGCGGATCCGCATATCGGGCTGCTGCATCGCGGCACCGAGAAGCTGATCGAGTACAAGACCTACATGCAGGCGACGCCGTATTTCGATCGCCTCGATTACGTCGCCCCGATGAACCAGGAGCACGCCTTCGCCCTGGCGGTGGAGCGGCTGCTGGGCATCACCCCGCCGGAGCGCGGCCAGTACATCCGCGTGCTGTTCGCCGAGATCGGGCGCGTCCTCAACCATCTTCTCAACATCACGACCTATGCTCTTGATGTCGGGGCGGTTACCCCGTCGCTGTGGGGCTTCGAGGAGCGCGAGCTCCTGATGGAGTTCTACGAGCGGGTTTCGGGCGCGCGGCTGCACGCCAACTACTTCCGTCCGGGCGGGGTCGCCCAGGACATGCCGGCCGGCCTGGCCGACGACATCTGGGCCTACACCGAGCGCTTCCCGAAATTCGTCGACGACCTCGAGAGCCTGCTGACCGAGAACCGGATCTTCAAGCAGCGCCTGGTCGACATCGGCGTGGTGACGGCGGAGCAGGCCAAGGCCTGGGGCTTCTCGGGCCCGATGCTGCGCGCCTCGAACATCGCCTGGGACCTGCGCAAGGCGCAGCCCTACGACGTCTATGACCGGATGGAGTTCGACGTCCCGGTCGGCCTGACCGGCGACTGCTACGCCCGCTATCTGCTGCGGGTCGAGGAGATGCGCCAGTCCAACCGCATCATCCGGCAGTGCCTGGAGCAGATGCCGAAGGACGGCCCGGTCAAGACCACCGACCGCAAGGTGTCGCCGCCGCCGCGGGCCGAGATGAAGCGCTCGATGGAAGCGCTGATCCATCACTTCAAGCTCTACACCGAGGGCTACCACGTCCCGGCCGGCGAGACCTACGCCGCGGTCGAGGCCCCGAAGGGCGAGTTCGGCGTCTATCTGGTCGCGGACGGCACCAACCGGCCGTATCGCTGCCGTATCCGGGCCCCCGGCTTCGCCCATCTGCAGGGGCTCGATTTCATGAGCCGTGGACACATGCTGGCCGATGCGGTCGCGATCATCGGCAGCCAGGACATCGTGTTCGGGGAGATCGACCGATGACGGCCGCAGGAACTGCGCCGGAGGCGGATCAGCCGAAGGATTTCGCCTTCACGCCCGAGAATCTCGAGCGGGCGAAGCGCATCATCGCCAAGTACCCCGAGGGCAAGCAGCAGAGCGCGGTGATCCCCCTGCTCGACATCGCCCAGCGCCAGCACCACAACTGGCTGCCGCGGGCGGCGATGGATCATGTCGCCGACCTGCTGGAGATGCCGCGGATCCGGGTGTACGAGGTCGCCAGCTTCTACACCATGTTCAACAAGGCGCCGGTCGGCCGCCATTTCTTCCAGGTCTGCACCACCACCCCGTGCTGGCTGCGCGGGTCGGGCGAGGTGATGCGGGCGCTGAAGGACAAGGCCGGCTGCGGCAACCACGAGACCAGCGAGGACGGCCAGTTCTCGGTGCTCGAGGTCGAGTGCCTGGGCGCCTGCGTCAACGCCCCGATGGTCCAGATCAATGACGATTTCTACGAGGACCTGGACTACGACAAGACGGTCGCGCTGATCGAGGCGCTGAAGGCCGGCCAGCCGACCACGCCGGGCCCGCAGAACGGCCGCACCAACTCCGAGGCGCTGTCCGGCGCCACCACCCTGCTGGGCCTGAAGCCGGGCCATCGTCCGGCCGTTCCGGCCTCGGCTGGCCCGGTCCGCAACGGCACCAAGGGCGATCAGCCGGACACGGCGCCCGGCGGCGCTCCGTCGCCGCAGGAGGTCGCGGACCAGGCCGAGGCTTCGCCCGGCGCCCATCGCGGCGACGCCACGCCGGAGAAGAAGGCGCGGACCCAGGAGAAGATCGATCCGCCCGGCCGCCAGACCGGCACCACGGATACGGGAGAGAAGTGATGCTGCGCGACGAAGACCGCATCTTCACCAATCTCTACGGCTGGGACGACTGGGGCCTGGAAGGCGCCCGCCGCCGCGGCATCTGGAGCGACACCAAGGCGCTGGTCGACCTCGGCCGCGAGAAGATCATCGAGGAGGTCAAGACCTCCGGCCTGCGCGGCCGCGGCGGTGCCGGCTTCCCGACCGGCATGAAGTGGTCCTTCATGCCGAAGGAGAGCAAGGACGGCCGCCCGAGCTACCTCGTCATCAACGCCGACGAATCCGAGCCGGGCACCTGCAAGGACCGCGAGATCCTGCGCTTCGACCCGCACCGGCTGATCGAGGGCGCGCTGCTGGCGTCCTTCGCCATGGGGGCGCACGCCTGCTACATCTACATCCGGGGCGAGTTCTACGGCGAAGCCTCGAACATGCAGGTCGCGATCGACCAGGCCTATGACGCCGGCCTGCTCGGCAAGAACGCGGCCGGCACCGGCTGGGACTTCGACCTGTACCTGCACCGCGGCGCCGGCGCCTATATCTGCGGCGAGGAGACCGCGCTTCTGGAAAGTCTGGAGGGCAAGAAGGGCCAGCCGCGCAACAAGCCGCCGTTCCCGGCCGGCGCCGGCCTCTACGGCTGCCCGACCACGGTGAACAACGTCGAGACCATCGCCGTCGTCGGCGAGATCCTGCGCCGCGGCGGCGCTTGGTTCGCCGGCATCGGCCGGCCGAAGAACCAGGGCACGAAGCTGTTCTGCATCTCCGGCCATGTGAACCAGCCCTGCAATGTCGAGGAGGAACTCGGCATCCCGATGCGGGAGCTGATCGAGCGCCATGCCGGCGGCGTCCGCGGCGGCTGGGACAACCTGAAGGCGGTGATCCCCGGGGGCTCCTCGGCCCCGATCCTGCCGAAGGACATCTGCGACACCGTCCTGATGGACTTCGACGCGCTGCGCGAGGTCAAGTCGGCGCTCGGCACCGCCGGGCTGATCGTCATGGACAAGTCGACCGACGTGGTCTACGCGGTCGCCCGCCTGTCGCGCTTCTACATGCATGAGAGCTGCGGCCAGTGCACGCCGTGCCGCGAGGGCACCGGCTGGCTGTACCGGGTGATGCAGCGCATGGTCACCGGCGATGCGCGGTCGGACGAGATCGACATGCTGCTCGAGGTGACCAAGCAGATCGAAGGCCATACGATCTGCGCCCTGGGCGATGCGGCCGCCTGGCCGGTCCAGGCGCTGATCCGGCATTTCCGCGACGAGATGGAGCAGCGGATCCGCGAGTATCGCGACCGCGCCTATCGCCGCGAAGCCGCGGAATAGGAAGGCACCGATGCCCAAGCTGACGATTGACGGGATCGAGATCGAGGTCGAGCCGGGCACGTCGGTGCTGCAGGCCTGCGAGCGCCTCGGCATCGAGGTGCCGCGCTTCTGCTACCACGACCGGCTGTCGGTCCCGGCCAACTGCCGGATGTGCCTGGTCGAGATGGAGAAGTCGCCGAAGCCGATCGCATCCTGCGCGATGCCGGCCGGCGACGGCATGGTGATCAAGACCAACACCGAGCTGGTGCGCAAGGCGCGCCACGGCGTGATGGAGTTCCTGCTGATCAACCACCCGCTCGACTGCCCGATCTGCGACCAGGGCGGCGAGTGCGACCTGCAGGACCAGGCGGTGGCCTACGGCTTCGACCGCGGCCGCTACACCGAAGGCAAGCGGGCGGTCACCGACAAGTATCTCGGGCCGCTGATCGAGACCTTCATGACCCGGTGCATCCAGTGCACCCGCTGCATCCGCTTCATCGACGAGATCGCCGGCGTGCCGGTGCTTGGCGGCGTGAACCGCGGCGAGCACATGGAGATCACGACCTATGTCGAGCAGGCGATCGCGTCCGAGCTGTCGGGCAACCTGGTCGATGTCTGCCCGGTCGGCGCGCTGACCTCCAAGCCCTATGCCTTCAGCGCCCGGCCGTGGGAGCTGCGCAAGACCGAGACGATCGACGTGCTCGACGCCATCGGCTCGAACATCCGCATCGACGCCCGCGGCGGCGAGGGGATGCGCGTGCTGCCGCGGCTGCACGAGGACGTCAACGAGGAGGGGATCAGCGACAAGACCCGCTTTGCCGTCGACGGGCTGAAGCGCCGCCGCCTCGACCGGCCCTATGTCCGCCGTGACGGCAGGCTGCAGCCGGCCAGCTGGGCCGAGGCCTTCCAGGCCATCGCCGAGAAGGCGAAGGGGCTGGACGGCAAGCGCATGGCGGCGATCGCCGGCGACACCGTCGACGCCGAGGCCATGGTCGCGCTGAAGGACCTGATGGCGTCCTTCGGCTCGCCGAATCTCGACTGCCGCCAGGACGGGGCGAAGCTGCCGGCCGGGCCGCGCGGTGCCTATCTGTTCAACAGCGGCATCGCCGGGATCGAACAGGCCGACGTCATCCTTCTGGTCGGCACCAACCCGCGCTCCGAGGCGGCGATCGTCAACGCCCGCATCCGCAAGCGCTGGCTGAAGAACGGGCTGACCGTCGGCGTGGTCGGCCCGGATGTCGACCTGACCTACCGCACCCGCCATCTCGGCGCCGGGCCGGAGACGCTGGCGGCGATCGCCGACGGCACCGACGGCTTCGCCGAGGTGCTGCGCAACGCCAAGACGCCGCTGCTGATCGTGGGGCAGGGGGCTCTGGCCCGCGAGGACGGCGCCCAGGTGCTGGCCGCCTGCCGCAAGATCGCCGAGACCTACGGCCTGGTCCGCGACGGCTGGAACGGCTTCAACGTGCTGCACACCGCGGCGGCGCGGGTCGGCGGCCTGGATCTCGGCTTCCTGCCGGGCCCGGGCGGCCGCGACGTCGCCGGCATCCTCGACGGCGCGCAGAAGGGCGAGATCGACTTCGTCTGGCTGCTCGCGGCCGACGAGATCGACACCGGCCGTCTTGACAAGGCCTTCGTGGTCTATCAGGGCCATCACGGCGACCGCGGCGCCCACCGCGCCGACGTGATCCTGCCGGGTGCGGCCTACACCGAGAAGAACGCGACCTACGTCAACACCGAAGGCCGCGTGCAGCAGGCCCGCATGGCGGTGTTCCCGCCGGGCGAGGCGCGCGAGGACTGGAAGATCCTGCGCGCCGCCAGCGAGGTCATGGGCCGCAAGCTGCCCTATGACAGCCTGCGCGACGTGCGCCAGCGCCTGGTCGCGGTGAACCCGGTCTTCGGGTCGATCGACACCCAGGCGGCGGGCGAGTGGGGGCCCTTCGGCGCCGAGGGCGCGATGGGCTCCGCGCCCTTCGTCTCGGCGGTCGAGAACTTCTACATGACGGACCCGATCACCCGCGCCTCGGAGACGATGGCGCAGTGCATCGACGAGATCCTGGGCCAGCACAAAGCGGCGGCGGAGTAACGCGGCGATGGACTTCTGGAGCGGATACGCCTGGCCGACGGTTCTCGTCGTCCTTCAGATCATCGCGATCGTCCTGCCGCTGATCATCGCGGTGGCCTACCTGACCTATGCCGAGCGCAAGGTGATGGCGGCGATGCAGCTGCGCCAGGGCCCGATGGTGGTCGGTCCCTTCGGCCTGCTGCAGCCGATCGCCGACGGCCTGAAGCTGCTGAGCAAGGAGACGATCATCCCCTCCGGCGCCAACCGGATGCTGTTCATCCTGGCGCCGATGATCACCTTCTTCCTCAGCCTCGTGGCCTGGGCGGTGATCCCGTTCGACGACGGCTGGGTGCTGGCCGACATCAATGTCGGCGTGCTGTACCTGTTCGCGATCTCCTCGCTCGGCGTCTACGGGATCATCATCGCCGGCTGGTCCTCGAACTCGAAATACGCCTTCCTCGGCGGCCTGCGCTCCGCGGCGCAGATGGTGTCCTACGAAGTCTCGATCGGCTTCGTCATGATCACCGTGCTGCTCTGCGTCGGGTCGCTCCGGATCTCGGACATCGTCCACGCGCAGCAGAACATCTGGTTCGCGATCCCGCTGCTGCCGATGTTCGTGATCTTCTTCATCTCGGCGCTGGCCGAGACCAACCGCGCGCCGTTCGACCTGCCCGAAGGCGAATCCGAGATCACCGGCGGCTTCATGGTCGAGTACTCGTCCATGACCTACGCGCTGTTCTTCCTCGGCGAGTACGCCAACATGATCCTGATGAGCGGGATGACCACCATCCTGTTCCTCGGCGGGTGGCTGCCGCCCTTCGGCATCGCGCCCTTCACCTGGATCCCCGGCGTGATCTGGTTCGTGGCGAAGATCCTCTTCTGCCTGTTCGTCTTCATCTGGGTCCGGGCGACGCTGCCGCGCTTCCGCTACGACCAGCTGATGCGGCTGGGCTGGAAGGTGTTCCTTCCGTTCTCGCTGGCCTGGGTGGTCATCACCGCCGGCGTGCTCACCGCCTTCGGCTGGCTGCCGAACTGAGAGGCCGAGACATGGCGTTCATCGACCGCACCGCCCGCAGCCTCCTGCTCAAGGAAATCCTGGGCGGCCTGGCGCTGACCTTCCGCTACATGTTCAAGCAGAAGGCGACGCTGAACTATCCGTTCGAGAAGGGCCCGCTGAGCCCGCGCTTCCGCGGCGAGCACGCGCTGCGCCGCTATCCCAGCGGCGAGGAGCGGTGCATCGCCTGCAAGCTGTGCGAGGCTATCTGCCCGGCCCAGGCCATCACCATCGAGGCCGAGCCGCGCGCCGACGGCAGCCGCCGCACGACGCGCTACGACATCGACATGACCAAGTGCATCTATTGCGGCCTGTGCCAGGAGGCCTGCCCAGTGGATGCGATCGTCGAGGGACCGAACTTCGAGTTCGCGACCGAGACGCGCGAGGAGCTTTTCTACAACAAGGAGAAGCTGCTGCAGAACGGGGACCGCTGGGAAGCGCAGATCGCCGCGAACATTGCGGTCGACGCGCCTTACCGGTAAGACCCGCCGCGCCGCCTCGCCGGAGGATTCGGCCCGGCTCCCGCAAGGGGCCGGCGCCGCGTGAGGGGTAGAGCAACCGTGACCTCGAGCGTCCAGATCGGGACGACAGGGAGCACCGTGAGATGATCATCCAGGCCTTGGCCTTCTAT
The DNA here is from genome assembly GCF_916619195.1 of Inquilinus sp. Marseille-Q2685. Classification (NCBI taxonomy): domain Bacteria; kingdom Pseudomonadati; phylum Pseudomonadota; class Alphaproteobacteria; order Rhodospirillales; family Rhodospirillaceae; genus Inquilinus; species Inquilinus sp. Marseille-Q2685. The sequence continues at coordinate 187,852 of NZ_CAKAKL010000001.1, forward strand.
CTGTTCGCCGCGATCACCGTGGCCTCCGCCGTGATGGTGATCTCGGCCCGCAACTCGGTGCACTCGGTGCTGTTCCTGATCCTCGCCTTCTTCAACGCGGCGGCGCTGTTCGTGCTGATCGGGGCGGAGTTCCTGGCGATGATCCTGGTCGTCGTCTATGTCGGCGCGGTCGCGGTGCTGTTCCTGTTCGTCGTGATGATGCTGGACATCAACTTCGCCGAGCTCCGTGCCGGCTTCCTGCGCTACCTGCCGGTCGGCGCGCTGATCGGCGTGGTGCTGCTGGTTGAGCTGTTCCTGCTCTACGGCTCGGTCGGCGGCCCGTCGATCCTGGCCGGGGCGGCGCAGCCCGGCCCGACCAACACGGCGGCGCTCGGCCAGCTGATCTACACGCAGTACGCCTTTCCGTTCCAGGCCGCGGGCCTCGTCCTCCTGGTCGCGATGATCGGGGCGATCGTGCTGACTCTGCGCCACCGCGCGGGCGTCCGCCGCCAGGTGATTTCGCAGCAGCTCGCGCGCCGGCGCGAGGAGGTGATGGTGATCAAGAAGATCGGCACCGGGGAAGGGGCCTGACGCCATGACGATCGGACTCGGGCACTACCTCGTCCTCGCGGCGATCCTGTTCACGCTCGGCATCTTCGGCGTGTTCCTGAACCGCAAGAACGTCATCGTCATCCTGATGTCGGTCGAGCTGATGCTGCTCGCCGTCAACATCAACCTCGTCGCCTTCTCGGTCGCCCTCGGCGACCTGGTGGGGCAGGTGTTCGCGCTGTTCGTGCTGACCGTCGCCGCCGCCGAGGCCGCGATCGGCCTCGCGATCCTCGTCGTCTACTTCCGGAACCGCGGCTCGATCGCGGTCGAGGACATCAACATGATGAAGGGCTGAGGCGCCCCCGATGGACATCGCCGCAATCTTCCTGCCGCTGGCCGGCTTCCTGATCGCAGGACTGTTCGGCCGCCTCATCGGCGACCGCGCCTCGATGGCCGTGACGACGCTCGCCGTCTGCGTCGCCTGCGTCATCTCCTGGTGGCTGTTCTTCGACGTCGCCATCGAAGGCAACGTCCGCACCCATTCGCTGCTGCTGTGGATCAGCAGCGGCACCTTCGTCGCCGACTGGGCGCTGAAGTTCGACACGCTGACCGCCGTGATGCTGATCGTGGTGAACACCGTCTCCGCGATGGTGCACATCTACTCGATCGGCTACATGTCGCACGACCATTCGAAGCCGCGTTTCTTCGCCTATCTCAGCCTGTTCACCTTCGCCATGCTGATGCTGGTGACCGCGGACAACCTGGTCCAGCTGTTCTTCGGCTGGGAAGGCGTCGGCCTGGCCTCCTACCTCCTGATCGGCTTCTGGTACGAGAAGGAAAGCGCCCGCGCCGCCGCGGTGAAGGCGTTCCTGGTCAACCGCGTCGGCGACTTCGGCTTCGCCCTCGGCATCTTCGCCGTCTACAAGCTCTTCGGCACGGTGCGGTACGAGGAGATCTTCGCCGCCGCGCCGAGCCTGGTCGATGCCCGGATCAACTTCCTCGGCATGGACCTGCCGGGCCTGACCACCGCCTGCCTGCTGCTGTTCGTCGGCGCCATGGGCAAGTCGGCCCAGCTGGGCCTGCACACCTGGCTGCCGGACGCGATGGAAGGCCCGACCCCGGTCTCGGCCCTCATCCACGCGGCCACCATGGTCACCGCCGGCGTCTTCATGCTGTCGCGCATGTCGCCGCTGTTCGAATACGCCCCGGACGCGCTGGCCGTGGTCTGCGTCATCGGCGCGCTGACCGCCTTCGTCGCCGCGACGATCGGCCTGACCCAGTTCGACATCAAGCGGGTCATCGCCTATTCGACGATGAGCCAGCTCGGCTACATGTTCTTCGCCATCGGCGTCTCGGCTTACCAGGCGGCGATCTTCCACCTGATGACGCACGCCTTCTTCAAGGCGCTCTTGTTCCTCGGCGCCGGCTCGGTGATCCACGCCATGGGCGGCGAGCAGGACATGCGCAAGATGGGCGGCATCTGGAAGCTGATCCCCTGGACCTACGCCCTGATGTGGATCGGCAGCCTGGCGCTGGCCGGCATCGGCATCCCGGGCGTGTTCGGCTTCGCCGGCTTCTATTCGAAGGACATGATCCTCGAGGCGTCCTGGGCCGCCCACACCAATGTCGGCGCCTTCGCCTACTGGCTCGGCATCCTGGCGGCGGTGATGACCGCCTTCTACAGCGGCCGCCTGCTGTTCCTGACCTTCCACGGCAAGCCGCGCGCCGATCACCACACCATGGATCATGTCCATGAATCCCCGCCGGTGATGCTGGTGCCGCTCCTGATCCTCGGCACCGGCGCGGTGCTGGCCGGCCTGATCGGCTACGACGTCTTTGTCGGCGAGGGGCGCGAGCACTTCTGGCGCGAGGCGATCCTGGTGCTGCACGGCCAGGACAGCATCGAGGAGGCGCACCACGTCGCCCTCTGGGTCAAGCTGCTGCCGCTGGTCGCCGGGCTGATCGGCCTCGCCGCCTCCTGGGTCTTCTACATCCAGGCGCCGGGGCTGCCGGGCGCGGTGGTGCGGGCGTTCAAGCCGATCCACCAGCTGTTCTTCCGCAAGTGGTACTTCGACGAGATCTACGACGTCCTCTTCGTCAAGCCGGCCTTCGTCCTCGGCCGCGCCTTCTGGAAGGGCGGCGACGGCGCGATCATCGACCGGCTCGGGCCGGACGGCATCGCCGCCACCTCGATCGGCGTCGCCCGGCGGGCCAGCCGGCTCGAGAGCGGATATGTCTACCACTATGCCTTCGTCATGGTGATCGGCGTGGTCGCGCTGGTCTCCTGGTATGTCCTCGGCGGCCGGATCTGAGAGTGACCCATGGGTAATTGGCCGATCCTCTCGCTCGCCACCTTCCTGCCGCTGGTCGGGGCCGCGCTGATCCTGCTCCTGGCCCGCGGCAGCGAGGCCGCCGTGGCCGCCACCTCCCGCTGGGTGGCGCTGTGGACCACGCTCGTCACCTTCGCGCTCACGGTCGCCATCTGGCTCGGCTTCGACCCGACCGCGGTCGGCTTCCAGATGGAAGAGAAGGTGGCCTGGTTCCCGGACCTCAACATCGCCTACCACATGGGCGTCGACGGCATCTCGGTGCTGTTCGTCGTCCTGTCGGCCTTCCTGATGCCGATCTGCATCCTCGCCAGCTGGGAGAGCATCCACAGCCGGGTGAAGGAGTACATGGTCTCGTTCCTGATCCTCGAGACCATGATGATCGGCATGTTCTGCGCGCTCGACTACGTGCTGTTCTACGTCTTCTTCGAAGGCGTGCTGATCCCGATGTTCGTGATCATCGGCATCTGGGGCTCGGGCGAGCGCCGCATCTACGCCGCCTTCAAGCTGTTCCTGTTCACGCTGCTCGGCTCGGTGCTGATGCTGGTGGCGCTGCTGGCCATGTACGTCCAGGCCGGCACCACCGACATTCCGACGCTGCTGGCGACGGATTTCGGCTACGACATGCAGGTCTGGCTGTGGCTGGCCATGTTCGCCTCCTTCGCCGTGAAGGTGCCGATGTGGCCGGTGCACACCTGGCTGCCGGACGCGCATGTCGAGGCGCCGACCGCGGGCTCGGTGATCCTGGCCGGCGTGCTGCTGAAGATGGGCGGCTACGGCTTCCTGCGCTTCTCGATCCCGATGCTGCCGGAGGCGACGGCGCTGCTGACGCCGCTGGTCTACGGCCTGTCGATCGTGGCGGTCATCTACACCTCCCTCGTCGCCCTGGCGCAGGAGGACATGAAGAAGATGATCGCCTATTCCTCGATCGCGCATATGGGCTTTGTCACCGCCGGCATGTTCTCGCTGACCCAGCAGGGCGTCGAGGGCTCGATCTTCCAGATGCTCAGCCACGGCGTGGTCTCGTCGGCGCTCTTCCTCTGCGTCGGCGTGGTCTATGACCGGCTGCACACCCGCGAGATCGCGCGCTACGGCGGCCTGGCCACCAACATGCCGAAATACGCCGTGTTCTTCATGATCATGCTGCTCGGCTCGGTCGGCCTGCCGGCCACCTCGGGCTTCGTCGGCGAGTTCATGATCCTGCTCGGCCTGTTCCAGGTGAACACCTGGGTCGCGACCCTGACCGCGACCGGCCTGGTGCTGGGCGCCACCTACATGCTGCTGCTGTACCGCAAGGTCATCTTCGGCGAGATCACGCGCGAGGATGTGCGGAAGATGGCCGATCTCAGCCCGCGCGAGATCGCCCTCTTCGTGCCGCTGGCCCTGGTGGTGCTGTGGATGGGCATCTACCCGTCCAGCTTCCTGAATGTGATGTCGGTCTCGGTCGACCACCTCATCACTCAATACCACGCCGATCTCGGCCGCGCCGGCGCGGTCGCGGTGGCCGTCCGCTGATCCGGGGATCCGATCGCCATGGTGTCTCTTCCCGATCTGATGCCGGCCCTGCCGGAGATCTTCCTGGCCTGCGCCGGCATGGCGCTGCTGCTGATCGGTGTCTTCCTGGGCGAGCGTTCGACCCGGATCGTCGCCTCGCTCGCGGTCATGTCCTTCATCATCGCGGGCGCCTTGCTGCTGATGGGGCCGGGCGGCCGCGCGGTGACCTTCAGCGGCATGTTCGTCGCCGACGGTTTCGCCGTGTTCATGAAGATCCTGGTGCTGGTCGGCTCGGCGCTGGCGCTGATCATGTCGCTCGACTACCTCGAGCATGAGGGCATGTCGCGCTTCGAGTATCCGGTGCTGTTCGTGCTGGCCACCGTCGGCATGATGCTGATGGTCAGCGCCAACAACCTGATCTCGCTGTATCTCGGCCTCGAGCTGCAGAGCCTGTCGCTCTACGTCGTCGCCGCCTTCAACCGGGATTCGGAGCGGTCGAGCGAGGCCGGCCTGAAGTACTTCGTTCTCGGCGCGCTGTCCTCGGGCCTGCTGCTGTATGGCGCCTCGCTGGTCTACGGCTTCCTCGGCACCACCGGTTTCGACGCCCTGGCCCAGGCCCTGTCCGGCCAGGCCGCCTCGGGCGGGGTGCTCGGCGGCACCTCGATGGGCGTGATCATCGGCCTCGTCTTCGTCTGCGCCGCCCTGGCCTTCAAGGTCTCGGCCGTGCCGTTCCACATGTGGACGCCGGACGTCTACGAAGGCGCGCCGACCCCGGTCACCGCCTTCTTCGCGGCGGCCCCGAAGGTGGCGGCCATGGCGCTGTTCGTCCGCGTCCTGGTCGAGCCCTTCGGCCATCTCACCAGCCAGTGGCAACAGATCATCGTCGCCGCCTCGGCCCTGTCCATGATCCTCGGCGCCTTCGCCGCGATCGCGCAGACCAACATCAAGCGGCTGATGGCCTATTCCTCGATCGGCCATGTCGGCTTCGCGCTGCTCGGCCTCGCCGCCGGCACGCAGCAGGGGATCACCGGCGTAATCGTCTACATGGCGATCTATATCCCGATGAGCCTCGGCGCCTTCGCCGTGATCCTGTCGATGCGGATCAACGGCAAGCAGGTGGAGGGGATCCAGGATCTCGCCGGCCTCGGCAAGACCAGCCCGGGCCTGGCCTTCGCCCTCGTCATCATGATGTTCTCGATGGCCGGCATCCCGCCGCTGGCCGGCTTCTTCGCCAAGCTCTACGTCTTCCGCGCGGTGATCGAGCAGGGCTTCATCGTGCTGGCCGTCATCGGCGTGCTGGCCAGCGTGGTGTCGGCGGTCTACTACCTGAAGATCATCCGGGTGATGTATTTCGACGAGCCGAAGATCGCCTTCGACAAGCCGGAAGGAGCTGCGATCCCGGCGATCCTCGCCGTCTCGACCCTGTTCATCGTGGTGTTCTGGCTGCTGCCGGCACCGCTGACCGGGGCAGCCCAGGCGGCCGCGGCCAGCCTGTTCGGGGGCTGATGAATATCGCCCTGCCGCAGGGCTGGCGGCTCGACGCGCGGGACCGCGTCGGCAGCACCAATGACGAGGCGCGGGCGCTCGCCGTGGCGGGCGCCCCGCACGGCACCATCGTCTGGGCCCGGCGGCAGGACGCGGCCCGGGGGCGGCGCGGCCGCGCCTGGTCCTCGCCGGAAGGCAATCTCGCCTGCTCGGCCATCCTGCGGCCGGACATCCCCTTCGCCCGGGCCGGGGAGCTGACCTTCGTCGTCGGCGTCGCCCTGGCCGATGCGGTCGCCGGCTTCGGGGTCGAGCCGAAGCTGAAATGGCCGAACGACGTGCAGATCGCCGGCGACAAGCTGGCCGGCATCCTGCTGGAGGCCGCGGTGGCGACGGACCGGTCGGTCGACTGGATCGTCGCCGGCACCGGCGTGAACATCGCGCACCATCCTCAGCTCGCCGACTACCATGCCACCAGCCTGCACGCCGCCGGCGCGCGGGACGCCACGGTCGAGGCGGTGCTGGAACGCTACACTGCGGCGCTGGACCGCCGCCTGGCGGAATGGCGCGAGGAGGGCTTCGACGCCACCCGGGCGGCCTGGCTGGGCCGCGCCGTCGGCCTCGGCGCCCGCATCAAGGTAAGGCTGGAGACCGAGACGCTGGAGGGCGTCTTCGAGCACATCGACCCCAGCGGCGCTCTGATCTTGCGCACCGACACCGGCCGGCACAGCATCACCGCAGGCGACGTCTTCTTCGGGAGGGGCTGAGATGCTTCTCGCCATCGATGCGGGCAACACCAACATCGTCTTCGCGGTGTTCGACGGCGCCCAGCAGAAGGGCCAGTGGCGCATCGCCACCGACAGCCGCCGCACCTCCGACGAATACGCCGTCTGGCTGGTCTCGCTGATGCAGATGCGGGGGCTGCGTCCGGTCGACGTCACCCGCTCGATCCTGTCCAGCGTGGTGCCGGCCGCCACCTTCAACCTGGCCAAGCTGTGCCGCGACCATTTCGGCACCGACCCGATGCGGGTCGGCGACCCGTCGGTCCAGCTCGGCATCAAGAACCTGTTGCTGAATCCGCGCGAGGCCGGGGCCGACCGCCTGGTCAATGCCGTTTCCGCCGGCGCTACCTATCCCAAGCCGCTGATCGTGGTCGACATCGGCACCGGCACCACCTTCGACGTGGTCAACGCCGACGGCGACTTCGTCGGCGGCATCATCGCCCCGGGGCCGCAGCTCGCGCTCGACGCGCTGCACAAGGTCGCGGCCCAGCTGCCCAAGGTCGAGATCGTGCGGCCGGAGCGGGTGATCGGCCCCGGCACCATCCCGGCCATGCAGTCCGGCATGTTCTGGGGCTATCTCAGCATGATCGAGGGCCTGATCACCCGCATCAAGGCCGAGCTGTCGCCGACTGGCACGCCGCCGGTCACGGTGATCACCACGGGCGGCCTCGGTAGCGTTTTCGCCCAGGCGACCGATATGATTGATCACATCGACAGCGAACTGACCCTGCGCGGATTGCGCCTCATCTACGAGCGAAACGCCACCACATGAATCTCTCCCCCGCGGCCAACGGCCCCGACGACGCCCTCTACTTCCTGCCGCTCGGCGGCGCCGGCGAGATCGGGATGAACCTGTATCTCTACGGTCACGCGGGCCGCTGGCTGATGGTCGATTGCGGGGTCACCTTCGCCGACGAATCGGTGCCGGGCGTCGACCTGATCGTGCCCGACCCGGTGTTCATCGAGCAGCGGCGCGACAAACTGCTCGGCCTCGTGATCACCCACGCGCATGAGGACCATATCGGCGCCATCACCCTCCTGTGGCCCGACCTGCGCTGCCCGATCTACGCCACGCCCTTCACCGCCGCGGTGCTGCGGATCAAGCTGCGCGAGACCGACTTCGCCGACCGGGTGCCGATTATCGAGGTGCCGCTGGGCGGCGATGTCGAGATCGGCCCGTTCGGCGTCGGCTTCATCACCATGACCCATTCGGTGCCGGAGCCGAACGCCCTGGTGATCCGCACCAGCCACGGCGCCGTCGTCCACACCGGCGACTGGAAGCTGGACCCGGCGCCGCAGATCGGCGCGGTGACCGACGAGGCGACCTTGCGCCAGCTCGGCGACAAGGGCGTGGTCGCGGTGATGGGCGACAGCACCAACGCCCTGACCCCCGGCCGCTCCGGCTCCGAGGAGGATGTGCGGAAGGGCCTGGCGGAGGTGATCGCGGCCCAGCCGAACCGTGTCGTCGTCACCTGCTTCTCCTCCAATGTCGCCCGCATCCACAGCGTGGCGCTGGCGGCGCAGCAGGCCGGGCGGCAATGCGCCCTGGTCGGCCGGTCGCTGTGGAAGATCATGGAGGCGGCGCAGAGCACCGGCTACATGACCGACCTGGCGGAGCCCTTCGTGCGCGAGGACCAGGCCGGCTACATCCCGCGCGACAAGATCGTGCTGATCTGCACCGGCAGCCAGGGCGAGGCGCGGTCGGCCCTGGCGCGCATCGCCGGCGACAGCCATCCGCACATCACGCTCGAGGCCGGCGACACGGTGATCTTCTCGGCCCGCGAGATCCCGGGCAACGAGAAGGCGATCGGCCGGGTGCAGAACGCGCTGGTGGCCCAGGGCATCACCCTGATCACGCCGGACGACGCCAATGTCCATTGCTCCGGCCATCCGGCGCGGGACGAGCTGACCACCCTCTACCAGTGGCTGAAGCCGCAGGCGGTGGTGCCGGTGCATGGCGAGGAGCGGCACATGCGCGCCCATGCGGCGCTGGCCGAGGCCGGACAGGTGAAGCAGACGCTGGTGCCGCGCAACGGCGCCCTGATCCGCTTGGCGCCCGGACCGCTTGAGATCGTCGACAATGTCGAGCACGGAAGGCTGGCGCTGGACGGGCATCATCTGGTGCCGCTGGGCGGCGAGGCGATCCGCGACCGTCAGCGCATCATCCATAACGGCGCCGCGGTGGTGACCCTGGTGCTGGACCGCGACGGCCGTCTGGCCGCCGACCCGAAGGTGGCGCTGCTCGGTATCGAGGATGCCGAGGACCAGGCCGACAGCGAAGCCGAGGTGGCGGAGGAGGTGCGTTCGGCCATCGAGTCCCTGCCGCGGGCCCAGCGTAACGACGATGCGGCGATCAGCGAGAGCGCGCGGGTCACGGTGCGGCGGACCATCCGCAGCTGGCACGGCAAGAAGCCGGTCACCGAGGTGCATCTGGTGCGGCTCTGACATGATCGGCCGCCTCAACCACGTCGCCATCGCGGTGCCGGACCTGCCGGCCGCGGTGGCGCTGTATGGCGATACGCTGGGGGCGGAGGTGTCGGCGCCGGTCGACCTGCCGGAGCACGGCGTCACCACTGTCTTCGTCACCCTGCCGAACACCAAGATCGAGCTGCTGCACCCGCTGGGCGAGGCCTCGCCGATCGCCAAGTTCCTGGAGCGCAACCCGAAGGGCGGCATCCACCACCTCTGCTATGAGGTCGAGGACATCCTGGCGGCGCGCGACCGGCTGGTCGCGGCGGGCCTGCGCGTGCTCGGCGACGGCGAGCCGAAGATCGGCGCCCACGGCAAGCCGGTGCTGTTCCTGCATCCGGCCGACCTGGCCGGCACCCTGACCGAGATCGAGCAGGTGTAAGGCCGGGACGAAAAGACCTATGCATCCCGTCTTCATGGACGGGTAAGGAGAAGGAACACTCGGGAAGGGAACAGCATGGGCCTGGTCAGCGGCATCGTCGTCTTCGTCATCATCTGGTGGACCGTGATCTTCGCGGTCCTGCCCTGGGGCGTGCGGCCCGAGGTCGACGACGCGCAGCCGGGCCACCAGGTCGGGGCGCCGGCCAATCCGCGGATATGGCGCAAGGTGCTGATCACCACCGCCATCACCGTCGTGCTATGGGTGGTGATCGACATCCTCATCACCGAGAATGTGTTCTCCTTCCGGGACTGGGCGGAATCATGGACGAGAGCGCAGCAGTGACGGGCCCGGCGCCGGCGAAGACCTACTGCGCCTTCGCCGAGAGCGACCCGCTGCACAAGGCCTATCACGACACCGAATACGGCTTCCCGGCCCGCGACGATGCGGTGCTGTTCGAGCGGCTGATCCTCGAGATCAACCAGGCCGGCCTGTCCTGGGACCTGATGCTGAAGAAGCGCGAGACCTTCCGCCGCGCCTATGCCGGCTTCGACATCGACAAGGTCGCGGCCTTCGGCGACGCCGACCGCGCCCGGCTGCTGGCCGATCCCGGCGTCATCCGCAACCGGTTGAAGGTGGATGCCGCGATCGACAACGCCAGGCGGCTGCAGGCGATCCGGGAAAGCCACGGCAGCTTCGCCGCCTGGCTCGACGCCCATCACCCGCTGACCAAGGCGGAATGGGTGAAGCTGTTCAAGAAGACCTTCCGTTTCACCGGCGGCGAAATCGTCGGCGAGTTCCTGATGAGCCTCGGCTACCTGCCGGGCACGCATCACCCCGGCTGTCCGGTCTACGCCACGATCCTGACGCTGGATCCGCCCTGGCGGCGCGGGGGCTGACGCGCCAATCCCGTCCTCAAGGCCGCACCCCTAAAAAGACACGAGTCTCCGTCAATGATGACTCCCGTCTGGAGCAGTGCGGCGCAGAGGCTGGGGACTTCATGATCGGCCTTCGTTCCACGGCCTCTCGAGGGGCCGCTCTGGTGTTCGTCGTCGCGGCCGCCGCGGCGCTGGCCGTCGGCTTCGCCTGGGATCGGCCGCCGCCGTCCGAGCGCAGCCTGCCGCCCTGGCCGGCGGGTGTCGGGCGGTCGGAGGAGTACGCTTTCGGCGATGCGGTCGGCGCACGCGACCTGCGTGCCTGGGGGCCGGTCTTCGACACCTTGGCGGAGCGCTACGGCGGCAAGGCGCGGCTGAGGCTCATCCATCTCACCCTGCAGGCGGATGCCAATCTCGCGGCGCTGCGGCGCCGCTTCGACGAGGAGATGGTCGATCGCCGTCGCTGGCGGACGGTGACGCCGGAGACGTGGCTCGACGGGGCGTGGGCCCATGGCTATGAAAGCTCGGACGGCCGCGACGTGCTCATGCTGGTGGCACTGAAGCCGCGGCCCGGCGAGACGCTGGTGCCGTTCAATGTCCTGACGACCATCGCCGGCCGATGAAGAACCGGCGGCCATGACCGGCATAACCGGTAATGTTCAGGGAGGCGCAGTCCGGGGATATGCACAAAAAAACGGCAGGGCCGAAGCGCCTGCCGGTCGAAAACCTGTCCTTATAGTTGTGTCCAGCGGACTTTAGTCCTGCCGGCACTCCCGACAGTTTCCTCCCTAAACTCGAGCCTGCCCTTGTCGTTTGCTTTTGTTCAGGCGAGGCGGACCTTAGCGAGGATTCATGCGGCTGTCACGCAGAATCGCATGCCCCCCATGCGGCCAGATCAGGGCCAATTTGTGCACAATCAAATCCACCGGAATCCCGCCGCCGGATCGATATCCCACACGCAGTCGGCGAGCGCTTTAACACCCACCTAGGCGATAAGGCCGAAGGCTATTCCCTGGGCGATTGCGCAAACCGGCGGCATCGATCGCCGCAGCGCAGTCGCGGAGGCCATTCATTCCGGTCGTGCATTGAACCATACCAAGGCCGGGGCTGGCGATCTCGGCCGCTTCCGCTCACTGATTCCGGTCTCGGGGTTGCTCGCAACCACGATCCTCTCGCATCCCGCGCCGGCGGGTTCGTTCAATCATCCCTTCAGTATGCCACGCTGATTCACAGTCGGCTCTGAGGGCACAGCAACGGAGGACAGGCCGATGGCGGATGCATCAGGGACCGGACGAGGGAGCGGAGGCCGGAGCGGAGGCCGGAGCGGTCACGCCGACCTAGCGAACCAGCCGAGATTTATCAGCTGGCTCAATGCCCTGACGGGCGCTGGCGCCAGTGGCAACCTCCCCGCATCGTCCCAGGCGGGGAGGGCGGCGGGGGACATCAGGAGGGGGCCACCGCGGCGTCGCCGCAGCCCGCTCCGGGGGGCGAGTGGATCGAGATGCTGCCGTCCGGAGCGGAGGTGACAGCGGCGGTCACCGAATTGCTCAGCAGCGACCTCGAACTGGCCCGGAAGGTGGACGCCGTCTTCAAAGATCCCGATTTCGTTGCTTTCATGGGTGCGCGGACTGACTCGGACGATCCGGCACAGCCCGCTCCGGACCTCGAGGCGGTCCAGGCCGCTGTCCGGCAAATCATCAACGAAATTGGCGCGAGACCGTCCGACAAGAATGCCGCCATACGTTGGGCGGTCAATTTCTGGCAGGTTGCCAAGACGACGGGCCTGATCAGCCTCCTGGGTTTCGGTCTCCGGCCAGGTTTCCAATCCTTAACCGCTCAGTCGCTGAATCTCGGCCAGCCTGACGAAAATACCGGACTCGCCGAAGGCGTATTCTACACAGGTCAGGCCGTCAGCTCTCTCATCATGCTGACCTCGGCTGCCTTGAACGCCAAGGACCAGAAGTGGGATGCCACCATCGGAGACCTCATCTATACCTTGTCCATGCTTGGCGGCATTGGATTCGCGAGAAGCTACAATGTCGCTGCCAGCCTTGCGCCGGCGACGGTAGGCGCCGCTTTCTATGCAACCTTTACTGAAATCTTAAAGACATTCAGGACGATGAAGGTGCCGCAGCTTGCTGGCGTCGACCCGACCGGTTGGAGAAAGATCGGAGCATATATGGCGGGAGCCACCACGTTTACCTTGAGCTTCATTCCTGCCACAGCCTGGTCATATTCAAACGATTACGTCGGGCCCGGCAGGTTTGCAGACCAGAATGCCGGCGACCTCATCCGAAGAGGAGCCCAGATCGGCGTCTTGTGGGCCGGAGCGCTGGTCGGTTACAATGTCCTCACGCCGCCACTCGTGAAACTGGTCGCGGGCAACCAATTCGGGGCTATCGGCCCGCTCGAATACGAGGCCGAGTGGAAATCGAATAAGGAATTGCTCGAGAAGAGCCCTAAGGAACTGCTCAGCTCTGCATTTGCAGTGGCAAACGATAGCAATAAGTTCTTTGCATTCGTCTTGGTGTTCAATACATATTTGGCGCTCAATGGGGGAGTGAGGCTGGGTCCGGCCGGGCAGGATGCGATTCCGAATGAAGCGCTCCGTATTTTTGTCAATACAGTGATTTCGAGCATATTTTGTCTGGGGCTGTGCTATATTTACGAAATGCAATACGGCACAAGGAAGCAGAAGCCGAGCGAGGTCTTGACCGAAGGCAGCGAAGGACATGAGCGGGTAGAGGCTGCCCTGGACGCGTTCTACGGTGAGGTGGTCGCAGCGGAAGAACCGATCGCGATCGCCGACCTGCCCGATCTGATCGCGCAACGCGCAGCCACTTTGGAGACCGACGCGGAGAGCGCCTTGTTCACCGTGCTCGTCTACACCCAGACGGTGCCCCGGGCGATCGAAGAGGACCGGGTATCGAATGTGGCGCCCACGCCGCCGCAATCAGAGGGCGGCGGCGTGGATGCAGAGGATCCTGAGCCAGCCGTGTCGCCGCCGGAGGACGAGGTGAGCCCAGGTGGAACCCGATGACCATCCCCGATCGCCGCATGTGAAGGGAATGGGGCGGTCATCGGCAGATTCGTCGACCCGTGGAACCGCGCATGGACAGGCTGCCGGTCCTTCCCTAAAGTCGCGCGCCTGACGTCCTCAATGGTTCCAGACGGAAGCCCGCTCGATGCGCCTGTCCCAGTTCTTCCTGCCCACCCTGAAGGAGAATCCCAGCGAGGCGCAGATCGTGTCGCACCGGCTGATGCTGCGCGCCGGCATGATGCGCCAGGAGGCGGCCGGCATCTATGCCTGGTTGCCGCTGGGCTTCCGGGTGCTGAAGAAGATCGAGCAGGTGGTGCGCGAGGAGCAGGACCGCTTCGGCTGCCAGGAACTGCTGATGCCGACGATCCAGCCGGCCGATCTGTGGCGCGAGAGCGGCCGCTACGACGATTACGGCAAGGAGATGCTGCGCATCCGCGACCGGCACGACCGCGACATGCTGTTCGGGCCGACCAATGAGGAGATGATCACCGACATCTTCCGGTCATCTGTGAAAAGCTACAAGCAGCTGCCGCAGCTGCTGTACCACATCCAGTGGAAGTTCCGGGACGAGGTGCGCCCCCGCTTCGGCGTGATGCGCGGCCGCGAGTTCCTGATGAAGGACGCCTACAGCTTCGACATCGACTACGAGTCCGCGCGGAAGTCGTACAACAAGTTCTTCGTCTGCTACCTCAGCACCTTCGCCCGGCTGGGGCTGAAGGCGGTGCCGGTGAAGGCCGACACTGGCCCGATCGGCGGCGACCTGAGCCACGAGTTCCAGATCCTGGCCGAGACCGGCGAGAGCCAGGTCTATGTCGATCCGCGCCTCTTGGAGCTGGATACCGAGGCGCGGCAGCTCGGCCCCGAGGACGACCTCGCCGCCTTCGTCGACCGCGTCACCGGCCTGTACGCCGCGGCGGACGAGATGCACGACCCGGCCAAGTGCCCGGTGCTGGAGGCCGAGCTGCAGACCCGGCGCGGCATCGAGGTCGGCCACATCTTCTATTTCGGCACCAAGTACTCGGCGCCGATGGGCGCGACCGTGGCCGGGCCGGACGGCACCCCGCGGCCGGTCGAGATGGGCAGCTACGGCATCGGCGTGTCGCGCCTGGTCGGCGCCATCATCGAGGCCAGCCACGACGAGGCCGGCATCATCTGGCCGGATTCGGTGGCGCCCTTCGATGTCGGGCTGATCAACCTGAAGCCGGGCGACGCGACTTGTGACGCGGTCGCCCAGGACCTGTATCAGCGCTTCCAGGCCGCCGGCCTCGACCCGCTCTACGACGATCGCGACGAGCGGGCGGGGGCGAAGTTCGCCGAGATGGACCTGATCGGCCTGCCATGGCAGGTGGTGATCGGCCCGCGCGGCGCCGCCAATGGCGTGGCCGAGATCAAGCGCCGGGCCACCGGCGAGAAGATCGAGCTGCCGCTCGACGCGGTGGTGGCGCGGATCAAGGGCTGAGCTTTGCGTGGGCTGGAGAACGGCTGCCAATGAAAAACAAATTGTCATTGCCGGGCTTGACCCGGCAATCCAGAGAATGTCGACAGCCTCTGGATGCCCGGGTCAAGCCCGGGCATGACACACAGGGGGACAAGGGCGTGCCCCATCCTCCAACGGCCTGACCCCAGCCGCATGTTCAACGCCTTCGAACGGACAGTCGCCTTCCGCTACCTGCGGGCCCGCAGGAAGGAAGGCTTCATCTCCGTCATCGCCGGCTTCTCCTTCCTCGGTATCCTGCTGGGCGTGGCGACGCTGATCATCGTCATGTCGGTGATGAACGGCTTCCGCGCCCAGCTGGTGCAGCGCGTGCTGGGCCTCGACGCCCATCTCAAGGTCAGCGCCGCGGCCGGCGCCGGCGTGCCGGATTACGGCCCCCTGGCCGACAGGCTGCGGCAGATCCCCGGCGTGGTCCGGGTGTCGCCGGTGATCGAGGACCAGGCGCTGGTCAGCCGGGATTCCGACTTCACCAGCTTCCAGGGCGCGCCGGCGGCGGTGGAGGGTGTCGACCCGGCGGATTTCCTCGGCCGCCCGGCGATCGCCCGGTCGATCCTGATCGACAGGCCGGAGGATTTCGCCGGCACCGACGTCATCACCATCGGCAGCGGCCTGGCGGCCCAGTTCGGCGTCCGCCTGGGCGACGAGCTGACGCTGGTCACGCCGCATTTCAACCGGACCGCCTTCGGCTCGGTGCCGCGAGCCAAGACCTATACCGTGGCCGCGATCTTCACCACCGGGCTCCAGGAGCCCGATTCCGCGACGGTCTACATGCCGCTCGCGGCGGCGCAGCAGCTGTTCCAGATGAAGGGCCAGGCCGGCGGGCTCGACATCTTCACCACCGATCCGGAGCGGCTCGACGCCGTGCGGGGGCTGGTGGCCGAGACTATCGGGCCGGACCTCAAGGTCTCGGACTGGCGCGACGCCAACGCCACCATCTTCACGGCGCTGCAGGTCGAGCGCAGCGCCATGTTCGTCATCCTGACGCTGATCATCCTGGTGGCGGCCTTCAACATCATCTCCAGCCTAGTGATGCTGGTGAAGGACAAGGGCGGCGACATCGCCATCCTGCGCACCATGGGCGCCTCGCGCGGCGCCATCCTGCGCATCTTCTTCCTGACCGGCGCCACCATCGGCGTCGTCGGCACGCTGGCCGGGCTCGCGCTCGGCCTCGGGCTCGCCGCCAATGTCGATGCCATCCGCACATGGCTGCAGGGCGTGCTCGGCCCCGGCACCTTCGCCGCCGAGTTCAGCTTCCTGGCTTCGCTGCCGGCGCTGGTCGACCCGGGTCAGGTGGTCGCCGTCTGCCTCCTGGCCATCGGCCTGACCTTCCTGGCCTCGATCTTCCCGGCCTGGCGGGCCGCCCGGCTCGATCCGGTGGAGGCCCTGCGCTATGAGTGACGCCATGCCGCCTTCCGCCGCCGAGGTGCTGCGCCTCGAAGGGATCCGCCGCAGCTTCCATCAGGGCGAGACCCGGCTGGACGTGCTGCGCGGCGCCGAGCTGTCGCTGGCCGGAGGCGAGATCGTCGCCCTGGTCGGCCCCAGCGGCGCCGGCAAGTCGACCCTGCTGCACATCGCCGGCCTGCTGGAGCAGCCGGACGGCGGCGCCATCACCATCGCCGGCCAGCGCTGCGACGGGCTGGGCGACGGGCCGCGCACGGCGCTGCGCCGCTCCGCCATCGGCTTCGTCTACCAGTTCCACCATCTGCTGCCGGAATTCAGCGCCATCGAGAATGTGGTGCTGCCACAGATGATCGCCGGCCAGACGCGGGCCACCGCGCGCCAGCGCGGGCGGGACCTGCTGGCCCGGGTCGGCCTGGCCGGAAGGCTGGAGCATCGCCCCGCGCAGCTGTCGGGCGGCGAGCAGCAGCGCGTCGCCATCGCCCGGGCACTGGCCAACGCGCCGAAGGTGCTGATCGCCGACGAGCCGACCGGCAACCTGGATCACACGACTTCGGACGCGGTGTTCGAGATGCTGACGGACGTGGTGCGGTCGACCGGCGTCGGCGCCCTGATCGCGACCCACAACCTGGAGCTGGCCGAGCGCATGGACCGGGTGGTGGAGATGCGCGACGGCGTTCTGGTGGGGCGTTGATGTTCAACGCCTTCGAACGCGCCGTCGCCTTCCGATACCTGCGGGCCCGCCGTGGCCAGGGCTTCGTGTCGCTGATCGCCGGCTTCTCGCTGCTCGGCATCATCATCGGCGTCGCCACGCTGATCACCGTCACCGCGGTGATGAACGGCTTCCAGACCGAGCTGCTGGCCCGGTTCCTCGGCTTCAACGCCCATGTCAGCGTCGTGCCGCTGGGCGGCCGCGACATGGCCGACTACCAGGAAAGGGCGGGCCGGCTGCGCGGGGTCGACGGCGTCACCCGGGTCGTGCCGGTGGTCGAGGGCCAGGCGCTGGCCAGCGCCGGCAAGGCCTCGGCCGGCGTGCAGATCCGGGGTGAAAGCCCGGAGGATTTTCTGGCCCGGCCGCTGGTGGCGCAGGACCTGCAGCTGCAGGCGCCGGGCGCCTTCACCGGCGACACGGTGGCGATCGGCCGCGGGCTGGCGGAGAAGCTGGGCCTCGGGCTCGGCGGCAAGCTGACCCTGCTGGCGCCGGGCGCGCCGGGGCAGGGGGAGCAGTCCGCCGGCCCGGTCGCGCGCGCCTTCACCGTGGCCGCGATCTTCGACGCCGGGCTGTACCAGTTCGACAGCGGCGTCGCCGTGCTGCCGCTGCCGGCGGCGCAGTCGCTGCTCGGCCTCCAGGGCGTCACCCGGCTCGACGTCAACGTCCGCGACCCCGAGCGGATCGGCGACATCGCCAGGCCGCTGCAGGAGGCCGCCGGGTCCGGCGTCCGCTTCTTCGACTGGAAGCAGGCGCTGTCCGGCTATCTCGACATCGTCGCCGGGCAGCGCAACGTGATCTTCGTGATCCTGTCGCTGATCGTCCTGGTGGCGGCCTTCAACATCATCTCCAGCCTGATCATGCTGGTGAAGGAGAAGGGGGCGGACATCGCCATCCTGCGCACCATGGGCGCCTCGCGCGGATCGATCCTGCGCATCTTCTTCCTGGCCGGCGCCACCATCGGCGTGATCGGCACCGTGGCCGGGCTCGGTCTCGGCATCGCCCTGGCCGACAGCCTGGAGGCGCTGCGGCAATGGCTGCAGCAGCTGACCGGCACGCCGATCTTCGACCCGCGGCAGTACTCCCTGACCCGGATCCCGACCGAGATCGACGCCGGCGAGGTGGTGCTGGTCTGCGGCATGGCGCTGGCGCTGTCGCTGCTGGCCTCGATCTATCCCGCCTGGCGGGCCGCCCGGCTCGACCCGGTCGAGGCTCTGCGGTACGAGTAGGGCTGCGCCCGATTCTATCGGGCCGCCCCTGTTTCGTCGCCGCGGAGAGCCGCCGCATGCCACACGCCGATTTCGTCCATCTGCGCGTGCACAGCGCCTATTCCCTGTCGGAAGGGGCGATCAAGATCAAGGAGCTGGTCGGCATCTGCAAGAAGCTGCAGATGCCGGCGGTCGCGGTCACCGACACCGGCAACCTGTTCGGCGCGCTGGAATTCTCCTTCGCCGCCAAGGACTACGGCATCCAGCCGATCATCGGCACCATCCTCAGCATCACGAGGGCGGAGACGGAATCGGGCGCCCGCGTCGGCGGCCCGGCGATCGCCGAGCCGGACTGTTTGGTGCTGCTGGCCCAGAACGAGGCCGGCTACGAGAACCTGATGGCGCTGACCAGCCGCGCCTATCTGGAGACCGAGCAGGGGCTGGCCCCGCAGCTGCCGCTGGAAGCGCTGGAGGGCCACACCGAGGGCGTCATCGCCCTGACCGGCGGCCCCAAGGGCCCGGTCGGCCGCCTGCTGCTGGCCGAGCATCCGGAGCGGGCTCTGGCCACGCTGCGCTATCTGAAGACCCTGTTCCCCGGCCGGCTCTATGTCGAGCTGATGCGTCACGGCATGGAGGAGGAGGATCGGATCGAAGCCGGGCTGGTCGACCTCGCCTACCAGGAGGACGTGCCGCTCGTCGCCACCAATGACTGCTTCTTCGCCGGCGAGGACATGTACGAGGCGCATGACGCCCTGCTGTGCATCGCCGACGGCACCTATGTGGTCGAGGCCAACCGGCGGCGGGTGACGCGCGACCACCGCTTCCGCTCGGCCGAGGAGATGCGGCAGCTCTTCGCCGACCTGCCGGAGGCGGTCGACAACACGCTGGTGATCGCCCGGCGCTGCGCCTTCATGCCGAAGAAGCGGAACCCGATCCTGCCGGCCTTCACCGGCGACGCCGGCCGCAGCGAGGCCGAGGAGCTGCGAGCCCAGGCGCATGACGGGCTGAAGGCTCGGCTGGAGGCGCATGTCTACACGCCGGAGATGACGGCGGAGGAGCGCGAGGCGGTTCGGGAGAAATACACCGCCCGGCTCGACTACGAGCTCGACGTCATCGAGAAGATGGGCTTCCCGGGCTACTTCCTGATCGTCTCGGACTTCATCAAATGGTCCAAGGCGCACGACATCCCGGTCGGGCCGGGCCGCGGCTCCGGCGCCGGCTCGGCCGTCGCCTGGGCGCTGACCATCACCGATCTCGACCCGCTGCGCTTCGGCCTGCTGTTCGAGCGGTTCCTGAACCCCGAGCGCGTGTCGATGCCGGACTTCGACATCGACTTCTGCCAGGACCGGCGCGACGAGGTGATCGCCTATGTCCGCGACCGCTATGGGCACGACCGGGTGGCGCAGATCATCACCTTCGGTAAGCTGCAGGCCCGCGCCGTGCTGCGCGACGTCGGCCGCGTGCTGCAGATGCCGTATGGCCAGGTCGACCGCATCTGCAAGCTGGTGCCGAACAACCCGGCCAACCCGGTGACCCTGGCCCAGGCGATCGAGGGCGAGCCGGCGCTGCAGCAGGAGCGCGACAACGATCCCCAGGTGCGCCACCTGATCGACCTGGCGATGAAGCTGGAGGGCCTGTACCGCCACGCCTCGACCCACGCCGCCGGCGTGGTGATCGGCGACCGGCCGCTGCACCAACTGGTGGCGCTGTACCGAGACCCGCGCTCGCCGATCCCGGCCACCCAGTTCAACATGAAGTATGTCGAGCAGGCCGGGCTGGTGAAGTTCGACTTCCTCGGCCTGAAGACGCTGACCGTGCTGCGCACCGCGGAGAACCTGCTGAAGGCCAGCGGCGTCGACATCGACCTGGCGAAGATCCCGCTCGACGACCCCACGACGTACGCCATGCTCGGCCGGGCGGAATCGACCGGCGTGTTCCAGCTGGAAAGCTCGGGCATGCGCGACGTGCTGCGACGGATGAAGCCGAACCGGGTCGAGGACATCATCGCGCTGGTGGCCCTCTACCGCCCCGGCCCGATGGACAACATCCCGACCTACATCGAGGTCAAGAACGGCACCAAGGCGCCGGACTATCTCCACCCCTCGCTGCAGCCGATCCTGGAAGAGACCTACGGCATCATGGTCTATCAGGAGCAGGTGATGCAGGTGGCGCAGACGCTGGCGGGCTATTCGCTCGGCGGCGCCGATCTTCTCCGCCGCGCCATGGGCAAGAAGATCAAGGCGGAGATGGATGCCCAGAAGAAGACCTTCGTCGAGGGCGCATCCGCCCGCGGCGTGCCGGAGGGGCAGGCGGCCAACATCTTCGACCAGGTCGAGAAATTCGCCGGCTACGGCTTCAACAAGTCGCACGCCGCCGCCTATGCCATCGTCGCCTACCAGACCGCCTATCTGAAGGCGAACCACCCGGTCGAGTTCCTGGCGGCGTCGATGACGCTCGATCTCGGCAACACCGACAAGCTGAACGTCTTCCGGCAGGAGCTGTCGCGCCTCGGCATCAAGCTGCTGATCCCGGACATCAACAAGTCGGACGCCGTCTTCGCGGTGGAGGTGCTGCCGGACGGCAAAAAGGCGATCCGCTACGCCCTCGGCGCGATCAAGGGCGTGGGCCCCGAGGCGATGCGCAGCCTGGTGCAGGAGCGTGAGCGCGGCGGGCCCTTCAAAGACCTGTTCGACCTGGCCCGGCGGCTCGACCTCAAGCTGCTGAACAAACGCCAGCTGGAGAATCTGGCGCGAGCGGGCGCCTTCGATTCGATCGACAGCAACCGCGCCCGCGTCGTCGCCTCCTTCGAGACGCTGCTGCGCTATGCCCATACCGTGGCGGCGGAGCGCGACAGCGGCCAGATCGGCCTGTTCGGCGGCCCGGCCGGCGGAGGATTGAGCGCGCCGCCGCTGCCCAACATCCCGGACTGGGATTCGATGGAGCGGCTGCGGCAGGAATTCGACGCCGTCGGCTTCTACCTCTCCGCCCATCCGCTCGACACCTACAACACCAAGCGCCTGGGCTCGGTGCGCTCGGCCGAGATTGGCCAGAAGATGCGGCTCGGCCACACCCAGCTCCGCCTCGCCGGCATCCTGATGGCGAAGCGCGAGATGACGACCAAGACCGGCAACCGCATGTGCTTCGGCACCTTCTCCGACGCCAGCGGGGTGTTCGAGGTGACCTTCTTCGCCGAGACCCTGGCGACCGCGCGACAGTTGCTCGAGGTCGGCGCCGCCCTGGCTATGGCGGTGGAGATCCAGAGCCGCGGCGAGGAGCTGCGGCTGACCGCGCTGTCGGTCGAGCCGATCGACCAGGCCTTGGCCAAGAGCGCCGCCCGCTTCGTCATCTATGTCGACGGGGTGCAGGCGATCCAGCCGCTGCACGGGCTGCTGGACCGCGAAGGGCAGGGGCGCTGCAAGGTCAACCTTCAGCTGCTGCTGTCGCCGACCGAGGAGGTCGAGATCGAGCTGCCCGGCGCCTATGCCGTCGGCGGCCGGGCCAAGGCGGCGTTGAAGTCCGTCCCCGGCGTGCTCAGCGTCGAGGAGTTCTGAGGCGCGGCGTGGGTGCTAAACCAATGCGCGAAGCTTCTTGCGGACGTCCATGACCTCATTGGCCGAGGCACGCCCCTTGAACACTGCGCCGCGGGTCCGCCAGTCGAGCGACTTCACCTGGTCGGCGAGAGCCGCACCGGAAACAGCGCCGGCGATCGGCACCTCGAAGGGATAGCCCTTGACCTTCGTCGTCATCGGGCAGGCGATCAGCAATCCGACCTTGGCGTTGTAGACGGCGGGGGAGAGGACGAGGGCGGGGCGGTGCCCAGCCTGCTCGTGGCCTGCCTGCGGATCGAAGTCGATCCAGATGATGTCGCCGCGGTCGGGGACGTAGGCCGGCGGCTTGGCCATCTACCAGACTTCCTTGCCCACGGGCCGGCCGAAATCCACCGGGTCGTGCCGGTTCTCGTCGGTGACGCCGGCCAGCAGCGCGTCGAGATCGGCGCCGGCGATGCCGTCTTCGAGGATCGGTTCGATGATGATCCGGCCGCGTTCCAGCCGCACATCCACCGGCTGATCGATCGACAACTGGGCGACCTCCATGATCGAGGCGGGGATGCGTACGGCGGCGCTGTTGCCCCACTTCTTGACCGTCATCCTCATCCTGGTTCCTCGCAACGCCGTGAACGCACGTATATACACCCGTTTATACACATATCGGGGCGGATCCGTTAGTGCGCAATCGCGCCAAGTCGACCTGTTGTCGCGCCCCTTGTTGCCGCGTCGTGCCTGCGCTTGAGTGACGAAGTCGCGGAGAATCGGGAGCCGGCATGGCTGAGACCGCAGTGGAAGAGGCGGCGGCCGGGCCGCCGGGCCTGGGGCAGATCTTCCTGGCCTTTGCCAAGATCGGGCTGACCAGCTTCGGCGGCGGGCTCAGCGGCTGGATGCTGCGGGAGTTCGTGCAAAACCGGCGCTGGGTGTCCGAGGCCGACTTCCTCAACGGCCTCGCCCTGGCCCAGGCCTTCCCCGGCGTCAATGTCGTCAACCTGTCGCTGTGGATCGGCTTCCGGCTGCGCGGCGGGGCGGGGGCGCTGGCCGGCGTGCTCGGCATGGTGGTGCCAGCGATGCTGGTCGCCATCGCCGCCGCAGCAGCTTTCAGCGAGGTCGCGCAATACCGCTCCGTCCACCTGGCCCTGGCCGGGGCGGCGGCCGCGGCGGTCGGGCTGTCGCTGCAGATGGGCGTGCGGGCGGCGCGCCGGGCGGCCCGTTCCGCCGTGCCGGTCGCGATCATCGTTGCCACCTTCCTGGCGATCGGCGTGCTGCGCCTGCCGCTGCTGCCGGTGATGGCGGTGCTGGCGCCGCTCAGCATCGCTTACGCCGCCTGGCGGCCGCGGAGGGACTGAGCGATGGACAGCATCCTGCTGCGGCTGCTGATCGTCTTCGTACCGCTGTCCTTCCTCAGCGTCGGCGGCGGCCAGAGCATCGTCGCCGACATCCATCGGCAGTCGGTCGGCGTCTATGGCTGGATGACCGACGCCCGCTTCCTCGACCTGTTCGGCCTGTCGCGGATGACACCCGGGCCGGGATCGCTGCTGGTGACGCTGGTCGGCTGGCAGGCCGCCGGCTGGGCCGGGGCGCTGGTGGCGACGGCCGCGATCTTCGTGCCGTCCTCGCTGCTGGTCTACGGTCTGGCGCGGCTGTGGGCGCGCTATCGCGGCGCGCCGTGGCAGCGGGCGGTCGAAACCGGTCTGGCGCCGGTTGCCGCCGGTATGGTGCTGGCCGCGTCCTTCACCCTGCTGCAGGCGGCAGAAGGCGGATTGCTGGCCTGGGCCATGGCCGCGATCTCCTGCCTCGCCCTGCTGCTCACCCGGGTCAGCCCGTTCCTGCTGCTCGGCGCTGGCGCCGTGCTGTTCCTGCTGGTGCAGCCTTAGGCATCGGGGATATGACGCGCAGCGCGGTGGCCAAACACGGCATCTTGCGCTAAAAGCCCCACCGGACCCGGGCGCCGAGGGCTGCGCCGCGGGCGTTTTGTATTGGAAGAGCCTGCCTTGCGTACCGAAACCCGCGGCATGGGCCTGGCGCTGATCGCGATGATCGCCGTCGTGGTGGCCTCGAACTACCTGGTCCAGTTCCCGATCAACGACTGGCTGACCTGGGGTGCCTTCACCTATCCGGTCACCTTCCTGGTCACCGACCTGACCAACCGCTTCTTCGGTCCGCACCGTGCCCGTCAGGTCGCCTATGTCGGCTTCGCGCTCGCCGTCCTGCTGTCGCTGTGGCTGGCCGACTGGCGCATCGCCGTCGCCTCCGGCACCGCCTTCCTGGTCGGCCAGCTGCTTGACATCCACATCTTCGACCGGCTGCGCCGCGCCGCCTGGTGGCGGGCGCCCTTCATCGGCTCGGCTCTCGGCTCGGTGGTCGACACCGCCCTGTTCTTCACCATCGCCTTCGCCGGCACCGGCCTGCCGCTGCTGACCCTGATGGCCGGCGACCTGGCGGTGAAGCTGGCCTGCGCCCTTCTGTTCCTGGCGCCGTTCCGGGCGCTGATGAACGTCGTCCTGCCGATGCCGGCGCTGCAGAACGGCTGACCCCGCCTTCGCCATGCGTGTCGACGAGTTCGATTTCGACCTGCCGCGGCAGCTGATCGCCGACCGGCCGGCCGAGCCGCGCGACGCCGCCCGGCTGCTGGAGGTGGCGGCCGACGGCCTGACCGACCGCCGGATCGGCGACCTGCCGGGCCGGCTGCGCGCGGGCGACCTGCTGGTGGTCAACGACACCCGCGTCATCCCGGCCCGGCTGCACGGCAAGCGCGGTCTGGTGGGGATCGAGATCATGCTGCACCAGCCGGCCGAGGCCGGGCGCTGGCGCGCCTTCGCCCGCCCGGCCAAGAAGCTGAAGCCCGGCGACGTGGTCCGCTTCGCCGACGACTTCGCCGCCACCATCGTGGCCAAGGGCGAGGCCGGCGAGGTCGAGGTCGCCTTCGACGATCCCGGCGCTCTGGCGGACAATCTCCGCCGCCATGGCGAGATCCCGCTGCCACCCTATATCGACCGGCCGGACGGGCCGGACGAGCGAGACCGCACGGACTACCAGACCGTCTTCGCCCGGCACGATGGCGCCGTTGCTGCGCCGACCGCGGGACTGCACTTCACCCCACCACTGCTGGACGCGCTGGCGGCGCGGGGCATCGAGACGGTGCGGCTGACCCTGCATGTCGGCGCCGGGACCTTCCTGCCGGTGAAGAGCGACACGGTCGAGGGCCATGTCATGCACGCCGAGCGCGGCGTGCTGACCGCGGAGGCCGCCGACCGGATCAACGCCGTGCGGGCCGCCGGCGGCCGCATCGTGTCGGTCGGCACCACCAGCCTGCGCCTGCTGGAGAGCGCGGCGGCCGAGGACGGCACCGTGCGGCCCTTCGACGGGTCGACCGCGATCTTCATCACCCCGGGCTACCGCTTCCGTGCCGTCGATCTGCTGGTGACGAACTTCCACCTGCCGCGCTCGACCCTGTTCATGCTGGTCTGCGCCTTCGCCGGCATGGAGCGGATGAAGCAGGCCTATGCCCATGCCATTTCCGCGGGCTACCGTTTCTACTCCTACGGCGACGCCTGCCTGCTGCACCGGTCGGACAAAGATGACTGAGTTCCGCTTCGAGACCCTGGCCCGTGACGGCGCCGCGCGCAGGGGCCGCCTGCACACCGCCCGTGGCGTGGTCGAGACCCCGACCTTCATGCCGGTCGGCACCGCCGCGACGGTGAAGGCGATGCGGCCGGAGGAGGTGGCGGCCACCGGCGCGCAGATCGTGCTGGGCAACACCTACCACCTAATGCTGCGCCCGGGGGCGGAGCGGGTGTCGCGCCTCGGCGGCCTGCACCGCTTCATGAACTGGCCCGGCCCGATCCTGACCGATTCCGGCGGCTTCCAGGTGATGTCGCTGTCGCAGCTGCGGCGCATGGACAAGGACGGGGTGACCTTCCGCTCGCATCTCGACGGCAGCGAGCACCGGCTGACCCCGGCGCGGTCGACCGAGATCCAGCACCTGCTCGACGCCACCATCACCATGGCCTTCGACGAATGCACGCCCTTCCCGGCGGAGCCGGAGGTGGCGGCCAGCTCGATGCGCCTGTCGATGGACTGGGCCAAGCGCTCGCGCGACGCCTTCGTCGCCCGGCCCGGCTACGGCCAGTTCGGCATCGTCCAGGGCAGCGTCTTCCCCGAGCTGCGGCTCGAATCCGCCGCAGCGCTGACCGCCATCGGCTTCGAGGGCTACGCCATCGGCGGCCTGGCGGTGGGCGAGGGGCAGGAGCGGATGTTCGCCGCCCTCGACGTGACCACCCCGGCGCTGCCGGACGACCGGCCGCGCTATCTGATGGGGGTGGGCAAACCCTCCGACCTGGTCGGCTCGGTGAGGCGTGGCGTCGACATGTTCGACTGCGTGCTGCCCCCCCGCTCCGGCCGCACCGGCCAGGCCTTCACCCGCCGCGGCACGGTCAACCTGCGCAACGCCCGGCACCAGGACGACGAGCGGCCGCTGGACGAATCCTGCCGCTGCCCCGCTTGCCGCCAGTACAGCCGCGCCTATCTGCACCATCTGGTGCGCAGCGAGGAGGTGCTGGGGCTGATGCTGCTGACCCATCACAACCTGACCTATTATCAGGACCTGATGGCCGGCCTGCGCGGCGCCATCGAGGCCGGCACGCTCGACGCCTTCGCCGCCGCCTTCGAGGCGGAGCAGGCGCTGGGCGACATCCCGGCCCTCTGAGGAGAGATCATGGCCCGCAAGGCGAAGACGAAGGGCACGGAAGCCCTCACCCAGCTCGGCCAGGCGACGGCGTTGCCGGATTCGCCCGAGGCGGCGGTGCTGGAGACGGTGCCGAACCCGCGGCCGAAGCAGCTGTACCTGGTGCGCTTCACCGCGCCGGAGTTCACCTCGCTGTGCCCGATCACCGGCCAGCCCGACTTCGCCCATCTGGTGATCGACTACGCCCCGGCGGCGAAGATCGTCGAGAGCAAGTCGCTGAAGCTGTTCCTCGGCTCGTTCCGTAACCACGGCGCCTTCCACGAGGACTGCACCGTCTATGTGGCCGAGCGGCTGATCCAGGCGATGAAGCCGCGATGGCTGCGCATCGGCGGCTACTGGTATCCGCGCGGCGGCATCCCGATCGACGTGTTCTATCAGAGCGGGCCGGCGCCCGAGGGCCTGTGGCTGCCCGACCAGGGCGTGCCGCCCTATCGCGGACGGGGATGACCGGCGCGGCCGCCATAAAAGACCGTATCCGGGCCGAGGCCTTCGTCCTCGGCTTCGACAGCGCCGGCTTCGCCGCCGCCACGCCGGACCCCAAGCTGCGCGAACGGCTGGAGCTGTTCCTCGGCGAGGGCCAGCACGGCGACATGGGCTGGATGGAGGCCCATGCCGACCGCCGCGCCGACCCGCAGACGCTGTGGCCTGACGCCCGCACCGTGCTGTCGCTCGGCCTCAACTACGGCCCGGCCGAGGACCCGCTGCCGCTGCTGCGGGAGCGGGGGAGGGGAGTGATCTCGGTCTACGCCCAGGGCCGCGACTACCACGACGTGGTCAAGAAGAAGCTGAAGGCGCTGGGCGGCTGGATCCATCGCACCTTCGCGACCGAGCTGAAGGTCTTCGTCGACACCGCGCCGGTGATGGAGAAGCCGCTGGCGATGCGGGCCGGGATCGGCTGGCAGGGCAAGCACACCAACCTGGTGTCGCGCGACTGGGGCTCCTGGCTGTTCCTCGGCGAGATCTACCTGGCGATCGCGCTGCCGCCGGACCCGCCGGAGCGCGACCGCTGCGGCTCCTGCCATGCCTGCCTCGACGTCTGCCCGACCGCGGCCTTCCCGGCACCCTACCGGCTCGACGCAAGGCGCTGCATCTCCTACCTGACCATCGAGCACAAGGGCCCGATCCCGCGCGAGCTGCGGCCGCTGCTCGGCAACCGCATCTATGGCTGCGACGACTGCCTGGCGGTGTGCCCCTGGAACAAGTTCGCCGCCGTGGGGCGCGAGGCGGCGCTGGCGCCGCGGCCGGGGCTGAACGGCCCGGCCCTGGCCTCGCTGCTCCGCTTCGACGATGCCGGCTTCCGCGCCGCCTTCTCCGGCTCGCCGATCAAGCGCATCGGCCGCGACCGCCTCCTGCGCAACGTGCTGATCGCCATCGGCAACAGCGGCGACCCGGGCTTGGCACCGGCTGTCGAGCCGCTGCTGGACGATGCCTCGCCCTTGGTGCGCGGCGCCGCGGTTTGGGCTCTCAGCCGGCTGCTCGGGCCGGACGGGCTGCGCCGGCTGGTGGGCACCCGCGCGGAAGATCCGGAGGCCGAGGTGCGCGAGGAGTGGGAAGCCGGGCTGCAGACCGCGGCCTGATACCGGCAGCGCATAGCTAGCCCGCGCCATCGGGCAAAAGCTGGCCGCCACAGCCGAAGCGCGGTAGAAGGCGCGTTTTCCTGCTACGCTCCGGACCATGACCCCCTCCGCCCGCATCCAGGCCACGATCGACATTCTCGAGCGCCTCGGCATCGAGAACCGCCCCGCCGACGCCCTGGTCTCGGCCTATTTCCGCACCCGCCGCTTCATCGGCTCCAAGGACCGCAGCGAGATCGCCGCCCGCGTCTACGCCGTGCTGCGCCACCACGCCCGCCTGGGCTGGTGGCTGGCCCGGGCCGAGGCCGAGGACACGCCGCGCAACCGGGTGATCGCCGAGCTGACCCTGGCCGAGGGCGTCGCGGTCAAGGATATGGGCCGGCTGTTCTCCGGCGAGACCTACGCGCCGATCCCGCTGGACAAGCCGGAGGAGGCGCTGGTCAAGGCCACCGCCGGTCAGCCGCTCGATCACCCGGACATGCCGAAGCATGTGCGCAGCGAGATCCCGGACTGGGCCGCCGCCTCGCTGGAGGCGAATTTCGGCGACCGCTACGAGGCAGAGGTGGCGGCGCTGCTGGACCAGGCGCCGCTCGACCTGCGGGTCAACGAGCTGCGCGGCACGCGCGACGAGGTGCTGCAGACCCTGGCCGCCGGCAAGCTCGACGTGGTGCCGACGCCGCTGTCGCCGCTGGGCATCCGGGTCAAGGGCCGGCCGCAGCTCGGCCGCCATCCCGCCTTCCAGTCCGGCCTGATCGAGGTGCAGGACGAGGGTTCGCAGCTGATCGCGCTGCTGGTCGACGCCCGGCCGGGCCAGCAGGTGGTGGATTTCTGCTCCGGCGCCGGCGGCAAGGCCCTGGCCCTGGCAGCGCGGATGAAGGGCAAGGGCCGGGTCGTCGCCTGCGATGTCTCCAAGGGCCGGCTCGACCGCGGCAAGGAGCGGCTGCGCCGCGCCGGCATCGACAATGTCGAGCCGCGCCTGCTGGAGAATGAGCGCGACCGCTGGGTGAAGAAGCAGCGCGGCAAGTTCGACCGGGTGCTGATCGACGCGCCCTGCAGCGGCACCGGCGCCTGGCGCCGCAACCCGGACGCCCGGTGGCGGCCGATGGAGCTGGAGCGGCTGCTCGGCGTCCAGCGCGAGATCCTGGACAGCGCCGCCCGCCTGGCCAAGCCGGATGGCGGCCGGGTGATCTACGCCACCTGCTCGCTGCTGCGCGAGGAGAACGAGGCGCAGATCGAGGGCTTCCTGGCCAGCCACCCCGACTACCGGCTGGTGCCGGTCGAGACGGTGTGGGACGAGGCGGTCGGCACCGGCCCGGCCCCGACCAGCGGCATGCTGCGCTTGTCGCCCGCCGCCAACGGCACCGACGGCTTCTTCGTCGCGGTGCTGGAGCGCGGGCCGAAGGCCGACGCCGCCGAGACGGAGGCGGCATGATCCGTCGCGCGGTCCTGGCCGACGCGCCGACGATCGCGCGGATCCATGTCCAGGCCTGGCAGGAGACCTATCGCGGCCTGGTGCCGGACGAGTATCTCGACCGCATGACCGTGACCCAGCGCGAGCGCGGCCATGAACGCTCGCTGGCGCATGAGGACGGCACCGCCACCTTCCTGGCGCTGGACCCGACCCCGGCCGGCGGGGCGGTGCCGGTCGGCTTCGCCCTGTGCGGCCGGGCCCGCGGCGCGCCGGGCTGGAACTGGGGCGAGATCTACGCCCTCTACCTGCTCGACCGGGCGAAGGGCAGGGGGCACGGCCGGGCGCTGATGGCCGCGTCCTCCGCCTGGTTCGCCGAGCGCGGCATGACGCCCTTCATGCTGTGGGCCCTGACCGCGAATTTCCGCGCCACCGGCTTCTACCGCCATCTCGGCGGCGAGCCCTATGCCGACCGGCTGGAGCGCTTCGGCGGCGCCGTGCTGGCGGAAAGCGCCTTCCGCTTCGACCGGCCCATCGCCCCGGCCGCATGACCGCCCTGGCGCTCTATCTCCTGGCCGCCAGCGCGGCCGCCTTCGCCCTGTTCGCCTGGGACAAATGGTGCGCCGTCGGCGGCCGGCGGCGGATCCCGGAGCGCACGCTGCTGGCCTTGGCCGCGATCGGCGGCACGCCCGGTGCCATCGCCGGGCAGCGGCTGCTGCGCCACAAGACACGGAAGGAGCCGTTCCGCACCCGCCTGCTCTGGATCGCCGGGGCGCAGCTGGGGCTGGTAGCCATCCTCGCCGTGCTTGCGCTGACCCAGCCTTCAACATGGCCGTAGGACGGGCGTGCCGTCACCGAACCGTCATCCGCGCATGGACGTTGCGCGCCGGGCGCGGGCCGCATCGCTTGTCCTGCGGGCGGGGGGAGGGTAAAGCTCCGTCCCACCGCCCGACCCCGGAGTTGCCATGACCGCCCCGACCGCTACGCCGTCGCCGGACCGCATCCTCATTCTCGATTTCGGCAGCCAGGTCACCCAGCTGATCGCCCGCCGGGTGCGCGAGTCCGGGGTCTATTGCGAGATCTGGCCGTTCAACCATGCGGGCGACGACCGCATCCGGGCCTTCGATCCGCGCGGCATCATTCTCTCCGGCGGCCCGGCCTCGGTAACCGAGGCGGCCTCGCCCCGCGCGCCGCAGCTGGTGTTCGAGCTGGGCGTGCCGGTGCTGGGCATCTGCTACGGCCAGCAGACCATGTGCGAGCAGCTGGGCGGCGCGGTGGAGGGCGGGCATCATCGCGAGTTCGGCCGCGCCTGGCTGGACATCCGGGAGAACTGCGCCCTGTTCGACGGCGCCTGGGGCGTGGGCCAGCGCGAGCAGGTGTGGATGAGCCATGGCGACCGCGTCACACGACTGCCGGACGGCTTCCGCATCGTCGCCACCAGCGAGAATGCGCCCTATGCGGTGACCGCCGACGACGCCCGCCGCTTCTACGGCGTGCAGTTCCATCCGGAGGTGGTGCACACCCCGCATGGCGCGGCGCTGCTGCGCAACTTCACCCACCATGTCTGCGGCTGCAGCGGCAGCTGGACCATGGCCGCGTTCCGCGAGGCCGAGATCCAGAAGATCCGCGCCCAGGTCGGCGACGGCAAGGTGATCTGCGGCCTGTCGGGCGGCGTCGACAGCGCCGTGGCGGCGGTGCTGATCCACGAGGCGATCGGCGACCAGCTGACCTGCATCTTCGTCGACACCGGGCTGATGCGGGCGGGCGAGGCGGAGCAGGTGGTGTCGCTGTTCCGCGGCCACTACAACATCCCGCTGGTGCATGTCGACGCGTCCGACCTGTTCCTCGGCCGGCTCGAGGGCGTCACCGATCCGGAGCAGAAGCGCAAGATCATCGGCGCCGCCTTCGTCGAGGTGTTCGACGCCGAGGCGGAGAAGATCGAGGGCGCCCGCTTCCTGGCCCAGGGCACGCTGTACCCCGACGTGATCGAGAGCGTGTCCTTCACCGGCGGCCCGTCGGTGACGATCAAGAGCCACCACAATGTCGGCGGCCTGCCGGAGCGGATGAAGCTGGCCCTGGTCGAGCCGCTGCGCGAGCTGTTCAAGGACGAGGTGCGGGCGCTGGGCCGCGAGCTGGGCCTGCCCGAGGATTTCGTCGGCCGCCATCCGTTCCCGGGACCGGGGCTGGGCATCCGCATCCCCGGCGCGGTCAGCCGCGACATGCTGGAGATCCTGCGCAAGGCCGACGTGATCTATCTCGAGGAGATCCGCCGCGCCGGCCTCTACGACGCGATCTGGCAGGCCTTCGCGGTGCTGCTGCCGGTGCGCACGGTCGGCGTCATGGGCGACGGCCGCACCTACGACTATGTCTGCGCGCTGCGGGCCGTGACCTCGACCGACGGCATGACCGCCGACTACTACCCCTTCGACCACGAGTTCCTGGGCCGGGTCTCGACCCGCATCGTCAACGAGGTCCGCGGCATCAACCGCGTCGTCTACGACATCACCTCGAAGCCGCCGGGGACGATCGAGTGGGAGTGAGGGGGTAGCGGTGGAGCACAATCAGGCTCCGATGTCTGGTTGCCGCTCTCCTTGTGAATGGAGGGGCCTCTCATGTCCGACCACAGATGGTCTCCGTCCGAAAAAGAAGATCGCACGCCGCGCCTATGACGCCGCACTCGGCGTGGCGCTCGCGAGAATCCTGGCCGAGTTCAAGGCCAAGGCCGCCCAGGCGGCGACGCCGTCCGAGATGTGGGATCTCGAAGACTATTTGCGCCGGCAGCGCAAGCATATCGACGCCCTGTTCGACTATCGGTATTCGCAGCTTACTCGCGTGTTCGCAGCAGCGATCCGCGAAGGCTACCTCGATGAAGGCAGCCTTGCCGGATTGTCCGAGGAGAAGCTGGAGCCGATCCGGCGCCTGCTGAGATGGATGGAAGCCGACCACGACTCTCGATGATGCGCCGGAGCATGCCGAGATGACGGATAGGCTGGATTAAGGCAGAAGGCGCGTCGGTATGCCGAGCACGGGGCCGGCGTCGGCAAGCCGTTGGTCGAGCGTGTGCACCGTGGCGCCATGCTCCGACGCGACGACAAGGTGGAGCGCATCGCCGGCTCGCAGCCCGAGCGCATGCTGACCGACGAATGTTGCCGCCGTCCGGAAATGCCGCCCGGCGACCGGAAGGACCGTGAAGCTCTCTACGATCAGCTTGTTGAACATGGCCAGCGCCGCGGCACGCTGATCGAGCGTGATCTGGCCGGTCCGCAGCTTGACCGCCATGGCGGACGACATTTCGGTGATGGTCCAGTCGCTGACCAGAAGCTGCGCCGGATCCTGCGCCGCCAGCCAATCCTGGACGCGAGCGGTCGAGGCCTCGTTGGAGAGCGCCGCAACGATCAGCGACGTGTCGAGATACAGCATCAATAGCGATCGCCATCCCGCATCGATCGCAGCAGTTCGGCGGCGTCCTGTGCCTGCGGCTGCATGGTTGCGGTCAGGGCCTGAAGCATCGGCAGAGCGACTCGCTTGCGCGGCCTCGCCACGGCGGTGAGCCTGGCGACCGGCTTGCCGCGCCGAGTGATATCGATCGAATCCCCGGCTTCCACCCGGTCGACGAGCTCGCTCAGATGGGCCTTGGCATCCGCCAGATTGACCGTATCCACCGTCATGCTCCTGACCATGTAGATAGTCATATAGCGCCCGGCGCCGTCCAATTCCAGCGGAGAGCGATCCCGGGACAACAGCCCGTCCGTTTCCGGCGATCGGACCGGACAAGCCGCCACCAGAGCCCCCTACTTCAGCGGCAGAAACAGCTCCGCCACCGCCTCATGCTCCGGCACCTCCGGGAAGAAGCTCAGCCGCTGGCAATAGATCGGGAAGTCGCGGGCTTCCTCGCCGCTGGCTGGAAGCCAGTCGCGATACAGATAAAGGGCGGCGGGCTCCAGATTGTCGGTGTTGCCGACGACGCGCAGCACCGCGCAGCGTCCGCCGGGGATCTCGCCGGCTTTGATGTCCTCGCCGTTCGCATCGATCGGCCGGTCGGTCCCAACGCAAAGGTCTACGCTGTATTCGGCAGGCGACGCAGGCCGCCGCTCGGACCGCCAGACATTGAAGGTCGGGCTTGTCCTGGGGTGCAGGCCGGCGGCCTTGCGCCACGCGATGAACCGCCGGATGGTCGCGCCGAGCGTCGCCGGGTCACCCCGATGCTCCATGATCGCCACCCGCGTCGGGGGGACATCGCGGATCATCACGTCGTCAGGGGTAAAGGTCTTCCGCATGAGCTTGCTCCTCGCATTGTCGAGAGGCCCGAAGGCCGCAAGCCACGGCTCCCAGTCGGGAGAGTTCCGGAACGACGAAGGCGATTGCCCGAACCGTCGCCGGAAGGCGCGGGCGAAGGCATCCGGCGCATCGTAACCGGCATCCATCGCGATGTCCGTGACGCGTGCGTCGGCCCTGTAGGCCAGCCGGTATGAGGCGCGCTTCATGCGGGCAAGCTGGACATAGCGATGCACGGACAGCCCGAAGGTCGCCGTGAACTGCCGGTGGAAATGAAACTTCGAGAAGGCTGCGACACCGCTCAGGACGTCGAGATCGAGATCGTCGTCGAGATGCCGGTCGATATGGTCCAGCACGCGCTGCATCCGCGCATGATAGGTCCGAAGCGCTGCGGTCATTCGTCCCGGTCTCCGTGGCAGCTCAAACTAGATCCTTCAGGCGACGCGGCGCTCGACCGATCTTGCGGTTTTCGGACGGGTCGCGGATCGGCCGTCCGCTCATGCTATTCTGAGAAACCGGATTGGAGACTTCTCGCATGGCGAAGCTCGTCTTTGGAATGAACCAGTCCCTGGACGGATACGTCGACCACATGGAGATGCGGACAGGCCCCGAGCTCTTCCGTCACTGGACAGAGCATGTGCGCGGCCTGACCGGCAGCGTGTACGGCCGCCGCATGTACGAGGTCATGCGTTATTGGGACGAAGACAGGCCTGAGTGGAGCGCGGAGCAACGCGAATTCGCGGCGGCGTGGCGGCGCCAGCCGAAATGGGTCGTGTCACGTTCGTTGACGTCGGTCGGCCCCAACGCCACGCTTGTCGGCAACGATCTCGAGGCGGCGATACGCGGCCTGAAGGCTCGGCTCGGCGGAGAAATCGCGGTGTCCGGACCAGAGATGGCGGGAAGCCTGACCGACCTCGGCCTTGTCGATGAGTATCGACTCTACCTCCATCCCGTCGTGCTGGGTCGCGGCAAGCCATTCTTCGCCGGCCCCCGGCCGCCGCTCCGCCTCGTGGCCAGCGATCGGGTTGGCGAGGACGTGATCAGGTTGACCTATGTTCCTGCCAGTCCGGAAGCAGGGTGATGCCGAAGCTCGGCGCGGCCCGGCGGAGACGCTCGATCTCTGCGGGCGTCGGCGGTCCCACGACGTCGCCTGGTTGAAGTGCGCGGCCGGCTTCCTCGAGGAACCGGTCGAACAGAGCGGGTGTCCCGATCAGGATGTACCGGCCGGGATTGCCGCTCAGGTTCACCAGCTGGTGCGGAACGCCGCGCGGCAGGAAGACGGCTTCGCCCGCCGTCAGGCGCCGAGGCTGGCCGTCGATCATCGCGGTCAGCTCGCCTTCGATGACGTAGACCGTCTCGTCGTCCCGGGCGTGGACATGGATCGGCGTCCTCGTGTGCCCGTCGCTTCTGTTCTCGAGGAGGCAGAACTGCCCCGCGGTCTGGTCTCCGGACAGCAGGCGTTTCATGACGATGCCTGCAAGAACGAACTCCTTGCCGTCGACATCGGCCATCGTCGTTTCCTTTCCACGGATCGCGCGGGTGAAGGGCGGAGGGATCAGCCGGTTCGGGATTCCCAAAGACGACAGGCGCCGTGATGCGGAAGTTCCCGGAGCCGGCGCCCTGAGGCCTGCCCGGCGGATCGCGTCCGGGAACCCGGGGCGCTGCGAAGCGGTTGGATTCGCGACCGGAGAGGAGGCGCCGCCATGAGCCGTCCCCGCTACGCCATCGTCGAGGCACCCTCGGTGCTGGGGCTGTTCCCGAAAGGGGTCGAGCGGCTGCCAGAGGCCCTGCTCCGGGCGGGGCTGGCGGAGCGGCTGGAGGCGCGGCGGGCCGGCCGGGTCGAGCCGCCGCCCTACGATCCGCGGCGCGATCCCGAGACGCTGCTGCTCAACCCTGCCGGCATCGCCGCCTATTCGATCGCGCTCGCCGACGCCGTCGGGCTCGTCCTCGGGGCCGGCGAGGTGCCGGTGGTGCTGGGCGGCGACTGCTCGATCCTGCTCGGCTGTCTGCTGCCGCTGCGCCGCCGCGGGCGTTTCGGCCTGCTGTTCCTCGACGGCCACGCCGATTTCTACCAGCCGGAAGCCGAGCCCAACGGCGAGGCGGCGTCGATGGACCTGGCGCTGGCCACCGGCCGCGGCCCGGCCTTGGTGGCCGATCCCGAGGGGCTGCGGCCGCTGGTCCGCGACGAGGACGTGGTGGCGTTCGGGATCCGCGATGCCGAGGACGCCGCAAGGGCCGGCAGCCAGAGGATCGAGGACAGCGGCATCGAGCTGCTCGATCTCGCCGCGGTCCGGCAGGCCGGCGTCGAGGCGGCGCTGGAACGCGCGCTGGACTGGCTGACCCGGCCCGAGCTGCTCGGCTTCTGGGTCCATCTCGACGCCGACGTGCTCGACGACGCGGTGATGCCGGCGGTCGACTATCGCATGCCGGACGGGCTGTCCTTCGGCGAGCTGACGGCGGTGCTCGCCGCGGCGGCGAGCGGCCGGATGGCCGGCATCGACGTCACCATCTTCAACCCGGCGCTGGATCCTGGCGGCGCCATCGCGGCCGGCTTCGCCGACGCCATCGCCCGGGGGCTGCGCTCCTAAATCCGCCGGGATATGCTCGGCGGATGCCGCTTCGCCTGCCGCCGCTCGCCGCCCTCCGCTTCTTCGAGGCGGCCGGGCGCCATCTCAGCTTCAAGCTCGCCGCCGCCGAGTTGAACGTGACGCCGAGCGCAGTCAGCCACGGCATCGTCGGGCTGGAGCGGGCGCTGGGCGTCGAGCTGTTCGTGCGCGAACCGCGCAGGCTTTCGCTGACGCCCGAGGGGGCGGACTACCTGCCCTATGTCTCCGAGGCGCTGTCGCTGATCGCCATCGGCACCCAGCGCCTGCCGCATCATCGCGGGCGCCGGACCATCACCGTCAGCTGCGCCCCGACCTTCGCGTCCCGCTGGCTGCTGCCGCGGCTGCACCGCTTCGGCGAGCGCTGGCCCACCATCGGCGTCACGGTCGACACCTCGCGCTGGCAGGTCGGCTTCCCGGTCGACGGTTTCGATTTCGCCATCCGGATGAGCAGGGCGACCGCCGCCGGCGCCGGCTGGACCCGGCTGTTCGGAGAGCGGCTGGTGCCGGTGTGCAGCCCCGGATATCGGGATCGCCTGGCCGGCGAGGGCGGGGCGGTCGATCTGCGCCGCGCCGCGCTGATCCACGTCACCCCGGCCAGCGAGGACTGGCAGGCCTGGGCGGAGCGGACCGGCACCGAGGGCGTCGACTTGGCCGCCGGCCTGCGCGTCGACACCATCCAGATGGCCTTCGAGGCCGCCGCCATGGAGCTCGGCATCGCCCTGGGCCGGCGGCCGCTGGTCGACCAGGACCTCGCCTCCGGGGCCCTGGTCGAGGCAGGCCTGCCTGCGATCGAAGCCGAGACCGCCTATTGGCTAGTCGGCTGCGAGGGGGCGGAGCGCCGGCCGGACCTGCTGGGCTTCCAGCGCTGGCTGCTGCGCGAGGTCGAGGCGGCAGGGCCTGGCGCGGCCGGAACCGGGCGCCGGATCGCCTGAGGCTGCCGGCCTCTCCCTTGCGACATTCCAATCCGTCATTGCGAGGAGCGCAGCGACGAAGCAATCCAGGAGCGACGCCAAGCGGCCCTGGATTGCTTCGCTGCGCTCGCAATGACGGGTGTGAGTTCGCGACAGGGGAGGCCCGGGCCGCACGGACGGGTGAAGATCTTTCACCCGTCGTCGAAACCTTCTCTTTTGCCGCGCCCGTCGCCGCTCGCCATTGTGGGGCCGGACGAGGAGGATCCGGATGATGGCGGTGACAGACGGTAGGCGGCTCGCATCCCCCGGCATCCAGGCCGGGCTGGTGATCCTGGCCGGGGCGCTGATCATGAGCGCCGCCATGGGCTCGCGGCAGACCTTCGGCCTGTTCATCGGGCCGTTCTCCTTCGACCGCGGCGTGCCGGTGACGCTGACCGCCTTCGCCATCGCCCTGCACAACCTGGTCTGGGGCTTCGCCCAGCCCTTCGCCGGCGCCGCCGCGGACCGTTGGGGCTCGGCGCCGGTGGTCGCCTTCGGGGCCGTCGCCTTCGCCGCCGGCCTGGTTCTCACCGCCCTGGCCTCGTCCGGCGTGATGCTGGTGCTCGGCCTCGGCCTCCTGGTCGGCATCGGCATCAGCTGCACCACCTTCGGCGTGGTGCTGACCGCGCTCGGCCGGGCGGCGCCGCCGGAGAAGCGCAGCATGGCGATGGGCCTGGCCAGCGCCGGCGGGTCGCTCGGCCAGGTGCTGCTGGTGCCGCTGGCGCAATGGGTCACCGATCTGTCGGGCACCGCGGCGTCGCTGCTGGTGCTGGCCGGCTGCCTGGTCGCCGTGGCGCCGCTCGGGCTGGCTCTGGATCGCCAGGGCAGGGGCGGCGCGCCGGTGCAGGCCGAACTGGCGATGCCGCTGCGGGCGGCGGTGGCGCAGGCGCTCGGCCATCGGGGATACCGCCTGCTGACCCTGGGCTTCTTCACCTGCGGCTTCCAGCTCGCCTTCATCGGCACGCATCTGCCGAACTACCTGCTGCTGTGCCACATGCCGGCCGGGCTCGGCGCCACGGCGCTGGCGCTGGTCGGGCTGTTCAACATGATCGGCAGCTGGGGCTGCGGCTGGCTCGGCGGGCGGTTCCGCCAGCAGCAGGTGCTCGGCTGGCTGTACCTGATCCGTGGCGCCGCCATCGCC
The DNA here is from genome assembly GCF_916619195.1 of Inquilinus sp. Marseille-Q2685. NCBI lineage: Bacteria > Pseudomonadati > Pseudomonadota > Alphaproteobacteria > Rhodospirillales > Rhodospirillaceae > Inquilinus > Inquilinus sp. Marseille-Q2685. The sequence goes on from NZ_CAKAKL010000001.1 coordinate 226,284, forward strand.
GTCTTCTACCTGGCGCCGAAGAGCGAGGCATCGGTGGTGGTCTTCGCCGCCGTGATGGGACTGACCTGGCTCGGCACCGTGCCGCTGACCAGCGGGCTGGTGGCCAAGGTGTTCGGCACGCGCCATCTCGGCACGCTGTTCGGCGTCTGCTTCCTCAGCCACCAGATCGGCTCGTTCCTCGGGGCCTGGGCCGGCGGCTTCGTGTTCGACGTCACCGGCTCCTATGCCCTGGTCTGGATCGCCACCGCGGTCGCCGGGCTGGTGGCGGCCCTGCTGCATTTCCCGATCGACGACAGGCCGGTCGTCGTCGCGGTGCCGGCGCGCCAGGCGGCGTGAGAATCTGTTCGAGACTGCGCTGGTGTGAGTCGGCTGGCGGCGATTTTGAGAACCGGAGCGCAGCGGACACAAGCCCGTGAGCACCGGAAGCGGAAAAATCGCCGTCAGACGGCCGTACCGGTAGCAGTATCGGACAGGCTCTCAGAACTCCTCGTCCATCAACGGCCGCTTCTTCCGCCTCGGCCGCGTCCACACCACGCCGGGGAAGCCCTTCAGCGGGCGCAGCGGCTCGCCACGATACGTCCATTCCGGCGCCTGCTCGATGGCGATGTGGTACAGCGGCTCGCGGCCGGTGCGGGTCTCGAACAGGGCGCGCGGGATGTTCACCATCTGCGGCGCGTGCGGCCGCTCATACAGCACCGGCGTGCCGCAATGACGGCAGAAGCTGCGCGACCGTCCGGTCTCCTCCTCGACGAAGCGGGCGAGGGCGGTCTCGCCCTTGACGATGCGCACCCGGCTGCGCCAGCACCCGACATAGGTGGCATAGGCGGCGCCATGCGCCAGCCGGCTGTCCTTGGAATGGTCGTGCCAGGCCCAGCGCGCCGGGATGCCGATTTCGATCCGCACCCGGCCGCACAGGCAACGGCCCTCCGCCACCCCCGCCGGCGCCTTCCGGACCTTCCCCATTGCTGCCTTGCTCATCCTCGGCCTCGTCTGCTGCGCCTGGAGAGACTACAGGACGGCACCTGCCAGGACGTGTCAGCTATTCCGGTCCGGGAAACGGATGACGCCGGGCCGCCGCGGGTCCCCGGCAAGCCCGGCAAGGTGTAGGCTCGGTGCACTTGTCGCGGAGCGGACCATCCCGAGTGGCATCGAAAGGCAGTTCCAGAGCGTCGCGCCGCGATCCCAGGCAGCTCTCGCTGGATCTGGGGCTGCCGCCGACGCCCTCGATATCGCCGGACCGGATCTTCTTCGCGATCCTCCCGTCGCCGGCCGACGCCGCCATGATCCGGGCGCGTGCGGAGGCCCTGCGGCTCGATCTAGGCTTGCGGGGGCGGCCGCGGCCGCCGGAGGTCCTGCACATCTCGCTGCAGTTCGTCGGCTGGTACCAGCCTCCGCCCTTCGCGTCGGTCGACCGGGCGATGCGCGCCGCCTGGACGATCGAGCTGCCGCGGTTCGAGGTGACGTTCGATCGGGTGACGAGCTTCGGGGCGGGCACGGAGGCCCGGCCGGTCGTGCTCCGCTGCGCCGAGGGCAGCGCAGCGCTCCTCGACCTCTGCGAGGCTTTCGGTCCGGCAATGGAGGCCGCCGGCCCGCACCGGCGCCGCCCCGGTTCGCCTTCCGGGCTGCACATGACGATCCTGTACGACCGGAAGGTCGTTCCCGAGGCGATCCTCGACGCGCCGATCACCATCCCGGTGCGCGATTTCGCGCTCGTCCACAGCCTCCATGGCGAAAGCCGCTACCTGATCCTCGGCCGTTGGCCGCTGCAAGGGTGACGGCCGTATCCGCAGCCCCTATGGTCGGGCCCGTCCGGCAGACTCAGCACGAGAGCGGAAGCGACATGGCGAAGGCGGTCACGATCTACGGCATCAAGAACTGCGACACGATGAAGAAGGCGCGGGCCTGGCTCGACCAGCGCGGCGTCGCCTATGCCTTCCACGACTACAAGGCGGTCGGGATCGACCGCGCCACGCTCGAAGGCTGGGCGCGCAAGGCCGGCTGGGAGGTGCTACTGAACCGGGCCGGCACCACCTTCCGCAAGCTGCCCGACGCCGCTCGCGAAGGGCTGACCGAAGCCGGGGCGATCGGGCTGATGCTCGACCAGCCCTCGATGATCAAGCGTCCGGTGCTCGACACCGGCGGCACGCTGCTGGTGGGCTTCAAGCCGGAGCAGTATGAGGCGGCGTTCCCGGGGCGCTGAGGCCTCTCGCCGGGCCGAAGGCATTACCGGCGCCTTCGTCTACCAGTTCATCGACACCGGTGCGCCGCATTCGCCGGACCCGCGCCGTGACCTCGACATGGCCGGCTACGGCCTCGTCCGGGTAGACCGGGCCGGCGCCGGGGACTGGGTGCCGAAACAGGCCTTCCAGGTGATTGCCGACCTCTATGGTCAGGGCTGAGGCTTATATCGGCGAATTCGTGATCGGGCTCTTCCCTCTCCTGGGAAAGAACCGTCATTGCGAGGAGGCGGGCCGACGAAGCAATCCAGGGGCCGGTGCGAGCGGCCCTGGATTGCTTCGCTGCGCTCGCAATGACGATTTTGGGGGCTCGCCGGTATCAGACCGCCCTCCACTTGATCGAGCATCCCATCGACGGCACCTGGCCGGCAGGCGCCTGGCCGGTCTCGGCGACCTGGAGCATCGCCTCGACCAGCTCGCGCCGCGCATGCGGCGGGGGCGGTGTGGTCCGGCCCTCGTCCAGCCGGCCGCGATATTTCAGCCGCCGGTGCGAGTCATAGCCGAAATAGTCCGGGGTGCAGACGGCGCCATAGGCCCGCGCCACCGACTGGTCCTCGTCGTGCAGATAGGGGAAGGGCAGGTCGTGCGCCTCGTCGAAGGCCTTCATCTTCTCGAAGCTGTCCTCCGGATAGGCGGCGGCGTCGTTGGAGCAGATCGCGGCGACGCCGATGCCCTCGGACAGCAGCGTCATGGCGTCGTCCACCAGCCGGTCGATCACCGCCTTCACATAGGGGCAGTGGTTGCAGATGAAGACGATCACCGTGCCGCGCGGCCCGGCGACGTCGTCCAGCGAATAGGTCCGGCCGTCGGTGGCGGGCAGGCGGAAATCGGGGGCCGGCAGGTCGAGCTCGAGGGGCGGGGGCGTGGCGGCCATGGCGCGCATCCTTCGCTGCGGGATCCGGTTTCCAGTCTACCCGCAACCAGGCGCTCAGTTCCAAGCGCAGATGCCCAGCGTTGCGCCCTTCGCCAGCAGCGCCCGGGCGTCCGCCTCAGGCACCGCCTGCGACTTGCCGTCGGCGCACAGCACGGTCAGCTCGGCATGGCCGGCCACGTCCAGCAGCAGCTGGTCCCAGTGCCGGTACTGCACGTCATGGCCTTCGCCCTCATAGATCCGGGCCTTGCGCAGGTTCGGGAACTGCGACTGCCAGTACTGCGCCTGGTCGAGCGGGACCGATGCGTCGGCGGTGCCGTGATAGACATAGGCCGGCACCTGGACCTTCGAGACATCGGCCTTCGGCCCGGTGCAGTAGCGGCGGTATTCGGCCACCTGGCCGCGCAGGTCGCCCATCTGGCCGCGGATGAAATAGGTGCGCGCGCCCTCTTCATAGGCCCGGTCGGCGAAGCCCGGGATCCTGCGGGTCGGGCTGGTCTCCGGATAGGCCCACCAAGCCTCCGGGTTCTGCGCCACCTTCATCGTCTCGGCCAGCTCCGCGTCTGACATCTTGCAGGGCTTGCGCTCCGGCCCGAAGCCGGAGGTCGCGGCCAGGAAGTGCAGCGAGATCAGCCGGTCCGGCATCTCTGCCGCGATCTCAGCCAGATACGGCCCGCCGCCGGAGATCGCCAGGGCGGCGGCCTGCCGGATGCCGAGATGGTGCAGCACGGCGCGGACCTCCATCGCATAGTCCTTGGTGGTCCAGCCCGGCCGGAACTCGGTGTCGCCAAAGCCGTTGCGCTCGACGCTGATGAAGCGGAGCTTCAGCTTGGTGCGCAGGCTGCGCAGATATTCTGTCATGCCGAAGGCCCGGGCGCTGGTGCCGGTGCCGCTGACATAGAGCACCGGCCGCCAGCCGGGCTCGCCCTCGTCGATGTAATGCACCACACGGCCGTCCGGCAGCGTCAGCGCCTGCACCGCCGGTCCCATCGGATCGAAGGCAGTCTGCAGATCGGCGAGATCCGAAGCCGGCACCGTCGGCGCCGGGTCGGCGGCGAGAACGGGAGGGCCGGAGAGCGCCAGGACGGCCATGGCGGCCAGCATCGTCGATCGCATCGCGCTCTCCCCCTGGTTTTGTCCCACTCTAGGGTCGGAGAGCCCGCGGATTTGACCGCATCCGCCATCGGCCTGACGGAAGCCGCTAACCCGACACCCTCAGCCGCATGACATGCCGCCGGCTGCCGGCCCGGCCGATCTCGGTGAAGCCGGCCCGGGCGAAGGCCCGGACGAAGCCCATGAAGCGGTAGCTGGGCGAGTCCGGATCGACCGGATACGCCTCGACCACCGTGGCGCCCTGGGCCCGCGCATGCTCCACCGCCGCCGCGATCAGCCGGTCGGCCAAGCCCTGGCCGCGCAGCGGGCGGGGCACGAACATGCAGGCGAGGGACCAGACCCGCTCTCCGTCCTCGGGGCCGCCGAGCGGACGATAGCTCTCGCGCGGGGCGATCGAGCACCAGGCCACCGGCTCGCCGTCGCAATAGCCCAGGATGCCGATCGGCACGCCGGCCCGCACCCGCGCATGCAGCGCCGCCTTGCGGCCGGCGCTATCGAGCCCGACCTCCTGCGGCGTCGCGCGCCAGGCCATGCACCAGCACCATTTCGGCCCGCCGCGGCTTTCGAACAGCCGCTCGAAATCGGGCCAGCGCGCCGCGTCGACCGGATGGAAGGCGAGGGCGGGCGCCGGTTGCCGGGCGGCGCCGGTCACATGTGCCACCCGTGCTTCGGGTCGGCCGTCGCCGGGTCGTAATGCTGGTCGACCAGATCGATCAGCGAGCGGACGGTGAAGACCGAGGCCAGGTCGTCGCGCGGGATCTCCGCGCCCAGCCCCTGCTCGATGTCCCAGGCCAGCCGCGTCACGTCCGCGGGGCCGAGCCCGAGATCCTCCAGCAGCCGGTCCTCCGGCGCGACAGCGCGGCCGGCCGCGGCGCCCAGCACCCGCAGCACCTCGGCCTCGACCCGGTCGCGCCCGCTCATGAGGCAGGCTCCAGTGAGCCGAGCAGGGTCGGCAGCAGCTCGGAGACGGTGGGGTGGATCGGCATCGACCGCTGCAGCACGTCGCAGGGCGCCTTGGCGGTCATCAGGTCCAAGAGTCCGTGCACCACCTCGTCGCCGCCGGTGCCGAGGATGGCGGCGCCCAGGATCTGCCGCGTGCCGGCATCGACCACGACCTTCATGAAGCCCTCGGTCTCGCCCTTCTCGACGGCCCGGCCGACCCGGGTCATCGGCCGCTTGGCGACCAGGATGCGGCGGCCGGAGCGGCGCGCCTCTGCCTCGGTCATGCCGGCGCGGCCCAGCGGCGGGTCGGTGTAGAGGGCATAGGCCGGGATCCGGTCGCTGACGCGGCGGTTGTCGCCGTCCAGCAGGTTGGCGGCGACGATCTCGAAATCGTTGTAGGCGGTGTGGGTGAAGGCGCCGCGGCCGTTGCAGTCTCCCAGCGCCCAGATGCCGGGGACGCTGGTCTGCAGCGTGTCGTCGACGGTGATGTAGCCGCGCTCGTCGGTGGTGACGCCCGCGGCCTCCAGCCCCAGATCGTGGGTGTTCGGCCGGCGCCCGACCGCCAGCAGCAGATGCGACCCTTCGACCACCGGCGCGCCGGCGGTGCAGTCGACCGTCACCGCCACGCCGTCGCCCTGCCGCGCCACGCTCAGGCATGTGGCGTTGGTGCGGAGGACGATGCCTTCCTTCTCCAGGAAGCCGGCGATGGTATCGGAGACGTCCTCGTCCTCACGGCCGATCAGCCTCGGACCCATCTCGATCACCGTCACCCGGGACCCGAAGCGGCGGAACATCTGGCCGAACTCCAGCCCGATATACGACCCGCCGACGATCACCAGATGCTCCGGCAGCGTGTCCAGGTCCATCATCGTGCTGTTGGTCAGGAACGGCACGTCCCTGATCCCCGGCATCGGCGGCACCGCGGCCCGGCCGCCGACATTCAGGAAGATCCGGTCGGCGGTCAGGGTCTCGTCGCCGACCTGGACGCTGCGCGGCCCGGTCAGCCGGGCGTGGCCCTGGATCACGGTGCAGTTCTCCATCCCGCGCACCCAGCTCTCGACCCCGACGCGAGATTTGCCGGAGACGGCGTCCTTGCGCGCCTTGACCTGCTTCATGTCGACCCGCGGCGGGCCGGGCAGGACGCCGCCGAATTCGGCGGCGCGCTGCGCCATCCGGGCGGCATAGGCGCTGGCGACCATGGTCTTGGTCGGGATGCAGCCGGTGTTGACGCAGGTGCCGCCGAACCGCGCGCGCTCGATGATGGCGACACGCTGCCCGGCCCGGCTCAGCCGGTCCGCCAGCGCCGGCCCGGCCTGGCCCGTGCCGATGATGATCGCATCGTAGCTGGTCATCGCCGCCTCCCTGTTGCGAGGGGAGAGGATAGCGCATCCGGCGACCGGGGACGGGATCTCTCGTGCCGCCGGCCGATATTGAATTTTTATGACGATCCGTGGCGTTTCGCTATGATGTGTGCGCCCACGAGCGAAGGAGGCATGCCATGGCCAAGGGTCAAATGCGCAAGCCGAAGGAAGCCAAGAAGCCGAAGAAGGACGCCGCCCTGAAGAAGGGCGCCGCGGCCTCGGCGACGAAGAAGGCCTGAACCCGGCGCCGGCCGGGTCCCTTTCGAGAGACCTGGCCGGCACGGGCTTCGTTCATCCCGTCAGGAACCGCTCCAGCAGCCGTCGCGCCGCGGCGGTGGGCAGCAGGCGGCCGGCGGCGACCTCAGCCTCCAGCCCGGGCAGCGCCTCGGCCACCGCGGGGTGACCGCGCAGCGCGTCCAGCAGGCCGTCGCCCAGCTCGCGCCACAGCCAGGTGCGGGCCTGCTCGGCGCGGCGCTCGGCCAGGGCCTCGCCCATCTGCGCGCGGAACTTGTCGATCGTGTCCCACACCGTGTCGATGCCACGGTTCTCCAGCGCCGAGCATTGCAGCACCGGCGGGGTCCAGCCGCCGGTGCCGCGCAGCAGGGCCAAAGCGTGGCGGTATTCGGCGGCCGCGTGGTTGGCGGCGCCCTTCTGGTCGCCGTCGGCCTTGTTCACCACCAGGATGTCGGCGACCTCGACGATGCCGCGCTTGATGCCCTGTAGCTCGTCGCCGGCGCCGGGCAGCAGCAGCAGCAGGAACACGTCGACCATCTGCGCCACCGCGGTCTCGGACTGGCCGACGCCGACGGTCTCGACGATCACCACGTCGTAGCCGGCGGCCTCGCACAGCAGCAGGGTCTCGCGCGTCCGTCGCGCCACCCCGCCCAGCGTGGCGCCGGCCGGGGAGGGGCGGATGAAGGCGGCGGGGTCGCGGGTCAGCAGCTCCATCCGCGTCTTGTCGCCGAGGATCGAGCCGCCGGAACGCTGCGAGGACGGGTCCACCGCCAGCACCGCAACGCGATGGCCCCGGCCGGTCAGGTGCAGGCCGAAGGCCTCGATGAAGGTCGACTTGCCGACACCGGGCGGGCCGGAGATGCCGATGCGCACGGCGCCGCCGGCGGCGGGCGCCAGAGCCTCCAAGAGCGCCTCGGCGCGCTCGCGATGATCGGCGCGGCGGGATTCGACCAGGGTGATGGCGCGGGCCAGGGCCCGGCGGTCGCCGCCCCGGATCTGCGTCGCCATGCCCTCGACCGTCTCCGCCGTCACCCGCAATCCCTCGCGCTGATTCTGCGTCGGGAAGGCTAGGCGATTTGGCCGGGCGTGCCTATTCGGAGGACGGATCATCCAGGGCGCCCGCCCAGCGCAGCGTCAGCCAGAAGACCAGCGCTCCCCGCGGCGCCGAGACCGCCGTACCGGCCGCACCGAGAAGAGTGGCCCCAATCCAGGCGAACGGCATGACCTTCCTCCCATCGTGAGATCTGCTCAGATCGCTGCCTGTACCGGCTCCACCCGCCGTAGCCCTGGCCGTGGCGGCAGGTCGGCGGGCTGCTTCAAATCCCGGACCAGGCCGAGTCGCTCCAGCCCACGCAGCAGCCACCAGCCGGGATCGGCCTGGCCGCGCTCGACGCCCAGGCGCGCCGAGTCCGGGAAGGCGTGGTGGTTGCCGTGCCAGGACTCGCCGAAGGTGACGAGGCTGCACCAGCGGATGTTGTAGCCCTGCACCGCCACGCCCTCGACCCGCCACCCCTGGTCGCCCCGGCGAGGGGCGAAAGGGCCGCCCAGCCAGTGCCCGGTCAGCGACACCGCCACTCGCATCGGCACGCCCCAGACCAGCCAGGGCAGGCCGCCGAGGCTCCAGAACAGCAGGGCCCAGGGCAGCTGCTGCAGCATCCAGCTGCGCTCCAGGACCCGGTAGAAGCGGTCCCGCAGCACCCGTGTCTCCGGCGCGAAAAGGGGCGGGCGGTCGAGCACCAGCCGGCAGTGCATCTGCCACCAGGCGTCGCGCAGCATCCCGGCCCGATGGGCGTGCAGGTCGTGGCACTCCGCCTGGCGCTGCGCCCAGTCGCGGGTGTCGTGCAGCCGCATCATGCCGATCGGCCCGGCCATGCCGACCAGCGTGCCGAGATAGACCAGCACATGCTCGAGCCACAGCGGCGCCGAGAAGCTGCGATGGATCAGCAGCCGGTGCATGCCGACGGAATGGCCGGCGCAGATGGTGACGGCGGTGGTGGCGACGAACAGCGCCACGGCGCCCCAACTGCTGGCGAAGGGGGCGAGGCCGAGCGCTGCGGCGGTCATGCCGCCGGTCCACAGCGACCGCGCCGGGGCCCATTGCACCCGGCCGTGCACGGCGCTTGTCCCGGGATCGGCGATCATCCGGGCGGTGGAGACGCAAGCCATCGGATCCTCCTGCAGGGTTGCGCCGTGCGGCGAGGTTCTGTATTTAGGTATTTACCTAACTATGCGACGGCGGATCTGTCAATGGTTAGTTAAATGCCTAAATAACTCGCCGGTCCGGCCGGCAGGATGAGTCATGCAGCGCGTCTTCGAAGCCCTGGCCTCGGCCCCCCGCCGCAAGATCCTGGCCTATCTCGCCCATGCGGAGCTGAGCGCGGGCGAGATCGCGTCGCGCTTCGAGATGTCGAAACCGTCGATCTCGCAGCATCTCAGCGTGCTCGAAGCCGCCGGGCTGATCGTCGGGGAGAAGCGCGGCCAGTACATCTATTACCGGCTGCTGCAGGACAACCTGGCCAACACGCTGAACGGCTTCGTCCAGGAGGTCTGCCCGGTCGGCCGACCGCTGAAGCGGGAAAGTGCGCGGCTGGCCAAGGCGAAGCAGACGGGCGAAAGCTGATCCCGATTCCGTCCCGTTGATCGCTGCCGGCAACATCGTCAGGATCGCGCAGCCGAAGCGAGAGGGGCCGATGCTGCAGGGCTGTCTGAACGGAAGCCGCACCAAGTCGTTTCATCCGGCGACGCCGTATACGCCGGAGGAGCTGGCGCGTGACGCCGAGGCCGCGGTGCGGGCGGGGGCGGAGGAGTTGCACATCCATCCGCGCAGCGCCGACGGGGCGGAGAGCCTGGCGCCGGACGATATCGGCGGGGCGCTGCTGGCCGTGCGCGGCCGGGTGCCCGGCATCCCGATCGGCGTCTCGACCCGGTGGCCGATCCGCCCGGGCGGCCGGGCCCGGCAGGCGGACATCCGCGGCTGGGAGATCCTGCCCGACTACGTCTCCGTCAACCTGGTCGAGGAAGACGCGCCGGAGGTGATCGGCCTCGCCTTGTCCAAGGGCGTCGGCATCGAGGCCGGGGTCTGGTCGGTTGCCGATGCCGAACGCCTCGTCCGCCTGCCCGAGACGGGGCGCTGCCTGCGGGTGCTGATCGAGATCAACGAGCAGGACGAGGCCGAGGCGCGGGCCGTGGCCGAAGGCATCCTGGCGGTCCTGGACCGGGCCGGCATCGCGCTGCCGCGCCTGCTGCACGGCTACGAGGCCACCAAATGGCCGATCTACCGCATGGCCCTGGCCCGCGGCCTCGACAGCCGCATCGGGCTGGAGGACGGCGCCCACCTGCCGTCCGGCGAACGGGCGGCGGACAATGCCGGCCTGCTGCGGGCCGCGCGGCAACTGGCCGCCGCGGCCGGATAGCTGCGACACCTCAGTCGGCCAGGCCGCCGATCTGCTCCGTGATCCGTGCGTCGGCGTCGCGCAGCGCGGCCAGCGCCTCCCCGGGCGAGACCGTGTTCCCGCGCTGCGGCAGGAAGGGCAGGGTCAGCGCGGCGACGGCCAGCCCCGAGGAATCGAGGACGGGCGCGCTCATATCGGTCAGGCCGGGCGCCGTCTCGCTCGGCGCAAGGTCGTGCCCGGCCGCGGCGATGCCCTCCAGCCGCTCCGGGATGTCTCCGGCCGGCAGCTCGTCCCGGTTCCCCAACTATCTGGTCAAGGCGCAGGGCCTCAGCATCGCCACGATGGGCGTGGTCAACGCCATCCCCTGGGTGTTCGTGCGCAGCCCGGCGTCCGGAGCCAGTGCGCCGGCGCCGATGCGCGAGAGCCTGGCGGGCGCGATGGCCCCGAGGCGGTAGGGGCCACAAATCCGTATCAGGAACGCGGCCGTTCGATCACCCCGAGATCCGTGGTCAGGGACACGATCCGGCCGGCATCATCCAGGCCGAAATAGGAGATGTAGTAGCCGTCGCCGAAGCCGGTCGAGAACATCGCGACCGTGCCCGGCCCGAAAGGCCGGACCAGCCAGGTCGCGCCGCTCGTCTGGTGCTCGTTCAGGGCGGCGATCAGCTGGCGTTTCGTATTCGGGTCGGCGGCTGCCGCGAGATATGGCTCCTGGACGGTGGCATCCATGAAACTGCCGGTGCCGCTCTCGACCGGAAAGCCGAAGGCGTAGTTCGTCTGCGAGCCGTCGATGGATTCGCCGGGCGGCAAGGCCATCTCCCAACGCACCGCCGGCCGGGCCGAGAAAAGGATTCGGGCATAGGCCACCTGCTGCTCGCCGGAGGGTGCCCTGGCGACCGCAAGCTGCACCGGAAAGCGGCCCGTAGGGACGGCTTTGGTAAAGGGAATGCCGGGGTCGCACGCGAACGGGTCGCAGACCACGATGCGGCCGCTGGGGATCTCGATATCGCCGGGCGAGACAGTGGAAAACTCGACGGGCTTCCCGTCGGCGATGACGCGGGCCTTGGCTCCGGCCTCGAAGGCACTACCGATCATGGCCGATGGCGGTATCTGCCCGTTGTCGGTGCGGGCGGTGGCGCAAGCCGCGACGAGAAGCAGCCCCACCAGCGGTGGGACGCGCCTGACCCAGCCCAGAAGGCTGTTTCCGATGTCCATGATCCCCCTCCCGATGCCGCACGTCCCACCTGTGCCGGGCAGGTTCGCCGATTCTATTTCCCGGCGCGCCATTCCACCACGCCGAAATCGGTAACCAGCGCGACCACGCGGCCGGTCTCGTCCAGGCCGAAATAGGAGGCGTAGAAGCCGTCGCGCCAGCCAGAGGAGAACATCGCCACATTTGCGTGCCCGCATCGCCGGCCGGTCGGCGAAGAGGATGCGCCGGGCTCCTGCCGCCGCTGCACGGTCATGACGCCGCGACCACCTCCGGGTCGCGGTTCGGCCGCTCCGGCGCCGCCAGCTCGCCGCGCTCCGCCGCCTCCTGCTGCCGGCGCCACATCTCGGCATAGCGGCCGTCCTCGGCCAGCAGCTGGGCGTGGCTGCCGCGCTCGGCGATGCGGCCGTCGGCCAGGACGATGATCTCGTCGGCGTCGATCACGGTCGACAGGCGGTGCGCGATCACCAGCGTGGTCTTGCCCCGGCTGACCTCGCGCAGATTGGCCTGGATCTCACGCTCGGTGTTGGTGTCGAGCGCCGAGGTCGCCTCGTCGAACAGCAGGATCGCCGGGTCCTTCAGGATGGTGCGGGCGATCGCCACGCGCTGCTTCTCGCCGCCCGACAGCTTCAGCCCGCGCTCGCCGACCTTGGTGTCGTAGCCGTCGGGCAGGCGCAGCACGAAATCGTGGATGCGCGCCATCTGTGCCGCCGCCACCACCTCGTCGTCGCTCGCCCCCGGCCGGCCATAAGCAATGTTGTAGCGGATGGTGTCGTTGAACAACACCGTGTCCTGCGGGACGATGCCGATGGCGGCGCGCAGGCTGGATTGCGTGATGTCGCGGATGTCCTGCCCGTCGATCCGCACCGACCCGGCGGTCACGTCGTAGAAGCGGAACAGAAGGCGGCTGATGGTCGACTTGCCGGCCCCGGTCGGCCCGACGATGGCGACGGTGTGCCCGGCCGGCACGGCGAAGGTCACGCCCTTCAGGATCGGCCGCCGCGGGTCGTAGCCGAACTCGACATCGGTGAAGCTGACCGTGCCGCCCTGGACCAGGAGGGGTTGGGCCCCCGGCGCGTCCACCACCTCCGGCGGCACCCCGAGCAGCGAGAACATCTTCTCGATGTCGACCAGCGCCTGCTTCACCTCGCGATAGACGAAGCCGAAGAAGTTCAGCGGCAGGTACAGCTGGATCAGATAGGTGTTGGCCAGCACGAAGTCGCCGACCGTCAGCCGGCCCTGGACGATGCCGGCGGCCGCCATCCACATCACCGCGGTCAGGCCGGCGGCGATGATCGCGGCTTGCCCGATGTTCAGCAGCGACAGCGACACCTGGCTGCGCACCGCCGCCCGCTCGTAGCGGATCAGCGATGCCTCGTAGCGCCGTGCCTCGTGGTCCTCGTTGCCGAAATACTTGACCGTCTCGAAGTTCAGCAGGCTGTCGATCGCCTTGGTGTTGGCTTCCTGGTCGGTCTCGTTCATCTGCCGGCGGTATTTGGTCCGCCATTCCGTCACCCACAGGGTGAAGGCGATGTAGAGGACGACGGTGGCCAGCGTCACCAGCGCGAACCACAGGTCGAGGATCCACCACAGCACGGCGACGACGAACAGGATCTCGACCAGCGTCGGCAGGATGTTGAACAGCATGAAGCGCAGCAGCGTGTCGATCGCCGCGTTGCCGCGCTCGATCGCCCGCGACAGGCCGCCGGTCTGGCGGTCGAGGTGGAAGCGCAGCGACAGGCTGTGCAGATGCTGGAAAGTGGCGAGGCCGGTGCGGCGGATGGCGCGCTGCGCCACCTTGGAGAAGATGGCGTCACGCAGCTCGCCGAAGGCCAGGCTCAGCACCCGGGCCGCGCCGTAAGCCAGGATGACGCCGACCGGCAGGATCAGCGGCAGCCCGCCCTTCACGGACAGGGCGTCGATCGCATCCTTGTAGAAGATCGGGGTGTAGACGCTGGCGACCTTGGCGGCGACCAGCAGCAGCACCGCCGCCACCACCCGGGCCCGCATCTCCAGCTGGCCGGCCGGCCAGAGATAGGGGGCGAGCGAGCGCAAGGGATGGCGACCCTTGGCGGCGTCGATGACGGAAGGGGGCGTGTCGGCGTTCATGGTGCGTACCCTAAGCGGGCGATCCGCGGGCGGGAAGGGCAAAGCCATCCATTGGCCGTCAGGAGTATATTGATAAAATTGAATGATTATGTTGCTATGCGGCAACGCTGTGTGACTTTCACGATCGCATCACGGCAAAAGGACTCCTCTAGGCCTGGTGCCGCGCTACGTATCTTAGGATTGCTGGAGATTGCCGATGCGACGCCTCGTTGTCCCGCTTCTGTCCCTCCTGCTCGGCACGGCGGCCCTGCCGGCCGCGGTGCAGGCCGGGCTGACGCCGGCGGCCGCGTCGCTGGAGTCGGGCTCACTGTCCGACCCGCGGGCCGCGATCGAGGCGGCAATCGGCGATGCAGACACGGCCACCGTCGGCGGCGTGGTGCTGAAGGCGCGGGAGGTGCGCGACTTCTACGCCGGCCGCGGCTGGTTTCCACTCTGGATCGACATGGACGGGCGGCTCGACCCGCGCGTCGGGCCGATCGTGGCGCGCCTGGCCAAGGCGCGCGAGGAGGGGCTGGTCCCGTCCGACTACTATGTCGACTCGCTGAAGGAGCTGATCCGCTCCCCCGACACCGGCGACGTCGTCGCTGCCGAGATCCTGCTCAGCGCCGCGGTGATGCGGTACGGGGTTGACGTGCATGCCGGCCGTCTGGTCCCGCGCGAGATCGACAAGACCTTCGACATTACTCCAAAGCCGGTCGACCGGGCGGCTTTGGCCACCGCGGTGTCGATGCTGCCCGATCCCGACCGGTTCCTGGCCGATCTGGCGCCGAAGCACGCGCTGTACCAGCAGCTGAAGGGCGCGCTCAGCGGCTATGAGACGCTGGCCGAGGCCGGCTGGCCGACCATCCCGCCGGGCGAGAGCCTGCGGCCGGGGCAGGAGAGCGACCGCGTGCCGGTGCTGCGCGCCCGTCTGGCCGCCACCGGCGAATTCGTCGGCGATCCCGCCGACCAGAGCCGCATTTATGATCCGCAGCTGGTGGCCGCGGTCGAGCAGTTCCAGGGCAAGCACGGGCTGAAGCCGGACGGCATCCTCGGCCGCGGCACCCTGGCGATGCTGAACCGGCAGGGGCCGGAGCGGATGAACCAGATCGTCGCCAGCATGGAGCGGCTGCGCTGGCTGCCGGACGATCTCGGCCCCGACTACCTGATGGTCAACATCGCCGCCTTCACCATGGACGTCGTCGCCGACGGCCAGCTGGTGCGCACCATGGACGTCGTGGTCGGCGAGGCCAAGAACCAGACGCCGCTGTTCAACAGCGCCCTGACCTATCTCGAGTTCAACCCGACCTGGACAGTGCCGCCGTCGATCGCCAGCAAGGAGTACCTGCCGAGGCTGCGCAACAATCCGGGCTACCTTGCCAGCCGCAACTACCGGCTGTTCTCCGGCTGGGGCAGCGGCTCGCGCGAGATGAGCGCCGACTATGTCGATTGGAACGGCATCGGTGCCGGCACCATGCGGTCGCTGCGCATCCGGCAGGAGCCGGGGCCGGGCAACGCCCTCGGCAAGGTCAAGTTCATGATGGCGAACAACTGGAGCGTCTATCTCCACGACACGCCGTCGAAGAGCTACTTCAAGCGCGCCAACCGCGCCCTGTCGCATGGCTGTGTCCGGCTGCAGGATCCGATCTGGCTGGCGGACTATCTGCTCGAAGGATCGCCCGACTGGTCGCCGGCCCGGCGGGAACGGGTGATGGGCAGTTGGACCCCGACGACTCGAATCAACCTGCCGACTCCGATGCCGCTCTACCTCGTCTCCCAGACCGCCTGGATCGATCGGACCGGCGAGGTGGCGTTCCGCGACGATATCTACGGCATCGACGCCAAGGTCATCGCAGCCCTTCAGGCCCGTGAAACCCGGCGCGAACAACTCGCATCTTCACGCTGAAATCCTCGTACGATTCAAGCGTTGCTCCGACGGGCGACCGAATTTCGGTCGCCCGCTTCTATTTTTCCTTGATGAATTCGAATTGGTGCAAAATCTATATTGAGACTCTATGATTTTTTACTTGTCATTTCACCAAAGATGCGACAGATATACCACAATGTTGCCGATATGCCACAGCGTTTCTTTGTAAAGCTGAGAAGAAACTGTTGATTCCCGCTTCGCCCTGCTTCACAAAGGACGCCATCGAACGCCCGGCGCCGAGTATAGGCGTGTAAAGCGTCAGAAATGCCGGATGCGCGGTTAGTGAAGGTTAGGAGCAGCGGGAACGATGCAGAGACGGCAATTCCTGAGGATGTCGGCCGGGGCTGTTGCAGCCGCAGCCGTCGCGCCAATCGCACCACTCTCAGCCCTTGCCGCCACCAATCGACGAACGCTCCATCTCTACGACGCTCACAATCTGGTCGAAATCAAGGAAGAGTACTGGGCCGACGGCTGGTACAACCCGGACGTCCTGGCCAAGTTCAATTACTTCCTGCGCGACTGGCGGTCGGACGAGGTCCGGGGGATGGACCCGAAGCTGCTCGACATCCTGTATTCGCTGCAGCGCAAGGGTGGGTCGGACGAGCCGATCCATGTCGTCTGCGGCTATCGCTCCCGCGCCACCAACGCCATGCTGGCCCGCCGCAGCCGCGGCGTCGCGCGCAACTCCCTGCACATCCAGGGCCAGGCGGCGGACATCTTCATGCCGAATATGAGCCTGGCCAGCCTGCGCCGGAACGCGATCGGGCTGCAGGCCGGCGGCGTCGGCTACTACCCGCGGTCGAATTTCGTCCACGTCGACACCGGCGACATCCGCACTTGGTGACGCCGCATCGACGGGCAGGGGCCGCCGCAGGGCGGCCCTTTCCGTTTGGGCACGCTCACAGCTCGATCAACGCATAGGGGCGGCCGCTCGGCTTCTCGATCGCCCAGGCGACATTGTAGACCGGCGCCCCGGCGGGGGTGTGGCCCTGATACACGCCGCGATGGGCGTGGCCGTGAACCACCGCGCTGACGGTGAAGCGGTCGATCGTCTCCGCCAGGCGCGAGGAGCCCAGGAAGGGATAGATCTCCAGCGGCTCGCCCTCGATCGTCTCGGAGATCGGGGCGTAGTGCAGCACCACCATCGCCCGCTGTGTCTTCACCGTCCGCATCGCGTTCTCCAGCCGCATCGCCTCGGACACGGCCACGGCGACGAACTCCTTGGTCTCCGGCTCGCCGAAGGAGCCCAGCATCCGCCGGCCGAATCCGCCGGCGAAGCCCTTGACCCCGACGAAGCCGACGCCATCGATCTCGACCGCGCTGCCGTCCAGCAGCCGCAGCCCGGCCTGCGTCAGGATCGACCGCACCGTCTCGACCTCGCCGCATTCGTAGTCATGGTTGCCCAGCACGCCGATCACGGGAATCGGGCAGGCGTGCAGATCCTCGGCCAGCCGCTCCGCCTGCCGGACCGTGCCGGTGTCGGTCAGGTCGCCGCACAGCACCAGGGCGTCGGCCGCCCGGGCGATCTCGCCGAACATCTCGCGCAGCGGGTCGGACTGGTCCTTGACATGGATGTCGCCGATCGCGGCGACGGTGAATTTTCCGTTCTCCGCCATGAGTCGGTCCCGTTCTCCTGTCTCGTCTCACGCGTCGCGCCAGTCGCCCTCGCCGCCGACATCGGCGAAGCCCCATTGCTCGACCGCGGCGGCGTAGTCGACCCGCGACAGCATGCGGCCGCGGCACACCTTCATCTGCGGCGGCGGCAGGTCGAGCTGATGGCGCAGCCGGTCCATCAACTCGTCCATCAGCCAGCGCGGCACCCGGTCGCGCTCGGTCGGATAGACCCAGCGGAAGTTGAGCAGATGGACCAGCAGCATCTCCCAATGCAACTCCATGTAGCCGAGCAGACGCTGCCAATCGATCTCGTCGTGCTGCTTCAGGATGACATGGATGACGTCGGCGCCGTCGTAGCGGTGGCGCATCTGGATGAAGGCCTTGGACCAGATCAGCTCGGTCGGCGCGACGATCCGGACTTGGCTGCCGAAGACCTCGATCTCGCGGGCATGCTCGAACCACTGGTCGTTCACCGGCATGGTGCCGTTCGACGAGGCGTAGATCACGTCGAAGAAGTGCCGGCCCTTGTGCACTTTGCCCAGCCAGCGCTCGTCCTCGATCTCGACCGAATAGCCGAGGTCGTGGAACACCCCGAGGATGCGCGGGCTGTCCCCGGCCTTGCAGAAGATGTCGAGGTCCTTGGTCGGACGCGAGATCCCGGTATAGGCGCTGACGGCGTAGGTTCCGGCCAGCAGGAAGGGCAGGCCGGTCGCCGCCAGCTCGCGCAGCGCTTCGGCATAGAACGCCTCGGCCTGCGGATCGTGCAGCGTCGGCGCGGCGGCGGCGATGATCGACGGAATCGGCCGGTCCTCCCGGTTGCGACTGCGGGCGTTTCAACAACCGGTTATCGAAGCGGTCAGTTCCGTCGCCGGCCGTCAGCCCCGGCTTTCGTGCCGGGCGCAGAATTCCTCGGCGTCGAGCGTCCGGAAGTCCTGCAGCGCCGCGCGCAGCCGGTCATGCGGCCAGTCCCACCAGGCCAGGGCCATGAGGCGCGCCTCCACCGCCTCGGTCACCCGGCGGCGGATCGGCCGGGCCGGGCTGCCGGCGACGATGGTGTAGGGGGCCACGTCGCGGGTCACGACGGCGCCGGCGCCGATCACCGCCCCGGTGCCGACGGTGACACCGGGCAGCACGATGGCGCCGTGGCCGATCCAGACATCATGGCCGATCGCCACCCGGTGGTCGCGGCGCCAGGCGAAGAAGTCGGTGTCGTCGGTGTCCGCCAGGCCATAGGCGGCGGAGCGGTAGGTGAAGTGGTGCTGGGTCGCCCGCCAGGTCGGGTGGTTGGGGGCGTTCAGCCGGGTGTAGGCGGCGATCGAGCAGAACCTGCCGATCTCGACGCACCAGGCCATCGACCCGTCCATCAGGTAGCTGTAGTCGCCGAGCGCGACCTCGTTCAGCACGGCATGGGCACCGATCTCGGTGTAGAGGCCGAGACGGCAGGACGAGACCCGGGCGGTCGGGTCGATCAGGGGCTCGGGGCCCAGGGTCTTGGTGCTCATCGGGTTCTCCGGGCGAGGCTCGTATAGAGGTCTAGACAAGTTCGATGACGGTTCTGCTGTCGCCCGGATGACGATCGTCCTTGCCGCTGCCGCTTGTGCCGCGCCGCGGACCCGCTAGGCTGCGCCGCGTCCGGACAGTGTCCCCTCGGCTGCGTGAATGCCCGCTTCCTCCCATCTCGGCCTGCCGCCGCTCAACGCCCTGGTCGTGTTCGAGGCGGCGGCCCGGCTGGCCAATTTCTCCCGCGCCGGGGCCGAGCTGGGCCTGACCCAGAGCGCGGTCAGCCGCCAGATCCTGAAGCTCGAGGCCTTCATCGGCGGCAAGCTGTTCCAGCGCACCCCGTCCGGCGTCAGCCTGACGCCGCTGGGCGAGAGCTATGTCGCCGAGATCCGCCGCATCCTCGGCGACCTGGTGGCGGTGACGCACGGCGTCCGCGGCTCGGCCGGGCCGCGCCAAGTGACCTTGGCCTGCTCGCACGGCATTGCTGACCTCTGGCTGATGCCGCGGCTGCAGGCGCTGGACGCCGCCCTGCCGGGGATCGAGCTGCGCCTCAGGGTGACCGACGACGTCCAGCATCTGCGGCTCGACGAGTTCGACCTCGCCATCTTCTACCGGCGCGAACGGCCGACCGGCGTGGCGCTGCATGTGCTGGGCACCGAGGACGTCGTGCCGGTCGCGGCGCCGGGCCGGCCGGGGCTGCAGGACGACCCGGCGCCGACGCTGCTGGCGATCGAGGATTCGCTGCGCGAATGGACGGACTGGCCGCACTGGTTCGGCGCGGCGTCCATGACGATACCCGCGAAGGCGAGGTTCTGGCGGCTCGGCTCCTACGCCCTGGCGGTGCAGGCGGCGTCGCAGGGCCTGGGCACGGCGCTGGGCTGGACCTGGCTGCTGCGCGACCAGCTGGCCTCGGGCGCGCTGGTGCCGGCGCATGGCTTCCACTTGCGCTCGGAAGGGTCGTTCTACCTGATGCGGCCGCTGGACCGGCATGTCCGCCGGGTGGTGCGCCAGGCCATGGACTGGCTGGTCGCCAGCAACGCCGGCTAGGCGCTAGGCGTCGCCGGCCGCGCCCGCATCCGCCGGGCCTTCACCATGCCGATGATGGTGAACAGCATCCAGAAGGCCTGGGCCACGAAGGAGGCCAGGTTGAAGCTCCACAGCAGCGAATACATCACCAGCACGCCCCCGACGATGTTCAGCAAGGCGTAGCGCCAATCCGTGATCGTGAGGACCTGCAGCTGCGCCAGGGCGTAGGCGTGCAGATAGGCCAGAACACCGACAAGGCCAACCACATCCGGCAGACTCACGATTCGACCTCGGGGCAGCGAAGGCGCCCTGCATAGGTGGCGGCCGGACGAAGCGGCATCGATTCTTGCTCATGGGGTCATGCCCAAAAATCATGTCCGACTTATTGCCGTCTTCCACTAGGGTCCGGCCGCTCAAGGCAGCGCGACGCAACGGCTGCTGCACCGGGCGTCCTCGAACGCCCACCCACCCGGACAACAGGGATCGGTCATGACACGCAGGGACTTCCCGCAACTCGAAACCACGCGCCGCGGCCTGCTGCTGGGCGCCGCCGGCTTCGGCCTCGCGACCGCATCGGGCGGCTTCGGCCGCGCCCTGGCCCAGGAGACGCCGCGCAAGGGCGGCGTGCTGAAGCTGGGCATGGGCGGCGGAAGCACCACCGACACGCTCGACCCGCGGGTGATGACCGACTGGGTGCCGCTGAACCAGGCTTTCATGCTGATGAACGGGCTGGTCGAGATCGACCGGAACAACCAGGCGGTGCCGGAGCTGCTGGAGAGCTGGGAGGCCAAGCCCGGCGCGGCCGAATGGGTGTTCACCCTGCGCCAGGGCGTGACCTTCCACAACGGCAAGGCGCTGACGGTCGAGGACGTGATCTACTCGATCAACCTGCATCGCGGCGAGACCACCTCCGCCGCCCGCGCCATCGCCGAGCAGATCAAGGACGTCCGCAAGCTCTCCGACCGCCAGATCGCGATCGAGCTGACCGGCGGCAACGCCGACCTGCCGTATCTCCTGTCCGACTACCACTTCCTGGTGGTGCCGGAAGGCTTCACCGACTGGTCGAAGCCGGTCGGCACCGGCCCCTTCGTTTATGAGAGCTACGAGCCCGGCGTGCGCTCGCGCTTCACCCGCAACCCGAACTACTGGAAGCCGGGCTGCGCCAATGTCGATGCGGTCGAGGTGATCGTCATCAACGACGTCGCCGCCCGCACCAACGCGCTGATGTCGGGCCAGGTCCACGCCATCAACCGGCTGGACTTCAAGACGGTCGACCTGCTGAAGCGCAACCCGAAGCTGCAGATCGTGCAGTCGGCCGGCGGCCAGCACTTCACGTTCCTGATGGACTGCACCAAGGCGCCGTTCTCCGACGTCAATGTTCGCCTTGCGATCAAGCACGCGATCGACCGCGAGCAGCTGCTGAAGGTGGCGCTGCGCGGCTATGGCCAGCTCGGCAACGACCACCCGATCCCGCGCACCGACCGCTTCTTCAACAGCGAGCTGCCGCAGCGCGCCTACGATCCCGACAAGGCGAAGCACTATCTGCAGCAGGCCGGGCTGTCGGACCTGAAGGTCGAGCTGTCGGCCTCCGACGCCGCCTTCGGCGGCGCGGTCGACGCCGCCGCCATCTTCCGTACCGCCGCGGCCAAGGCCGGGATCGACGTCTCGATCAAGCGCGAATCCCCGGACGGCTACTGGGAGAAGGTGTGGATGCAGGCGCCGTTCTGCATGGCCTATTGGGGCGGCCGCCCGACCGCGGACCAGATGCTGTCCATCGCCTATGCCTCCGACGCCAAGTGGAACGACACCCATTGGAAGAGCGAGCAGTTTGACAAGCTGCTGCTGGAGGCGCGGGCGCTGCTGGATGACGCCAAGCGCAAGGAGATCTACTGGACGCTGCAGGAGATGATCTCGAACGACGGTGGCGCCATGATCCCGATGTTCGGCGACTATCTGGACGGCGTGTCGACCCAGGTGCAGGGCGTCACCCCGCACCCGATGTTCAACTTCATGGGCGGGCGGCTGGCGGAGCGCGTCTGGTTGGCGGCGTGATGGCGCCGCTGATCCTCAAACGGATCGGGCTGGGCGTCTTCACCCTGTGGCTGGTGTCGGTGCTGGTCTTCGCCGGCACCCAGTTGCTGCCCGGCGACGTCGCCTCGGCCATCCTCGGCCAGTCGGCGACGCCGGAGGCGCTGGCCGAGCTGCGTCACAGCCTGGGGCTGGAGCAGCCGGCGCTGCTCCGCTACGGCCAGTGGCTGTGGGGCTTCGTCCAAGGCGATCTCGGCCAATCCCTCGCCAGTCAGCAGCCGGTGGCCGACCTGCTATGGCCGCGCTTCTGGAACACCATGTTCCTGGCCGCCTATGCCGCGGTGATCGGCGTGCCGCTGGCGGTGGGCCTCGGCATCCTGACCGCGGTGCGCCGCGGCGGGGTGTTCGATCGGGCGGTGAACATCCTGGCGCTCGGCACCGTGTCGCTGCCGGAATACTTCCTCGGTCTGGTGCTGATCCTGGTGCTGGCGGTGCAGAACCCGGTCTTCCCCAGCCTGGCCGACGTCTATCCCGGCATGGGCTTCGCCGAGCGGCTGGACGCGACCACGCTGCCGATGCTGACCCTACTGCTGGTCACCGTCGCCCAGATCATGCGCATGACCCGCACGGCGGTGCTGGCGGTGATGGATTCGGCCTATGTCGAGACCGCCTATCTCAAGGGCCTGCTGACCGGCCGGGTGGTGCTGCGCCACGCTTTGCCGAACGCGGCCGCCCCGGTGGTCAACGTCGTCGCCTTCAACATCGCCTACCTGATCACCGGCGTGGTGCTGGTCGAGGCGGTGTTCAACTACAACGGACTCGGCCGGTTCATGGTCGACGCGGTGGCCAAGCGCGACCTGCCGATGGTGCAGGCCTGCGCCATGGTGTTCGGCGCCGCCTACGTCATCCTGAACATGGTCGCCGACATCGCCGCCATCGCGCTGAACCCGCGCCTGCGGCACCCCCGGTAGACCCATGAGACGCATCCCGCTCACGGCCTGGATCGGCCTGGCGATCATCGCCCTCAACCTCGCCGCGCTGCTGTTCGGGCCGTGGCTCGCCCCGTTCGGCGAGGAGGACATCCTCGGCGGCCCGTTCGACCCCGCCACCGCGCTGAACTGGTTCGGCCTGGACCAGAACGGCCGCGACATGCTCTCGCGCCTGCTCTACGGCGCGCAGATGTCGATCGGCGTGTCGCTGGCGGCCTCGCTGCTGTCCTTCGCCGTCGGCTTGCCGCTCGGCTTCCTCGCCGCCCTGCGCTGCGGCTGGGTCGACACGGTGCTGTCGCGGCTGGTCGACACCATCATGTGCATCCCCGTGCTGATCTCGGCCCTGGTGGTGCTGCAGGCGCTCGGCTCCTCGCTGCCGGTGCTGATCGTGACCATCGCGCTGCTGGATTCGACCCGCGTCTTCCGCCTGGCCCGGATCCTGGGACAGGGGATCAACGTCATGGAATATGCCGAGGCGGCGCGGCTGCGCGGCGAAGGCGCCTGGTGGCTGATCCGCAGGGAGATCCTGCCGAACGCGGCCGCGCCGCTGATCGCCGAGTTCGGCATGCGCTTCTGCTTCACCTTCCTGTTCGTCGCCGGCCTGTCCTTCCTCGGCCTGGGCATCCAGCCGCCCTATGCCGATTGGGGCGGCATGGTGAAGGACAACCAGCAGGGCATCCTCTACGGCCTTTACGCGCCGCTGTACCCGGCCGCGGCCATCGCGCTGCTGACCATCGGCGTCAACCTGGTGGTCGACTGGCTGCTGGCCGGCCGCAGCCGGCCGCAGGGAGAGGGACGATGAGCGACATCCTCACCATCCGCGGCCTCAGGGTCGAGGCGCCGGACGGCACGGTCCTGGTACACGGCATCGACCTCGACCTGAGGAAGGGCGAGGTGCTGGGCCTGATCGGCGAATCCGGCGCCGGCAAGTCGACCATCGGCTTGGCCGCCATGGGCTGGGGCCGCGGCGGCTGCCGCATCGCCGGCGGCACCGTGGCGATCGGCGGCCAGACAGTGACGGGAGAGAGTTCGGCGAGCCGCGCCCGGCTGCGGGGCGCCCGCATCGCCTATGTGGCGCAAAGCGCGGCGGCGGCGTTCAATCCGGCACTCACCATCGGCCGCCAGGTGCTGGAGGGGCCACGCCATCACCGGGTGATGGGCCAGGCCGAAGCGCGCGCCTGGATGCTGGAGCTGTTCCGCGCGCTCGACCTGCCGGACCCCGAGCGCTTCGGCGACCGCTATCCGCACCAGGTCTCGGGCGGGCAGCTGCAGCGCGCCATGGTCGCCATGGCGATGTCTTGCCGGCCCGACATCCTGGTGCTGGACGAGCCGACCACGGCGCTGGACGTCACCACCCAGATCGAGGTGCTGGCCCTGCTGCGCCGGCTGATCCAGCGCTACGGCACCGCCGCCCTTTACATCACCCACGACCTCGCCGTGGTGGCGCAGATCGCCGACCGGATCCAGGTGCTGCGCCACGGCAAGCCGGTGGAGCTCGGGCCCACGGAGCAGGTGCTGGCGGCGCCGCGCGAGGACTACACACGCCGCCTGGTCGGCGAGCGCCAGGCCAGCCTGGCCGGCGAGCCGCGCCGGCATGAGGGCGGCGCGGAGCTTCTCACCGTCGACGGCATCTCCGCCGCCTATCACAAGGTGCCGGTGCTTTCGGATGTCTCGCTCTCCCTGCGCCGGGCCGAGACGCTGGCGGTGGTCGGCGAATCCGGCTCCGGCAAGTCGACCCTGGCGCGGGTGATCACCGGCCTGCTGCCGCCGACGGCCGGCTCGGTGCGGCTCGACGGACAGGCGCTGCCGCAATCCTACACCAGCCGCAGCCGCGACCTGCTGCGCCGGATCCAGCTGGTCTACCAGCTGCCCGACGTGGCCCTGAACCCGCGCCAGACGGTGGGCGAGGCGATCGGCCGCCCGCTCGGCTTCTATTTCGGCCTCAAGGGGCGGGAGCGGAAGCAGGAGGTCGGCCGCCTGCTCGGCCTGATCGGCCTCGCCCCCGACTTTGCCGGCCGGCTGCCCGGCGCCCTGTCGGGCGGGCAGAAGCAGCGCGTCTGCATCGCTCGGGCCTTGGCGGCCAAGCCGGACCTGATGATCTGCGACGAGGTGACCTCGGCGCTCGACCCGCTGGTGGCGGAGGAGATCCTGCGCCTGCTGCGCCGGCTGCAGGACGAGTTGGGCGTCGCCTACCTCTTCATCACCCATGACCTCGGCGTGGTCCGCCGCCTGGCCGACCGCACCGCGGTGATGCAGCGCGGGCGGGTGGTGGAGCAGGGGCCGACGGAAGAGATCTTCACGCCGCCTTTCCACGACTACACCGGTCGCCTGGTCGCCTCCGTCCCCGAGCTGCGGCGAGACTGGCTGGACCAGGTCCTCGCCGCGCGTGCCAACGCCTAACCCGCTGCCCCTGGAGACCCCGACATGCCGATCCGCGTCGAGGAGAACATCTGGATCCCGCTGGCCGACGGCCCCCGCCTGGCCGCCCGGCTATGGCTGCCGGAAGGGGCCGAGACGGCGCCCGCACCGGCCGTGCTGGAATACATCCCCTACCGCAAGCGCGACGGCACCCGCGGCCGGGACGAGCCGATGCATGGCTGGTTCGCGGCCCAGGGCTACGCCGCGATCCGCGTCGACATGCGCGGCACCGGCGAATCCGACGGCCACATGGCGGACGAGTACCTGAAGCAGGAGCAGGACGACGCGCTGGAGGTGATCGCCTGGATCGCCGAGCAGCCCTGGTGCACCGGCGCGGTCGGCATGATGGGCAAGTCCTGGGGCGGCTTCAATTCGCTGCAGGTGGCGGCGCGCCGGCCGCCGGCGCTGAAGGCGATCATCACCGTCTACTCGACCGACCACCGCTATGCCGACGACATCCACTACCAGGGCGGCTGCCTGCTGACCGACAATCTGTGGTGGGGCGCCATCATGCTGGCCTATCAGGCGCGGCCGGCCGACCCGGCCATCGTCGGCGAGGGCTGGCGCCGGCAGTGGCTGGAGCGGCTGGAGCGGATGCCGTTCTTCCCGGCCCTGTGGCTGCGCCACCAGCGCTACGACGAGTACTGGAAGCACGGCTCGGTCTGCGAGGACTGGTCGGCGATCCAGGTCCCGGTGCTGGCCGTGGGCGGCTGGGCCGACAGCTACACCAACGCCGTGCCGCGCCTGCTGGCCGGGCTGAAGGTGCCGCGTCGCGGCATCATCGGGCCCTGGGGTCATGTCTATCCGCAGGACGGCGCGCCGGGCCCGGCGATCGGCTTCCTGCAGGAGGCGCTGCGCTGGTGGGACCAATGGCTGAAGGGCCACGACACCGGCGTGATGGAGGAGCCGATGCTGCGCGCCTTCGTCGAGGACTGGAACGAACCGGCGGGCACAAGGGCCGAGACCGAGGGCCGCTGGGTCGGCGAGGCGGAGTGGCCCAGCCCGGCGATCCGGCCGCGGCGCTGGGCCCTGAACGCGCCGGGCGCGCTGGCCGATGCCGCCAGTCCCGAAAGCGACATCCTGGTCCGCTCGCCGCTCAGCCACGGCAAGGCGGCCGGGGAGTGGATGGCCACCGGCTGCCCCGGCGAGCTGCCGGTCGACCAGCGGCTGGACGACGGCGCGGCGCAGCTGTTCGACACCGCGCCGCTCGACGAGGCGGTGGAGATCCTGGGCGCGCCGGAGCTGCTGCTCGACCTCGCCTCGAACGCGTCGGTGGCGCAGCTGGCGGTGCGGCTGTGCGACGTGGCGCCGGACGGCCGCTCGGCCCGGGTCAGCTACGGCGTGCTGAACCTGACCCATCGCGACGGTCACGAAGCCCCGGCGCCGCTGGAGCCGGGCAGGCGCTACCAGGTGCGGGTGAAGCTGAACGATTGCGGCCATCGCTTCGCCGCCGGGCCCCGCATCCGCATCGCCGTCGCCACCGGCTATTGGCCGACCGTCTGGCCGGCGCCGTATCCCGCCACCCTGACCCTGCGGGCCGGCGCCAGCCATCTCGACCTGCCGGTGCGCCAAGGCAGGGCAGGGGATGCGGTGACCTTCGAGCCGCCGGTGCGCGGGGCATCGGCGCCGACCACCCAGGTCGACGCCGGCAGCATCCGGCGTTACTCCAAGCAGGATCACGTGACTGGCGAGACCACCTATGTCACCGAGGGCGTCGGCGGCGTGTTCGGCGAGGGCATCCTGCGCTTCGACGAGATCGACACCACGCTGGCCCACAGCCTGAAGCGCGAGCTGGTGATCCGCGACGACGACCCGCTGTCGGCCCGCTACGTCCTGACCCAATCGTACGAGATGGGGCGCGAAGGCTGGCGCATCCTGATCGAGAGCCAGTCGGTGCTGACCGCCGACCTCGATCGCTGGCACCTGACCACCGAGCTGACGGCGAAGGAGAATGGGCAGGTCGTGACCGAACGCTCCTGGTCCGAGGACATCCCACGCGATCTGGTCTGACACCATCAGCACCAATTGCTCGTCATCATGGCGAGCCCCCGTAGGGGCCGTGGCCATCCGGCATCACCGATCTCTGGATGGCCACGTCGGTTTCGCCTCCTCGCCGTGACGATCATATCTCTGACGTCGGCGATTCGGATGGTGCAACCGCTTCCTGGATAAGGTTGCACCTTCCGCCTCTCCGGTGCTACTACTCCTGCGAACAAACCCGCGGGGCAGGGCATGGGCAGCACGACGTTCGGCGTGAAGATCGATGACGAGCTGCGGGCGCGGCTGAAGGCAGCGGCGGAAAAGCAAGGCCGGACCCCGCACTGGCTGGTCAAGCAGGCGATGCTGGCGATGCTCGACCGGGTCGAGCGCGGCGAGACCTTCGGCGGACCCGACGAGGCGGACGGCGCCGACGTGCTCGATGGCCCGGCCGCCGAGGAGAATGGACCGCAGCCCTTCCTCGACTTCGCCCAGTCGGTGCAGCCGCAGACCGTGCTGCGCGCCAAGATCACCGCCGCGTACCGCCGGCCGGAGGAGGAGTGCCTGCCCTTCATCCTGGCCGGCGCCACCCTGCCGAAGCCGGTGATCGAGGGGGCGCGGGGCATCGCCCGCACCCTGGTCGAGGCGCTGCGCGCCAAGGGCGTGGGCGGCGGGGTCGAAGGGCTGATCCAGGAATTCTCGCTGTCGAGCCATGAGGGCGTGGCCCTGATGTGCCTGGCCGAGGCGCTGCTGCGCATCCCCGACCGCGCCACCCGCGACGCGCTGATCCGCGACAAGATCGCCTCCGGCGACTGGCAGTCCCATGTCGGGCAGAGCCCGTCGATGTTCGTTAACGCCGCCGCCTGGGGCCTGGTGGTGACCGGCAAGCTGGTGACCACCAACAGCGAGGCCGGCCTGTCCGCCGCCCTGACCCGGCTGATCGGCCGCGGCGGTGAGCCGCTGATCCGCAAGGGCGTCGACATCGCCATGCGGATGATGGGCGAGCAGTTCGTCTCCGGCCAGACCATCTCCGAGGCGCTGGCCAACGGCCGCAAGCTGGAAGCCAGGGGTTTCCGCTACTCCTACGACATGCTCGGCGAGGCGGCGACCACCGCGGCCGACGCCGACCGCTACTATCGCGACTACGAGCAGGCGATCCACGCCATCGGCAAGGCGGCGGAGCGGCGCGGCATCTACGAAGGCCCGGGCATCTCGATCAAGCTGTCGGCCCTGCATCCGCGCTATTCCCGCGCCCAGGCCGACCGGGTGAAGGGCGAGCTGCTGCCGCGGCTGACCGCGCTCGCCGTGCTGGCCCGCAGCTACGACATCGGCCTCAACATCGACGCTGAGGAGGCCGACCGGCTGGAGCTGTCGCTCGACCTCCTGGAGGCGCTGTGCTTCGACCCGGCGCTTTCCGGCTGGAACGGCATCGGCTTCGTCGTCCAGGCCTATCAGAAGCGCTGCCCCTTCGTAATCGACTGGATCATCGACCTGGCCCGGCGCAGCGGCCACCGGCTGATGGTGCGGCTGGTCAAGGGCGCCTACTGGGACAGCGAGATCAAGCGCGCCCAGGTCGACGGCCTCGAAGGCTTCCCGGTCTACACCCGCAAGATCTACACCGACGTGTCCTACCTGGCCTGCGCCCGCAAGCTGCTGGCGGCGCCGGACGCGGTGTTCCCGCAATTCGCCACCCACAACGCCCAGACGCTGGCGACCATCTACAAGATGGCCGGCGAGAACTATTATCGCGGCCAGTACGAGTTCCAGTGCCTGCACGGCATGGGCGAGGGGCTGTACGAGGAGGTGGTCGGCCGCGACAAGCTGGACCGGCCGTGCCGGATCTACGCCCCGGTCGGCACTCATGAGACGCTGCTGGCCTATCTGGTCCGCCGCCTGCTGGAGAACGGGGCCAACACCTCCTTCGTCAACCGCATCGGCGACCCGGACGTCTCGATCGACGAGCTGATCGCCGACCCGGTCGAGGCGGCGCGCAAGGTGCAGCCGCTCGGCGCGCCGCATCCGAAGATCGCCCAGCCGCGCGCGCTGTTCGGCGACAGCCGTGAGAACTCGGCCGGCCTCGACCTGTCGAACGAGCAGCGCCTGGCTTCGCTCTCCGCCGCGCTGCTGTCGGGGGTCGATGCGGTGGTCCGCGCCGTGCCGATGCTGGGCGACGGCGACCGCGACGGGCCCGCGCGGGAGGTACGGAACCCTGCGGACCGGCGCGATGTGGTCGGCCAGGTGGTCGAGGCCTCGGCCGAGCAGGTCGACGAGGCGATGGCCCAGGCCGCCGCGGCCGCGCCGATCTGGCAGGCCACGCCGCCGGGCGACCGTGCCGCCTGCCTGATGCGCGCCGCCGACCTGATGGAGGCGCGGATGCCGGCCCTGCTCGGCACCATCATCCGCGAGGCCGGCAAGACCCTGCCGAACGCGATCGGCGAGGTGCGCGAGGCGGTCGATTTCCTGCGCTATTACGCCGCCCAGGTGCGCGACCAGTTCTCCAACGACACCCACCGGCCGCTCGGCCCCGTGGTCTGCATCAGCCCGTGGAACTTCCCGCTGGCGATCTTCACCGGCCAGGTGGCGGCGGCGCTGGCCGCCGGCAACGCCGTGCTGGCCAAGCCGGCGGAGGAGACGCCGCTGATCGCGGCATCCGCCGTGCGCCTGCTGCGCGAGGCCGGGGTACCGGCCGGGGCGGTGCAGCTGGTGCCGGGCGCCGGCGAGGTCGGGGCGCGGCTGGTGGCCGATCCCCGCACCCGCGGCGTGATGTTCACCGGCTCGACCGAGGTCGCCAAGATCATCCAGAAGGTGCTGGCCGACCGCCTCGACCCGGAGGGACGGCCGATTCCGCTGATCGCCGAGACCGGCGGCCAGAACGCGCTGATCGTCGACAGCTCGGCCCTGCCGGAGCAGGTGGTGGGCGACGTCCTGACCTCGGCCTTCGACAGCGCCGGCCAGCGCTGCTCGGCGCTGCGCGTGCTGTGCCTGCAGGAGGATGTGGCCGACCGCGTCCTGACCATGCTGAAAGGGGCGATGGCGGAGCTCGCCATCGGCAACCCCGACCGCCTCGCCGTCGATGTCGGCCCGGTGATCACCGACGAGGCGCGGGCGGGCATCGCCAAGCACATCGAAGGGATGCAGGCCAAGGGCCGCAAGATCCTGGCCCTGCCGCTGCCGGAGGCGGCGAAGCACGGCACCTTCGTGCCGCCGACCCTGATCGAGATCGACGACATCGCCGAGCTGAAGCGCGAGGTGTTCGGGCCGGTGCTGCATGTGCTGCGCTGGCGCCGCAGCCAGCTCGACCGCCTGCTCGAGGCGATCAACGCCACCGGCTACGGCCTGACCTTCGGCGTCCACACCCGGATCGACGAGACCATCGCTCGGGTCGCGCACCGCGCCGCCGCCGGCAATGTCTACGTCAACCGCAACCTGATCGGCGCGGTGGTCGGGGTGCAGCCCTTCGGCGGCCACGGCCTGTCCGGCACCGGGCCCAAGGCGGGCGGCCCGATGTACCTGTACCGGCTGCTCTCGGTCCGGCCCGAGGCCGGGCCGGTGCCGCCCGACGGCGCCGCGGACGGCAAGCGCTTCCAGCCGCTGCGCGACTGGGCGGCGGCCCTGCGCAAGGCCGGCCGGACGGCGGAAGCCGACCGTGTCGCCGGCTTCGAGGCGCGCAGCCCGCTCGGCGTGACCCTCGAGCTGCCCGGCCCGGTCGGGGAGAAGAACAGCTACAGCCTGGAGCCGCGTGGCACCGTGCTGTGCCTGGCCCAGACCGCGACCGGCGCGGCGCTGCAGATCGGCGCGGCGCTGGCCACCGGCAACGAGGCCGTGCTGTCGGCCCCGAAGGAGGTTGCCGACATACTGCTCGGCGCCGTGCCGGCATCGCTGAAGCCGCTGCTGTCCCGTGCCGACGACTGGGCCTCGGCGCCGGCCGACGCGGTGCTGTTCGAGGGCGACGGCGACGCGCTGCACGCAGTGAACCAGGCGATCGCCGCGCGGCCGGGTCCGCTGGTGCCGGTCCAGGGCGCAGCCCGCGACGACCTCGCCGCAGGCCGCGCCTTCTACGCCCTGGAATGGCTGCTGCTGGAGCGCTCGGTCAGCAACAACACCGCCGCGGCGGGCGGCAATGCCAGCCTGATGACGATCGGGTGATTATCCGCACTGCATGGCGATCCGGGACGGCAATACCGGTGGCCTTTGAGATCGACTCTTCGGCCTTTTCATCATGCGAGCCCCGAAGGGCCGTGGCCATCCAGCGGCACAAAACCCTGGCTGGCCACGACGCTGCGCGCCTCGCCACGACAAGTCGATGGTTCAAGCCGAAGTATAATATCAGTCCCGGAATCGCGTTAAGATTGACATAATTTAAGCATAGTTGTTTTCTAATATTTCCAAATAGATCGATAGATCAAGGAAGATATCCGCATCTTGGGGCTTCTCTCTGTAGAGAAGAGAGAATTCCTGAAATCTGAAGGTCCGGTCGTGTTTCTCTGATGATTGCGCGGTTGGCTTCGTTGCTGGCGACGTTCTTTGCCCGGAGTGCGGGGCGACGGTCATGGATATGGGTGCGGGCGGCTTTGCGCTGAAGCTTTTCGGGGATCCGCGGCTGATCGGACCTGACGGTTCCGACCGCACGCCGCGCTTGCGGAAGGCGTTCTGTCTCCTCGCCTATCTCGCCCTGCAGCCGAACGGCCAGGCTCGGCGGGAGCGCCTGATCGGACTGCTCTGGGGCGATCGTGGCCAGGCCCAGGCCCAGGGATCGTTGCGCCATGCGCTGCTCGAGCTTCGGCAGAGCCTCGGCGATCAGGCCGACGACCTGCTCATCGCCGACCGCCTCTCCGTACGGCTCGACACGCAAGCCCTGGCCGTGGACGCGCTGGGCATGGACCGCCTGCTGGCGGTCGGGACCGCGGAGGCGGTCCTGCAGGCGAGCGCCGGCTGGGTCGGCGATCTGCTCGACGGCGCCGCATCCCCCGGCACGGCCTTCGACCATTGGCTGGAAGCCGAGCGCGCATCCCGCCAAGCCGCCATCCTCCACGCGCTGGAGAAAAGCGTCACGGAGGCCGAGGGATCCGGGAGAGACCGGGACATCGAGGCGTTGGCCCGGGCGCTGCTCCGCGTCGACCCGGCGCATGAGCGCGGGCATCGCGCCCTGATCGATCTGCATGCGCGCAAGGGCGCCATAGCGGCCGCGCTCCGCCAGTTCGAGCAATGCCGCAAGGCTCTCGCCCAGTCGCTCGACATCGAGCCCTCCGCCGAGCTCCGGTCGCATGTCGATACCCTCCGCCGTCGGCAGTCGGCGCCTTCGGGCTCGGCGATACGGGTCATGCCGCACCGGACGCCCGTGGTGGCGGTGTTCATCCAGCCCGCGATCGGGCCGCCGGAGCTGGTCCGCGACCTGTCGCAGCTTCTGGAAGACGAGCTCGTCACCGCGCTGTCCCGATACCGGACCTTCTCCACCCGACTGATTGCCTCGCCCCAGCAGGCCGCCGAGGCCGGCCCCTATCTGCTGCGGATCGGCCTCCGGCACGACGGAGCCGCCTGCCGATACGGTCTGCGCCTGTGCGACACGGCGACGAATCTGCAGTATCTCGTCGAGGTGCTGACGTTTCCGCTGGCCGCGGATCTCGTCTCCGTGCTGCCGGGCCTGGCGAGCTTCGCGCATCGGGTCGATTACGTGGTCCGGACGGCGCGCGTCCCGCAGCTCGGCGAGACCGCAGAGGCCTATGACCTCTGGCTCGCCGGCGACCGGATGGTGGAGACCTTCAGCAGCGAGGCCTTCGACGCGGCCATCCCCCTGCTGAATCGCGCGGCATCGGCGGACCCGGGCTTTGCCCGCCCGCTGTCCGGCCTCGCCTCGATCGAGCTCTCGTGGCAGCAGCTCGTGCCCGGCGCTCGATGCGATCCGGAGACCTTGGCGCATGCCACCCGGCTGGCCCGGGACGCCATCGCGATCGATCCGTGGGACAGCCACGGCCATATCATCGCGGCCTGGGCCTATCTGCGCCAGCGCATGCCGGAGCAGGCGCGGCGCCATTTCGAGCAGGGGCGTGCGCTCAACCCCGACGACCCGATGACGCTGATCGCCTGTGCCGAAGGGTTGGCTCATCTCGGCTCGATCGACGACGCGATCCGATGCGGCGAGCGCGCCCTCGAGATTCACCCGGCCCCGCCGGCCTATTTCTACTGGTACCTGGCCGTCGCCTGCACCCATGCGGGGGCCTATGAGCGCGCGCTGACATTGACTCGGCTCGGCCCGGAGACGGTCCCGGAGCTCATCGCCTGGCGGGCGGTAGCCTTGGCATCTTCGGGGCGGGCGATGGAGGCCGTGGCGGCCGGCGAGGAATTCTTCCAGCGTCTCGGCCGGAGCTGGGGAGGGGAGGAGCCGTTCACGCGGGAACGCGCCCTGCGCTGGCTCGACGAGGTCGTGCTCATCCCCGACGAAAGCCGGCGACGGCAGTTCGTCGACGCCGTGTCGCGGATCACCTCGTCCCGAGGCGGATCGGTCCTTTACCGGCAGCCGCAGAGGACGATGAACCCGATCCTCCTGAGGTAGTCCTCCTTCTCCTGCGGGTCCTTGAAGCTGGTCTGAACCTGCGGGATGACGATGTTGATCACATCGTCGGTGTCCACGACCACGTTCAGGCTCTTGCCGGCGACGGCCTTGGGATCGAGCCCGTTCCGGAGCGTCGGCTGCTGCAGGATGGACTTCGCGTTGAGGATGAAGTTGGCGAGGTCGGTCGGGCTCGTGGCGGCCTTGAAGACCTCCTCGCCGACGGCGAGCAACTGGTCCCGGTTGCCCAGGTCGATGACGGAAAAATCATGCGGTGTGGCAATGGGATCGAAGCGCGGCATGGTCGTTCCCCCTGGCGCTTGTCAAATGAGATGACCGTGCGTCCGATGGCTCGGGATGGGAAGCTCGCCAATCGGATGCGCACGCCGTCCGGAAGGGGCTGGCGGTCGAAGCGGCGACCGGCCCTGTCAGCCCGCCAATGTGCTGCGGGCGATCCGATAGACGCCGATCGGCTGGGCCATGTTCCTGAGCAGGCATTGTCCGAGGGCCTCGAAGCCGATCCCGGTGTCGGTGACCTCGGCGACCACGGTCTCGGACAGGTAGACGTCCCCGGGTTCGGCCAGCGCCTGGAGGCGCGCGGCGACGTTTAGGGGATGTCCGAACAGCTCCCCGTCGACGGCGATGCTTTCACCGGTGCTGATGCCCATGTGCAGCCGAAGGCCCGGGTCGATGCCGGCGCCCGTCTGCTCGGTGTTCACGCCGCGCTGAAGCGCGACGGCGCAGTTCACCGCGTCCACCGGGCGCGGGAACGCGATCAGCGCGCCGTCGCCCGCGGAGCTGACCAGGCGGCCCCGATGGGCGAGGACCGTCGGCAGGACGAAGCGTCGCCGGAGCGCTCGCAGATCGAGCGCGGTGGCGAGGGCATCGAGTTCGACGAGCCGGCTGAACCCGACGACGTCCGCCACCAGGATGGTAAGGCGCTGCCGCTCGATTCTGGGGGCATGGCCCAGGCCATGCCGATGGCTGCATCTTGTGCCGCCCGGTCGGGTCGAGGGCCTGCCGATCGCTCTGGTCGTGTACAAGAGAGCCTCCCTGTCTTGCCCCTTGTCCTGGGGCGTTGACAGGAGTCTCTCCGGAACAGCGCCACGCTCCGTGACGTGATCGGCCGCTCAGCGTGAAATCTGCGTGAGCCGAGGGCGAGGCGACCCATACGCCTCGCCCTGACGTGATCTCGCTCTGTCGCGAACCGGCGATGCTGTCACTCCGCCGGCATCGGCGGCACGGCGGGGGCGCGGGGGCTTTCGCCCGCCTGCCGCCGCGCCGGGATGATCCGTCCGAACGCCGCCAGCCCGGCCTGCAGGATGCGCTCGAGATGGGTCGCCAGCCTCGGCCAGAAGCGGCGGTCGAAATGCGAGGCGAAGTCGCGGTTGATCCGCACGGTGCGCCAGTAGGTTTCCTCCCAGTCGTGATATGCCTCGGTCAGCTCGCGGCTCTGCTGGTACGAGATGCGCAGCAGGGCGCAGTCGCAGTTCGCCTCGATCCGGGCGCTGCCGCCCAGCGGGTCGAACACCACCCGGTGGCCGCTGGGCTTGTGGCGCAGCAGCCCGCGGCGGATGTCGAACTCGGCCGGAGCGGTGCGCAGCGCGACGATCATCGGGCTCACGTCGAGATAGGCCATGTCGATCCTCCTGAAGGGCCTCGCGGCGTTGGAGGTCTCATCCCCACGGCGGCGACGGGTGGCCCGCGTCGCGAGGTCAGGTCTCGGCCAGATCGTCGAAGTCGGGGCCCCGATCCCGGCTCGTGGTGGGCTTGGCCGCGATGTCCCACCGGCACCCGCTCCCCCGGCACAGGCCGAAGCGATGGTGTCATGGATGGAAAGATCATGGATCCGGAAACGCCCGAGTCAATCGGCGTCTATGGCCTTCGAGCGACGATCCGATGACGCCGGTCGTGCCGTCCCGCATGGTGAGGTCGATTGGGCTCGCGATCATAAATCCATTCTACATATGTCTTTTTCAAATATTTGACATTTTATCCCACAGGATTATGTATTGCCGACAGGCCGCCCGGCGGCGGCCGCTTCCGGATTCACGCTATGTCGACGGTCACTCTTCCCGGCGGGCCGAATTCCGCCGCTCTGCGCCTTGCCCCGGCGATCAATCTCCGCGTCGCCGGTCTGGCCGGCCTCGTGCTGCTGGCCGGCGTGCTGCTGCTTTCCGCCGCGATCGACGCCCGCCAGGCGGCGCTCTACGCCCTAGGCGCGGCGCTCGGCGTGGTGCTGTATCACGCCGCCTTTGGCTTCACCTCGGCCTGGCGCGTCTTCATCGCCGACGGCCGCGGTGCTGGGCTGCGGGCGCAGATGGTGATGCTGGCCGTGGCCGTCATCCTGTTCTTCCCGGCGCTGTCGGCCGGCACGCTGTTCGGCCAGCCGGTCAGCGGCAACGTCTCGCCGCTCGGCGTCTCGGTGGTGGTCGGCGCCTTCCTCTTCGGCATCGGCATGCAGCTCGGCGGCGGCTGCGCCTCCGGCACGCTCTACACGGTCGGCGGCGGCTCCACCCGCATGGTGCTGACGCTGGTCTTCTTCATCGCCGGCTCGGCGATCGGCGCGGCGCATCTGCACTGGTGGACGGTGCAGCCCTCGCTGCCGGCCGTATCGCTGGTCGCCAGCCTCGGGCTGTGGCCGGCGCTGCTGCTGAACCTCGCCGTCTTCGCCGCGATCGCGGGCCTGACCGTGCTGCGCGAGCGCCGCATCCATGGCGCCCTGGTGGCGCCCGAGGCGCCGGCGACGCGCGGCCTGCAGCGGCTGCTGCGCGGCCCCTGGCCGCTGGTCTGGGGCGGCATCGCCCTGGCGGTGCTGAACTTCGTCACCCTGGCCTTGGTCGGGCGGCCCTGGGGCATCACCTCGGCCTTCGCCCTGTGGGGCTCGAAGGCGGCGGCGCTGGTCGGCTTCGACCCGGCCAGCTGGCCCTACTGGTCGAAGCCGGCCAATGCCGCGGCGCTGAACGGCAGCATCCTGACGGACATCACCTCGGTGATGGATATCGGCATCGTCGTCGGCGCGCTGCTGGCCGCCGGGCTGGCCGGGCGCTTCGCCCCGGTCTGGCGCATCCCGGGCCGGCAGGTCGCCGCCGCCGTGGTCGGCGGGCTGCTGCTCGGCTACGGCGCTCGCCTGGCCTATGGCTGCAACATCGGCGCCTATTTCTCCGGCATCGCGTCGGGCAGCCTGCATGGCTGGCTGTGGCTGGCCGCGGCCTTCTTCGGCAATGTCGCCGGCACGTATCTGCGTCCAGCCTTCGGGCTGGAGGTGGAGCGGACGCCGCGGCTCACCGGCTGCTGACGCCCGCCCGGTACCGCTACAGCAGGAAGTCAGCCGCGACCAGGTGGATCGCCCCGGTCAGCACGATGCTGAAATCGGCCTTGGCATCGCCATTGATGTCGCCGGAGATCGTCGTGGTGCCGCCGGCGATGGTCGCGTGCAACTCGCCGGCATGATGGCCGAAGGCCGCCGTGCCGATGAAGCGGAAGGCTTGGTTGCCGCCGACGCCGGTGTTGGCGTCGATCAGGCGCAGGTCGATCCGGTCGCCCTCGGCATGGCTGAAATCGACGATCCGGTCCGGGGCGCCGACGGTGCTGTGCGCGGCCGAATCGAAGACGAAGCGGTCGGCGCCCGTGCCGCCGCCCATGGCGTCCTTGCCGGCGCGGCCGTCGATCACGTCGCTGCCGGCGCCGCCGACCAGGCTGTTGGCCGTGGCGCCGCCGCGGATGACGTCGTTGCCGGCGCTGCCATAGACCGTCTCGATGCCGCTCAGCACGTCGCCCTGGGCGTTGCCGCCGATCCCGGTGCCGGCGGCGATGTCGACCGTCACCCCGACCGCGCTTTCGCTGTACATCACCGTGTCGATGCCGGCGCCGCCGACCAGATGGTCCGCCCCGGCGCCCCCGCGCAGCACGTCGTTGCCGACGCCGCCTTCGAGCGTGTCGTTGCCGGCGAGGCCGCTGAGGACGTCGTTTCCGGCCAGCCCGGACAGGGTGTCGCCCTTCTGCGAGCCGGACTGGGTGTCGTCGCCGGCGAACAGGCTGTTGGCCAAGCCGGTGAAATCGCCGTTGGCGATCTGCGAATAGGTGGTCGCGGCGCTGAGCGAGGTGCCGGCAATGGTGGCGATCGTGACGCCGTTCTGGGACAGCACCAGCCCGGTCACCACGCCGGTGATCCCGAACAGCCCGATGCCCAGGCCGCTGCCGGTCAGATCGATCGACACCCCGTCGAAATCGATATGCCCGGCGGTAGAGGTGAGGGAGGCCACTCGTGGATTGTCGAAATCGAGCTGCGCCAGGGCGTCGAAGGAGAACCCGGCGCCGTCGATCCCGTTCGGCGCATTCACCGTCAGCGTCGTCATCTGCAACCCCCTGCTGACCCCGGATATCCGGGGCTGTCGTTTTAGAATACGGGGGTATGCTAGCGAGGCCGATCAGGAACCGCCATTGGGAAACCAGTAATCCGGCGGTTAAATCTTTGTGACCACAATTCAAAGATCTATAATATTTTGCTGCAATGCAAAATTTATAAGTTTTAAATCTCTGAATATCGAAGCTGCCTCGACAAGCCTGCGTCGTCCGGACGGCGATGCGGGATTGCTGACACGGGGTTGCGATCCTCGTTAGTCTGGCGGCCAAGGATGATCACAGCGGTGTCACGATGAGCTCCGAGACGCAGACCTCCGCCAACCCGCTGCTCGCGCCGTGGGACACACCGTTCGGCAGCCCGCCCTGGGAGCGGATCGCGGCAAGCCATTTCCGCCCGGCCTTCGACGTGGCGCTGGCCGAGCATCTCCGCGAGATCGAGGCGATCGCCGGTGATCCGGCCGAGCCCAACTTCGACAACACCGTCGCGGCGCTGGAGCG
The DNA here is from genome assembly GCF_916619195.1 of Inquilinus sp. Marseille-Q2685. Lineage (NCBI taxonomy): Bacteria > Pseudomonadati > Pseudomonadota > Alphaproteobacteria > Rhodospirillales > Rhodospirillaceae > Inquilinus > Inquilinus sp. Marseille-Q2685. Next base: position 264,621 of record NZ_CAKAKL010000001.1, read on the forward strand.
CAGCGGCCGCCTGCTGCGCCGCGTGGCCGCCGCCTTCTTCAACCTGACCTCGGCCCACAGCAACGACGCGCTGGAGGCGGTGGAGCGCGACGTCGCGCCGCTGCTGGCCCGGCATCACAACGCGATCCAGCAGAACCCGGCACTGTTCCGCCGGGTCGACGCGCTGTTCGCCCGGCGGGCCGAGCTCGGCCTGACGCCGGAGCAGGACCGGGTGCTGGAGCGCTATCATCTCGGCTTCACCCGCAGCGGCGCCGGGCTGGACGAGGCGGCGAAGCAGCGCCTGTCCAAGATCGTCGAGCGGCTGGCCACGCTGGGCACCCAGTTCGGCCAGAACGTGCTGGCCGATGAGAAGGCCTATGCCCTGGTGCTGGACGGCGAGGCCGACCTGGCGGGATTGCCGCAGGAGCTGCGCGACGCGGCGGCGGCCGCCGCGGCCGAGCGCGGCCAGCCGGGGAAGCACGCGATCACGCTCGGCCGCTCCAGCATCGAGCCGTTCCTGCAGTTCTCCGCCCGGCGCGACCTGCGCGAGACGGCGTTCAAGGCCTGGATCGCCCGCGGCGAGAGCGCGGCCGCCGACAACCGTCCGATCATCGCCGAGACCGTGGCGCTGCGGGCCGAGCAGGCGCGGCTGCTGGGCTATCCCAGCTACGCCCATTTCCGCCTGGCCGACACCATGGCCAAGACGCCGGAGGCGGCGCTGGACCTGCTGAACTCGGTCTGGCAGCCGGCCCGGGCCCGCGCCCTGCAGGAGCAGGAGAAGCTGCAGGCGCTGGTGGCGGAGGAGGGCGGCAATTTCGAGATCGCCGCCTGGGACTGGCGCTACTACGCCGAGCAGCAGCGCAAGCGCGAGTTCGACCTCGACGAGAGCGAGCTCAAGCCCTACCTGCAGCTCGAGCGCATCATCGAGGCCGCCTTCGACACGGCGCACCGCCTGTTCGGCCTGTCCTTCCGGGAACGGCGCGACGTGCCGGTCTGGCACCCGGACGTCCGGGCCTGGGAGGTGACGGGGCGGGACGGCCGCTTCGTCGGCCTGTTCTACGGCGACTACTTCGCCCGGCCGTCCAAGCGCAGCGGCGCCTGGATGGAGGCGATCCGAGAGCAGGAGAATCTCGACGGCGAAGTGCGCCCGATCGTCGTCAACGTCATGAACTTCGCCAAAGCGGCCGAGGGCACGCCGAGCCTGCTCAGCTTCGACGACGCCCGCACCCTGTTCCACGAATTCGGCCACGCCCTGCACGGGCTGATGTCCGACCTGACCTATCCGGCGATCGCCGGCACCAACGTGGCGCGCGACTTCGTCGAGTTCCCGTCGCAGCTCTACGAGCACTGGCTGGAGCGGCCGGAGATCCTGCGCCGCCACGCGTTGCACTACCGCACCGGCGAGCCGATGCCGGAGGCCCTGCTGCAGCGGGTGCTGGCGGCGCGCACCTTCAACCAGGGCTTCGCCACGGTCGAATTCATCTCCTCGGCCCTGGTCGATCTCGACTTCCACGCCGCGGGCGCCGACGCCTCCGACCCGGCGGCCTTCGAGCGCGCGACGCTGCAGCGGATCGGCATGCCATCGGCGATCGTGATGCGGCACCGGCCGCCGCATTTCCAGCACGTCTTCGCCGGCAGCGGCTATTCCGCCGGCTATTACAGCTATCTGTGGTCGGAGGTGCTGGACGCCGACGGCTTCGGCGCCTTCGAGGAGGCGGGCGACATCTTCGATCCGGCGGTGTCGGAGCGGCTGGCGGAGTTCGTCTATTCCGCCGGCTACCGCCGCGACCCGGCCGAAGCCTACCGCCCCTTCCGCGGCCGCCCGCCCGAGCCGCAGGCGCTGCTGAAGAAGCGCGGTTTGGCCGAGGCCGCGTGAGGGGGCATGGAGGGGCGGGGCTAGGCCCGCTCCTCCGCCCAGATCGCATCCAGCCCCTCGCGATAGCTCGGATAGGCCAGGTGCACCCCGAGCTCCTCGGTGATCCGGTCGACCTTCAGCCGCTTGCACTCCGAATAGAACTCGCGGCCCAGCGGCGACAGGCCGGCCTGATCGAACGGAATCAACGGCGGCGGGTCGATGCCGAGTAGCCGGGCGGCATGCTCGATCGGGTCGTTCGGGCTGGACGGATGGCCGTCGGCGACGTTGTAGACCGCCCCCGGATCGGGCTTGCGCATCGAGGCCATCAGCACCGTGCCGATGTCGTCGACATGGATGCGGTTGAACACCTGGCCCGGCTTGTCGATGCGCCGGGCGCGGCCGTGCCGCAGCTGGTCGAGCGCGCTGCGTCCAGGCCCGTAGATCCCGGCCAAACGGAACACCTGCACCGCGACGCCGGTGTCCTGGAACGCCGCGAACCAGGCGCGCTCCGCCTCCAGCCGCTTCCAGCCGCGCGGCGAACCTGGGGTCGGGTCGGCTGACTCGTCGATCCAGGCGCCGCCGCGGTCGCCATAGACCGAAGGGGTGGAGAGATAGCCGACCCAGCCCAGCTGCGGCAGCGCCCGCAATGCGTCGGCCAGCGCCGGCACCGCCGGGTCACCTGATTCTTCCGGCGAGATCGACTGCACCAGATGCGTGGCGCCGGCCAGGGCGGCGGGGGCCAGCGGCTGGTCCGGGCCGAAGGCATGGGCCTCGAACCCCTCGTCGCGCAGCCGCTCCAGCCGGTCGGCGTCGCGGGTGGTGCCGGCGACCTGCCAGCCGAGGTCGCGCAGCCGCCGCGCCAGCCGGGTCATGCTGTAGCCGAGGCCGAACACAAAGAGCCGGCCGGGTCGCAGATCGTCCATCGGATGTCGCGTCGCTGTTGCCTTCCAGGGGAAGCCTATAGCAATGTGCCGGCCGGGACGTCGACGGTGCGTCCCGCGACGCCCCCGGGACACGTGTCGTGACGGGGTTCCATCGGACGGATAGATCCAAGCGATATCCGCGCGTGCCGCCCACCGTCCGCTGCCGGTCCCTCGGGCCGGCCGTGCCGGCATGGCGTGGAGCCAGGAGGGCATGATGGCGGGCAAGCTGGGCGTGATGGTCTGCGGCCATGGCAGCCGGGACCAGGGGGCCGTGGACGAGTTCGCCGCCGTCTCCCTGCAGCTGCGCCGCCGCCTGCCGCAATACGAGGTCGATTACGGCTATCTCGAATTCGCTCGCCCGATCATCCGCGACGGGCTGGACCGGCTGCGATCCCGCGGCGTGACCGAGGTGCTGGCGATCCCCGGAATGCTGTTCGCCGCCGGCCACGCCAAGAACGACATCCCCTCGGTGCTCAACACCTACCAGGCGCAGCATCCGGGTCTGACCATCCGCTACGGCCGCGAGCTCGGCATCGACGTCAAGATGCTGCGCGCCGCCGGCGAGCGGGTGCAGGAGGCGGTGGAGATCGCCGACGCGAAGCGCGAGGACGGGCCGATCGGCCGGCACGAGACCATGCTGGTGGTGGTCGGCCGCGGCGCCTCGGACCCGGACGCCAACTCCAACGTCGCCAAGGTCATGCGGATGCTGTGGGAGGGCATCGGCTTCGGCTGGGGCGAGACCGCCTATTCCGGCGTCACCTTCCCGCTGGTCGAGCCGGCGCTGGAGCATGCGGCGAAGCTCGGCTATCGCCGCATCGTCGTGTTCCCGTACTTCCTGTTCACCGGCATCCTGGTCGACCGGATCTACGACGCCACCGACGCCGTGGCCGTCCGCCATCCGGAGATCGAGTTCGTCAAGGCGCGCTACCTGAACGATCACCCCCTGGTGCTGGAGACGCTAGAGGATCGCATCGCCGAAATCCTCGACGGCACCGGCAACATGAACTGCCAGATGTGCAAGTACCGGATGCAGGTGCTGGGCTTCGAGGCCGAGGTCGGCCTACCGCAGGAAAGCCACCACCACCACGTCGAAGGCATCGGCAGCGGCCCGGCGCACCATCACCATGATCACGACCACGGTCACCACCACCATGGTCATGATCACCACCATCACGATCACGGGCACGACCATCACCATCATGGTGACCACGGCCACCATCACCATCACCATCACGATCATGGGCATGGTCACAGTCACAGTCACAGCCACGACCACGGCCATCACCACCATCCCTATCCCCACGCCGATCATCCGCTGGGGCCGAAGAGCCTGAAGAGGGCCGGGTGAGAGGCGCGATGGCGCACGCCTATCTCCGCGACCCGGAGGCGATCTACCGCCAGTCCTTCGCCACCATCCGGGCGGAGGCGCGGCTGGAGCGGTTCCCGCCGGATATGGCCGGGCTCGCGGTGCGGGTGGCGCATGCCTGCGGCATGGTCGAGGTGGTCGACGACCTGCTTTTCACCCCCGACGTCGCGGCGCGCGGCCGGGCGGCGCTGGCGGCCGGCGCGCCGGTGCTGGTCGATTGCCGGATGGTCGAGGCCGGCGTCATCCGCTCCCGCCTGCCGGCGGGGAACGAGGTCGTTTCCCTGATCGGCGACCCGTCGCTGCCGGATCTGGCCCGCCGTCTCGGCACCACCCGCTCGGCGGCGATGGTCGAGCTGTGGCGCGGCCGGCTGGACGGCGCGGTGGTGGCGATCGGCAACGCCCCGACCGCCTTGTTCCGGCTGCTGGAGCTGCTGGAGGAGGGGGCGCCGAAGCCCGCCGCCATCCTCGGCTTCCCGGTTGGCTTCGTCGGCGCCGCCGAATCCAAGGCGGCCTTGGCCGAGAGCGACGTGCCGTTCCTGACCCTGCCGGGCCGGCGCGGCGGCAGCGCCATGGCCTCGGCCGCGGTGAATGCCTTGGCTCGGGAGGGTATCTGATGGCCGCACCCTGGCTGTCCGTCATCGGCATCGGCGAAGACGGGCTGGCCGGCCTGTCACCCGCCGCCCGGGCCCTCTATGACGGCGCCGAGATCGTGGTCGGCGGCAGGCGGCATCTGGCGATGGTGCCGGAGGACGGCCGCCGCCGGATTCCCTGGCCGCCGCAGCTGCTGGCCCTGGTGCCGGAGATCGAGGCGTTGCGCGGCCGCCGGGTCTGCGTCCTGGCCAGCGGCGACCCGATGTGCTTCGGCGTCGGCGTCACCCTGTCGCGCCGCATCCCGATCGAAGAGATGGTGGTGCTGCCGGCGCCCTCGGCCTTCAGCCTGGCCTGCGCCCGGCTCGGCTGGCCGCTGGTCGAGGCCCGCATGGTGACGCTTCACGGCCGGCCGCTGGAGCTGGTGGTGCCGCATCTGCAGCCCGGCGCGAAGCTCCTGGTGCTTAGCGCCGACCGCACCACCCCGGCGCGCCTCGCCGACCTCCTGCGCCGCACCGGCTGGGGCCGCAGCGGCTTCGCCGTGCTGGAACGGATGGGCGGGGAGGGCGAATGCCTCACCCGCGCCACCGCCGCGGAGTGGGGCGACCAGGAGGTCGACGACCTCAACACCATCGCCGTCGACTGCGTCGCCGGGCCGGAGACGCGCGTGTTGCCGGCCGCGCCGGGCCTGCCGGACGACGCCTTCGCCCATGACGGCCAGCTGACCAAGCGCGAGGTGCGGGCCATGACGCTCGCCGCGCTGGCGCCGTCGCCCGGCCAGGTGCTGTGGGATGTCGGCGCCGGAAGCGGCTCGATCGCGATCGAATGGATGCGCAGCGACCCGCGCTGCCGGGCCGTGGCGGTGGAACGCGATGACGGCCGTCTGGCCCTGATCGCCCAGAACGCGGCGGCCCTGGGCACGCCCTTCCTCAAGGTGGTGCGCGGCGAGGCGCCGAAGGCGCTGGCCGGCGACCTGCCGCGGCCCGACGCAGTGTTCATCGGCGGCGGCGTCACCGCGGAAGGCGTGGTCGAAGCCTGCTGGGCCGCGCTGCCGCCGGGCGGCCGGCTGGTCTCCAATGTGGTGACGGCGGAGGGCGAGGCGGCGGTGATCGGCCATCAGTCCCGGCTCGGCGGCAGCCTGACCCGCATCGCCGTGTCGCGGGCCGAGCCGGTCGGCGGCTACCAGGGCTGGCGCCCGCTGATGCCGGTGACGCAATGGGCCGCGGTGAAGCCGTGGGGGCAGGAATGACCGGCACCCTCTACGGGCTCGGTGTGGGCCCAGGCGATCCGGAGCTGATCACGCTGAAGGCGCTGCGCCTGCTGCGGGCGGCGCCGGTGCTGGCCTATCCGGCGCCGGATGTCGGCGACAGCCTCGCCCGCGCGATCGTGGCGCCGCATCTGCAGGGCGGGCAGACGGAGATCGCCATCCGCGTGCCGATGCGGGTCGATCCGGCCCCGGCCCAGGCGGCCTACGACGCCGCGGCGGTCGAGATCGGCGCGCATCTCGATGTCGGCCGCGACGTGGCGGTGCTGTGCGAGGGCGACCCGTTCTTCTACGGCTCCTTCATGTATCTCTTCGGCCGGCTGGCGGAGCGCCATCGGGTCGAGGTGGTGCCCGGCGTCTCGTCGCTCACCGCCTGCGCCGCCGCCACCGGCCTGCCGCTGGCCGCCCGCAACGACGTGCTGACCGTGCTGCCAGCGCCGCTGCCGGAGGAGGAGCTGCGCCCGAGGCTTCTGGCCGCCGAGGCCGTGGCCATCATGAAGCTGAGCAGACACTTCAAGAAGATATCGCAATTGCTTGAAGAAACTGAATTGTATGATAGCGCGCGCTACGTCGAACGCGCGACACTCGGCCATCAGCGCGTGCTGCCGCTACGAGAGGTCGACCCCGAGACCGTGCCCTATTTCTCGATGATCCTGGCGCATCGGCGCGGGGCGGCGTGGCGATGACGGCGCTGGTCACCCTGACCGCGGGCGGGCTCGCCACCGCGCAGCGGCTCAAGCCGCTGCTTCCAGCCGCGGCGATTCATGCGCCGGCCTGCCGCGTCACCGGGGCCGATGTCGCCTTCGGCAAGCTGGCCGACCATCTGCGGAGCCTGTTCGCGACGGGCGAGCCGATCATCGGCCTCTGCGCCGCCGGCGCCCTGATCCGCATCCTGGCGCCGCTGCTCTCCGACAAACGTAACGAGCCGCCGGTGCTGGCGGTGGCGGAGGACGGCAGCGCGGTCGTGCCGCTGCTGGGCGGCCATCACGGCGCCAACGACCTGGCCCGGCAGGTGGCGCAGATCCTCGGCATCGCCCCGGCGATCACCACCGCCGGCGACCTGCGCTTCGGCGTGGCGCTGGACGATCCGCCGGCCGGCTGGCGGCTGTCGGAGTCCGGCGATTACAAGAGTTTCGCCGCCGCTCTTCTGGCCGGCGAGCCCGTCCGCCTCGATGGCGATCTGCCCTGGTTGGCCGGGGCCGGCCTGCCGCTCGACCCGACGGCGCGCAAGGCGATCGTCTCCAGTGTTCGCACTCTCCCGCCCGATCCCGACCGGCTGGTGTTCCACCCGGCGAGGCTCGCGGTCGGCGTCGGCTGCGAGCGCGGCACCGAGGCAGCGGAGATCGAGGCGCTGATCCGCGACACCCTGGACGGGGCCGGGCTGGCCCTGGAGGCCGTGGCGGCGCTGGTCTCGGTCGACCTCAAGGCCGACGAGGCGGGGCTGCAGGCGGCGGCGCGGGCGCTCGGCCTGCCGCTGCGGGTCTTCGATCCGGCGAGGCTGGAGGCCGAGACGCCGCGCCTGGCCAACCCGTCCGAGCTGGTGTTCCGCGAGATCGGCTGCCACGGCGTGGCCGAGTCGGCGGCGCTGGCTGCGGCCGGGGAGGGCGGGCGACTGGTGGTCGAGAAGCACAAATCCCGCCGCGCCACCTGCGCCGTGGCCGAGGCTCAGGCGATCCTCGACGCCGGCCGGATCGGCCGGAAGCGCGGCACGCTGGCGCTGATCGGCATGGGCCCGGGCCGGGCCGACTGGCGGGCGCCGGAGGCCGACCGGCTGATCGCCGCTGCCACCGACCTGGTCGGCTACAGCCTCTATATCGACCTGCTGGGGCCGGCCGCCGCCGGCAAGGTGCGGCACGACTACAGGCTCGGCGAGGAGGAGATGCGGGTGCGCGCGGCGCTGGACCTGGCGGCGGAGGGGCGGGACGTCGCCCTGATCTGCTCCGGCGACGCCGGCATCTATGCCATGGGCAGCCTGCTGTGGGAGCTGATCGAGCGCGGCGGCCGGCCGGACTGGCGCCGGGTCGAGGTCACCACCGTGCCCGGAATCTCGGCCATGCAGGCGGCCGCGGCCCGCATCGGCGCGCCGCTGGGCCATGATTTCTGCGCCATCTCGCTGTCCGACCTGATGACGCCCTGGCCGGCGATCGAGCGGCGGATCGCGGCGGCAGCGCAGGGCGATTTCGTCGTCGCCTTCTACAACCCGGTGTCGCAGCGCCGCCGCTTCCAGCTGGCGCGGGCGCGCAAGATCCTGCTGGCACACCGCCCGGAGGCAACGCCGGTGGTGCTGGGCCGCAATCTCGGCCGCGACGGCGAGACCCTGACCGTCACCACGCTGGGTGAACTCACCGTCGAGATGGTCGACATGCTGACTCTGGTGCTGGTCGGCTCCTCGGAAAGCCGGGCGCTGGTGCTCGGCGACGGCACCCCGCGCGTCTACACGCCGCGCGGCTATGGCGACAAGCCGGAGGCGCAGCGGGCATGACCGTGCATTTCATCGGCGCCGGGCCCGGCGACCCGGACCTGCTGACCCTGCGGGGCCGCGACCTGATCGCCCGCTGCCCGGTCTGCCTCTATGCCGGCTCGCTGGTGCCGGAGGCGGTGGTGGCGCATGCGCCGGCGGACGCCCGGGTGATCGACACCGCGCCCTTGCACCTCGACCAGATCATCGCCGAGATCGAGGCTGCCCACGCCCAGGGCCAGGATGTCGCCCGGGTGCATTCCGGCGACCCGTCGCTGTACGGCGCGATCGCGGAGCAGATCCGCCGGCTGAAGGCGCTGGGCATCCCCTACACCATCACCCCCGGGGTGCCGGCTTTCGCGGCGGCTGCCGCCGCCCTGGGCACCGAGCTGACCCTGCCCGACGTCAGCCAGACCGTGATCCTGACCCGGACCACGATGAAGGCCTCGGCCATGCCGCCGGGCGAAGAGCTGGAGACGCTGGGCCGGTCCGGCGCGACGCTGGCGATCCACCTCTCGATCCGCAACATCCCGGCCGTCCGCCGGGCGCTGGAGCCGCATTACGGCGCCGGCTGCCCGGTGGTGGTGGTCTATCGCGCCACCTGGCCGGACCAGCAGATCATCCGCGGCACCCTGGCCGATATCGGCGCCAAGGTGCGCGAGGCGAAGATCACCCGCACCGCGCTGATCCTGGTCGGCCGCGTGCTGGGCGACGCCGAGTTCACCGACAGCGCCCTCTACGACCCGGCGCATGTCCATGTGCTGCGCCCCAAGCGCGGCACGAAAGTTGCGTCTGTGTGACCTTGATGCTCTGACCCTGGAGATCCCAATGAAACTCGCCAAGACCCTTGCCCTGACCGCGCTGGCGACGCTGCTGCCGGTGGCGGCCCATGCCCATCCGGGACATGACGTGGTCGGCTTCCCGGCCGGCTTTGAGCACCCGTTCTCGGGCCTCGACCACATCCTCGCCATGGTCGCGGTCGGCATCTGGGCCGGCCAGGTCGGCGGCCGCTACATCTGGCAGGCGCCGCTGGCGTTCCTGACCCTGATGGCGCTCGGCGGCATCGCCGGCATCCAGGGCCTGGGCCTGCCGATGGTCGAGCTCGGCATCGCCGGGTCGATCATCGTCTTCGGCGCCCTGATCGCCCTGGCGGTGCGGCCGGTGGCCTGGGTCGGCATGGCGGTGACCGGGGTCTTCGCCGTGTTCCACGGCTACGCCCATGGCGCCGAGATGCACCCGGATTCCTCGGCCTTGACCTACGGAATCGGCTTCATCGCGGCGACCGCGATCCTGCACGGCATCGGCATCGGCGCGGCGCTGGGCCTGAACCGGCTGCGCTTCGCACCGGTGGAGCGCGCGCTGGGCGCCGCCATCGCCGTGGCGGGCGTGGTCATCGCGGCTGGCTAAGCCCTCAGCCAGTCCAGCGCCCCGGCGACAGCGGCCACGGCCGGCGTCGCCGGGGGCGCCGGGCGCCGGATCATGACCACCGGGATCGCCGCCTCGCGCGCCGCCGCCAGCTTCGCCGCCGTGGCGTCGCCGCCGGCATTCTTGGCGACCACCGCGCGGATGCCGTGCCGGGCGATCAGGGCGCGCTCACCGTCCAGCGTGAACGGCCCGCGCTCGCTCAGCAGCAGGCAGTCCGGCGGCAGGTCCTCCGGCACGGGCGGCTCGATCGAGCGCAGCACGAAGCGCAGGGCCGGGCAGCGCTTGAACGGCGCCACCTCCTGCCGGCCGAGGGTCAGCAGCACGGCGGCGCCGGCCGGCAGCGCCCCGGCCAGCCAGTCGGCCGCCTCGGCGGCATCGGCCACCTCGATCCAGCGGTCGCCCGGCACCGGCGTCCAGGCCGGCCGTGCGATCCGCAGCAGCGGCACGCCCGCCTCGGCGCAGGCGGCTGCGGCATTGGCGGACATGGTCGCGGCGAAGGGGTGGGTGGCGTCGACCACCCGGTCGATCCGCTCGCTCCGCAGATACGATGCCAGCCCGTCGGCGCCGCCGAAGCCGCCGATCCGCACCGCGCCGGGCAGCGCCGCCGGCGCCCGGGTGCGCCCGGCCAGGGAGGTGACGACCTCCCACTCGCCGGCTCCGTCGAGCGCTCGGGCCAGCGCCGCCGCCTCCGTGGTGCCGCCGAGGATCAGCAGGCGCCTACCAGCCATCGGCGGCTCCCACCAGCCCGCCCTGGCGGTCGAACACCAGGATCTCGACCGCGACGCCGCTGCCCTCGACCACGCCCTGCGCCGTCGCCTGGGCGCGCCGGGCCACCAGATCGGCCAGCGGGATGCCGGCGCCCGAGGCCAGGTCCAGCACCTGCTTGGCCGTGTTGGCGCGCCGCGCCTGCTCGACCAGCCCGGCCGGGGCGCCGGCCTCGGCCAGCCGGTCGCCGAGCCAGTCGAAATCCACCTCGCTGCGGCCGGAATGCAGGTCGAGGAAGCCCTGCGCCAGCTTGGTCAGCTTGCCGAAGCCGCCGCCGATGGTCAGGCGCGGGATCGGGTGCGCCTTCAGGTATTTCAGCAGCCCGCCGGCGAAATCGCCCATGTCCAGCAGCGCCGTGTCCGGCAGGCCGTAGCGCGCCGCCACCGCGGCCTCGGAGGTCGACCCGGTGCAGCCGGCGACATGGCTCAGTGCCAGCGCCCGGGCGACATCGATGCCGCGATGGATCGAATGGATCCAGGCGGAGCAGGAGAAGGGCACGACCACGCCGGTGGTGCCCAGCACCGACAGGCCGCCGACGATGCCGAGCCGCGGGTTCCAGGTCTTCTGCGCCAGCCGCTCGCCGTCCGGGATCGAGATCTCGATCACCACATCGCCGGCATCGCCGTGCTCGGCCGCGATCCGGGCCACGGCTTCGGTCATCATCCGGCGCGGCACCGGGTTGATCGCCGGCTCGCCGGGCGGCACCGGCAGGCCGGGCAGGGTGACGGTGCCCACGCCCGGGCCGGCCTGGAAGCGCACGCCCGTCCCGGCCTCGCCGCGCCGCACCTCGGCGATCACCAGCGCGCCATGGGTCACGTCGGGGTCGTCGCCGGCGTCCTTGACGATGCCGGCGCGCGCCCAGCCGTCGCCGCGTCCCTCCAGCGCCAGGGCGAAGGCCGGCGTCTCGCCGCGCGGCAGGGTGATCGTCACCGGGTCCGGGAAACGGCCGGTCAGCAGCGCGGTGTAGGCGGCGGCGGTCGCGGCGGTGGCGCAGGCGCCGGTGGTCCAGCCGCGCCGCAGCGGTCCCTCAGGTTTACGGGCCATACGGGTTTCGATACAGGAAGCGTCGCAAGCTGCCTAGCGGCCTTGCCGCATGGCTTTTAAGGTTCCGGTGATGGTTGATCTTCCTCTGTCCTTTCCGGCCTTCGAGCCAGGCTGGGTCTGGCTGGTCGGCGCCGGCCCCGGCGATCCCGGCCTTCTGACCCTGCACGCGCTGCATGCGCTGCGCTCGGCCGATGTCGTGGTCTATGACGCGCTGGTGTCCGACGCGATCATCGGCCTGGCGGCGCCCGGCGCGGTGCTGGAATTCGCCGGCAAGCGCGGCGGCAAGCCGTCGCCGAAGCAGCCCGACATCACCGCCCGGCTGATCCAGCTGGCCCGGGCCGGCAAGCGGGTGCTGCGCCTGAAGGGCGGCGACCCCTTCGTCTTCGGCCGGGGCGGGGAGGAGGGGCTGGCGCTGGTCGAGGCCGGCATCCCGTTCCGCATCGTCCCCGGCATCACCGCCGGCGTCGGCGGCCCGGCCTATGCCGGCATCCCGGTGACGCATCGCGACACCAACCACGCCGTCACCTTCCTGACCGGCCATGACGCCACCGGGGACGTCACCGCCGGCGTCGCCTGGGACGCGATCGCCCGCGGCTCGCCGGTGATCGTGGTCTATATGGCGATCAAGCACATCGCCCGGATCGCCGCGCATCTGATCGAGGGCGGCCGGTCGCCCGCCGAACCGGTGGCGGTGATCAGCCGGGCGACGACGCCGCAGCAGCGGGTGCTGGAGACCACGCTGGCCCGGGCGGCCGAGGATGTCGCGGCCCAGGGCATGGAAGCCCCGGCGGTGGTCGTGGTGGGCGAGGTGGTGCGGCTGCGCGCGGCGCTCGACTGGCTCGGCGCGCTCGACGGCCGGACCCTGACCCCGGACCCGCTCGGCACCCGCGGGAAGGGCGAGGCGGCCTCGTAGCCATGAGGGCTTGCCCTGGCCTGATGATCGCGGCCCCGGCCTCCGGCAGCGGCAAGACGGTGGTGACGCTCGGCTTGCTGCGGCATCTGCGCGACCGTGGAGTCGCCGTGGCCTCGGCCAAGTCCGGCCCCGACTATATCGACCCCGCCTTCCACGCCGCGGCCGGCGGCCGGCCCTGCGTCAACCTCGACGCCTGGGCGATGCGGCCGCAGACGCTGGATGCCCTGGCCGCACAGCAGGCCGAGGGGGCGGAACTCCTGGTCGTCGAGGCGGCGATGGGGCTGTTCGACGGCGCGCCCGGGCCCGGCTCCGTCGGCGACGGCTCGGCCGCCGACCTCGCCGCCCGCTTCGGCTGGCCGGTGATCCTGGTGCTGGACGCCGGCGGCCAGGGCTTCTCCGCCGCCGCGGTGCTGGCCGGCTTCAAGGCCTTCCGAGAGGACGTCCGGATTGTGGGCGTGATCTTCAACCGGGTCGGCAGCGCCCGGCACGAAACGATCCTGCGCCGTGCTGCAGATCACGCCGGGCTGCCCGTGCTGGGGCTCGTCCTGCGGCTGCCGGCCCTGGCGCTGCCCTCCCGCCATCTCGGCCTGGTCCAGGCCGGCGAGCATGCGGCGCTGGAGGCGTTCCTGGCCGCGGCGGGAGAGGCGGTCGGGGCGGGGATGGATGTGGAAAGGCTGCGCCAAGCTTGTTCTGAAGCCCAGCAAGATATCCTCCCCCCCTGCGGGAGGGGGTAGGGGAGGGGGCTCGGGCCGAGAGAACAATTGGGCGGGCCTGCACTCTTCGATCGACAAACCCCCCGCCGGCCCCCTCCCGCACGGGGAGGGGGAGTGTTGAGAGATTGGCCTTGCCATCCCTCGGCCAGCGCATCGCCGTGGCCCGGGACATGGCCTTCGGCTTCGCCTATCCCCATCTCCTGGCCGCCTGGCGTGAGGCGGGGGCGGAGATCCTGCCGTTCTCGCCGCTGGCCGACGAGGCGCCGGATCGCTCCGCCGACGCCGTGTACCTCCCCGGCGGTTATCCCGAGCTCCAGGCCGGTCGCCTCGCGGCCAACCGCCGCTTCCTCGACGGGCTGCGCACGGCGGCGGGGCAGGGCCGGACGGTCTCCGGCGAATGCGGCGGCTACATGGTGCTCGCCCCCGGCCTCACCGATGCCGAGGGGAACCGCCACGCCATGGCCGAGCTGCTGCCGGTCGAGACCTCCTTCGCCGAGCGCCGGCTGCATCTCGGCTATCGCCATGCCGTCCTGGCCGCCGCGATGCCGCTCGGCGCCGTCGGCACCGTCTGGCGCGGCCACGAGTTCCACTACGCCTCGATCCTGTCCGAAGGGCCGGGCGAGGCGCTGTTCGAGGCCTGGGACGCGGAGGGCGCGCCGCTCGGCCCGATGGGCCGGCGCGCCGGCTCGGTCTTCGGCTCCTTCTTCCACCTGATCGACCGGGCATGAGCATGGTTCCGCATGGCGGCGATCTGGCCGCGGCCGAGGCCCGCTGGGGCCGCCCCGCCCAGGGCTGGCTGGATCTCTCCACCGGCATCAATCCGATGCCCTATCCGGTCCGTGCGATCGACCCCGCTGCGTGGCACCGGCTGCCGCAGCACGACCGGCTGCACCGGCTGCTGGAGATCGCCCGGGCCTGCTACGGCGCCCCGGCCGGCACGCCGATCATCGCCGCGCCGGGCACCCAGATCCTGATCCAGCTGCTGCCCCGGCTGCGTCCCGGTGCCCGGGTGGCGATCCTCGGCCCGACCTATGGCGAGCATGCCGCCTGCTGGGCCGCGGAGGGCGCGGCGGTGGCCACCGTCGGCTCGCTGGAGGAGGCCGCGGCCGCCGAAGTCGTCGTGCTGGTCAACCCGAACAATCCGGACGGCCGGATCGTCGATTCCGCACGCCTGCGGGCCCTGGCCGATGACCTGGCGCCGCGCGGCGGCCTGCTGGTGGTCGACGAAGCCTTCGCCGAGGTGACGCCATGGGCCAGCGTCGCGGCCGAGGCCGGACGCCCCGGCCTGCTGATTCTCCGATCGTTCGGTAAATTCTTCGGCCTGGCCGGCATCCGCCTCGGCTTCGCCCTCGGCGCTTCGGCAGAGATCGACCGGCTGGCGCGATGGCTCGGCCCCTGGGCGGTGCCGGGACCGGCGATCGAGATCGGCATCGCCGCGCTGTCGGACCGGGGCTGGCAAGACGAGACCCGGGCGCGCCTGTCCGCCGCTGCCGATCGGCTCACCGGCCTGCTCGCCGCCCATGGCTTCGCCGACCGCGGCGGCACCGACCTGTTCCGGCTGGTGGAGCATCCGCAGGCGGCGAGGGTCTGGGACCGGCTCGGCCGCGCCGGCATCCTGGTCCGGCCCTTCCCGGCCCGTCCACCGCTGCTGCGCTTCGGCCTGCCGGGGGGCGAGGAGGGCTTCGCCCGCCTCGCCGCCGCCCTCGGCTAGGATCCCGTCTCGGGCCGCGGCCAGGCGTTGCGGGCCCAGTTGCTGACATAGGAGGCCAGGACCAGCGAGACGCCGGTGCCGATCCAGGTCGACTGGCCCCGCAGGTGGAACCAGATGACGAAGGCGGCGAGGCCGGCCGAAGCTGCGAAGAGGAACAGCGCGGGCAGGCGGCTGCCGACCTGGATGTCGGCGGAGGCGGACATCTCGGTGCCTGGGCCGGTCAGCCGCGTCGTCCGGCGCGGTTCGCTCTCCTGCAGCTCGACCGTCACTCGGCCTCTTCGCGCACCGGCCCTCCGGCGGCCGCGGCCCGAGGTGATCGAGACCAGGATCATCGACCCGACCATCGCGGCCACCGCCCAGTCGAAGGCGATCACCATGACCAGCGCGGTCGACGGGCGATGCTCGGTCCACCAGAGATGCCGCGCCAGCAGGAACAGCAGGATCGCGCCGACGGTGAACATGCTGCCGACCAGCAGCATCGTGGAGGGCATGCGGGGTTTCGTTCGCTTCGGCATGCTGCGACCATAGTCCTGCCGGCCGCCGGTGCAACCCGGCCTGAATCTGTTTTAACCTTAAAGCATTTCGTGATTACATGGATCCCAATCGCTTCCGCCCGACGGAGGCGCGTGAAAGACTGGCGGCCGGCGGCTATGGTCGGCGTCCGACAAGAAACGGGGAGAGCATCATGGCGAGACGCGTTCCGGCCCTGCTGGCGGCCGCACTGATGGCGACGGTGCCGCTCGCGGCGCAGGCCGAGGAGGGCAAGCTCAAGGTCGGCTTCATGGCCACGCTTTCCGGCCCGCCGGCGGCGCTGGGCCAGCACATGCGCGACGGCTTTCAGCTCGGGGTCAAGGAGTTGGGCGGTACGCTCGGCGGCCTGCCGACCGAGGTGGTGGTCGAGGATGACGAGCTGAAGCCCGACATCGCCGTCAACAAGGTCCGCAAGCTCTTGGAGAGCGACCAGGTCGACATCGTCGTCGGCGTCGTCTTCTCCAATGTCATGATGGCGATCGCTAAGCCGGTGACCGGCGCCGGGAAGATCCTGATCAGCCCGAACGCCGGGCCGTCGCCCCTGGCCGGCAAGGGCTGCAGCCCGTATTTCTTCTCGGTCTCCTATCAGAACGACCAGAACCACGAGGTCATGGGCAAGTACGCCCAGGACAAGGGCTGGGCCAAGGTGGCGCTGATCGCCCCGAACTACCAGGCCGGCAAGGACGCGCTGGCCGGCTTCAAGCGCCACTACAAGGGCGAGGTGGTCGAGGAGATCTACACCCAGGTCAACCAGCAGGATTTCTCGGCCGAGCTGGCGAAGATCGCGGCGGCCGAGCCGCAGGCGGTGTTCGTGTTCATGCCCGGAGGCTCCGGCGTCAACCTGGTGCGGCAGTACCGCCAGGCCGGCCTGGCCGAGCGCATCCCGTTCCTGTCTGCCTTCACCGTCGACGAGACCACGCTGCCGGCCACCAAGGACGCGGCGCTGGGCCTGTTCGCGGGCGCGCAATGGGCGCCGAACCTCGACAATGCCGCCAACAAGGCCTTCGTCGCCGCCTTCGAGAAGGAATACGGCTACGAGCCGGCGCTCTACGCCGCCAACGGCTACGACGCCGCCAAGCTGATCGACGCCGCGATCCGCCAGGCCGGCGGCAAGACCGACGCGGAGACGCTGAAGACGGCGATCCGCGAGGCGAAATGGACCAGCGTCCGCGGCGACTTCGCCTGGAACAAGAACAACTTCCCGGTCCAGGACTTCTACCTGACCGAGGTGGTGAAGCGCGACGACGGCAAGATCGTCACCAGCCGGGTCGAGACCGTGTTCCCGGACTACGGCGACGCCTACGCCGACCAGTGCTCGATGGATTGAGGCAGGGACAGCGGGCCGGTTCGTGATGGCGAGACCCTGCCAGCCCTCACCCGGACGTCCTGGCGGACATCCGACCTCTCCCGCCACGCGGGAGAGGCAAAAGGGGGTGCATGAATCTTTACCTCTCCCGTTTACGGGAGAGGTCGGGCTCGCGCAGCGAGACCGGGTGAGGGGCGGCGCGGCGATGCCGCGCCAGGCGAAGCCATGAGCACCACCCTCCTGGTCGTCCAGGCCCTGAACGGGCTGCAGCTCGGCGTGCTGCTGTTCCTGATCGCGGCCGGGCTGACGCTGGTCTTCGGGGTGATGGACTTCATCAACCTGGCGCATGGCGTGCAGTACATGCTGGGCGCCTATTTCGCCGTCGCCTTCTACGGCCTGACCGGCCACTTCCTGCTGGCCCTGCTGCTGGCACTGGCGGCGGCGCTGCTGCTCGGCCTGCTGCTCGAGGTGCTGGTGTTCCGACATCTCTACGGCCGCAGCCATCTCGACCAGGTGCTGGCGACCTTCGGGTTGATCCTGTTCTTCAACGAGGCGGTGCGGGCGATCTGGGGCTCGTCGCCGCTGAGCTACCCGATGCCGGAGGCGCTGTCGGGGTCGATCGCGCTGATACCGGGGCTGCTGTACCCAGTCTACCGGCTGGTGGTGCTGGCGGCGGGCCTCGGCGTCGCGCTGCTGCTGTGGGTCCTGATCGCGCGCACCCGGATCGGCATGCGGGTCAGGGCCGGGGCCAGCAACGCCGACATGGTCTCGGCGCTGGGCGTCAACATCCGCCGGCTGTTCATGATCGTGTTCGGCGTCGGCACCATGCTGGCGGGCTTCGCCGGTGCCCTGGCAGGGCCGATCTTCGCGGTCGAGCCGAACATGGGCGACAACTTCCTGATCCTCGCCTTCGTCGTCATCGTCATCGGCGGCATCGGCTCGATCAAGGGCGCCTTCATGGCCTCGCTGCTGGTCGGGCTGGTCGACACGCTCGGCCGGTCCTTCGCCACCGACCTGTTCCGCCTGGTGCTGGCGCCCGCCGCGGCCAACCAGGTCGGGCCGGCGCTGGCCTCGATGCTGATCTACCTCCTGATGGCCGCGATCCTGTTCTGGCGCCCGGCCGGGCTGTTCCCCGCCCATGGCCAGTGACGCGATGACCGGGGCAACGATCTCGCCCCCCTCCGCGCTGCGCTCGGCCTGGCCGGCGCTGCTGATCTTCGCCGTGCTGGCGCTGGTGCCGGTGGTGGCGCCGCTGCTCGGCGGCGGCAGTTATCCGCTGACCGTCGCCGGCCGGATCATGATCTTCGCCATCGCCGCGGTCAGCCTCGACCTGATCCTCGGCTATGGCGGGCTGGTGTCCTTCGGCCATGCCGCCTTCATCGGCCTCGGCGCCTATGCCGTCGGCATCCTGATGGATTCGGGGTGGGAGGAGGGGCTGCTGCTGTTCCCGGCCGCGATGCTGGCCGCCGCGCTCTTCGCACTCCTGACCGGCGCGGTGTCGCTGAAGACCCGCGGCGTGCACTACATCATGATCACGCTGGCGTTCGGGCAGATGGCGTATTTCACGATGACCAGCCTGTCCGCCTATGGCGGAGACGATGGGCTGACGCTGTGGTCGCGTCCGCTGGTCACCGGCTTCGATTGGCTGAACGACCGGTCAGCCTTCTACTATGCGGTGCTGCTCCTGCTGGTCGCCGCCTGGGCGCTGTGCCGCGCCGTCACCCGGTCGCGCTTCGGCCGGGTGCTGCGCGGCTGCCGCGAGGACGAGGAGCGGATGCGGGCTTTGGGCTACGATCCCTTCGCCTACCGCTTGGCCGCCACGGTCATCGCCGGCGCCATCGCCGGCCTGGCCGGGGCGCTGCTGGCGGTCCAGGCGGAGTTCGTCAGCCCGGCCTACATGTCCTGGCAGCGCTCGGGCGAGCTGATCGTGATGGTGGTGCTGGGCGGCATCGGCAGCCTGCACGGCGCCATCGTCGGCGCCGCCGCCTTCCTGCTGGCGGAGGAACTGCTGTCCGGCGTCACCGAGCATTGGCGGCTGATCTTCGGGCCGCTCCTGATCCTGGTGGTGCTGTTCCTGCGCGGCGGGCTGGGCGGTCTGCTCGGGAAGGTCCGGCATGACTGAGCCGGTGCTCCAGGTCGAAGGCCTCTGCAAGCGCTTCGGCGCCCTGACCGTCACCGATGGCGTCGGCTTCGACGTCCGGCCGGGCGAGATCCACGCTTTGATCGGCCCGAACGGCGCCGGCAAGACCACGCTGATCCAGCAGATCTGCGGCCGCCTCGCGCCCGATGCCGGCACCATCCGCTTCCTGGGCGAGGATGTCACCCGCCTGTCGGCGCATCGAAGGGCGCAGCGCGGCCTGGCCCGCACCTTCCAGATCACCCGCCTGCTGCCTGGCTTCACCACGCTGCAGAACGTGGCCACGGCGGTGCAGCGCCGCCGCGGCTCCAGCTTCCGCTTTCTCCGGCCAGTCAGCCGCGACCGCGGAATCGACGCGGCGGCCCGGGCGCTGCTGCAGCGTACCGGCCTCGCCGCGCGGGCTGATGTCCCGGCGTCGGCGCTGAGCCATGGCGAGAAGCGCCAGCTCGAGCTCGCCATGGCCCTGGCGCTGGAGCCGAAGCTGCTGGTGCTCGACGAGCCGATGGCCGGCACCGGGCGGGAGGAGACGGCCCGGCTGGTCGAGCTGCTGCGCGGTCTGGCCGGCAGCCTGCCGATGATCCTGGTCGAGCACGACATGAGCGCGGTCTTCGCCCTGGCCGACCGCATCTCGGTGCTGGTCTACGGCCGCGTCATCGCCACCGGCATGCCGGCCGAGATCCGCGCCAGCCCGGAGGTCCGCGCGGCCTATCTCGGCGAGGAGGCGGCGTGACCGCGCTGCTGGAGATCGAGGGGCTGGAGGCCGGCTACGGCGGCGCCCAGGTGCTGTTCGGCATCAGCCTGGGCGTTGAGGCAGGGGAGATCGCGACCCTGCTCGGCCGCAACGGCATGGGCAAGACCACCACCATCCGCAGCCTGCTGGGCCTGCTGCGCCCGAGGGCCGGCCGCATCCGTTTCGAGGGATCCGACATCACCGGCCTGCCGCCCTACCGCATCGCCCAGGCCGGCATCGGGCTGGTGCCGGAAGGCCGGCAGATCTTCCCGACCCTGACGGTCGAGGAGAACCTGGTCGCCACCGCCGCCGACCGCTTCCGCCGGGCCAAGCCCTGGACGCTCGACCGGGTCTACGCCGTCTTCCCGCGGCTGGCGGAGCGGCGGCGGCACCGCGGCAGCCAGCTGTCCGGCGGCGAACAGCAGATGCTGGCGATCGGCCGGGCGCTGATGACCAACCCGAAGCTGCTGGTGCTGGACGAGGCGACGGAAGGGCTGGCACCGCTGATCCGGGCCGAGATCTGGGCCTGCCTCGACCGGCTGAAGGGCGAGGGCCAGTCCATCCTGATCGTCGACAAGACCCTCGACGCCCTGCTGCGCCTGGCCCAGCGCCATGCGGTGATCGAGAAGGGAAGGGTGGTGTGGAGCGGCACGAGCGCGGAGCTCGCCGCAGCCGAGGGAACACGGGAGCGTTATTTGGCGCTATAGTGGGACTGTGTCGTCCAGCCCGGGGAGTGCCAGATGAACACCGCCAACCTCCAGCTCGAAGGCGTCTATGCCGCGCTCACCGCGCTGATGACGGCGCTGCGCGACAAGGGCCTGCTCAGCCAGGAGGAGATCGACCAGGCGCTCGCGAAGGCGGAGGCTGGCCTTGTTGCCGATGTCCGGCGCCCGGCCGAGGTCAGCGCCGCCAATGTCGAGGCGATCTGCTTCCCGCTGCGCTATCTGCGAATGGCCAACAAGGCCGCGGCGGAAGAGCCGGCGCCGTCCTTCTCCGTCCTGGCGGCCCGGGTGGGGCAGAGCAGGCCGCGCGGGCAAACTGTCTGACAAATAGCCGTTGCGCCGTCTCCCGCGCGCTGCCAGAGTTTCATCGGGGCTCGCAAGAAGCCCCGGGTGACTGTTGTTTCGACAGCACGATATCGGGAGGACGTCCATGGGCGATCGTGAGCATCGCAGCAGGCGTGATTTCATCATGGCCGCGGCGGCGACGGCGGGCGCGGCAGCCGCGCTCGGCGGGCTGGATTTCAAGATGGCGGCGCAGGCGGCGGAAGCCGTCGGCCGGTCCGAGAAGCCGCTGAAGGCGGCCTTCTCCAATGCCGGCCTGCAGGCCACCTGGTGTGCCCAGGGCAAGCAGGCGGCGGAATACTGGGGCAAGCTGTTCAACGTCGAGATCACCTGGTTCGACGGTGAGCTGGCGGCGCCGAAGCAGCGCACCGCGATCGACAACATGGCCTCCCAGAAATGGGACTTCGTGGCCATCCAGGCCTTCGGCATCGGCACCCTGACCCAGCCGGTGCAGAAGATGATCGACGCCGGCATCCCGGTGATCGACATGGACACGCTGATCGCACCGCTGGACCAGATCAACGTCCACAGCTTCCTGGCCCCGGACAACGAGTTCATGGGCGCGTCGGTGACCCAGGCTTTGTGCAACGCCATCAACGGCGAGGGCACCATCATCATGACCCAGGGCGCGCTCGGCCACACCGGGGCGCAGGGGCGGGCGCGCGGCTTCGAATCGGTGGTCAAGCAGTTCCCGAAGATCGAGGTGCTGAACACCGACCCGGCCGACTGGGACGTGTCGAAGACGGCGCGTCTGTGGGAGACGCACCTGACCAAGTATCCGAAGATCAGCGCCGCCTTCTTCCACAATGACGACATGGCGCTTGCCGCCTACAACGTGATGAAGGCCCGCAACCGGACCGACATCCTGATCGGCGGCGTCGACGCCATGCCGCCGGCGATCCAGGCGGTGGCGGACGGCCGCATGTACGCGACCGTGCGCAACCCGTCCTGCCGCATCCATGGCGGTGCGGTGATCGCCGGCGTCGCGGCAGTGGTCGGCGGCGAGAAGACGGGGCCGGGCGGCATCCCGAAATCCGTGGTCACCGACGGTCCGGTCGTGACCAAGGCGAACGCGGCCGGGATGCAGTGGATGCAGGATCACTTCCTGATCTGACCACGGCCGTCTTTGGAACCGGTATTGCAACTTAAACTGTCATGCCCGGGCTTGACCCGGGCATCCAGAGGATGTCGAGACCCTCTGGATTGCCGGGTCGAGCCCGGCAATGACACCGGGGGCTTGGGGGGAACCCTCGGCCGGACGGCAGTGGACAGGCCCGCACGATGACACAGCCCCCTGTGCTCGAGCTCAGCGGCATCTCGAAGGCGTTCGGCGGCGTCCGGGCCCTTCGGGATGTCGACTTCGCGCTCAAGGCCGGCGAGATCCACGGCCTGGTCGGCGAGAACGGCGCCGGCAAGTCGACCCTGATGAAGATCATCGCCGGCGTGCATTCGGAGTATGAGGGCCGGATGCGGATCGACGGCCATGACGTGCGCTTCCGATCGGCCCGCGACGCGCTGGCCGCCGGCGTCGGCATGGTGCATCAGGAGCTCAGCATCGTGCCGGACCTCAGCGTGGCCGAGAACGTGTTCCTCGGCTCGCAGCCGCTGACCCGGCTCGGCGTCGTCGACTGGGCCGGCATGCGCCGCGCGGCGGGGGAGCAGCTGCGCCGCCTCGGCATCGACCTCGACCCGCGCACCCCTGCCGGCGCCCTGCCGATCGGGCTGCAGCAGCTGATTGAGATCGCCCGGGTGCTGTTCTCCGGCGCCCGCATCATCATCCTGGACGAGCCGACCTCCGCCCTGTCGCCGCCGGAGATCGAGCGGCTGTTCGGCGTGCTGCGGCGGCTGCGCGACGAGGGGCGCAGCTTCGTCTTCATCTCCCATTTCCTCGACGACATCCTGCGGATCTCCGATTCGGTGACGGTATTCCGCAACGGCCAGCGCGTCATGACTGCTCCGGCCGCCGATACCGACAAGATGATGCTGATCGACCGCATGATCGGCGCCGGCCATGACGAGCTGGAGGAGAGCTACACCGGCGAATTCCGGCTCGACCCCAAGCCCCGCCATCCGGTGGTGCTGTCGGTCGACGGGCTGTCGCTGGCCGGCCGCTACCGCGACGTCTCGCTCGAGGTGCGGGCCGGCGAGGTGCTGGGCATCTACGGCTTCATGGGTTGCGGCCAGCTCGAGCTGGCGCGAACCCTGTTCGGCAAGCTGCGCGCCGATGCTGGCCGGATCTCGGTCGAAGGGCGGCCGGTGCGGCTGTCCAGCACCGCCCAGGCCCGGCGGGCCGGCATCGCCTTCGTGCCGGAGAGCCGGCGGGCGATGCTGTTCCATCACGAGCCGATCTACAAGAACGTCTCGATCAGCATCCTCGACCGGATCTCGCGCTGGCTGCTGCGGCCGGAGGCGGAGCGCGGCATCGCCCGCAAGCATGTCGAGACGCTGCGTATCCGCACCCCGCATGTCGATGCCGAACTCGGCGCGCTGTCGGGCGGCAACCAGCAGAAGGTGGCGCTGGCCAAGTGGCTGACCTACGCGCCGCGGGTGCTGATTCTGAGCGAGCCGACCCGCGGCATGGATGTCGGCGCCAAGGAGGATGTGGTCGGCATCGTCCGCGGCCTGCGCGACCAGGGCATCGGAGTCGTCGTGGTGTCGGCGGAGCCGGAGACGGTGCTGGCGCTGGCCGACCGGATCGTGGTGATGCGCAAGGGCGAGATCGCCCGCGAATTCGCGGACGGCACGGTCAGCAAG
Organism: Inquilinus sp. Marseille-Q2685; assembly: GCF_916619195.1. Lineage (NCBI taxonomy): Bacteria > Pseudomonadati > Pseudomonadota > Alphaproteobacteria > Rhodospirillales > Rhodospirillaceae > Inquilinus > Inquilinus sp. Marseille-Q2685. Next base: position 288,147 of record NZ_CAKAKL010000001.1, read on the forward strand.
GACCGCCTGCTCGAGGCGGCGTGACAGGGGACGGAACAGGCATGGGCGCGCAGACCACACAGACCACCGGCAGCCCGGGCTCCAGGCTCGGGGCGATGCTGGGCAGCCAGCTGCGCAACATCGCGCCCTTCATCACGCTGATCGCGCTGCTGGTGTTCTTCGGCGTCGCCAGCCCGTCCTTCCTGACGGTCGACAATTTCAGCAACATCCTGAACCAGGTCTCGGTCACCGCGATCATCGCCGTCGGCCTGACCTTCGTCATCCTGTGCGCCGAGATCGACCTGTCGGTCGCCGCCATCGCCAACGCCACCGGCATCGTCGTCGCCTTCCTGACGGTGCAGGAATCCTATGTGAACATCGCCAATGTGCCGCTGCCCGGCTGGGCCGCGATCCTGGTGGCGCTGGCCAGCTGCGTGGCGCTGGGGCTGATCAACGCCTTCGGCGTCACCCGGATCGGCATCCCGTCCTTCATCATGACGCTGGCGATGATGCAGATCGGTGCCGGCATCTGCGCCATGCTGGTGCGCGGACAGATCGCCTATGCCGTGCCGCCGATCCTCGTCACCCTGGGCTCGGGGTCGATCGGCGGCATTCCCTGGATCGTGATCGTGGCCGGGATCACGCTGCTGGTCGCGCATCTGGTGCTGACCTACACGCGCTTCGGCCGCTACGTCTACATGGTCGGCGGCAACCGTGAGGCGGCCGAGTTCTCGGGCGTCAACGTCCGGGTCATCATCGGCGCGGTGCTGGTGATCTCGGCGGTGTGCTCGGGCCTCGCCGGCATGCTCGGCGTCGCCTATTTCGGCAGCGCCCAGCAGAACGAGTTCGACACCTTCCTGCTCGACGCCATCGCCGCGGTGGTGGTCGGCGGCACCAGCCTGTTCGGCGGCCGCGGCGGCATCGGCAACACCATCATCGGCGTGCTGATCCTGGGCGTGCTGAACAACGGCCTCGACCATGTCGACATCGACAGCTTCCTGAAGATCCTGATCCGCGGCCTGATCCTGCTGGCGGCCCTGGTGATCAACGTCTACGCTCAGCGGCTGCGGACGGTGCGCGGCGCTACGTCCGCTTGACGGCGCCGCGCCGATCCCTATCTAGGGGACGCCCGGCGCCCTTTCGTCGAGGTCGATGCACCAGAGACGAGCATATATGACGGAGCCCATGGCCACCTCGCAGACCGGCCCGGACGACACCTCGCACGAGCACGAGGACATCCTGTATCCGGAGGCGGGCCCGTTCGTCCTGCTCCATCTCGCCAGCCTCGCGGCGATCTGGACCGGCGTCACCTGGCAGGCCCTGGTGATCTGCGTGGTCCTGTATGTCCTGCGCATCTTCGCGATCGGGGCCGGTTATCACCGCTATTTCGCCCATCGCGCCTATTCCACCAGCCGGGTCTTCCAGTTCATCCTGGCTTTCCTGTCGCAGAGCACGGCGCAGAAGAGCGTGCTGTGGTGGGCGGCCAAGCACCGGCACCACCACCAGCATTCCGACACCGAGCAGGACGTGCATTCGCCCCGGCACCGGGGCTTCCTCTATGCCCATCTCGGCTGGATCTTCTCGACCCGCCATCGCACGACGGATCTCACGAAGATCGCCGATTTCGCGCGCTACCCCGAGCTGATGTGGTTGCACAGATACGAGCTGACCCCGGCCGTCATCCTGGCCGCCATCGCCTTCCTGCTCGGCGGCTGGCCCGGGCTGGTGGTCGGCTTCGTCTGGAGCACGGTGCTGGTCTATCACGGCACCTTCAGCATCAACTCGCTGGCCCATGTGCATGGCCGCAAGCGCTACGTCACCGGCGACGATTCCCGCAACAACTGGCTGCTCGCGCTGATCACCATGGGCGAGGGCTGGCACAACAACCACCACGCCTATCAGAGCAGCGTGCGCCAGGGCTTCAGGTGGTGGGAGGTCGACCCGACCTTCTACATCCTGAAGGCGCTGTCCTGGTGCGGCGTTGTCTGGAACCTGAAGACCCCGCCCGAGGCCGTGCTGCGCAACGAGCAGCGCCTCGGCACCAAGATCATCGAGCGGGCGGCGGCCGAGCTGGCGGCGACCTTCCCGGTCGAGCGCATCGCGGCGGCGCTGCACGAGGCGCGGACCCACGCCCATGCGCCGACCCTGGCCGACATCCGGGACGCCCTGGCGACCGCGCAGCACAAGACCGCGGACCTGCTGGCCAAGGCGCATGTTCCGGGCTTCCCGACGCGGGACGAGGTCCGGCTGCGCGCCACCGCGATGTTCGCCAAGACCCGGTCGATGGAGGAGATCGTCGAGCGCGCCCATCGCCTGATCCTGGAAGCCCTCAGCAAGCGCCTGGCCGCGGCCTGAGCCCCCTGAGCCGCGCCATCGATTGACCGCCCGTCCCGCGCCGCCTACTGTGCCGCCATCGCGCAGCCGGTTCCCCGAAGGCAGACGCCCGAGGGGTGAAAAGGGAACGCGGGATGGCCGATCCTTGGCCTGATCCGCGGCTGCCCCCGCAACTGTAGGCGGCGAGCCCACCTCCGACAGCCACTGGCCGATGGCCGGGAAGGCGGAGGCGGGCGACGACCCGCGAGCCAGGAGACCTGCCGGCGAGGCGATGCGTGCGAACCGCCGGGCGGGGTGTACCGGTGGCGCGGGATGCGCGGCGCCACCAGGCACCGACTCCGGCGTCCGAGCCCCTTCCGGCCGAGCGAGGGGCGTGGCGTGAAGCATCGACCGACTGATGTCTGAGCTGCCGGCGGCGACGCTGGTGCTGGGCGGCGCCCGGTCGGGCAAGAGCCGCCATGCCGAGGCGCTGGTCGAGAGCCAGTCCGGCGACTGCATCTATCTCGCCACCGCCGAGGCCTGGGACGCCGAGATGGTGGAGCGCATCTCCCGCCACCAGGCGCAACGCGGCTCGCGCTGGCGCACGGTCGAGGCGCCGCTGGAGCTGGTCGAGACCCTTGAGCAGGCGGCCGGCCCCGGCCGCGCCGTGCTGGTCGACTGCCTGACCCTCTGGCTGTCCAATCTCATGCATGCCGACCGCGACATCGCCGCCGAGACCGACCGGCTGGTGCGCTGGCTCGCGGCGCCGCCCGGCCCGGTGGTGCTGGTGTCGAACGAGGTCGGCCTCGGCATCGTCCCCGACATCGCCCTGGCCCGCGCCTTCCGCGACCATGCCGGGCGCCTGCACCAGGCCGTGGCCGCCGTCGTGCCCTCGGTCGTCTTCGTCGCCGCCGGCCTTCCCCTGATCCTGAAATCCGCCTGAGGACCCCGAATGCCCGCCAAGATCCCCGCCACCGTCGTCACCGGCTTTCTCGGCGCCGGCAAGACCACGCTGATCCGCCACCTGCTGCAGACCGCGAATGGCCGGCGGCTGGCGCTGATCATCAACGAGTTCGGCGATGTCGGCGTGGATGGCGACCTCCTGCGCAGCTGCGGCGACGCCACCTGCCGCGAGGAGGATGTGGTGGAGCTGGCCAATGGCTGCATCTGCTGCACCGTGGCCGACGACTTCATCCCGACCATCGAGAAGCTGCTGGCCCGCGACGAGCCGCCGGAGCACATCGTGATCGAGACCAGCGGCCTGGCCCTGCCCAAGCCGCTGGTGAAGGCCTTCGGCTGGCCGGAGATCCGCACCCGGGTGACGGTCGACGGCGTCATCACCGTGATCGATGGCGCCGCCGTCTCCGAAGGCCGCTTCGTGCCGGACGAGGAAGCCCTGGCCGCCCAGCGCGCCGCCGACGAGGCGCTGGATCATGACAGTCCGTTGGAGGAGCTGTTCGAGGACCAGCTGGCCTGCGCCGACATGGTGATCCTGAACAAGACCGACCTGCTGGACGACGACTCCCTGTCGGCCGTCTCGACCGACCTCGCCGCCCAGCTGCGGCCGGGGGTGAAGGTGGTGAAGGCGCGACATGGCGCCATCGACGCCGCGGTGCTGCTGGGCCTCGGCGCGGCGGCCGAGAACGACCTCGCAGCGCGCCCCTCGCATCACGATGCGGAGGAGGAGCACGATCACGACGATTTCGAGAGCTTCCATGTCGATCTCGGCCCGGTGGCCGACCCGGACGCCCTGGCCCGCAAGCTGAAGCCGGTGATCGAGGCGCACGACATCCTGCGGCTGAAGGGATTCGCCGAGGTCGCGGGCAAGCCGATGCGCCTGGTGGTGCAGGCGGTCGGCGGCCGCATCCAGCACTATTACGACCGCGCCTGGCGCACCGAGGAGCCGCGCGGCACCACCCTGGTGGTGATCGGCGAGCGTGGCCTCGACCGCACCGCCATCACCGAAGCCCTGACGGCCTGAGCGGAATGGCGAGGCCGGTGCTCCCCCTCACCCGAAATCGCTACGCGATTTCGACCTCTCCCCAAGGAGAGGTGCATCAGCGCGCGCCGTCTGTTTCCCTCTCCTCGGGGAGAGGGAGGGACCCGTCGCGTTGGCGACGGGAGGGTGAGGGGGAGCAGGCCTCTCCATCGGGGAGCAATCCCTGATGCATCTCCTCGCCGCCAAGCCGGGCAGCATCGCCGATGGGTCGGAGGCGGTCGATCTGGGCCAGAGCCCGGGCGACATCGTCGTCCTGACCGCGGCGGACACCGAGCTCGCCTGCCTGTCGGCGGCGTGCGCCGGCTTCGGCGAGAATTTCCTCCGGCTGCGCCTGGCCAACCTGCTGCAGCTCGGCCACAACCTGTCGGTCGACACCTATGTCGACGACGTGGTGAGCCGGGCGAAGCTGGTGGTGGTGCGCCTTCTGGGCGGCGCCGGCTATTGGCGCTACGGCATCGAGCAGGTGCACGCCGCCTGCCGGCGCGAGGGCATCGCCCTGGCGGTGCTGCCGGGTGACGACAAGCCGGATGCCGATCTCGACGGCCTCTCGACCCTGCCGGAAGAGGCGAGGGGGCGGCTGTGGCGCTACCTGGCCGAGGGCGGCATCGAGAACGCTCGCGGCTTCCTGGCCTATGCCGCGAGTCTGATCGGCCACGACCTGCCCTGGGCCGAGCCCCGGCCGCTGCTGCGCGCCGGCCTGTACTGGCCGGACCTGCGGCATCCGTCGTTCGGTGAGATCGAGCGGCGGTGGAACCAAACAGAGGCAACCCTGCCAAATGTCTCCCCCTCCCCCTGCGGGAGGAAGGGAGGAGGGCTGGCGCCGCAAGATCCGGATCAGCAGGCCAAGTCCGATCCCCGCCTCGACAAACCCCTCCCCTGCCCCTCCCGCAAGGAGGGGAGGATCTGAGGAGGGCGCTCCGCACGCCACCACAGCCCCCATCGTCGGCCTCGTCTTCTACCGCGCCCTGGTGCAGGCCGGGAACCTGGCGCCGGTCGATGCGCTTGTCGCGGCCCTCAAGGCCCGCGGCCTGAACCCGCTGCCGGTCTTCGTCTCCAGCCTCAAGGACGCGGTCTCGGCCGAGCTCGTGGCCGACGCCTTCGCCCGCCACAAGCCGGCGGTGATCCTGAACGCCACCAGCTTTGCCGTCTCCAGCCCCGGCGGCCCGGCCCAGCCGACGCCCTTCGACGCGGCGGACTGCCCGGTGCTGCAGATGGTGTTCGCCGGCGGCGCCGAGGCGGCGTGGCGCGACGGCACCCGCGGCCTGTCGGCGCAGGATCTGGCGATGAACGTCGCCCTGACCGAGATCGACGGCCGGGTGCTGACCCGCGCCGTGTCCTTCAAGTCCGAGGCGCGCTGGGATCCGCTGACCGAATGCACCGTGGTGTCCTACCGCCCGGTGCCGGACCGGATCGGCTTCGTCGCCGACCTGGCCGCCGCCTGGGCCCGGCTGCGCCGCACGCCGCCGGCGGAACGCCGGGTCGCGCTGGTCTTGGCCAACTACCCGAACCGCGACGGCCGCCTCGGCAACGGCGTCGGCCTCGACACCCCGGCCGGGACGGTCGAGGTGCTGCAGGCCCTCACCGCGGCCGGTTACCGGGTCGAGGATCCGCCGGCCGACGCCACCGCGCTGATGGCCCGCGTCTCCGCCGGTCCGACGAACGCGCTGGCGGACCGGGCCGATCGCTCCGGCGGCGTGTCCTATCCGCTGGCCGAGTACCGCGCTCACTTCGACAGCCTGCCCGAGGCCGTCCGGACCGCCGTGACCGACCGCTGGGGTGCGCCCGAATCCGATCCCTTCGTCGAGGGCGATGCCTTCCGCCTGGCGGTGCATCGCTTCGGCAACGTCGTCATCGGCGTGCAGCCGGCGCGGGGCTACAACATCGACCCGCAGGCGACCTATCACGACCCGGACCTGGTGCCGCCGCACGGCTACCTGGCGTTCTACGCCTGGCTGCGACAGGGATTCGGGGCCCAGGCCATCGTCCATATGGGCAAGCACGGCAACCTGGAATGGCTGCCGGGCAAGGCGCTGGCGCTGTCGCGGGAGTGCTTCCCCGAAGTAGCGTTCGGCCCCGTCCCGCATCTCTACCCCTTCATCGTCAACGACCCGGGCGAAGGCACCCAGGCCAAGCGCCGCGCCGCCGCCGTGATCATCGACCACCTGACGCCGCCGCTGACCCGGGCCGAGAGCTACGGCCCGCTGAAGGACCTGGAGGCGCTGGTCGACGAATACTACGAGGCCGCCGGCATGGACCCGCGCCGGCTCAAGCATCTGCGCGACCGCATCCTCGACCTCGCCCGGTCGACCGGCCTGGACCGCGACTGCGGCGTGGCGGCGGATTCCGATTCCGACTCCGCTTTGGCGCAGATCGACAACCACCTCTGCGAGCTGAAGGAGATGCAGATCCGCGACGGCCTGCACATCTTCGGCCGCTCGCCGCAGGGCGACCAGCGCACCGACCTGCTGGTGGCGCTGACCCGAGTGCCGCGCGGGACGGGGCAGGGCGGCGACGCTTCGCTGATCCGTGCCTTGGCGACGGATCTCGGCCTCGGCTTCGATCCGCTCGACTGCCGCTTTGGCGACGCCTGGGCCGGGCCGCGCCCGGCGCTGCTGGGGCCGGAGACGGGCTGGCGCACCCATGGCGACACGGTCGAGCGGCTGGAGGGATTGGCGCGAGACCTCGTCGCTGGCGCCCGGACGCTCGAATCCGACTGGGCCGCCACCGCCGCCGTCCTCGGCGAGATCGAGGCCACCGTCGCGCCCTCCGTCGACCGCTCCGGCGCCGCCGAGATCGACGGGCTGCTGCGCGGGCTGGCCGGGCGCTTCGTGCCGCCCGGCTCCTCCGGCGCGCCGACCCGCGGGCGGCTGGACGTGCTGCCGACCGGGCGCAACTTCTATTCGGTCGACAGCCGCACGGTGCCGACGCCGGCCGCCTGGCATCTCGGCTGGAAATCAGCCTCCCTCTTGGTTGAGCGGCACCGGCAGGAGCACGGCGACTGGCCGCGTTCGATGGCGCTCAGCGCCTGGGGCACCAGCAACATGCGCACCGGCGGCGACGACATCGCCCAGGCCCTGGCGCTGCTCGGCGTGCAGCCGCGCTGGGATCCCGCGTCCCGCCGCGTCACCGGCTTCGAGGTGATGCCGGAAGGCGTTCTGGGCCGGCCGCGGGTCGACGTGACCCTGCGCGTCTCCGGCTTCTTCCGCGACGCTTTCCCCAGTCAGATCGACCTGTTCGACAGCGCCGTCCGCGCCGTCGCCGCGCTGGACGAGCCGGAGGAGGCGAACCCGCTCGCCGCCCGCGTCCGGGCCGAGACGGCGGCGCTGGTCGAGGGCGGGATGCCCGAGGCCGAGGCCCGTCGCCGTGCCGGCTTCCGGGTCTTCGGCTCCAAGCCGGGAGCCTATGGCGCCGGCCTCCAGGCGCTGATCGACGAGAGGCTGTGGCGCGACGAGGCGGATCTCGGCCGCGCCTATCTGGAATGGGGCGGCTGGGCCTATGGCGACGGGGCCGAGGGTGCGGCGGCGCACGACCTGTTCGCCCGGCGACTGGAGAAGGTCGAAGCCGTCGTCCATAACCAGGACAACCGCGAGCACGACCTGCTCGATTCCGACGATTACTACCAGTTCGAGGGCGGGCTGGCGGCGGCGATCCACCATCTGTCCGGCGCCCGGCCGGCCGTGTGGCACAACGACCATTCGCGCCCCGAGCGGCCGGTGATCCGCACCCTGCGCGAGGAGATCGCCCGCGTCGTCCGCGCCCGGGTGGTGAACCCGAAATGGATCCGCGGCGTGATGCGCCACGGCTACAAGGGCGCCTTCGAGATGGCGGCGACGGTCGACTACCTGTTCGCCTTCGCCGCCACCACCGACGCGGTGGCCGACCACCAGTTCGACCTGGTCTACGACGCGATGCTCGGCGACCCCGAGGTGCGGGCCTTCCTGGAGCAGGCCAACCCGGCGGCGGCGCGCGAGATCGCGGAGCGGCTGCAGGAGGCGCTGGACCGCGGCCTGTGGCAGCCGCGCGCCAATGCCGTCACCCATGAGCTCGACCTGATGACGAAGGAGCCCCACTCATGAACACCGAGGGCATGACCGAGGACGAGATCAACGCCCGCCACGCCGAGAAGATGGCGAAGAAGAAGGCGGTGCGCGACCGGATGCTGGCCGGCAAGACCATCGAGAGGGGCCTGCTGATCGTCCACACCGGCAAGGGCAAGGGCAAGTCGACGGCGGCGTTCGGCATGGTGCTGCGCTCGATCGGCCACGGCTTCCGCACCGGGGTGGTGCAGTTCGTCAAGGGCCGCTGGGACACCGGCGAGCGTCATGTGCTGGAGCGGTTCCCGGAGTTGGTCACCATCGCCGCGATGGGCGAGGGCTTCACCTGGGAGACGCAGGACCGCGAGCGCGACATCGCCGCCGCCCGCGCCGCCTGGGACGCCGCCAAGGCGATGATCCGCGACCCGTCCTATCGCCTGGTGCTGCTGGACGAGCTGAACATCGTGCTGCGCTACGACTACCTGCCGGTCGAGGAGGTGGTGGCCTTCCTGCGCGACGAGAAGCCGGCGGACACGCATGTCATCGTCACCGGCCGCAACGCCAAGGACGAGTTGATCGAGATCGCCGATCTGGTCACCGAGATGACGCTTATCAAGCACCCGTTTCGCGATGGCGTGAAGGCCCAGGCCGGGATCGAGTTCTGATGGGGCACTTCCCCCTCACCCTCCCGCCGCCAACGCGGCGAGCCCCTCCCTCTCCCCGAGGAGAGAGGTATCTGAGCCGGGCTTGCTTTACCTCTCCTTGGGGAGAGGTCGAAATCGCGCAGCGATTTCGGGTGAGGGGGATCGCCGGCCGTGCCGCTGGATAGGCCCTCCGCCCTGATGATCCAGGGCACCGGCTCCGACGTCGGCAAGTCGCTGGTGGTCGCCGGGCTGTGCCGGGTCTTTGCCCGGCGCGGCCTGCGGGTGCGGCCGTTCAAGCCGCAGAACATGTCGAACAACGCCGCGGTGACGGCCGATGGCGGCGAGATCGGCCGGGCCCAGGCGCTGCAGGCGCGGGCCTGCGGCGTCGACCCGACCGTGCACATGAACCCGGTGCTGCTGAAGCCGGAGACCGAGACCGGCGCCCAGGTGATCGTCCAGGGCCGCCGCGTCGCCACGCTGAAGGCCCGCGACTATGCCGGCCGCAAGCCCGAGCTGCTGGCGGCGGTGCTGGACAGCTTCGCCCGGCTGTCGGCCGAAGCCGACCTGGTGCTGGTGGAGGGCGCCGGCAGCCCGGCCGAGGTCAATCTCCGCGCCGGCGACATCGCCAATATGGGCTTCGCCGAGGCGGCGGACCTGCCGGTGGTGCTGGTCGCCGACATCCACCGCGGCGGCGTCATCGCCAGCCTGGTCGGCACCCATGCGGTGATCGCGCCGGAAGAGGCGGCGCGGATCCGCGGCTTCATCGTCAACCGCTTCCGCGGCGACGCCGCCCTGTTCGCCGATGGCATGCGGATCGTCGAGAGCCGCACCGGCTGGCGCGGCCTTGGCATCGTGCCGCATTGGCCGCAGGCCGCCCGCCTGCCGGCCGAGGACGCCAACGCCCTGGCCGAGATCGAGACGCCGCGCGGCCGGGCGATCACCGTCGCCGTGCCCGTGCTGTCGCGCATCGCCAATTTCGACGACCTCGACCCGTTGCGGCTGGAGCCCGACGTGGCGGTGCGGATGGTGCCGCCGGGCGAGGCGCTGCCGGGCGACGCCGACCTGGTGCTGTTGCCGGGGTCGAAATCGACCATCGGCGACCTGGCCTTCCTGCGCGCCCAGGGCTGGGACATCGACCTCGCCGCCCATCTCCGTCGCGGCGGCCGGGTGCTGGGTCTGTGCGCCGGCTTCCAAATGCTCGGCCGCCGCCTGCACGACCCGGATGGCATTGACGGCCCGCCGGGCTCGGCCGACGGGCTCGGCCTGCTCGACCTCGAGACGGTGATGACGCCGGAGAAAAGCCTGGTCGCCGTCGTCGGCACGCATCTGCCGACCGGCACGGCGATCCGCGGCTACGAGATGCATGTCGGCCGCACCGAAGGCCCGGCCCTGGCCCGGCCGCTGCTTGATCTGGAGGGACGGGCGGATGGCGCGGTCTCGCCCGACGGCCGCGTCGCCGGCTGCTACGTCCACGGCCTGTTCGCCGCCGACGGCTTCCGCGCCGCCTTCCTGGCCGGCCTCAAGCCGCGCGTGGGGGAGGGGCTGGCCTATGACGCCATGGTGGACGCCACGCTGGACGGCTTGGCCGACCATCTGGAACGGCATCTGGACATCGCGGCGCTGACCCGGATCGCGGGGTTGTCTGGATAAGTGCGCCAGGAGGTGCGGCCCACCCCCCTCACCCTCCCGTCGCTTCGCGCCGGGCCCCTCCCTCTCCCCAAGGAGAGGGAAACGTCACCTCTCCTTGGGGAGAGGTCGAAATCGCGTAGCGATTTCGGGTGAGGGGGCGAGAGCCGGCCAATGTTATGAGAGCAGAAGCGCCGCCGCGACCGTCGCCAGGACCAGCACCGTCCCGGCGCCCTTGGTGACCTCCAGCGCCCGGCGGATGTCGCGCGGAGTCGCCTCGGCCCGGCCGCCATCGCCCATCCAGGCATCGGGCACCACCGTGCCGTGATACTGCCGCGGCCCGGCCAAGGCGAGGCCGAGGCCGCCGGCCATCGCCGCCTCCGGCCAGCCGGCATTGGGCGAGCGGTGCTTCGGCGCGTCGCGCAGCATCGCCCGCCAAGCCGTGGCGATGCGGCCGCCGCCGAAGGGCGCGGCCAGGGCCAGCAGGGCGCCGCAGAGCCGGGCCGGGACCAGGTTCAACACGTCGTCGAGCCGCGCCGCGGCCCAGCCGAAGGCCTCGTGCCGGACGGTGCGGTGGCCGATCATGCTGTCGGCGGTGTTGACCGCCTTGTAGACCAGGAGGCCGGGCAGGCCGAGCAGCGCGAACCAGAAGGCCGGCGCGAACACGCCGTCGGAATAGTTCTCGGCGTCGCTCTCGATCGCGGCGCGGCACACGCCGGCCATGTCCAGGCTCTGCGGGTCGCGGCCGACGATCATCGACACGGCGCGGCGCCCGCCCTCCAGCCCTTCCAGCTCACAGGCGGCGGTCACGGCGGCGACATGGTCGTGCAGGCTGCGCTGGGCCAGGAAGATTGCGGCGACGGCGATCTCCAGCACCCAGCCGAAGGGCAGGGCGCGCAGCAGGGCGGAGAGGCCCCAGCCGATGCCGCCGGCCAGCAGCACCAGCAGCAGCGTCGCGGCGATGCCGGCGGCGCGGCGCCGGGCCGGCGCGTCGCCGTCCTGGTTCAGGCGGCGGTCAAGCCAAGCGATCCCCCGGCCGGCCAGCGCGACCGGATGCGGCAGCCGCCGCCACAGCCAGGGCGGGTCGCCGACCAGCGCGTCGAGCAGCAGGGCCGCGGCCAGGATCCAGAGATGGTGGGAGAGGTCGAGCATGCCCACGCTCTGGCCGTCCCGTGCGCCGGGGTCAAGCCCGGCCTGACGGAGCGGCGATCACTGCTGGCCGTAAAGGCTCGCGAACAGGATGGCGAGGATGACCGCGCCCAGCACGGCGAGGCCGATCTTGATCCAGCTCCATGGCCGCTGGCCCTGCACCTCGCCGGTGCGGCCGTTGACCACGAAGCTGTAGGTCCGGCCGCCATAGCGGAAGCTGTTCAGCCAGACCGGCAGCAGCACATGCTTGAAGGTCACCCCGGCGTAGTCGGTCTGCAGCGAGCTGATCATCTGCTGGTCGCCGCCGATATCGCCGCGGACATCGCCACGGATCACCGACTCCATCTTCGCCTTCGCCGTTTCGAAGCCGTCGGCCAGGCTAACCTGATAGTGCTGGGCCCCGAAGCCGCGCAGATAGCGCCCGTCATAGGGCACCAGCGCGCCCAGGTCCCACGGCTCCAGCCGGTCCAGATAGTCCTTCGGCAGCGACCGGCTGGCCGCCACTGCGACATCGTCGAAATCGCGCGCGACCCGGCCGCTGCAGGGCGTCCAGCGCGTCTCGGCCACCGTCCGCGTCTGGTTGCCGTCGCGGACCGTCCGCACGACGGTGATGCCGCGCCGGCCGGTATAGTCGCTCCGTGTCGCGGCGTCGAAGGTCCAGTAGGGCACATACATGCCGATGAAGCCGTTGTCGGCCTTGGCCAGGCGCTTCACGTCGCCGGGCGCGAACCACAGCCCGGACAGCCAGGCCTCGTATCTCGCCCGCGCCGCCTTGGCGTCGAAGCCGAAGGGCAGCACCGCGCCGGGCCGCAGATGGGTGAGGGTGCGCGGCTCCAGCACGATCGGCGTGCCGCAGAACGGACAGCGCGAGGCCTGGATGGCGGGGTCCAGCTGGAACTCCGCGGCGCAGCGCCTGCACGAGACGATCGACACCGTCTCGGTCGGCGCCTGCTGCTCCGCCTCCGCCAGGCCGGCCGCGTAGTCGATCTCGGCGACGGTCGTCCAGGGCGAGGCCTCGATCGGGTTCTCATGCCCGCAATAGGGGCATTTCAGCACGCTGGTTCCGGGCGCGTATTCGAGCTGCGCGCCGCAGGACGCGCAGGTGAAGGCCATGTCCGCCATGATCCGGGATCAGGCGGGGGGCAGCGGCGGCGGCTGGTCGGCGAACAGCGCGGCCAGCCCGGCAACCTCGCCGGCCCTGGTCCAGTTCGCCATGCCCTGGATCCAGACCAGGCTCTCGCGGGTCAGGCGGCCGTCGCGCACCAGCCCCTGCAGCTCGGCGGCCGGGAACGGGCCGGCCTGCTTGCCGTCGATGGCGACGTGCCAGGCCTCGGACCCCGGCAAGGGCGGCGGGGCCGAGCCCGTCGCCGGCTGGGCGCCCTGCTGCACGGCGGCGCCCATGGCCGCGGCAAGGCCGCCGCCCGTGGCCATGCCGATGCCGATTCCGGCGGCCCCGCCCGGATTCTCCGCCGCCGCCTTGATCGCCTCGGCGGTCTGGTACTGGGTGTAGCGGCCGAGATCGCCGACCACGCCCATGCTGCTGCGACGGTCCAGCGCCTTCTCCACCTCCTCGGGCAGCGAGACGTTCTCGACCAGCAGCGTCGCGACCTCCAGGCCGTAGGCGTCGAACTCCGGCTGGATCGCGTCGCGGATGACCTTGCCGAGCTGGTCGTAGTTGGCCGACAGGTCCAGCACCGGGATGTTCGACTTCGCCACCGCGCCGGCGAAGCTGGTGACGATCAGGTTGCGCAGCTGGTCGGTGATCTCGTCGGTGGTGAAGCGGCCGTCGGTGCCGGCGATCTCGCGGATGAAGGCGGCGGGGTCCTTGACCCGGATGGCGTAGGTGCCGAAGGCGCGCAGCCGCACCGGCCCGAACTCCGGGTCGCGCAGCATCACCGGGTTCATCGTGCCCCATTTCAGGTCGGTGAACCGCTTGGTGTTGAGGAAATACACCTCGGCCTTGAACGGGCTCTCGAAGCCGTATTTCCAGCCCTGCAGCGTCGACAGGATCGGCAGGTTCCTGGTCTCCAGCCGAACCATCCCCGGCTGGAAGACGTCGGCGATCTGGCCCTCGTTGACGAAGACGGCGACCTGGCTCTCGCGCACCGTCAGCTGGGCGCCGTACTTGATCTCGTTGTTGTGCCGCTCGAACCGGTAGACGATGGTGTCCTGGGTGTCATCGGTCCATTCGATGATGTCGATGAATTCGCCGGCAATCTTGTCCCACAGGGCCATGGTCCCCTCCATCCGCGGCCCTCATGGGCCGGATCGCGCGCGGACGATACTATCAGCTTGGGACGGAAAAGAGGCGGGGCGGATGGCCGAGGTGACGGTGCGGCCGGCGGGGCCGGACGATCGCGCAGCGCTGCAGGCGGCGCTGGTCGACATGCAGGAGTACGAGCGGGCGCTGCACGACACGCGGCTGCCCGGCAGCGAGACGGCGCAGCCCTATCTCGACTGGCTCGAAGGCCATGCGGCGGCGCGCGGGGGCGTGATCCTGGTCGCGGTGTCGGCCGAGGGCGAGCTCGCCGGCTTCTCCGCCTGCTGGGTGCAGCAGGACGACCTGATCTCGGAGACCGCGGATTCGAACCGCTTCGGCTATGTCTCGGACGTCTACACCGCGCCGGCCTGGCGCGGCCACGGCATCGCCGGACGGTTGCTGTCGGCGATCGAGGCGCATCTGCGCGGCACCGGCGTGGTGCGCATGCGGATCGGCGCCCTGGCGAACAACGACAGCGCCGTCCGCGCCTACCGCAAGCACGGCTTCGAGCCCTACGAGATGGTGCTGGAGAAGCGGCTGTAGAGCGGGCCGGGGAGAATCTCGGCCCCTCTCTCGAGGTCAGCTGCGGGTGTGCGGCTGCGACGCCCGGGCCGCCGGCGGCGCCAGCTTCACGCCGGGCATGGTGCGGGGCAGGGCGCGGGGGTCGAGCCGCAGGTCGTAGCGCTCGGCCAGGAGCGCGGTGCCCATGATCAGGAGGCCGGTGCCGGACACGACCAGGAACGGCAGGTACCAGGCGAGGTCGGTCAGCACCATGCCGAGCAGCACTGTGCCGGCCGCCGTCTCGGGGATGCCGCTGCCGGCGCCGCTGCGATAGCCCGACCGGCGCGAGCTGCCCTTCTTCGGCGTGCGCACGAAGCCGCTGCGCCGCCCGATGAAGGCCTCGATCACGCCCATCGAGTTCGACAGCGACAGGCCGGCGTTCAGCGCCATCGTGGCAAGCATGTCCATCACGGCCTGGCCCAGCCGCTCCCGCCGCACGGCGCAGCGGCCGGAGACCAGGAAGGCGGCGGTGCCGGAGATGCCAAGCACGGTCGAGACCACGCCCAGCACGGTCAGCGCCACCGGCTGGTCGAAGCCGACGGCAAGGAACATCAGCGTGTTCACCATCGCCAGCGCGCCCAGCGGGTAGAACAGGCACTGCAGCAGCTGCAGGCTGACCGCGACCTTGGTCTTGGGCGGGAAGGTGGAGCGCCAGATCGTCGGCAAGAGCTTGCAGGCGACCTGGGCGAAGCCCTTGGTCCAGCGGAACTGCTGCACCCGCCAGGCGGCGATGGACGACGGCAGCTCGCCCGGCACGGTGATGTCGGACAGGTAGCGGGCGCGCCAGCCCTTGAGATGGGCGCGCAGGCTGAGGTCGAGGTCCTCGGTCAGCGTGTCGGCCTTCCAGCCGCCGGCATCCTCGATCGCGGCGCGGCGCCAGATGCCGCAGGTGCCGTTGAAGGGCAGGGGCAGGCCGGTCATGCTGCGGGCCGGCTGCTCGACACCGAAATGCGCGTCCAGCATCAGCGTCTGGGCGCGGGTCAGGCGGTTCTCGTCGCCGTTCAGATGCTCCCAGCGGCCCTGCACGAAGGCCAGGCGCTTGTCGTTCTCCAGCACGCCGACGGTGCGGCGCAGGAAGTCCGGCCGCGGGATGAAGTCGGCGTCGAAGACCGCGACATAGGGGTGGTCGGTGACGGCCAGCCCGGCGTGCAGCGCCCCGGCCTTGAAGCCGGTGCGGTCGGTCCGGTGCAGCCGGTGGGCGTCGATGCCCGCGGCGCGCAGCTCCTGCACCGCCGCCTCGGCGATCTCGCGGGTCTCGTCGATGCTGTCGTCGAGCAGCTGGATCGTCAGCTTGTCCTGCGGCCAGTCGAGCGCGGCGGCGGCGCCGAGGATACGGCGCACCACATGCCGCTCGTTGAACACCGGAATCTGGATCAGCACCCTGGGCAGGTCAGCGTCCGGGGTTGGAGCCGTCCCCTGATTCGGCAGGCTCTGCCCCTGCGACTGATGCCGCCAGAAGGTGACTGCGAGCCAGAGGAGATTGCAGGACAGGAGGCACAATAGCGTCAGCGCGATGGCCAGTAGACCGTATACGCTGAACTCGAAGATCTCCAAGGGGGTCAAGATGGCCCGGCCTTTTCTTGCGTATATTCAGAACTCACAACAGCCGACTCATGTCGTTGTTCCGTCAGTGTACCGTATCGGTACCGTCGCGACATCAAGCGCAGCGGAACGTGGCGCCAGCATGGCAGGCATGGGACGGCTGCGAAATCCGTCGCCGGAAGGCCTTGAATCGTCGGACTTGTACGATAGGCTGGGCGCCGGCCCGCCGAACCGGGACCGCAAGAGGAAACCGCCATGACCAAACCCGTCGTCCTCGCTCTGGCCGGCCTGATGCCGGGCCCCTTCGCCGAGTTGGAGGCGAACTGCACCGTGCACCGGCTGTGGGAGGCCGAGGATCGCGAGGCGCTGATCAAGCGCGTGGCGCCGGAGGTCCGCGGCATCGTCACCGGCCCGGGCGTCTCGGCGGAGTTCATGGATCGGTTCCCGGCGCTGGAGATCATCGGCAATTTCGGCGTCGGCTACGACAAGGTCGACACCGCCCATGCCAAGGCGCGCGGCGTCCGCGTCACCAACACGCCCGGCGTGCTCGACGACGAGGTGGCGGATCTCGGCCTCTTGCTGATGCTGGCGACGGCGCGGCGGCTCTGCGTCGGCGACCGCTTCGTCCGCGCCGGCAAATGGACCCAGGGCGGTCTTCCGCTGGCCCGCAGCCTGCGCGGCAAGCGCCTCGGCGTGGTTGGCATGGGCCGGATCGGCCAGGCAGTGGCGGAGCGGGCGAAGGTCTTTGGCCTGTCGATCGCCTGGCACGGGCCGCGGGCGAAGCCGGAGATCGACCATCCCTACTATCCGGACCTGGTGGCCCTGGCCCGCGACAGCGACGTGCTGGTGCTGTGCTGCCCGGGCGGCGCCGCGACGCACCACATCGTCAACCGCGCGGTGATCGAGGCGCTGGGACCCGAGGGCATCCTGGTCAACATCGCCCGCGGCACGGTGGTGGACGAGCCGGAGATGGTCTCGGCTCTGGTCGACGGCCGCCTAGGCGCCGCCGGGCTCGACGTGTTCGAGCACGAGCCGGCGGTGCCGGAGGCGCTCTACAAGCTCGACAACGTGGTGCTGCAGCCGCATGTCGGCAGCGCCACGGTCGAGACCCGCAACGCCATGGCCGACCTCGTCGTCCGCAACATCCTGGCCCATTTCGGCGGCCAGCCGCTGCTGACCCCGGTGGTGTGAAGGGGAGAGGGCGTTTCGCCCCCTGTCCCGGCTACCGTCCGTTCGCCTTGCGCCAAGCGGCGAAGTCGATCTTCGTCTGCTCCTCGGTCGCCGGATAGAGGCCGAGGATTGAGCGGCCTTTCATCACCTCCTCGGTGACGAAGTCCTCGAAGGCGGTCATCTCGACCGCCTCGTCGGCGATCTCGTCGGCGATGTTCGCCGGGATCACCACCACGCCCTCGCCGTCGCCGACCACCACGTCACCCGGGAACACCGGCACGTCGCCGCAGCCGATCGGCACGTTGATGTCCAGCGCCTGGTGGCGGGTCAGGTTGGTCGGGGCTGCCGGGCGGTTGTGATAGGCGGGGATGCCGAGCTTCGCGATCTCCGGCGAATCGCGGAAGCCGCCATCGGTGACCACGCCGGCGACGCCGCGCTTCATCAGCCGCGCCACCAGGATCGACCCGGCCGAGGCGGCGCGCGGGTCCTTGCGGCTGTCGATGACGAAGACGGCTCCGGGCGGGCAGTCCTCGACCGCCTTGCGCTGCGGATGGGCGCGGTCCTGGAACACGCTGATCGGGTTCAGGTCCTCGCGCGCCGGGATGTAGCGCAGGGTGAAGGCCTCGCCGACCATCGGCCCGGCCGACGGGTTCAGCGGGTGCACGTCCTGGATGAACTGGTTGCGCAGCCCGCGCTTGAACAGCGCAGTGGTCAGGGTGGCGGTGCTGACGGTCTTCAGCTTGTCCCGGGTCTCGGGCTTCAATCCGGTCATTCGATCATCCTCGTTGGGTTCCGGTCAGCCGCCGACGGCACCTTGCGTGCCGACATAGAGGGCATAGACGGACTGGCTGGAGGCCATGAACAGGCGGTTGCGCATCTCGCCGCCGAAGCACAGGTTGGCGCAGCGCTCGGGCAGGGCGATCCGGCCGATCGGCTTGCCTTCGGGGTTGAAGATCATCACCCCGTCCAGCTCGTCGCTGCCCATGCCCCAGCCGCACCAGAGATTGCCGTCGACATCGACGCGCATGCCGTCCGGGGTGCCGGGGCCGGCATCGATCGCCACCCGCCGGTTGGCGATGCGCCGGCCGCCGTCGACGACGTCGTAGGCGACGATCAGCCGGTTCGGCACGGCGCGGGATTCGACGAGATAGAGGATCTTTTCGTCGGGCGAGAAGCACAGGCCGTTCGGCCCCTTGACGTCCTCGGCGATGACGGCAAGCGCCCCCGTCTCCCCATCGATCCGGTAGACGTTGCCGGGCAGCTCCGGCTCCGCCTTGCGGCCCTCGTAGTTGCCGGTGATGCCGAAGGGCGGGTCGGTGAACCAGACCGACCCGTCGGACTTCACCACGACGTCGTTGGGTGAGTTAAGCCTCTTGCCGTCGAAGCCGTCGGCCAGCACGGTGATGGTGCCGTCATGTTCGGTGCGGGTGACGCGGCGGCCGAGATGCTCGCAGGTCACCAGCCGCCCCTGGCGGTCCCGCGTGTTGCCGTTGGCGTTGTTGGAGGGCTTGCGGAAGGCGCTGACCGCCCCGGTCTCCTCGTCCCATTTCAGGATCCGGTTGTTCGGGATGTCGCTCCACAGCAGGGCGCGGCGGTCGCCGAACCAGACCGGCCCCTCGGCCCAGCGGCAGCCAGTGGCGATGCGTTCCACCGCGGCGCTGAAGATCCGGTACGGCGTGAAGCTGGGGTCCAGCACCTCCACCGCCGGGTCGGGATACCGGGACGAGGGCGTCCAGCCGCCCCGGATCTCATCCTGTCCGTTCATCGCCGGTCCTCTCTCAGAAGATGTCAGGCTCGCCCACCGGGGCGCCGAAAGAGGTCTCGAGGAAGTCGAAGTCGCAGCCCTCATGCGCCTGGCGAATGTGGCGGTTGAACATCCAGCCATAGCCGCGCTCGAAGCGGGGCTGCGGCGGCTGCAGCTCGGCCCGGCGGCGCGCCAGTTCCTCCTCCGGCACCTCCATGTCGATGCGGCGGGCGGCGACGTCGAGCGTGACGATATCGCCGGTGCGCAGCAGCGCCAGCGGGCCGCCGACATAGGATTCGGGCGAGACATGCAGGATGCAGGCGCCGTAGCTGGTGCCGCTCATCCGCGCGTCGGAGATGCGGACCATGTCGCGCACGCCCTGCTTCACCAGCTTTTTCGGGATCGGCAGCATGCCCCATTCCGGCATGCCGGGGCCGCCCTGCGGCCCGGCGTTGCGCAGCACCAGCACATGGTCGGCGGTGACGTCCAGGTCGTCGCTGTCGATCGCCGCCTTCATCGACGGATAGTCGTCGAACACCAGGGCCGGGCCGCTGTGCTTCAGGAAGCGCGGCTCGCAGGCGCTGGGCTTGATGACGCAGCCATCCGGCGACAGGTTGCCGCGCAGCACCGCCAGAGCGCCCTCGGCATAGAGCGGGTTGTCGAGCGGCCGGATCACGTCCTCGTTATAGATCTCGGCATGGGCGATGTTGTCGCCCAGCGTCCGGCCGCTGACGGTCAGCGCATCGAGCTTCAGGTGGTCGCGCAGCCGCGTCATCAGCGCCGGCAGGCCGCCGGCGTAGAAGAAGTCCTCCATCAGGTACTGGTCGCCGCTGGGCCGGACATTGGCGATCACCGGCACCACCCGGCTGGCGGCGTCGAAATCGTCCAGCGAGATATCGGCGCCGGCCCGCCGCGCCATGGCGACCAGATGGATGATGGCGTTGGTCGAGCAGCCCATCGCCATCGCCACCACGATCGCGTTCTCGAAGGCGGCGCGGATCTGGATCCGGGCCGGGACCAAGTCCTCCCACACCATCTCGACGATGCGCCGGCCGCAGGCGGAGGACATGCGGATATGGCCGGCGTCGGCGGCCGGGATCGAGGAGGCGCCGGGCAGGGTCATGCCGATCGCCTCGGCGATCGCGGTCATGGTGCTGGCCGTGCCCATGGTCATGCAGTGGCCGTAGCTGCGGGCGATGCCGCCTTCGATGTCCAGCCAGTCCTGGTCGCTGATGTTGCCGGCCCGGCGCTCGTCCCAGAACTTCCAGGCGTCGGAGCCGGAGCCCAGCACCTTGCCCTTCCAGTTGCCGCGCAGCATCGGCCCTGCCGGCAGGTAGATCGCCGGCAGCCCGGCGCTGGTCGCGCCCATCAGCAAGCCGGGGGTGGTCTTGTCGCAGCCGCCCAGCAGCACCGCGCCGTCGACGGGGTGGGACCGCAGCAGCTCCTCCACCTCCATCGCCAGCATGTTGCGATACAGCATCGTGGTCGGCTTGACGTAGCTCTCCGACAGCGACAGCGCCGGCAGCTCGATCGGGAAGCCGCCCGCCTGCAGCACCCCGCGCTTCACATCCTCGACCCGATGCCTGAAATGAGCGTGGCAGGGGTTGGCGTCGGACCAGGTGTTGATCAGCGCGATCACCGGCCGGCCGACCCAGTCCTCGGGCCCGTAGCCCATCTGCATGGCGCGGGAGCGGTGGCCGAAGGAGCGCAGATCGTCGGGCGCGAACCAGCGGGCGCTGCGGAGGGTCTCGGGCGTCTTGCGGCGGATATCGGTCATGGCTCGCTGCCGTCTGGAGAGGATCGGTGGCTGGGCAGGATGGACTCGGGTCAGCAACACTAATGCATTAGTGCACCGACATCCAGGCAGGTATGATGCGGCCTTGGCAAAGAAGCGAACGAGGACCTTTCGCAGCATGACCGTCACGGCGATCCAGCTCGACCGCGCCCGTCAGGCGGCGCCGCAGGTCTATGAGCGGCTGCGCGAGCAGATCATCGCGCTGACCCTGGCGCCGGGCTCGGTGCTGGCGCGCAACGAGCTGATGGTACAGTTCGGGGTCAGCCAGACGCCGATCCGCGACGCCCTGCTGCGCTTGGCGGAGGAGGGGCTGGTCGACATCTTCCCGCAGCACGCCACGGTGGTTAGCCCGATCGATCTGGCGGCGGCGCGTCAGGCGCATTTCCTGCGTCGGTCGGTGGAGCTCGAGGTAGTGCGGACCCTGGCGCTGCGCGCGGACCGGTCCTTCGTGGCGCCGCTGCGGACGCTGATCGCCCGCCAGCGGGCCATGCTCGATGCCGAGGATTTCGAGGCCTTCGCCGAGACCGACCAGTTGCTGCACCGCCAGCTCTGCGAGGCGGCGGAGGTGTCCGGCCTGTGGACGCTGATCCGCAGCCGCAGCGGCCACCTCGACCGGCTGCGGCGGCTGCACCTGCCGGTGCCGGGCAAGGCCCAGTCGATCCTGAATGACCACGCCCGCATCCTCGACGCCATCGCCGCGGGCGACGCCGATGGGGCGCAGGAGGCGCTGCGGCAGCACCTGTCCGGGACCCTGGCGCAGGTCGATGAGATCCGGGCGCGGTTTCCGGATTATGTCAGGGGCTAAGGCAGCGGCTTACGGCGTCTGCACGCCCCGCGTGTTCAAGTAGACCGCCCGCAGCGAGGTGGTGGAGCAGATGAACAAGCGGTTCTTCTTCAGGCCGCCGAAGCAGACATTGGCCACCACCTCCGGCACCTTGATCTTGCCGATCAGCGTGCCGTCCGGGGCGTAGCAATGCACGCCGTCGCCGGCGCTGGTCCAGATGTTGCCGTGATGGTCGATGCGGAAGCCGTCGAACAGGCCGAAGGTGCATTCGGCGAAGACCTCGCCGCCGGCCAGCGTGCCGTCGTCGCGCACCTGGAAGCGGCGGATGTGCTTCGGCCCGTCCGGGTCGTGGCTGGCGCCGGTGTCGGCGACGTAGAGCAGCTTCTCGTCCGGCGAGAAGGCGATGCCGTTGGGCTTATCGAAATCGGTCGCGACGGTCTTCAGCGTCCCCGACCTCGGATCGAAGCGGTAGACGTGGCAGCCGTCCTGCTCGATCTCGGACTGGTGGCCTTCGTATTCCGACAGGATGCCGTAGGGCGGGTCGGTGAACCACACCGTGTCGTCCGACTTCACCACCACGTCGTTCGGCGAGTTCAGGCGCTTGCCGTTGTGGCTGTCGGCCAGGACGGTGACCCGGCCGTCATATTCGGTGCGGCTGACCCGGCGGCCGCCATGCTCGCAGGACACCAGGCGGCCCTGGCGGTCGCGGGTGTGGCCGTTGGTGTAGTTCGACGGATTGCGGAAGACGCTGACGCTGCCGTCGGTCTCGTCCCAGCGCATGATCCGGTTGTTCGGGATGTCGCTCCACAGCAGGTAGCGGCCGTCTCCGAACCAGACCGGCCCTTCCGACCAGCGCAGCCCGATGTCGCTGGCCAGCACGTCGATATGGACATTGCCCATGACATAGCTCGCGAAGCGCTTGTCCAGCACCTCGAAACAGGGATCGAGCATCCTGGTTCCTCCCTTGGCCCGGCTTGGCCGGGCAGCCGATTGATCGGACATAACTGGCCGGAGTGTTGCGCCCCACCCAAGGACCCGTCAACGATTCGGCAGATGAAAAATCGGCCAGACTCTCAGGCCGCCGACCGGCCGCCGCGCCCGTACAGCACCAGCATCAGGATGATCACCAGCCCGTAGATGATCTGGCGCCCGGCCTCCGGCATCTGCATCACCGACAGCACGCTCTGCAGCAGCACGATCAGGATGGTGCCGACCACGGTTCCGGCATAGCGGCCCTGGCCGCCCAGGATATTGGTGCCGCCGATCACCACCGCGGCGATGGCCGGCAGCAGATAGGGGTCGCCCATCGCCTGATAGGCCTTGCTGGAATAGCCGGCCAGCAGGATGCCGGCCATCGCCGAGCACAGCCCGCACAGGGTGAAGGCGCCGAGGATGACCAGCCGGGTGTTGACGCCGGACAGGTAAGCCGCGGCCTCGCGGTTGCCGATGGCGTAGATGTAGCGGCCCATCGGCGTGCGGGTCAGCAGAAAGACGATGCCGAGCGACAGCAGGGCCCAGACGAACACCGCCATCGGGATTCCCAGCAGCTCGGCCTTGGCCAGGAACTGCATCGGCGGCGTCGCCATGGTGGTCGGCGAGAAGCCGCCGGTCAGCATCACCATCAGCCCGCGCAGCACGGTGTTGACCCCGAGGGTGAAGATCATCGACGGCACGCGCAGGAAGGCGATCCCGAGCCCGTTGAACAGCCCGACCAGGGCGCCGACGGCGAGGCCGACCGGGATCGCCTCCGTCCCGCCGACCGCGGTCGCCAGCATGGCAGAGGCGGCGATGGTCCAGGGCACCGACAGGTCGATATGGCCCATCAGGATCACCAGCATCATCCCGGCGGCGACGACGCCGAGGAAGGAGGCGACCTTGAGCTGCTGCAGCAGATAGGCAGGCGACAGGAAGGTGGCCGTGCCCTGGGTGATCGCGGTGTAGGCGGTGCCGGCCGCGAGGATCAGGATCACGAAGCCGCAGGCCACCAGGATCGGCCGGTCGATGGAGCGGAGATAGGCTTGCATCGGTCCTCCGCTACCCGAACAGCTGCAGGCGGTTCCTGACCGTGAACACCCGGGCGGCGCCCAGCGAGACCGCGGCCAGCAGGATGATGCCCTCGAACAGCGGCTGCAGCAGCGGGTTGGCCAGGAAGCCGACAAGGCTGTCCTCCGGTACCACGCGGAAGCAGAAAGAGATGGCGCGCAGCACCATCACGCCGATGATCGAGGCGACGGCGCCGCCCGACCCGCCGAACAGCGACGTGCCGCCGATCACCACCGCGGCGATCGAATTGAGGGTGTAGGCGCCGGCCATCGGCATGTCGGCATTGCCGCTGCCGGTCTGCAGCGCCAGGTAGATCCCGGCGATCGCGGCAAACAGCCCGGCCAGGGTGAAGGCGGCCAGCTTCGACCGGTCGATGGCGACGCCGGACATGAAGGCCGCCTGCTCGGACGACCCGATGGCGTAGCAGCCGCGCCCGGTCACCGAGTTCTTGAACGGCAGCCAGACCAGCAGCACCACCAGCACGATCAGGATCACCGGCACCGGGATGGACTGGATCGCCTGGAACCAGCCCGGCAGGTCGCCGCCCCACCAGCCATAGGTGTCGGCCACGTCGAACAGCGTGTTGGTGGCGGCCCAGGACAGGTCGCTGTCGACTGCGCCGCCGGGCGTCGGCCGCAGGAACAGGGCGATGCCGATCAGCACCGCGCCGGTGGCCAGGGTCGCGATGATCGGCTGGATCCGGCCATACACGACCAGGGCCCCGTTGATGAACCCGGCCAGCAGCCCGGCGCAGAGGCACAGCAGGATGCCCAGCGCCAGGTCCCAGCCGCTGCCGGTCAGCAGATGCGACGCCAGACAGTTCACCATCGTCATCAGCGGGCCGACGGACAGGTCCAGCCCGCCCAGCAGCACCGGCACGGTCTGGGCCATCGCCACCAGCGCCAAGGTGAAGGTCTCGTTGGCGTTCTGGACGATCAGGTCGGCGCTGCCGCCGCGCGGATGCTGGTAGGAGTAGAGGCCGTAGAACAGCACGAACAGGGTAATGGCCAGCAGCAGGCCGCCTTGGCGTGACATGCGGAGGAGGGTGGTCATGCCGGCACCGCCTCCGCCGCCCGGCCGTTGGTCTCGAGGTTGAGGGCGCTGGCCACGATGTTGGTCTCGGTGATCGCGTCGCCCTCCAGCGTCCGGATCACCCGGCCGCCGTAAAGGATCAGCACCCGGTCGCAGCAGCCGATCAGCTCGTCATAGTCGGTCGAATAGAACAGGATTGAGGTGCCGGCGGCCGCGAGGTCGTGCAGCAGCTGGTAGATCTCCTGCTTGGTGCCGACATCGATGCCGCGGGTGGGGTCGTTCAGCAGCACGATGCGGGCTTCGGTCAGCAGCCATCTGGCGATCGCCACCTTCTGTTGGTTGCCGCCGGACAGGGTGCCGACGGCCGCGTCGGCCGAGCCGATCTTGATCCGCAGCGCCTCGACCATGCGGGCGATGCTGTCGCTTTCGCGCTTGCGGTCGATGACGCCGCTCCTGGCCATGCCGCCCAGCGCCGCCAGGGTGATGTTCTCGCCGACCGACATCGGCAGCAGCAGCCCCTCGGTCTTGCGGTCCTCCGGGATCAGCGCCATGCGGATGCCGGCACTCTTGGCCTTGCTCGGGCTGCCGATCCGCACCGGCCGGCCGTCGACCAGCACGCTGCCCTCGACCCCGCGCAGCACGCCGAACAGGGCCAGCAGCAGCTCGCGCTGCCCCTGGCCGTCCAGCCCGCCGAGGCCGACAATCTCGCCGTGGCCGACGGTCAGCGAGATATCGGCCAGGCGCTGGCCCCAGCGCAGGCCGCGGATCTCCAGCACCGGCGGCGGCGCCCCGGTCCGGACCGGCTTGGGCGGATAGGCGTTGTGGATCTCGCGGCCGATCAGCATCCGCACCACCTCGTCGTCGGTCCGCGTTCCGGCCGGGAAGGTGTCGATGTGCCGGCCGTTGCGGAACACCGAGCAGGTATCGCACAGCGCCTTGATCTCCGGCATGCGGTGGGAGATGTAGAGGATCCCCAGCCCCTCCCGGCGCAGCTGGTGCAGCAGAGCATAGACCTTCTCGACATCCGCCGCGGTCAGGGCCGAGGTCGCCTCGTCGAGAATCAGCAGGCGCGGGTCGCGCCCCAGCGCCTTGGCGATCTCGACCATCTGCCGGCGCGACAGGGGGAGGGCCTTGACCGGAAGCCGCGGGTCGATGTCGGCGCAGCCGATCCGGGCCAGCAGTTCCTCCGCCCGCCGCCTCTGGGCCTTGCGGTCGATCAGGCCGAGGCGCCGGGGCGGTCGCGTGATGCAGATGTTGTCCGCCACCGACAGATCCGGCAGCAGCGACAGCTCCTGGAACACGCAGACGACGCCGGCCGCGTTCGCCGCCTGCGGCGAGGCGAAGCTGGCCGGCCGCCCGTCGATCAGCATCTCGCCGGCGCTGGGCTGGACCACCCCGGCGATGATCTTGATCAGCGTGCTCTTGCCGGCCCCGTTCTCGCCCAGGACCCCGTGGATCGACCCGGCCCGGGCCGCGAACTCCACCTCGCGCAGCGCGTGCACGCCGCCGTAATGCTTGCTGACCCCGGTCAGGCGCACCAGCGGTGGCGTGTCCGCGGCGACGGTCATTGCCGACGCCACCGCGCTTACTTGTTCTCGGCGTTCTGGGCCATGATCTGCGGTGCCGTGAAGGTGATGCCGCAGGGTTCGAATGCGTTCGGCGCGAAGAAGTCGACTGTCAGGTTCGACCAGTAGTTCTCGCCGTCCTTCAGCGTCTTGTAGTCCGCGACCGGGATCGGGATCGACACCATCTGCGGCATCGTCTCGCCCTTCAGCGCGGCGATCGCCGCCTTGGTGGCGATGGCGACGAGGGCCGGGGACTGGCCGTAGGACAGGCCTTTCAGCCCCTTGTCCTGGTATTGGGCGATCTGCTGGCGGAACAGGTTCTCGCCCTCGCCGGCCATCGGCACGAAGGGATGCTTGGCGTCGATCAGCGCCTGCACCGTGCCGTTTGACCCGCCCTGGGTGAAGATGCCGTCGAAATGGCCGTGCACCGCCAGTGCGTCGGCCGTGGCCTTCTGCGAATCGCCCGGTGCCCAGTTGCCGACCACCTCGACGATCTCGAAGGCCTTGCCCGAGTCCTTCATTGTCTTCTGGAAGCCCTCGTGCCGGTCGCGGTCGACCGAGTTGCCGGGCAGGCCGCGCACCTCGAGGATCTTGCCGCCGTTGGGGATGTGGTCGATCAGGAATTTGGCCGACATCACGCCCATCTCGGTCTGGTCCTCGTTGATCTGCATCACCTCGGTTGTGTCGAGGACGTTGTCGAACGGGACCAGCACGACGTTCTTGCGGTTGGCCAGCTTGATCACCCGGTCGAAGCCGGTCGGGCTGACCGCGATGGTGATGATGGCGTCGAAGCCCTGGTTGATGAAGTCCTCGATCGCGCCCAGCTGTGCCGCGGCGTCGGTGCCGGTGGAGACGACCTTGAACTCCTTGATGTCCTTGGCGACGTCCGGCAGGGCGGCATAGGCCTTGGCGGTCTGGATCATCTGGATGCGCCAGATGTTGCCGACGAAGCCGTTGACCAGCGCGATGCGGTACGGCCCCGGCCGCGCGTCCCATTTGAAGAACTTGGTGTCTTTGCTCCAGGGCGCGAAGCATTGGGGCAGATAGCCCGGCCCGTCCACGGTCTTCGGCGCGGCGGCCGCGGGCGCCGTCAGGGCCGCGGTGGAGAGAATGACAGCCGCGGCGACCGCGGCGAAACGGTGAAGCAGCATCCGGTCCTCCCTGAATGGGTCTGTTGCCCGCGAACGATTCAAACTCGTCCGACATTTCATTCGGCATGATGTTGCGCTGATCTCCCCTTATCGTCAATTCATCAGACCGAATGAACCGACCGGACCATCCCTTCCGGCCGATGCCGTTCCCATCTCTTCAGGAGGATGGCGCGGTCCAAAAGTCCGACGTAAAGTAGCGGCCGCCCAAGATCCGCCAGGCAAGCCCAAGAACGCGTGCGAAACCGATGCCCAGCCCCAGCCTCTTCATCCGCCTGAACCGCGACGACAACGTCGTCCTCGCCCGCGCCGACATCACGCCGGGCACGCCGATCCCCGAGGAAGGCGTCACCACCGCCGGCCACATCCCGGCCGGCCACAAGATGGCGACCCGGCCGATCGCGCAGGGCGAGCCGATCCGCCGCTACAACCAGATCATCGGCTTCGCCACCGAGGCGATCGGCACCGGCGAGCATGTCCATGTCCACAACTGCGCCATGGGCGATTTCGAGCGCGACTACGCCTTCTGCGCCGACGCCAAGCCGACCGACTACGTGCCGGAGGCCGAGCGCGCCACCTTCCAAGGTTACCGCCGGGCCAATGGCCGGGTCGGCACCCGCAACTACATCGGCATCCTGTCCTCGGTGAACTGCTCGGCCACCACCAGCCGGATGATCGCCGCGCATTTCGAACGCTCCGGCGTGCTGGAGCAGTTCCCGAACGTCGACGGCGTGGTCGCAATCACCCATTCGACCGGCTGCGGCATGGCGGATTCGGGCGAAGGCTACGACAACCTGCAGCGAACCCTCTGGGGCTATGCTCGCAACCCGAACTTCGCGGGCGTGCTGATGATCGGGCTGGGCTGCGAGGTCAACCAGATCGATTTCCTGCTCGACGCCTACCAGATCGAGCGTGGGCCGCTGTTCCAGACCATGAACATCCAGAACCTCGGCGGCACTCGCAAGACGGTCGACCACTGCATCGCCAGGGTGATGGAGATGCTGCCCGAGGCGGACAAGGCGCGGCGCGAGACCGTGCCGGCCAGCGAGCTGATGGTGGCGCTGCAATGCGGAGGCTCCGACGGCTATTCCGGCATCTCGGCCAATCCGGCGCTGGGCGCCGCCGTCGACCTTCTGGTCCGCCACGGCGGCAGCGCCGTGCTGTCGGAGACGCCGGAAATCTACGGCGCCGAGCACCTCCTGACCCGCCGCGCAGTCAACCGGCAGGTCGGCGAGAAGCTGATCGCCCGGATCAAGTGGTGGGAAGGCTACACCGCCCGCAACGGCGGCGAGATGAACAACAACCCGTCGCCCGGCAACAAGCGCGGCGGCCTGACCACGATCCTGGAGAAGTCGCTGGGCGCCGCGGCCAAGGGTGGCACCACCAACCTGGTCGAGGTCTACAAATACGCCGAGCAGATGACGGCCAAGGGCTTCGTGTTCATGGACACGCCCGGCTACGACCCGGCCTCGGCCACCGGCCAGGTGGCAGGCGGCGCGCAGATCGTCTGCTTCACCACCGGCCGCGGCTCGGTCTCCGGCTTCAAGCCGGCGCCCTGCATCAAGGTCGCCACCAACTCCACCATGTACCGGCACATGGAGGAAGACATGGACATCAACTGCGGCACCATCATCGACGGCGACGAGACCATCGAGCAGGCCGGCCGCCGGATCTTCGAGAAATTCCTGGCCGTCGCCTCGGGCGAGCAGACCAAGAGCGAGGCCCAGGGCTTCGGCGACAACGAGTTCGTGCCCTGGCAGATCGGGGCGGTGATGTGACGGCGGGAACGCCGGACGAGAAGAGAAGCGGGAAGGGACACCCATGAAGGAGTACATCTCGGTCGCGGCCTGCCTGCCGGCAGATGCCGACCGCGCCACCCTGGTCGGCCGGGTCTGGCTGCCGCAGGTCGAAGGGCCGGCGGTGGTGGCGCTGCGCAACGGCCAGGTGATCGACATCACCAAGGCCGCGCCGACCATCTCCGACCTGATCTCGGCCGCCGATCCGGCTGCGCTCGCCAAGGCCGACGGCGCGGTCGTGTGCAGCGTCGCCGACCTGCTGGCCAATGCCGACGAGACCACGCGCGATCCGTCGAAGCCCTGGCCGCTGGCGCCGGTCGACCTGCAGGCGGTGAAGGCGGCGGGCGTCACCTTCGTCGCCTCGATGCTGGAGCGGGTGATCGAGGAGCAGGCGCGCGGAGACGCCACCAAGGCCGACGCCATCCGTCAGCGCATCGTCTCGATCATCGGCGACGACCTGGCCGCGGTGCGCCCCGGCTCGGCCGACGCGCAGCGGATCAAGGACGTGCTGCTGTCGCAGAATGCCTGGTCGCAGTATCTCGAGGTCGGCATCGGCCCGGACGCCGAGATCTTCACCAAGAGCCAGCCGATGTCCTCGGTCGGCCTCGGCGCCGAGATCGGCATCCACCCGGTCTCGACCTGGAACAACCCGGAGCCCGAGGTGGTTCTGGTGGTGGCGCCGAGCGGCAAGGTCGTCGGTGCGACGCTCGGCAACGACGTCAACCTGCGCGACCTCGAGGGCCGCAGCGCGCTCCTGCTCGGCAAGGCCAAGGACAACAACGCCTCCTGCGCCATCGGCCCCTTCATCCGGCTGTTCGACGGCGGCTTCGGCATCGACGACATCCGCAAGGCCGACCTGTCGATGGCGGTGCACGGGCCGGAGGGCTACACGCTCCAGGGCCACAGCTCGATCTCCAAGATCAGCCGCGACCCGCTCGACCTCGCCGGCCAGATGCTGGGTCCGAACCACCAGTATCCGGACGGGGCGGTGCTGTTCCTCGGCACCATGTTCGCGCCGACCGACGACCGCGACGCGCCGGGCATGGGCTTCACCCACAAGATCGGCGACATCGTCACCATCTCGACCCCGAGCCTGGGCACGCTGGTCAATCGGGTGAACCACAGCGACAAGATCGCGCCCTGGACCTTCGGCGCTCGGGCGCTGATGGCCAGCCTGGTGAAGCGCGGGCTGCTGTAGTCGCCGATACACCGTCATGGCGAGCCCCGAAGGGGCGTGGCCATCCAGTGGTCCCGGCCCCTGGATCGCCACGCCGGCTTCGCCGGCTCGCGATGACGAAGAGATCAAGCCTCAGGGGTATTGGTCACCCGAACCGGCTGAAATCCGGCTTCCGCTTCTCCAGGAAGGCGGTGAAGGCCTCTCGAGCTTCGGCGGATTTCAGCTGGGCGCCGAAAGCTTCGACCTCGCGGGTCATGGCCTCGCGCACCGCCGCCTCCTGCGGTCCGCGCAGCAGCGCCTTGGTCTGGCGGAGCGCGGCCGGAGGCAGGGCTGCGAGGTGGGCGGCGGCGGCATCGAGCTCGGCGTCCAGCGTCTCGTCGGCCACCAGCTTGGTGATCAGCCCGGCAGCGAAGGCGGCGTCGGCGTCGAAGCCCTCGCCGGTCAGGAGCCACCAGGACGCCTTCAGCCGGCCGACAGCGGCCGGCAGCAGCAGCGAGGACGCGGCCTCCGGCACCAGGCCGAGCTGGATGAATGGCAGCTGGAACCGGGCGGTCGCCGAGGCCAGCACCACGTCGCAATGCAGCAGCAGGGTGGTGCCGATGCCGATCGCGGCGCCACGCACCCCGGCCACCAGCGGCTTCGGGAAGGTGGAGAGGGCGTCGAGGAAGTCGACGATCGGCGTCAGCCCGGATTCGCCGCCGGCCGCCAGGAAGTCGGCGATGTCGTTGCCGGCCGAGAAATCCTCGCCGCCGCGGATCACCGCGACGCGCGCCGCCGGGTCCTCGGCCGCCGCCTTCAGCGCGGCGGTCATCGCCTCGTACATGGCGAGGCTGATGGCATTCTTCTTCTCCGGCCGGTTCAGCCGGATGGTCAGGACCGATCCCTTGGCTTCGGTCAGGACGGGATCGGTCATGGCGCTGTCTCCCACGAGCTTCGGAGCGCCACGGTAGAGAGGCGGATGCGGTCCTGTCGAGGGGTCAGGGACGGCCCAGCACCCCGCGGGCGGCGGCGACGCCGGTCGCGAAGCAGCCCTGCAGCAGGTAGCCGCCGGTCGGCGCCTCCCAGTCCAGCATCTCGCCGCAGGCGAAGACGCCGGGCAGGGCCTTCAGCTCCAGCGCCGGGGTCAGGGCGTCGAGACGGATGCCGCCGGCGGTGGAGATGGCGCGGTCGAGCGGCCTCAGACCGGTGACCCGCAGCGGGACCGCCTTGATTGCGGCGGCCAGGGCCTCCGGCGTCGCCAGCGCCTCGGGCGCGAAGCCCTCGCGCAGCAGGGAATAGGCCGGGCCGGTCAGCGACAGGGCGCGGCGCAGCCGGTTCGGGGCGCTGTCGCTGCTGCCCGCGCGCGCCAGCCGGTCGGCGATCTCCGCCGCCGTCATGTCGGGACGGAGATCGAGCGCCAGCACCGCGCCGCCGTCGCGCGCGATCGCCTCGCGCAGCCCGGCCCCCAGCGCGTAGACGGCGCCGCCCTCCAGGCCGGTGGCGGCGATCATGGCCTCGCCGCGCACGGTGCGGCCGGCGAAGGTCAGGGCGATGCGCTTCAAGGGGGTGCCGGCGAAGCGGTCGCGCAGCTGCGGCGACCAGGCGATCTCGACTCCGGCATTGGCCGGAAGCAGCGGCGCGACGGCGACGCCGCGCGCCGCCAGGACCGGCACCCAGCCGCCGTCGCCGCCGAGCCGCGGCCAGCTGGCGCCGCCCAAGGCCAGGATGGTGGCGTCGGCCTTCGCCTCGAACTCCCCATCCGGCCCGCGCAGCACCGGCCGGTTGCCGGTGGTCAGGCCGGTCCAGTCGTGCCGGTTGCGGACCTCGACGCCGAGCTGCGCCAGCCGGCCCAGCCAGGCGCGGAGCAGGGGAGAGGCTTTCAGGCTCTCCGGGAACACCCGGCCGCTGGAGCCGACGAAGGTCGGGACGCCGAGATCCAGGCTCCAGGCCCGCAGGTCGTCGGGCGTGAAGGCGCGGACCAGCGGCTCCATCCAGCCCTGGGCCGCGCCGTAGCGGGCGACGAAGCGGTCGAGCGGCTCGGAATGGGTCAGGTTCAGCCCGCCGCGCCCGGCCATCAGGAACTTCCGCCCGACCGTCGGCATGCGGTCGTAGACGGTGACGCGCCGCCCGGCCTCGGCCAGGCGCTGCGCGGCAATCAGCCCGGCGGGGCCGCCGCCGATGATGGTGATGGTCTGAGGCAAGGGCAGGATCCGGACCGTGGCCCGCCAGTCTCTACTCAATCGTCGTGATGCGCTTCAAGCAGCTTGCGTTCGACCGACCGCAGATGCCGGCGCATGGCCCGCCCGGCAGCCTCCAGGTCGCGCTCGGCGATCGCCTCGACGATGGCGTCGTGCTCGGCGAAGCTGTGATGGTCGGCCGGCGGCCGGGGGATGTCGGCGCGCAGCCGGCCCCAGACCACCGTCCGCCGCACCGTGTTCAGGAGATCGAACAGCGCCACCAGAACCGTGTTCCGGGTCGCCTCGGCGATCAGGCGGTGCAACTGGTTGTCCAGCGTCTCGTATTGCCGCCAGCTCTCCGCGGTGCGGGTCTTGGCGATCACCACGCGCATCTTGCGCAGATCCTCGGCCGAGGCGTGCAGCGCCGCCTCCTGCGCGATCTGCGGCTCGACCAGAAGGCGCGCCCGCATCACCGCGGCGGGGGAGGTGCGGGACGCGATCGCGGCGGCGTCGTCGACCTCCTCGATCGGACGCGAGCCGAGGAAGGTGCCCTTGCCGACATGGCGCCAGATCTGGCCGTCTGCCTCCAGCGCCGCGAGGCCCTTGCGCAGCTCGCCGCGGGAGATGCCGAGCGTCTCGCACAGCTCGCGCTCGGGCGGCAGCCTTCCGTCGGACGGCAGGGCCTGCTGGGCCAGATAGGCGCGGAGCTGGGTGAGGGCGCCTTGGCCCTGGTCGTGATCGAGCGACATGGTCAAACCAATTTCCATATTGGTTTAGGCTTACCCAGTTTCGGCCGGTGCGGTCAAGCTGAGGATTGACCGGAAATCCGCCAGCTGCTAACCAATGGTAAATTGGTTAAAGAATAATTCGGGAATTGGTCAAAGCGCGGGCGCGCAAGCCCGCCGGTTCGAGGGAGGAGAGAGCCATGCCGTGCCTTGCCACCCGAGTCACCCGCCGCGCCGCAATCCTGTTCGCCCTGCTGCTGGCGATGCCGCTGTCCGCCAGGGCGGCGGATCCGGTCCGGGTCGCCTTCGGCGACATCCCGTCGGTCGAGAGCCTGAACTTCCTGATCGCGATCGAGCGCACCCGCGCCCGCGGCGTCCCGATCGAGCTGACCTTCTTCAAATCCGAGGACATCGCCGCCCAGGCCGTGGTCAGCGGCCAGGCCGATATCGGCGTCGGCACGCCCTACGCGCTGCTGCAGAAGGTCGGCGCGCCGATCCGGCTGTTCTTCCAGATGAGCACGCTGCGCTTCTACCCGGTGGTGAACACCGAGTTCTACCAGGACTGGAAGGACCTGGACGGCCAGGAGGTGGCGGTGCATTCCCGCGGCTCCGGCACCGAGGCGATCATGATGCTGATGGCCCAGCGCAACGGCATCAAATACGGCAAGGTCAGCTACGTGCCGGGATCGGAGGTCCGCACCGGCGCCCTGCTGCAGGGCGCGGTGAAGGCGACGATCGTCGACGCCGCCGGCTGGCGCCTGCTGCAGGAGAAGGGCGGCGGCAAGTTCAAGCTGCTGGAGGTCGGCGACGTCCAGGCCACCGACGAGGCGCTGTTCGCCAACACCGAATTCCTGGAGACCAACGCCGAGGCCGCCGGAATCCTGGCCGAGGAGCTGCTGAACACCTGGCGCGAGATCGCCGCCAACCCGGCCGTCGTCGGCGACTTGCGCAAGACCCACAAGCTGCTGGCTGATCTGCCGGCCGAGCTCGAGCCCGAGGTCGTGCCGTTCTACCAGGACGCCGTGGCCGCCGGGATGTATCCGCTGAACGGCGGCGACGAGGCGGCGGTGAAGGACGATTTCGCCTTCTACGCCGTCGCCGGCCAGCTGCAGGGCGACCCCGCCACGCTCAAGGTCGAGGATTTCTGGACCTTCGCGCCGCTGAACAAGGCGCTGGAGAAGGTCGGCCGGAAATGACGGGCGCCGCCGTCGCCGAAGCCGAGCGGAGGGGCAGCGTCCTTACCGCCCTGGCTGCCGACCCGCTGTTCTGGCGCCTCGCCTCCGTCGTCGTGCTGTGCGGCGGGTGGGAAATCGCGGGCCGCATCCCGGTCAACTACGCGCTGCCGTCCTTCAGCGCCACCGCCGCGGCCTTCTGGCGGCTGCTGGCCGACGGCAGCCTGGCGACAGCCTATCTCGACACGCTGCAGCCGCTGTTGCTGGGCCTCGTGATCTCCGCCGTCGCCGGGGTTGGCTGCGGCGTCGCCATGGGGCTGAACCGCAGCCTGGAATGGGCCGGGGCGCCGATCTTCATCGTCATGCAGGCGGCGCCGATGGCGGCGCTGATCCCGCTGACCACCTTCGTCTACGGCATCGGCCTGACCGCCAAGGTCATCGCCGTGGTGATGCTGGCCCTGCCGGTGATCGTGCTGAACAGCTACCAGGCGGTGCGTCATGTCGGGCCGTCGCTGGCCGACATGGCCCGGTCCTTCATGGCCACCCGGCGGCAGATCGTGCGCAAGATCGTGATCCCGGACGCCAGCCCGATGATCTTCGCCGGCCTCAGGCTCGGCATATCGGCCGGCTTCATCGGCGTGGTCCTGGCCGAGCTGCTGATCACCCCGACCGGGATCGGCGACCTGATCACCTATCACCGCTCGGTCGCCGACTATCCGGAGATGTACGCGACCATCGCCTCCATCATCCTCTTCGCCGCGGTGACCGTGGGGGCGCTGCAGCGGCTCGAGGTCGCCCTGTTCCGGCCGGAAAAGCGAGGACAGCCATGAGCAAGAGCAGCGCCGCCATGCCATTGCCCCGCGATCAGGTCGTGGCGGAACCGGCCGAGCCCGCGGTCGAGGTCCGCGGCATCGTCAAGCGCTATGGCACCCAGGTCGTGGCCCTCGACGGCATCTCTCTGGCCTTCCGCGAGGGCGAGCTGACCAGCCTCCTGGGCCCGTCCGGCTGCGGCAAGACCACGCTCCTGAAGATCATCGCCGGGCTGATGGAGCCGACCGCGGGCGAGGTGCTGGTCCGCGGCCGCGCCGTGGCCGGGCCGGGGCCGGACCGCGCCTTCGTGTTCCAGGACTTCGCCCTGATGCCCTGGGCCACGGTGCTGCGCAACGTCGCCTTCGGGCTGGAGCTGAAGGGCGTGGCCCGGGCCGAGCGCGAGGAGACGGCGCGCCGGCACATCGCCCGGGTCGGCCTCGCCGGCTTCGAGAACCGCTATCCGCACCAGCTGTCCGGCGGCATGCGCCAGCGCGTCGGCCTGGCCCGGGCGCTGGCGGTCGACGCCGAGGTGCTGCTGATGGACGAGCCGTTCAGCGCCGTCGACGAGCAGACCCGCCGCAAGTTCCAGGAGGACCTGCTGGCGCTGTGCCGCGAGGAGCGCAAGACCTTCATCGTCGTCACCCATTCGATCGAGGAGGCGGTCTACCTCTCCGACCGCATCGTCCTCCTGTCGCCGCGGCCCGGCCGGGTGTCGGAGATCGTGGTGCCGGAGATCCCGCGCCAGGGCACGCCCGACGAGATCCGCCGCGACTCCGCCTATATCGACACGGTCGAGGACATCTGGCGCGGCCTGCGGCGCTATGTGGAGTAGGGCGCCATGACCGTCTTCGGCCACCGCATCCCGATGATGGCGTCGCTGCTCCTCTGGGCCCTGGCCTGGGAGGTGGTGGGCCGGCTGGACCTGGTCCTGCTGTTCCCGCCTTTCTCCGAAGTGGTCGCGGCGCTGTTCACCGTGGTGCCGACGCAAAGCTTCGTCGACGCCGCGCTGATCACGGTCGTCAGCTTCGTCCTCGGCATGGCGCTGGCCATCGCCGTCGGCGTACCGCTCGGGGCACTGATGGGGCGCTTCACTGCGGTCGACCAGTTCGCCGGCATGTGGGTGAACCTGTTCGTCAGTGCGCCGCTCTCGGCCCTGGTGCCGGTGATCATGCTGCTGTTCGGCATGGGCACGGCGACGGTTGTGGTCACGGTCTTCCTGTTCGCCGTCTGGATCATCGCGCTCGACACCCGCGCCGGCATCCGGCACGTGCCGCCGTCGCTGGTGGAGATGGCGCGCTCCTTCGGCGCGACGCGCTGGCAGACGGCCAGCCGGATCCTGCTGCTGGCGGCATTGCCGGAGATCCTGGCCGGCATCCGGGTCGGGCTGATCCGCGGCGTCAAGGGCGTGGTGGTCGGGCAGCTGCTGGTGTCGATCATCGGCTTCGGCGCTCTGTTCGAGCTCTATTCCCGCAACTTCCTGATGGCCGAGTTCTGGGCCCTGACCCTGGTCCTCTTCGCCTTCGCGCTTCTCCTCTCCGGGCTGGTCTCCCGGCTCGAGCACCGCATCGCCTATTACGCAGGAGTACGACAGTCATGACCATGGCCTCGCCCGGGACGATCAACGAGATTGGGGAATTCGTCATCACGCCGCCTCCCGTTCCGGCGCTGCCCGTGCTCGGCACCGGCCGGCTGTTCCCGGTGCACCGCGTCTATTGTGTTGGCCGCAACTATGCGGCGCATGCGGTGGAGATGGGGCACGACCCGGACCGCGAGCCGCCCTTCTTCTTCCAGAAGAACCCGTCCAACCTGCGAACCGACGGCCGCTTCCCTTATCCGCCGGCGACCTCGGACGTGCATCACGAGGTCGAGATGGTGGTGGCGCTCAAGTCGGGCGGCCGCGACATCCCGGTCGAGAAGGCGCTCGACCATGTTTACGGCTACGCCGTCGGGCTCGACATGACCCGGCGCGACCTGCAGGGCGAGGCCAAAAAGCTCGGCCGGCCCTGGGAGGTCGGCAAGGCCTTCGAGCATTCGGCGCCCTGCGGCCCGATCCGCACGGTGGCGGAGATCGGCCATCCCGCCGCCGGCACCGTCTGGCTCGACGTCAACGGCCAGCGGCGGCAGGAGGGCGACCTGAACCAGATGATCTGGAAGGTGCCGGAGATGATCTCCTACCTCTCCGGCCTGTTCGAGCTCCAGCCCGGCGACCTGATCTTCTCCGGCACGCCGGCCGGGGTCGGGGCGGTGGTCCGCGGCGACGAGATGGTCGGCCATGTCGACGGGGTGGGGAGATCCGGGTGGCGGTGGTGTAGGGGAGGGCGGGTCCATGGGGGTGGACCCGCCCGCTTTATCCGAAATTCAGCATCACGTGGCGGACGACGGTGTAGTCCTCCAGCCCATACATCGACATGTCCTTGCCGTAGCCGGACATCTTCAGCCCGCCATGCGGCATCTCGGTGGTCAGGGTGAAATGCGCGTTCACCCAGACGCAGCCGTACTGCAGCCGGGCCGAGGCCTTCAGCGCCGTCTTCACGTTGGACGTCCAGACCGAGGAGGCGAGGCCGTAGTCGCTGTCGTTCGCCCAGGCGATGGCGGCATCCGGGTCGTCGAAGCGGGTGACCGAGACCACCGGTCCGAACACCTCCTTGCGCACGATCTCGTCGCTCTGCAGCGCGCCGGCCACCAGGGTCGGCTTGAAGAAGAAGCCGCCGCCCTCGGCCTTGCCGCCGCCGGTGACGATCTCGGTGTGCTTCTGCGCCGCCGCGCGCTCGACGAAGCTGGCCACCCGGTCGCGCTGGCGCTCACTGATCAGCGGTCCCAGCTCGGTCGCGGCGTCGTCGGGCGCGCCGTATTTCAGGCTGGCGACCGCGCCGGCCAGGTCGGCCACCAGCCGGTCGTAGATCTTCGGCCCGGCATAGACGCGGCAGGCGGCGGTGCAGTCCTGCCCGGCATTGTAGAAGCCGCCGGCGCGCACGCCCGCCACCACGGCGTCGAGATCGGCGTCGTCGAACACCAGAACCGGCGCCTTGCCGCCGAGCTCGAGATGGGTGCGCTTCAGGCTCTTCGCCGCCGCCTGCAGCACCTTCTGGCCGGTGGCGATGTCGCCGGTCAGCGACACCATCCGCACCTGCGGATGGCTGGTGAGGGCGGATCCCACGGTCTCGCCGCGGCCGGCGACGATGTTGATCACCCCCTTCGGGAAGATCTCGGCCAAAGCGCGGGCCAGCTTCAGCGCAGTCAGCGGGGTCTGCTCGGACGGCTTCATCACCACGGTGTTGCCGGCGGCCAGGGCCGGGGCGACCTTCCAGGCCAGCATCATCAGCGGATAGTTCCAGGGCGCGATCGACCCGACCACGCCGATCGGGTCGCGCCGGATCATGCTGGTGTGGTTGGCGACGTATTCGCCCGCGGCCGAGCCGGTCAGGCAGCGCGTGGCGCCGGCGAAGAAGCGGAAGGTGTCGATGATCGCCGGCATCTCGTCTTCCAGCACCCGGGCATAGGGCTTGCCGCAGTTCAGCGATTCCAGCCGGGCGAAGGCCTCGGCCTCGCGCTCGATCGCGTCGGCCAGCTTCAGCAGGTGCCCGGCGCGCTGGGCCGGGGTGGTCAGCGACCAGCTTTCGAAGGCGCGGGCGGCGGCGGCCACGGCTGCGTTGAGCTGGGCCTGGGACGTTTCCGGCACCTCGACGATCAGCTTGCCGGTCGCCGGGTTCAGCACCTGCTCGGCCTGGCCTTCGCCCTTCGCGAAGGCGCCGTCGATCAGAAGCTCGATGTCCATGAACTGTCTCCCTTACTTGCCGGTGCCGGAGAAATCGTGGGTGTCGCGGGTGAGGTAATAGGCGCCGAGGATCGGCAGGAACGTCACGACGATGACGATGATCGCCACCACATTGGTCACCGGCCGCTGCCGCGGCTTGATCAGCTCGGACAGCATCCAGATCGGCAGCGTCTGCTGCTGCCCGGCGGTGAAGGTGGTGACGATGACCTCGTCGAAGCTGAGCGCGAAGGCCAGCATGCCGCCGGCCAGGAGGGCCGTGGCGATGTTCGGCAGCACCACGTGGCGGAAGGTCTGGAACCCGTCGGCGCCGAGATCCATCGACGCCTCGATCAGCGAGCCGGAGGTGCGCCGGAACCGGGCCAGCACGTTGTTGTAGACGACGACGATGCAGAAGGTGGCGTGGCCGATGACGATGGTCCAGAAGCTGAACGGGATCTCCATCAGCGAATAGGCCGAGCGCAGGGCGATGCCGGTGATGATGCCGGGCAGGGCGATCGGCAGGATGATCAGCAGCGACAGCGACTCCCGCCCGAAGAACCGGCTGCGCCAGACCGCGGCGGCCGCGCAGGTGCCCAGCACGATCGCGACCGCCGTCGCCATCGCCGCCACCTTCACCGACAGCCAAAGGGCCGCCCAGATGTCCGGCCGGTCCAGCCAGGCGACGCTAAACCAGTGCAGGGTCAGGCCGGGCGGCGGGAACTGGAAGGTCTTCTCGTCGCTGGAGAAGGCGTAGAGCAGGATGAACAGCAGCGGCATATGCAGGAACAGGATGCCGCCGAGGGCCATCAGCCGCAGGCCGAGCGGCGCGCCGGTCCCGGCCGTGGCCTTTCCGTCAGAGCGCATCGAAGGCCCCCAGGCGTTTCGCCGCCGTCAGGTACACGGCCATGATCAGGATCGGCACCACGGTGAAGGCGGCGGCCAGCGGCACGTTGCCGGCGGTGCCCTGCAGCTGCAGCACCACCTGGCCGATGAAGGGGCGGGAGGAGCCGATGATGCCGGGGATGATGTAGTCGCCGAGGGTCAGCGAGAAGGTGAAGATCGATCCCGCGGCCACGCCGGGAAAGGCCAGCGGCAGGATCACGGTGCGGAAGGTCTGGGCCGGCCGGGCGCCGAGATCGGCCGAGGCCTCGGTCAGCGACCGCGGCACCCGCTCCAGCGCCGCCTGCACCGGCAGGATCATGTAGGGCAGCCAGATGTAGACGAAGACCACGGCGGTGCCGAGATAGGCGCTGGACAGCGACGGGCCGCCGACCACCGGCAGGGCCAGGATGCCGTCCAAGAGCCAGGTCAGGTGCAGCTGGGCGGCCAGCCAGGTGACCACGCCCTCGCGCGCCAGGATCAGCTTCCAGGCATAGACCTTGACCAGGTAGCTGGACCACAGCGGCAGCATGATCGCGATGTAGAAGGCGGCCTTGGCCCGGCCGCGGGCGTAGCGCGCCGCGTAATAGGCGATCGGGAAGCCGATCAGCGCGCACAGGATGGTCACGGCGGTGGCCATCACCGCGGTGCGCAGCACCACGTCCATGTTGGCGGCGGTCAGCAGGTCGGCATAGGTCGACAGGGTGAATTCCGGGACGACCATCCCGGTGAAGCCGTCGACCGAATAGAAGCTCTGCAGCAGCAGGGCGAAGAGCGAGCCGAGATAGACCACGCCGAGCCACAGCAGCGGCGGCGTCAGCAGCAGGATCAGCAGCAGCCAGCCGTTGCAGTACAGCAGCCGCGCCGCGCGCCGGCCGAAGCCGTCCGCGGCGGGGGCGGGGAGGGTGGCCGCCATGGTCACGCTGCGATCTCCGCCAGCGGGTGGGCGCGGGCGCGCCGCCAGGCCAGCCGCACCGCCCGGCCAGGGGCTTTGGGCCCGGCGTCGAGATTGGATTCGACCACGTCGACCGCGCCGCCGGGGGCCAACGCCACGCGGTAGCGGGTGGTGGCGCCGAGGAAGCTGACGCCGTGCACTGTCCCGGCCACCTCGACCGCGTCGGCCGGCGCCGGCTGTCCGTCGCCGAGGATCCGGATGCGCTCGGGCCTGAGCGCGAATGGCCGGGCCTGGCCCATCAGCTTCCCGGCGGTGGCCGCGTCGACCATGTTGGAGGCGCCGACGAAGCCGGCGACGAAGGCGGTGGCCGGCCGGTCGTAGATCGCGCTGGGCGTGTCGATCTGCTCGACCCGGCCGCGGTTGAACACCGCCACCCGATCGCTCATCGCCAGCGCCTCGCCCTGGTCGTGGGTGACGTAGACGAAGGTGATGCCGACCTGGCGCTGCAGCGCCTTCAGCTCCTCCTGCATCGCCTCGCGCAGCTTGAGGTCGAGGGCGCCGAGCGGCTCGTCCAGCAGCAGCACCGAGGGGCGGTTGACCAAAGCGCGGGCCAGGGCGACCCGCTGGCGCTGCCCGCCCGACAGCTGGGCCGGCCGCCGCCCGGCGAAGTCGCCGAGCTTGACCATGGCCAGCATCTCCTCGGCCCGGCGCCGCCGCTCCGCCTTCGGCACGCGCCGGATCATCAGGCCGTAGGCCACGTTCTCCCAGACGCTCATATGGGGAAACAGGGCGTAGTCCTGGAACACGGTGTTGACGTCGCGGTCATAGGGCGGGGTGGTCGAGACGTCGCTTCCGTGCAGCAGCAGGCGGCCGGCGGTCGGCTGCTCGAAACCTGCGATCAGGCGCAGGCAGGTGGTCTTGCCGGAGCCGGAAGGCCCGAGCATGGAGAAGAACTCGCCGTCGCGGATCTCGAAGCTGACATCGTCCACCGCCCGCACCGACCCGAAGTGGCGGCTGACATGGTCGAAGCGGACGGCAGTGCTGCGGTCGGTCATGGGAACCGTGCCTTGATGAGAGGCGGAAATGAAGCGGCCGGGCCGGTCACCCCCTCACCCGAAATCGCTGCGCGATTTCGACCTCTCCCCAAGGAGAGGTGAAGGAGCCGAGATCCGATCCCTCTCCTCGGGGAGAGGGAGGGGC
The DNA here is from genome assembly GCF_916619195.1 of Inquilinus sp. Marseille-Q2685. Lineage (NCBI taxonomy): Bacteria > Pseudomonadati > Pseudomonadota > Alphaproteobacteria > Rhodospirillales > Rhodospirillaceae > Inquilinus > Inquilinus sp. Marseille-Q2685. The sequence goes on from NZ_CAKAKL010000001.1 coordinate 330,099, forward strand.
CCGGCCCGTGAGGGCCGGGAGGGTGAGGGGGTGGGCGCGGCCTACCGCCCGCCCAGGATAGCGATGTAGTCCGTGGTCCAGCGCAGATAGGGCACGCAGCCTTCCGGATGCGCGGCGCATTGCTGGCGCGGCGTGGTCCAGAAGTGGATCTTCTCGAAGTTGTCGAAGCCGTTGGTCTTGCAGCCCTCGGCGCCGAGCAGCTCGTTGCCCTTGCACGCGTCGGGCACCACCGGCACCGACCCGAACCAGGCGGCGAGGTCGCCTTGCAGCTTCGGGTTCAGCGAGTGCTGCAGCCATTTGTAGGCGCAGTTCGGATGCGCCGCGTCGACATGCAGCATGGTGGTGTCGGCCCAGCCGGTCGCCCCTTCCTCGGGGATCACGCTGGCCACCGGCTTGTTCTGCGACTTCAGCAGGTTGACCTGGAACGGCCAGGTCGAGGAGGCGACGACGCCCTCGTTGACGAAGTCGTCGACCTGAGCCATGGCGTCGTGCCAGTAGCGCATCACCAGCTGCCGCTGCCCGCGCAGCAGGTCCAGCGCCGCCTTGTACTGCTCCTCGTTCAGCTGGTACGGGTCCTTGATGCCGAGCTCGGGCTTCGCCTTCATCAGGTACAGCGCCGCGTCGGCGATGTAGATCGGCCCGTCATAGGCCTCAATGCGGCCCTTGTTCGGCTTGCCGTCGGGCAGGGTGGTCGGCTCGAACACCACGCTCCAGCTCTTCGGCGGCTCCTTGAACACCTCGGTGTTGTAGGCCAGCACGTTCGGGCCCCACTGGTAGGGCACGCCGTAATGCTTGCCGTCGACGGTGAACCAGGGCGCGTTCTGCAGCCTCGGGTCGATGGTCTTCCAGCCGGGGATCAGCTCGGTGTTGATCTCCTGCACCCGCTTTCCGTAGATCAGGCGCAGGCTGGCGTCGCCGGAGGCGGTGACGAGGTCGAAGCCGCCCTCGTTCATCAGCGCCACCATCTCGTCCGAGGTGCCGGCGGTCTTGACGTTGACCTTGCAGCCGGTCTCCTTCTCGAAGCCGGTGACCCAGTCATAGGCCTTGTCGGTCTCGCCGCGCTCGATGTAGCCGGCCCAGGCGACGATATCGACCTGGCCTTCCCCCGGCCCGATCTCGGTCGGCGGCGCGGCGCCGGCCAGAGTGGTGGCGCCGAACACCAGGGCACTGCCCAGGGCGAGCATCCGGCGAAGCTGCGATCCCATCTCGATCTCCCTGTTGTGTTGTTGCGGAGAATGCTAGGTCCGTTGCCGGAACGCCGAGAAATATGAAATATCCTGTTTTGCTATCGGAGAAACCGATGGCGCTGTCTGCTCCTTCGCATCAAGTTCCCTGGCGCTCTCCATTGTCACGCGTTACAGTGCGTCACGCGTGACAACGACGGAGGTCGCGATGACGGCGGCGGAACGGATGAAGGCGATGCGCGAACGGCGCCGGTCGCGCGGGCTCCGCGATGTCAGGCTGAGCGTCCCCGATGCCCGGACGGCTCTCGTCCGGAAGCGCGTCGCCAAGCAGGTGGCGGCTCTCGATCAGGCCGCAGAGGACGACGCCCTGGCATGGATCGAAACCGTCTCCGAATTCGACGACGATGCGTCGCGGTGATGTCGTGACGGTCGCCGCATCGGGCGATTACGGAAAGCCGCGGCCCGCGGTGATCGTGCAGTCCGATGCGTTCCCGTCTGAGCATGCTTCGGTGATCGTCTGTCAGATGACGTCCGATATTGCCGACGCGCCTGACTTCCGGATCACGATCGAACCCGGGCCGGAAAATGGTCTGCGCATCCGATCCCAGATCATGGCGGACAAGCCGGTGACGGTGCGGCGCGAGCGTATCGGCCGGAGAATCGGTCAGTTGTCGCCTGCCGACGTCGCGCGGCTGAACGTGGCGATCGCTTTCATGATGGGGTTGGCCGACTGAGACGCAGCTACAGCGACCGGAGGCGCGGCGCCGGGTGGGTGCGCGCCACCTGGATGAAGGTCTCGGCCTGGGGCGAAAGCGGCGAGCCGCGGCGCCACACCACGCCGACATCGAGGGTCGGCAGCGGATCGCCGATCGGCCGGGCCTCGATCCGGTCGCCCTCCAGCGACCAGGGGCGGTAGGCCATGTCGGGCAGGATGGCGACGCCGGCGCCGGTCGCCACGAGGCTGCGCACCGCCTCGACCGACGCCGTGCGCAGCACCCGCTTCGGGATCAGGCCGGCGGCCCGCCAGAACAGGTCGCTGGCCTCGACGATCTCGTCCACCGCCAGCGCGATCAGCGGCTCGTCGACGATCTCGGCCAGCGGGATCGCCTCGCGCCCCATGAAGCGGTGGTCGGGCGGCAGCCACAGCCGGCTCTCGGAGCGGACCAGGATCTCGCTCTCCAGCGCGTCGCGGTTGTCCAGGGTCGAGACGATCATCACCGCGACCGCGATCTCGCCGTTGATCATCAGGTGCTCGATATAGGTCCGCTCTTCCTCGATCACCTCGACCGTGACGTTCGGGAACACCCGCCGGAACCGGGCGAGGAGATCGGCCAGGAAATAGCCCGAGACCATGGCGGTGACGCCGAGCGGCAGCGTGCCCTGCACCGCCTCGGGCAGGGTCCGCAGCGCGTTCTGGGCGTCGGCCACAGCCGCCAGGATGGTGCGGGCGTGGCGCAGGAACTGGTGGCCGGGATAGGTCAGGATCACGCCGCGGGCATGGCGCTCGAACAGCCGGGCGCCGGTCTGCTCCTCCAGCGCCTTCAGCGCGTCGGTGATCGCCGATTGCGAGATGCCGACCGCCGCGGCGCCGCCCGAGACCGAGCCGGCCTCGGCCACCGCGGTGAAATACGCGATCTGGCGCAGCGTGACGTTCATGCCGCCACGGTCCCGCGGCCCGGCGTCGGCAGCAAGGAAAATCGATGGCTGCGGCCGACGATCGGCAAATCCGAATGAAATTTTCTGAGCCGTCATGCAGGGCAGGAATGCAAAGCCGCGACAGCCTTGACTTTTGTGCACTGCGCAACGACATTCCGGGCGCTGCATGTGGCTTGGTCCACGGGGCAGCCGTCGGCCACCGATCGCGTGAGCGCTCCCCTCCGGGATGCGTCCTGTCGGTCCCGATCGAACCCATCCGACTGCCCAGATCGCGCGGGGCGTCATTGTCAACCCGCGCTTATCGCCCCGACCCGGACGCACCGGTGCCGGCGGCCCGGCGTCGTTGTTACCGAAAGTTCCCCTTTGACCAGTTTTACCGAACTCGGCCTGAACCCGCTCATCCTCAAGGCGCTGGCGGCCGAGGGCTACGAGACCCCGACGCCGATCCAGGCGCAGTCCATCCCCCATCTGATGCAGGGCCGTGACCTGCTGGGCGTCGCCCAGACCGGCACCGGCAAGACCGCCGCCTTCGCCCTGCCGATCCTGCACCGGCTGATGGCCGACCGGCGCACCGCGCCGCGCCGCGGCTGCCGCGCCCTGGTGCTGAGCCCGACCCGCGAGCTGGCCAGCCAGATCGCCGAGAGCTTCCGCGTCTACGGCCGCCACCTGCCGCTGACCCGAACCACCGTGTTCGGCGGCGTCGGCATGGGCCCGCAGATCCGCACCATGGCGCAGGGCGTCGACGTGCTGGTCGCCACCCCCGGCCGGCTGATCGACCTGATGTCCCAGGGCGCCATCCGCCTCAACGAGCTCGATGTCTTCGTCCTGGACGAGGCCGACCAGATGCTCGACATGGGCTTCATCCACGCCATCCGGAAGGTCGTCGCGGCGCTGCCGGCGAAGCGGCAGAGCCTGTTCTTCTCGGCCACCATGCCGACCGACATCTCCGACCTGGCCGGCCGGCTGCTGACCGACCCGGTGCGGGTCGAGGTCACCCCGGTCGCGACCACGGCCGAGCGCATCGACCAGCGGGTCATGTTCGTCGAGAAGGACGACAAGCGCTCGCTGCTGACCGAGATCCTGCGCGAGGACGAGAGCATCCGCCGCGTCCTGGTGTTCACCCGCACCAAGCACGGCGCCGACCGGGTGGCCAAGCAGCTGACCCAGGCCGGCATCGTCGCCGACGCGATCCACGGCAACAAGTCGCAGAGCCAGCGCGAGCGGGCCCTGCTGGGCTTCCGCAACGGCAAGGTCCGGGTGCTGGTCGCCACCGACATCGCCGCCCGCGGCATCGATGTCGACGGCGTCACCCATGTGATCAATTTCGAGCTGCCGAACGTGCCGGAGAGCTACGTTCACCGCATCGGCCGCACCGCGCGGGCCGGCGCCGACGGCATGGCAATCTCGTTCTGCGACGTCGAGGAGCGCGCCTATCTGCGCGACATCGAGAAGCTGATCCGCCAGCCGGTGCCGGTGGTGGAGGAGCACGCCTACCGCTCCACCATCCCCTTCACCCAGCGCGGCGCCGGACCCGGCCCGCGCGGCCAGGGCCGCCCGCAGCAGCGTGGCGGCCGTCCGCAGGGCCACGGTCAGCGGTCGCACGGCCATGGCGGCCATCATGGCCAGGGGCAGCGGCCTCAGGGCCAGCACGGCCAGCGTCCGCACGGCCACGGGCATCAGGGCCAGCGCCCGGCGCATCAGGGCGGCGACCGCCGTCCGGCGCCGGCGAATGACGGCGGCTCGGCGCCGATGCGCCGCCGGCCCGTCGGGCGGTGACCGAAAGCGCGCCGGGGCTTCGGGCCCGGCGCCGTCCCGGATAGACTGCGAGCCATGACCTCGAACGCCGACACACACCGCCTTTCCGTGGCGCCGATGATGGACTGGACGGACCGGCACTGCCGGTTCTTCCTGCGCCAGATTTCGCGCCGAGCCCGGCTGTACACCGAGATGGTGACGACCGGGGCGGTGCTGCACGGCGACCGCGAGCGGATCCTCGGCTTCTCCGAGGCCGAGCAGCCGGTGGCGCTGCAGCTCGGCGGCAGCGACCCGGAGGCGATGGCGCGCGCCGCCGCGATCGGCGCCGACTGGGGCTATGCCGAGATCAACATCAATGTCGGCTGCCCGAGCGACCGGGTGCAGTCCGGCCGCTTCGGCGCCTGCCTGATGGCGGAACCTGCGACCGTCGCCGCCTGCGTCTCGGCCATGCGCGCCGCCTGCGACGTGCCGGTCACGGTCAAGTCGCGCATCGGCATCGACGACCGCGACAGCTACGAGGAACTGATCGACTTCATCGGCTCGATCGCCGAGGCCGGCTGCGACACCTTCATCGTCCATGCCCGCAAGGCCTGGCTGAGCGGGCTGAGCCCGAAGGAGAATCGCGAGATCCCGCCGCTGCGCTACGAGGTGGTGCACCGGCTGAAGCGCGACTTCCCGCAGCTCACCATCGCGATCAACGGCGGCATCACCTCGCTCGACGCCGCCGAGGCGCAGCTGGCCCATGTCGACGGCGTGATGATCGGCCGCGAGGCCTATCAGAACCCCTGGATGCTGGCCGAGGCCGACCGCCGGATCTTCGGCGAGGACGGGCCGGCCCGCACCCGCCGCGACGCGGTCGACGGCTTCCTGCCCTATGTCGAGGCGATGCGCTCCCGCGGCGTGCCGCTGGGCGCCATGACCCGCCATATCCTCGGCCTGTACCAGGCGGTGCCGGGCGCGCGCGCCTTCCGCCGGCACCTGGCCGAGAACGCCCATCGCCCGGGGGCGGGGCCGGAGGTGCTGCGCGCCGCCGTCGACCTGGTCGAGACCGCGATCGAGCAGCGCCGGGCGGCCTGACGGAAAGACGATCGGGCCGCCGCATTGCGGCCTTGACAGCCGGGACGCCGCCCCGTACTTAAGCGGCCCCGACGACGCGGGGGCGCGTAGCTCAGCGGGAGAGCACTCCCTTCACACGGGAGGGGTCACAGGTTCAATCCCTGTCGCGCCCACCATCCTCCGGTCGTCCGGCGGCAATCCGATACAGCGCGATGGCGAAAGCACTACGTTGACATCGTAGTGCTCTTGAGGCGTCGCTATCCGCCTGCCCCTGGATATCGCCGCAATCGCGCCCCAGTTTCACCCCAGTCTGGCGACCCGTCGCCGCTGCGAGGTTCTCGACGCGCATGCACCGCCTCATTCCGATCGCCGCCTCCGCTGCCCTCCTGGTTGCGGGCCCCGCCGCGGCCGCCGATGCCAGCGCGCGAATGACCTACGACGTCTATGTCGGCGGCCTGCGCATGCTGGAGGTGAGCTCCGGCGTGTCGCTGGCGGGCGACCGCTACGACGTCGCCCTGTCGGCCCATGTCGTCGGGATCGCCGCCACCTTCAGCGACTGGCGCTCGAACGTGCGGTCGACCGGCGGGCTGGACGGCGCCCGGGGCCGGCCGGTCCGCAACGTGGTGGAGCGGATCAACGGCGACGACGCCCGGACCACGACCATCAGCTTCCTCGGCGGCGGCCGGGTGGATGTGGAGATCGTGCCGAGCAAGAAGCCGAAGCGCGAGCAGACCATCCCGCCGGAGCGGCTGGTCCATGCCGTGGATCCGCTGAGCGGCGTGGTTGCGATCCTGCAGGCCCTGCATGTCGGGGCCGAGGCCTGCAAGGGGCAGGTACCGGTGTTCGACGGGCGCCGCCTGTATCGCGCCGACCTGACCGACGGCGGCACGGTGATGCTGCAGAAGGCCGAGCAGGGGATGTATGGCGGCGAGGCCCAACGCTGCACCCTGTCGCTGACCCCGATGGTCGGCGACTTCAACTTCGGCGACGAGCGGCGCGACAACAAACCGACCGAGTACTTCCAGCGCAGCTCGCGGGCGCCGGACCAGCGGGTGATCGACACCTGGCTGGCATCGCCGGGCGCCGGCCTGCCGGCGGTGCCGGTGCGGATTCAGAGCGAATCGCCCTGGGGCCGCGTCATCGTGCATCTGCGCGCGATCCAGGCCGGTGCCTCGTGATCTGAGCCGAATGGCGTAACCCGTCGAAACAATAATTGAATTTCGCTTTCGTGGCGGCCGTGGCAGACCACACGGGACATCTTCCGTGATTGTGGAGCCATTGCCCCGTGAGTGCTGTCGCCTGCCTCATCCTCGCCGCCGGCAAGGGCACGCGGATGAAATCCGACCGACCCAAGGTGATGCACGAGATCGCCGGGCGGTCGATGCTGGGCCACGTGGTCGCCGCCGCCCAGGCGCTGGCGCCCGAACGGATCGCCGTGGTGGTGGGGCCGGGGATGGAGGCGGTGGCGAAGAGCGTCGCCCCGGTTCCGACCGTGGTCCAGCCCGCGCAGCGCGGCACCGGCGACGCGGTGCGCGCGGCCCTGCCGGCGATCGAGGGCTTCGAGGGCGACGTCATCGTCCTGTTCGGCGACACGCCGCTGCTGACGACGGCGACGCTGGAGCGGCTGGTCGAGGCTCGCCGCGCCGCGGAGGATCCGGCGGTGGTCGTGCTGGGCATGCGCCCGGCCGACCCGCTGCAGTACGGCCGGCTGGTGCTGACCGACGACGGCGGCCTCGACCGCATCGTCGAATACTCCGAGGCCAGTGATTTCGAGCGCCAGATCGGCCTTTGCAACGCCGGTATCATGACCTTCGACGGCCGCCGCCTGCCGGAGCTGATCGGGGATCTCAAGGCCGAGAACGCCAAGGGCGAGTTCTTCCTGACCGATACGGTCGAGGCCGCCCGCGCCCGCGGCTGGGCCTGCAGCGTGGTCGAGGGCGATCCCGACGAGGTGCTGGGCATCAACTCGCGGGTCGAGCTGGCCGATGCCGAGGCCATCCTGCAGGACCGGCTGCGCCGCCAAGCCATGCTGAACGGCGCCACGCTGATCGACCCGAAGACCACCTGGCTGTCGGTCGACACCAGGCTCGGCCGCGATGTCGTGATCGGGCCGTCGACCTTCTTCGGCCCCGGCGTCACCGTCGAGGACGGGGTCGAGATCCTCGGCTTCAGCCATATCGAGGGGACGACGATCCGCACCGGCGCCCGCATCGGGCCCTTCGCCCGGCTGCGGCCGACCACGACGGTGGGCGAGGGCGCGCATATCGGCAATTTCGTCGAGCTGAAGGCGGCCGATCTCGCCCCCGGCGCCAAGGCCAACCACCTGACCTATCTCGGCGACGTCTCGGTCGGCGAGAAGACCAATATCGGCGCCGGCACCATCGTCTCGAACTACGACGGCTACAACAAGTTCCGCACCAGCATCGGGGCCGAGGTCTTCGTCGGCTCCGATTCGGTGCTGGTGGCGCCGGTGACGATCGGCGACCGCTCCAACATCGCCGCCGGCAGCGTCATCACCCGCGACGTGGCGCCGGACGCGCTGGCGATCGGCCGGGCGCGGCAGGAGGACAAGCCCGGCTGGGCACCTGCCTATCGCGAGAAGAAGAAGGCGGAAAAGGCGAAGCGCGATCAGGAGAAGGGTTGATGTGCGGGATTGTGGGGATCGTGGGGAGGCGGCCGGTGGCGTCGCGACTGGTCGAGGCGCTGAAGCGTCTGGAGTATCGCGGCTATGACTCGGCGGGCATCGCCACGCTGGTTGGGGGTCGGATCGAGCGCCGCCGTGCCGAGGGCAAGCTGGTCAATCTGGAGCGGCGCCTGGGCGAGGACCCGGTCGACGGCACCATCGGCATCGGCCACACCCGCTGGGCGACGCATGGCCGGCCGAGCGAGACCAACGCCCATCCGCATGCGACCGCCCGGGTGGCGATCGTGCACAACGGCATCATCGAGAATTTCCGGGAGCTGCGGCGAGAGCTCGAGGGCCTCGGCCATGTCTTCGCGACCGAGACCGATTCCGAGATCGTCGCGCATCTGGTGACGCATTACCTCGACCGGCAGATGGCGCCGCGCGAGGCCAGCGCCGCGGCGTTGCGGCGGCTGGAGGGGGCGTTCGCGCTGGCCTTCCTGTTCACCGGCGAGGAGGACCTGCTGGTGGTCGCCCGGCGCGGCTCGCCCTTGGCGATCGGCTTCGGCGACGGCGAGATGTATGTCGGCTCGGACGCGCTGGCGATCGGGGCCTGGACCGACCGGATCTGCTATCTCGACGAGGGCGACCGGGCGGTGATCGCCCGGAGCGGGGTCGAGATCTACGACGCCGGGGACCGGTCGGTGGCCCGGCCGGTGAAGCCGATCGCCCAGACCGGGGCGCTGATCGGCAAGGGCGATTTCCGGCACCACATGCTGAAGGAGATCTACGAGCAGCCGGCGGTGGTGGGCGACACGCTGCGCACCATGCTGGATCCGGCGACCCGGGCGATCGTGCCGCCGGCGCTGCCCTTCGACTTCGCCCGGGTGCCGCGGGCCACCATCGTCGCCTGCGGCACCGCCTTCTATGCCGGCATGGTGGCGAAGCACTGGTTCGAGACCGTGGCCCGGCTGCCGGTCGAGATCGACATCGCCTCGGAGTTCCGCTACCGCGAGGCGCCGCTGCCGGAGGGCGGGCTGGCGATCTTCGTGTCGCAGTCGGGCGAGACCGCGGACACGCTGGCGGCCTTGCGCTACGCCCGGTCGCAGGGCCAGCGCGTGCTCTCGGTGGTCAACGTGCCGGACAGCTCGATCGCGCGCGAGAGCGACGCGGTGATCCAGACCCTGGCGGGGCCGGAGATCGGCGTCGCCTCGACCAAGGCCTTCACCACCCAGCTGACCGTGCTGGCCTGCCTGGCGGTGGCGGCGGCGCGGGCGCGCGGCGCCATCGACGCGAAGCGGGAGGCCGAGCTGTCGACCGCCTTGACCGAGGTGCCGGGCCGGCTGGCCGAGGTCCTGAACCACGACGCCACGATCCGCGACCTGGCCCACCAGGTGGCGCTGGCGCGGGACGTGCTGTATCTCGGCCGCGGCCTGTCCTATCCGCTGGCGCTGGAAGGGGCCTTGAAGCTGAAGGAGATCAGCTACATCCACGCGGAAGGCTACGCCGCCGGCGAGATGAAGCACGGGCCGATCGCGCTGATCGACGACAAGGTGCCGGTGATCGTGCTGGCGCCGCGCGACCCGGTGTTCGACAAGACCGTGTCGAACGTGCAGGAGGTGATGGCCCGCGGCGGCAAGGTGATCTTCGTCTCCGACCCCGAGGGGATCGAGAGGCTCGGCCCCGGCCCGGTGGCGGCGATCGGCCTGCCGGGCATCGATCCCTTCGTCGCCCCGATCCTCTACGCCGTGCCGGTGCAACTCCTGGCCTATCACACCGCCGTCGCCAAAGGCACCGACGTCGACCAGCCCCGAAACCTCGCCAAAAGCGTCACCGTGGAGTAGGGGCGGGCATTGCCGCTGAGGCAGGGTGGGGTCGCGGCAGCGAACCCAACACTGTGCAGTCAGAGCCATGTTGGGGTCGCCAGCGCGAACCCAATCTACGAAGCTCCGCCCTACGCCGACAGCCACACCCGGTTCAGGTGCATCTCGCGGGCGAAGTGGTATTCGAAGCCCTGCACCTTGTCGGTGCTGGCGGTGAAGATCTTCAGCCAGAACGGGATGATGGCGATGGCGTCCTCCTGCATGATCTGCTCCAGCCGGTGCACCAGGTTCTTGCGCTTCTCGATGTCGAGGGTCGCCTGCGCCTCGTCGAGGATCTTGTCGAATTCCGGGTTGGCGTAGCCGGTCTCGTTCCAGGCCACGCCGCTGCGATAGCCCAGCGCCAGCACCTGCACCGCCAGCGGCCGGGTCAGCCACTGGGTGACCGAGAACGGCCATTTGGTCCAGCGGTCCCAGAAGGTGGCGCCAGGCAGGACGTTGACCTTGAGGTCGATGCCGGCCGGCTTGACCATCTCCGACAGCACCTGCGCGGTGTCGATCTCGTGCTTCAGCGCGTCCTGGCAGTTGATCTCGATCGACAGCCCGTCCGGATAGCCGGCGTCCGCCAGCAGTTTCTTGGCCTTGTCGATGTCCGGCGTCGGCAGCGGCAGGGGCGTGTATTCCGGATGGACCGGCGAGACGTGGAAGTCGTCGCCCGGCGTGCCGAAGCCCTGATAGGCCAACTGGGTCAGCCGCTGATGGTCGACGCAGGCCTGGATCGCCTGGCGCACCGCCTTCTTGTCGAAGGGCGGCTCGGTGATGCGGAAGCGGGCGACGCCGGTCTCCGCCGTCAGCTTCTCATAGGTCTTCAGGTTCGGCATGGCCTGGACCGCCGGCAGCAGATTGACCGGCACCTGGTGGATCAGGTCGACCTGGCCGGAGCCCAGCGCCGCCAGCCAGGCGGCGGGGTCGCTGCCGAGGTCGATGTACTCGATCCCGTCGAGAAAGACCTCCTCGCCCCAATACTCGGCCGCCGGCCGCTTCTCGAACACGGCGCGCGACCCGACCGCCTGTTCCTTCAGCCGGAACGGCCCGGTGCCGACCGGGGCCTTCATCAGGTTGGCGCCGGATTTGGCGAAGTCGCGATGGGTGATCAGCGCCGGATAGTCGCCCAGGCTTTCCGGGAACTGCAGCATCGGGCTCTGCAGATGAAAGCGCACGGTGTGGTCGTCGACCCGTTCGATGGCGTTCGGCGCCATCTTGACCGCGTCGCCCTCCTTCACCGTCAGGCCGCTGAACCGCCCCTGGTTGGAGGAGCCGGTCTTGCTGTCGAGCCAGCGGGTGAAGGTGGCGATCACATCGTCGGCGGTGAAGTCGTCGCCGTTGTTCCACTTCACGCCGCGGCGCAGGTGGAAGGTCCACTGGCTGACGTCGTCGCTGGCCTCCCATTTCTCGGCCAGCCAGGGCCGGGCGACGTCGTCGGTGCCGATCGACACCAGCGGCTCGATGATCAGCCGCGCGACATTGCCCTTCTCGGACCAGTCGTAGATGGCGGGGTCGGCGCAATCCATCACTGGCATGCCGATGCGCAGGATGCCGCCCTTGCGCGGCGCCTCCTGCGCCATGGTCTGCGGGATCGAGGCGTCGCCTGTGATCCGCCCGGCCAGGGCATAGGCGGCCGGCGCCGCCATGCCCAGCAGCGCCGCGGTGCGGATGAAGTCGCGCCGCCCGATCCGGCCGGCCTTCAGCTGCTCGGTCATCGGCGGAATCGCGGGATGCAGACGGCCCGGCGTCTCGTCGTTGCTCATGGTCAGCTCCCTGTTTGGCTCAGTCTTGTTAGGCCCCGCCGGCGGCGAGGTCGTAGAGGGCTTGCGCAATCATCAGGTCGAGATGGCCGCCGCCGGCGTTCTTGAATAGCGTGATCTCATCGGCCGAGCGGCGGCCCGGGGCGCCGGCGCAGAGCTCGGCCAGCTCGGCGGCGACGTCCGCCGCGGCGATGGCGCCGGCGGCGATCGCCTGGGTGAACTCGCCGCAATGGCCGATGGCGAAGCGGCGGGTGTCGACGAACAGGCGGGCCCGGCGCATCGCCGCGTCATCGGCCTCGCGCATCTCCGGGGTGAAGGATCCGACCAGGTCGACATGCGCGCCCGGCTTCAGCCAGGCGCCGTGCAGCACCGGATCGCGGGATGCGGTGACGCAGCAGACGATGTCGGCCTGGCGGACCGCCGCCTCGGCGTCCTCGATGGCGCCGATCTCGACGCCGGGGAAGCGGAGGGACGCGACCAACGCCTGCGCCTTCTCCGCCGTCCGGTTCCAGATCGCGACGCGCCGGATCGACGGCCGGACCGCCAGCAGATATCGGATCTGCGTCTCCGCCTGCGCCCCCGCGCCCAGCACCGCCAGCGCCGTCGCATCCAGCCGGGCCAGCAGGTCGGCGCCGAGCGCGGAATCGGCCGCGGTCTTGGCTCGGGTGAAGCTCTCGCCGGTGATCACCGCCTGCGGCCGCCCATTCTGCCCGTCGAACAGCACGACGATGGAGCGGATGTTCGGCCCGGCGGCGCGGGCCTCGTTGCCCGGGAACACCGTGGCCAGCTTGGCTCCCAGCGCCGCGCCCGGCTGCCAGGCCACCCAGGTCAGCAGGCTGTTGGCCGCGCCCGGCTCCTCCAGCAGCAGCCGCTCGACCGTGCCGATCCCCTGCCGGTGCCCCTCACGAAGCCGCCCGACCAGCCACAGCGGGTCGACCTCCAGCGCATCGGCATCGATGGCGAAGATCGCCGTCATCAGACGTCCTTCAGCAGCCGCAGCGCGTCATAGACCGCGGCGTGGATGTTGCGGGAGGAGACGGCGTCGCCGATCCGCCACAGCACGAAGCGGCCCTCCGGATTGCGCCGCACCGCCTGCGGCCGGTTGGCGATCAGCGCCTCGTAGTCGACGGCGCCGAGATTGGAGGACAATGGCTTCAGCGCGAAGTACAGCTCGTCCAGCGGCAGGGTACCGTGCTCGACCACCACCTGATCGGCCCGCTTCTCGACCCGGCGACGCCCGTATTCGTCGAGGAAGCCCGCGACCAGCCGGTTGCCGTCGCGCCGCACGCTCTCCAGCCGCAGGTTGATCGTCACCTGCACGCCATGGTCGGAGAAGGCGCGGAAATAGGCTGGGAAGCTGGTGCCGCCGACATCCGGGGCCAGCGTCCGCTCCGGCGTCACCAGCTCCAGCTTGCTGCCGGCCCGGGCGATGAACTCCGCCGCCGTCAGGCCGGGATGGGCGCCGTTGTCGTCGTAGAGCAGCACGGTCTCGGCCGGCTTGGCGGCGCCGGACAGGATGTCCCAGCTGGTGGTCACCAGATCCTCGCCGGCATCGAGGAAGCTGGTGTTGGGCAGGCCGCCGGTCGCCACCACCACGATATCGGGTTCCTCGGCCAGCACGTCGCCGGCCTCGGCATAGGTGTTGAAGCGCATCGCCACGCCGTGCCGCTCGCACTCCGCCATGCGCCAGTCGACGATGCCCAGGATCTCGCGCCGGCGCTGCAGGCCGGCGGTGATCCGGATCTGGCCGCCCGGCTGGTCCGCCGCCTCGAACAAGGTGACGGCATGGCCGCGCTCGCCGGCCACCCGCGCCGCCTCCAGCCCGGCCGGGCCGGCGCCGACCACCACCACCTTGCGCCGTGGCCCGGTCGTTCGTGGCACGACATGCGGCACCGTCGCCTCGCGCCCGGTGGCGGCGTTGTGGATGCAGGCCGCCTGGCCGCCATAGATGCTGTCGATGCAATAGCCCATGCCGACGCAGGGGCGGATCTCGGCCTCGCGCCCCGCCATCACCTTGCGGGCGATGTGCGGGTCGGCCATGTGCGGCCGGGTCATCCCGACCATGTCCAGCTTGCCGCTCTCGATCGCGTGGCGGGCGGTGGCGACGTCCTGGATGCGGGCGGCATGGAAGGTCGGAACCCTGGTCGCCGCCCGCACCTCGCCGGCGAAGTCGAGATGGGGGGCGGAGCGGGCGCCCATGCCGGGGATGACGTGCGCCAGCGCCTCGTCGGTGTCGATATGGCCGCGGATGACGTTGACGAAGTCGATCAGGCCGGAGGCGACGAGCCGTCGCGCGATCTCCAGCCCCTCGGCCTTCGACAGCCCACGCTCCCAATCCTCGTCGCAGACCATGCGGGTGCCGACGATGAAATCCGGCCCGACCCGGTCGCGGATCGCGCGCAGCACCTGGAAGGCGAAGCGCAGCCGGTTGTCCAGGTCGCCGCCGTACTCGTCCTCGCGCTTGTTGGTGGCCGGCGACCAGAACTGGTCGATCAAGTGGCCGTAGCATTCGAGCTCCAGCCCGTCGAGACCGCCGGCCCGCACCCGCTCGGCGCCGTCGGCATAGGCGGCGACGATACGCTCGATATCCCAATCCTCCATCGCCTTGGGGAAGGCGCGGTGCGCCGGCTCGCGCACGGGGGAGGGGGCGACGACCGGCAGCCAGTCCTCCTTCGACCAGCTGGTGCGGCGGCCGAGATGGGTGACCTGGATCATCACCGCCGCGCCGTGCGAATGCACGTCATCCGCCAGCTCCTTCAGCCAGCGCACCACCTCGTCCTTGTACAGCAGGATGTTGCCGAAGGCCTGCGGGCTGTCCGGCGCGACGACGGAGGAGCCGCCGATCATGGTCAGGGCGATGCCGCCCTTCGCCTTCTCGGCATGGTACAGCCGGTACCGCTCCTTCGGCAGGCCGTCCTCGGTGTAGGCCGGCTCATGCGCGGTCGACATGAAGCGGTTGCGCAGGGTCAGGTGGCGCAATTGGTAGGGTTGCAGCAGGGGATCGGCGTTCGGCATGTCCGCTGTCGGATCGTTGTGACGGTTTCACTCTTCCGGCCTGCCGGCCGATGGTAAACCGAATTTCCTTCACGCCGGCATGAGCCCAGTCGATGCAAACCCTCCGCGGCAGCCTTCCCTCGCTCAACGCCCTCGCGGTGTTCGAGGCGTCGGCGCGGCGGCTCAGCTTCTCCAGGGCGGCGGAGGACCTGGCGATCACCCAGTCGGCGGTCAGCCACGGCATCCGCCAGCTCGAGGCCTCGCTCGGCCTCGATCTGTTCATCCGCCACCACCGCCGGCTGGAGCTGTCGCCGGAGGGCGAAAGGCTCTACGCCGCCGTCGCCACCAGCCTGTCCGCCATCGCCCAGGCAGTCGACGACATCACCGGCCGGTCCGTGGCCGCGGCGCAGCGCGAGATCGTGATCGGCGTGTCGACCTCGATGGCCGCCTACTGGCTGCTGCCGCGATTCGCCGCCTTCCGCACGGCTTTCCCGGCTGTCCCGCTGCGGATCCAGACCATCGACCGCGACGCCGATCCGGGCGAGGACGGGATCGACGTCGTGATCCGGCTCGGCGACGGCAAATGGCCGGACCACGACACCATCCCGCTGTGGGAGGAGCATGTGCATGCCGTGGCGAGCCCGGCCTATCTGGCCGAGCACGGCCCGCTGCGCGACGCTGATGACCTGAGCCGCTGTCAGCTGATCCATTACGAGGATGCGCTGCGCCGCCGCGCCACCTGGGGCGAGTGGTTCGCCGTGCTGGGCCTGCCTGCGCCCGGGCCGGCGCGGTCGCTGCGCGTCACCGACCATGCAGTGGCGCTGCAGGCGGCGATGGACGGGCAGGGGGTGACGCTGGGCTGGCGGCCGATCATCGACGATTTGATCCGGGCCGGCCGGCTGGCCGACGCCTTTCCCCGGCATCTCGACACCGGCCGGCGCTTCTACATCGTCACCATCCGCGGCGCGACGCTGCGCCGGCCGCTGTCACTGTTCTGCGAGTGGCTGGCCGGCCAGGCGGCCGCGGTGAAGGGGTGGTAAGAAGGCCTCAAGCCCCGAAGCGCAGCACCACCGAGAATCCCTCGGCCGGGTCCTGCCGGAACTCGACCCGGCCGCGATGGGCCTTCATCACCTCGGCGGCGATGGCCAGGCCCAGGCCGGTGCCGTCCTCCGAACCGGAATGGAACGGCTCCAGCGCCCGCGCCCGGTCGGCCTCCGCGATGCCCGGGCCGTCGTCGTTGATCTCGATCCAAGCGCCATTTGGCCAGGCGCCCTCCGCGCCGTCGCCGACGCGAACCAGCAGCCGGGTCTCGGCGCCATGCGCCAGGGCGTTGTGGATGATGTTGGACAGGGCCTCGCGCAGGCTGACGGCGTCGCCATCGACCATCACCGGCTCCTCCGGCGCCTCGAAGGCGATGCGCACGTCGCGGTCGAAGGACAGCGGCACCGACGCCGCCAGGACCGTCCGCGCCAGCTCCACCAGATCGACCGGAGCGAAGGCGCCGATCTCGCCGCGATGGATCACCATGGCGTGGTTCAGCAGCTGGTTGGTCAGCCGCCCCAGCTCCGCCGTGCGCTGCCGCACCCGCTCCATCTGCTGCTGGCGCCGGCCGGCCGATCTCTCGTGGCCCAGCAGCTCGACCTGGGCGTCCAGCGCGGCCAGCGGCGTGCGGATCTGGTGCGCGGCGTCGGCGATGAAGCGCTGCATCAGGCCGATGCGGCCGGCCAGCCGGCCCATGAACAGGTTGATCGACGACACCAGGGTGCGGATCTCGGTCGGCGTGGCGACGTCGAGCGGCTTGAGGTCGTCCGGCGCCCGGTCGGCCAGCGCCTTCTCGATCCGGATCAGCGGCGCCAGCGCCCAGCGCACCGCCACCGCGCCGGCCACCATGGTCAGCATCCCCATGGCCAGGACGATCAGCACCGCCTGGCGGGTCAGGGACCGGGCCAGGGCATCGCGGGCCCGGGTGGTCTGGGCCAGCACCACCGTGGCCCAGCCACCATCGCTGTCATCCATCCGGCGGCCCAGCACGGCGACCCGCACCGCCTCCCCCTGGAAGCTGCCATCCTCGACCACCACGCCGTGCCGGGCCTGCTGGGCCGCGGCGGGATCGAGCGCGAGGTCGGGATATCCCGCCACCACCACGCCGCGCGGGTCGACCACCTTGTAGTAGACGAGGTCGTAGGCGGAGAGGGAGGCGAAGGCCGCGACCGGCGGGTCCAGCGCCACCACCCCGCCCTGCATGAACACGTTCTCGGCCACCTGCACCGCGCCGCCGACCAGCAGGCGGTCATAGGCCTCGCCGGCCGCTAGCCGGGCGTAATGCGCGGCGGCGGCGATCACCCCGGCGGTGCCGAGGCAGACCACCACCGCGATGAAGGCGAGGATGCGGACATAGAGCGAGCCGCGGATCCGGTCAGCCGACGACAAGCTGATACCCGAGGCCGCGCAGCGTCCGGATCTCGACCGAGGATCCCGCCAGCTTGCGGCGGATCCGGGTCACGTACTGCTCCACCGCGTTTGGGCTCGGCTCCTGGTCGAAGCTGTAGATCTGGTCCAGCAGGTCGTCCTTGGAGACGATGCGGCCGGGCCGCGTCGCCAGGATCTCCAGCACCGTCAGCTCGCGCCGGGTCAGGTCCAGCGGCCGGCCTTGGACAGCGGCCAGCCGCGCCGCGCGGTCGATGGTGACGTCGCCGCAGGTCAGCACATTGCTGCTGTCGCCGGTCCGGCGGCGCAGCAGGGCGCGGGCCCGCGCCTCCAGCTCACGGTAGTCGAAGGGCTTGACCAGGTAGTCGTCGGCGCCGAGGTCGAGCGCGCCGACCCGGTCCTCGACGCCGGAGCGGGCGGTCAGCACCAGCACCGGGGTGGACCGGCGCCGCGCCCGCAGCTCCTTCAAGAGGGCGATGCCGTCGCGGCCCGGCAGCATGATGTCGAGCACCAGCAGGTCGTAATCCTGCACCCCGAGCATGTCTCCGGCCGCCTCGCCGTCGCGCTCCCAGTCGACCGCATGGCCCATGCGCTCAAGTCGGGCGACGATCGCCTCGCCGATATCCGCCGTGTCCTCGACCACCAGGATGCGCACGGGCTCTCCACTGTTCCGATTCCGAGTCAGGCTGGCGTCAGCTTGATGCGGAACACTCCCTGCAACGGCCCGCCGAAGCGGTGCCGCTGCCAGGGAGGATATATGGCCATCGTGCAATCGCCGCCAGCAGACGCGTTGCTCTCCGTCCGCCAGGTCACGCTGCAGTACAAGACCGACCAGGCGGTGGTCACCGCCACCCATCGCGTCGATTTCGACGTCCACCCCTCCGACCGTTTCATCCTGCTCGGGCCGTCCGGCTGCGGGAAGTCGACGCTGCTGAAGGCGATCGGCGGCTACATCGCGCCGACCGAGGGCGAGATCCGGCTGAAGGGCCGTGCGGTGTCCGAGCCCGGGCCGGACCGGATGATGGTGTTCCAGGAATTCGACCAACTGCTGCCCTGGAAGACGGTGCGCGAGAACGTCGCCTTCGCGCTGATCGCCAGCCGCCGCCTGGGCCCGGCCGAGGCGCGCGACCGCGCCGGCCACTACATCGAGAAGGTCGGCCTCGCCAAGTTCGCCGACAGCTACCCGCACATGCTGTCGGGCGGCATGAAGCAGCGCGTCGCCATCGCCCGCGGCATGGCGATGGAGCCGGACGTGCTGCTGATGGACGAGCCCTTCGCCGCGCTCGACGCCCTGACCCGCCGGCGCATGCAGGACGAGCTGCTGCAGCTGTGGGAGGACACGCGCTTCACCGTGCTGTTCGTCACCCATTCGATCGAGGAGGCGATCCGCATCGGCAACCGCATCCTGCTGCTGTCGCCGCATCCGGGGCAGGTGAAGGCCGAGCTGAACAGCATCGGCCGCGACGACTGGGGCACCGCCGCCCAGGGCGCGCTGGAGGCGCGCATCAACGACATGCTGTTCGTCCATTGAGGGCCGCCACCATGACCGACACGACCATTGCCGGGGGCGTCGCCTTCCGGCCCGAGATACTGCGCGACACGCCGAAGACCGACATCCCGCCGGTGGAAAAGGCGATCTCCCCGGTCGAGCGGGTCTATCGCTTAGGCTTCGTGCGCAAGACGCTGATCCTGCTGGTCTTGGCCCTGATCTGGGAGGGCTATGGCCGCTGGCTGGGCAACCCGCTGCTGTTCCCGTCCTTCACCGAGACGCTCGACGCGTTCCTGAGCAACATCGGCAACGGCGTGCTGCCGGCGCGGGCGGCGGCGTCGCTGCAGACGCTGGTGATCGGCTACGCCATCGGCATTGCGCTCGCGGCGGTGCTGACCACGGTCGCCATCGGCTCGCGCATCGGCGCCGACCTGCTGGAGACCCTGACCTCGATGTTCAACCCGTTGCCGGCGATCGCGCTCTTGCCGCTCGCCCTGATCTGGTTCGGGCTGGGACAGGGCAGCGTGATCTTCGTCCTGGTCCATTCGGTGCTGTGGGCGATCGCGCTGAACACCCATTCCGGCTTCCGCGCCGTATCCAACACGCTGCGCATGGTCGGGCTGAATTACGGGCTGCGGCGGCTGTCGCTGGTGCGGCACATCCTGATCCCGGCGGCGTTCCCGTCGATCCTGACCGGGCTGAAGGTCGGCTGGGCCTTCGCCTGGCGCACCCTGATCGCGGCCGAGCTGGTGTTCGGCGTCTCCTCCGGCTCCGGCGGCCTCGGCTGGTTCATCTACGAGAACCGCAACCAGCTGGAGACCGCGAACGTCTTCGCCGGCCTGTTCACCGTCATCCTCATCGGCCTGTTCGTCGAGAACGTGGTCTTCGCCACGATCGAGAAGAAGACCATCCGGCGCTGGGGCATGCAGCACTGACGATTTGTGCAACAACGGGCCGGATCGGCCGGCCCGGACAAGGGAGGACACCATGGGAATGATGAAGAGCTTCGCCGCGGCGGCGATCGCAACGGCGATCGGGCTCGGCCTCGCCGGCGCGGCGCGGGCCGAGGTCAGCGAGATCCGGGTCTCCAAGGGCTACGGCATCCTGTACCTGCCGCTGATCGTGATGCAGGACCAGAAGCTGTTCGAGAAGCAGGCCAAGGCGGCCGGCCTCGGCGACGTCGCGGTGAAATGGGTGATGCTCGACGGCGGCAACGTCATCAATGACGCGATGATGGCCGGCACGCTCGACTTCGCCGGCACCGGCGCGCCGGGCTTTATCACCCTCTGGGCTAAGGCCAAGGGCATCCCGAATGTCGAGGTCACCGGCATCAGCGGGCTCAGCTCGACCTCGCTCTGGCTCAACAGCAACAAGCCGGAGCTGACGTCGCTGGCCGATTTCGGGCCGGCGGACAAGATCGCCCTGCCGGGCATCAAGACCTCGCTGTCGGCCGTGGTGCTGCAGATGATGGCGGCCAAGCAGTTCGGCCGCGAGAACTTCGCCCAGCTCGACCCGATGACGGTCAGCCTGCCGCATCCCGACGCGCTGGCGGCGCTGACCTCGGGCCAGACCGAGGTGAAGGCGCATTTCACCTCGCCGCCCTTCTCCTATCTCGAGGTCAAGAACCCGGCTATCCACCGCGTCGCCAGTTCGGTCGACGTGATCGGCAACATCACGCTCGACGTCGTCTTCGCCCCGAAGCGCTTCGTCGACGCTAACCCGAAGACGGTGGACGCCTTCCTCGCCGCGCTCGACGAGGCCAACGCCTTCATCGCCGCGCACAAGCAGGAGACGGCGGAGATCTTCTCGCGCAGCTCGGCGGTGAAGATCTCGCCGGAGGAGGTGCTGGAGATCCTGAACGACCCGGACACCCGGTTCTCCACCACCCCGACCAAGGTGATGGACTTCGCCGACTTCATGCACCTGGCCGGCACCATCAAGGTGAAGCCGGCGAGCTGGACTGAGCTGTTCATCCCGCAGCTTGCAAGCCGGGCCGGGAGCTGACGGCGGGGGACTCCGGTCTCTTCGGGTAGAGACCTTTCCTGAAATCCCTATACCGTCATTGCTGTGCATGTTCATTAATTCGTTGATCGATGCCGGCGAGAAGGAGGCGGCATCGATGCGGGACAACAGCTACGACCGGACGATCGAGCGCAACTATCTGCAGAAGTGGCGCTTCCTGATCCCGGAATACGAGGCGGTGAAGGCCGGGACGTCACAGACGTTCCGGCGGGTCGGCGAGTTCTACCGGCATCACGGCACCTGCTCGCAGACCTTCCGCAAGTATTACAACCGCTATCTGCTCAGCGGCTCGGAGCAGGATCTGCTGCCGCAGCGGCGCGGACCGAAGTGGCGCGAGCGCCGCGACCCCGACGGCATCGAGGCCGAGATCCTGGCCTGCCGCCAGCGCGGCCTCAACCGCTACGAGATCCATGCCGTCTTGCGGGAGACGCGCCAGGATGTATCGTCCTTGCCGTCACCCTCCACCATCTACCGCAGGCTCAAGCAGCATGGCCTGAACCGCAAGACCAAGGCCATGGTCGAGACCAAGCGCAGGATCATCAAGACCATGCTCGGCGAGATGGGCCATGTCGACCTGCACCAGCTGCCCCGCGACATGTTCCTGCAGCCGCCCGCCAAGCCGGCCTACCTCGTCTGCCTGATCGACGCCTGCTCCCGCCTGGCCTGGGCCGAGATCCTCGCCAGCAAGAAGGCCCTGCCGGTGATGTTCCGCACCCTGAAGATGATCAACACCCTCAACGCCAACTACGGCCTGCAGTTCAAGGACATCCTCACCGACAACGGCGCCGAGTTCGCCTCCCGGCAACACCCCGAAGACCACCCCTTCGAGGCCATGCTCCTCGAGCTCGGCATCAACCACCGCTACACCAGGCCCTACCGGCCCCAGACCAACGGCAAGGCCGAACGCTTCTGGCGCACCCTCAACGACGACCTGATCGACGGCGCCACCTTCGACCACCTCGAACACTTCTCCAACGAGCTGTTCGAATACCTCGTCTACTACAACGCCTTCAGGCCTCACCAAGCCCTCGATGGCCTTACCCCAAAGGCCTTCGCTCTCACCAAAACCCAACCCAACCGATCAGCGAATTCCTGAACCTCTACAATTGCGAGCGTAGCGAAGCAGTCCAGGGCCAGCGCGAACCGGCCCCTGGATTGCTTCGTCGGCTTCGCCTTCTCGCGATGACGGTGAAGGGGGACCGCGCCGCCAGGCACCCTTCCGCCGACCATGTCCGAAAACCGCGAGCGCGATCGCTCCGGACGTGACATGGTCGGGGTATGGAAACGCTCGACCCCGAAGCCTGCTACCGCGCCCTGGTGACCCGCGACCCGCGGTTCGACGGGCGCATCTTCGTCGGCGTGACTTCCACCGGAATCTATTGCCGCCCGGTGTGCCCGGCCCGCACGGCGAAGTTCGAGCACTGCCGGTTCTACGCCTCCGCCGCCGCGGCGCAGGAGGCCGGGTTCCGGCCCTGCCTGCGCTGCCGGCCGGAAACGGCGCCCGACCTCGCCTCCTGGCGCGGCACCTCCAACACCGTGTCGCGCGCGCTGGCGCTGATCGCCGATGGCGGGCTGGACGGGGAGGCGGGGGTGGAGGCGCTGGCCGACCGCCTCGGCGTCGGCGGCCGCCAGCTGCGCCGGCTGTTCAAGCAGCATCTCGGCGCCACGCCGGTCGCCGTGGCCCAGACCCGGCGCGTGCTGTTCGCCAAGCAGATGATCCAGGAGACGCGGATGCCGATGGCCGAGGTGGCAATGGCCGCCGGCTTCGGCAGCGTCCGCCGCTTCAACGAGACCTTCCACGACCTGTTCCGCCGCCCGCCCAGCGCGCTTCGCCGCCGGGCCTGGGCCGGGCTGCCGGTCGATTCGGTCGCCGCCGGCGGGGTGACGCTGCGGCTGCGCTACCGCCCGCCCTATGACTGGCCGGCGATGCTGGCCTATCTGCGGGCCCGCGCCATCGAGGGGGTGGAGCAGGTCGCAGGCGAGGTCTACCGCCGCAGCGTCGCCGAGGGCGAGGAGATCGGCACCGTCGAGGTCCGGCACGAGCCGGCGCGCGACAACCTGGCGGTGCTGGTGCGCTTCCCCTCGGTGCGCGCCCTGCCGGGCATCCTGGCCCGGGTGCGGCGGGTGTTCGACGTCGGCGCCGACATCGAGACGATCGGCGCCCATCTGTCGCAGGATCCGTTCCTGGCGCCGCTGGTGGCGCAGCGGCCGGGCCTGCGCGCCCCCGGCGGCTGGGACGGGTTCGAGCTGGCGGTGCGCGCCGTGCTGGGCCAGCAGGTCACGGTGGTCGCGGCCCGGCAGCTGGCCGGCCGGCTGGTGTCGATCTGCGGCGCCGAGGTGCCCGAGGCGGCGCGGCTGAACCCCGCTTTGTCCCGTGCCTTCCCATCGCCGCAGCGCGTGGCGGCGGCCGATCTCGGCGCGCTGGGCATGCCGGGGTCGCGCCGGGCGACGCTGACCGCGCTGGCCGAGGCCGCGATCGCCGACCCGCATCTGTTCCGCCCCTTCGGCACGGTGGAGGAGGCGATCGCAAGGCTGCGCCGCATCCGCGGCATCGGCGACTGGACCGCCCAATACATCGCCCTGCGCGCGCTGCGCGAGCCCGACGCCTTCCCGGCCAGCGACATCGGCCTGCTGCGCGGCGCCGCCGACGGCGCCGGGGGGCGGCCGACCCCCGCCGACCTGCTGCAGCGGGCCGAGCCCTGGCGGCCCTGGCGCGCCTATGCCGCCCAGCATCTCTGGGCCGCCGATGCCGGGCCTGTGGCGAAGGTCGCGGGGGCGAAGCATGGCTGAGGCGCTGGTCTTCGACCGCCTGCCGAGCCCGCTCGGCGAGCTGCTGGTCGTCGCCGACGATGCCGGCCGGCTGCGCGCCATCGACTGGTGCGAGGAGGAACGGCTGCGCGCCCGCCTGGCCCGCAGCCTCGGTGGCGACGACTTCACGCTGGCGCCGCAGCGCAACCCGGCCGGCCTGACCGCGGCGCTGGAGGCGTATTTCGCCGGCGACCTCGCGGCGATCGACGCGCTGCCGGTCGAGGCCGCCGGCACGCCGTTCCAGCGCGCGGTGTGGGCGGCGCTGCGCGGCATCGCCTGCGGCACCACCGTGTCCTATGGCGAGATCGCCCGGCGGATCGGCCAGCCGGGCGCCATGCGCGCCGTCGGCCTCGCCAACAATGCCAACCCGATCCCGATCGTCGTGCCTTGCCACCGCGTGATCGGTGCCGACGGGTCGCTGGTCGGCTTCGGCGGCGGCCTCGACCGCAAGCGCTGGCTGCTGAACCACGAAGGCGCCGGCAGCAGGCAGCTGTCGCTCGCCATCTGAATCGAACCTGGGAGAGGAAAGCTCATGACCGACACCCGTCAGGCCGAGTCCCTGCAGCAGTTCCGCCGCCTGCACCAGGACGGCATCCTGCTGCTCGCCAACGCCTGGGACGCCGGCAGCGCCCGGCTGATCGAGAGTCTCGGCGCCAAAGCGATCGCCACCACCAGCGCCGGCGTCGCCTGGGCGCATGGTTATCCGGACGGCGACGCGCTGCCGCTCGACCTGCTGGTCGCCACCACGGCCGACATCGCCCGCATCATCCGGGTGCCGCTGACTGTCGACGCCGAGGGCGGGTACAGCGACGATCCGGCCGCGGTCGGGGAGGCGGTGGCCCGGCTGATCGGCGCCGGCGCCGCCGGCATCAACCTCGAGGACGGGGCGGGGACGCCGGACCTGCTCTGCGCCAAGATCGAGGCGATCAAGCGCGCCGCCGCCCGCAGCGGGCAGGACGTGTTCGTCAACGCCCGCACCGACGTCTATCTCCGTGGCCTGGCGCCGGAGGGCGGCAAGGTGGCGGAGGTGCTGGCCCGGGCCGAGCGCTACCGCGCCGCCGGCGCCGACGGTATTTTCGCGCCGGGAGTTACGAGGCCCGAAGAGGTCCAGGCGATCGCAGCCGCGGCGCCGCTGCCGCTGAACGTGATGGCGCGCCCCGGCCTGCCCGGCGCGGCCGAGCTCGCCGCCCTCGGCGTCCGCCGCCTCAGCGCCGGCTCCGGCATCAGCCAGACGGTGTTCGCCCGGATCGCCGAGCTGGCGAAGTCGTTCCTGCAGGACGGCGTGTCCGATCCGCTAGTTTCCGGCGCGATGCCGTATCCGGAGATCAACGCGCTGATGGCGGAGAGGTGAGGGGAGCGGGTGGTCAAACCCCGGTTTGGCCGCCGCCGAGCCGGGCCACCAGACTGTCCAGGCTGGGCTCGAACCAGATCTCGTTGCCGCGATTGGCCTCCCGCACCCAGTCGCGCAGGGCAGCGCTGGCGGCGAGATGCTGCGAGATGTCGCCGATCACGGCCAGCTTCAGCCGGTAGTTGACGGCCTTCTGGGCGAATTCGCCGGCGACACCGGTACGGAGCTGGAAGAAGGCCGGTCCGAGGCGTGCGGCCGGCACGGCGATCACCGAGGCGCCGGCGGACAGCGCCTCGCCGATCAGGTCGGCGGCGCGCTGCGGGCTGTCGATCGCCGGCCCGCTCGCGTCGCAGGACAGGATCGTCTCGTCGCCGCTGTGCAGCAGTTCGGTCATCGGTCGGTTCCGGGTTGTTGGCGAGGCCAGCGGCGGCGCTTTCTGCCTCGTCGGGAATGTTCAGCTCGCCTCGTGCATGAAGCCGCGCGAACCCCATTTCGCCTTCTTCTCGAGCCACTTCCGCGGCTGCCATCCGAGCTTCATGACCGCCTCTCGGGATCTGATCACGAATCTGCTCAACTCTACCCAATGCCTTGGCAGAGCGACAACCATCGGGACCTCCGATAACCCTATCGGTTTCTTCCGTTTCGTCCATTCGCGCCGGCCTGCGATCCCTGGACCATCGCTGATCCGAACGGAGGCATGGCAGGTCATGGATATCGCGAAAGGAAGGATCCTGATCGTGGGCGGCGGCTCCGGAATGGGGCTGGCGCTGGCGCGGCGGTGTCTCGGCGCCGGTGCCGAGGTCATCATCGCCGGGCGCAGCGAGGCCAAGCTGAAGCAGGCCCGCGAGGATCTGGGGCAGGCGTCGTCGCTGGAGACGGTCGCAGTCGATATCGCGCGGGAGGAGCAGGTGGCCGATCTGTTCCGGCGGACCGGTCCTCTCGACCACATCGTCAGCACCGCCGCCGATATCGAAGGCGCCTATGAGCTGCTGCCGGCGATCGACCTGAAGGCCGCTCAGAGGGTGATGGACAGCAAGGTCTACGGGCCGCTTCTGCTCGCCAAATACGGCGCGCCCATGCTGCCGGCCTGGGGATCCATCACCTTCACCTCCGGCATCGCCGCCTATCGGCCCTCGGCCCGCGGTTCGGTGGTCGCAGCCGTCAACGCGGCGCTGGAAGGGCTGGTCCGGGCTCTGGCGGT
Organism: Inquilinus sp. Marseille-Q2685; assembly: GCF_916619195.1. Lineage (NCBI taxonomy): Bacteria > Pseudomonadati > Pseudomonadota > Alphaproteobacteria > Rhodospirillales > Rhodospirillaceae > Inquilinus > Inquilinus sp. Marseille-Q2685. The sequence continues at coordinate 356,287 of NZ_CAKAKL010000001.1, forward strand.
CGAACTGGCGCCGATCCGGGTCAATGCCGTCTCGCCCGGCTGGGTCGACACGCCGATCTGGGCCCATGTCGCCGGCGACGAGAAGGAGGAGAGGCTGAGCGCGATGGCAAAGCGGTTGCCTGTCGGCCGGGTCGGGCGGCCGGACGATATCGCCGATGCCATCGGCTTCATGATGGGCAACGGCTTCACCACGGGGACGATACTGCATGTCGAGGGCGGCCACCGGCTGATCTGACCGGCGCTAACCCATCCCCCAACGCGGCCAGCAACAGCCTCAGCGCCGGCGGCTGGACACGCCGGCGGCGCCAGATCGCGGCGAGCGATGCCGACCGGGCCGGCCCGGGCCAGGGTATCTCGACGATCTCGTCGCGATCGAGCGCATCGCCGGCCGCGAGGCGCGGAATGAAGGCAAGCCCCACGCCAGCCGCGACGAGCCGCGCGATCGCGCCGATGCTGCCGACCTCGGCGGCGGGCTTCGGCGCGGCGAAGCCCGCCGCGGCAAACGCCGTGTCGAGCATGCGGCGATAGATGCACCCGGTCTCGGTGGCCACGAAGCGCGCGGCGGCCAGGGCGGCCATATCAGCCGGTGTCGTGTCGGGCGGCTGTCCGGGAGGACCGATCAGAACCAGCGGCTCCATCGATACCGTCCGGCTGGCGAAGCGCTCGTCGAGGCCGCCTTTGTCGAAACAGAAGGCGACGTCGATCCCGCCATCCTCCAGCATCCGCAGCAGCTCGCCGCTGCCTGCGACCTTCAGCCTGAGATCGATGTCGGGATGGTCGCTGCGAAAGCCCGACAACCATCGCGGCAGCTTGGCTGCGGCAATCGTCTCCAGCGCGCCGATCGTCAGCGGTCCGACCGTCTGCCCGCCCGCGGCGTTCACCGCGGCTCGGGCTTCGTCGGCCAACGCCAGGATATCCTCGGCATAGGATTTCAGCGTCTCGCCTGCCGGCGTCAATTCCAGGCCCAGCCTGGAACGCGTGAACAGGCTCGTGCCCAACTCGGTTTCGAGGGACTGGATCTGATCGCTCACGCTCGACTGCGCGAGATGGACCTCCTCGGCTGCGCGGGTGACGTTGCGATGGCGGGCCACCGCGAGGAATGTCCTGAGCAACCTGGGATGCACGAAGCGCCCTCTTCGCACAAGCGGCAGGGATGGCGGAAGGGGTGGGATTCGAACCCACGGTGACGTCGCCGCCACGCCGGTTTTCAAGACCGGTGCCTTAAACCGCTCGGCCACCCTTCCGGACCGGCCGCACCATACGGATTTGCCCCGCCGGTTTCAAATCGCTTCGCATCGGTCGGGCCGTCCGAGCGCGCGGGCAACATCCGACAATTGAAATCGTGAGTTGTCGCTTTTTGCTGCGAACCGAAGCGGTTACGGGCCCCGCTGTCGAACCGATCTGCACGCTAATACAACCTATGAGGGCATACAGAAATACCCAGAAATACTGGGTGCAAACCGACGGATAGGACCGGTTGCCGTACAGCCATCCAGCACATGCTCAGATATGCCGGAGCGGGACGGGACGATTATGCTGGACCATTGACCGGATGTTGTGACATACGGGTTTGCATGACTGCCGAACCGATCCCGACCCGGTCCGGACGCCGTTCTTTTTGCGTGAAATTCAGCCGCACGAAGTCGGATCGTCTCCCGGGGCTCGCCGTCGTTGCAGCCATCGGCGTGGCGCTGGCCGCCACCGGATGCGCTCCCTCCCAGCCGGGAAAGGGGAGCATCGCCGAACGGCCCGTTCTCTCGCGACCCGCTGATCCGGGTGTCGTGGCCATCAACGGCGTGCGCTACGTGGCGCGCACCGATCGCGATTCGGTGCAGGTCGGCACCGCCACCTGGTACGGCCCGGGCTTCCCCGGCCGCAAGACCGCCAGCGGCGAACGCTTCGACAGCGGCCTGGTCACCGCCGCCCATCGCACCCTGCCGATGCCGAGCCTGGTCAAGGTCACCAACCTCGACAACGGCCGGACCCTGATCGTCAGGATCAACGACCGCGGTCCGTTCGTGCGGTCGAAGATCATCGACATGTCCGCCCGCGGAGCGGAACTGCTGGGCTTCCGCGGCAACGGCTCGGCCCGGGTCAAGATCCAGGTGCTGGAGGAGGAGAGCCGCTTCCAGGCGCTGCAGCAGCAGCGGGACCAGGCGCGGAAGAACCAGGTCGCCTCGGCCGGCAAGGATGTCGATCTCCCGGACGCGCGCTACATCGCCGTGCCGCCAGCGCCGCCGGTGCCCGACCGGGTGCCGGAGATCGTCGGCAGCGTCGATGACGATGCCGATCCGAAGCCGTCCGGTCTGTTCGTCGCAGCCGCCAAGGCCACCCGGCCGCAGCAGGTGGCCTCGCTGTCCGACGCCCTGCGCCGCTTCGGCCCGGTCTCGACCGCCGCCGCCGCAGGCGCGATCGAGCTGCGCATCGGACCCTTCATCGACCCCAAGGCCGCATCGACCGCCTTGAAGCAGATCGCCGCCGCGGGCTATTCCGGAGCACGCGTCGTCGCCGAGTGACCCCTGTCGGTTCGCGGCGGGACGAGGCCGCAACCGGGGACGGATCGCTTGGGCAATCGCGGACGGTTCATCACATTCGAAGGTGGCGAGGGCTCGGGCAAGAGCACCCAGGTCAAGCGCCTGGCCGCCGATCTCGCCCGGCGTGGCCTCGACGTCGTGAGCACGCGGGAGCCCGGCGGCTCGCCGGGGGCGGAGGCGATCCGCAACCTGCTGGTCAAGGGCGACACCGACCGCTGGGACCCGGTCACCGAGGCGCTGCTGCATTTCGCGGCCCGGCGCGACCATCTGCGCGTCACCGTGCGCCCGGCGCTGGAGCGCGGGGCCTGGGTGGTCTCCGACCGCTATGCCGACAGCTCGATGGTCTATCAGGGCTGGGGCCTGGGCGTGGACCGCGATGTCCTCGACGCCCTGTTCCGGATAGCGACCGACGGGCTGAAGCCCGACCTGACGCTGATCCTCGACGTGCCGGTCGAAACCGGCCTCGCCCGCGCCGGCGCCCGCCGCGGCGGCGAGGACCGCTACGAGCGGATGGGCGAGGCCCTGCACCAGCGCCTGCGCGAGGGCTTCCTGGCCATCGCCGCGGCCGAGCCGGAGCGCTGCGTCCTGATCGATGCCGGCGGCACGGTCGACGAGGTCGCGGCCGCGATCCGCACGGCGATCGAGGCGAAATTCGGGCCGACATCATGAGCGGTGAGTTTTCCGCGCCCCGCGCCAATCCACGGCTGCTCGGCCACGAGACTGCGGAAACGGCGTTCCTTGAGGCGCTGCGCGCCGGAAGGCTGCCCCATGCCTGGCTGATCACCGGCCCGCCCGGCATCGGCAAGGCCACCTTCGCCCACCGGGTCGCGCGATTCCTGCTGTCCGGCGGCCCGCGCGGCGCCCACAGCCTGGAAATCCCGGCCGACCATCCGACCTTCCGCCGCGCCGTTGCGGGCGGCCATGCCGACCTGCTGACCATCGAGCGAAACGGTGGCGGCGAAGAGGAGAAGAAGCGCCGCAGCCGCGAGATCCCGGTCGAGGAGATCCGGCGGATCGAGCCGTTCCTGCGCCTCACCGCCGCGGAGGGCGCCTGGCGCGTCGTCATCGTCGACGAGGCCGAGGCGATGAACCGCAACGGCGCCAACGCCCTCCTGAAGATCCTGGAGGAGCCGCCCGCCCATGCCATCCTGCTGCTGACCTGCGGCAATCCCGGCGCGCTGCTGCCGACGATCCGGTCGCGCTGCCGCCTGCTGGCGCTCGAACCGCTGCCGGACGCGACCGTCGACCGGCTGCTCGCCGAGCACGCGCCGGAGCTGGACCCCGAGGAGCGGGCGTCGCTGGTCCGGCTGGCCGAGGGCAGCATCGGCCGGGCGGCGGCGCTGATCGAGGATGGCGGGCTGGGTCTCTACCGCGACATGCTGGCGCTGCTCGACGACTTCCCGCGGGTGGATTTCCGGGCCGTGCACAGGATGGGCGACCGGATCGGCCCGGTGGCGGCGGAGTCGAGCTGGCGCCTGTTCACCGGCCTCCTGGTCTGGTGGATGGAGCGGCTGGCCCGCGCCGCCGCCCGCGGCACCGCCCCGGCCGAGATCGTGGCGGGGGAGGAGGCGGTGATGCAGCGGGTGGTCGGGGCCCTGGGACGGGCCGGCGGCCTTGATCGCTGGGTGGAGCTGTGGGACAACACCCGCCGTCTGTTCGCTCAGGCGGACGGGTCCAACCTCGATCGGAAGCAGGTTCTCCTGCAGGCGTTCATCGGCATCGAGCGCGCCTGCAACGGCTGACCGCCGCCGTAGCACGGAAAGAGGCCGCGATGTCGGCGCCGAAGACATTCTACATCACCACCCCGATCTACTACGTCAACGACAAGCCGCATATCGGCCACGCCTACACGACGCTGGCCTGCGACGTGCTGGCCCGGTTCAAGCGGCTGGACGGCTATGACGTCCATTTCCTGACCGGCACCGACGAGCACGGGCAGAAGGTGCAGAAGGCGGCCGAGCTGGCCGGGGTGGACCCGCAGACCTTCACCGACCGGGTCAGCCAGAACTTCCGCGACCTGGCCGCGGCGATGAACTTCAGCAACGACGACTTCATCCGCACCACCGAGCCGCGGCATATCAAGGCCTCGCAGGCGATCTGGGAGGCGATGAAGGCGAACGGCGACATCTATCTCGGCGGCTATGCCGGCTGGTACTCGGTGCGCGACGAGGCGTTCTACGGCGAGGATGAGCTGACCGTCGTCGACGGCAAGCGCATCGCCCCGACCGGCGCCGAATGCGAATGGGTGGAGGAGCCGAGCTACTTCTTCCGCCTGTCGGCCTGGGGCGACCGCCTGCTGGCCTTCTACGAGGCCAATCCGGACTTCATCGCGCCGGAGTCCCGCCGCAACGAGGTGATCGCCTTCGTCAAGGCGGGGCTGCGCGACCTGTCGATCAGCCGCACCACCTTCAACTGGGGCGTGAAGGTGCCGGGCGACGAGGCGCACATCATGTATGTGTGGGTCGACGCGCTGACCAACTACCTCACCGCCGTCGGCTATCCCGACACGCAGGCCGAGAGCTTCAAGCGCTACTGGCCGGCCGACCTGCACATGGTCGGCAAGGACATCCTGCGCTTCCACGCCCTGTACTGGCCGGCCTTCCTGATGTCGGCCGGGCTGCCGGTGACGAAGCGCGTCTTCGCCCACGGCTGGTGGACCAACGAGGGCCAGAAGATCTCGAAGTCGCTCGGCAACGTGATCGACCCGCTGGAGCTGGTCGACACCTACGGCCTCGACCCCGTGCGCTATTTCCTGCTGCGCGAGGTCTCCTTCGGCCAGGACGGCGACTTCTCCCGCCGCGGCATGATCCAGCGCACCAACGGCGAGCTGGCCAACGGCTTCGGCAACCTGGCCCAGCGCGTGCTGTCGATGATCGCCAAGAACTGCGACGGCAAGGTGCCGCAGCCGGGTCCGTTGACCGACGAGGACCGGGCGCTGCTGGCCCAGGCGCCGGATCTCCTGGAGACGCTGCGGCGCGAATTCGACGTCCAGGCCTTCCATCGCGGCCTGGACGCGGTCTGGGCCTTCGTCGGCGAGGCCAACCGCTATGTCGACGAGCAGGCGCCCTGGGCCCTGCGCAAGACCGATCCGGCGCGGATGGCGACGGTGCTGTGGGTGCTGGCCGAAACGGTGCGGCGCCTGTCGATCCTGATGCAGCCGGTGATGCCACAGTCCATGGCCAAGGTGCTGGACCAACTCGCCGTGGCCGCCGATGCCCGCAGCTTCGATTGCATCGGCGACGACCATGCGCTGGTGCCCGGCACGCCGTTGCCGGCACCGCAGGGTGTGTTCCCGCGCTATGTCGAGCCGGAGGCCGGGGCCTGATGCTCGTCGACAGCCACTGCCATCTCGACTTCCCGGATTTCGCGGCCGAGATCGACGACGTTGTCGGCCGCGCCCGGGCGGCCGGGGTCGGCTGCATGCTGACCATCTGCACCCGGCCGGACCGGCTGCCGGCCACGATCGCGCTGGTCGAGCGGTTCCCGATGCTCTACGGCGCCGCCGGGGTGCATCCGCACGAGGCGAAGGACTTCATCGACCTGACGGTCGAGGCGATCCTGGAGCTCGTCGCGCACCCGAAGATGGTCGGCATCGGCGAGACCGGCCTCGATTACCATTACGGTCTCAGCCCGGCCGAGGCGCAGCAGGAGAGCTTCCGGCGCCACATCCGGGCCGCCCGCATCGCCGACGTGCCGGTGATCGTCCACACCCGCGAGGCCGAGGCCGACACGCTGCGGATCCTGGCCGAGGAAGGGCAGGGCGGCGACCGCCCGCCGCTGCGCGGCATCATCCATTGCTTCAGCGGAACCCGGCAACTCGCTGAAGAATCGGTGAAACTCGGACTTCACATCTCCCTGTCCGGGATCGTGACATTCAACCGGTCCGAGGACATCCGCGCCACGGCGAAGGACCTGCCGCTCGACCGCATCCTGGTCGAGACCGACGCGCCCTACCTGGCGCCGGTGCCGAAGCGGGGCAAGCGGAACGAGCCCGCCTTCGTCGCCCACACCGCCCAGCGGGTGGCCGAGCTGCACGGGCTGTCGGGTTCGGATTTCGCTCGAAGGACGAGCGACAACTTCTTCGGCCTGTTCACGAAGATCCCGAAGCAAGAGGCCTGAACGATGCGAGTGACGGTGCTCGGCTGCGGCGGTTCGATGGGCGTGCCCATGGTCGGCGGCATCTGGGGCACCTGCGATCCGGCCAATCCGCGCAACCGCCGGCGCCGCCCGTCCATCCTGGTGCAGAGCGACAGCACCACGATCCTGATCGACACCTCGCCCGACCTGCGCGACCAGCTGCTGGACCACGACGTCAAGAGGATCGACGCGCTGCTCTACACCCACGCCCATGCCGACCACATCCACGGCATCGACGACCTGCGGCCGCTGGCCTTCAAGCAGCCGGTCAACGCCTATATGGACGCGGCGGTGCGGCAGGAGCTGGAGGAGCGCTTCGGCTACATCATGACCTCGGTCGAGATGGACCGCGGCTTCTACCACCCGTTCCTGGTGCCGCATCTGCTGGACGGGCCGTTCCGGGTCGGCGACATCGACATCGTGCCGTTCGAGCAGGACCATGGCCGTGTCGTCTCGATGGGCTACCGCTTCGGCCGCTTCGCCTATTCGACCGATGTCGTCCGCCTCGACGACCGCGCCTGGGCGGCGCTGGAGGGGGTGGAGCTGTGGATGGTCGATGCGACGCGGCCGGAGCCGCATGTCTCGCACGCCCATCTGGCGCTGACGCTGGAGTGGATCGAGCGGCTCAAGCCGAAGCAGGCTTGGCTGACGCACATGAACCACCAGATGGACTATGAATGGCTTTGCCGGCAACTGCCGGACCATGTCCGGCCAGCGCATGACGGGCTGGTGATCGAGATCTAGGGGCGGCGGCCGACGCCGCCCCCCTGCCATCAACGGCGCGGCGGCCGGCGCGGCTGCGGGGCCGGGTTGGCGGCCTGGTTCGCGGCGGCACGCTCGGCCAGCGCCAGCTCGGTCTTCAGCTCGGCGATCTTGCGGTCCATGGCGGCCCGCAGAGTCGGCGAGGTGTGGCTGCCGAGATGGGCGCGCTTCTGCTCCAGCTCCTGCAACTGCTTCTGCTTTTCCTGGCGGTTCCGGCGAATCGGCGCGCCGTCGGACCGCTGTCCGTCAAAAGAACGCATAACTGACCCTACGCTGGGTTTTCGGAGGGATGCCGTGGGCACGGCCCGGGACCGTGCCGCATCCGCGGAAGCGCTGGCCTAACCGATCCGGGGGTGATCGTGCAAGCTGGTATGTCGCCCGCCCGCGCGCTAGGGTCGCTCGCTTGCGACCAGGGACGGGACGGAGAGGGCGCCGTGCAGCCATCGACACGCAGATTGCGACTCTGGCGCGCCGCGGCCCTGGCGCTGCTGATCGGCCTGTTCGCCGCAACCCCGGCCGGCGCCGGCCCGAAGGACCACCGCTTCCGCATCGTCGACGAGCTCGGCCCCGACCAGATCGAGGAGCTGATCGCCGTCGGCATCGACGGCCGCACCGTCGGTGTCCTCCACGTCACCAGGGAAGACCCGATCGCCGAGCTGCAGGTGAAGGTGCCGGCGGGGCGGACGGTGCGCTACGAGCTGTGCGGCTTCCTGATCGTCGAGACGCCGGAGGGCGGCCGCCGCCAGCACCCGATCAACCATACCGGCACGATTGCGGACGCCGACGGGCGCGAGCTGAAGGCCTTCAACCAGAACAACGAGGTCTTCTTCCTGCAGGACGGCGCGCCGCAGGACGCCGATGCGGCGAAGACCGCGATCGTCGGCACGGGGCAATGCGCCCAGCCGGTCGCCTGACGCCAACACGGATAGGACGGACACAGCCATGCAGACGCCCTGGATCGCCGATACGGCGCGCTACGAGACCGCCCGCTTCCGCCGCTCCGGCCGTAGCGGACTGCAGCTGCCCGAGATCTCGCTCGGCCTGTGGCAGAATTTCGGCGGGGTCGACCACTACGAGACCGGCCGCGCCGTGCTGCGCCGCGCCTTCGACCGCGGCGTCACCCATTTCGACCTGGCCAACAATTACGGCCCGCCCTACGGCTCGGCCGAGGAGAATTTCGGCCGCATCTTCGCCGCCGATTTCCGGCCCTATCGCGACGAGCTGCTGATCTCGACCAAGGCCGGCTACGACATGTGGCCGGGGCCCTACGGCAATTTCGGCTCGCGCAAATACCTGGTCGCCAGCCTGGACCAGAGCCTCAGGCGCATGGGGCTCGACTATGTCGACATCTTCTACTCGCACCGGCTCGACCCCGAGACGCCGCTGGAGGAGACGATGGGCGCGCTCGACCATGTCGTGCGCCAGGGCAAGGCGCTGTATGTCGGCATCTCCTCCTACTCGCCGGAGGCGACCCGCCAGGCGGCGGCGATCCTGAAGGATCTCGGAACGCCCTGCCTGATCCACCAGCCCTCCTATTCGATGCTCAATCGCTGGATCGAGGACGGGCTGCTCGACACGCTGCAGGAACTCGGCATCGGCCGCATCGCCTTCTCGCCGCTGGCCCAGGGCATGCTGACCTCGAAGTACCTGGACGGCGTGCCCGAGGATTCGCGGGCCAGGCGCGGCCGCTCGCTGCGCACCAACCTGCTGTCGGAGGGCAACATCGCCCGCATCCGGGAGCTGAACGCCATCGCCCAGCGGCGCGGCCAGACCCTGGCGCAGATGGCGCTGAGCTGGGTGCTGCGCGACCCGCGCGTCACCTCGGCCCTGATCGGCGCCCGGTCGGTGGCGCAGCTGGACGACAGCCTCGACGCGCTGAAGGGCGCGCCGCTGACGGCCGAGGAGCTGGCCGAGATCGACCGGCACGCGCTCGATGGCGGCATCGACCTGTGGCGCGCCTCTTCGACCGCCACCGCCAAGGCGGCCGGCTAAGGGGGACGGCGCAGGGGCTGGGCCTCCGGCGCCCGGTTGTCGTTCGCTGCCGCCAGGCAGGCGATGTCGCCGCCGCTTGCGGTGGTGAGCTGCGGGTATGTCGCCAGCAGCCGCCGCAGCACGCCGTTGGTCCAGCCGAAGCCGTCCTGGTTGGGATACTCCCCGCCGCCGGCGGCTTCGGTACCGGCGACGTCGTATTTCTCGGTCAGCTTGCCGGTCTGCGTGTAGACGCCGGCGACCCGCTCGGCCCAGCGGCGGGCGACGGTTTCCGCCAGTTGGTCATGGCCGGTGCGGGCCAGGCCGCGGATCGCGATCCATTCCAGTGGTGCCCAGCCATTCGGCGCGTCCCATTGCTGCCCCGAGGCGATCTCGGTGGTCAGCAGGCCGCCGGGGGCGAGCAGCCGGCGCTCCAGCGTCTCGGCGACGCGGGCGGCCTGGTCCGGATCGGCCAGATCGAAGAACAAGGGATAGGCCGTCGCCAGAGTCACGGCGCCGGTGCGTCGCCCCTCGCGCCACAGATAGTCGGTGAACACGCCGGCCTCCTGGTCCCAAAGCAGACGTCGGACCGCCTCGGCACGCAGCCTGGCGCGGGCCTCCAGCTCCGCCGCGCGCTCCGGCCGGTGCGACGCCGCATAGGCCTTCGCCAGGACGCTCTCCAGCTCGGCCATCAGGCTGTTCAGGTCCGGCGGCACCACCGCCGTGGTGCGGATGGTGGCCAGGGTCTTGCCGTCCGCCAGCCAGCGCGAGGAGAAGTCCCAGCCGCTTTCGGCCGCGGCCCGCAGGTCGCGATAGACTTCGACCGGTGCCCGGTTCGTCGCCCGTGCGGTCTCGACATCCTCGCGATAGGATTCGTCGCGCGGCTGGTCGCTGTCGTCCCAGTAGCGGTTCAGGAGAGTGCCGTCCGGCAGCCGGACCACGCGGCGATGGGCAGCCCCGGGCTCCAGGGAATCGGCGCCGTCCATCCAGAAGGCATACTCCCGGGCCAGGCTCGGCAGGTGGGCGGCATAGGTCGCGCCCGGGTCGTCGCTGCTTTCCGCCACCAGTTCCACCATCGCCGCGAAGAACGGCGGCTGCGACCGGCTGAGATAATAGCTGCGGTTGCCGTTCGGGATGTGGCCGTAGCGGTCGATCAGGCTGGCGAAGTTCGCCAGCACGTCGTGCGCCAGATCGTCCCGGCCGCTCTCGATCAGGCCGAGCATGGTGAAGTAGGAGTCCCAGTAGTAGACCTCGCCGAAGCGCCCGCCCGGGACGACATAGGGGTTCGGCAGCGGCAGCAGGGAGGACCGCGGGTCGGGCCGGTCCGGCGGCCGTTTCAGCACGTCCCACAGCCCGTCGATATGGCTGCAGACATCCTGGCCGGGCACCGAGCGGTAGCCGCTTTCATGCGTCGCCGGCGGCGTGAAGTACCGGCGCACGAAGGCCGCGAGATCGAATCCGGCCTCGTCCTTCCGCTCGGCATAGAGGCGCAGGATCTCGCCGGGCGCCGCCTTCGGCTCGGCATCGACGAAGGTCTTGCCGTCCGGGAAGACCCGCTGCATCTGCACGTCCCGGAACAGCTCGCCATAGGTCTGCGACGGCGGCTGCTGGGCCAGGCCGGGCAGGGCGACGAACCAGAAACCCAGCAGTGCTGGGATGGCGCGGAACAGGCGCATGGGAAAGATCTCCGGCCTGGTGGTCGCGGCGAGGAACATAGGGCTCGTACGCGCACCGGCCAGAGCGTCGGGCCAGATCGTCGAGTCCGTCAGATCTGCGCGATCCGGCGCCGCGCCTGGACCGCGGTGATGAAGCCGGCATAGCTCCAGCCCAGATGCTTGGCCGAGCTCTGGGCGCCGGTCGCGCGATCGATCTGTTCGGACAGCGCACCGTCCAGCGGAGTAAAGGTCCGGACCGTCGCAAGGAAGGCGTCGCCGCGGGCGAGGAGGGCGCCGACCAGGCGTCGACTGTCGAGGTCTTCCGGCCCGGGCTCGGCGCCCAGGACACGAACGACGAAGCCGCGGTTGTCTTCGGTCAGCGCGAATGCCGCGCCGCCTGCCACCCCCGCGGCCAGACGGTAGTTGAACTCCGCTGCGGCGAGGGTCGCGATATACCAGGCCCCACCGCCGTAATATCGATCCTCGCGGAACCGGCCGAGCGCCGGCGCCGGCCGCCCGGCATTGATCGGGAACAGGCCGACGAACAGATCCTCGAGCGCGGCGAGCGTGGCCTGGGCCTTCGGGTCGAGCATGCTGTGCGGCCCGGCGGGCAAGCCGGCATGAAGCACGCCGAGGATCACGGCGATGTCGAGGTCGCGGCCCATTGCGCCGGACGCGGCCGGCAGCAGGCTGGCATAGGCCCCAGCCCGCCAATGGCCGTCCAGCGCCTCTGCAAGGGCCGCCGAGGCCTCCCAGCACCGCCCGGCGGTCCCGGAGTCGCCACAAGCCTCCAGCCAATCGGCACCCCGGCGCAGCGCGGCGCATTGCACAACGCGGGTGTAATAGTCGTGGCCGAGGCTGTCCTCCCAGATCTCGAAGCTGGGCTCGGCGTGATGCGCCAGGACGAAGTCCAGGTCGATGCGCAGCAGCCCGGCCGCCTCGTCCCGCACGCCCGGCTCCAGCAGGCCGTCGTCGAGGCACCGCAGCAGGGTCAGGGCCCGCAGCGCCGACCCGTCATGCTGCGGCCGCGACCAGTTCAGCGTGTCCAGCGTGCCGTCCGGGTTGACCCGGACCTCGCCCCAGACCCGGTCGCCGGCGACGCCGCGCAGATCGGCCTCGGAGCGGACATGCTGCACGACATCCGGGTCGACGCCCTGCCGCGGGTCACCCTTGGCCAGCACCGCGGCGCCGGTCAGGCCGCGCAGGCCGAGGCTGAAGCGGATGAAGTCGCGGATATGGCCGGCATCCGCGGCCGGCCGGGTGCCGTCGGCCACCAGGATCCGCAGTGCGTCCATCACCAGCGCCGAATCCCGGAACCAGTGGAAGAAATAATCCGGGTCCGGGTCATAGGCCCCCATCACCGAAGAGGCCACGACCGATCCCGGCTTCGGCACGATGCGCTGGCGGAAGGGCCGCCGCTCCTTCACCAGATGGGTGGCGGAGACGCCGAGCGTCAGGTTCCGGGCGGCGACCGCGTATTGCCGGTCGAGCCAGTCGGTCAGAGCGGTGCTGCCGGAGGGACTCAAGCGTCGATCAGGCCGAGACGGGTCTCGATCCGGTCAAGCCGCTTCTCGATCTTGTCGAAGCGCACGGAGTGTTCGGCCAGGACGACTTCGATGCGCGCGGTGTTGACTTCGAGCCGCCCGACACGGGCGGTCAGGTCGTCCAGGCGGTCGACGATGCGATCCATGCCGGCGCGAAGATGCCGGAGATGTTCGAGGACGAGGTTCTCGGTGTTCTCGTTCATGGCTCGACCAATGTAGCAGACTTTCCAGGAGATAGACGATGGTCGCCGTCATCGCCCGCCCAGATGCGGGCTCTCGAAGCCGAGGGTGCGCAGGCCGCGCTGGACGTCCGGGTCGCTCATGAACAGCCGCCACAAGAGGCCGGTGCGGTGGTTCTCGATCATCACCACGATCGGGCCCTGGTCGATCGCCAGATAGGTGTCGGCCACCCAGTTCGCCTGCTCGGAGAAGGCGTCGACGAAGCCGTATCGATCCCAGATCCGGTCGCCCAGCTTTTCGTAGAAGTGCCGCAGCGCCCGCATCGACTGCTCCGGCGTGTAGGGCATCGCCGACAAGGCGGCGGTCGGGGTGATGACGCCGAGGTCGTTGTCCGGCGCATGGGCCGAATAGCCCCCCGGCGTGTCGCTGGCGGTCAGGCCCCAGCAATCCGGCCCGTAGCCCTTGAAGCCGTTCGGGTTGCGGACGCAGTGCTCGTAATTGATCAGCGTATGCCGGCGGTTCTGCTCCCAGTAGTCGGCATACCGGTCCTTCAGGCCGCGCGGGTCGAGGCCGAGGAAGGAGTAGTGGCTGAAGAACAGCGGCCCGCCATAGGGCATACCGAGCGGCAGCTCGACGTCGTAATAGCTGCGCCGGCTCAGGAACCAGCGGCCGACGGCCCAGCCGCGGTGATAGACCTCGGCGTCGATGGCGTAGCGCGGCGAGGCGGCGGCGATGACATAGGCGATCAGGCACTCGTTCCAGCCGCGGATCTCGTGGCCCAGGCCCCAGCCGTTGTTGGCGCCCCAGTGCCAGAACAGCACGTTCAGCCCGCCGCGGGTGTACCAGTTCCACTCGGTCTCGTTCCACATCCAGCCGATGTGGTTGCGCAGCTCGGTCTCGGCGGCCGTGTCGCGGTCGAAATAGCGGCGCGCGGTCAGCAGCCCCTGGAACAGGAACGCGGTCTCGACCAGGTCGCCGCCGTCGTCCTTGCGGCTGAACGCGACGGTGGCGCCAGTGCGGCCGTCGAGGAAATGCGGGAACACGCCGTGATGCGAGGTGGTGCGCTCGAGATGGCGCACGATCGTCATCAGTCGCTCGACCGCCGCGGCCCGGTCGATCCAGCCGCGCTCGGCGGCGACGATGATGGCCAGGATGCCGAAGCCGGAGCCGCCGGTCGTCACCCAGTCGTTCGGCGCCTTGCCGGCGCGGTCCGTGCGATCCGGGATCATGCCGCTGACCGGGTGCGCCGCCTCCCAGAAGAAGCGGAAGGTCTGGCGCTGCACGAGGTCGAGCAGGGCGTCGTCCGACAGCGCCGCGGCGCCCTTCTTGGAGGCGCGGCGGGGTGCGGCAGGCCGTTTGGTCATTCCATCGGGTCTCGGTGGTGGAGCAGGGGGGCGAAGCCGGCGGAGGAGGGGATCGCCCGCCGCGGCGGCCTGCCGATCGGGATCCGGCGCTCGCCCGTGACCTCGTCGGTCAGATGCAGCCGCAGGACACGGGTGTAGAAGCCGTTCTTGACCTCTCGCCGGGCGATGGTGATCACCGCCGTCTCCGGCAGCTCCTGCTCGAAGATCGACATCGCGGTCTTCCGCCGCTCCTCGTCCAACGCATCGACCATCTCGTCGATGAACACCCATCGCGGCTTGTGCAGCAGCAGCCGGGCGAAGGTCAGGGTCTGCAGCTCGTCACTGGTCAGCTCCTTGTCCCAGTTCTTGACCTGGTCGAGCGAGATCTCGTGATGCCCCATCTCGGTGCGCCGGAGCGCGGCGCAGATCTGCTCGTCGGTGAAGCTGGACGCATCCATCGGATAGGTCAGGGCGTCGCGCAGCGGGCCGGGCGGCAGATAGGGCCGCTGCGGCAGGAACATGGTGCGGGCCTGGGGCGGCATCAGGATGCGGCCGGTGCCCCAGGGCCACAGGCCGGCGAAGGCGCGGAACAACGTGCTCTTGCCGCCGCCGGTGCGGCCGACGATCAGGACCCGCTCGCCCGGCTTGATCTCGACCCGCTCGTCGTCCAGCACCGCCAGGCCGCCGGCCGACAGCACGCCCAGCTTCTCGAAGCCCAGCGTGTCGCCGGTGCCTTCGGCGATCTCGATCCTGCGCGGTTCCCCGTTCAGGGTCTCGAGCGTCACCAGCGTCTCGCGGAAGCTCATCACCCGCAGCAGTGTTGCCCGCCAGTCGGCCAGGTTGCTGAAATTATCGACGAACCAGCGCAGCGCCTGCTGCACCTGGACGAAGGCGCCCACCGCCACCATCAGTTCGCCGAAGGTCAGGTCGCCACCGAAATAGCCGGGCGAGGCGACCAGGATCGGGGCGACGATGGTGAACCAGCCATAGCCGGCGGTGATCCAGGTCAGGTTGGTGACGGCGCGGACGTAGCGCAGCATCACCGCGACGATCCGGTCGAGGTCGGCGTCCAGCCGGCGCCGCTCATCGGCCTCGCCGCTGTCGAGCGTGATCCCGTCGACATGCTCGTTGACCCGGACCAGGGCCGAGCGCAGATCGGCCTCGCGGGCATAGCGTTCGGCATTGATGTTGATCAGCGGCCGCCCGACGCGCCAGCTGATCCAGGAGGCCGCGGCGGCATAGAGCAGGGCGCACCATACCATGTAGCCCGGGATCGACAGAGCCATGCCGTCGATCTTGAGGGCGATGCCCTGGGACAAGATCCACAGCACGCCGACGAAGCTGATCAGCAGCAGGGTCGACTGCAGCAGGCCGATGCCGAGATCGGTCGACAGCTCGGTCAGGTGCCGCGTGTCCTCGTGGATGCGCTGATCCGGGTTCTCGCCGATCTCGCCGGCGCCGGCCAGGCGGAAGGCGCGCTTGGGCTTCAGCCACTCGCTGAACAGGTCGCGGGTCAGCCCGGCCCGCAGCCGCACCTTCAGCGTCTGGTTGAGCCAGGCCTGGGCGACGTTGAGGGTCAGCAGCACGCCGGCGATGACGACGAAGACCAGCAACTGGTGGAAGAAGCCGATCAGGCTCTTCTGCGCCAGCGCGTCATAGAACGGTTGATTCCAGGCGTTCAGCCGGATCTGCGCCGCCGCGGTCAGGGCGACGACGATGACGACGCCGACGATGAGGACAAGGATCCGCTTCCAGTCGGGGGAGGCTCGCAGCGTCCGGAACAGGGTCAGGAGCTGAGAGGGGAGAGTCTGGCTGACGATCGATTGCCCGTCACCAGCAGCCGTGTGCGACGCCTCGGGCGCCTGTGCCATTGAACCTGTCCGATCCCTACCGCTTCTTGCGCTCCCCTTCGGGATGCTTGCCTCGATCATACCCAGAGACGCGATGTCGGTCGTGCACCGAATTGAAACGCCAGGATTCATGCGGGTTTGCGCCCCCATCACGACACCCGTTCCGCATCGACGGCGACGGGGCGGTCATAGACTCGGCGAGATGCGCTCTCGAACCGGAGGGCAGGGGCATCCGAACCGGATCGTACCGAGGCGGTAAAAGAGGGCGTCATTTATTTATCCACACCGAAAATCGCTTCGTTTCGAATGGTGCAGGGCGCGGAAACAAAATAACCATTCAATGAAGAAATCGAACTGTTACTTGATTTCACTCCCCAGATTTCAAACTGAAGATAGCATGCACTCCGATGCCAGCCTTCACCGATATCAGGTGACGGCGTCGAAATCAGGGCGGGATGGCCACATTGTTGGGCAGAGTGGGAAATCGGCCACAGGACCGATGATCGCCCCAGGCCGCCCACATGATCAGACGATCCACGATCCCCCCGAGCCGAAGCGCCGTGGCGGGATAGCGGTCCGAACATGCCGGACCGTTGGAATCGAGCATGTGAGGCGGTAGTCATGCCGCCAATCTCACACGGTCTGCAGCCTGTCGCTGTGACCACCGTAACAGCGATACTTCCCGCCGTGGGGAGCGACCGGCATCATCCTTTCTGGTCTCCCCACCCTCCGGCGCGGAGAGTGGGAGACGGACGGAGAGCCGCCCCTACGCCATCGGGGGGCGGGGGCAGCCTCCGCCGCGTTACGCTCCGGCGCCTCCGACTGGCCGAACGGGGGACTTGCCATCCACGCGCGTCGGACCAGCCTCCCGGCGTCAAAAGGCGACGCGGTCGCCGCCCTTGAGCTCGAGGATCTCGCGCGCCTCATCAGGCGAGGCGATCTCGAGGCCCAGCCCCTCGATGATCTGGCGGGCAAGGCGGACCTGCTGGGCGTTCGATTCCGCCAGCTTGCCGGGGCCGGCCCAGAGCGAATCCTCCAGCCCGACGCGGACATTGCCGCCCATCGCCGCCGCCATCGCCGCGATCGGCAGCTGGTTGCGCCCGGCGCCGAGCACCGACCATTCGTACTGATCGCCGAACAGCCGGTCCGCCGTGCGCTTCATATGCGCCACATCCTCCGGATGCGGGCCGATGCCGCCGAGGATGCCGAACACGGTCTGGACGAAGAGCGGCGGCTTCACCAGGCCGCGCTCCAGGAAATGGTGCAGGTTGTAGAGGTGCGAGGTGTCGTAGCACTCGAACTCGAAGCGGATGCCGTCGTCGCCCAGCGTCCGCAGCACGAACTCGATGTCCTTGAAGCTGTTACGGAACACCAGGTCCCGCGAGGCTTCCAGCGCCTCCGGCTCCCAGGCGTGCTTGAACTCCTTGAACCGGTTGAGCATCGGGAACAGGCCGAAATTCATCGACCCCATGTTCAGCGACGCCACCTCCGGCTTGAAGGTCTGGGCCGGCAGGATGCGCTCCTCGACCCGCATCCAGGGCGCGCCGCCGGTGGTCAGGTTCACGATGCAGTTGGAGCGCTGCTTGATCACCTTGAGAAAGGGCTCGAAGGCCTGCGGCGTCTGGTCGGGCTTGCCGGTCTCAGGGTCGCGGGCGTGCAGATGGACGATGGCGGCGCCGGCCTCGGCCGCGCCGACCGCTGCCTCGGCGATCTCCTCGGCGGTCACCGGCAGGTGGGCCGACATCGACGGGGTGTGGATCGCCCCGGTGACGGCGCAGGTGATGACGATCTTGCGGCTCTTGGCCATCTGGTCTGTTCTCCGGCTCAGGAAACGGTCGGGTCTTCGGACTGCGCCACCTTGTGCGCCTTCAGCGCCGCCAGGCGGCGGTCGCGCCAGGCGCTGCGCGCGGCCAGCCGGGCGGCGTCCGGGGTCTCGCCCCAGCCGGCCAGCAGGCGGTCGATGGTGGGGCCGTCCCACACCTCCGGCCCGGCCGGGTCGGCGGCAAGGCGGCGATAGAGACCGGTGTAGCGGGCGCAGTAGTCGGGGATGCCGCCCGGCGCGTTCAGCTCGATCGTGCCGAAGGGGCCGAGGAAGGACCAGCGCAGGCCCAGCCCGTCCTTGATGGTCTTGTCCAGGTCCTGCGGGCTGATCACGCCCTCGCCGACTAGGCGGAAGGCTTCGGCCAGCAATGCGCCCTGCAGGCGGTTCAGCACGAAGCCGTCGACCTCGCGGTGGATCGTGACCGGCTCCTGCCCCACGGCGCTGTAGATCCGCCGCGCCCGCTCGATGGTCTCGAGGGAGGTCCAGGGCGCGCCGCACAGCTCGACCACCGGCACCAGATGCGGCGGGTTCACCGGGTGGGCGACTAGGCAGCGGTCGCGGCCGGCCAAGCCCTCGGTAAACCGCGAGGCGACGATGGCCGAGGTGGAGGAGGCGAGGATCGCGTCGCGCGGCGCCAGCCGGTCCAGCTCGGCGAAGGCCGCGCGCTTGATCTCCACATCTTCGGGCAGGTTCTCCTGCACCAGCTCGGCCTCCGCCACCGCCTCGGCGAGCGATCCGGCGGCCCGGGCCCGGACCGCGGCCCCGGCCGGATCCTTGATCAGGCCATGGCTGGCGAGCTCGGCCAGGCCCTCGGCGATCAGTCCCGGCGCGGCCGCGAGGGCGGCGGCGCTGGCGTCGGTCAGCCGCACCTGCCAGCCGGCGGCGGCGAAGACGATCGCCCAGGACCGGCCGATCAGCCCGGTGCCGATGATCGCGATAGTCGGCATGCGTTCCTTCCTTTCCGAGCCTGTCCGGACACGCGTCCTGGTGAGTCGGCTGGCGTGGTTTTCGAGAACCGGAGCGCAGCGGATATGAGGTCCGTGAGCACCGGAAGCGCAGAAAACCGCGTCAGACGGCCGCCGGGGCGAGTGTCCGGACAGGCTCTCACAGCCAAAGCACCTTGCGGCGCAGGTCGAGGTCGTCGCGCAGCGCCTGCGACGGGCCGGCATGGATCACCCGGCCGCGCTCCAGCGCCACGGTACGATCGGACAGGGCGAGCGCCAGGTCCAGATTATGGTCGACGATGACGATCGAGAGGTCGCGGCGCAGCCGGTCGAAGCTCTCGAACAGCTGCTCGACCACTGCCGGGGCCAGCCCCTCGAACGGCTCGTCCAGCAGCAGAACCCGGACATCGCCGGACAAGGCGCGGGCCACCGCGATCATCTGCTGCTCGCCGCCGGAAAGGTAGTCGGCAGGGGTGTGCAGCCGCTCGCGGATGCGCGGGAAATACTCGAAGATCCGGTCAAGGTCCCAATGCGTGCCGTGGCCGCTGCGGCGCTGCGACCGGCCGAGGCCGAGATTCTCGGCGACCGTCATGCCGGCGAACAGGCCGCGCCCCTGCGGCACATAGCCGATGCCCAGCCGCGCGATCGCGGCCGGCGGCAGCCCCGCGATTTCCGCCCCGTCGAGGCGGATGCTGCCGGAGGCGGGCGGGGCGATGCCGATCAGCGTCTTCAGCAGGGTCGACTTGCCGGCGCCGTTGCGGCCCAAGAGGGCCACGATCTCGTGCCGGTGCACGGCGAAGGCGACATCGGCCAGGATGTGGCTCTTGCCGTAGAAGGTGTTGACGCCCTCCAGGCCCAGCAGCGTCTCGGGCTCGGCGGCGCTGGGCCGCGGCCTGGCCGCCACCGCGGCGGCGCCGGAGCCGATATAGACCTCCTGCACCCGCGGATCGCCGCGGGCGTCCTCGACCGTGCCGTCGACCAGCACCCGGCCCTCGTTCATCACCGTTACCGCATCGGCGATCTGGAACACGCGGTCGAGGTCGTGCTCGACCAGCAGCACCGGGATGTCGGCCGAGATGTGCCTGACGATGTCGCCGACGCGCTGCCGCTCCGCCGCCGCCAGCCCGGCCAGCGGCTCGTCGAGCAGCAGCAGGCGCGGGCGGGTGGCGAGCGCCAGCCCCATGTCGAGCAGGCGCTGCCCGCCATAGGACAGGGTGCCGGCCTCGGCCTGCTCGATTCCGGACAGGCCGAGATAGCGCAGCAGCTCGGCGGTCTCGGCCTCGATCTCCGGGATCGCCCGGGCGGCGCGCCAGAGGGCGAAGCGCTTTGGATGCCGCGCCTGGACCGCCAGCCGCAGATTCTCCTCGACGCTCAGCGCCGGGAACAGATTGGTGATCTGGAACGACCGGCCGATACCGGCGGCGCAGATCCGTTCCGGCGCCAAGCCGGCGATGTCGCGCCCCTTCAAGCTGACGCTGCCGGCATCGGGCGTGAACATGCCGGAGAGCAGGTTGAAGGCCGTGGTCTTGCCGGCGCCGTTCGGCCCGATCAGGGCGTGCAGCGACCGGTCGCGCACGGCGATGTCGACGCTCTCGACCGCGCGGATGCCGCCGAAATGCTTGGCAAGGCCCGAGGCGACGAGGACCGGCCCGTCGCCGTGGTCGGCCGGGCGCAGAAAGGCCGGCAGCGCACCTGAGGCTCCCGCTTGCCGGCCCGCCATGGCGGCGGCTTCCGCCGGCGGCGGGCGGAGCGTCGCCAGGATGCGCGCGGCGATGCCGACCAGGCCGGTCGGCGAGAACAGGATGAAGCCGACGAAGAGCAGCCCGAACCACAAGAGCCAGTCCGGCGTCCAGATCGACAGGAACTCGCGGAACAGGATGAAGAACAGCGCCCCCAGCGCCGGCCCCAGGAAGCTGCGCATGCCGCCGATCACGACCATGGCCAGCAGCTCGCCGGAAAAGGCGATCGACAGCGGGTCGGCCGAGGCGAAGCGATGGTTGAACACCGACATCACCCCGGCGAGGCCGGTTATGCCGGCCGACAGGACGAAGCCCAGCAGCTTGTAGCGGGTGGTCGGATAGCCGACGAAGCGCGCCCGCTGCTCGTTCTCGCGGATCGCGACCAGGACGGTGCCGGCCGGCGAGGCGTGGAAGCGCCGCAGCGCGACGACCACGGCGAAGCCGACCGCGGCGACGGCGGCGTAGTAGGCCCAGGCGTCGTCGAGATCGAAGCCCAGCAGCGTGCCGCGCTGCAGCCCGCCGAGGCCGTTCTCACCGCCGGTCAGGGCCGTCCAGCGGAAGGCCACGGCGTAGAGCAGGGCGGTCAGCGCCAGGGTCAGCAGCGAGAAATAGACGCCGCGCCGCCGCAGGACGAGAACGCCGGCGACAGCGGCGGCGACCAGGACGAAGGCGACGGCGAGCAGGCCGGGCAGCACGATCCCACTGGGGAACCAGGGCAGCTGCGCCAGGGCGGCGGCATAGGCGGCGAGGCCGAACCAGGCGCCATGGCCGAAGGAGACGAGGCCGGTCCGTCCCACCAGGATGTTCAGCCCCAGGCAGGCGGTGGCGAAGACCACCACGTCGATCGCCGAGGTCAGGGTGAGGCCGACCGCCAGCAGCAGCCAGGGCAGCAACACGAGGCCGAGCGCGGCGGTGACGAGGACGAGGCTGTCCTTGCGCTTGCTCATCCCGGGCGACCTCATTCGAAGCGCAGGATGCGCTCGCCGAACAGGCCGCGCGGGCGCAGCAGAAGGACGAGCGCCATCAGTGCATAGACCGCGGCCTCGGCGGCGGAGGGGTAGACCGTCACCATAACCCCGCGCAGCGCGCCGACGAGCAGGGCGGCCAGGACGACGCCCCAGAAGGAGCCGAGCCCGCCGATGACCACGACGACGAAGGCCCCGGTCAGGATCTCGGCGCCCATGGCCGGGTGGACGCCGGCGATCGGCGCCAGCATCACCCCGGCCAGCGCCGCCAGGCCGACGCCGAGGAAGACCACGGCGCCCATATAGGGGGCCAGCGAGATGCCAAGCGCCCCGACCATGTCGGGGTTCTGCACCCCGGCGCGCACCACCCGCCCGAAGGCGGTGCGCTGCAGCAGCCACCACAAACCTGCGACGATAACGACGACGCCGGCCAGGATGGTCAGCCGGTAGCGCGACAGCACGAAGTCGCCGAGGAAGACCTGGCCGCGCAGGAACCTCGGAATGGAATAGGGCAGGGGCGCCGCGCCGAAGCCCATGCGCAGCAGCTGCTCGATCACCATGGCCAGGCCGAAGGTCAGCAGCAGCGACAGGATCGGGTCGGCCCGGTAGAAGCGCCGGAACAGGAAGCGTTCCAGCAGCAGTCCCAGCAGCCCGACCGCCGCCGGGGCCGCGACCAGCGACCCGCCATAGCCGATGCTCGGCGTCAGCGACACCGCCAGATAGGCGCCGATCGCGTAGAAGGCGCCATGCGCCAGGTTGACGATGCCGCCGAGGCTGAAGATCAGCGACAGGCCCAGCGCGATCAGCAGCGTGATCGCGCCGGTGAACAGGCCGTTGACGATCTGCTCGGTGAGGAGGGCGAGGACCACGGCGCGGCGGGCCTCACGCCGGCATCGTGCAGGCGGCTTCTTCTTCCGTCGGCGCGATCGCCTCCAGCGGCTCCTCCGGGCCCGGCACCGCCGGCGAGGAGGTGAAGATGTCCCACTGGTTCTCCACCTCGTCCGGCGGCAGTGCCGTGATCGCGTACATCTCGGTCATCAGCTGGTGGTCACGGGCCCGGAAATAGCCCTCGCGCGACTTCATCACGTCGAACTTGGCGCCCTTCTCGAGATATTCGACGATCGCCGGGCTGTCGGCCGACTTGGTCTCGGCGATGGCGCGGGCCAGAATCTTCAGCGCGTTATAGTCGCCCCAGGCCTGGTTCTCCGGCGGCTTTCCATACTTCTTGGTGAAGGCGTCGACGAAGGCCTTCGACGCGGGGGTGTCGACCCGGTGGTGCCACAGCGACGGCCAGGTGCCGAGAAAGTTGCCCTCGCCGGCGCCCCAGGCGACCGCGGTGTCGAAGCCGAATCCGGCGACCGGGAAGGACAGGCCGTATTCGGCGTATTGCTTGATGAAATTGGTGATCTGGGCGCCGGCGAGGTTGGAGATCACCAGGTCCGGCTCTGCCTGCCGGATCTTCAGGAGATAGGCGGAGAAGTCGGTGGCGTCGGTCGGCACCAGCTCGTCGGCGGCGAACTGCCCGCCATTCTGCTCCATGAAGCGCTTGGCCACCTTCAGGAGGTCGTGGCCGAAGGCGTAGTCGGCGGTCAGCGAATACCAGCGCTTGCCCTTGACCAGATCGGTCTGCAGCAGCGCCCGGCCGACCGACTTCACATACATCGAGTTGGCGCCCTCGACATGGAACATGAAGCGCTTGCAGTCGGCGCCGCGCAGCGCGTCGGAGTTGCAGCCGGTGTTGAAGAACAAGGTTCTGCTGCGCTGCGCCACCTGGGAAATGGCGAGGCCGGAGGCGGAGGAGATCTCGCCGATGATCGCCGCGACCTTGTCGCGCTCGACCAGCCGTTCGGCCTTGGCCGAGGCGGTCTGCGGGTTGACCGAATCCTCGATGATCAGCTCGACCGGCCGGCCCAGCACGCCGCCAGCGGCGTTGATCTCCTCGGCCGCGAGCTGCACCGCCATCACGGCGTATTCGCCGAGCGGGCCGAGGAAGCCGGTGCGCGGCGTCAGATGCCCGATGCGCAGCGCGTCCGTCTGGGCGCGGACGATGGCCGGCATGCCGATGGCGGCGACGGCGGCGGTGGACGCGGCGCCCCGCAACAGGGCACGGCGGGTGAAGCGCAAATCTTCAGGCATAGGATCCTCCCTCGTCAGACGCCGGCTTGGCGCGGTCTTCGTCCGGTCGAGCCACGGCGGGTTGGGTCTGCGCCCACCTTGCCGTGATCTGTGATCACAGTTAGGCTGGACGAAATCGGAAGGCTTGTCGAGTCCCGGAAGGAGTTAAGCTGAAGGATGAGCGCGGGGCTGGCCGGCATGGCGCGGATCGAGCGGGTGACGCTCGGCGAGCGCGCCTATGAGGCGCTGCGCGAGCTGCTGCTCTCCGGCGCCGTGGCCCCGGGCGAGAAGCTGTCGCTGCGCAGCGTGGCGGCGACGCTCGGCGTCTCGATCATGCCGGTGCGCGAGGCAGTGAGCCGGCTGGTCGCCGACGGCGCGCTGGCGGTGATGCCGAACCGGGCGGTCACCGTGCCGGTGATGACCCGCGCCAAGTTCCGCGAGCTGACCACGGTCCGCCTCGCCGTCGAGGGCTTCGCCGCAGAGCAGGCGGCGGCCCATCGCTCGGAGGGCGATCTGGCCGAGATCCGCCGGCTGGACGAGGCGTTCCGGCGCGAGGTCAAGGCGCCCGAGGCGGACGCCATCGCGGCGCTGCGGCTGAACAAGGAGCTGCACTTCGCCATCTACGCCGCGACCGGGCTGCCGTCGCTGGTCGCCATCATCGAAGGGCTCTGGCTCAAGGTCGGGCCGGTGATCAACCTGGACCTCAGATCCTCGACCGAACGACTCGTCGACGGCGGGGCGGAGGGATTCCACGCCGATTGCGTCGCGGCGATCGCGGCGCGGGACGGGCCGGCGGCGCGCGCGGCGCTGGCCTCGGACATCGAGAACGCCGCCCGCTTCATCGCGGCGACCGGAAGGCTGCCGGACTGAAACGAACGAGGAGGAGAACGCCATGGATCTCGGCATCAAGGGCCTGCGCGTCCTGGTCACAGCCGGCGCGTCCGGCATCGGGCGGGAGATCACCCGCGCCTTCGTCGAGGAGGGGGCGCGGGTGCATGTCTCGGACGTCGACGCGGCGGCGCTCGAAGCGCTGGCGGCGGAGAGCCCGGCGATCACCGCGACCACGGCCGACATGTCCGACCGCGCGGCCGTGGCCCGGCTGTTCGACGAGGCGCTGGCGGCGCTGGGCGGGCTGGACTGCCTGGTCAACAATGTCGGCATCGCCGGCCCCACCGGCCGGGTCGACCAGATCGATCCGGAGGAATGGGACCGGACGCTGGCGGTCAACATCACCGGCCAGTTCAACTGCACCCGCCTGGCCGTGCCGCATCTGGCGAAAAGCGGCAACGCCAGCATCATCAACCTGTCCTCCTCCGCCGGGCGCCTCGGTTTCCCGCTGCGCACGCCCTATGCCGCCTCGAAATGGGCGGTGGTCGGCTTCACCAAGTCGCTGTCGATCGAGCTCGGGGCCCTCGGCATCCGGGTCAACGCGATCCAGCCCGGCATCGTCGAGGGCGACCGCATCCGCCGGGTGTTCGCCGCCAAGGCGGCGCAGCGCGGCATCACGGCCGAAGCGATGCAGGAGCAGTCGCTGGCGCAGGCTTCGATCCGGGAGATGATCCAGCCGCGCCAGCTGGCGGACCAGATCCTGCTGCTGGCCTCGCCGCGCGGCCGCACCATCTCCGGCCAGGCCATCAGCATCTGCGGCGACCTGCAGTCGCTGGCCTGAAGATCGGCCCATCCTGATCGTCCGCAGGCAGGGGCTTTTCAGAACTTCCCCGCTCAGTTCCTTATTGGGTACGGATTCGGCCTGATTCTCAACAAATTCACCGAATATCAGGCCACGAGAGGGTTCGGAGGGGGAAGATGGTGGGATCGGAATTGTCGCGGATGACGCGGGCGGCGGCCGCCGCGGCCTGCCTGCTGTTCGGGCTGTTCGGCGCATCGCCCGGATACGGGCAGCACATCGTGCCGGGCCAGCGCTCCAACATCGTCGCATCCGATCCGGCCACCCTGGAGCAGGCGCTGAACCCGGACGAGAAGAAGCTGGTGCAGGAGGGGCTGGCCTGGCTAGGCTTCTACAAGGGCTGGTTCGACGGCGCCTTCAAGGCCGGCACGCGCAGCGCGCTGTCCGCCTGGCAGCAGCAGAACGGCTTGCGCGCCACCGGCGAGCTCGACCCCGACCAGGCCGTCACGCTCGCCGGCACGGCCCTGGCGATGCGGGATAAGACCGGCTGGCAGCCCCTGTCCGATTCGAGGAGCGGGATCACCATCTCCTATCCCTCCAAGGTCCTGACCGAGCGGACGGAGTCGGAGGCGGGGGGTGTCACCCTGAACGACCCCGATGGCGGCGCATCGCTGATGACGATGCGCTTCACCGATGTCACCGACGGCCAGATCAACGCCTTCTACGACGCCCTTTCCGGCAGCGGCGAATCCGAGATCACCTACGAGTTCCGCCGGAACAACCTGTTCATCGTCACCGGCAACCGCAAGGCCGGCAAGTTCTACAGCCGTTTCGAGCAGCGCGGCCGCGAGATCCGCGGCTACGACCTGATCTGGCGGGCCGATCACGACGCGGATCTGCAGGCGCTCTCGGTGCTGATCTCGAACAGCTTCTATCCGTTCGGCTACGACACCCCGCCGGCGGAACCGAGCTACCCGACCCTGATGGCGCTGGCCGATGCACGGGATCCGCAGGGCGGATCGGCCGGCACGAGGGAGGCGCCCCAGGACGCCGACCGCTCGCAGCAGGCCAGCACGAGCCCCGCCCCGGACCGGGCGCCACCTGCCCGAGGGCCATCGGAGACGGGCGGCGCGCCCTCGTCCCATCAGGACAACCAGGCCGGCCCGAGCGGTGAGGACATGGAGGAGGGGCAATTCGCCTTCGCCTATCTGGAGCCGGACAGCCCCGCCCTCAAGGGCGCCTACGAGCTGACGCGGGACACCGACCTGCTGCGGCGGAATCCCGAGATCGCCTGGATGAACGGGATGTTCGAACTGCCGCGCCCGCTGCGCTACGCAGCCGCGGAATGCGGGTCGGTGAACGCGTTCTACTCGCCCAAGGATTCCGCGATCGTCCTCTGTTACGAGCTGGTCGATTCCCTGGAGCAGCAGGCCCAGAAGCTGGCCGAGAAGGCGGATCCGCGGTCGAACATCCTCGGCGCCTATATCGCCAGCAACATCCGCTTCATCCTGCTGCACGAAACCGGCCACGCCCTGATCGACATGCTGGAGCTGCCGTCGACCGGGCGGGAGGAAGACGCGGTCGACCAGATGGCCGCGATGATGATCCTCCTCAACCCCGGCGGGAAGGAGACGACCGACCAGATCGCCGAGGTGCTGCGGATGGCCGCCATCTGGTTCCAGAACAACGCTTCGGTCGGCAGCGACGCCAGCCAGAACATGCAGGTCTTCGCCGACGAGCACTCCCTCAGCGAGCAGCGCTTCTACAACCTGCTGTGCTACATGTACGGCCACAATCCTGACGACTATGACTGGATCGTCCGGGAGAAGTTCCTGCCCGAGACGCGCGCCGTCCGCTGCCCCGACGAATCGCGCAAGATGTTCAAGGCCTGGGCGGCGCTGCTGGCGCCGCATTTCACCCCGCGCTACCAGGCGATCGCGCGCATGCTGAAATAAGCGAGACCCAACCTCATGCGGCCCGGGTGAAGCCGGGCAGCACGTCTCGCACTGACTGCGCCAGGATGGCGGCCAGGCGGGCGGTGACCGGATCCGGCTCGGCCTCGGCCCGCAGCAGGGTCAGGGGCAGTGACGGCAGCGCCGGCGCATCGGCCGGCTTCAGCGTCCGCACCCCGGCCGGCAGGCCAAAATCGGTGCGGATGGTGACGCCGAGCCCGGCCGCCACCGCCGCCCACAGCCCGCCGAGGCTGGGGCTGACAAAGGCCAGGCGCCAGGGGATTCCGGCGCGGTCCAGCGCCGTGGTCGCGGCCGTGCGCAGCAGGCACGGCGCCTCCAGCGTTGCCAGCGGCAGCGGCTCGTCGGCCCGGCCATGGGCGGAGGCGAGGACGCCGTCGCCCATGGCCGGGCCGACCCAGCGCATCGGCAGCTCGGCCACCGGCTCGGCATGCGGCAGGCCGCCGCCGTCGCCCCAGGCCAGCGCCAGGTCGAGCTGGCCGGATCCGACACGGTCCAGCAGGTCGAAGCTGCGGGCGATCCGGGCCTCGATCCGCACCCGGGGATGGGCCCGGGCGAAGCGGCCCAGCACGGCCGGCAGCAGCGCCTCCCCGAAATCCTCGGACAGGCCGAGCCGCACCCAGCCTTCGAGATCGGCGCCATGCACCGCCGCAGCCGCCTCATCGTTGAGGGCGAGCAGCCGGCGGGCATAGGCCAGCATGGTCTCGCCGGCCTCGGTCAGGGCCAGGCCGCGCCCAGCCTTGCGGAAGATCGGCGTGCCCGCCTGCTCCTCCAGCTTGCGCAGCTGGGCGCTGACCGCCGAGGTCGAACGGCCCAGCCGGTCCGCTGCCCTGGCGAAGCTGCCCAGCTCCATCCCCGTCGCGAAGCTGCGCAGCACGTCCAGGTCGAAGGTGATCCGGCGCATGGAGAACGTCCCGATTTTCTGAACCAATGATCCAGGTATTTCTGATTTTCCGGACGAACCTGCGGCGCTATCTGCTGGGCGTCAAGGCCGATCCACGGAGCCCTCCCATGCCGCTCACCCGCATCTCGCTCGCCAGGGGCAAGTCGCCTGACTATCTCCGCGCCCTGTCCGACAGCCTGCACCGGTCGCTGGTCGAGGCCTTCGAGGTCCCGCCCGACGACCGGTTCCAGATCATCCACCAGCACGAGCCGGGGGAGCTGGTGTTCGATCGCCATTATCTCGGCGGGCCGCGCTCCGGCGATTTCGTCCTGTTCCAGATCACCGCCGGCCGGCCGCGCAGCACCGGGACCAAGGCCGGCTTCTACCGCCGGCTGGTCGATCGCCTGGCCGAGGCGCCGGGCCTGCGGCCCGAGGACGTCATGGTGGTGATCTCGACCACGCAGCTCGACGACTGGTCCTTCGCCGGCGGCGTCGCCTCGATGGTCCGGGACGACAGGAGCGCGCGATGACGTCCGACATGGCTCCAGGAAACCCCGGCGAGATGACCATCCGCCGCGCCGGCGCCGCGATCGCCCGCACCCCGGACGGTATCGCCAGCGGGCCGTTCTGGGCCGAATGGCTGCTGCAGGGCCGTCGCGACGGCGAGATGACGGCGATGCGCGCCACCCTGGATCCCGGTATCCGTACGCATTGGCACAGCCACCCGCGCGGGCAGCTGCTCTATGTCCTGCACGGCGTCGGCCTGGTCCAGCGCGCCGGCGGGATTGCGGAGGAGGTGAGGGCAGGGGATAGCGTCTGGTTCGCGCCGGACGAGCGGCACTGGCATGGCGCCACGGCCGACAGCGTCTTCGCCTATGTCAGCATCCAGCCGGTGCAGGACGGCACGGCGGTGCGCTGGATGGAGCCGGTCTGATGGCCTGGAGGACGAGATGTACGTGATGCAATACGAGATCACGCTGCCGTCCGACTACGACATGCGGGTCATCCGCCGCCGGGTCTCGGTCCGGGGGCCGGCGCTCGACGCCTTTCCCGGGCTGGGGCTCAAGGCCTATCTGATCCGCGAGCGCGGCGTCGACGGCTCGCCGGTCAACCAGTACGCACCCTTCTACCTGTGGGCTTCGACCGGGGGGATGGGCCGCTTCCTGTGGGGCGGCGGCGGCTTCGGCGGCATCGTCGAGTCCTTCGGCCGGCCGGCGGTGCGGCACTGGACCGGGATCGCCTGCCTGGCGGGACCGGATCGTGGAGATGTCCCACGTTACGCCACCCGTCACACTTGGCCGATGCCGACGGACGCCGATCCGACGGGCCTCGTGGCCGAGGCCGTCGCCGATCTGGAGGGTCGCGCCCGGCGGCCGGGCACCCACACCACGGCCCTGGCGGTCGATCCACGGTCATGGGAGCTGGTGTGCTTCGCCCTGAGGACCGAGGCCCCGGACACAGCGGACGGGGCGGTCTACCAGGTGCTCCACCTGTCGATGCCGCATCTGGGCAAGATCACCCGCACGGCGTGACGGTTTCCGGCAATCGTTAACGACGATACGCGCGGGCGTCCTGCCCCGCCGACTTCGGTCCTGACATGGTGACCCAGGTCACCTCCGGCTCCGCCATCCCGGTGCGATGGTCCGGGCACAGCACAGGCGGCGGATGCCCATCGCCGCCGGAAACCGGAGTCAGGAGCCTTGCTTCAATATCGGATGCCCCCGGCCGATCATCCCGCTTCTCCCTGGACGCCGGCTGAGTCCAGCACGTCGTCGACGCGGCTGGGCCTGGCCGCGGAAGACCGGCCGGTCCGCGTCCTCGTCGCCGACGGCGACCCCGCGATCCGGGACGCCATCGTCGACTATCTGGGGAGTCACGGTGCGCAAGCGGTCGCGGCCGCGGGGCGCCAGGAGATCGCCCGGTGCATCGCCAGGGACGAACCGGACGTGGTGATCCTGGACCTGCAGGAGAACGGATTGGACCTGCTGCGCGAGATCCGCGGAAGGCTCGCCGTCCCGGTGATCATCGGGACCGGGCGCGGCGGAGAGGAGATCGACCGCGTCATCGGGCTGGAGCTCGGTGCGGACGACTACATGGCGAAGCCGCTCGGACTGCGGGAGCTGCTGGCGCGGATCCGGGCGGGCCTGCGCGGACGGGACCACGCTCGGGCGACGCTGCGGTTCCCCGAGCGTGGCCGATGCCGCTTCGGCGGCTGGCAGCTCGATCGGCGCCTGAGGCGGCTGACCGACGCCCGAGGCGCCGTGGTGCCGCTGTCGAAGACCGAGTACGCGCTGCTCGTCGCGTTCGTCGCGGCCCCGCAGCGGCCGCTTTCGCGCGAGCAGCTGCTGCAGGCCACGCGGATCCGCGAGGATGTGTTCGACCGTACGATCGACGTGCAGGTGCTGCGGCTGCGCCGCAAGCTGGAAGCCGACCCGGGCAATCCGAGGATCATCCGGACGGAGCGCGGTGTCGGCTACGTCTTCGCGCTGCCGGTCGAGGCGCTGTGAGCGGCGGAACCGCCATCAATGGACCGGATGGTCCTCGCCGCGAAGGGCATGCCGCGCCCGCGCCAGGCGGGACCGGATGGTGCCGATCGGCACGTGCAGGCGCTCGGCTGCTTCCTCGTAGGAGGCGCCGTTGATCGCCACCAGCCGCAACACCTCGCGATGGCTGCGCGACAGGGTGGGCCAGCGTTCCTCCAGCTCGCGCACCTCGATCGCCTCGGTCTGGCTGGCCGGGGACGGCAGGTCCCAGCCTTCGATCGGCACCATCTCGGTCTGGTTGCGCTTGCCCGAGACGAATTTAGAGAGATGGAGGCGGCGCATCATGACGATGAGCCAGGCCACGATGTTGCTGCCCGGGCGCCAGAGATGGAGCTTGAGCGCAGCCCGCAGCAGGGTCTCCTGGATCAGGTCGTCGGCATCCGCGCGATTGCGGGTCAGGCTCACGGCATAACGCCGGAGATCCGGAATGCAGGGAGCGACGGTCGCGAGAAACTGTCGCTCGGTTGCGGCTGAGATGGCCGGCATCGGAGAGCGTCCATGTTGCGACTGATTACCGACGAAACCGATGGGCGGCCCGACTGTTCCATTAAAAACGCTCTTCTTTCCGGCGCGATTTGCAATGAAATTCCGCTTCGCTTGCCATACATCGGCATGACAATCCCAATAGGTCTCATCGTCCTAACAATTGATAAACGTGAATCGACCGCCTCCGGATCGCAAAAGGCGGCAGCGTGATCATCGAGATTCAGAAGCAACATTTATCAAATTCGGCGGTTTCTTTGCCGGCTGGGCGCTGAATCGGCGGATCGGCCTTTGTCGCAGCGCGGCCGGAACAATCGCCGGGGCTCGACCATTGCCTAGATGTCTCCGCCGCAGCGCGGCGGAAGGCGACCCTGCCAGCCTGATGGGGAGAGTCTAGTGAAACTCGTTCTGATCACCGCTGCGGCGGTTCTCGCGGCCTCGCCGGCCTTCGCCGACTGCCAGTCGGATGCCCAGGCCCAGACCGACAAGGTCCGCACCGAGCACCAGCTCCTGAGCAACCAGGCCAATGCGCCGCTGGCGGAGCAGTGCCAGACCGGTTCCAGGCTGATCGCCGAAGCCAAGCGCCTGAACGCGATCCGCCGCAACTGCCAGGCGCAGCTGCAGCTGACCGCGCAGGAGCTGCAGCAGCAGGATCAGCGGATCCAGGCGGCGGATCAGGAATACACCGCCCGCTGCGGCGGCTGATCCGTCCGAATGCGCAGACAGGGCCGGCTCCGCGGGGCCGGCCCCTTTCCAGGTCAGCGCGGCAGGGCGTAGGCGATGATCGAATCCCCGGCCTTCGTACCCAGCGAGCCGTGTCCGCCGGCGACCACGACCACGAACTGCCGCCCGCTCTGCTCCGAGCGGTAGGTCATCGGCG
The DNA here is from genome assembly GCF_916619195.1 of Inquilinus sp. Marseille-Q2685. Lineage (NCBI taxonomy): Bacteria > Pseudomonadati > Pseudomonadota > Alphaproteobacteria > Rhodospirillales > Rhodospirillaceae > Inquilinus > Inquilinus sp. Marseille-Q2685. The sequence goes on from NZ_CAKAKL010000001.1 coordinate 388,231, forward strand.
TGGCCTGCCCCCCCGCCGGCAGCCGGTCTTCCCAGAGCTGCCGGCCGGAGGTCACGTCATAGGCGCGGACATACTGGTCGAGAGTCGAGGTCAGGAAGGCGACGCCGCCCGCTGTCATGATCGGCCCGCCCAGGCTGGGCACGCCCATGCGGAAGGGCAGGGGCACCGGCGAGCTGTCGCGGATCGTGCCGTTCTTGTGCTGGTAGACGACCTTGCCGCTGCGCAGGTCGACCCCGGCGACGTAGCCCCAGGGCGGCGCCTGACAGGGTAGGCCGAGCGGCGACAGGAAGGCGTTCAAGGCCACCATGAAGGGCGCGCCGTAGTTCGGGTTGACGCCGCCGGTCTCCTGCGTGCCCTCGATATCCGATCCGCCGGACGGTTCCTGTGCGCTTTCCTGCTTGCCTTCGGACGAGGCGTTCTCACGCCGGATCAGCCGGTCGACGAAGGCCATGTAGTCCGGGTTGGCGAACGCCACCTGGCGCACCGGGTCGACGGCGATGCCGCCCCAGTCGAAGATGCCGAAATTGCCCGGATAGACCAGCGACCCCTGTTCCGACGGCGGCGTGAAGATGCCCTCGTAGCGCAGCGACCGGAACTGAATCCGGCACAGCAGCTGGTCGAACATCGTCGCGCCCCACATGTCGCGCTCCTCGAGCGGGCGGTCGGGCAGGAAGGTGAGGGCGGAGAAGGGCTGGGTCGGCGCCGCGTGGTCGCCTTCGGCCGCACCCTGCGGCACCGGACGCTCCTCCACCGGGATCACCGGCTCGCCGGTGCGGCGATCAAGGACATAGATGTCGCCGCGCTTGGTCGGCGCCACCAGCGCCGGCACCTTGCCCCGCGGCAGGTCGAGGTCGATCAGGCTGGGCTGGGAGCCGATATCCATGTCCCAGAGGTCGTGATGCACGGTCTGGAACACCCAGCGCGGCTTGCCGGTGGCGATCTCCAGCGCCACGATCGCGCTGGAATAGCGCTCGGCCTCCGGCGTGCGCCTTCCGCCCCACTGGTCGGGCGGCTGGTTGCCCATCGGGATGTAGATCAGGCCCAGCCCCTCGTCGGCGCTGGAGATGCTCCAGCTGTTCGGCGAGCTGGCGACATAGGTCTCGCCAGGGCCCAGCGGCTCGGTCCGGTCCGGCCGTCCGGGATCCCAGGCCCAGACCAGCCGGCCGGTGGTTGCGTCATAGGCGCGGATCACGCCCGACGGCATCTTCACCGAGACGTTGTCGCTGACATTGCCGGCGATGATGACGAGGTCGCGGGTCACCACCGGCGGCGAGGTCGAGTAGTACATGCCTTCCTGCCGCTCCGGCATGCCCTGCCACAGGTCGACCTGCCCGTTCTCGCCGAAGCCGGGGCAGGGCCGGCCGGTATCGGCGTCGAGCGCGATCAGCCGGGCGTCGGCGGTTGGCATGAAGATGCGGCGGCTGCAATCGCCGGACGATGCCGCCTGGGCGCCCGCCGCCTCGTGGTAGGAGACGCCGCGGCAGGTCAGGTGCTGCAGGGCTTTCGATTGCGAGATCTTGGGGTCGTAGCGCCACTTCTCGCGTCCGCTCTCGGCGTCCAGCGCGATCACGAAATTGTGCGGCGTGCACAGGTACAGCGTGTCGTGGACCTTGATCGGCGTGACCTCGTAGGTGGTCTCTCCGGGATCGTCCGGGCCGCGGACATCGCCGGTGCGAAAATGCCAGGCGACCTGCAGCTGGCCGACGTTCTCCGGCGTGAGCTGAGTCAGCGGCGACCAGCGGTTGCCGTATGAGGAGCGGCCATAGGCGTGCCAGTCGCCGTCCGGAACGCCGCCGTAGTCCTGCGGCGCCGGTCCCTGGGCCGTTGGCAGCTCGCCCGGCCGGTCGTGCCGGTCGGTGACCATGGCGGCGATGCCGGCGACGGCACCGATCAGCAGCGCCACGGCAAGCGGCAGGCCGGCGCCGCGCCAGGCCGCCGGCGGCGGATCCGCCGGGTCGCGGCGGAGGCTGCGCGTGATCCAGGGCATCAGCAGCCACAGGCCGACCAGGAAGACGACGTCGCCGCGCGCCGCCAGCGGCCACCAGTCGAGGCCGATCTCGTCCAGCGCCCAGGCGATGGTGCCGAGCACCACCACGGCATAGACCCACAGCGCCGCAGGGCTGCGGAACAGCAGCAGCAGGCCGGTCAGGACGAAGCCGAAGCCGGCGGCCAAGTAGTACCAGGATCCGCCGAGGCCGAGCAGCCAGATACCGCCGGCCCCGAGGGCGAAACCGAGCAGGATGATGACGAGCCCGGAGAGCCAGAGCATCGCCCGCGAGCCGCTTCGTTCCGGCATCGATGCCTCCATCCTTGGTTGTCCTCAGAATGCTCCAATCGGCATCCGCGGACTACAGTCCTGAGCGGACCTTCGAAGCGGCCGCAGGGATTGAGCTTGCTCGCGGGCCGCCGGCGTCAAGGCTGCGGAGGTGTGGCCGATCATCGTCGTCAATGGGCGGCGGCCCCGCCGAACCGCCCGCGACGCAGCAGCAGCGCCGCCGGAATCATCAGCAGGGCGACGATGGCGAGCGCCTGGAATACGTCGATATAGGACAGCAGCGAAGCCTGATCCTCGACCAGCTGGCCGATCCAGTCGAAAGCCTGCTGCCGCGCCGTCGCCTCGGCTGCGCCCTGGGCCAGGAAATGCCCGGTCGCCTGGTCCAGCCCCAGCTGATACGCCAGCGCCGACGGCGAGGCGTGGCCGGCCAGATGGGTCTGGTGCAGCTGTGCGTTCTGGGCCAGGAGGGTGGTCGACAGCGAGACGCCGATCGAGCCGCCGAGATTGCGCGCCACATTGATCAGCGCCGCCGCCTGGCCGGTCTTGTCCGGCGGCAGGTCGGCATAGGAGGCGGTGGTGATCGGCAGGAACAGGAACGGCAGCCCGATCATCTGGAACACCCGCGACCAGGCGAAATAGGTAAAGCCCGCCTCGGGCGACAGGGTGGTGAAGTGCCACATCGCCAGCGCCACCACCGTCAGCCCGCCCATGATCAGGTATTTCGGCGACACCAGGTTGGTGAGGCGGGAGGAGATCGGCATCAGCACGAACATCACCAGGCCGCCCGGCATCAGGGCGAGGCCGGCCCAGGTGGCGGTGTAGCCGTACTGCTCCTGCAGCAGCTGCGGCAGGATCTGGGTCGAGCTGTAGAGGATGGCGCCGACCGCCAGCATCACCAGGCAGGTGGTGCCGAACTGCCGACGCAGCACCAGCCGGATGTCGACGATCGGGTCCTTGCGCGACAGCTCCCACGGCACCAGCAGGGCCAGCGACACGAAGGAGATGCTGGCGAAGACGGTGATGAAGGCGGAATCGAACCAGTCCTCGCGCTGGCCGTTGTCGAGCATGACCTCGAGGCAGCCGAGCCAGAGCGCGACCAGCAGCAACCCGATCCAGTCGACCTTCAATCCGCCGGCCAGCGCCTCGCGGCGCTCCCGCTTCAGCACCTCGGGCTCGACCAGCAGCCACTGCACCAGGATCAACGACGCGATGCCCATCGGCACGTTGATCAGGAAGATCCAGTGCCAGGAGTAGTTGTCGGTGATCCAGCCACCGATGGTCGGCCCGAAGGTCGGGGCGACGATCACCGCGATGGCGTAGATGCCGAAGGCCTGGGCCCGCTTCTCCGGCGGGAAGCTGTCGGCCAGGATCGACTGCTCGCTGGGCGCCAGGCCGCCGCCGCCGAGGCCCTGCAGCACCCGGCAGAAGATCAGCATCTCCAGGCTGGTCGCCATGCCGCACAGCAACGAGCTGACCGTGAACAGGGCGACGCAGATCATGTAGAAGCGCTTCCGCCCGACGACGCCCGACAGCCAGCCGCTGATCGGCAGAACCACGGCATTAGCGACGAGATAGCTGGTCAGCACCCAGGTGCTCTCGTCCTGGCCGGCGGCCAGCCCTCCGGCGATGTGGCGCAGCGCGACATTGGCGATCGAAGTGTCCAGAACCTCCATGAAGGTCGCGATCGAGACCACGCCGGCGATCAGCCATGGATTGCGGCCGCCGGCCGCGGAACGGCTGCCGGCAGCCTCCGCCGCGGCGCTCATCGCACCGTCACGGTCGGCACCACCGACATGCCGGGCCCGAGCGGCAGGTCCGGCGGGTCGTCGAACACGATCTTGACCGGTACCCGCTGCACCACCTTGACGTAGTTGCCGGTGGCGTTCTCCGCCGGCAGCAGGGCGAAGGCGGTGCCGCTGCCGAACTGCTGGCTGTCGACATGGCCCGGGAAGTCGCGGTCGGGATAGGCGTCGATCGAGATCGACACCGGCTGGCCGGGGCGCATCAGGTCGAGCTGCGTCTCCTTGAAATTGGCGGTGACCCAGACCTCGCGCGGCACCAGCATCATAAGGCTTTGGCCGGGCGAGGCGTAGGCGCCCTTGGCCGCCGACAGCTTGGCCACGCGGCCGGCGACCGGCGCCGTCAGCACGGTCCGGTCCTGGTTGGCCCGGGCCTGCTGCAGCGAGGCCTCGGCCTGCTCCAGCGCCGCCGCGGCGCTCTGGGCCTGGGCCCGCAGCACGCCGAGCTGCTTGTCCGCGGCGGTCAGCGACGCCCGGGCGCCGTCGAATTCGGCCTGGCGCTGCCGCAGGTCGGTCGACGCCTGGTCCGCCCGCTGCCGGGTGCCGGCGGCGGTCCGCACCAGGTCCTGGGCCCGCTTGTTCTCGTCCTCGGCGAATTGCAGCGCCGCCTGGGCGGCGGCGACCTGCAGCCGGGACTGGTCCACCTTCGCCGTCTGCGCTTCGATCTGGGCCGCGACATCGCCGATGTCGGCCTTCGCCTGGTCGACCTTGGCCCGGGCCTGGGCGAGGGCGGCAGCGTAGTCGCGGTCGTCGATCCGGGCCAGCACGGCACCAGCCTCGACCGGCTGGTTGTCGGTCACCGGCACATCGACGATGGCGCCGCTGACCTGCGGGCTGACGGCGACCGTGCGGGCGTCGATGAAAGCGTCGTCGGTGCTTTCGTAGTTGCGGGCGTGCAGCCACCAGCCGGCCGCCCCGGCCAGCAGCACCGCGGCCGCGACCGAGCCGATCAGGATGGCGCGCCGATGCCTGGCGAAGACGCCGCGACGGTCCTCCGGCGCGGCCAAATCCCGGTCATCGGGCGCCGAGGTGCCGGCGGCGCCCTGACGGGTTGCGTCGTCTGGTGCCATGTCGAGCCTTCTTGGCCGGTCCGGCAGATGAATGGAGCGACCTGCAGCCAGACGGCCGCAGGTCCTGCCAGCGAGAATGTCGCCGCCGCCCGGATGGTTCCGACGGCGCGGCGGGCCGAAGCGGACGGAACCGCGACGGCCATAGCCGGATTGTTCGGCCATGGAGATCTCGCTGTTCCACAACCCGAAGGCCGGCGACGGCGACTGGTCGCCGGACAAGCTGGTCCGCCTGCTGGAGATGTCGGGCTTCGCCCCGGTGCATATCTCGACCCGCGGCAAGGAGCTGGAACGGGCGCTGGAGAATCCGCACGATCTGGTTGTGATCGCCGGCGGCGACGGCGCCGTGGCCGAGATCGTGCGGGCGCTGCACGGCCGGGGCCACACCGTCGCCATCCTGCCGACCGGCAGCTCCAACAACATCGCGCGGGCGCTCGGCATCGTCGAAGAGCCGCGCCACATCGTCGCCGGCTTGGCCAAGGCGAAGCGCACGCCGCTCCGGATCGGTGTGGTGGAAGGGCCGGAATGGACCCGCAACTTCGTCGAGGCGGTCGGGATGGGTCCTCTGGTGACCGCAATCCGGCAAGGCGCCGCCGGCGGCAAGGAGCATGGCTCGGACCTGGTCGGGGAACGGCGGCAGGAGTTGCGCGACATCATCGCCGATTGCGAGCCGCTCGATGTCAGCCTGGCCGTCGACGGCAAGCGGCTGGACGAAAAGATGCTGATGCTCGAAGTGATGAACCTTCCGATGATCGGGCCGAACCTGCTGCTGGCGCCGGAAGCCGACCCCGGGGACGCGCATCTCGACGTGGCCTGGCTGCCGGCGGCGAAGCGCCGCTCGATGCTGGCCTGGCTGAAGGACCCGGAGGCCCGAGGGTCTCCGCTGCGCCGGGTGAAGGCTGAGCGGGTCGAGTTGCATCCGCAGGGCGGCAGCGTTCACGTCGACGACAAGGCCGTCGAAGGCGGCGAGGCCACGCTGATCATCCGCATCGAGCCCAAGCCGGTGACCGTCCTCATTCCTGGAGACGACGAATGACCAGCGACGACCTGCCCGCAGCCCGGCTGGAGCAGTGGGAGGAGACGGCGATCGAATTCGCCCGGCTCGCCGGGGCCGAGATCGTCGCCTCGCTCGGCCGGACCTTCAGCGTCCGGTACAAGACCGGGGCGGGGCAGGGAGACGACCTGCTGTTCCGGGATCCGGTGTCGGAGGTCGACCAGCGGGTGGAATCCCTGATCCGGGCACGCCTCGCCGAGCTCTACCCCGACCACGGCATCATCGGCGAGGAGATGGAGGATCATCCAGCCGGGCCCGACAGCCCGGTCTGGGCGATCGATCCGGTCGACGGAACCACCAATTTCGTCAATGGCTTGCCGCTGTTTGCTGCGTCGATCGGGGTGCTGCATCGCGGCCGGCCGGTGATCGGCGCCGTGTGGTGCTCGACCAGCCATGCCTTGCGCTCCGGCGTCTATCACGCCTGCGGCCGCGGCCCGCTGAGCTTCGACGGGGCGAAGCTCGAGGTCGGCCCGAACCCGGCGGTGCGCCGGCGGCTGGCGGGAGAGCCTCGTCTCGATCCCGGCACCGTGCTGCCCTGGGAGACTCGCAAGACCGGATCGGCCGCGATCGAATGCGCCTTCGTGGCCGCGGGCCTGCTGGAGGTGGCGCGCTTCGAGCGGCCGAATGTCTGGGACGTGGCCGGCGGGCTGTGCCTGGTCGCGGCCGCCGGCGGCACGGCCTTCACGCTGTCGGACCAAGAGCGGGGCTGGGAACGCTTCACCGGCTTCGGCGACGATCCCCGGGGCTGGCACGGGCAGCTGGTGATCGGCACCGAGGCCGCCGCCATCCGCCGCAAGGACGCCGCCGCCTGAGTCGGTCCAGGATTCAATGGGTTATGAGGAAATCCTAAGTTCCTCCGGTGGCGGAGGGTTGCGTCATAACTTGTTGACGTGACGTATATTCCTTCCGACTGCGGCCCTGGCCGCGGCGTCCTTGGCGACGGCGTCGTAATTACCGGAAGAACGGGCCGGGAGGACCGAGCCGTGGCGGCCGGATCTCAATGGCCTCGGGGGATCATCTTTATTTTCCATAATATATATTATCCGACAAACCGAATGTGATCATCCGCAGGGCTCGGCCTCGTCGCCGCCCCCGAGTGCGGCGCTTCGACCGGCCGCGCTCGCCTCCGCCCGATCTGCCAGGAACCGCGACGACGGGCTTCCTGTTCTCCGATGAAGCAACCAAGCCGCAACTGACGCGAGGTGGCCATGACCGGACAAGCGACCGGGTTGCGCGAGAAAGACGGCCGTCCGGCGGCCCCGCTCCTTGAGCCTCGCATGCTTCGCACGATCTACAGCCTTCCCGGCGGGCTTGGGTCGCTGTCGCATTCCTTCCTGGACGAATGCCTCCCGCAGGCCGCCCGGATGGGGTTCGGCCATCTGGCCGTCGCAGCGACGCCGGGCACGCTCTCCCGATCCCGAGCCGCGATCGGCGGTGCCGTCGAAAGCTGCCGCCGGCACGGGCTGGGCCTGGTCCTCGATCTCGCCTCGGCGGCTTCACAGCCGGCGCATACGGCCGCCGATGACGAGCCGCCGGATCCGCGGCGGCCCCCGATCCGGGCAGTGTTGCCGGACGACGCGGCCTTCGCCTGGCCGGCGGCATCCCTCGCCGCCGCCTGCGAAGCCGGCGTCGACGGATTCATCTGCCGGATCGCGAGCCTGGACGAGGCACGGCGATGGTCGGAGGCGATCGTGGAGACGCGCGCCGCGGGGCACCGCTTCTGGGCCGCGGCCCGGGCCCTGCAGGAGCTTGACCAGATCCTGCTGCGGGATTGCGGCTTCGATGCCTGCATCTCCGGCATCGGGATGCTGGAGGCATGGCGGCGCTCCCCATCCGGCCCGACAGCCGCGGCGCTGCCGGTGATCACCTATCCCGAGCCGCCCGAAGGTACGCGCCTGGCGGCCCGCATCCGGCATACGCCGCTGCTGCGCCGGGCCTATCTGCGCTCTCTGCGGCTGGCCGCCGCCACGGGCGACGGGCTGCTGCTGCCGATGGGCTTCGAGTTCGCCGCCCGCGAGACGCCGATCGGCACGGCCGAAGCCGAGCTGCAATGGGCGCGCGACGCCGCGCCCTTCGACCTGAGCGAGGAGATCGCGGCCACGGTCGCGGCGCTAGGCAGGCCGGGCGGCAAGGCTGCGGCGCTGCGGGCCCTCAGCGGTCCGGAGGCCACGGTGGTCGCCCTGCTGCGCACCGAGGCCGGCGTCGCCCCGGAACGGGCCGAGCTGATCCTGGCCAACACCGACCTGCACCGGCCGGCGACGCTGCAGCCGGCGCCCGTGCTGCGCGGCATCGGCGGCGCGTTCGGCCCGTTCACCGACAAGCTGGGCCCGGACAAGTTGGACGGGGCGCCGGCCGGCCTGGCCGGCAGCCATCCGATCACGCTCGACGCCGGTGAGACGCGGGTGCTGGAAGCACCGCGGGCGGCGCCGGTCGCCCCCGCCCCGTCGCGCGTTGCCGAGCTGGACCTGGCCCGCGCGATCCGGGCGCCGCGGGTGGCGATCGAGGCGGTTGCCCCCTCACCCGGCCATCCCCGCTTCCCGGTCAAGCGCATCGCCGGCGAGACCGTGCGGGTCGAGGCCGATGTTGTCACGGACGGGCACGAGATCACCGCCGTCGCCCTGCTGTGGCGGCCGGAGGACGAACGCGGCTGGCGCGAGCAGCGCATGTCGCCGATCGGCAACGACCGCTGGGCGGGCGAATTCCCGCTGGAGCGGATGGGCCGCTATCTCTTCGCCGTCGAGGCCTGGCGCGACGTCTTCGCGACCTTCCTGTCCGACCTGCGCAAGAAGCAGCTGGCCGGGCTGGACCTGGCCGTCGAGATCGAGGAAGGCCGGCTGCTGGTCGAACGGGCACGCGACGCCTGCCGCGGCCGGATCCGGGCCGAGCTAGAGGCGCTGCTGGCCGGCTTCGCCGAGGCCGCGCCGTCGGAGCGGCTGGCGCGGCTGCAGGCGCCGGAGACCGCAGCGCTGATGGCCAAGGCCGACCGCCGGCCCTTCGCCATCCGCCAGGACCCGCCGCAGGCGGTGGACGCCGAGCGCCGTGCTGCCGGCTTCGCCAGCTGGTACGAGCTGTTCCCGCGGTCGGCCAGCGGCGACCCTCACCGGCACGGCACCTTCGACGACGTGATCCGGCGGCTGCCGGCGGTCCGCGCGATGGGCTTCGACGTGCTGTATTTCCCGCCGATCCATCCGATCGGCCGGAAGAACCGCAAGGGCCGCAACAACACCCTCACCCCCGGACCGGACGATCCCGGCAGCCCCTATGCCATCGGCGCGGCCGAGGGGGGCCACGACGCGATCCACCCGCAGCTCGGCACCATCGAGGATTTCCGCCGGCTGCGCGATGCGGCGGCGGAACACGGGCTGGAGCTGGCGCTGGACTTCGCCATCCAGTGCGCCCCCGACCATCCCTGGCTGCGCGAGCATCCCGGCTGGTTCGGCTGGCGGCCGGACGGGACCATCCGCTACGCCGAGAATCCGCCGAAGAAGTACGAGGACATCGTCAATGTCGAGTTCTACGCCGAGGCGGCGCTGCCCGAGCTGTGGCGGGTGCTGCGCGACATCGTCGCCTTCTGGGTCGGCGAGGGCGTGCGGCTGTTCCGGGTCGACAACCCGCACACCAAGCCCTTCCCGTTCTGGGAGTGGCTGATCGCCGACATCCGCAGCCGCGACCCCGGCGTCGTCTTCCTGGCCGAGGCCTTCACCCGGCCGAAGGTCATGTACCGGCTGGCGAAGATCGGCTTCTCGCAGTCCTACACCTACTTCACCTGGCGCAACAGCAAGGCGGAGCTGACCAGCTACCTGACGGAGCTGACCACCACGGCGCCGAAGGACTTCTTCCGTCCGCACTTCTTCGTCAACACGCCGGACATCAACCCGCAGTTCCTGCAGACCAGCGGCCGCCCGGGCTTCCTGATCCGCGCCGCGCTGGCGACCACGCTGTCCGGGCTGTGGGGCATGTACAACGGCTTCGAGCTGTGCGAGGCGCAGGCCGTCCCGGGCAAGGAGGAATATCTCGACAGCGAGAAGTACCAGCTGCGCGCCTGGGACTGGGACCGGCCCGGCAACATCGTCGCCGAGATCACCCGGCTGAACCGGATCCGTCACGCCAACCCGGCGCTGCACAGCCATCTCGGCCTGACCTTCTACAACGCCTTCAACGACAGCATCCTCTATTACGGCAAGGCGACGCCCGACCGCGGCAACGTCCTGCTGGTCGCCATCAATCTCGACCCGCACCGGCCGCAGGAGGCCGATATCGAGATCCCGCTCTGGGAATGGGGCCTGCCCGACCACGGCGCGCTGGCGGCCGAGGAGCTGATGACCGGCCGTGAGCTCACCTGGCACGGCAAGATCCAGCACATCCGTCTCGACCCCGCCCTTCCCTTCGCGATCTGGCGCATCCGTCCGGCGCAGGAGGTGTGACATGCTCAAGCGCTCCCCCGCCCCCGGCTTCGACGACCCGACCTGGTACAAGGACGCGGTCATCTACCAGCTGCACGTCAAGTCGTTCTTCGACAGCAACGACGACGGGATCGGCGACTTCAAGGGGCTGATCTCCAAGCTCGACTACATCGCCAGCCTGGGCGTCGACACGCTGTGGCTGCTGCCCTTCTACCCGTCGCCCCGTCGCGACGACGGCTACGACATCGCCGCCTACACCGAGGTGCATCCGGATTACGGCACCCTGGCCGATGTCCGCCGCTTCATCGCCGAGGCGCACCGCCGCGGCCTGCGTGTGATCACTGAGCTGGTGATCAATCACACCTCCGACCAGCACCCCTGGTTCCAGCGCGCGCGGCGGGCCAAGCCGGGCTCCTCGGCCCGGAACTTCTATGTCTGGTCCGACACCGACCAGGCCTATGCCGGCACCCGGATCATCTTCCTGGACACCGAGACGTCGAACTGGACCTGGGACCCGGTGGCCGGCGCCTATTTCTGGCACCGTTTCTACTCGCACCAGCCGGATCTGAACTTCGACAATCCGCGGGTGCTGGCGTCGGTGCTGCGGGTGATGCGGTTCTGGCTCGATCTCGGAGTCGACGGGCTGCGTCTCGACGCCATCCCCTATCTGATCGAGCGCGAGGGCACCTCGAACGAGAACCTGCCCGAGACTCACGCCGTGCTGAAGCAGATCCGGGCGCATCTCGACGCGCGCTATCCCGGCCGCATGCTGCTGGCCGAGGCCAATCAATGGCCGGAAGACACGCAGGAGTATTTCGGCCGCGGCGACGAATGCCACATGGCATTCCACTTCCCGCTGATGCCGCGGATGTACATGGCGATCGCGCGCGAGGACCGGTTCCCGATCACCGACATCCTGCGCCAGACGCCGGAGATCCCGGAGACCTGCCAATGGGCGATCTTCCTGCGCAACCACGACGAGCTGACGCTCGAGATGGTGACCGACAGCGAGCGCGACTATCTCTGGGAGACCTACGCCGCCGACCGGCGCGCCCGGATCAATCTCGGCATCCGCCGCCGCCTGTCGCCGCTGCTCGAGCGCGACCGCCGGCGCATGGAGCTGATGAGCAGCTTGCTGCTGTCGATGCCGGGGACGCCGGTCCTGTATTACGGCGACGAGATCGGCATGGGCGACAACATCCATCTCGGCGACCGCGACGGGGTGCGTACGCCGATGCAATGGTCGCCGGACCGCAACGGCGGCTTCTCCCGCGCCGACCCGGAGAAGCTGGTGCTGCCGGCGATCATGGACGCCCTCTACGGCTTTCCGGCCGTGAACGTCGAATCCCAGGGGCGCGACCCGCATTCGCTGCTGAACTGGACCCGCCGGATGCTGGCGCTGCGCCGCCGGCACCGCGCCTTCGGCCGCGGAACCTTGCGCTTCCTCTATCCCGGCAACCGCAAGATCCTGGCCTATCTGCGCAGCTACGAGGACGAGACCATCCTGTGCGTCGCCAACCTGTCGCGCGCGCCGCAGGCGGTCGAACTGGACCTCGCCGATTTCGAGGGCCGCTCGCCGGTCGAACTGACCGGCGACACCGTGTTTCCACCGATCGGCCAGCTGACCTATCTGCTGACCCTGCCGCCCTACGGCTTCTATTGGTTCCAGCTGCGGGCCGATGCTGCAGCGCCGCGCTGGCATCAGGAGCCGCCGGAGCAGATGCCGGAATTCGTCACCCTGGTGCTGCGCGACGGCCTGGCCGACGTGCTGTCCCCGGCGTCACGGAAGATCCTGGAGACCGAAAGCCTGCCGGCCTATCTGCCGAAGCGCCGCTGGTTCGCGGCCAAGGACCGGCGCATCGATGAGATCCGCATCGCCAAGGCGACGCCGCTGCCGGGAACCGAGCTGATGCTGGCCCAGGTGGAAGCGACCGCGGGCGGCACGACGGATTGCTATCAGGTGCCGCTCGGCATCGCCTGGGAGGATGGCAGCCTGCCGGCGCTGCAGCAGCAGCTGGCCGTCGCCCGGGTTCGGCGCGGCCGCCGCGTCGGCTTCCTCACCGACGCCTTCTCCCTGCGCGACCTGCCGCTCGCTTTGGTCAACGGGTTGCAGACCGGCCAGACGCTTCCGGCCGAGGATGGCGAGATCCGGTTCCTGCCGACGACGCGGATGGAAGGGTTCGAGCTGCCGCCGGATGTGGATGTCCAGTGGCTGGCGGCGGAGCAGTCGAACAGCTCCCTGGTCCTCGGCGGTGACAAGCTGGTGCTGAAGCTGCTTCGCCGCATCCGCCCCGGCATCCATCCCGAATCCGAGATGGGGCGCTATCTGACCGAGCACGGCGCAACCAATATCGCTCCGCTGTTCGGCGAGGTGGTGCGCATCGGCGCCGACGGCGAGCCGCGGACGCTGGCGATCGCCCAGGGCTTCGTTCGCAACCAGGGCGACGGTTGGAGCTGGAGCCTGGACAATCTGCGCCGGACCGTCGACGAGATGACCCTGACCGAAGGAGCAACCGATGGCGAAGGCTTCGCCGACGAGGCCGGCTTCGCCGCGGCGATCGGCCGGCGCCTGGCCGAGATCCATGCCGTGCTGGCCCGGCCCAGCGACGACCCAGCCTTCGCACCCGAGCCGGCGGATGCCGCGGCGGTCCGCGGCTGGATCGAGGAGGCGCGGGTCGAGATCGACGGCGCGATCGCCACGGTCGCGGCGATGCGCGATTGGCCGGACGCCGCGACCGAAGCGGCGGCCAGGCGGCTGCTGGAAGGCCAGGATCGGCTGGCCCGGCTGGTCGAACGCCTGGCCGACGCGGGTCGGGGATCGCTGCAGACCCGGGTCCATGGCGACTTCCATCTCGGCCAGGTGCTGGTGGCGCAGGGCGACGCCTATCTGATCGATTTCGAGGGCGAGCCGACCCGACCGATCGCCGAGCGCCGGCACAAATCGAGCCCGCTGCGCGACGTCGCCGGCCTGCTGCGGTCGATCGACTACGCCGCGGCCACGGCCGACGATGCCATCCGTGATTCCATCCCCGAAGCGATGCGGGAGCAGCGGACCGCCCTGCTGCAGCGGTACCGGGCCGAGGCGTCGCAGGCCTTCCTGGAGGCCTACCGCGCGGTCGCCCGGGTTGCGCCGCATCCCTGGGCGACGCCGGAGGCGGAGGAGGCTCTGATCGCCCTCTTCTCGCTGCAGAAGGCGGCCTACGAAATCCGCTACGAAGCGGCGAACCGCCCCAGCTGGATCGGCCTGCCGATCCGTGGCTTGGCGGCCTTGCTGGACCAGCTCGCCACCGACGCGAAGGTTCTGACCCATGCCTGACGTCGCGCTGCCGACCGGCCTCGATCCCGCCGCCCTCGACGCGATCGCGGCGGGGCGCCATGGCGATCCCTTCGCGGTGCTGGGCCCCCACCCGACCGGGGACGGCATCGCGGTCCGTGCCTGCCTGCCCAATGCCGACAGGGTCGAGGCGGTGGCGCGGTCGGATGGCCGCCGTTTGGCGAGGCTGAAGCCCATCCATCCGGCCGGGGTGTTCGCCGGCGTGCTGAACGAGGACGAGCCCTATCTGCTGCACATCACCTGGCCCGGCGGCGCGGTGCAGGAAACCGAGGATCCTTACGGCTTCGGCGTGCTGCTCGGCGATCCGGACCTGCGCGCCCTGGCCGCAGGCGACCCGGAGGCGGTGCGGCGCTGCCTGGGCAGTCGGGTGGTCACGATCGACGGGGTCGCGGGCACCCGCTTCGCCGTCTGGGCGCCGAATGCCAGCCGCGCTTCGGTGGTCGGCGAGTTCAACAGCTGGGACGGACGACGCCATCCGATGCGGCTGCGCCATCACGGCGGAGTGTGGGAGATGTTCATCCCGCGCGTCGCCGACGGCGCGCTCTACAAATTCGAGCTGCTGGACCGGCACGGCCGGCTGCTGCCGCAGCGCGCCGATCCGCTGGCCCGCGAGACCGAGGCGCCGCCGCGCACCGCCTCGGTGGTGCCGCTGCCCCTGCCCTTCCGCTGGGCCGACGGCGAATGGATGCAGGGCCGGGCCGAGCGGCAGTCCGCTTCCGCCCCGATCTCGATCTACGAGCTGCATGCCGGCTCCTGGCTGCGCGGCGCGGACGGCCGGCCGCTGGGCTGGGACGGGCTGGCGGACCGGCTGGTGCCCTATGTCGCCGGCATGGGCTTCACCCATCTCGAGTTGATGCCGATCACCGAGCACCCCTTCACCGGCAGCTGGGGCTACCAGCCGCTCGGCCTGTTCGCCCCGACTGCCCGCTTCGGTCCGCCGGAGGCCTTCGCCCGCTTCGTCGACGCCTGCCACCGGGCCGGCGTCGGCGTGCTGCTGGACTGGGTGCCGGCGCACTTCCCCGGCGACGCCCACGGGCTGCATCGCTTCGACGGCACCGCCCTCTACGAGCACGAGGACGAGCGCGAGGGCTTCCATCGCGACTGGAACACCTGGATCTACAATCTCGGCCGCACCGAGGTGGTCGCGTTCCTCCTGGCCAGCGCGCTGGAATGGCTGGACCGCTACCATATCGACGGGTTGCGGGTGGATGCCGTCGCCTCCCTGCTCTACCGCGACTACAGCCGCGGGCCCGGCGACTGGATCCCCAATGCCCATGGCGGGCGCGAGAATCTGGAATCGATCGCCTTCCTGCGGCGGCTCAACACGCTGGTGGCCGAGCGCCATCCCGGCGCTGTGGTGATCGCGGAGGAATCGACCGCCTGGCCCGGCGTCACCGCGCCGGTATCGGAGGGCGGTCTCGGCTTCTCCTTCAAATGGAACATGGGCTGGATGCACGACACGCTCGGCTATATGACGCGCGACCCGATCCATCGCAAACACCACCACAATGCGATGACCTTCGGGCTGCTCTACGCCTTCAGCGAGCGCTTCGTGCTGCCGCTGTCTCATGACGAGGTGGTCTACGGCAAAGGCTCGCTGCTGGGCCGCATGCCGAGCGACACCTGGCAGCGCTTCGCCAACCTGCGCGCCTATTTCGGCTTCATGTGGAGCTCGCCGGGCAAGAAGCTGCTGTTCATGGGCGGCGAGTTCGGCCAGGAGCGGGAGTGGAACCACGACGCCCAGCTGGACTGGCACCTGCTGGACGACCCGCTGCATCGCGGCGTGCAGCGGCTGGTCCGCGACCTCAACCGGATCTACCGGGCCGAGCCGGCGCTGCATCGGCACGACGCCGACCCCGCCGGCTTCGCCTGGACCGTGGTCGACGATGCCGAGGCCAGCGTCTTCGCCTATCTGCGGCTGGGCGCGGAGGGCGACGCGCCGATCCTCGTGGTGTGCAACTTCACCCCGGTGCCGCGGCCGGAATATGGCATTCCGGTTCCGCATCGCGGGCCCTGGCGGCCCATCCTGAACACCGATGCGCGCGAATACGGCGGCGGCGGCATCACAGAGGCCGAACCGGTGATCGAGACCGGTGCCGGCGGCCGCGACCTGCTATTGGCCTCCCTGCCCCCACTGTCGACGGTCATGCTCCGCGGGGGCTGACCCGTCGCATGGAGGCAGGGAAGGGACAGAAGCCTCAGCGCAGGCCGGACAGGATGGCCTGGGCCTCGTCGAGATGGTGCTGGACGATCGGGGTCAGCTGCGAGGCCACCGCCTTCAGGTTCGGATCGCCACCGCTTTTGCCATAGCTCTGCTGCAGCTTCAGCGCCTCCTGGTGGGCTTCCACCTGGCCTTCCATGTACTGGCGGTCGAATTCGGCGCGCGGGACCGACCGCAATGCCGCCAGCTTCTCCTGATGCTGCGGGTCGAGCGCGGTCGGCAGCTGGATGCCCAGGTTCGAACTGCGGACGGCGCTGCGGATCTTGCCGGTGGATTCGGTGTGATCCTTCACCATCATCCGGGCGAAGCTGCGGACCTCGCTGCTGCGGGCCCGCCGGGTGGCGACCTTGCCGGCCTCGACCTCGAACAGGTCACTCATCCCGGCGGTCTGCACATAATTGGCCGGATCGATCTGGGGCGAAGGCGCCAGCGATGCCAGCATCTGCGCCGGCTCGCTCTCGCGGCTGCAGCCTCCGAGCGCGAGCGTGCAAGCGATCGCCGCGGTCGACAGCACAAGGACGGCCCTCATGACAATTCTCCCTGTCGGGGACGGGAATGTACGATTGCAACAGGATCAAAGCGCCGGCCGTTCCGGATCGAACCGCGACGCAGGGGGCAGGAGCGGAACCGGCCGACATGCCCCACCGTTCCTGATTCAGGTATCCACCACCGTGGAGGCAGTCATGCCGGCGAAATCGAAAGCGCAGCAGAAGGCGGCCGGGGCCGCCCTGGCCGCCAAGCGCGGTGAGCAGAAGGTCGGCGAGTTGAAGGGCGCGTCGAAGTCGATGTACAAGTCCATGAGCGAGAAGCAGCTCGACGAAATGGCCTCGACCAAGCGCAAGGGCAAGCCCGAGCACGCGTCCAAGAGCTGAGGGCGCCGAAGGTCCCTACACCAGCCGTCCGATCGCGCCCGCTTGCTCGGACCGGTCCAGCAGTTCCATCAGCTCCAGTGGGGTGAGGTCCAGCCCCTCATCGTCCAACAGCGCGACCGCCAGGGTGCAGGCCATGGCGCTCTTCTCGTTGTCGGACAGTGGCTCCTGCTTGTGCATCATCAGTTGCCGCAGCCAGATCGCGAACTCGATCGGCGTCATCCGGCCGTCCCGAACCTGGCCCAGCAGCGTCAGCGTCAGATGGGCGGCGCTTTCGAACTCCAGTTCGGCGAATCGATCGATCGGAGGTTTCATACCGGAGGCACCGCGTCGTCGACGGCCATTCCTTGCGGTTCCAAATGCAGAAGGAGGTCTGCCTAGACTATCGCCACCGCCTGTCGGTGACCAGATGTCATCGAATGAAGCTTCAATGTTCAAGAACCCGGGCTACTCACAGCTCTATTTTAACAGAATGCTGCGCGAGCATGACGTCCAGGTGGGTAGCAATACGGAACGAGACGAGGCTGATACTATGTTCCGGTGGTGGAAATCTGAGGATCGGCAGCCGGCGTGGAGACAGGCTGCTGCCCCGGTGATGCGGTCGCCCCCTGCCCCGGCGGCCGCCCCGGATCCGGCCTTGCCGCGCCATCGGCGGGAGGCTTGGCGGCCAGCTGGCGCCGGCCGCGCCGGCGCCAGCTGATGGCGTGGCGGACCGAGGGCGGCGGCCCCTGGTTCAGCCGCCCGACCCGGTCGATCAGCTCGCGGTCGGCCGCGGTCAACCGGGCCAGCAGCCGCAGATGTTCGTACCAGCTGTCGACGAAATAGACTTCGCTCCATTTCAGCCGGTCGGCGGCGTCGCGGAACAGCGACCACCGGCTGGCGCCGTTGCGCAGCCGCACCTCGCGCAACCGGGCGCTGGCGCGGACGAAGTCGCGCTCCTGGTCCGGCCCGATGCGGTACTCGACCACCACCATCACCGCGTCCCGGCGCGGATCGATCGGCAGGGCCGGCAGCTCCAGCTTGCGGACCGGCGCGGCCCGCAGGTCGACCAGGGCGATGTCCGGGATCTTCAGCCGCAGCGCCCACAGCGCCCCGATCACGAGCGCGGCGCCGCTGGCCGCCAGAGTGGCGGCGACACCCGCGCTCTCAGCCAAGGCGCCCCAGGCGACCGAGCCGAGCGCCAGCCCGCCATACAGCGCCATCTGGTAGATCGCCATGGCCCGGGCCTTGACCCAGTCCGGCACCAGCAGCTGCACCGCGGTGTTGTAGGTCGACACCACGGCGATCCAGGCGACGCCGCCGACGAACAGCACCGGCACCAGCACGGCGGTGATGTGGATGGTGCCGAGCACCAGCAGCACCGCGGCGAAGACGAAGGCGGAGCTCGAGATCAGCCCGCTGGTGCCCAGCCGTTCCCGCGCCGGCTGGACCAGGAAGCCGCCACAGACCGCACCGATGCCGAGCGCGCCGAGCAGCACGCCGTAGCCGATGGCGTCCTCGCCGAGCTGGTCGAGCGCCAGCAGCGGCAGCAGCGCCCACACCGAGCTGGCGCAGAAGCCGAAGATGAAGGACCGCGTCGCCACCCGCCGGGTCACCAGCGAATGCCGGGCGAAGCGCAGCCCTGCGGTCACGGCCCCGCGCAGCGTCTCCGGCGGCAGGGCCGAGCGCGCCGGGCGCCAGCCCCAGGACCAGACCGCCGCCAGCAGGCCGGCGAAGCTGGCCGTGGCGATCAGGAACACCCATGACGCGCCCAGCCAGGCGAGCAGGAGGCCGCCAATCGCCGGCCCCAGGGCGCGGGCGACGTTGTAGTTGATCGAGTTCAGCAGCACGGCGCTGGCCACCGCCTGCTTCGGCACCATGTCGCCGACCGCCGCCTGCCAGGCCGGCCCCTCCAGCGCGTAGCCGACGGCGATCAGGAAGGTCAGACCGATCAGCCCGACCGGCTCGAGCAGACCGAGGACGCCGAGCACGGTCAGGCCGAGACCGCCCAGGACGCAGCACGCCTCGCCAGCCAGGATCATCTTGCGGCGATCATAGATATCGGCCAGCGCCCCGGTCGGCAGCGACAGCAGCACCAGCGGCACCGCGGTCGCCACCTGGATCAGCGCGACCAGGAACGGGCTGGCCTCGGTGACGGTCAGCACCCAGGCGGCAGCGACCGACTGGGCCCAATCGCCGAGATTGGCGAACAGGCCGGTGAACCAGACCAGGCGGAACACCGGATGGGCCAGTGCCTCGACGAAGGGCAGCAGCAGTCCCGCAGGCGCCGGCTCGGCGGCGCGCTCCACACGCAGATCATCCTTGGCGCCGACCGCCTGCTGCATCCGGCTCTGCCCCGCTGGCCGAGGTCTTCACAACTCTAGGCATGCCGGCCGCATCAGCGCAAAGGCCTCGATGATCGCGGCGCTGTCGAAATTTTCGAATTTTACGATATCAAAATACATTTCGCCTTGCGACGAGCGTCGGCCGTCCTAAGATGCCCGGGCCGGCCGGTGAAGCCGGCACAGCGGAGGCTGACAATGCGCGATCGTCCGGGCCATGGGGTGAGGCTGTCCTACTACGATTTCGGCCAGACGCCGTTCTTCGCGCTGCAGGCCGACCAGCGCGTCTCCTACTGCCTCTACGTTCCCCGGGACTACGAGGAGGATGGCGACAAGACCTACAGCCTGGCGGTGCTGATGCACGGCACCGGCCGCACCGCCACCGCCTATCGCGACGGCTTCATGGATTTCGCCGAGGCGAACGACTGCATCCTGCTGGCGCCGCTGTTCCCGGCCGGGCTGATCGAGCCGGGAGAGCTGTCGAACTACAAGCGCCTGGCCTTCCACGACATGCGCTTCGACCTGCTGCTGCTGGCCATGGTCGACGAGGTGGCGGCGAAGTACCGGGTCCGCGCCGACCGTTTCCTGATGTTCGGCTTCTCCGGCGGCGGCCATTTCGTCCACCGCTTCCTCTACGTCCATCCGGAGCGGGTGCTGGGCGTCTCGATCGGCGCGCCGGGCTCGGTCACGCTGCTCAATTGGGACTACGACTGGTGGGTCGGCCTGCGCGACTTCGAGGCCCGCTTCGGCCGGCCGGTCGACCTCGCGGCGATGCGCCGGGTGGCGGTGCAGATGGTGATCGGCGGCGACGACACCGAGACCTGGGAGATCGTCACCAGGCCGACCGATCCGGGCTGGATGGACGGCGCCGACCTGGCCGGCGGCAACCGGCAGGAGCGGATGCTGTCGCTGCGCGCCAGCTTTGAGCGCCACGGCATCGCGGTGCGCCATGACATCGTCCCCGGCGTCGGCCATGAGGGCACGCGCGTGCTGGAGCCGGTGAAGGCCTTCTTCGCCGACACGCTGGCGAAGCTCCGGGCCGAGGCGGCGTGAGCGCCATGCGGGCCCTGGCCCTTGCCGCCCTGCTCCTCGCCGCCGCTCCTGCGGCCGCGGCGGAGCCGACACCGCTGCTGTCGATCGCGCTCAATGCCGATATCCGCAGCAGCAATCCGGGCGTGCAGCGCGACTTCAACTCCGACGTCGTGTTGCAGCATGTGACCGAAGGGCTGGTCGCCCTGCGCGAGGACCAGACCCCGGTGCCGATGCTGGCCGAGAGCGTCGAGGTGTCGCCGGACGGCACCGCCTACACCTTCCGGCTGCGCGACGGCGTCACCTTCCACGACGGCCGGCCGATGACCTCGGCCGAGGTGGCATGGAGCTGGAAGCGCTATCTCGACCCGGCGACGCAGTGGCAGTGCCTGGACCGCTTTGACGGCCGCAACGGCCCGAAGGTGCTGGCGGTGGAGACGCCGGACCCGCGCACCGTGGTGTTCCGGCTCGACCGGCGCAGCGCGCTGTTCCTGGTCAACATGGCGACGATCCAGTGCGGCGCCGCGGTGCTCAGCCCCTCCTCGCTCGGGCCCGACGGCGCCTGGGTCAAGCCGGTCGGGACCGGGCCCTATGTCTTCGCCGACTGGCAGAAGAACCGGTATCTCGAGCTGACCCGCTTCGCCGGCTACAAGTCGCTGCCCGGCGACCGCGACGGCGCCGCCGGCGGCAAGCAGGCATTGGCGGAGAGGCTGCGTTTTGTCGTCATACCCGACCGTTCGGTGATGAACGCCGCCCTCCTCTCCGGCCAGGTCGACATCGTGCCCGATGTCGGCGCCACCGAGATCGAGACGATGAAGGCGGCCGGGGCGCAGGTGACGGTGACGCCGACCCTGTCCTGGGCGGTGCTGCTGCTGCAGACCCGGGATCCGCTGCTGTCCGACGTCCGGGTGCGCCAGGCGCTGGCCCGGGCGATCGACGGCAAGCAGGTGGCCGAGGCGGCGAGCTTCGGCCTGGCCGCCCCGAATCCGTCGGCCATCGCCGTGGCCAGCGCCTATCACCACGACGGCGAGATGGCTTGGCCGGCCTATGACCCGGCCGAAGCCGCGAAGCTGCTGCAGCAGGCCGGCCGCGCCGGGGCCACGATCAGGATCCAGACCAACAACCGCCCGACCGGCCAGTACGAGGCGGCGCTGATGATCCAGGGGCTGCTGACCGCCGCCGGGATCGACGCGCAGCTCGAGACGCTGGACTGGGCGACGCAGCTGCAGAACTACCGCGAGGGCAAGTTCCAGGCCTCGGTCTTCACCTATTCCGGCCGGCCCGACCCGGCGCTGGCCTTCGACTCGATCATCGGCAGCAAGGACGAGGACCCGACCAGCCAGTGGGAGGACCCGCAGGCGGCCGCTTGGCTGGCCGAGGCCAAGACGGTGGAGGACAAGGCCGGCCGGCAGGCGATCTTCGACAAGCTGCACGCCCGCATGGCCGAGCAGGTGCCGGTGATCGGCCTGTTCAACCCGGTGCAGGTGACGACGGTCGGGCCGAAGGTCCGCGGCTATGCCGATTGGGGTCCGGGCAACGCCCGGCTGTGGGGCGTGCGGAAGGAGCCTTAGGCCGCGCCGGTCAAGGATGCGGGTCGGGAAAGCCGTGACGCCGTGACAGGGCGGCGAGGATGCGGTCCTTGCCGGCGATGAAGCGGACGTCGCCATGGCTCTCGGCCTCCGCATCGACCGGGCTCCCCACGCCCAGCACCAGCAGCGGCAGCGACTGGTTCCGTTCGCCGACCAGCGCCACCACGGCCTGGCGCGGCCGCGGCCAGGGGATCCGCTCGACGTCCAGCCGCGCCGCCGGCTCCGGGAAGGAGGCCAGCACGCCTTCCAGCAAGGCGCAGTGCCAGCAGTAGAAGACCTGGCCGGGATAGGCCGGGTCGGTGAATCCGGGACGCAGCAGGAACAGGCGGTCACGGGTCATGGCAAAGTTCTCCTTAGGTCCCGGAGTTGCCTCGGATCACGCTGCGCAGGGTAAAGGCCGACTGGATGCGGGAGACGCCGGGCATGCGCGACAGCTGCTCCTTGTGGATCCGCTCGTAATCGGCGGTGTCGCGGGCGACGACGCGCAGCAGGTAATCCGACATGCCGGTCATCAGATAGCACTGGTCGACCTCCGGGCACTTCCGCACGGCGGCCTCGAACCGGGCCAGATATTCCTCGGTCTGCCGCTCCAGCGTGATCTGGACGATGGCGATGGTCGGGTTGGCGACGTCGGGCTCGTCGATCAGCGCAGTGTAGCCGCGGATGATCCCGGCATGCTCCAGCAACTGACGCCGGCGCAGGCAGGCGGACGGCGACAGCCCGACCGCCTCGGCCAGGTCGGCATTGCTGATGCGCCCGTCGGCGCGCAGCAGCTGGATCATCTTGCGGTCGATGGCGTCGAGCGTGGTCATGCGTGTTTTCTGCGAAAACCGGCGAATTTGCTGCGAACACCAGACCATCCGGCCGCAGAAGGATCAACGGAAATCAAGGATCACCGAGGGCCCGCGGCCGTATCCTGATGCCGTTGGATCCCCTGCGGTTCGGCCCCGATGACCACTTCCCTTGCCGACGCCTCCGGCGCCACGCTGATCGTCGATCTGGCCGCGATCCGCGAGAATTATCGTGCGCTGCGCCGCCGCCTCGGCCGCGCCGCCTGCGCCGCAGTGCTGAAGGCCGACGCCTACGGGCTGGGCGCCGACCGGATCGCGCCGGTCCTGGCCGCGGAAGGATGCCGCCACTTCTTCGTCGCCCATCTCGAGGAGGGCATAGCCCTTCGGCCTCGCGTGCCGGAGGCGGCGGAGGTGTTCGTGCTGCACGGGCCGATGCCGGGCTGCGAGGACATCGCCCTGGCCCACCGCCTGACCCCTGTGCTGAACAGCCTGGAGCAGGTCGAGGGTTGGACCGGCCTGGCGCGCCGCCTCGGGCGGGCGCTGCCGGCGGTGCTGCAGCTCGACACCGGCATGTCGCGCATGGGGCTGTCGCCGGCCGAGTTGGACCGGATCGTCGATGAGCCGCGGCGCCTCGACAGTCTCGACCTGCGCCTGGTGATGAGCCACCTGGCCTGCGCCGAGCGGCAGGACCACCCGGCCAACGGCACCCAGCGCCTGCGCTTCGACGTGGCCCGCCGCCGCCTGCCGCAGGCCCCGGCGGCGCTGGCCAACTCCTCCGGCATCTTCCTCGGCCCCGACTTCCACTACGACATGGCCCGGCCCGGCGCGGCGCTGTACGGGCTAACCCCGGTCGCCGGCGCGCCGAACCCGCTGCGCCCGGTGGTGCGGCTGCAGGCCCGGATCGTCCAGCTGCGCAGCATCGCCGCCGGCGACGAGGTCGGCTACGGCCTGACCTGGCGCGCCGATGGGCCGCGCCGCATCGCCACCGTGGCGGTGGGTTATGCCGACGGCTTCCCCCGCAGCCTTAGCAACGCCGGCATCGCGCATTTCGGCGACGCCGCCCTGCCGATCGTCGGTGCCGTGTCGATGGATTCGCTCGGCCTCGACGTCTCGGCCCTGCCGGAGGGCGCGCTGCGCCCCGGTGCGATGGTCGAGCTGATCGGGCCGCATCGCAGCGTCGATGCCATCGCCGCCGATGCCGGCACCATCGGCTACGAGATCCTGACCCGGCTCGGCCGCCGCTTCCGTCGCGAGTACCGCGACGGCCAGCCATCCCCTGCCCCCTCGTCCACCCTGGTTCTCGAAGGAGTTCCGTCGTGAAGGTCATCGTCCTCGGCGCCGGCGTCATCGGCGTGACCACCGCCTGGTACCTCGCCCGCGCCGGCCACGAGGTGACGGTGGTCGACCGGCAGGACGGGCCGGCGAACGAGACCAGCTTCGCCAATGCCGGCCAGGTCTCGCCCGGCTATTCCGCGCCCTGGGCCGCCCCCGGCGTGCCGCTGAAGGCGATCAAATGGATGCTGATGGAGCACAGCCCCTTCGTGCTGCGCCCGCAGCTGGACACCCGGCAGTGGCTGTGGCTGGCGCAGATGCTGCGCAACTGCACCGCCGCCCGCTACGCCGTGAACAAGGAGCGGATGGTCCGCCTGGCGGAATACAGCCGCGACTGCCTGCGCCAGCTGCGCGCCGACACCGGCATCGCCTATGACGACCGGGCCCAGGGCACGCTGCAGCTGTTCCGCACCCAGAAGCAGGTCGACGCCGCGGCCAAGGACATCGCCGTGCTGCAGGAGGCCGGGGTGCCCTACGAGGTGCTGGACCCGGCCGGCTGCGCCACCGCCGAGCCCGCCCTCGCCGCGGTGAAGGACAAGCTGGCCGGCGGCCTGCGCCTGCCGGGCGACGAGACCGGCGACTGCTTCAAGTTCACCAACACCCTGGCGAAGCTGGCCGAGGGGCTGGGCGTCACCTTCCGCTGGGGCGCCCGCATCGCCGCGCTGATGACCGACGGCAACCGCATCGGCGGCGTGGCGCTGGAGGACGGCGAGACCCTGCGCGCCGATGGCTATGTCCTGGCGCTGGGCAGCTATTCGCCGCTGCTCTTGAAGCCGCTGGGAATCCAGATCCCGGTCTATCCGGTCAAGGGCTACTCGATCACCGTGCCGATCACCGAGGCCGCAGGGGCCCCCGTCTCGACCGTGATGGACGAGACCTACAAGGTCGCGATCACCCGGCTGGGCGACCGCATCCGCGTCGGCGGCACCGCCGAGCTGGCGGGCTACAGCAGCAAGCTGTGGGACGCCCGTCGGCGGACGCTGGAGCATTCGGTCACCGACCTGTTCCCGGCGGGCGGCGATGTCTCCCGCGCCAGCTTCTGGACCGGCATGCGGCCGATGACGCCGGACGGCACCCCGGTGGTCGGCCGCACGCCCTATGGCAACCTGTTCCTCAACACCGGCCACGGCACGCTGGGCTGGACCATGGCCTGCGGCTCCGGCCGGGTGATGTCGGACATCGTCTCCGGCCGCCGCGCCGAGATCGACCTGGAAGGGCTGGCGATGGACCGCTACCGCTGGGCCGACCTGACCGGCATCCGCGGCCCGAAGGGCCGCCCGGCCGCCGCGCCGGTGCCGCAGGCGGGGTAAATCGCCAGCCGCCGCGGTCAGAGCACGAAATCGGCGGCGACCAGGCCGATCGAGCCGGTGAGCTGGATGTGGAAGTCGGAGGCGCCGTCGCCGTCGACGTCGCCGCCGATGGTAGTGACGCCTCCGACGACGACGTAGCGCAGCTGGCCGGCAACGCCGGTATAGGTCGCCGTGCCGATGAAGCTGAAGGCCTGGTCGCCGGCCACGGCCGTGTTGGCGTCGATTCCCTCCAGGTCGATGTGGTCGCCCTGGGCGTGGCTGAAATCGGTGATCCGGTCGGCTCCGGCGCCGACCGGGCTCTGCGCCGTATTGCCATAGACGAAGCGGTCGGCGCCGGCGCCTCCGGTCAGCATGTCCTTGCCGCCCGCGCCGGTGAGCACGTCGTTGCCGTTCCAGCCCAGCAGCGTGTTCGCCCCGGTGTCCCCGACCAGGCTGTCATTGCCCTGGCCGCCGGAGAGGTTCTCGATCGCGCTCAGAAAATCGCCCGCGGCGTCGCCGGCGCTGCCCGAGCCCGTCACCAGATTGATCACGACCCCGGCCGAACTCGTATAATAGCTTGCGGTGTCGGTGCCGTTGCCGCCGTAGAGGCTGTCCGCGCCGACCCCGCCGCGCAGCAGATCGTCGCCGTCGTCCCCGGAGAGATAGTCGTTTCCGGCGTCCCCGGAGAGGGTGTCGCTGCCGGAGCCGCCATAGAGACTGTCGTAGTCTCCGCCACCGGAGAGCGCGTCGTCGCCATCGTTGCCGTTGAGGCTGTTGCTGCTGGCATTTCCGGTGAGCGAGTCGTCATGCTGGCTGCCGGTGACGTTCTCGAAATTCGAGAAGGTGTCACCCTGCGCATGGCCGCCGCTCGCGGTCCCAAACGCCAGGTTCACCGCCACCGCGGCTGCGGAGGAATAGTAGGACAGGCTATCGCCGGAGGCGCCGCCATTGAGTGTATCGGCGCCGGCACCGCCCTCGATATAGTCATAGCCGTCGCCGCCGGAGATGGTGTCGGCGCCGGCGCCGCCATAGAGGGAGTCGCCGCCGCTGTCTCCGTAGAGCGAATCGTTCCCGTCGTCGCCGTTGAGATAGTCGCTGCCGCTGCCGCCGTGGAATATGTCATTGCCAAGGCCGCCATAGCCGCCGTCGCGACCGCTGCCGCCGTTGAACGTGTCGTTCCCGGCATTGCCGGAAAAGGAATCGTCGCCGTCCCCCGCGGTCACGACGTCGTCGCCGGATCCGAGATAGAAGTACAGCCTCTCGAAATTGGTGAATTGTACGCCGTTGGAAGCGGTCGTGGTCGCCCCCGGCGTCGTGTTGGTCGTGACGGTGAACGCCGTCGAACCGCTCGTATAGTAGAATTGAAGGAGGTCCTGCCCGGTGCCGCCATTGATGGTATCGGCGCCGGCATAGGTGACGACATAGTCGTCGCCGGTTCCCCCGTCGATCGTGTCCACCGAACTGACGCTGTAGTCGCCGTCGTAGATCGTATCGTCGCCCCCGGCGCCGGTGATCTGATCGCTGGAGGATGTGCCGTAGAGATTATCGTCGCCCGAGGTTCCCGGAATGATGGACATCGCTGCATCTCCTTAAACATTAAGGAATAAGCCTCGACTCCATGCTCCAGGACAGGATGTTTTGTTTATAATTATGGCTTAATTGCGAATGTTTCGTGCGTTCCGTGTGCCCTGGCTCATGCCCAGACCGTCGGGCCTGTGGAGTGCGAAAGGAACCGATCCGAAGCGCCGACTATGACCGCCGGCTCGCCCGCGCCGCCCGGACTTGGTCCAGCAGGCAGCGGACCAGGTCCTTCAGCGCCGGGTCGGCGATCGGCTCGGCCAGCTCGAGCGTGCGGCTGCGGCCGCCCTCGTCGATCGTCACGGTGAACTGCCGGGCGTCCGGCATCGGCCGCGACAGGCTTTCCGGCGCCGCGGGCCGGTCGAGGACATGGGCGTCGCGGACCAGCGCCTCGATCCGGGCGGCTTCCGCCGGCGGCAGCGCCGCCAGGTCCAGCACCACCGGCTCGGCCAGCCCCGGCGCATAGAACAGGCCCGTGCTCGACATCGCGAAGGTGATCCGCATCGTCCGCTCCTGCCCCTCCCCGGGGCGTCAGCCGGTCGGGACGCCGACCTGCTTCCAGGCGTCGGCCACGGCCTTGGCCTCGGCCTTCTTCACGCCGGGCAGCCGCCCCGCCACATCCACCGTCACGGCGGCGAAATCGGCGAATTTCGTGGTCTCGGTCACCCGGGCGTCACGCAGGGCATCGTACCAGATGCGGCCCGCCTTCTCCCAGGCATGGCCGCCGATGGCGGTCGCAGCGAGGTAGAAGGCCCGGTTCGGGATGCCGGAATTGATGTGGACACCGCCATTGTCCTGCATCGTGTCGACATAGTCGTCCATGTGGCCGGGCTGGCGGTCCTTCCCCAGCACCGGATCGTCATAGGCGGTGCCCGGCGCCTTCATCGAGCGCAGGCCCACGCCCTGCACCTTGGCGGTGAACAGCCCCTCGCCGATGATCCAGTCGGCCTCCTCGGCGGTCTGCTTCAGCACCCATTGCTTGACCAGCGATCCCCAGACATCGGACAGGGATTCGTTCAGCGCCCCCGGCTGCTGCATATAGACGAGGCCAGCCTCGTCCTCGGTGACGCCGTGGCCGAGCTCGTGGCCGATGACGTCGAGCGAGGCGGTGAAGCGGTTGAACAGGTCGCCGTCGCCATCGCCGAACACCATGCGCTGGCCGTTCCAGAAGGCGTTGTTGTAGTCCTCGCCGTAATGGACCGTGGCGTCGAGCGCCATGCCGTCGTCGTTGATCGAGTTGCGGCGATACGCCTCGAAGAAGAAGTCGAAGGTGTGGCCCAGGCCGTCATAGGCCTCGTCGACCGCGACGTCGCCCGACGGGTCCTGCCCTTCGGCGCGCACCAGCGTGCCCGGCAGGGTCTCGCCGTTGCCGGCAGTGTAGATGCTGCGCTGGCGCGATGGCGGCAGGGCCAGCTTGCGGCTGCGGCGCGCCGCCACCGACTGCGCCACCTCCAGCCGGACGCGCATGGTGCGGAACGTCGTGTCGATGCCGAGCGCCCGGCTGGCGGCCGCCTTCTGCGCCCTGCTGCCGTTGGCGAGAATCTCGCGCAACAGATAGGGCGGCAGGATGCAGAAGATCGAGTGGCGATGGTGTCGGGTGCACATGCGGATCTCCCTTCCCGGCCTGTGACCGGATAAACCACGATGATCCCCTTCGTTCCCGGAAAGCTTTCCTGGATTCCAGGGATCCACGTCGTCGTTGCAGGGCTGGCGGCGGTGTTCGGCCCAGCCGTCGTCGGTCCATTGGCGCCGCCTCCGTGGCCGGCGAAACGGCGGACGGAGCTCCGGCTTTGATCGCAGTATCGACCATGATTGAATAGAACAAAAACAGAACATTCAGGCAAGGAGAATCATGTCGCGACGATGCACACGCTCATCGGCAGGGCCACTGCACTTGACGATACGTTCATATGCACCTATTTGAAGGGCATGCCGCTTTCGCAAACCCTCGACGCCGAGACCGCCGACCTCATCGCCCGCACCTGCCTGTGCCAGCACGTCCAGCGGGCGGGGCGGATCATCGGCCGTCGTTTCGATGAAGCGTTCCGGTCGCTCGGGATCAACAACTGGCAGTTCTCCGTCCTCATCGCGCTCAAGCATCTCCGGTCCCCGACCATCGGCGAACTGGCGGAGACGCTGGGAATGGACCGCACGACCCTGACCAAGAACCTGAAGCCGCTCGCCCGGCGCGGGCTTCTGGACGTGTCCACCGACGAGCGCGACGCACGCGCGCGGCGCATCGCCCTGACCGAAGCCGGCGAAGAGATCCTCGCCGGCGCCAAGGAAGGCTGGCAGCAGGCCCAGCAGGCCGTCACGGCCGGCTTCCCGCCGGAAGAGCTCGCGCAGCTGACAGCCTCGCTGGAGCGCTTCCGTCCCGTGGACAGGGGCTGAACGATGGATGTGAAGCGCAAGTGTTTGGCCAATATGTGCATATGCACTGGTTTCCCTGTATGCGCCCGATCCCGCCTCCCACGGCGCCTGCCCCAGTTGTCGGATTTCCGCTCATGAACAAGAAGCACCTCCTGCTCTCCCTGGCTCTTTCGCTGCTGGCGATCGGCGCGGCGGGCGTCCTCGTGGTGTCCGGTTCGGCCGAAGGACGGAGGGCGCAGGACGATCCGCGCAGCGCCCCGCCGGTCGTCGCGATCGCCGAAGCCAGGACGGTCGGCCATGTCGAGCGCGCCTTCACCGGCTCGATCTCGGCGCGGGTGCAGAGCAATCTCGGCTTCCGCGTGCCCGGCAAGATCGTCGAACGCCTGGTCGATGTCGGCGAGCGCGTCGCCGCCGGCCAGCCGCTCATGCGCATCGACGAGAATGACCTGCGCCTTGCGTTGACGGCCAGGCAGAACGCGGTCGCCGCCGCCCGCGCGGTGGCGGTGCAGGCCCGCGCGGACGACAGGAGATACGCCGACCTCGTGGCCAAGGGATGGGCGACGAAGCAGCGCCATGAGCAGGCCAGGGCGGCGCTGGACTCCGCCGAGGCGCAGCTCGCCGCCGCCGAAGCCGAAGCCAGGGTCGCGGCGAACGAGGCCGAGTACTCGACCCTCGAGGCCGACGCGGACGGCATCGTCGTGGAGACGCTCGGCGAGCCCGGCCAGGTCGTCGCGGCCGGACAGGTGGTGGTGCGGCTCGCCCATGCCGGGCCCCGCGAGGCCACCGTCGCGCTTCCCGAGACGGTCAGGCTGGCCATGGGCTCGCGGGCGGAGGCGAGTGTCTACGGCGTCGACCAGCGGCGCTGGCCCGCCCGCCTGCGACAGCTGTCGGATTCGGCCGATCCGCAGACCCGGACCTACGAAGCGCGCTACGTGCTGGACGGCGATGCGGCGTCGGCGCCGCTGGGCGCGACGGTGACGCTGTGGATCGCGGATGCCGATGCCGCCGACGCCGTCGAGGTCCCGATCGGCGCCGTCCTGGACGACGGCGGCAAGCCCGGTGTCTGGGTCATCGACCAGGCCACGTCCACGGTCGGCTTCCGGCCGGTGACGATACGCCGGCTCGGCGGGGAGACCGCGATCGTATCGGGCCTCGAGCCCGGCGAGCGGATCGCGGCCCTGGGGGCCCACCTTCTTCATGAGGGCGAGACCGTCCGCACTCTTGTCGCAAAGGCGGATACGCCATGAGCTTCAATCTCTCGGCGCTCGCCGTTCGCGAACGTTCGGTGACGCTGTTCTTCATCATCGCGATCGCGATCGCCGGCGCCATCGCCTTCCTCAAGCTCGGCCGCGCCGAGGATCCCGCCTTCACCGTGAAAGTGCTGACCGTCACCACCGCCTGGCCGGGCGCGACGGCGCAGGAGATGCAGGACCTCGTCGCCGAGCCGCTCGAGAAGCGCCTCCAGGAGCTGCAATGGTACGACCGGGTCGAGACCATGACGCGGCCCGGGCTCGCCTTCATGACGCTCACCCTGAAGGACAGCACCCCGCCGGCCCAGGTGCAGGAGCAGTTCTACCAGGCCCGCAAGAAGCTGGGCGACGAGGCCCGGAACCTGCCCGCCGGAGCCGTGGGCCCGTTCGTCAACGACGAGTACTCGGACGTCAGCTTCGCGCTCTATGCGCTGAAGGCCAAAGGCATGCCGATGCGCGCGCTGGTCAGGCAGGCCGAGACCATCCGCCAGCAGCTCCTCCATGTGCCCGGCATCAAGAAGATCGCCATTCTCGGCGAGCGGCCGGAACGGATCTTCGTCGAGTTCTCCTATGCCAAGCTGGTCACCCTCGGCGTCTCGGCGCAGGACATCTTCGCCGCCCTCCAGCGGCAGAACGCGGTGACGCCGGCGGGTTCGATCGACACCGAGGGACCGCAGGTCTTCATCCGTCTCGACGGCGCCTATGACGACCTCCGGAAGATCGCCGACACGCCGATCGCCGCCGGCGGCCGCACGCTCAAGCTCTCCGACATTGCCGATGTCCGGCGCGGATACGAGGACCCGGCGACCTTCATCATCCGCCACCAGGGCGAGCCGGCACTGATGCTGTCCGTGGTGATGCAGGACGGCTGGAACGGCCTCGACCTCGGCCGGGCGCTGGAGGCGGAGACGGCGAAGATCGCCGGCGCCCTGCCGCTCGGGCTCAGCCTGACCAAGGTGACCGACCAGGCCGTGAACATCACGGAGTCCATCGACGAGTTCATGCTGAAGTTCGTCATGGCGCTCGGGGTCGTGCTGCTGGTCAGCCTGGTCAGCCTCGGCTGGCGGGTCGGCATCGTGGTCGCTGCCGCGGTCCCCCTCACCCTCGCGGTCGTCTTCCTCGTCATGCTGGAGACCGGCCGGTTCTTCGACCGCATCACGCTCGGCGCCCTGATCCTCGCGCTCGGGCTGCTGGTCGACGACGCCATCATCGCCATCGAGGTGATGGTGGTGAAGATGGAGGAAGGCATGGGCCGGATCGCGGCCGCGGCCTATGCCTGGAGCCACACGGCGGCGCCGATGCTGTCGGGGACGCTGGTGACGGTGGTCGGGCTCATGCCGGTCGGCTTCGCGCGCTCGACCGCCGGCGAATATGCCGGCAACATCTTCTGGATCGTGGGCTTCGCCCTGATCGCCTCCTGGGTCGTGGCGGTCGCCTTCACGCCCTATCTGGGCGTGAAGCTGCTGCCCGAGATCAAGCCGGTCGAAGGCGGGCACCACGCCATCTACGACACGCCGAACTACCGCCGCCTGCGCCAGGTCATCGCCTTCGCCGTGCGTCACAAGTTCCTCACCTGCGGCGCGGTGGGCGTGGTCTTCGCGCTCTCCGTCATCGGCATGGGCGCGGTGAAGCAGCAGTTCTTCCCGACCTCCGACCGTCCCGAGGTGCTGGTCGAGGTGCGCATGCCGGAGGGCACGAGCATCGAGACGACGGAGCGGACGGTCGAGACGGTCGAGCGCTGGCTGGCGGACCAGCCGGAGGCCAAGATCGTCACGAGCTATGTCGGCCAGGGCGCGCCGCGCTTCTTCCTGGCCATGTCCCCGGAACTGCCCGATCCCGCCTTCGCCAAGATCGTCATCCTGACCCCCGCCGGGGAGGCCCGCGAAGCCCTGAAGCGCCGGCTGCGCACGGCCGTGGCCAAAGGGCTCGCGCCCGAAGCCTATCTGCGCATCACCCAGCTGATGTTCGGCCCCTACACGCCGTTTCCGGTCGAGTTCCGGATCATGGGGCCGGATGCCGGCGAGCTGCGCCGGATCTCCGAGCAGGCGCTCGCCATCATGCGGGGCGTTCCCGACGTGCGGCAGGCCAATCGCGACTGGGGCAACCGCGTGCCGACCCTGCGCTATGTCCTCGACCAGGACCGGCTGCGCCTCATCGGCCTGTCGCCGGCGGAAGCGGCGCAGCAGCTGCAGTTCCTGCTCACCGGCGTCGCCGTCACGCAGGTCCGCGAGAACATCCGCACCGTCGACGTCGTCGCCCGCAGCGCCGGCGGAGAGCGGCTCGACCCTGCCCGGCTCGCCGACTTCTCGCTCACCAGCCGCGACGGGCGCCTGATCCCGCTCGCCCAGATCGGCCATGCCGAGGTGCGCATGGAAGACCCGATCCTGAAGCGGCGCGACCGGACCCCGACGATCGCCGTCCGCTCCGACATCGGCGAGGCCGCCCAGCCGCCCGAAGTCTCGCTGCGCGTCATGCAGGCCCTGCAGCCGCTGATCGCCTCGCTGCCGGAGGGTTACCGCATCGAGATGGGCGGCTCGATCGAGGAGGCGGGGAAGGCGAACGCCGCGCTCGCCACCGTGTTCCCGATCATGGTCGCCCTGATGCTGGTCCTCATCATGCTGCAGGTCCGCTCCTTCTCGGCGACCGCGATGGTGATGCTGACCGCCCCGCTGGGCCTCGTCGGCGCCGTGCCGGTCCTGCTCGCCTTCAACCAGCCCTTCGGCTTCAACGCCATCCTGGGTCTGATCGGGCT
This sequence comes from Inquilinus sp. Marseille-Q2685, assembly GCF_916619195.1. NCBI lineage: Bacteria > Pseudomonadati > Pseudomonadota > Alphaproteobacteria > Rhodospirillales > Rhodospirillaceae > Inquilinus > Inquilinus sp. Marseille-Q2685. Next base: position 421,554 of record NZ_CAKAKL010000001.1, read on the forward strand.
CGCCGGCATCCTGATGCGCAACACGCTGATCCTGATCGGACAGATCAAGGAGAACAGGGATGCCGGGCTCGACGACTATCACGCCGTGGTCGAGGCGACCGTGCAGCGCGCCCGGCCGGTCATCCTGACGGCGCTCGCCGCCGTGCTGGCCTTCATCCCCCTCACCCATTCGGTCTTCTGGGGATCCATGGCCTACACGCTGATCGGCGGGACGGCCATCGGCACCGTGCTCATCCTGCTCTTCCTGCCGGCGCTCTACGCCGCCTGGTTCCGCGTGAAGCCGGCGGATGCGGTCTCGCTGGAAGCGGGGGCCGACGTTGGCCGCGGACACCGGGAGGCCATCCCCGCCCCTGCCGGCGCCGAGTGACGCGCTCATCCACAGCCGCGAGAGGACATGTCGCCCGCAACCGGGCCGCGACCTCCGGTTGATGCCGGCCGTCCGTCCCATAAGCCGGCTTGTGCCGATGCGTTATGTCCGGCTAACTACAACGCATGGACCCGGCTCAATCCGCAGCGTCCCGACGCAGCCTCCCGGCAGGCTTCCTCGGAGGAGCGGCGATCGGAACGCTCGGCGGGCTGATCGGCTTGGGCGGCGCCGAATTCCGGCTGCCGCTGCTGATCGGCCTGTTCCGTTTCAGGGCGCTGGAAGCGGTCATTCTCAACAAGGCCATGAGCCTTGTTGTCGTCGCCTCGGCGCTGCTGTTCAGGACGCGAGCCGTGCCGGTCGACGACGTGCTCTCCCACTGGCCGGTCGTCGCCAATCTGCTGGCGGGCAGCCTCCTCGGCGCCTGGTTCGGCGCGGGCTGGGCAACGCGTCTGCGCTCGGACACCCTCTACAAGGTGATCGCGGTCCTGCTCGCGGCCATCGCCGCCGTGCTGCTGCTCGAGCATCGGATCGCGGGCGGCGCCGCATTGTTCGCCGGGCCGACGCAGCTGGTGGCGGGTGTCGTTGCCGGCTTCGGGATCGGGATCTTCGCGGCCATCCTGGGCGTCGCCGGGGGCGAGCTCCTGATCCCGACCCTGGTGCTGCTGTTCGGGACGGACATCAAGCTCGCCGGGAGCCTCTCCCTCGCCGTGAGCCTGCCGACGATGCTCGTCGGCTTCGCGCGCTACAGCCGGGACCAGAGCTTCGGCGTGCTCGGCCGCAATCGGCGATTCGTGCTGGTGATGGCCGTCGGCTCCATCGCCGGCAGCTTTATCGGCGGTCTGCTGCTCGGCGTGGTGCCGGGCGCGATCCTGCTGCCGATCCTGGCGGCGATCCTCGCCATCTCGGCCGTCAAGGTCTGGCAGCACGGATAACGCGCCTCGCCGCCCCGGTCTTGGCCAACATTGGCTCATGCCTATGCGAAGTATTCCTCGTTTGGCTGAGGGCATCGCTTCCGCTTATCCAGGAGATCGACGGCGGCCGACGACATGGCGCCGTTCCGGACGAAAGCTCCGGCACCCCGATTCATGGAGACAGGATTGACGATCCCGGTATCGCGCCGCTGGGCGCTTGCCAGCTCTCTGCTCGTCCCCGCGCTCGCCGCCTTCCCGGCCGCGGCGCGGGCCCAGGCCGGCGGTGATGCCGAGGCGCGGCTCGCCGAGCTCGAGCGCGCCCATGGCGGCCGCATCGGCGTCGCCGCGCTCGATCTCGCGACCGGCGCGCGCATCGGGCATCGGGCCGATGAGCGCTTCCTGCTGTGCAGCACCTTCAAGGCCCTGGCCGCGGCCTTCGTCCTCGCCCGCGTCGACCAGAAGAAGGAACGGCTGGACCGCCGCGTCGTGTTCTCGCGCAAGGAACTCGTGGCCGGCGTGTCCACGGTGACCGAACGCCGCGTCGGCGGGGCCGGCATGACGGTGGCCGAGCTCTGCGACGCGGCCGTGACCTACAGCGACAACACGGCGGGCAACCTCCTGCTCGCCAGCTTCGGCGGCCCGGCGGGACTGACCGCCTTCCTGCGGTCGATCGGCGACGCGACCTCGCGGCTGGACCGCATCGAGCCGGAGCTGAACGCCTATGCCGCCCCCGGCGATCCGCGCGACACCACGACGCCGGCGGCGATGCTGCAGACGCTGCGGGCGCTGCTGTTCGGCGACGCGCTCTCCCCGTCCTCGCGCGCCCAGCTGGCGGCCTGGCTGATCACCAACAAGACCGGCGACGCCCGGCTGCGGGCCGGCTTCCCGGCGGACTGGCTGGTCGGCGACAAGACCGGGACCGGCGGGAACAAGGAGGGCAGCGTCAACGACGTCGCCGTCGCCTGGACGCCGCAGCGCGGCGCAGTCATCGTCGCCGCCTATTGCGAGCTGCCGTCGAAATCGATGGCGCAGCAGAACCCGGTGATCGCCGAGATCGGCCGCATTGTCGCCGGGGCCTGACCCCGGCTCGCCCCTGCCCGTCCCCGCACCCCGAGGAGCCCCCATGCGACCGATCCGGGAGATCCGGTGCGACGCCGATCTCGACGAGGTGGTGCGGCGCTGCGAGCTGCGCTGGCGCGCCGTCGAGCAGGGGCTGCCGGAGGCCGAGATCGCCGCCCTGCTGGCGCTCGGCCTCGACCGGGCGGAGGCGCGGCTGCGCACGACCATCCGTCATCAACATCAGGACGCCGAATCCGCCATGAGACGCATCTTGCTGCCGAAGCTCGGAGCCCTCGCGACCGCCGCCCTGCTCCTCGGCACGCCCGCCAACGCTGCCGACGTCCCCAGCCGGGACCGGCTCGAGAGCGTCGTCCGGGACGCGGTCGCGCCGGTCCTGAAGGAGAACGACATTCCCGGCATGGCCGTGGCGGTCACGGCCCAGGGGAAGCAGTACTTCTTCAACTATGGGGTCGCCGCCAGGGAGAGCGGCCAGAAGGTCACCGAGGACACGCTGTTCGAGATCGGCTCGGTCAGCAAGACCTTCACCGCTGTCCTCGGCGCCGCCGCGCAGCTGCGCGGGACCCTGTCCCTTTCCGACAGCGCCAGCCAGCACCTGCCGGCCCTCGCCGGAAGCGCCTTCGACCGGATCAGCCTGCTCGATCTCGCGACCTACACGGCGGGCGGCCTGCCGCTGCAGTTCCCGGACGGCGTCACCGACCAGGACGGGATGATCGCCTTCTATCGGGGCTGGCGCCCGGCCTATGCCGCCGGCACCCACCGGCTGTACTCGAACCCCAGCATCGGCCTGTTCGGCGCCCTCGCCGCCCGGAGCCTGAACAGGCCGTTCGACGACCTGATGGAGCAGGAGATCTTCCCGGGGCTGGGCCTGACCCGGACCTACATCCGTGTCCCGCGCGACCAGATGGACCGCTACGCCTGGGGCGTCTCGAGATCCGGCCGGCCGGTCCGGGTGACGCCGGGCATGCTGGATTCGGAAGCCTATGGCGTGAAGACGACCGCGGCCGACATGATCCGGTTCGTCGAGGCGAATATGGGCGGCGGGGCGCTGGACGACACGCTCCGGCGCGCCATCGCCGCGACCCATGCCGGCTATTACCGGGTCGGCGACATGACCCAGGGCCTGGGCTGGGAGATGTATGCCTGGCCGATCGGCCTCGACCGGCTGCTGGCGGGCAACTCCTCCGAGATGAGCCAGAAGGCCCATGCCGTCACCCGGCTGGACCCGCCGCTGCCGCCGCAGGACGACGTGCTGATCAACAAGACCGGCTCGACCAACGGCTTCGGCGCCTATGTCGCCTTCGTTCCGGCCCGCGGCATCGGCGTGGTGATCCTGGCGAACCGCGCCTATCCGATCGCGGCGCGGGTGAAAGCCGCCTACCGGATCCTGGCGGCGCTGGACGACGAGGCGGGCTGACGAAACGCGAGATCCGCCCCTACGCCGCGTCCCGGTCACGGCGGAGGCCATCCTTGCGCATCTGGTCGGGCGTGGTGCCGGTCAGGCGGTGGAACATGGCGATGAAGGCCGAGGCGTTGCCGTAGCCGAGCCAGCGCGCCACCGCGCCGACCGAAGCCCCTTCCTCCAGCCGCGACAGGGCCGCGACCAGCTTCATCCGCTGCCGCCACTCGGCGAAGGACATGCCGAGGTCGCGCTGGCAGTGGCGGGACAGGGTGCGCTCGGTGGTGCCGGTGATCCGCGCCCATTCCGCCAGCGACCGGCGGCCCCCCGGCTCGCGCTGCAGCGCCTCCAGCACAATGCGCAGGGCCGGGTCGTCGGACAGCGGCAGATAGGAGGAATGGCGTGGCGCCAGCCGGATCTGGTCGACCAGCACCTGCGCCAGCCGCAGGTCGGCGTCGGTCTTCGGCACCTTCACGCCCCGGGCGTCGACATCGGCCAGGATCGCCTTGATCAGCGGGCTGAGCGCCAGGGTGCAGGGCTCGGCCGGCAGATCCACGCAGAGCTCGCGCCGGACATAGACCGAGACGTAGCGCACCGCGTCGCGGTTGTGGCAGGCGTGCACCACGTCGGGCGGTGTCCAGATCGCGTAATGCGGCGGCGACAGGTAGCGCACGCCGCCGACCGTCGCCACCATCAGGCCGCGCACGGCGTAGTTCAGCTTGCCCCAGGGCAAGGACGCCTCCGGCCACACCATGCCGGCCGGATAGTCCTCGGTGCGGAACGACAGCGGGTCGGGCGGTTCGCCACGCAATGCAGGGATGCGGGCCATGTCCTGTCCTCTCGATCGCCTGTCCGATCATCGTTATATATCTTGAACCGGCCAAGCGCTACCGTTGCGCCATGTCCGCATCCGACACCCCCTTGCGCTGGTTCGCCCTGCCGGTCGTCACCGTGGCGATCTGGTCCGGCAACGTCGTCGTCACCAAGCTGGCGGCGACCACGGTCCACCCGAGCGTCATCGCCTTCGAACGCTGGGCCCTGGCCCTGCTGCTGCTGACGCCCTTCCTGATCCGGCCGGTGTGGCGGCTGCGGCGGGAGATCCGGCCGCATCTGGCGAAGCTGGCGGTGCTGGGGCTGCTCGGCATGGCCGCCTATCAGGGGCTGGCCTATTACGCGGCGGAGACGACATCCGCCACCAAGATGGGCTTCGTCGTGTCGCTGGTGCCGCTGCTGACCATGGCGCTGTCGAGCCTGCTGCTGGCCGAGGCGCCGACGCTGGGCATGGTGGGCGGCGGCGCCCTGTCCCTGGTCGGCCTGACGCTGCTGCTGGGCCAGGGCGACCCGCTGGCGCCGTTCAGCGGCGGGCTGGCGCCGGGCGACGGGATGATGCTGATCGCCTGCATCACCTATTCCGGCTACGGCGTGCTGCTGCGGCGCTGGCCGATGCCGCTGCCGGCCTGGCCGTCGCTGTACCTGCAGATCGCATTCGCCACGCTGTTCCTGCTGCCGGGCTGGCTGCTGGCGCCGGCGGCGCCGCACAGCGCCACGGCGGTCGCGCTGATCCTCTATGCCGGGATCCCGACCTCGATCCTGGCGCCATTCCTGTGGATGGAGGCGATCCGCCTGCTCGGCCCCAGCCGCACCAGCCTGTTCATCAACCTGTCGCCGGTGATGACCGCGGCGATCGCGGTGGCGGTGCTGGGCGAGAGCCTGCACCCGTACCACCTGGCCGGCGGCGCCCTGGTGCTGCTGGGCGTCGTCCTGGCCCAGCGCTTCGGCCGCCGCCCGGCGCAAGTGCCGGCCGCAGAAGCCGCCGAGTGAAGCGGCTATCCCTGCCGCGCAGCGTATTCCCCGATCCCGACGAAGGGAAAATAGGCGACGAAGGTCGCGGCGAAGAAGGCGCCCGCCGAGATGAGAGTCGAAGCCGCCACGGTCTGGTTCCTGGTCAACTCGGAGACGACGTTTCCGAATATGAGAAGGATATACGTGAAGGCCTGACGTGCGTGCGCGGCATCGGTCCCCTGGCGACGGATCTCGCCGAGGGTGTGTCTGAGCTTGAACCCGACCTTGGCCCGGTATCGGGCAATACCCTGCAAACCCTGCCGCGCGTTCGGGTCGCCCGGCATCGGCGGCTCGAGGCCCATCGCGATTCTGTCGAAGTACTGGTTGAAGGCACGATACGAAATCGTCTCCAGGAGCTCGACAGCCGTGTAGGCCGCGACATACTTGGCCACCTCCCCAGCGGCTTCCCGTCCGGCCAGGCCGGCCGCCTGGGCACCGGCACCGCTATGCACCAGCCCGAGAGCGATCAGAACGGTCGTCAGCTGGGAATATGTCGAGTACGCCACGTTGTCGGCGAGAACCGCCGCCATATTCAGCAGCGGGCCGCCGTTACGATTGTCCGTGACCGGGAAGTACATGTTCACCATGTCGCGCAGGCCTATGATCAGCGCTCTGGCCGACGCAGGCCCCTGGGCCGCGATCCCGCCCCCGGCCTGGGCGGCGGCGGCGGTCGCGCCGATCATCAAGAGGGTGTTGGTGGCGACCGAGGCGTACTGCTTTCCTGTCGGTGCCAAACGGTTTTCTGCCGGTCGACTGCTGCTGCTGTCGTAGACCATGCCACCAATCTTCACCGCGATCGGCAGAAAATTCAGCGCGATCAGGATCGGGGCGAGATCCTGCTTCATCTTCTCGCTGCCCGCGCTGATGCCGTAGGCGGCCGCTTCGCGGGTGGTGGCCAATGTGAGCAGCACCGCGAGGTCGCGCAGAACAACTTTCCCGACGTCCCGGATGGCGCTCAACATGCTGGCGCTCGCCACCTGGTCTCCCCCATTCGCGACGACGAGCTGTTGAAACGCCTGCGGCAACGCCCCGACACCATCGTCCCCGGCTGGGTGGGATGTCAGATCGCTCGCAGGGGCCAGACCGATGTCCTCCTGCTGCCCGGTCTGCGGTTGCGTCGTTGGCCTTGAGGGACCTGCCGCGTCGTCCCCGATCGTGTCGCCTCGCAGCGATTCGGGCAATTGTTCGATGGCGCGGAGGAGTGCCGGGCTGTCCAGCCGGCTCGCAATCGCCAAAAGCTCGTCGACTTTTTCTTCAAGTGCGATCTTCTGTTGATCGAGTCCATCGATTTTTTGATCCACCGAATCTATTTTGCTTCTCTCGATTTCAATCTTATTCTCGACATCTGATATTGACAATTGTGTATGTGCGATTTTATTTTTTAATCCTTCAATATTTTCATTTATTGATCTTACATTATCGTCATTTTCCATGATGTCATTTTCGATCTCATTGATCTCGTCATTAATTTTTATCGATCTTTGCAAAGCCAATTTGTATTGGCCATCGACAGACCGAAGTTCGTTTATCGTCGATTTTCCATCGTTCAGAAGGCCGTTCAGAACGCCGATGTCACCGCTCACTTTGCTTTTTTGTCTTTCCAGGTCTTCCAGCCGGGTCTCGATCTGGCCGAGTTCTTCCGTGCCGGCCCTTATTCCCGCATCGACTTCGAAACGCTCGGCCTCGAGGGCTTCGAGCCTTTCCGCAATCGCCGCCGTCTGCCCCTGGTCCTGTGGATCTTCCGGCGTGGCTCGGAGCGTCCCAATCTCCTCCTGCAGGGCTTGGAGCCTTGCGGTCGCCTGTTCTGTCCGCGTCTTGGCCGCTTGCTCTTGCTCCTTCGCCTCGATCGTCCGCCGCTCCAGATCGGCGAGCGACCGGTCGAGAGCGCCACGGTGTCCATCGATCAGGGTGGTCAGGCCTTCCAGGTCCCTCGTCGCGCCGGCTTCGCCCAGCGCGATCCCGAGGGAGGCCAGCGTGTCGCCGACCTGCATCCACCGTTCATCGATTGAATCGTACAATCTCTCGAGCTCGTCTTCTTGGGCGAACAGGGCATCCCGTCGCGCAGAAAGACGATCCATGAGCGAAACCGAGGCCTGTTGCTGATCATCTATATTCGAATATGCCAGCTGCTCTTCGTCCACGAGGCGAAAATATTCGGTGAGTTGGTTGTCCTGTGTCTGCCGGAGCTCTTCCAGCATCTCGAAAAGCGCTTCCTGTTCCTCCGCGCCCTGCCACCGAGCCTGGTTCACGGTGTCCAGTTCGTCCTGGCGGGTGGCGAGCTGATCGTTCGTCCGGGCCCTGGCCGCCTCCACATGATCCCGGGCGTCGCCGGCGGTCTGCAGCCGGCCGATCTCAATCCCCAGCAACTCGGCCAGCCCTCGATTGAGAGCTGCCGCGTCTCCCGACGATTGTCCTTGGCCGGAGCTTTCGCCGCCAATCCTCTGCTGCGCCGACCTGTCTGCCATGCTTCTCTCCCAACGCTGCTCGCAACGAGGATTTGCCTCGAGGATCCCGATGGGAATTCCGCTTTTTGGTATGGACCGATGCGCAGCACGGATGGCCGCCCGGCAGGATCTCGCTCGAAGAGAGGTGTTCCACGCGTCCCGGGGCGGGACGTTCGAGCGGGTCCGGTCGATCAGCGACGAGGCGGTCCGAGGCCCAGGTCCGGCCGCAGCCGCCGCCGGGTGAGGCGGCGCCGCCCGCGGCGGGGCGGCGCCGTCTTCGCTACTTCTTCCAGCCGTGCTCGGTGCCGAACTTGCGCAGGGCGCGCTCGTGCTCGCGGCGCAACTGGGTCAGCTTCCGGGTCAGGTCGCGGCCCAGGATCTTGCCGTAGTCCTGGCCGGTCTTGGACTTGTCCCAGTCGTTCTCGACGAAGCGGGCGTCGACCCGGCCGGAGCGGGAGACCGACACCGGCGCGCCGGTGAAGCTCTGCGCCGCCTTGGTCAGCTCGGCCACGAAGGTGGCGTCGTCGAGGCCGCTATAGGCCTTGCCGGTGGAATCGGCGATGTTGAGGAAGAACAGGTCGCGGCCGAAGGCGGTGTAGCCGCCGCCCAGCCCCTTGTTCACCGATGCTGCATGCTGGAAGAAGGCCTGGGCCTCCTCGCCGCTCGGCGCGTGGTCCTTGAAGGTGACCACGGCGTAGCCGGTGTTGCCCTGCCCTTCCGGCGTGAAGTCGGTGACCAGCACGCTCCACTGGCGGAAGGTGTAGCCGACCGCGGCACCGAACAGGTCGGCGGTCTTCGGGTCGGTCTCGAAGGCCGATTGCAGCGAGGCGTTGGTCTCGAGCTGATAGCCCCCCGGCGTCACCTCGGTCTGCACCTGGTCGGCCGGGATGTTGAGCAGCGCCAGAATCTTCGGCAGTTCGGTGTCGCGCACCTGCTCGGTGAAGGCGGCGCGGTCGGCGTAGGTGGCCTTCTTGTCATCGAGGCCGAGCGGCTTGAAGGTCAGCGCCTCGTACGAGAACAGCTGGGTCGGGCCGACCGGCGCTTCCGGCGCCGGCGCGGGCTTCTGGCCGCAGGCCGCGAGCGCGACGGTCGTCGCCAGGCTGGTCGCGAGCGCGACGGTTCTGAGAGAACGAAGGAACGTCATGATCTGGATTTCCCCTCCGGACCGGAGCGAAGCGCCCCGGCGAGGGAGTATAGGAAGGATCGCTTCCGCCGCAGCCCCCCATTTGTCGGGGAGGAGAGCAATTTGCGACCGTCGCCGCGATGCGATACCAGAGGGGACCGCCCGCCCGGAGACCGATGATGACCGACCGTCCCGACGCCATCGACGCTGGAGATGCCACGCGCCGCCTGATCGAGGTGATGGCGCGGCTGCGCGATCCCGAGACCGGCTGCCCCTGGGACGTGGAGCAGAGCTTCCGTACCATCGCGCCCTACACGATCGAGGAAGCCTATGAGGTGGCCGACGCGATCGAGCGCGACGCCATGGACGAGCTCAGGGATGAGCTCGGCGACCTGCTGTTCCAGGTCGCCTTCCATTCCCGCATGGCGGAGGAGCGCGGCGCCTTCGACTTCGCCGACGTCGCCGCCGGCATCGTCGACAAGATGATCCGCCGCCACCCGCATGTGTTCGGCGACGCGCCGGTCGACGCCGACGGCATGCCGGCGCAGTGGGAGCGGCAGAAGGCGGAGGAGCGCGCCGCCAAGGCCGCGGCCGAGGGCCGGTCGGCCGGGGTGCTGGACGGCATCGCCGGCGGGCTGCCCAGCCTGACCCGGGCGCTGAAGCTGCAGAAGCGGGCGGCGCGGGTCGGCTTCGACTGGACCGACCCGGCCGACATCCTTGACAAGATCGAGGAGGAGGTCGTGGAGATCCGGGCGGAGATCGACGGGAAGGCGCCGAAGGAGCGGATCGAGGACGAGATCGGCGACCTGCTGTTCTGCGCCGTCAACCTGGCCCGGCGCTACGAGGTCGACCCGGATTCCGCCCTGCGCCGGACCAACGCCAAGTTCGAGCGCCGCTTCCGCCACCTGGAGGCGGCCCTCAGGGCCCAGGGCCGCGAGCCGGCCGAGGCCAGCCTGGACGAGATGGAGGCCCTGTGGGTCGCCGCCAAGAAGGCGGAAACGGCGGCCTGAGGCCTCAGACGCCTACTCCCTACCTGTCATGCCCGGGCTTGACCCGGGCATCCAGGAATCCCGATGCCGTTCCGGGTGGCCCCTGGATTGCCGGGTCAAGCCCGGCAATGACAATAAGGGGAAGCGCCGCTCAGACGCCCAGCAACTCGACGTCGAAGATCAGGGTCGCGTTCGGCGGGATCACGCCGCCGGCGCCGCGGGCGCCGTAGCCCAGCGCCGCCGGGATGACCAGGCGGCGCCTGCCGCCGATCTTCATGCCCTGCACGCCCTCGTCCCAGCCGCGGATCACCCGGCCGCCGCCAAGCGGAAAGCGGAACGGCTCGTTGCGGTCCTTGCTGGAATCGAACTTGCGGCCGGCGCTGCCGTCGGCGTTCTGCAGCCAGCCGGTGTAGTGCACGGTCACGGTGACGCCATGCGTCGCCTCGGCGCCGGTGCCGACCTCCAGGTCCTCGATCTCCAGCCCGGAGGCGGTGACGGTGCGGGACATGATGCTTCCTTCTCGGGTTGGTATGGTTCAGGCCGCGGCCGCGATCTCGCCCATGGCGGCGCGGGCGGCACGCCAGCTGGCCTCGTCCGGCGCCACCAGGATCGGGCCCTGGCGCAGCGTCGGACGGTAGCGGGTGCCGTCCAGCACCGCGGCCCAGCCGCCGGCCTCGGCATGCAGCAGCGTGCCGGCGGCGTGGTCCCAGGGGAACAGCTTGCGATAGGCCAGGATGTCGATCCGGCCCTCGGTCGCGTCGATGTAGTCGGCGCCGGCGCAGTTGACATGGATGTGCGAGGCGACGGCGTCGCGCAGCCGCAGCACCGCCGTGGCGTATTCGGGCGGCCGCTTGGCCAGGTTGAAGCCGCCGCGCAGCGTCGCCAGCGGGCCGGGCGGAGACAGCGTCAGGCGCCGCCCGTCGATGAAGGCGCCTTCGCCGCGGACCGCCCAGGCGGTGCGGTTCTGGACCGGCAGATGGATCCAGCCCATCAGCGTCTCGCCCCGCTGCACCAGCGCGACGATGGTGCCGAAGCGCGGCCGGCCGGCGACGAAGTTGGCGGTGCCGTCGACCGGGTCGACGATCCAGACGGGATCCTCGCCGTCCAGCAGGTCCAGCACGGCCGGGTCCTTGGCGTGGGCCTCCTCGCCGAGGACGAGGGAACCGGGCAGCAGGTCGGGCAGCCGCGCGGCCAGGCGAATCTCGCTCTCCTGGTCGGCGATGGTGACGAGGTCGCCGGGCGCCTTCTCCATCACCGCCCCGTCCTCCAGCCGGCCGAAGCGCGGCAGGATCAGCTCCTGCGCCGTCTCCGCGATCAAGGCGGCGACCGTGTCGATGTCGGGCAGGCGGAGCATTCGGACCTCAGTGACGGGTGGCGATGCCGAGCTGGCGGTGCAGCCGCGCGGCGTCGTTGGGGTGGAGGCGGACGCGGACGAAGAGATGGGCGCCGTCGTCGCGCGCCTCCAGCACCTCGCCATGGCGGTGCAGCCAGGCCAAAGTTCGGCCGTCGGCGATGTCGAGCTTGACCGTCATGGTCTCGCGGTCGGCGTTGATCCGGCGGGCGATCAGCTCCATCAGCCCGTCGCAGCCCTCGCCGGTCAGGGCCGAGATCACCGCCGCGTCATGGCCGCGCCGGCGCACGGCGGTGGACAGGGTCTCGCGCTCATGCTCCGGCAGAAGGTCGGCCTTGTTCAGGACCTCGATCACGCGGCCGTCGGAATCGATGTCGATGTCCAGGTCGCGCAGCACCGCCTCGACATCCTCGCGCTGGGCCTCGGTGTCGGGATGGGCGATGTCGCGGACATGCAGGATCAGGTCGGCGGCCTGCACCTCCTCCAGCGTCGCCCGGAAGGCGGCGACCAGATGGGTCGGCAGGTCGGAGATGAAGCCGACGGTGTCGGACAGGATGATCCGCCGCCCCTGCCCCGCCTCGATCGCCCGCATGGTCGGGTCGAGCGTGGCGAACAGCATGTCCTTCGCCAGCACGGTGGCCCGGGTCAGGCGGTTGAACAGGGTCGACTTGCCGGCATTGGTGTAGCCGACCAGCGCCACCACCGGGTACGGCACCCGGGCCCGGGCGTCGCGATGCAGCGACCGGGTGCGGCGGACGTCGTCGAGCTGGCGCTTGATCTGGATGATGCGGTCGTCGATCTGGCGGCGATCCAGCTCGATCTGGGTTTCGCCGGGGCCACCGAGGAAGCCGGCGCCGCCGCGCTGGCGCTCCAGATGGGTCCAGGACCGCACCAGGCGCGAGCGCTGGTAGCTGAGATGCGCCAGCTCGACCTGCAGCTGGCCCTCGCGGGTGCGGGCGCGCTCGCCGAAGATCTCGAGGATCAGGCCGGTGCGGTCGATCACCTTGGCCTTCCAGCGCCTCTCGAGGTTGCGCTGCTGCACCGGGCTGAGGGTGGCATCGACCACCACCAGCCCGGCCTCGGTGGCGGCGACCACCGAGGACAGCTCCTCCAGCGCGCCCTCGCCGATCAGGGTCGAGGGCTGCGGCCGCGACACCCGGACGCAACGGGCCTCGGCGACGTCGAGCGAGATCGCGCGCGACAGCCCGACCGCCTCCTCCAGCGAGGCTTCGGCGGTACGCCCGGCATCGTTGCGGGCACCCGGAAGCACCGGATGAATGACGATGGCGCGCCCCGAGGACGCGCCATCCGCACCGTGATTTGGCCCCGAAGTCTGGCCCAAAGGGATCAGGCCTCTTCCTTCTGCGGCTCGAACAGCTGGATCGGATGCGCCGGCATCACGGTCGAGATCGCATGCTTGTACACCAGCTGCGAATGGGCATCCCGACGGAGCAGGACCGAGAAGTTGTCAAACCAGGTGATGATTCCTTGCAGCTTCACCCCGTTGACGAGGAAGATGGTCACCGGGATCTTGTTCTTCCGGACGTTGTTGAGGAAGACGTCCTGAACGTTTTGCGCCTTTTCTGACATTAGTTGGGATCCTGCTGCTTGATCTTATTGGAGCCCCGAGAGGCCCGAGCCACACGATGTGGCACCGTCCGACAATATGGGAAGCGCCGGCCCGGAGAAAAGAGAGCAATGGCGCATGGTCACGATGCGCCGATGCCGGAGGCGTGGGCGAGATAGGCCTCGAGCAGCCTTCGGCCCAGCGGGCCGGGGGTGCCGTCGCCGACCGTACGGTCGTCGATCCTCAGCACCGGCGTCACGAAACTGGTGGCGCTGCTGACGAAGGCCTCGCGCGCGGCGTGGGCCTCGTCCAGGCTGAACGGCCGCTGTTCGAAGCGCAGCCCCTCCGCCGCCGCGATCTTCAGGATCGACTGGCGGGTGATGCCGTTGAGGATGTCGTGGCTGGCCGGGCGGGTGACCAGCGCGCCGTCGGCGGTCACGATCCAGGCGTTGGACGAGGTGCCTTCGGTGACGAAGCCGTCCTCATCCACCTGCCAGGCCTCGAAGGCGCCGCGCTCCGCCGCCTCCTGCTTGCCCAGCACCTGGGCCAGGAGGCCGACCGTCTTGAGGTCCCGGCGCTTCCAGCGGATGTCGGGGATGGTGACGATGCGGACGCCCGTCCGCGCATTCGCCGCCAGGGTCAGCCGCCGGGTAGTCATCACCAGGGTCGGCCGGGCCGCCGCCGGGAAGCGGAAGTCGCGCGGAGCGGCGCCGCGGGTGACCTGGATGTAGATCAGGCCATCGCGCACGCCGTTGCGCTGCAATAGCTGCCGCATCAACAGCCGCAGCACCCGCCGCTCGCACGGCCAGGCGATGCGCAGCTCGCGCAGCGAATAGTCGAGACGGTCGAGATGGCCGTCCTCGTCGATCAGGCGGCCCTGGCGGACGCACACCACCTCGTAGACGCCGTCGGCGAACTGGAAACCGCGATCCTCGACATGCACCGCCGCCCGGGCATGCGGCACATAGCGCCCGTTGACATAGGCGTCGCGCGCCATCGGTTAGTTTCTCCCCTCGCGCCGAGCGCCTTGGCACGCCCTACCCTCACCGTCATTGCGAGGAGGCGAAGCCGACGAAGCAATCCAGGGGCCGGTGCGCACCGGCCCCTGGATTGCTTCGCTGTGCTCGCAATGACGGTGTCGGAATTCCGAAAGGCCCAACAAGCGAGTCATCCGGATCTCAGTCGACGAGCTTGCGGTCGCCGGCGCCGTGCACGCCCAGGCTCTTCATCTTGCGATGCAGGGCCGAGCGCTCCATGCCGATGAACTCGGCGGTGCGGCTGATGTTGCCGCCGAAGCGGGTGACCTGGGCGATCAGGTACTCGCGCTCGAACAGCTCGCGGGCGTCGCGCAGCGGCAGCCCCATGATCTCGCTGCCGCGGTCGCCGCGCAGCACCGCAGGCGCAATGGCGCCGATCTCCGGCGGCAGCATGTCGGCATGGATCGGCATGCTGTTGTCGCCCGCCGCCATGATCAGCAGCCATTCGATCACGTTGCGCAGTTGCCGGACATTGCCCGGCCAGCTGTAGGCCTGCAGCGCCGCCATCGCGTCCTCGCCGACCTGCCGCGGCATCAGCCCCTGGCTGTCGGCGGCGCGCTGCATGAAATGGCGGGCCAGCAGCGGGATGTCCTCGCGCCGGCTGGCCAGCGGCGGCACCGCGATCGGCACGACGTTGAGCCGGTAGTACAGATCCTCGCGGAACCGGCCCTCGGCGATCTCGCTCGGCAGGTCCTTGTTCGAGGAGGCGATCACCCGGACGTCGACCTCGACCTTGGTGGCGCCGCCGACGCGGACGAAGGTCTGCTCCTGCAGCACCCGGACGATCTTGCCCTGGGTGGCGAGCGGCATGTCCGCCACCTCGTCCAGCAGCAGCGTGCCGCCATGCGCCTGCTCGAAGGTGCCGATCTTGCGGGTGGCGATGGTCCCGTCGACCATGGCCTCGACGCCGAACAGCTCCTCCTCCAGCCGGTCCGGATGCATCGCCGCGCAGTTCAGCGCGATGAACGGGCCCTCGGCGCGCTTGGACAGGGCGTGCAGCTGGCGGGCCACGACCTCCTTGCCGACGCCGGCCGGGCCGGTGATCAGCACCCGGCTGCCGGTCGGCGCCACGCGCTCGATCTGCTGGGTCAGCTGGCCGATCACCGGCGACTGGCCGATCAGCTCGACCTCGGTGCCGGCGCGCAGCCGCAGCTCGGCGTTCTCGCGCCTGAGGCGCGCCGCCTCGATGGCACGCTCCACCATCAGCAGCAGCCGGTCCGACTTGAAGGGCTTCTCGATGAAGTCGTAGGCGCCGTGCTTGATCGCCGTGACCGCGGTCTCGATGTTGCCGTGGCCGCTGATCATCAGCACCGGCACGCCCGGATGGTCGCGCCGGATGATGTCGAGCAGCTCCAGCCCGTCGATCGGGCTGCCCTGCAGCCAGACGTCGAGAATCACCAGGCTGGGCTGGCGCGCGGCGAGCTCGTGCTGCGCCTGCGTCGTGTCGCCCGCTTCCCGCGTCGTATAGCCTTCGTCGTCCAGGATGCCCGAGATGAGCATCCGAATATCCGCCTCGTCGTCGACGACGAGAATGTCATGCGCCATGGCCCACCGCGTCCTTGGAGCCCGCAGCCGTCACCCGATCGGTCGATGCATCCGGCTCGTCGCCGGTTGGAACGGCCGGCACGCCCGCCTGTTCCAACGGAAAGACGAGGCTCACCCGGGCCCCACCGCCCGGGCGGTCCTCGAGGACCAGCCGGCCGCCGTGATCCTCCATGATTTTCTTGACGATGGCGAGCCCCAATCCGGTGCCTTTGGTCCGCGTCGTCACATAGGGTTCCGTCAGCCGGTCGCGGTCGACGGTGGGCAGGCCCTTGCCGTTGTCCTCGACCGTGATCCAGGCCTCGCCATCGGCATAGTCCAGCACCATCCGCACCTGCCCCTTCGGCAGCTCGCGGCCCTCGGCGATGCGGCCCTCGATCGCGTCCGCGGCATTCTGCAGCAGGTTGGTGACGGCCTGGGACAGCTGCCGGGAATCGCACGGCACCAGGGGCCGGTCGTCGGGCTGGCTGAAGGCGAAGCCGATCTTCGGATGGGCGTTGCGCTGCAGGAAGATCGCCTGCTGGCAGGTCTCCGACAGGTCGATCGCCTTCATCACCGGCGACGGCATGCGGGCGAAGGCCGAGAACTCGTCGACCATCCGGCCGATGTCGCCGACCTGCCGCACGATCGTCTCGATGCAGGTGATGAAGGTCTGAGGATCATCCGATATCTGCTTGAGATATTTGCGCTTCAGCCGTTCCGCCGAGAGCTGGATCGGAGTCAGCGGGTTCTTGATCTCATGCGCGATCCGGCGGGCCACATCGGCCCAGGCCGCCTTGCGCTGGGCCGACAGCAGCTCGGTGACGTCGTCGAAGGTGACGACGAAGCCCTGGATCTCGCCGTCGAGGCGCTCCGCGGCGATGCGGGCCAGGAGCGTGCGCAGCTCGCCGTGCCGGCGGATCTTCACCTGGCCCTCGACCCCCCGGCCCTGCCGGCTGCGGGCGCTCTCCAGCAGCTCCTTCATCCCCGGCACCGCCGATTCCAGCGGCTGGCCGACCAGCTCGTCGACCGTGCGGCCGAGCAGGTCGGTGGCCGAACGGTTCGGCAGATGGACCCGGCCGTCATGGTCGAGGCCGAGCACGCCGGCCGAGACGCCGGACAGCACCGTCTCGGTGAACTGGCGGCGCTGGTCGAGCTGGCGGTTGGCCTCGATCAGCTCGCGCCGCTGGCTTTCCAGCTGATTGGTCATGCGGTTGAAGGACCGGGCCAGGCTGCCCAGCTCATCGGTGCTGTCGCTGCCCTGGACCCGGATCGACAGGTCGCCCGCCCGCACCCGCTCCGACGCCATGATCAGCTCGCGCAGCGGCCGCACCAGCGTGTCGGCGAAAACCAGGCCGATCCACACCGCCGCCATCAGCAGCAGCACGGCGACGGTAACGTAGATCGCGGTGAAGATCAGCTGCAGCTGCGACCGCCGCCCTTCCAGCGCCCGGTAGTCGGCGACGGCGCCCTTGGTCTGCTCGACATAGGCCAGCGCCTCCGGATCGACCTGCTTGCCGATCAGAAGGAAGGCCTCGAACGGGAAGCCGTTCAGCCGCACCAGGGCACGCACCCGGTCGCCCTGGCTGTCGACGATCAGCTCGACCGGGCCGTACCCGGCATCGCCGGAGGTCGCCCGCTCGAAATGCTCCTGGCCGACCATCTCCAACTTCAGTCCCTTGGCGAAGGCCGATTCCGCGACGACCTGGCCCTTGCGGTCGATGATCCGGATGTCCGGGATGCCGTAGGTCGAGGTCATGCTGCTGAGGATGCCGACCAGGGCGGACCGGTTGCCAGAGATGAACTCGGGATACTGCGCATAGGCGCGCTCGACCGTGTAGGCGATGCTCTGCGCGGCGTAGCGGATGCTCTTCTGGTTCTCCTCGAGATAGACCTGGGCGACCGAGAGCGATTCGTTGACCGCGGTCGAGACCCGCTCGGAGAACCAGGTCTGCACGCCGATGTTGAAGATCACGGCGGAGAAGATGGCGACCAGGATGGCCGGCGCCACCGCCACCACGGCAAACAGCGCCACCAGCCGGACATGCAGGCGCGACCCGGCCGAGCCGCGGCGCCGCGCGGCCCAGATCCCGACCAGCCGCCGCGCCACGATCGCGCCGAGCATCAGGAGGATGGTCAGGTCGAGCACCAGCAGCAGCGACACCCGGTCGGCGTCCTTGCCGAACAGCGAGTTGCTGCTGAGCGCGGTGTATGTCGCGATGCCGGAGGCGACGGCGGCGAAGATCAGCACCACCGCCAGCTTGTTCTCAAGCCCGATCCGGGCCGCCCATTGGTACAGCTGCCGCCAGAGGGAGGAAGGGCTCGCGGCGTTGGTGGTCATCGGGAACGGTTCTGCAGCAGTTGAGGCCTTAACTTAGGCCACGGACCACCGGGATGTCTAATTCGCGGATCTTCTTGCGCAGCGTGTTGCGGTTGAGACCCAGCAGCTCGGCCGCCCGGATCTGATTGCCGCGGGTCGCCGCCAAGCTCAGCGTGATCAGCGGACGCTCGACTTCGCGCAGCACCCGGTCGTACAGGCCGCTGGCCGGCAGGCTGCCTCCATGGGCGGCGAAATAGTCGCGCAGATGGCGCTCGACCGCGGCGGAGAGCCCCTCGCCCGCCGGCGGCTCGCCCCCCGGCTCGACGATCCCGGCCTGCGGCAGGGCATCGCTCAGCTCGGCCTCGACCACGTCGATGCCGATCGTCTCCTGCGAGTACAGCGCGCAGAGGCGCCGGGCCAGGTTCTCCAGCTCACGGACATTGCCGGGCCAGCGGTGCCGCGTCAGCCGCTCCATCGCCCGCTTGTCCAGCGCCTTCTCGCTCATGCCCTCGGCGGCAGCGCGGCGCATGAAATGGCTGACCAGGGCCGGGATGTCCTCCGACCGCTCGCGCAGCGGCGGCAGCCGGATCGGCACGACGTTGAGACGGTAGAACAGGTCCTCGCGGAACAGCCCCTGCCGCACCATGGTGCGCAGGTCGCGATGGGTGGCGGCGATGATGCGGACATCGGCCCGGATCGGGGTGCGGCCGCCGACCGTGGTGTATTCGCCCTCCTGCAGCACCCGCAGCAGCCGGGTCTGCGCCTCCATCGGCATGTCGCCGATCTCGTCCAGGAACAGCGTGCCGCCCTGGGCCTGCTCGAACCGGCCGGTGGAGCGCGACAGCGCGCCGGTGAAGGCGCCCTTCTCGTGGCCGAACAGCTCGGATTCGATCAGGTCGCGCGGGATCGCCGCCATGTTGATGGCGACGAAGGGTCCGGTGCGGCGGCGGCCGTAATCGTGCAGCGCCCGCGCCACCAGCTCCTTGCCGGTGCCGCTCTCGCCCGTGATCATCACGGTCAGGTCGGTCGCCATCAGCCGGGCCATCACCCGGTAGATCTCCTGCATCGCCGGCGACCGGCCGATCAGGGGCATCGCCTCCTCGCCGTCCTCGGCGCCCGGCGCTTCCGCCTCCTCCTGGCGCGGCAGGGTCAGGCCGCGCTCCACCACCCCGACCAGCTCCTTCAGGTCGAACGGCTTGGGCAGGTACTCGAAGGCGCCGCGCTCGGTCGCCTTGACCGCGGTCAACAGGGTGTTCTGCGCGCTCATGACGATGACGCGCAGGTCGGGCCGCAGCTTCTTGATCCGCGGCAGCAGGTCGAGGCCGTTCTCGTCCGGCATCATCACGTCGGTGATGATCAGGTCGCCGACGCCGTCCTGGACCCATTTGTACAGGGTCGAGGCGGTGCCGGTGCTGCGCACCTCGTGGCCGAGCCGAGACAGGGCCTGGGTCAGCACCATGCGGATGGCGCGATCGTCATCCGCGACCAGAATGGTCCCGCTGGTCATGCTTCGCTTCCGTTGTCTTCGCTGTCGCCGTTCGGCGCCGGTTCGGCGTGGATCGGCAGGGAAATCTTGAACACGGTACGGCGCGGCTCGCTCTCGAAGCCGATCAGCCCGCCATGGTCGCCGACGATCTTCGCCACCAGCGACAGGCCGAGTCCGGAGCCTTCCGCCTTGGTGGTGACGAAGGGGTCGAACAGGTGGTCTTTCAGATCATCCGGGATGCCCGGGCCGTTGTCCTGGATCGCCACCATCAGCGGCAGGTTCAGGCGCTGGCTGGTGCCCTGCACCGCGATCGCCACGCCGCGCTGATAGGCGGTGGTCAGGATGATCTCGCCGTCCTCCGCCACCGCCTCGACCGCGTTCTTGATCAGGTTCAGGAACACCTGGACCAGCTGATCGAACTGGCCCGGCACCGGCGGCAGCGACGGGTCGTAGCGCTCGATGAAGCGGACATGGCGGCCGAATCCGGTCTGCGCCACCTGGCGCGCCCGCTCCAGCACCTCGTGGATGTTGACCGGCTCGCGGTTCAGCGGGCTGGGGTCGGAGAAGGCATCCATGCGGTCGACCAGCCGGACGATGCGGTCGGTCTCCTCGCAGATCAGCCGGGTCAGCGCCCGGTCGTCGTCGCCGACCGTCTGCTCCAGGAGCTGGGCGGCGCCGCGGATGCCGGAGAGCGGATTCTTGATCTCATGCGCCAGCATCGCCGCCATCGCGGTCATCGACCGGGCGGCGTGGCGGCGGTTCAACTGGGTGTCGATCCGCCGCGCCACCGATTCCTCGAACAGGCTGACCACGGCGAGATCCGGCGGCTCGACCAGCGGCGCGACGGTCACGGAGACGGTGCGCCGGCCGATCCGCGGGCTTTCCAGCAGCATGCCGTAATCGGCGACGCTGCGGTCCTGCTGGATCGCCTGGTCGATCAGGGTGAAGAGCGGGCTGTCGCCCGGCACGAAGCCGGTCAGGTCCTGGCCCAGCAGGGCGGAGTCGCTGGCGTCGAGCAGCTGCTGCGCGGCCAGGTTGACGAAGCGGATCACCCGGTCGCGGCCGACCGCCAGCACCGCCACCGGCAGCGAGGCCAGAAGCGCGAAGGGGTCCGGTTGCGGCGCGGCCGCGGCGGCGGGGATCGGTTTCAGGTTCGGCATCGGCGGCAAAGGGTCTGACAAATGCCAGATCAGCCCATCGCCTAAATTTTGTCCAATGAAAGTTTTGCCTAACCTATGAGCAGAAATGGCATCCATCCCCCTATTCTGAGGGGGAAGAAGTTCCTTGCGGGCAGCGCTACATGAGAGCCGGCCACAGCTCAGGCCGAACACGGGGACGTTCTCTGCCAGGGAGACGGCCGTGGCTGGAGCAAGACAGCGCCGCGCCTCCGGGCCGGCGACGAGGATGGAGCAGAATCCTATGAACTCGGTGATCGGGACGATCGGTCGCATCGCCGCACTGGCGTTGGCGCTGGCCGCCGTGGTGACGGCGCCGGCGGTGGCCGCCGACATCAAGGGGGCGAAGGACTATCCCGGGATCAAGCGCTTCGACGGCGCATCGATCGTGGTCTACAGCGCCCAGAAATTCACCCATTACACCCTGCCGCTCGGCCCCGCCGACGACGCCGACGACGACAACAAGCCGGTCTTCGCCGCCTCGAAGCAGGCCAGCGGCGCGCTGACCCGCCTCAGCTATACGGTCCCGGCCGGCATCTCGTCCGACGATGTGTTCGAGAACTACGAGAACGAGCTGGCGGCCAAGGGCTACCAAATCCTGTTCAAGGCCGATGGCGGAGCCATCGGCAAGCGCCAGGACGCCATCTTCAGCGGGATCGGGACCCAGCTGTTCGACTACAGCCCGGAGGCGGCGCATCTCCTGACCGCCGAGCTGGCCAAGGACGGCGCCACGGTCGACGTCGTCCTCTACGTCACCGAGTACGAGGACGGCTACACCCCGGGCATCGAGGTCGAGAAAGGCCAGGTCATCGTCCAGCTCGACGTCATCGAATCCGGCACGCTGCAGGACAAGATGGTGACGGTGTCGGCGGCCGAGATCGAAAAGGGCCTGACGGCGCAGGGTCACATCGCCCTCTACGGCATCACCTTCGACTTCGCCAAGGCCGATCTGAAGCCGGACTCCAAGCCGGCGCTGGACCAGGTGGCGCAGTTCCTGAAGGACGACCCTGCGGCGAAGATCCATGTCGTCGGCCACACCGACAATGTCGGCGGCCTGGAGACCAACATGGCGCTGTCGCGCGCCCGCGCCGCGGCCGTGGTGGCGGCGCTGGTCAAGCAATACGGCGTGTCCGCCGGCCGGCTGAACCCGGCGGGCGTCGGCCCGCTGGCGCCGGTGGCGCCGAACGACAGCGACGACGGCCGGGCCAGGAACCGCCGGGTCGAGCTGATCCCGCAATAGCCGCGAGCCGCCGCGGCGCCTTCCGCTTGTCTCTCCCCGGGCGCCGCCCTATCGTGCGGCGCCTTTCGTCCAGGAGACCGAGCGGATCATGCCACGCCACGCCGCCGTCATCGTCGCCGCCGGAACCGGCGAGCGGTTCGGCGGCTCCCTGCCCAAGCAGTACCGCCCGCTGGCCGGCAGCACCGTGCTGCGCCGGTCGGTCGAGGCGTTCCGCGCCACCGGCCGGTTCGACGACATCGTCGTGGTGATCCGCGACGAGCACCGGCCGCTCTACGACGCCGCGACCGAGGACCTCGGCCTGCCCGAGCCGGTGACCGGCGGCGCCACCCGGCAGGACAGCGTCCGCGCGGCGCTGGAGTGGCTGGAGACCCGCGCCCCCGACCGGGTGCTGGTGCATGACGCGGCGCGGCCGCTGGTCGACCGCGCCACCATCGACCGGGTGCTGGATGCGCTGGACGACGCCGAGGCGGCGATCGCCGCGGTGCCGGTGGTGGACACGATCAAGCGGGCGGACGCCGGCATCGCCGCCGGCACGGTCGACCGCAGCGGCCTGTGGCAGGCGCAGACCCCGCAGGGCTTCCGTTTTCCGGCCTTGCTCGCCGCCCACCGCGCCGCCGCCGGCGAGGCGCTGACCGACGACGCCGCGGTGGCGGAGCGCCAGGGCATCGCGGTGCGCCTGGTCGAAGGCCATGTCGACAACTTCAAGATCACCACGGAGGCGGATCTGACCCGCGCGGAACGACTGCTCGGCGGCGCTGCCGACATCCGGACCGGCACCGGCTTCGACGTGCATCGCCTGATCCCGGGCGACGCCGTCATCCTGTGCGGCATCCGCATCCCCCACGGATTCAAGCTGGAGGGCCATTCCGACGCCGATGTCGGGCTGCACGCCCTGACCGACGCGCTGCTGGGGGCCATCGGCGCCGGCGACATCGGCCAGCACTTCCCGCCCTCGGACGAGCGCTGGCGCGGCGCCGATTCCGCCGCCTTCCTGGCCCATGCCGCCGAGCTGGTGCGGGCTCGCGGCACCATCCTCAACGTCGACGTGACGCTGCTGTGCGAACGGCCGAAGGTCGGCCCGCACCGCGCCGCCATGGTGGTCCGGATCGCCGAGATCCTGCGGATCGACGCCGAGCGGGTCAGCGTCAAGGCGACCACGACCGAGCGGCTCGGCTTCACCGGCCGCGAGGAGGGCATCGCCGCCCAGGCCTCGGCGAGCGTACGGATCGAGCGCTGATGCCGTTCCGGCCGCTCCCGCCCGGCTGTACCTTCTGGCAGCCCACAACGCTGCTGGCGACGATGGGCGGGATCGGGCTGATCCGGGTGGCCTCCGGCACCTGGGGGTCGCTCGCCGCCCTGCCCCTCGCCTGGCTGCTGTGGCGGCTGGGCGGACCGGTGGCGGTGGTGGCCGCCGGCGTCGCCATCGGCCTGGCCGGAGTCTGGGCGGCCGGCGCCGTCTGCCGCGGCGGCGAGGCGGATTCGAGCGCGATCGTGGTCGACGAGGTGGCCGGCCAGCTGCTGGCTCTGGCCCCAGTCGCCGGCGTACTGTGGCTGTACCCCCTCGCCTTCGTGCTGTTCCGGCTGCTCGACATCGCCAAGCCCTGGCCGATCTCCTGGCTGGACCGCGAGCTCGGCGGCGGCTGGGGCGTGATGATGGACGACATCGCCGCCGGGGTGGCCGTCGCCGCGGCCGGCGCGGCGGTCCTGGCGGGAGGCCTGGCATGATCGGCGACGCGGATCTCACCCTGGCCGCGCAGGTGCTGGACGCCTGCCGGGCCCGGGGGCTGACGCTGGCGACGGCGGAGAGCTGCACCGGCGGGCTGGTGGCGGCGGCGCTGACCGCGATCGCCGGCTCCTCCGACGTGGTCGAGCGCGGCTTCGTCACCTATTCCAACGCGGCGAAGGCCGAGCTGCTGGGTGTGCCGACGCGGCTGATCGCCGACAAGGGCGCGGTCAGCGCCGAGGTCGCGGCGGCGATGGCCGGGGGCGCGCTGATCCGCGCCCGGGTCGGCCTCGCCGTCTCCATTACCGGCATCGCCGGGCCGGGCGGCGCCACCCCGGGCAAGCCGGTGGGGCTGGTGCATTTCGGCTTGGCCCGGCAGGGTGCTGGGACGCGCACGGAACGGCGCGTCTTCGCCGGTGACCGGGCCGCGGTCCGGGCCCAGGCGCTGCGGCTGGCGCTGGAGCTGCTGCTGGCCGGCGCGCAAGCTGCAAAAACCGCATCCCCCCACGCCGGCTGACGAATGTTGCGGGCCATCAGCCCCCGGATTGGCCGCTGACCGAGGGCGGTATTCTCGCTTCTGGAATTTGCAGCAATGCTGCCTTTGCTGTATTTTGCAGCATCACAGGAGAGACCGCTGCCATGTCGTCATACTCCACCAGCGACCTGTCGCGCAGGTCAGGCGACATCATCGCCGAAGCCCTCCGGCACCCGGTCACGATCCCCCAGCGGAACAAGCCCCGGCTGGTCCTTATGGCGATCGAGGTTTTTGAGCGCCTGCCCCGCCGGGCGGAAGACCCGCGCAAGGTCTATGTCTCGGGCGAGGAACCCGCCGATGTTCGCGCGGAGCTTCTGGCCGCCTTGGACGACATCATCGACGACCGGCGCGATGGCGACGCCTAGAACCGGTCAGCTCATCTGGTATCCGTACCTTTGGGCCCGGCAGCAGGCAGCCGGCGAGACCGAAGGGCGAAAGGATCGCCCCTGTTGCATGCTGCTGCCGGTACGGAAGGCCGGATCGAAGGAAACCGTTCTCTACCTTCTGGCCGTCAGCACGGTTCCACCGACCGATCGCGACGGTGCGATCGAAGTGCCTGAGATCGAGCGCCGAAGGGGCGGACTTTCGGAATGGAAAGCCCGCTGTTGGGTTTACGTCAACGAGTATAACCGCGACGTGGCCGAGCGCTCGTTCTACCTCGACCCCACCGCCGATCCGATCGGGGCTTTCGGTGCCTCGTTCGTGAACAAGATCGCTGTCGCATTCAGGGCGGCTGTGCTGGCCAAGGCTTCCGCCGCAGTCGATCGTCAGGACTGATCCGGCGGAGCGGTCGGCTCCGGGCCGGATCTCAGGCGCGCAAGCTGCGAAAACCGCATCCCCCCACGCCGGCTGACGCGGGTTGCCGGCCGGCGGGGCGCACCGCATCATGGCCGGCGAGACTCACACGAAAGTAGCGTGCCAGTGCGTCTGAACTCGGCCTCGAGCCTCTGGCCCTTTCTCGCCTTCGGCGCCCTGCTCCTGTTCGCCTTTCCGGCTTCCGCGGCCCCCGGCTTCGAGAGCGCGCGCTGCGTCTTCGCCGTGCCGCGCGGCGAGCGGGCGACCTGCGGCTTCGTCGCCGTGCCGGCGCATCGCGAGGGCGCGCGCGGCCGCAGCATCCGCCTCTATGTCGCGGTGCTGCACAGCCAGGCCCCGTCGCCGCTGCCGGACCCGGTGATCTTCCTTAACGGCGGCCCCGGCGACGCCGCCTTCGGCGACGATGCCGACACCTGGTGGCAGATCAGCCGCCCGATCCGGGAGTCGCGCGACTTCATCGTCTTCGACCAGCGCGGCGTCGGCCAGTCGCGGCCCAGCCTGGACTGCCCGGAGCTGGACCGCATCGCCGAGCGGAACTGGAAGCCGGGGATGGGCCGGGCCGAGGTTCTGGCGCTGGAGCGGCCGGCGGCGCTGCGCTGCCACGACCGCCTGACCCGGTCCGGCATCGACCTGTCGGCCTACACCACAGCCGAGGCCGCGGCCGATGTCGACGACGTCGCCGCCGCGCTGAACTACGAGAGCTACAACCTGATCGGCGTCTCCTACGGCACCCGGGTGGCGCTGGCGGTGATGCGCGACTTCCCCGACCGGGTTCGCAGCGCGGTGCTGGACAGCGTCTATCCGCCGGGGATCTTCGACCTCGACACCCAGCCGGCGCTGATCGCCCGCGTGTTCCGCCGGCTGTTCGGCGAGTGCAGGTCCAGCCCCGATTGCGACAACGCCTATCCGCTGCTGGAAGCGCGCTTCGACGGCATGCTGGCGCAGCTGCGGTCCCAGCCGGAGACGGTGCGCCAGGGCCGGCGCACCGTCCGGGCCGATGACGGGATCGTGCTCGACGCGCTCTACGCCACCTTCTACGATCCCACCGTCCTTCCGGAGCTGCCGGACCTGATCGACAAGGTGGCGCGCGGCGACCTCGCCGCCCTCGCCCCCTGGATCGGCCCGGTGTTCAGCGGCGGGCCGAACCGGTCCGACGGGCTGGCGCTGAGCGTCGCCTGCAGCGAGAGCTGGCCCTTCGCCACCCGCGACGCGCTGGCGGCGTCGGTGGCCGCCTCCGAGCCCTATGGCGACAACGCCGCCTATGCGCTGGAGTGGCAGGTCTGCGATTCCTGGCACGTGCCGCCGATCTCGGCGGTGGATGCGGTGGCGGTGTCGAGCACCACGCCGAGCCTGCTGCTGGCCGGCAGCTTCGACCCGATCACCCCGCCCGAATACGCCTATATCGCGGCGCGGACCCTGACCAATGGCCGGGTGGTGGAGTTCCGGGCCGGCAGCCATTCGATCCTGACCACCGAGAGCTGCGCGCCGGAGCTGGTGGCCCGCTTCATCGAGATGCCGGCGTCGCCGCTGGATTCGTTGTGCGCCGACCGCACCCTGGCGCCGCGCTTCACCGCGGCCGGGCTGGCGGATCAGCCCTCGGCCGCCGCCGCGGGCACCGAGGCGCGGTCGCCGTAGAGCGCCCGGGCCCGGGCCTCGAAGGCGGCGACCATGCGGCGGAAGGCCTCGTGGAACACCGCGCCGATCAGGGTCTGCAGCACCCGCGAGCGGAACTCGAAATCGACATGGAAGTCGATCTCGCAGCCGGCGGGATGCGGCAGGAAGCGCCAGCAATTGGTCAGCCGCTTCATCGGCCCGTCGACGTAGGAGACGTCGATCTGCCGGCCAGGCGTCAGTGTGACGCGGCTGGTGTAGCGCTCGCGGATCATCTTGAAGCCGATGACGAGGTCGGCCAGCAGCACATTGCCCTCGCGCTTGCGGATGCGCGCGGCGAGGCACCAGGGCAGGAAGCTTGGATAGGCCTCGATATCCGCCACCAGCTCATAGAGCTGCTGCGGGGTGAAGGGCAGGACGCGGCGTTCGGTGTGTGACGGCATGATGGATCCGCGGGACGCTCGATGGTCTAGATTAGACCGTCGGCGGCGTCCCGCCAGTGCGACCTTCAGGCGCCCCGAGCCAGAGCGACCAAGTCGATCGATCCAGACGCTGCCGCCAGCTTGGCCAGGCGGGCGGCCTTCAGCTTCTCGAAATCGGCGCCGGCGTGATAGGAGGACCGGGTCAGCGGCGAGGCCGAGATCATCAGGAAGCCCTTGCCCCGCCCGATCCGCTCATAGCTCTGGAACTCCTCAGGCGTGACGAAGCGGTCCAGCCTGGCGTGCTTCGGCGTCGGCTGCAGGTACTGGCCGATGGTCATGAAGTCGACATCGGCGGCGCGCAGGTCGTCCATCACCTGCCCCACCTCCTCCGCCGTCTCGCCCAGGCCCACCATGATGCCGGACTTGGTGAAGATGGTCGGGTCCAGCTCCTTCACCCGCGACAGCAGCTGCAGCGAGGTGAAATAGCGGGCGCCGGGCCGGATCGAGGGATACAGCCGGGGCGCGGTCTCGAGATTGTGGTTGAAGACGTCCGGGCGCGCTTCGACAACGATCTCAACGGCTCCCGGCTTGTTCTTGAAGTCGGGAGTGAGGATCTCGATGGTCGTGTCCGGGGACGCGGCGCGGACCGCGCGGATGGTCTCGGCGAAATGCCGGGCGCCGCCGTCGTCCAGATCGTCGCGGTCGACCGAGGTGATGACGATGTGGCTCAGCCCGAGGCGGCCGCACGCCTCGGCGACGTGCTGCGGCTCATGCGGATCGAGCTGGTCGGGCCGGCCGGTGGCGATGTTGCAGAAGGCGCAGGCCCGGGTGCAGATCGAGCCCAGGATCATCACCGTGGCATGGCCTTTGGCCCAGCACTCGCCGATATTGGGGCAGGCCGCCTCCTCGCACACCGTGTTCAGCTTGAGGTCCCGCATCAGCCGGCGGGTCTCGTGATACTCGGCCGAGACCGGCGCCTTGACCCGGATCCAGGCCGGCTTGCGCGGCACCGGATTGTCCGGGCGATGGGCCTTCTCGGGGTGGCGGAGATGGGGCTCTACAGCGGACATGGTCCGTCCTTGCGGGTTGCGGCCTGGCTCGGCGGCGCCTCACCCAAAGATGGGCAAACGCCGCCGGAAGCCAAGTTCGCTTTGATCAATAGTGGATTGCGCGGCCGTAGGCGTCCAGGACGCTCTCATGCATCATCTCGCTGAGCGTCGGATGCGGGAAGATGGTGTGCATCAGCTCCGCCTCGGTCAGCTCGCCGGTCTTGGCGACGACGTAGCCCTGGATCAGCTCGGTGACCTCGGCGCCGACCATGTGGGCGCCCAACAGCTCGCCGGTCTTGGCGTCGAACACGGTCTTGACCATGCCCTCGGGCTCGCCCAGCGCGATCGCCTTGCCGTTGCCGATATAGGGGAAGCGGCCGACCTTGACCTCGTATCCCGCCGCCTTGGCCTTCGCCTCGGTCAGCCCGACCGACGCCACCTGCGGCGTGCAGTAGGTGCAGCCCGGGATGTTGGTCACGGTCATCGGGTGCGGGTGCTGGCCGGCGATCTTCTCGACGCAGATCACGCCCTCGTGGCTGGCCTTGTGCGCCAGCCAGGGCGCGCCGGCGACGTCGCCGATGGCGTAGACGCCGGGCTCGTCGGTCTCGAGATACGGGCCGACCACGATATGGCCGCGGTCGACCTTTACCTTGGTGTTCTCGAGGCCGATGTTCTCGACATTGCCGTCGATGCCGATCGCCAGGATCACCCGGTCGGTGGTGATGGTCTCGGTCTTGCCGCCGACCTCGATGGTGGCGGTGACGCTGTCGGCACCCTTCTCCAGCTTCTGGGTCTTGGCGCCGACCAGGATGCGCATGCCCTGCTTCTCGAACTGCTTCTTGGCGAAGGCCGAGATCTCCTCGTCCTCAACCGGCAGCACGCGGTCGAGCATCTCGACCACGGTCACCTCGGCGCCCATGTTGCGGTAGAAGCTAGCGAATTCGATGCCGATGGCACCGGAGCCGATGACCAGCAGCGATTTCGGCATGGTCGGCGGAACCATCGCCTCCTTGTAGCTCCAGATCAGCTTGCCGTCGGCCTCCAGCCCCGGCAGGTTTCGCGCCCGGGCGCCGGTGGCGATGATGATGTGCTTGGCCGCGAGCGTCTCCTTGCCGCCGGCCTTCAGCGTCACCTCGACCTTGCCGCCGCCGAGCAGCTTTCCGGTGCCGTCGAACACCGGCACCTTGTTCTTCTTCAAGAGGTGCTTGACGCCGCCGGACAGCTGCGAAGCCACCTTGCGCGATCGTTCGACCACTTTCTTAAGATCGAATCTGATGTCCTTGGCCGAAAAGCCATATTGGTCGAGATGCTTCAGCAGGTGCGAGATCTCGGAGGAGCGCAGCAGCGCCTTGGTCGGGATGCAGCCCCAGTTCAGGCAGATGCCGCCCAGATGCTCGCGCTCGACCAACCCGGTCTTCAGCCCCAACTGGGCGGCGCGGATCGCGGCGACATAGCCGCCCGGGCCGCCGCCGATCACCAGGACGTCGAAGCTGGTATCAGCCACTGTCGTGTCTCCTTGCTGCCTCCCGCGTCCCGGCGGAGGCTGTCACGGGGTCGCCGGTCGGGGGCCGGTTCGCGCCGGCCCCCGCGACCGGTCAGAGCATCATGCTGAGCGGGGCTTCGACGAGCGCCTTGAAGGCGGCCAGGTACTCGGCCCCGACCGCGCCGTCGACGGCGCGGTGGTCGACCGACAGGGTGCAGCTCATCACCGTGGCGATGGCGAGTGCGCCGTCCTTGACCACCGCCCGCTGGGTGCCGGCGCCGACCGCCAGGATGCAGGACTGCGGCGGGGTGATGATCGCCGCGAAGGCCTTGACCCCGAACATGCCGAGATTGGAGATCGAGAAGGGGCCGCCCTGGTACTCCTCGGGCTTCAGCTTGCCCTCGCGGGCGCGGGCGGCAAGGTCCTTCATCTCGCCGGAGATCGTGCCCAGGCCCTTGCGGTCGGCGTCCTTGATGATCGGGGTGATCAGGCCGCCCTCGGTCGCCACCGCGACCGAGACGTCGACCCGCTCGTACTGGATCATCGCCTCGTCGGTCCAGGAGGCGTTGGCCGCCGGGACCTTGCGCAGCGCCAGGGCCGCCGCCTTGATGATCAGGTCGTTGACCGACAGCTTGACGTCGCCGCGGTCGTTCAGCTCCTTGCGCAGCTTCAGGAGCGCGTCGAGCTCGATGTCGACGGTCAGGTAGAAATGCGGGACGGTCTGCTTCGACTCCAGGAGCCGGCGCGCCACCGTCTTGCGCATGTTGCTGTGCTTCTGCTCGCTGTACGGGATGCCGTAGGCGTCCGCCAGCTGCTTGGCGTTCGGGCCGGCGGCTGCCGGCTTCGCGGCCGGAGTGGCGGCGGGCGCCGCGCTGGGCTTGGCCGCCTCGGGCGCCGCGGCGGCCGGCTTGGCCGCCGGGGCGCCGCCGGCCAGCGCCGCGGCGACATCCGCCCTGACGATGCGGCCATGCGGGCCGCTGCCCTGCAGCGCGGCCAGGTCGATGCCGGCCTGCTGCGCCATGCGGCGGGCCAGCGGGCTGGCGAAGACGCGGCTGTCGTCATGGCCGTTGGCCGCCGGCTTCGCGGCCGGCGTCGGCTGCTCCGCCGGAGCCGGGGCTGCCTCGGCCTTCGGCTCGGCCGGAGCCTCCGCCTTGGCCTCGGGCTTCGCGGCGGGGGCGCCGCCCTTCAGCGCGCCGGCATCCTCGCCCTCCTCCAGGAGGATGGCGATGACCTCGTTGACCGGCACGTTCTCGGTGCCCTCGGCCACCAGGATCTTGCCGATGGTGCCTTCGTCGACCGCCTCGACCTCCATGGTCGCCTTGTCGGTCTCGATCTCGGCGATCACGTCGCCCGATTTGACCTTGTCGCCTTCCTTCTTGTGCCAGGTGGCGAGCGTGCCCTCGGTCATCGTGGGCGACAGCGCGGGCATCAGAATGTTGATCGTCATCGATCCCTCCCCTGTCCGGCGCCGGGCCTAGCGGTAGCAGGCGGCCTTGGCCGCCTCGACGATGTGCGAGGCCTGGGGCAGCGCGAGGTGCTCCAGGTTCGCGGCATAGGGCAGCGGCACGTCGACCGCGCAGACGCGCCCGACCGGGGCGTCGAGATAGTCGAAGGCATGCTCCATCATCAGCGCCGCCAACTCGGCGCCGATGCCGGCGAAGGGCCAGCTTTCCTCGGCCGAGACCAGGCGGTTGGTCTTCTTGACCGAGGCGACGATGGTCTCGACGTCCAGCGGCCGGATGGTGCGGAGGTCGATGACCTCGGCGTCGATGCCCTCGGCGGCCAGGGTCTCGGCCGCCTCCAGCGCCTTGCCGACCATGATCGAATAGGCGGTGATGGTGACGTCCTTGCCCGGGCGCACGATCTTGGCGCGACCGATCGGGACGATGAACTCGGGATCCTCCGGCACGTCGAAGCTCTGGCCGTAGAGGATCTCGTTCTCGAGGAAGATCACCGGGTTCGGGTCCCGGATCGCCGCCTTCAGCAGGCCCTTGGCGTCGGCCGCCGACCACGGCGCCACCACCTTCATGCCCGGGCAATGCGCGTACCAGCTGGCGTAGTCCTGGCTGTGCTGGGCGCCGACGCGGGCGGCGGCACCGTTCGGGCCGCGGAACACGATCGGGCTGCCCATCTGGCCGCCGGACATGTACAGGGTCTTGGCGGCCGAGTTGATGATCTGGTCGATCGCCTGCATGGCGAAGTTGAAGGTCATGAACTCGACGATCGGCCGCAGGCCCGCATAGGCGGCGCCGACGCCGAGGCCGGCGAAGCCGTGCTCGGTGATCGGGGTATCGATCACGCGCTTGGCCCCGAACTCCTCCAACAGGCCCTGGCTGACCTTGTAGGCGCCCTGGTACTCGGCGACCTCCTCGCCCATCAGGAAGACGGTCGGGTCGCGCCGCATCTCCTCGGCCATGGCGTCGCGCAGCGCCTCGCGCACGGTGATGCGCTTGGTCTTGGTGAAGAACTTGTCCTCGTCGGTCGCGGGCGGCGCCTTGGTCGCCGGCGGCGCGGCCGGGGCGGCGGGCGCCCGGGCCTCGACCTTCGGCGCTTCGGGGGCAGCCGGCGCCTCGCGCGGCGTCTCCGCCACCGGGGCGGCCTTGCCGTTGGCGTGGCCGATGTCGCCCGCGCTCTCGCCGTCACCCAGCAGGATGGCGATCGGGGTGTTCACGGCCACGGCCTCGGTGCCTTCCGGCACCAGGATCTTGCCGATGGTGCCTTCGTCGACCGCCTCGACCTCCATGGTCGCCTTGTCGGTCTCGATCTCGGCGATCACGTCGCCCGACTTCACCGCGTCACCCTCGCGCTTCAGCCACTTCGCGAGCGTGCCCTCGGTCATGGTCGGCGACAGCGCCGGCATCAGGATTTCGGTGGGCATTGGGGAATTCTCCGGCAGCCGGCGGCGCCCGTCGCGGCGCCCGCCGGGTCGTGATGGCTCAGGCTTCGATCAGGACGTCGGTGTAGAGCTCCGACGGATCGGGCTCCGGGCTCTGCTGCGCGAATTCCGCCGCATCGTTGACGATGCCCCGGATCTCCTTGTCGATCGCCTTGAAGTCGTCCTCGCTGACGCCGCCGATCGCGTCGATCTTCTTGCGCACCAGATCGATCGGGTCGTGCGTCTCGCGCATCTTCGCCACCTCCTCCTTGCTCCGGTACTTGGCCGGATCGGACATGGAGTGGCCGCGATAGCGGTAGGTCATCATCTCGAGGATGGTCGGGCCGCCGCCCGAACGGGCGCGCTCCAGCGCCTCCTCAGCGGCCGCCTTGACCGCCAGCACGTCCATGCCGTCGACCTGGAAGCCCGGAATGCCGTAGGCCTGGCCGCGCAGATGCAGGTCGGCATTGGCCGAGGCGCGCTGCACCGAGGTGCCCATGCCGTACTTGTTGTTCTCGATCACATAGACGACCGGCAGCTTCCAGAGAGCCGCCATGTTGAAGCTCTCATAGACCTGGCCCTGGTTGGAGGCGCCGTCGCCGAAATAGGTGACCGAGGCGCCGCCGTCCTCCTTGTAGCGATGGGCGAAGCCGAGGCCGGTGCCGAGCGAGACCTGGGCGCCGACGATGCCGTGGCCGCCGAAGAACTTCTTCTCGCGGCTGAACATGTGCATCGAGCCGCCCTTGCCCTTGGAGTAGCCGCCGCGGCGTCCGGTCAGCTCCGCCATCACGCCGCGCGGATCCATGCCGCAGGCCAGCATGTGGCCGTGGTCGCGATAGCCGGTGATCACGTCGTCGGCCGGGATCTGGGCCGCCTGCATGCCGACCACCACGGCCTCCTGGCCGATATAGAGGTGGCAGAAGCCGCCGATCAGCCCCATGCCGTACAGCTGGCCCGCCTTCTCCTCGAAGCGGCGGATCAGCAGCATGTCGCGGTAATAGCGCAGCAGCTCGTCCTTGCCGGCGGCGGCGGGAGCCACGGCTCCCGACGTCTTCTCCTGGGCAGGACGACGTTTCGTGGCGGCCAATGGATCCTCCCTCAGACGGATGGCATCGGATTAGTAGGCGCGCATAGGACTTTCGCCTGGCCCAGTGCTACCCCGCACGGCCGGAATTTGCAAGGCGCAGGTCATGAAATGTCCCGCGCCGGCGCAGGGCTGCCGCGCGGGATCTACTGGGCTGGGGCCTCGGCCGGCGCGGCCTTGGGGTAGAAGATGACGACGTCGTCCGGCCGGGCGACGTTCAGCATCGCCCGGGCCCGCTCGTCCAGCATGTCGAGATCGACCTGCTTCGGGTCGATCAGCGCGGCGCGCTTCTCCATCTCCATGCGTTGCGCCGTCAGCGCGTCCAGCGTGGACCTGGCCTGGGCGACCTCGCCCTGCAGGGCGTCGCGGGCGAAGATGCCGTGGTCGCCCTGGATCGCATGATAGGTGAAGTAGGCGATCAGGCAGGCGCCGACCACCGGCCCGATGACGGGACGCAGTTTCCGCCGGAGATAGCGAAACATGCTCATGGCCCTAGGTCACCATAGGTCGGGGTCGGCGTCAATCGAGGTACTAACGCTGGCGCAGCACCGACCGCCCGGCATAGCTGGCGGCGCGGCCCAGCTGCTCCTCGATCCGGATCAGCTGGTTGTACTTGGCCAGCCGGTCGGAACGGCTGAGCGAGCCGGTCTTGATCTGCCCGCAATTGGTGGCGACGGCAAGGTCGGCGATGGTCGCGTCCTCGGTCTCGCCCGAACGGTGCGACATCACCGCGGTGTACCCCGCCTTGTGCGCCATCTCCACCGCCTGCAGCGTCTCGGTCAGGGTGCCGATCTGGTTGACCTTGACCAGGATCGAGTTGCCGATGCCGCGGGCGATGCCCTGGGACAGGCGCTCCGGATTGGTGACGAACAGGTCGTCGCCGACCAGCTGGACGCGCTGGCCGAGGGTGCTGGTGATCGCGGCCCAGCCCTCCCAGTCGTCTTCGGCCATGCCGTCCTCGATCGACACGATCGGGTAGCGCTTCACCAACTCTTCATAGTAGGCGACGAGGCCGGCGCTATCGAGGGTCTTGCCCTCCCCTTCCAGATGGTAGCGGCCGTCCTTGTAGAACTCGGTCGAGGCGGCATCGAGCCCCAGCACCACGTCGTCGCCCGGCTTGTAGCCCGCGGCCTCGATCGCCTGCATGATGAAGCTCAGCGCCTCGTCGGCCGAGGCCAGGTTCGGGGCGAAGCCGCCCTCGTCGCCGACATTGGTGCCGTGGCCGGCGTCCTTCAGCTTCTTGCGCAGGGCGTGGAACACCTCCGACCCGGTGCGCACCGCCTCGGCCAGGGTCGGCGCGCCGACCGGCAGGATCATGAATTCCTGGATGTCGATCGGGTTGTCGGCATGGGCGCCGCCATTGATGATGTTCATCAGCGGCACCGGCAGCGTGCTGGCATAGGCGCCGCCGACATAGCGGTACAGCGGCAGGCCGGCATCCTCGGCCGCGGCGCGGGCCACGGCCAGGCTGACGCCGAGGATGGCGTTGGCGCCGAGCCGGCCCTTGTTCGGGGTGCCGTCGAGCTCGATCATGGTGCGGTCGAGCGCGATCTGGTCCTCGGCGTCGAGCCCCGTCAGCGCGTCGAACAGCTCGCCGTTCACGGCATCGACCGCCTTGGTCACGCCCTTGCCGCCATAGACCGACTTGTCGCCGTCGCGCAGTTCGACCGCCTCATGGGCGCCGGTCGAGGCGCCGGACGGCACCGCGGCGCGGCCGAAGGCGCCGGATTCGAGGGTGACATCGACCTCGACGGTCGGGTTGCCCCGGCTGTCGAGGATCTGGCGGGCATGGATGTCGACGATCGCGGTCATAGCTGCCTCTCGCTTGGCGCAGGAGTGGTAAGGCGGGAATCGGCGCGGCCAGACTGTGCCGCGGACCGGAAAATGCAAGGATTTTCGCCTCTGCGCCTTTGGCAGGTCTCGCATCCGGCGATTGTGGCGCCCCCGTGTTGAAACTGCGTCAATTTGGGGAGTAGCCTCGCGACAAAAGTGCGCAACTCAAGGTATCGAAATGCGGCTTCTCTCCCACATGCTGTCGCGCTTCGTGCAGGCGGGACGCCTGCGTGTGACGGACGCCGGCGGTGTGGTCCATGACTTCGCGGGCCAGCAGCCCGGGCCCTTCGTCTCGGTCCGGCTGCACGATCCGGCCCTGCCGCGGAAGCTGTTCGCGGCCCCGGCGCTGGTGGTCGGCGAAGCGTATATGGACGGCACGCTGACGCTGGAGGACGGCACCACGCTGCGCGACCTGTTCGCGCTGTACGGCCATAACTTCCAGGCGCTGGACGGCTATCCGCTGCAGGCGTTCCTGAACTCGCTCGGCCGCCGGCTGCGCCGGCTGCAGCAATACAACCCGATCGGCAAGGCGCAGGAGCACGTCGCCCATCACTACGACCTGTCGCGCGAGCTGTTCGAGCTCTTCCTCGACGAGGACATGCAGTATTCCTGCGCCTATTTCGGCGACGGAGTGCGCACGATCGAGGACGCGCAGATCGCCAAGAAGCGGCACATCGCCGCCAAGCTGCTGCTCGACGACGCCAAGACCGTGCTCGACATCGGCTGCGGCTGGGGCGGCATGGCGATGACGCTGGCCGACCTGGCGCCTGTCGAGGTGACGGGCGTGACCCTGTCGGTCGAGCAGCAGAAGCTGGCGCAGGAGCGCGCCGCCAAGCGGGGCCTGGGCAACCGGGTGAGGTTCGAACTGCTCGACTACCGCAAGCTCGACCGGCGCTTCGACCGGATCGTCTCGGTCGGCATGTTCGAGCATGTCGGCGCCAGCTATTATGACGAGTTCTTCGCCAAGGTGCGCAACCTCCTGGCCGAGGACGGCGTCATGCTGCTGCACTCGATCGGGCGGATGACGCCGCCGGGCAACACCGGCGCCTGGCTGCGGAAATACATCTTCCCGGGCGGCTACGTGCCGGCGCTGTCGGAGGTGCTGGCCGCGGTCGAGCGCCAGGGCCTGTGGGTCACCGACATCGAGATCCTGCGGGTGCACTACGCCGACACGCTGGCGGCCTGGAACGAGCGGTTCCAGGCGCAGCGGGAGCGCATCGCCAAGCTCTACGACGAGCGCTTCTGCCGGATGTGGGAGTTCTACCTGCTGGGCTGCGAGAACGAGTTCCGGCTGGGCACCTGCATGGTGTTCCAGATGCAGCTGGCCCGGAAGCGCGACGCCGCCCCCCTCACCCGCGACTACATCACCGACACCGAACGCCGCTACGCCACGATGGCCGCGGCGGCGGAGTAGCGAGGACAGCCCGGATTCGTCACTGCGAACCTGGGCCGAGTGATTCCTCTTTTATTGTCATTGCCGGGCTTGACCCGGCAATCCAGGGGCACCGAGAGCGGCTCTTGAAAGCCCCTGGATCCTCGGGTCAAGCCCGAGGATGACAATAGAGAGGTCAGTCGAAGACGCAGCCTCCGGGCTCAGATCCGGACCGGGTCGGCCTTGGCGATGCGGTCGAGCGCGACCAGGGTGGTCAGCAGCGCCTCGAGCTTGTTCAGCGGCACCATGTTGGGACCGTCGCTCGGGGCGTGGTCCGGGTCCTGGTGGGTCTCGATGAAGACGGCGGCGACGCCGATCGAGACCGCGGCCCGGGCCAGCACCGGCACGAATTCGCGCTGGCCGCCCGAACTGGTGCCCTGCCCCCCCGGCTGCTGCACCGAATGGGTGGCGTCGAACACCACCGGATAGCCGGTCTGCGCCAGGATCGGCAGCGAGCGCATGTCGCTGACCAGCGTGTTGTAGCCGAAGCTGACGCCGCGCTCGGTCAGCAGCACCTTGTCGTTGCCGGTCGAGGCGATCTTGGCGGCGACGTTCTTCATGTCCCAGGGCGCGAGGAACTGGCCCTTCTTGACGTTGATCGCCCGGCCGGTGGCGCCCGCGGCCAGCAGCAGGTCGGTCTGGCGGCAGAGGAAGGCCGGGATCTGCAGGATGTCGACCGCCTCGGCCACCGGGGCGCACTGCGCCGCGTCGTGGATGTCGGTCAGCACCGGGCAGCCGAATTTCTCGCGGATCTCGGCCATGATCGGCAGGCTCTTCTCCATGCCCAGGCCGCGCGCGGCCGAGGCGGAGGTGCGGTTGGCCTTGTCGAAGGAGGTCTTGTAGACCAAGCCGAGGCCCAGCCTGCCGGTGATCTCGACCAGCGCCTGGCTCATCTCCAGCGCGTGCTCGCGGCTTTCCAGCTGGCACGGGCCGGCGATGATGGTCAGCGGGCGGTCATTGGCGAAGGTCAGGTTGCCGACGGTGACGGCACGGGCAGCGGTCATGGTCCTGGTCCTCAGACGAGCCGGCTCTGCTCGATCGCGGCGCGGATGAAGTCGGTGAACAGCGGATGCGGGTCGAATGGCTTCGACTTCAGCTCCGGATGGAACTGCACGCCGATGAACCACGGGTGGTCCGGCAGCTCCACGATCTCCGGCAGCACGCCGTCGGGCGACAGGCCGGAGAAGAACAGCCCGGCCTGCTCCAGCCGCTCGCGGTAGTTGATGTTGACCTCGTAGCGGTGGCGGTGCCGCTCGCTGATCTCGGTCGCGCCGTAGATCCCGGCCACCCGGCTGCCGGGCACCAGCGCCGCCGGATAGGCGCCGAGGCGCATGGTGCCGCCGAGGTCGCTGTCCGAGCGGCGGACCTCCAGCTCGTTGCCGCGCACCCATTCGGTCATCAGGCCGACCACCGGTTCGTTGGTCGGGCCGAATTCGGTCGAGTTCGCGGCCGGCAGCCCGGCCATGTGGCGCGCCGCCTCGATCACCGCCATCTGCATGCCGAAGCAGATGCCGAAATACGGCACCTTGCGCTCGCGCGCGAACTGGGCGGCGCGGATCTTGCCCTCGGCCCCGCGCTCGCCGAAGCCGCCCGGCACCAGGATGCCGT
Organism: Inquilinus sp. Marseille-Q2685; assembly: GCF_916619195.1. Taxonomy (NCBI): domain Bacteria; kingdom Pseudomonadati; phylum Pseudomonadota; class Alphaproteobacteria; order Rhodospirillales; family Rhodospirillaceae; genus Inquilinus; species Inquilinus sp. Marseille-Q2685. Next base: position 459,871 of record NZ_CAKAKL010000001.1, read on the forward strand.
GGACATGCTCGAGATGGGAGACCGCATCCTCCGATTCGAAGATCTGCGAATCCATCCAGTCGAGCTTGACCCTGATGTTGTTGGCGATGCCGCCATGGGTCAGCGCCTCGGCCAGGCTCTTGTAGCTGTCGATCAGCGAGGTGTACTTGCCGACCACGCCGATCGTGACCTCGCCTTCCGGCTGGCGCACCCGCTGGACGATGCCTGTCCAGCGCGACAGGTCCGGCGTCTTCTGCTGCTCGATGCCGAAATAGGCCAGGACCTGATCGTCGAAGCCTTCCTCGTGGTAGGAGATCGGCACGTTGTAGATGGTGTCGACGTCGAGGGCGGCGATCACCCGCTCCGGCCGGATGTTGCAGAACAGAGCGATCTTGCGCCGCTCGTTCGGCGGGATCGGCCGGTCCGCGCGGCACAGCAGCATCGCCGGCTGGATCCCGACCGACAGCAGTTCCTTCACCGAATGCTGGGTCGGTTTGGTCTTCAGCTCGCCCGCTGCCGGAATGTAGGGCAGGAGCGTGACGTGCAGGAACAGCGCGTTCTCGAGCCCGACCTCGTTGCCGAACTGGCGGATCGCCTCGAGGAACGGCAGGCTCTCGATGTCGCCGACGGTGCCGCCGACCTCGCAGACGATGAAGTCCTCGTCGGTGACGTCGGAGCGGATGAACTCCTTGATTGCGTCGGTGATGTGCGGAATCACCTGCACCGTGGCGCCGAGATAGTCGCCGCGGCGCTCGCGCGCGATCACGTTGGAGTAGATCCGGCCGGTGGTGACGTTGTCGCTCTTGCGGGCCGAGACGCCGGTGAAGCGTTCGTAATGGCCCAGGTCCAGGTCGGTCTCCGCCCCGTCATCGGTGACGAAGACCTCGCCGTGCTGGGTCGGGCTCATCGTGCCCGGGTCGACGTTGAGATAGGGGTCCAGCTTCCGGAGCCGGACCTTGAAGCCCCGCGCCTGAAGGAGTGCCCCGAGTGCTGCTGCGCCCAGTCCCTTGCCAAGCGAGGAGACCACGCCGCCGGTAATGAAGATGTACCGCGTCATGGAATTCTACCCTACCCCAGATTCGTTCACCCAAAAACAGCGGGGCGGCCCCAAACCGGGGCCCCCCCGACATGACAGTCATGCCGAACGGTTATTCCGTCGTGGGAACACTCGGCCCCGCCGGCGCGGTGTTGGCCGGCGCAGTCTGCGCCGGCGCCGCCGGCACCTCGTTGACGATGGCGGAGCCGCCGCGGTGGGCGCCGGCCATGATCGCCAGGACGATGCTGGTCACCATGAAGGCGCCCGCCAGGCCGGCGGTGACCCGGGTCAGCAGGTTGGCCTGGCCGCGGATCGAAACCAGCCCGCCGCCGCCACCGCCGCCGATGCCCAGGCCGCCGCCCTCGCTGCGCTGGATCAGGATCACCCCGATCAGGGCCACGGCGATCAGTACGTGGATGACGAGCAAGACCTGCTGCACTGGACACCTGTCGACAAACGAAAACGGCCGGCTGCGCCCGGCAGCCGGCGATGGCGCTTATGTAGCGAAGACCAGCCCCCAATACCAGCCCCTCGCTGCGCCCGTGCACGATCCCGCCCTGCTTTCGGCGCTGCTATTGTCCGACATGGCATTGACGCCCGCGGCCCCACGGCCGATCCTAAACCGATTCAGACCCCGGGAGGAGCACATCGTGGCGACGAAGTTCGGCATCGGCCAGCCCATGCGCCGCAGCGAAGATCCCCGCCTGCTGAAGGGCGGCGGCCGTTACACCGACGATGTCTCGGCCCCCGGCCAGGCGCAGGCCTGGTTCCTGCGCTCGCCCTTCGCCCATGCCGAGATCCGCGGCATCGACACCACGGCCGCCGCGGCGATGCCGGGCGTGATCGGCATCGTCACCATCGCCGATCTCGACGCCGACGGGATCGCCGACCTGAAATGCTACGCCCCGGTGAAGAACAGCGACGGCTCCGACCAGGTGCTGCCGCCGCGGCCGATCCTGGCGCGCGGCCGGGTGCGCCATGTCGGCGAGGCGGTGGCGCTGGTGGTGGCCGAGACCATCGAGCAGGCCAAGGACGCCGCCGAGGCGATCGAGGTCGACTATGATTCGCTGCCGGCCGTCACCGATCCTGTCGGCACGCTCGAGGGCCCGGCGATCTGGGACGCGGCGCCGACCAACCTGTGCTTCGACTGGGAGTTCGGCGAGAAGGACAAGGTGGAGTCGCTGTTCGCCCAGGCCGATCGGGTGATCAAGGTCGATCTGGTGAACAACCGCGTCGTCGCCTCGCCGATGGAGCCGCGCTGCTGCAACGCCGACTGGGACGCGACCGAGGGCCGGTTCGTGCTCTACGTCTCCTGCCAGGGCGTGCACATGCTGCGCGACATGCTGGCGAACGACATCTTCAAGCTGCCGCCGGAGAAGTTCCTGGTCCGCAGCACCGATGTCGGCGGCGGCTTCGGCATGAAGCTGTTCATGTATCCGGAGTACCCGGCGACGCTGTACGCCGCGCGCAAGTTCGGCCGGCCGGTGAAATGGACGTCGGAGCGGACCGAGGCCTTCATCAGCGACGATCACGGCCGCGACAACGTCACCACGGTCGAGCTGGCGGTCGACAAGGACGCCCGCTTCCTGGCGCTGCGCGTCGACCTGATCGCCAATATGGGCGCGTATCTGTCGAACTTCGCGCCCTTCATCCCGACCATGGCGGGCGGCGCGCAGATGCTGAACGGCCTGTACATGCTGCAGGGCGTCTATGAGCGGGTGCGCGGCGTGTTCACCAACACCCAGCCGGTCGACGCCTATCGCGGCGCCGGGCGGCCGGAGGCGGCCTTCAACGTCGAGCGCATCGTCGACCACGCCTCCCGCGTGCTCGGCATCGACCCGGTCGAGCTGCGGCGGCGCAACTACATCCCGCCCTCGGCGATGCCCTACGCCACGGTCACCGGCGTGACCTATGACAGCGGCGAGTTCACCCGCAACCTCGAGGAGGCGGCGCAGATCGCCGATGTCGCTGGCTTCGAGGCGCGGCGGCGCGACTCGGCCTCGAAGGGCAAGTATCGCGGGCTCGGCATCGCGACCTATGTCGAGGCCTGCGCCGGCGGCGAGGACGAGGCTGCCGATGTCAGGGTCGCCCGCGACGGCAAGGTCACGGTCTATGTCGGCACCCAGACCAACGGCCAGGGCCACGAGACCGCCTACAAGCAGATCATCGCCGAACATCTCGGCGTCGAGCCCGACCAGGTCACCATCGTCCAGGGCGACACCGACCTGGTCCGCACCGGCAACGGCACCGGCGGCTCGCGCTCCGTGCCGGTCGGCGGCTCCGCGATCCAGGACGGATCGCTGAAGGTCCAGGAAAAGGCCAAGCTGCGGGCGGCGGACCTGCTGGAGACGGCGGCGGTCGACATCGCCTTCGCCGACGGCCGCTTCACCGTGGTCGGCACCGACCGGGCCCTGACCCTGTCCGAGATCGCCGCCCAGACCGAGTCGGACAGCGAGATCGTGTTCGAGGAGCGCGGCAGCTTCACCCCGCCCTCGGCCACTTTCCCGAACGGCGCCCATATCGTCGAGCTGGAGATCGACGGCGACACGGGCGAGCTCGAGATCCTGCGCTACACCGTGGTCGATGATTTCGGCCGGGTGATGAACCCGCTGATGGTGGCCGGCCAGGTGCATGGCGGCATCGCCCAGGGCCTCGGCCAGGCGCTGCTGGAGCACGCCGTGTTCGACCCCGAGAGCGGCCAGCTGCTGTCCGGCTCCTTCATGGACTATGCCATGCCGCGGGCGGTCGACCTGCCCTATGTCACCTTCAAGTACAACGAGATCCCCTGCACCACGAACCCGCTGGGCATCAAGGGCGCCGGCGAGGCCGGGGCGATCGGCGCGCCGCCGGCGATCATCAACGCCATCGTCGACGCGCTGTCGCCGCTCGGGGTCGAGCATGTCGACATGCCGGCGACGCCGCAGAAGCTGTGGCAGATCATCCACAGCCGCCAGCAGCGCCAGGCGGCGGAATAGGCCCGTTCAGCCGCGCCGCGTGCCTTCGAGCGCGCGGCGCCGGCGGCGGAACAGGGCGGCCAGGGCCTCGGCCACGGCGCGGACGGCGGCGTCGCGGCGCAGGTCGCCATGCAGCATCAGGTAGATGTCCTCCGCCAGCTCCGGCACCGGGGCGCCGAGGCGCAGCAGTCGGTCGTCGGCATCGCCGAGGAAGCAGGGCAGCAGCGCCACGCCGAGCCCGTCGGCCGCCGCCCGGTGGCGCAGATAGACCTCGCCCAGCCGGCAGCGCAGCGTGCCCCGGGTGGCCACGGCGTCGAACCAGGCGGATTGCGACGGCGTCCGCTCCGGCTCCGGCAGGCCGATGAAGTCCAGTCCGGCAAGGCCGGAGTCACCCGTCAGGCCGCGCGGTTCGAGATAGGCGCGGGCGGCGTAGAGGGCGAAGCCGATGCGGCCGATGCGGCGGGCCGCCAAATCGCCCTCCTCCGGCACCCGGCGCATGCGCAGCGCGATGTCGGCCTCGCGCCAGGCGAGATTGGCCCGGGCGCGCGAATTGCCGATCGCGATCGCCTGTCCGCTCTCGGCCAGGAGTTCCTGCAGATGGTCGGTCAGGAACAGCGAGACCGAGCTGGTGGCGGATACCCGCACCGGCTCGGACTCGGCCGCGGTGCCTTGGCGGAACTCCTGGAGCAGGGCGTCCGCCCCCTCCTCCATGCCGCTAGCGGCCTGCAGCAGCGCCCGGCCGCGCGCGGTCAGCTCCAGCCGGTTGGGCAGCCGGTCGAACAGCCGGGCGCCGGCCAGATCCTCCAGCGACCGCAGGTGCCGGCCGATGGTCGGCTGGCTCAGCCCGAGGCGCCTGGCAGCCTCGGTCAGGCTGCCGGTCCGGGCGACGGCGAGGAAGATGCGGATGTCGTCCCAGTTCGGCTCGCCGGTGGTCACGCTCAGCCTAAGAGTCGATGGAGCTGGGCGTATTGCAGCAGGAGAATGGTCTTGCCGTCCATGATCTCGCCGCGCCCGACCATGGCCAGCGCCTCGGCCAGGGTCGGCTCCAGGATCTCGATGTCCTCGCCCTCCGCCGCCACCCCGCCGCCGTTCGCGGCCCGATCCGCCGGGCTGTATTCGGCGACGAAGAAGACCAGCCGCTCGGTCACCGATCCGGGGCTCATGAAGGCCTCGAACGCCCGGCGCGGCGCCGCCACGCGGTAGCCTGTCTCCTCCTCCGCCTCCTCACGGATGGCGGTCTCCGGCTCGCGGTCGTCGAGCAGCCCGGCGCAGGCTTCGATCAGCGGCTCCGGATGGCCGTTGACATAGGCCGGGAAGCGAAACTGCCGGGTCAGCAGCACCCGGCCGCGCGCCGGGTCGTACAGCAGGATCGCCGCGCCGTTGCCGCGGTCATAGGTCTCGCGGCTCAGGGTCTGCCAGCTGCCATCCCGGCGCTGATAGTCGAAAGTGGTCTTCTTCAGCACATACCAGTCGTCCGACAGTGTCTCGACCGATCGGATCCGGATCCGGTCCTGCATCACGCGCATCCCGGGACCTCGGCCAGGCTGCGATAGACCGGCCGCCCAACCTGCCGGAAGATCGCCACCATCGCCTCGGCGCCGACCGAGGGACCGCCGATCCGCAGGCAGGCGTCGCAGCGCCGCGCCACACGCTCGCCGATCGGGTGGAAGATCTCGTCGAACACCGGGTCGCCGAGGCCGGTCGATCCGGCCGCCTCGACCAGCGGCAGGGCGAGAGCCTCGCCGGTGATGGGCAGGTGGCCGGTCCGGAACAGGCGCAGAGCGGCCTCGTTCATGGCCCGCATATTGGCCGCGATCAGCTTGGGATCGTCGCCGGTGCCCGAACGGTACGGGCCGGCGACCAGGATCATCAGAGGGGACGCCAAGATGCCTCCATCCATCATCGTCGATGAGGAAGGCATCCTGACCGCCGCTCGAAGGGCTGGGAGCACCCCAGCCCTGAACGGCGGGCATTCAGAATTGGAGGGCTAGCTCAGCCTCTCCCACAGGAAGGCGTGGATCAGCGCCTGGTTGAAGGCGGTCTGGGCGTTGTTCGCGGCGGCGCCGTGGCCGCCCTCGATGTTCTCGTAGTAGAGGACGTCCCGGCCCATCGCGATCATCTTCGCCGCCATCTTGCGGGCGTGGCCCGGATGCACCCGGTCGTCCCGGGTCGAGGTCAGGAACAGCACCGGCGGATAAGCTGCCTCCTGGCGCAGGTTCTGGTAGGGCGAGAAGGTCTTGAGGAATGCCCAGTCCTCCGGCTTGTCCGGGTCGCCGTATTCCGCGACCCAGGAAGCGCCGGCCAGCAGCCTGGTGTAGCGCTTCATGTCCAGGAGCGGCACGGCGCAGACGATGGCGCCGAACAGCTCCGGATAGGTCGTCAGCATGTTGCCGACCAGCAGGCCGCCATTGCTGCCGCCCTCAATGCCGAGATGCGGCACCGAGGTGATGCCGCGGGCGACCAGGTCGCGCGCCACGGCGGCGAAATCCTCATAGGCGCGCGGCCGGTTCTCGCGCAGCGCCGCCTGGTGCCAGCGCGGCCCGTATTCGCCGCCGCCGCGGATGTTGGCGACGGCATAGACCCCGCCGCGGTCGAGCCACAGCCGCCCCTCGCCCGGGATGTAATGCGGCAACAGCGGCACCTCGAAGCCGCCATAGCCGGTCAGCAGGGTCGGGGCGCTGCCGTCGCGGGCCAAGTCCTTTCGCGCCACCACGAAATAGGGCACCCGCGTGCCGTCGGCCGAGGCGACGAAATGCTGCTCCACCGCATAGGGCGAGGCGTCGAAGAAGGCCGGCGCCTGCTTCAGCGATTCGAAGCCGGTCTCGCCGGCCGTGCCGCGATACAGCGTGTCCGGCTCGAGGAAGCCCGAAGCCAGCACCAGGATCTCGTCGTCCTGGTGCGGGGCGGTGCTGACATAGGCGATGGTGGCAGCCTCGGGCAGCCCCTCCAGGTTGCGGTGCCGCCAACCGCCCTCGCCCGGCGTCAGCACCTCGACCCGGCTCTTCACGTCGTCGAGGATCTGCAGGACCAGGTGGTTGCGGGTGCCGGACCAGCTCGACAGCGCCGTGGTCTCGCTCGGCTCGAACAGGATCGCGAGCTCGCGTTTGCCGGCGAGCCAGTCATCGAAGCGGGCGGCCAGCAAAGCGCCGCCGGGATAGGTCCGGCCGCCGACCGTCCAGTCCGTCCGCGGCGACACCAGCAGCCAGGGGCCATGGGTGCCGGCCTCGGCGTCGCGCGGCACGTCGATCAGGGTCAGGGTGCCGTCGTCGCCCAGCAGGAACAGCTCGCTGGTGTAGAAGTCGATGCGCCGGGCGACGAGATCGCGCTCGAAGCCGGGGAAGCGGTCGTGGAAGGCGTCGACCGCGAGATCGTCCTCCTGCCCCTCATAAACCGTCGTGGCCGCCTCCAGCGGCTGGCCGCGCAGCCACAGCTTGGAGATCCGCGGATAGCCGGAGCGGGTCAGCGACCCCGGCCCGAAATCGGTGCCGACATAGATCGAATCGGCATCCTTCCAGCCGAAGCGGCTCTTCGCCTCGGGCAGATGGAAGCCGTCGGGAACGAAGGCGCGGCTTTCCAGGTCGAATTCGCGGACGACATGGGCGTCGGCGCCGCCGCGCGACAGGGCGACCAGGCAGCGCCTGAAGTCCGGCTCCAGCACGTCGGCGCCGTGCCAGACCCAGTTCTCGCCCTCGGCCTCGGCCAGCGCATCGAGGTCCAGCAGCACTTCCCACACCGGCTCGGCCGCGCGGAACGACGCCAATGTCGTGCGCCGCCACAGGCCGCGCGGATGGGCCGCGTCGCGCCAGAAATTGTAGTAGCGGTCGCCGCGGCGCACGACGTGCGGCAGCTTCTCCTCGGAGTCGAGGATCTCCAGCATCTGCCGGCGCATCCGCTCGAACTCCGCCGTCTCGGCGAAGCGGCCGGTGCTCTCGGCATTGCGCGCCCGGACCCAGTCGAGCGCCGCCGCGCCGTCGATGTCCTCGAGCCACAGATAGGGATCGTCGGAAGCGTCCATGGTGCCCGTGCCGGTTGAATCCGTGGCCGGCCAGAATAGGGACGGCCGCCGGAACGGGCCAGCGTCACGGGCAGGACTGCGACGGAAAGGTCTCTCTACAGCCCCGGCCGGTAGTTCGGGGCCTCGTGGGTCACGGTGATGTCATGCACATGGCTCTCGCGCAGGCCGGCATTGGTGATGCGCACGAACTCCGCCCGCTGGTGCAGGTCGGCGATGGTGCGGCTGCCGGTGTAGCCCATCGCCGCCTTCAGCCCGCCCACCAGCTGATGGATGACGTTGGCGATCGGGCCCTTGTACGGCACCCGGCCCTCGACGCCCTCCGGCACCAGCTTCAGCGTGTCCGACACCTCCTGCTGGAAGTAGCGGTCGGCCGAGCCGCGCGCCATGGCGCCGAGCGAGCCCATGCCGCGATAGCTCTTGTAGGAGCGGCCCTGGTACAGGATCACCTCGCCCGGCGCCTCGTCGGTGCCGGCGAACAGCGAGCCCAGCATCACCACGTCGGCGCCGGCGGCGATCGCCTTGGCCAGGTCGCCGGAATACTTGATGCCGCCGTCGGAGATCACCGGGATGCCGGCCTTGCGGCAGGCCTCGACCACATCCATCACCGCGGTCAGCTGCGGCACGCCGACGCCGGCGACCATGCGGGTGGTGCAGATCGAGCCCGGGCCGATGCCGACCTTGACCGCGTCCGCCCCGGCGTCGATCAGCGCCTTGGCGGCGTCGGCGGTGGCGACGTTGCCGGCCACCAGCTGGGTCGAGTTGGTCAGGCGGCGCGCCCGCTCCACGCTCTTCAGCACGCCCTCGGAATGGCCGTGCGCGGTGTCCAGCACCAGCACGTCGACCCCGGCGTCGAACAGCGCCTCGGCGCGGGAGATGCCCTTGTCGCCGGTGCCGGTGGCGGCCGCGACGCGCAGCCGGCCCTGCTCGTCCTTGCAGGCGTTCGGGTGCAGCTGGGCCTTGACGATGTCCTTGACCGTGATCAGCCCGATGCAGCGGTAGTCCTGGTCGACCACCAGCAGCTTCTCGATCCGGTTCTGGTGCAACAGGCGCTTGGCCTCGTCCTTGCCCACGCCCTCGCGCACCGTGACCAGCTTGTCCTTGGTCATCAGCTCGCGCACCGGCTGCGTCGGGTTGGTGGCGAAGCGGACGTCGCGGTTGGTCAGGATGCCGACCAGCTTGCCGCTGTCCTCCACCACCGGGATGCCGGAGATGCCGTGCCGGTCCATCAGCGCCAGCGCCTCGGCCAGCGAGGCGTTCGGGCCGATGGTGATCGGGTTCACCACCATGCCGCTTTCGAAGCGCTTCACCTTCCGCACTTCCTCGGCCTGGCGCTCGATGTCGAGGTTGCGGTGGATCACGCCGATGCCGCCGGCCTGGGCCATGGCGATCGCCAGCGGCGCCTCGGTCACCGTGTCCATGGCGGCGGAGAGCAGCGGGATGCCGAGCTCGATGCGCTTGGTCAGGCGGGTCCGCGTGTCCGCCTCGGCCGGCAGGATCGACGAGGCCTGCGGGACCAGCAGGACGTCATCGAAGGTCAGAGCATCGCGGAAGGAGGACATGTCGGGGCTCCCAGAGCTTGGAAGCGCCGCAATATAACCCCCCTCGGGCCGTTGTGAAGCGCAGATCTAGGGGGCCTGCGTTGCGTCCCGCGGATCTCGGCCTTTGAAGTCCGTGGCCACGACATAGACTTCGGAACTGTCCTGGCGGCTGGCGGGCGGCTTGACGTGGCGGACCTTGGCGAAGTTGCGCTTCAGGACGTCGAGCAGGTCCTTCTCCGCCCCGCCCTGGAACAGCTTGGCGACGAAGGCGCCGCCCGGCACCAGCACGTCGAGGGCGAAATCCGCAGCGGTCTCGGCCAGCGCCATGATTCGCAGGTGGTCGGTCGCCTGGTGGCCGACGGTCGGCGCCGCCATGTCGCTGAGCACGATGTCGGCCGGGCCGGCCAGCGCCTCCTTCAGCCGGGCCGGCGCCGCGGGGTCGAGGAAATCCATCTCCAGGATGGTCGCGCCCGGCACCGGATCCATGCCGAGATAGTCGATGCCCACCACCTTGCCGCCCGGCCCGACCCGCTCCAGCGCCACCTGGACCCAGCCGCCAGGAGCACAGCCGAGATCGACCACGCGCATGCCGCGGCGCAGCAGCTGCAGCTTGTCGTCGAGCTGCACCAGCTTGAACGCGGCGCGCGAGCGATAGCCCAGGCGCTTGGCCTCGGCGACATAGGGATCGTTGAGCTGGCGCTCGAGCCAGCGGGTCGAGGACGGCGTCCGCTGCTTGGCGGTCTTGACCCGCACGGTCAGGCCGCGGCTGCCGCGGCCGCTCGGCCCCCCCGCCCTCGCGGTGCCGCCAGGCTTCTTCGGTGTCTTCATCGGTCCCGGATGTCGTCAGGCGCGGCGCTTCTGCGCCTCGGCCAGCAGGTCGAACAGGATGCCCTCGCGCACGCCGCGGTCGCCGACCCGCAGCCTGCCGACCGGCCAGGTGTCGCAGATCGCCTCGAGGATGGCGCAGCCGGCCAGCACCAGGTCGGCCCGGTCGCGCCCGATGCAGGGATAGGACGACCGCGCCGCATAGTCGAGGCCGAGCAGCATGCGGCTGGCGCGCCGCGCCTCCTCGAAGGTCAGGGTGCAGCCGTCGACCTCGGAGCGGATGTAGCGCGGCAGGCCGAGATGCACCCCGGCCAGCGTGGTGACGGTGCCGGAGGAGCCGATCATCTGCACCCGGCCCTGGGCGATCAGCCCGCGCAGGTTGTTGCGCGCCTCGAATTCGGCCAGAGCGGCGGCGGTGGCGGCGGTCATCGACGCATAGGTCTCGGCCGAGACCTCGTGGCCGCCATGCTGCTCGGCCAGGGAGACGACGCCGAGCGGGATGCTGAGCGCGTCGAGCGTCACAGCATGACCGTCGGAATCGAACTCCAGCCAGGTCAGCTCGGTCGAGCCGCCGCCGATGTCGAAGATGATCGCGTGCGGGATCGCGGGGTCGAGCAGCGGGGCGCAGCCGGCCGCGGCCAGGCGTGCCTCCTCGGCCGCCGGGATCATCTCCAGCTGCAGACCGGTCTCGCGCCGCACCCGGTCGCGAAAGGCCGGGAAGTTGCCGGCCTGGCGGCAGGCCTCGGTCGCCACCGCGCGCGACAGGATCACGTTCTGGCGCCGGATCTTGGCGGCGCAGATGCGCAGCGCCGACAGCGTGCGTTGCATCGCCTCGGGCTGCAGCCGTCCGGTCGCGCCGACGCCTTCGCCCAGCCGGACGATCCGGCTGAAGGCGTCGACCACCTGGAAGCCGCCGGTCGCGGCACGCGCGATCAGCAGCCGGCAGTTGTTGGTGCCGAGATCCACGGCGGCGTAAAGAGGTTCGGGCCTCGCTGCCCGACGTCGATCGCCGGCCGCGGTGGCCTCGGCGATTGCGATCGACTCCACCACTGACATTCCTTCCATGGCCGTCCGTCCCGTTTCGAACGGCGCCTCCGTCCCTTCACCGAACTGTAGCGCAGGCACGGCCAAAGTGGAAATGGCCGCAGGGTCGCATCCGCTTTCGGCATGGCTGCCGTTCCGCAACGCGGGCCTTTACACGGGCGGATCGCTGGGGTAGACACCCTCCCGCCGGCCGCTGGGGGATCGTCTAGTGGTAGGACAGCGGACTCTGACTCCGCCAGCCTAGGTTCGAATCCTAGTCCCCCAGCCAAACTTCCGGCATCAGCCGTTTCCAGGCCCCGCTTCGGCGGGGCTTTCTGCTTTTTGACCCTGCCGTTCCGCGATCCGCCGCGCCACAGCCGCAGATTGCAGATCGACACGGTGGTCACAATTTCGTAACAAAACGGCGAGGGGCATCGGTTCTTGGAGTTCCGCTTCATTGGTTGCGTTCAGCCCGTCCCGTTTGCGGGCGGCCGATGACCTGCCTCTCGGCATTGCCGTCGTCCTGCCGCTCGTCCTGTTCCTGGTCTTCAGCCTCGCCCTCTATCTCCGTCCCGATCTCCGCCTGACCGTCCTCGAGGGCGAGCTCGGCGTTCTGGAAAACACCCAGGCGGCCGTCCTGCTGGTCGCCCTGATCGCCGCCCTGGTCCTGGTCGCCCGCGCCCGCGCCGCGCACGAGCGTGGCCTGGTCGTCTGGGCCGCCCTGCTGGCGCTGGGGTCGGCCTACATGCTCGGCGAAGAGATCAGTTGGGGTCAGCACTATGTCGGCTGGGCGGCCGAAGGCTGGTTCGCCCGGGTCAACGACCAGCAGGAGACCAACCTGCACAACACCTCCGCCTGGTTCGACCAGAAGCCGCGCGCGCTGCTGGAGGCTGCGATCTATGTCGGCGGCCTCCTCTACCCGCTGGCGACGGCGGCGACCGGCCAGCTGCGCGTCGCCCGGCCGTGGTGGCTGATGCCGACCTTCGCTGGCTTCACCGCCGCGCTGCTGGTGCTGGTGACGATCCTGCCGGAATGGCTGCACCTGTTCGGCTTCGGCCAGGGCCCCAAGCCCTATCGCGCCGCCGAGCAGCAGGAGCTGTTCATCTATCTGTTCGTCTTCCTCTACACCCTGTCCCTGCTGCGCCGGCTCGGGTCGCGCCCGGCATGACGGCCGCCGCTCATGCGCCGGAGTCGCCTACCGATCCGCCCTTCAGCACCGCGGCGACCTCGGGATGGCCGAAATGCTCGGCCCAGCCCAGCGGGGTGCTGTCGTAGGTCCGGTCGCGCAGGGCCGGGTCCGCCCCGTGCCGCAGCAGCAGGCGGGCGCCGCGCGAATCGTTGGCCCAGCCGGCCGCCATGTGCAGCGGGGTGACGTCGGCCGTATCGCCCCAGACGACCCGGCGGTTGACGTCCGCGCCCTGCCCGATCAGCCAGTCCGCCGCCTCCGCCCGATGGCTCAGCAGCGCCCAGTGGAGCGCGGCGCCGTTGTGGGGCGCGCCGTCGATGTCGGCACCGCGGGCCAGCAGGGCGGCCATCGCCTCGATCCGGCCGCTGCGCGCGGCCCAGGTCAGCGCCTCGTCCAGGATCTCCTGCGGCGAATCGGTCATGTGCCATTCCGGGAAGCCGCTGTGAGGGCGGTAGAAGCCGCGGTGATGCCCCGCCTCCGGCCGCAGGGTCCCGTCGGCCTCGAAGAAGAGGCCGATCAGGTCCATCCGCCCGAGGCCGGCGGCGATGCGCAGGTTGAGCGGCGCCACCACCTCCGCCGCCAGCCTTTCGGCCACCGTGCCGTGGCCCCAGAACAGCGCGACTGCCAGCGGCGTGCCGCCGTCGCCATAGGCCTCGGCCTCGACCGGGCTGCCCGCTGCGATCAGCCGGTCGAGCAGGGCCAGGCGCGCCTCCCGGTCGCCGCGGCCGCCGCCATAGGCGATGTCGTGCAGCGGGCCCCAGCCCTTGTCATTGGTGAGCGACGGGTCGGCGCCGGCGTCGAGCAGGTCGCCGGCCAGCACCAGGCGGTTCATCGAGATCGCCAGCATCAGCAGGCGGTTGCCGTTGGTCCCCTTGGCGTTGACCAGGCCGGGATGCGACGACAGCACCGCGGCCAGGGCGCCGCGGTCGTCGCCGCGGATCGCCTCGAAGGCGGTCCGGAACGGCTCCTCCACCCGGCCGGCCTGCATCGCCTCGATCCGCTCGGCGAAACCGGTCCAGTCGTCGAAGCCGTGGCTGCGGGCCACGATCAGCTCGGCGTCGGCCTGGCTCAATTCGGCGGCGCGGATCTCGGCCTCCGACGCCGCGGCGAATCGCGGATGGAAGCGCTGCGCCAGGCGCAGCGACCCGGCCTCGCCGGTGCGGTGATTGCTGCGAATGCCGGCGGCGCGGTCGCGATAGTATTGCAGCTCGGTCTCGAAGGGCCGGGCGATCTCCGGCAGCTCCCCGGCCAGATGGGCCTGCAGCTTTGGCCAACTGGCGAAGCCGTATTCGCGGGCGATCACCCATTGCGCGTCGCTCAGCTTCGCCGCGGCGGCAAGCTCGGCATCGGCACGATGAGCCAGTCGCGGATGGCTGTAGCGGAACCGGGCGATCGCCTCGGCCTCGCCGGCGCGCAGCGCCTTCAGCAGGTCCTTGGCGCGCTTCTTCTGCTGCTCCGGATCGGGCGATGCGGGCAGGTCGCGGGCATAGGGATGAGGCATGGCGCTCCTCCTTTCACAGGCCCGGCATCCGCATCACGGGCAGAAAGAAGGATCGGCGCAGGAAGGCTGCTCTCTCGCAAGTGGGCGCTGCCCTTCCCGCGGACCGGATGCGTCTTGCACGCGGGACGGAGGCTAGCGGGCCCTCCGGCGGGCCGCAAGGGCCTCCGGCGCCGGCGATGCCGTCGGCCCCGGCCGGGCATCGGCCGTCACCTGGGGTTTCCGATGATCGCTGAGCTGCGAGACATTGCTCCTGGCCGGAGCGGGCGGAGGCCCCGGTTGAGATATTCGCCATTGCTCGTGCGACAGAAACTCAAGTCCAAAATAAATCCAGTCTTTGCGCAAAAAGCCTCCGGTTCCGAAATATCCCTCCCAAGCCCTGAAAATGGCTCCGAGCGCCTTGATACTTCGGATGGATCTCATGGGATCGCCCTCCTTTCGAAGGGAATTCACTAGTCCATATCTATGTCATACAAATGACAATTCTCACGAAATCTGTCCTGAAGACGAAGAATCCATGAGAATCTGCTTTGCCGCTGGCGAACTCAGCCGCAGAATCTGCTCGTGCAGCGAGTAGGTTGGGTTCGCCCGGCGAACCCAACACTCTTCGATGATCAGGCGATGCAATGTTGGGTTCGCAATCGCGAACCCAACCTACGCGGCCGCGATGAACGCCTCGATCAGACGGTTCACCTCGGCCGCGGCTTCCATATGGACCATGTGGCCCTTGCCGTCGAAGCGGTGGACCGGGACCGAAGCCGGCAGTCCATCGGCATGGGCGGCCGGCAGGATGGCGTCCGCCGTGCCCCAGATCACCTGGACCGGCACCTTGGCACCGCCGATCCGGTCGCGCAACGACGCCGCCTGGCGGCCGCCGGGGAAGACAGCGCCGGCGATCGTCTTCAGCGCCGCCTCGACCCCGTCCAGGCGTTTGTACTTCAGCACGTCCTCGACCAGGTCGCGGGTCACCAGCTCCGGATCGGCGAACAGCGCCTCGAGATGCGGCTTCAGGTCCTTGCGCTTCTGCGCGCCGATGAAGCCGTCGATATAGCCGCCGTTGATCTCCGCCCCGAGTCCGGCCGGGGCGATCAGCGTCGCCGAGGCCACCCGGTCGGGCGCATCCAGCGCCAGGGACAGCGCCACGGCGCCCCCCATGGAATGGCCGGCCAGATGCGCCCTGGCGATCCCGGCGGCATCCAGATAGGCCAGCACCGCGCCGGCCAGGGCCGCGATGTCGCCCGCGCCCACATCCTTGCCGGAGCCGCCATGGCCCGGCAGGTCGATGGCGTGGACCGGACGGCCGGCCAGCGCCGGCTGGGTGAACAGCCAGTTGTTGAGGTCGCCGCCGAAACCGTGGATCAGGACGATCGGCGTGCCGTCGCCCTCCCCCGTCACCAGGGCCCGGATCGGCCGGCCACCGGCCTGCACGATCTTGGGTTCCGGCGGCGGGGCGGCGCTTTCCGCCGCGGCCGCTACCTCGGCCTGGGAGGCCTCGATGAAGCGGGCGAGCTCGGCCTCGTCGACCCCGCCCTCGACCACCACGCCCCGCAGCGCGCCGACCGGCGGGGCCGGGCCCTCCGCCGCCCCCCGCCGGCGCAGCGTGCCGCCGACCGGCGATTCCAGCGCGTTGGTGATCTTGCTGGTCTCGATGTCGACGATCTCGGTGCCCGGCTCGATCCGCGCGCCCTCCTCCGCCGTCCAGGCGGCGAGCAGGCCCTCGGTCATCGCCAGGCCCCATTTCGGCATCGTGATCGGGTGAATCGTTCCCGTCATTCCGCGGCCTCCCGCCGGTCCGGCGCGCCCATCACCGTGCGCACCGCCGCCGCCACCTTGTCGGCGTTCGGGATGTACAGGTCCTCCAGCGCCGCCGAGAACGGCACCGGCACATGCGGCGGCGACACCATCTTGATCGGCGCCTTCAGCGCGCCGAAGGCCTGGTCCGCCACCTGGGCCGAGATGTCGGTCGCCATGTTGCAGCGCGGGCTGGCCTCGTCCACCACCACCAGCCTTCCGGTCTCCTCCACGCTCTCCAGGATCGTATCCAGGTCGAGCGGCGAGGTCGTGCGCGGGTCGATGATGGCGCAGTCGACGCCTTCCTTCGCCAGGACATCCGCCGCCGCCCTGGCCATCTGCACCATGCGGCCGATGGCGACGATGGTGACGTCTTCGCCCTCGCGCACCAGATTCGCCTCGCCGAAGGGGATGGTGTAGGGCTCGTCCGGCACCTCCTCCTCCATGTCGTACAGCACCTTGTGCTCGAAGAAGATCACCGGGTCGTCGTCGCGGATCGCCTGGATCAGCAGGCCCTTCGCCTCATAGGGCGAGGACGGGATGACGCATTTCAGGCCGGGGATGTGGGTGAACACCGGGTACAGGCACTGGCTGTGCTGGGCCGCGGCGCGGAAGCCGGCGCCGTACATGGTGCGGATGGTCAGCGGCGTCACCGCCTTGCCGCCGAACATGTAGCGGAACTTGGCGGCCTGGTTGAAGATCTGGTCGAAGCAGACGCCCATGAAGTCGACGAACATCAGCTCGGCGACGGGGCGCAGCCCGCTGGCCGCGGCACCGGCCGCGGCGCCGATGAAGGCGCTCTCGGTGATCGGCGTGTCCAGGACGCGGCTGGGCCCGAACTCCTTGTACAGCCCCTTGGTGACGCCGAGGGGCCCGCCCCAGGCGTCCTGCTCGCCCGGCGAGCCGGAGCCGCCGGAGATGTCCTCGCCCATCAGGATCACGCGCGGGTCGCGCCGCATCTCCTGCGCCAGCGCCTCGTTGACCGCCTGGCGGAAGCTCTTCCTGCTCATGCCCTGCCTCCCTCAGTACGAGACGTAGACGTCGGTCAGAAGATCGGCCGGCCCCGGCACCGGGGCGGCCTTGGCGTCGACCACGGCGCGGTCGATCGCCTGCCTGATCTCCGCGTCGATGGCCTCCATCTGCGCGATCTCCAGCAGCCCGGCCTCGGTGACCCGGCTGCGGAACAGGTCCAGGCTGTCGCGCTGGGCCCGGATCGCCTCGACCTCGCCGGGGGCGCGGTAGGTCTGGGCGTCGCCCTCGAAATGGCCGTAATAGCGGTTCAGCTTGACTTCGAGCAGGGTCGGGCCGCCGCCGGAGCGCGCCCGCTCGACGGCCTCCCGCGCCGCTTCCCACACCGCGAAGAAGTCGTGGCCATCGACCTGGACGCCGGGCATGCCGAAGGCCTGGGCGCGCTCGACGATGTCCTTGCAGCTGACCGAATACTTGCTCGAGGTCGCCTCGGCATAGCCGTTGTTCTCGAACACGAAGATCGCCGGCAGCTTCCACACGGTGGCCAGGTTCATCGCCTCGAAGGTGGTGCCCTGGTTCGACCCGCCGTCGCCGACGAAGGCCACGGCGACGCCGCCGGTGCCCAGCGTCTTGGCCGCCAACGCGGCGCCGCAGATCAGCGGCGGGCCACCGCCGACGATGCCGTTGGCGCCCATCATGCCCTTGGACAGATCGGCGATGTGCATCGACCCGCCCTTGCCGCCGCACAGCCCGTCGCGGCGGCCGTAGATCTCCTTCATCATCGCCACCGGATCGCAGTCCTTGGCGATGCAGTGGCCGTGGCCGCGATGGGTGCTGGCGATCGAATCGCGGTCGGTCAGATGCAGGCAGACGCCAACGGCGCTGGCCTCTTCACCGGCATAGAGATGGACAAAACCCGGAATTTCCCCGGTGGCGAATTCGAGATGGACCCGATCCTCGAACTCCCGGATCAGGCGCATCTGGCGATAGGCACGCAAAAGGTCATCGCGACTCAGCTGCATGGCCGTTCCTCCCGTTGCGGATCTTATGTCCGGCAAACAGCCTAACGCGCCGTCCTTCGGGTTGGGAACCCGTTGCGTACCGCCTCCGCCTTTGGTCGAAGAAATCCTGTCCGGATCAGCCTCGGCTCACTGGCCGTTGGGCCGGATCGTCAGCTCCACCCGCCGGTTCTCCTGCCGCCCGGCGGCCGTGGCGTTGCTGGCCTTCGGCTGATCCTCGCCGACACCGCCGATATTGATCCGCGGCGGATAGACCCCGCGCGAGGAGATGTAGTCGGCGACCGAGCGCGCCCGCGCCTCCGACAGCCGCTGGTTGTATTCGGCCGGGCCGGTGTTGTCGGTATGGCCGACCACGTCGATATAGGTGTTGGTGTACTGGTTCAGCGTCGCCGCGACGCTGTCGAGCGGGCCGTAGAAGGCCGGCCGGATAGTCGCGGAATCGGTGGCGAAGGTGACGTCGCCCGGGATCTCCAGCACCAGGTTGTCGCCGCGGCGGTTCACGCCGATGCCGGTGCCTGCGAGATTGCGCCGCAGCTCGGCCTGCTGCCGATCCATGTAATTGCCGATGGCGCCGCCCGCGAGCGCGCCGACGCCGGCGCCGATCAGCGCGCCCGTGCCCCGGTTGCCGCCGCTGACCAGGGCGCCGATGCCGGCCCCGGCCAGGCCGCCGGCAGCGGCCCCGCCGATCGTGTTCGGCGCGCTGTCGAACTGGCAGGACGCGACCGAAGCGGCGAGTGCGACCACGATCAGGCATTTCGGGAAACGCATGACATCCTCCCTCGCAGGCAGTGGATTGAGGATCGGTGCGAAGCGGCGGGACTTCAAGTCCCGCTCAGTTGCGCAGCACGATGCAGGCGCCGCCGGCCCGGCGCAGGCGGCTGCAGAACTGGTTGCCCTCGGCCCGGCTCTGCGCCGGCACGCTGACCCGGTAGAATCGCCGCGTGCCCATGCTGAGCATGCGGGTGCCGACGATCATCGGCTGGATCCCCGCCATCAGCTGCGGAAAGCGCCGGCGGACGCGGTTGTAGGACGCCAGCGCCCGGCCCTTGGAGAAGTTGCCGGCGATCTGCACGTGCCAGGGCGCGGTCGGCGAGACCAGCTCGTCCCGGTCCGCCTCGGTCTTCAGCGACGCCAGCAGCTCCAGGCAGGATTTCGGGCTGCCGTCGAAGCTGGGGACGCTGCCGTCGGCCTTCGGCACCCAGTCGTCGGCCGGGCGCTTGGTGACGAACAGCACGTAGTCCTCGGTCTCCAAAGGCAGGAAGCCGCGGCCGCCGACCCAGCTCTCGACCCGGTTCGGCCCGGCATTGTAGCCGGCGGCGGCGAGGCCGAGATTGCCGAACTGGTCGCGCAGCTCGGCCAGGAAAGCGGCGGAGGCCGGCAGCGCCGTCTCCGGGTCGAAGGGGTCCTCCAGGTCGCGCAGCTTGGCGGTGCCGGGCATGAACTGGGCTACGCCCTGCGCCCCTTTCGGGCTGACCGCGCGCGGCCGGAACCGGCTCTCCTTCCAGATCAGCCGGGTGAAGAACTCCAGCGGCAGGTTCTCGGCGGCGGCGGATTGCTCGATCAGCCGGCACACCGCCTGCTCGACCGTCTCGTCCTTGCCCTGCGCCGCACCGGCTGCCGACGACAGCAAGGCGCAGACGATCGCAATCCAGCCCAACGAACGCATGCGCAGCCACATCACCGTCGAATCGAGCACCGGCAATCCCGTAAGGATATTGCGATTTGGCGCCGCCGTAGCCTCCACCTTAAACCGATATTGACGGCATTCGATACATCCGTCCAAAGTGGTCGGGATGTCAGACCAATTTTGACGCCCTGCCGCCGCGATGTCCGCCCGCCTCCGCCCTTCCCTGCTGCCGGTCCGCACGCCGACGCGTGACGAGGCGGCGCTGGCGGCGATCGCGGAGCATGTCGAGCGCGCCGGCATCAAGCCCGGCGAGCGGCTGCCGCCCGAGCGCGAGCTGGCGGAGCAGCTGCAGGTCAGCCGTTCCACCGTTCGCGAGGCGCTGAAGCGCTGGGAGGGCCTCGGCATCGTCGAGATGCGCAAGGGCAGCGGCACCTATCTCAAGGTGCCGGTATCGACCGCCAGCATCCACATGCCGCTGACCATCGACCGCGCCTCCGACGTCGCCACGCTGCTGCACACGCTGGAGGTGCGGCGGGCGTTGGAGGGCGAGGCCGCGGCGATCTGCGCCCGCCGGGCGACGGAAGAGCAGATCGCCGAGATCGGCCGCCGCCTCGACATCATGGAGGCGCACCACACCAAATACGGCGACGCGCCGGAGCAGGACTGGGAGTTCCACCAGTCGATCTTCCGCGCCACCGAGAACCCGATCTTCGGCCAGATCCTGGCCAGCATGCGGGACGCCTTCCACCGCTTCTGGGAGAACCCGCTGGACATGCCGGATTTCGCCGGCCGCACCTTCCCCTATCACCGCGTGATGTATGACGCGATCGTCCGGCGCGACCCGGACGGCGCGCGCGCCGCCGCGCTGACCATCATCGACATGGTCGATGAGGACATCCGAGACGCCGACCGCAGACGGACCCGATGACCGACGATTTCCCCGCCCCCGACGTCTTCGGGGCCGCCACCACCCTGGCGCATGACGACAGCTTCCCCGCCGGCGCCGTGGTGCCGCCGATCTACCAGACCTCGCTGTTCACCTTCGCCAGCTATGCGGAGATGGAGGCGGCATTCTCCGGCCAGGTGAGGCGCCCGGTCTATTCCCGCGGCGACAACCCGACGGTGCAGGAGTTCGAGCGCAAGGTGGCGGCGCTGGAGGGGGCCGAGGCCGCCCGCGGCACCGCCAGCGGCATGGCGGCGATCAGCGCGGCCGTGCTCAGCATCGCCGGGTCCGGCGACCGCATCCTGTGCACCCGCCATGTCTATGGCGACGCCTACCGCCTGTTCGAGAAGCTGCTGCCGCGGCTGGGCATCACCGTCGATTATGTCGACCTGGGCGACCTGGGCGCGGTCGAGGCAGCGCTGCCGGGGGCGAAGCTGCTGTATCTCGAGAACCCGACCTCGATGATGTTCGAGCTGCAGGAGATCGGGCGGCTGGCGGCGCTGGCCAAGGCGCAGGGCGCGGCCACCATCATCGACAATTCCTGGGCCACGCCGCTGTTCCAGCAGCCGATCCGGCACGGCGTCGACCTGGTGGTGCATTCGGCCTCGAAATACCTGTCGGGCCACAGCGACACGGTGGCCGGGGTGATCGCCGGCTCAGCCGAGCGCATCGCCCGGGTCAACGACATCACCCACCCCTATCTCGGCGGCAAGCTGTCGCCCTTCGAAGCCTGGCTGCTGGTCCGCGGCATGCGCACCCTGCCGCTCAGGATGCGGCAGCACCAGGAGAGCGGCCTGGCCATCGCCCGCCGCCTCGCCGACCACCCGCTGGTCACCCGGGTGCTGCACCCCGCCTTCTCCAACCACCCGGGCGGCGCCACGCTGACCGGCCACAGCGGCCTGTTCTCCTTCGAGGTCGAGGAGAAGGTCGACGTGGTCCGGCTGGTCGACGCGCTGAAGCTGTTCAAGCTCGGCGTCAGCTGGGGCGGGCATGAGAGCCTGGTGGTCCCGGCCCGGGCCACGCTGCGCCAGGCCCAGGGCCCGAATTCCTTCGCCGCCTTCGGGGTCTCGCCGCGCCTGGTCCGGCTGGCGGTCGGGCTCGAGGACACTGAGGACCTGTGGGCCGATCTCGAGCGCGCGCTCGCCGGCTCCGTCACCTGACACTCGCTTTGCAAACAGGGAGGCAACAATGAAACGTCTGATGCTCCTGGCCGGCCTGGCCTCGATCGCCTTCACCGGCCCGGCGCTGGCCGACACCAACCTGAAGCTGGTCGAGGTCATCACCAGCCCGCAGCGCACCGAGTTCCTGAAGGGCCAGATCGCCAAGTTCGAGGCCGCCAACCCGGGCGTGAAGGTCGAAATCGTCTCGCTGCCCTGGGGCGAGGCCTTCGAGAAGTTCCTGACCATGGTGCAGGCCGGCGAGACCCCGGACATCGCCGAAATGCCGGAGCGCTGGATGTCGCTCTACGCCAACAACGGCCAGCTCGAGGACCTGTCCTCCTACATCGCCAAGTGGGACGAGGCCTCGACTCTGAGTGACCGGACGGTGCAGTTCTCGAAGACCGTGAACGACACCCCCTACATGGTGCCCTACGGTTTCTATCTGCGCGGCCTGTACTGGAACAAGAAGCTGTTCCAGGAGGCCGGCATCAAGGAGCCGCCGAAGACGCTCGACGAGTTCATGGACGTCTCGAAGAAGATCGCGGCGCTGGGCGGCGGCAAGACCGGCTACTGCCTGCGCGGCGGCAAGGGCGGCACCGGCGGCACCGCCTTCTTCATGCTGACCATGGACGGCAAGGGCACGTTCTTCAACGAGGACGGCACCTCGACCCTGGGCGACGAGGGCGCGGCCAAGGGCATGCAGTTCCTGGTCGACCTGTACAAGGCCGGCGGCGCGCCGAAGGACAGCCTGAACTGGGGCTTCAACGAAACCGTCACCGGCTTCTACTCCGGCACCTGCGCGATGCTGGACAACGACCCGGACGCCATGATCGGCATCCTCGACCACATGAAGCCCGAGGATTTCGCGGTGGCGCCGATGCCGCTCGGCCCCGGCGGCCACGCCTATCCCTCGATCGGCTATGCCGGCTGGTCGATGTTCGCCAACAGCGAGCACAAGGAGGAGAGCTGGAAGCTGATGTCCTTCCTGCTCGACGCCGACCAGAACATCGAATGGGCCAAGTTCGTCGGCGTCCTGCCGATCCACAAGGGCGCCGAGAAGAACGAGCATTTCGCCGGCGAGCGCTATGCCGGCTGGTTCCAGGAGCTGAACGACCCGCGCTGGCAGCCGCTGCCCTGGCCGGCCCATCTCGAGGAGTTCGGCTATTTCTTCGACGTGATGTCGGTGCAGAGCTTCCAGGAGGCCCTGCTGGGCCAGAAGCAGACCGCCGACGTCGCCAAGGAGTGGGCCGACTACCTCACCGCCGCCCAGCAGAAGTTCCTGGCCAGCAAGAAGTGACGCGGCAGCGGGACATATCGACCCGCGGCCATTCCCAAGCCGTCATGGCGAGCCCCGAAGGGGCCTGGCCATCCAGGGCCGCTCGCACCGGCCACTGGGCGCTGCGCGCCTCGCCATGACGGATTCAAACTTGCGATGGCGAGTATGACCGTGACCCATGCGATCCCAGGCACCCGCCCGGGATCTTTCCGCCGCGCGCTGGGCAACGCGCTGGAGCCCTGGCTCTATCTCAGCCCGGCCATCATCCTGCTGACGCTCAGCATGCTGGTGCCGCTGATCGTCGGGCTGTCCTATGCCTTCCAGAATTTCTCGCCGTTCGGCAAGGCCACCTGGGTCGGGCTGAAGAACTTCGAGATGCTGGTGCACGACGCCAATGTCTGGCGGGCGCTCAAGAACACCGTCTGGTGGACCGTCGGCAGCCTGGTGTTCCAGTTCCTCGGCGGGCTCGGCCTGGCCCTGCTGCTGAACCGGCCGTTCCGCGGCAAGCGCGTGGTCCAGGCGCTGGTGTTCCTGCCCTGGGCGGTGCCGACCTTCCTGTCCGGCCTGGTCTTCGCCTGGCTGTTCAACCCGGTGGTCGGCCCCCTGCCCTACTGGATGGCCGATCTCGGCCTGCTGCCGGAGCCCTTGAACATCCTGTCCGACCCGGACCTGGCGATGTGGGGACCGATCCTGGCCAATATCTGGTTCGGCATCCCGTTCTTCGCCATCACCCTGCTGGCGGCGCTGCAGGCGATCCCGTCCGACTTCTACGAGGCGGCGGCGATCGACGGCGCCACCGCCTGGCAGCGCTTCACCCAGATCACCATCCCGTTCCTGGCCCCGACCATCGCCATCACCGTGCTGCTGCGCACGATCTGGATCGCCACCTTCGCCGACCTGATCTGGGTGATGACCAATGGCGGGCCGGCCAACGCCACCAGCATCCTGTCGACCTACATCTTCGCCCAGGCCTTCACCCGGCTGAATTTCGGCTACGCCTCGGCCGTGGCGACGATGCTGCTGCTTCTCCTCCTGCTCTATGCCGCCATCCTGATCCGGATGCGCAAGAGCCTGCTCGCGGGGCAATGAGATGACCATCGTCGGACGCTCGCCCCTCGGCCGCCTCGCCGGCGGCATCGGCTTCTATCTCGGCATCGGCGCCTATCTGCTGTTCGCGCTGTTCCCGCTGTACTGGCTGGTCAAGATCTCGGTCACGCCGACCCGGCTCCTGTTCTCCGAAGGCATCACCTTCTGGCCGTCGGAATGGACGCTGGGGAACTTCGATTCGGTCCTGACCGCCAGCAACTTCCCGCGCTATTTCCTGAACAGCGTCATCGTCTCGGTCGCCACCGCGGCGGTGGTCACGCTCTGCGCCTCGGCCTCCGGCTACGCCTTCTCGCGCTTCCGCTTCAAGGCCAAGCCGGCGGTGATGTTCGTGCTGCTGCTGACCCAGACCTTCCCGCTGGTGATGATCATCCCGCCGGTCTACCGGCTGATGGCGCCGCTGGGCCTGACCAACAACCTGATGGGGCTGATCGTCATCTACAGCGCCTTCAACGTCGCCTTCGCCACCTTCCTGATGCAGTCCTTCTTCGACGCCATCCCGAAGGACCTGGAGGAGGCGGCTATGATCGACGGCTGCAGCCGCTTCCAGGCGCTGCGCCGGGTGGTGCTGCCGCTGACTCTGCCGGGCATGGGGGCGACGCTGGGCTTCGTCTTCACCGCGGCCTGGAGCGAGATGCTGTTCGCGCTGATGCTGATCAACTCCGACAGCCAGAAAACCTTTGCGGTCGGCCTGTCGACCTTCGTCGCCAAGTTCGGCGTCGACTGGGGGCAGATGACCGCGGCCTCGGTGCTGGCGCTGATCCCGGTCTGCATCTTCTTCGCCGTGATCCAGCGCTATCTGGTGCAGGGGCTGACCGCCGGCGCCGTGAAGGGTTGAACCGGCAACCGAAAGAGACGAGCGTGTCGGCTCCACCGGAGGGGACCCGATCATGTCGCGACACCATGTGCCCGCGTCGGCCGAGACCTGTGCCTGGGGCTATTTCGACGCGACGCGAGAGCCGGTGCTGACGGTCGACAGCGGCGACACGGTCGTGATCGACACCGTGACCGGAGGGCCGGAGGTGCTGCCCAATGGCGATTTCCATATCCCGCCCGAGCTCCACGAGATCCACCAGCGCTGCGACCGTTCGACGCCGGGCCACATCCTGACCGGCCCGGTCGCGGTCCGCGGCGCCAAGCCTGGCCGGGTGCTGGAGGTGCGGATCCTCGACGTCTCGCTGCGCCAGGACTGGGGCTACAACGTAATCCGGCCGCTGGCCGGCACCCTGCCCTATGACTTCGAGGATTCGCGCCTCCTCAACATCCCGCTCGACGCCGGGCGCGGCACCGCGCGCCTGCCCTGGGGGCTGGACCTGCCGCTCCGGCCCTTCTTCGGCGTCATGGGCGTGGCACCGCCGAAGGGCTGGGGCCGGATCAGCTCGATCCAGCCGCGCGCCCATGCCGGCAACATCGACAACAAGGAGCTGGTGGCCGGCACCACCCTCTACCTGCCAGTGTTCACCGACGGCGCCCTGTTCTCCTGCGGCGACGGCCACGGCGCCCAGGGCGACGGCGAGGTCTGCGTCACCGCGATCGAGACGGCGCTGCAGGGCACCTTCCAGCTGATCGTCCGCGACGATCTCGGCTTCACCTATCCCCGCGCCGAGACGCCGACCCACCACATCACCATGGGGATGGACCCCGACCTCGACCGCTGCGCCGAGATGGCGCTGCGCGACATGATCCGGCTGCTCGGCGAGACCGCCGGCCTGTCGCGCGAGGACGCCTACACCCTGTGCAGCCTAGCCGGCGACCTGCGGATCACCCAGACGGTGAACGGCTGCAAGGGCGTGCACATGATGATGGCGAAGGAGCTGCTGGGCCGATGACGGAAAGGCCCGAGCTCAGCTGAGCCCGGGAGGCGAGATGACATCAAATCAGCTCTCCGCCATCATCTGTGATTGAGATCGCTATTGGGACCGGAGGCCATGGTCGGACGCCGTGCGGCACTGCTTCTCCTTGGCTCCGCGGGCCTGTCGCTATCCGCACGCTCCAGCCAATCGGCCCCGCCTCAAGCCAAACTTGATAGCGCAGCCATCATCGCGCGCTTCTCTCAGGCCGGAATTCCGATCGACATCTTGCGTGTCGCCAGCGGAGCGATGATCCGGAACTGGAAGTCGACGATGCCGTCCTTGCCGACCTGCGGACGGCCGGACAGTTGCCGAAGCGGGGCGAGGTCGTCGTCTTCAGGCGACCGGATGGCGATGGCAAGGCGATGTTTCGCGTGATTGGCCTGCCGGGAGACAAGATCGCCGTGAATTCGGGACAGCTGACCCTGAACGGCATCAGAGTTGCCCGGGCTCCTCAAGGGACGATCAGAAGGCAAGTTCCCGAGCGATGGGAAACTTTGAGCGTATACTCCGAGACGCTCCCGGAGGGCCTATCTTATGAAGTCGCGGAATCCCCTACACCCGGCCGTTTCGACGAGATTCCGGAGACGGCAGTTGCAGCAGGAGCCATATATGTCTTGGGAGACAATCGCGACTATGCCGACGACAGCCGCTCTGCGCAGTTGGGGGATATCCCGCTCGATCACATCGTCGGCCGCGTCGTGTTCCGGCTGCGGCCCGATCCCAGCTGGCTGGTGCCGCCGGAGACGGTTCCCGGGCTCGGCTGAGCCCGGGAACGCGATCATCAGTCGCGCGGCTGAGCAACGGTGCGGAGATAGGGCTTGAGGGTCTTGAAGCCGGCCGGGAACTTCTGTTTCGCCTCCTCGTCCGAGACCGAGGTGACGATGATGACGTCCTCGCCGTTCTTCCAGTCGGCCGGCGTCGCCACCTTGTGCTTGGCGGTCAGCTGCAGCGAGTCGATCACCCGCAGGATCTCGTCGAAGTTGCGCCCGGTGGTCATCGGGTAGGAGATCACCAGCTTGATCTTCTTGTCCGGCCCGATGACGTAGACGTTGCGCACGGTCTGGTTGTTGACCGCGGTGCGGCCTTCCGAGGTGGTGCCGGCATCGGCCGGCAGCATGCCGTAGAGCTTGGAGACGACGAGCTCGGAATCGCCGATCACCGGGAAGTTCGGGGCGACACCTTGCGTCTCCTTGATGTCCTGGGCCCAGCTCTCATGCCGGTCGACCGGGTCGGCGCTGAGGCCGATCACCTTGACGTTGCGCTTGTCGAATTCGGGCTTCAGCTTGGCCACGGCGCCGAGCTCGGTGGTGCACACCGGGGTGAAGTCCTTGGGATGCGAGAAGAGCACGCCCCAGGACGAGCCGAGCCAGTCGTGGAAGCGGATCCGCCCCTCGGTGGTCTCGACTTCGAAATCGGGCGCGTCCTCACCAATCGCGAGCGGACCGGCCATTTTTACCTCCAATTAGCGTTAATTGCGGAATTTTACCGCGCCGTGAGATCGGTGTCATCAGGAGCATCATCTTCGACAAAAACGATCTCCGGCTCCGGCGCGGGATCGTCGATCTCCGGGAAGTCCTTGTTCAACGGCTTCATCGTCCTGAGCAGGGCCACAAGTCCGCACTCGTTCATGGGCTCCTCCCCGGCCATGCAGGAGACATGTGCCATCGGATGCCTTGCCGCAAGACCTCCAAATGGTCGCTCCAACCAAACGGGCCCGCGTTGACAGGGCGGTCGCTCGACCCGATGATGCGCGCGTCTTGCCGGGGTGCCCGAACGGGGGCTGAGAGGCGTGTCAGCGCCAACCCGACGAACCTGATCCGGGTCATGCCGGCGAAGGGAGAACGAGACGGCGCCTCAGGCATCGGCAGGTTCCCTTTCCGCCCGGCTGCGCCCCGCGGAGGAACAAGATGCGCCTGATTGCCGCCGTCCTGCTGACGGCCCTGACCTCCGCCGTCGCCGGGCCGGCCGCGGCCGAGACCCCGGTGCTCAAGGTTTACACCTATGAATCCTTCACCGCCGAATGGGGGCCGGGGCCGCAGGTGAAGAAGGCCTTCGAGGCCGAATGCGGCTGCACGGTCGAGTTCACCTCGGTCGAGGACGGCGTCGCCCTGCTGTCGCGGCTGAAGCTGGAGGGCAAGTCGACCCAGGCCGATGTCGTGCTGGGCTTCGACACCAACCTGACCGCCGAGGCGGCGGCGACCGGGCTGTTCGCGCCGCACGGCATGACGCTGGACGGTTTGTCGCTGCCGGTCGCCTGGACCGACCCGGTCTTCGTGCCCTTCGACTGGAGCTATTTCGCCTTCGTCTACGACAAGACGAAGGTGCCGAACCCGCCGAAGAGCCTGCACGACCTGGTCGAGAGCAGCGACCTTGAGCTGACCATCCAGGATCCGCGCACCAGCACGCCGGGCCTCGGCCTGCTGCTCTGGGTCAAGCAGGTCTATGGCGACAAGGCGCCGGAGGCCTGGGCGAAGCTGAAGCCGCGCATCCTCACCGTCACCCCGGGCTGGAGCGAGAGCTACGGCCTGTTCCGCAAGGGCGAGGTGCCGATGACCTTCAGCTACCTGACCTCGCCGCCCTATCACGTGATCGCCGAGAACGACGGCAATGTCGGCGCCGCGGTGTTCAGCGAGGGCAACTACCTGCAGGTCGAGGTCGCGGCCAAGCTCGCCTCCTCGAAGCATCCCGAACTGGCCGACAAATTCCTCGCCTTCATGCTGAGCCCGGCCTTCCAGGACCTGCTGCCGACGACGCAGTGGATGTACCCGGCGGTGACGCCGAAGGCCGGGCTGCCCGACGCCTACAAGGCGCTGCCGGCCCCGGCCAAGGCGCTGCTGTATCCGCCGGAGGAGGTCGCGGCCAACCGCGCCGCCTGGATCGCCGAATGGCTGCAGGCGACCAGCCGTTGAGCCAGCGTAGGTTGGATTCGCGGCACGCGAACCCAACATCCCGCGACGGCGCCGGCCTGTTGGGTTCGCCGTGGCGGACCCAACCTGCGGCGAATCGGATCGCATCGCTCCCCGGCCTCCTCGCGCTCCTCGCCATCCTGGCGCTGATCGCCACCGCGGCGACCGGCCTGATCCGCGCCGCCACCGAGTTCGACCTGCTGTCCGTCTGGGCCGATCCCTATCTCTGGTCGGTGCTGCGCTTCACGGCGCTGCAGGCCGGGCTGTCGGCGCTGATCAGCGTCGCCATCGCCATCCCGGTCGCCCGCGCCCTGTCGCGCCGCCGCTTTCCCGGCCGCACCCTGCTGCTGCGCCTGTTCGGCCTGCCGATGATCGTGCCGGCGGTGGCCGGCGCCTTCGGCATCCTGACGGTGTTCGGCCGCTCCGGCCTGCTCGCCGACCTGTTCGCGGCGCTGGGGCTGACCATCCGGCCGAACATCTACGGCCTGACCGGCATCCTGCTGGCCCACGTCTTCTTCAACATGCCCTTCGCCGTGCGCGTGCTGCTCTCGGCCTGGGGCACGATCCCGGCCGAGAGCTGGCGCCTGGCGTCGATGCTGGGGCTGCGCGGCGCCGACCTGTTCCGCCTGGTCGAATGGCCGATGCTGCGGCGCCAGCTGCCCGGCCTGACCGCCCTGATCTTCCTGCTGTGCTTCACCAGCTTCGCCGTGGTGCTGACGCTCGGCGGCGGCCCGGCCTCGGCCACCATCGAGATCGCGATCTACCAGGCGCTGCGCTTCGACTTCGACCCCGGCCGCGCCGTCGCCCTGTCGCTGCTGCAGGTCGCCCTCTGCGCGCTCCTGGTGCTGGCGGCGATGCGGCTGACCGGCCGGGTCGCCGACGAGGGCGGCGTCGGCCGGCCGGTGCTGCGCGGCGACGGCCGGACCGCGGCGGCCCGTGCGATCGATGCGACGGTGCTGGTCCTGGCCGCCGGCTTCGTGCTGCTGCCGCTGGTCGCGATCCTGGTCGAAGGCCTGGGCGGCATCGGCAAGCCGATCCTGTCCAGCCCCTCTTTGTGGCACGCCGCCGGGCGCAGCCTGGCCGTCGCCCTCGGCGCCGCCACGCTCGCCCTGGTGCTGGGCTGGGCGCTGGCGCACAGCATCGCCGTGCTGCGCATCGGCCGCCGGCGTCGGCGGCTGGCGCGGCTGTTCGAGCTGAGCGGCACCGTGGTGCTGGTGGTGCCGCCGCTGGCGCTCGGCGCCGGCCTGTTCGTCATGCTGCTCGGCACCGCCGACCTGCAGCGCTGGGCGCTGCCGATCGTCGCCATGGTCAACGCGCTGATGGCCCTGCCCTTCGTGCTGCGCCTGCTGGTCGGCGCCGCCGAGCTGGCGCAGCATCGCCACGGGCGGCTGGCCGACAGCCTGGGCCTGTCCGGCTGGGCCCGCCTTCGGCTGGTCGAATGGCCGCTGCTGCGCCGGCCCGCCGGCTTCGCCCTGGCGATCGCGGCCGGCCTGGCCTTCGGCGATCTCGGCGCCGCCGCGCTGTTCGGCGGCAACGGCAACGAGACGCTGCCGGTGCTGGTGGCGCAGCTGCTCGGCGCCTACCGCCTGCAGGAGGCGTCGACCGTCGTGCTGCTGCTGGTGCTGATGGGGCTGGCCCTGTTCGGCCTGATCGAAAGGATCTTCGGTGGCCACACGCGCGATTGAGATCGAGGGCCTGACCTATCGCTACGAGGCGATGGAGATGCGCTTCGATCTGACGGTCGAGGCCGGCGCCTTCGTCGTGCTGTTCGGGCCCAGCGGCGCCGGCAAGAGCACGCTGCTGAACCTGATCGCCGGCTTCGAGGCGCCGCTGTCCGGTTCGTTGCGGCTGCTCGGCCGCGACGCGCTGGGCCTGCCGCCGGCGGCGCGGCCGGTCACCACCCTGTTCCAGGACCACAACCTGTTCCCGCATCTCACGGCGGCGAAGAACGTGGCGCTGGGCTTGCATCCGGGCCGGCTGAGCCCGGCCGAGACGGCGCAGGTGACGGAAGCGCTGGCCCATGTCGACCTGCAAGGGCTGGAGGCGCGCCGGCCGGCCGAGCTGTCCGGCGGCGAACGCCAGCGCGTCGCCCTGGCCCGCAGCCTGGTGCGCGACCGCCCGATCCTGTTGCTGGACGAGCCCTTCGCCGCGCTGGGCCCGGCGCAGCGGCGCGAGATGGTCGGGCTGGTCGACCGGCTGCGGCGGGAGCGCGGCCTGACCGTGCTGATGGTCAGCCACCAGCTCGACGCCCTGCCCGGCATCGACGCGCAGGCCGCCTTCGTCGAGGACGGCCGCATCGCCGCCACCGGCCCGGCGACCGAGCTGCTGACCCGCCCGCCGCTGCCGGAGATCGCCGACTATCTCGGCTATGTCGGGCCTGCGGGCGAGTGACTTACGGCCCGGCGTAGAACACCAGCGACACCAGCACGAACAGCGGCAGCAGGATGCCGCAGGACCAGGCCATGTAGCCGAAGAAGCTGGGCATCTGCACGCCGCGCTCCTGCGCGATCGAGCGCACCATGAAGTTCGGCGCGTTGCCGATATAGGTGTTGGCGCCCATGAACACCGCGCCGGCCGAGATGGCGCCGAGCGTTGTCGCCCA
The DNA here is from genome assembly GCF_916619195.1 of Inquilinus sp. Marseille-Q2685. Lineage (NCBI taxonomy): Bacteria > Pseudomonadati > Pseudomonadota > Alphaproteobacteria > Rhodospirillales > Rhodospirillaceae > Inquilinus > Inquilinus sp. Marseille-Q2685. Next base: position 491,175 of record NZ_CAKAKL010000001.1, read on the forward strand.
GGCCCCCATCAGGTGCTGCGGGTCGGCGCCGGCCATGTTGAAGAAGACGAGATAGGTCGGGGCGTTGTCGAGGAAGCTGGACAGCGCGCCGGTCAGCCAGAAATAGGCCAGGTTGTTCGGGTCGCCGGCGCCGCCGACGAGGTCGACCAGGTCAGCCAGCGCCCCGTTCCGGCCGGCGCGCAGAATCGCGATCGCCGGCACGATGGTGACGAAGATCGCGGCGAACAGCTTGCCGACCTCGACGATCGGGAACCAGTTGAAGTCGTTCAGCCGCCGGCTCTCCCGGCTGGTCAGCACCCAGGACAGGCCGATGATCGCGAGCAGCAGCAGGTCGCGGACCAGATTCTCCAGCTGCACCGGCACGCGATAGACGACGAGAGCGACGCCCGGCTTCCAGACGCCGCTCAGCAGCACCGCGCCGACGACGCCGGCCAGCAGCAGCAGGTTGATCCCGCCTTCCAGGCCGAACGGCACGCGCGGTTCCGGCGGCACTTCGCGCAGCGCGTGCTCGCGCCGGAACAGCACGGTGTCGATGGCGAAATAGAGGGCCAGGAGGATCGCCGAGCAGACCAGCATCGGCAGCAGCAGGTGCTGCGTCGGCCAGAAGAACGACACCCCCTGCAGGAAGCCGAGGAACAGCGGCGGGTCGCCCAGCGGCGTCAGCGCCCCGCCGATATTGCCGACCAGGAAGATGAAGAACACCACGGTGTGCACGCGGAAGCGCCGGTTCTCGTTGGCGCGCAGCAGCGGCCGGATCAGCAGCATGCAGGCGCCGGTGGTGCCCATCCAGCTGGCGATCGCGGTGCCGATGGCGAGGATGCCGAGATTGACCGCCGGCGTGCCGACCAGCGTGCCCTTGACCCGTACCCCGCCGGCGACGACGAACAGCGACGCCAGCAGGATGATGAAGGGCAGGTACTCGGTCAGGGCGACGGCGATCACCTCGTACAGGGCGAGGTCGGCGCCATGGACCGCGGCGAAGGGCAGCAGGAAGGCCAGCCCCCAGAAGGCGGCGACCTTGCCGAAATGCCGGTGCCAGAAATGCGGCCGCACCAGCGGGAACAGCGCGATCGACAGCAGGATGCCGACGAAGGGGATGATCCAGGCCAGGCCGAGCTCCGACCCGTCCAGATGCGGCGCGCCGTCGGCGGCGGCCCGGGCCGGTGCGATCGACATGAAGGCTAGCGTTCCCGCCGCGGCTCCCAGGCAGCGGCGGACATGTCGAGACACCGGCATGAACATCCCTTCTGGCTTCGAAATTTTTGCCGGCGGAGTATGGCGGCGAAGACGGGAGCAGCCAACTTTTTCGGCCGGGCCGATGCGCGGTGGCCGGCACCTCGAAGGTAGGGTTGTCGCGGCCGGTGGCCCGCACTAGCTTCGACAGGACGGAGCCGACCGGCTCGAGACAAGGGAATCGCACCATGGAGATGACGGGCGAGCATCGGATCGCGGCGCCGCGGTCGGTGGTCTGGGAAGGGCTGAACGACCCCGAGGTGCTGCGCCGGTCGATTCCCGGCTGCGACAGCCTGGAGAAGACCTCGCCGACCGAGATGACGGCGACCGTCACCGCCAAGGTCGGGCCGGTCAAGGCCAGCTTCGGCGGCCAGGTCACCCTGTCCAACCTGAACCCGCCGGAGAGCTACACCATCTCCGGCGAGGGCAAGGGCGGCGCCGCCGGATTCGCCAAGGGCGGCGCCGACGTCAGGCTGGTCGAGGATGGCGACGGCACCCTGCTGCAATACGCCGTGAAGGCCAATATCGGCGGCAAGCTGGCGCAGCTCGGCGCGCGGCTGATCGACGGCACCGCCAAGAAGATGGCGGACGACTTCTTCGCCCGCTTCGCCGCCGAGATGGAGCAGCGCGCCGGCGCCGCCGCGCCCGCCCCTGCCCCGGCGGCCGAGCCCTTGGCGCCCGCGCCGGCCGAGGCAGCGCCGGCCGCGACCGAGATCCCGGTGCCGATTCCGGTCCCGGCCGAGACGGTGGTGACGCCGCCGAGCCCGGCCGAGGCGCCCAGCTTCGGCACCGCCGAGCCTGTCCCCGCGCCGCAGCCGGTGCCGGCCGCAGAGCCGGCGCCGAAGCCCGAACCCGCGGCCGCCGCCCCGCCCCGCCCCGCCCCGGCTCCCGCGCCCGAGGAGCGCCGCGGGGGCTTGAGTCCGGCAGTCTGGATCACGGCCCTGATCGTGATCGTGCTGGTGCTGCTGTACCTGTATTTGTAACGCAGGCGGAACCGTACCCTCGGCCGGCTTGACCGATCGTCGGACGAAACCTTAGCCTTCGCTCCGGGTGGCCTGATCGGGCACCGCAAGCGGCGTGCAACAGCCGCAGCCGGTGCCCGGCGGCCTGACGCCAGCTTGGGAGGATTCCATGACCACCACCGTGACCCTGACGGTGAACGGGAGGTCGGTGACGCGGCAGGTCGAACCGCGCACACTGCTCGTCCAGCTTCTGCGCGAACACCTGCAGCTGACCGGGACGCATGTCGGCTGCGACACCAGCCAGTGCGGCGCCTGCGTCGTCCATGTCGACGGCCGGTCGGTCAAGTCCTGCACCATGCTGGCCGTCCAGGCCGAGGGCAGCCAGGTGACCACGATCGAGGGCCTGGCCGCCGCCGACGGCACGCTGCACCCGATGCAGGAGGCCTTCCGCGAGAACCACGCCCTGCAATGCGGCTTCTGCACGCCCGGCATGGTGATGAGCGCGGTCGACCTGCTGCAGAACAACCCGAACCCGACCGAGCACGAGGTGCGTGACTGGCTGGAGGGCAACATCTGCCGCTGCACCGGCTACCACAACATCGTCAAGGCGGGTCTCGATTGCGCCGCCAAGTCCGGCGGCCAGCGCGTCGCGGCCGAATGAGGGGGGCGCGGTCATGGCACAAGACGGCATCGGCGCCCCGCTGCGCCGCAAGGAGGATTATCGTTTCCTGACCGGCAACGGTCACTATACCGACGACATCAACCGCCCCGGCCAGGCCTACGCCTATTTCCTGCGTTCGCCGGTGGCGCATGCCCGGATCCGCGGCATCGACACCAGCGCGGCCGAGGCGGCGCCCGGCGTCATCGCCGTGTTCACCGGCGAGGACCTGGCGAAGGACAAGGTCGGCGGGCTGATCTGCGGCTGGCTGGTCAAGTCGAAGAACGGCGAGCCGATGAAGGCCGGGCCGCACCCGGCTCTGGCCCAGGGCAAGGTCCGCTATGTCGGCGACCATGTCGCGGTGGTGATCGCCGAGACCAAGGACCAGGCCAAGGATGCGGCCGAGAAGATCAACGTCGACTACGAGGAGCTGCCGCCCGTCGTGCTGCCCGAGAAGGCCCGCGACGCCGGCGCCGCCCTGGTGCACGACGACATTCCGGCCAACACCGTCTACGAGTGGGAGTTGGGCAACAAGGCCGATGTCGAGGCCGCCTTCGCCCGCGCCGCCCATGTCACCAAGCTGGATCTGCAGAACAACCGGCTGATCCCGAACGCGATGGAGCCGCGGGCGGCGATCGGCGAATACGACCGCGGCTCGGACAGCTTCACCCTCTACACCACCAGCCAGAACCCGCATGTGGCGCGGCTGGTGCTGTCCGCCTTCATCGGCATCGCGCCGGAGCACAAGCTGCGGGTGATCGCGCCCGATGTCGGCGGCGGCTTCGGTTCGAAGATCTTCATCTATGCCGAGGAGACGGTCTGCGTCTGGGCGGCGAAGAAGGTCCGCCGGCCGGTGAAATGGACCGGCGAGCGCAGCGAGAGCTTCCTGGCCGACGCCCATGGCCGCGACCACGTCACCCATGCCGAGCTGGCGATGGACCAGGATGGCAAGTTCCTGGCCCTGCGCGTGCACACCACGGCCAATCTCGGCGCCTATCTCTCGACCTTCGCCAGCTGCGTGCCGACCTTCCTCTACGCGCCGCTGCTGTCGGGGCAATACGCCATCCCGGCGATCTATTGCGAGGTCGACGGGGTCTACACCAACACCGCGCCGGTCGACGCCTATCGCGGCGCCGGGCGGCCGGAGGCGACCTATGTCATCGAGCACATCGTCGAGCTGGCGGCGCGCGAGCTGAAGCTGGACCCGGCGGAGCTGCGGCGCCGCAACTTCGTCCAGCCGAACCAGTATCCGTACCAGACGCCGGTGATCATGACCTATGATTGCGGCGACTACCCGAAGGCGCTGGAGGAGGCGCTGAAGCTGGCCGACTACGCCGGCTTCCCGGCCCGCAAGGCCGAGAGCCAGAGCCGCGGCAAGCTGCGCGGCATCGGCTTCTCCAGCTACATCGAGGCTTGCGGCATCGCGCCGTCGGCCGCGGTCGGCTCGCTCGGCGCCGGCGTCGGCCTGTGGGAATCGGCGAAGATCCGGTTCAACCCGACCGGCAATGTCGCCGTCTTCACCGGCAGCCACAGCCACGGCCAGGGGCACGAGACCGCCTTCGCCCAGCTGCTGTCGAGCACTCTCGGCGTGCCGGCCGACCAGGTCGAGGTCGTGCACGGCGACACCGACAAGACGCCCTTCGGCATGGGCACCTACGGCTCGCGCTCGCTGGCCGTCGGCGGATCCGCCATCGTCAAGGCGGCGGAGAAGATCATCGCCAAGGGCAAGAAGATCGCGGCCCACCAGCTCGAGGCGGCTGAGGCCGACATCGAGTTCAAGGACGGAAAGTTCACCGTGGCCGGCACCGACCGGTCGAAGACGATCCAGGAGGTCGCCTTCGCCGCCTATGTGCCGCACAACTATCCCGCGGGGGTGGAGCCGGGGCTGGAAGAGAGCGCCTTCTACGACCCGATCAACTTCACCTTTCCGGCCGGCACCCAGATCTGCGAGGTCGAGATCGACCCGGAGACCGGTGTGGTCACCGTCGCCAACTACACGGCGGTGGACGATTTCGGCCGGGTGATCAACCCGATGATCGTCGAGGGCCAGGTGCATGGCGGCGTGGCGCAAGGCCTGGGCCAGGCGCTGCTGGAGAACTGCGCCTATGATCCGGAGACCGGGCAGCTCCTGACCGGCTCCTTCATGGACTACTGCATGCCGCGGGCCGACGACCTGCCCAGCTTCAAGGTCGGCATGATCGAGACCATCAACCCCTCCAACCCGCTCGGGGTGAAGGGCTGCGGCGAGGCCGGGGCGATCGCGGCGCCGGCGGCGCTGATGAACGCGATCACCGATGCGATCGGCCGCGACATGACCATGCCGGCGACGCCGGAGCGGGTGTGGCGGGCGATCCACACGCCCGCGATGGCGGCCGAGTGAGGAGATAGACCATGTATGCGTTCAATTACCAGAAGGCCTCCTCCGCGGCCGACGCGGTGGCCAAGCTGACCGCCGCCTCCGACGGGAAATTCCTGGCCGGCGGCATGACCTTGATCCCGACGCTGAAGCAGCGCCTGGCCTCGCCCTCCGACCTGGTCGACCTGGGCGGCGCGGCCGAGCTGAAGGGGATCAGGGAAGAGAATGGCGGCCTGACCATCGGCGCCATGACCACCCATGCCACGGTCGCGGCTTCCGACGTGGTGCGGCGGGTGATCCCCGCCCTCGCCGCCCTGGCCGGCGACATCGGCGACGCCCAGGTGCGCAACCGCGGCACCATCGGCGGCTCGGTCGCCAACAACGACCCCAGCGCCGACTACCCGGCGGCGGTACTGGCGCTCGGGGCGACGGTGCGCACGACCAAGCGCGAGATCGCGGCCGACGACTTCTTCCAAGGCCTGTTCACCACGGCGCTGGAGGAGGACGAGCTGATCACTGCGATCCACTTCCCGAAGCCGGAGAAGGCCGCCTACATCAAGTTCGACAACCCGGCCAGCCGCTACGCCATGGTCGGGGTGTTCGTGGCGAAGACGGCGGGCGGCATCCGCGTCGCGGTCACCGGCGCGGGGTCGGACGGGGGGTTCCGCTGGGCGGAGGCCGAGCAGGCGCTGTCCGGCAATTTCTCCGCCGCGGCGCTGGACGGGCTGTCGGTCGACCCCGCCGGCATGAACGGCGACATCCACGGCTCGGCCGAATACCGGGCCCATCTGGTCAAGGTGATGGCCAAGCGCGCGGTCCAGGCCGCCGGCTGACCTACCGCTCGCGATGGACGGCCTGTCTCCGGGAGACCGGGGACAGGCCGTTGTCGTCTCGGCATGACAGTCTTTGCCATGACACTTGGCAAAGACTGTCATATCATGGCCCGGCCACCGCAGGAGGGCGCCATGGCCACGATGAATGTTTCCCTGCCTGACACCTTGAAGGCTTGGGCGGAGAGGCAGGCTGAAGGCGGCCGCTACGGCAATGTTAGCGACTACGTCCGGGACCTGATCCGCAAGGACCAGGAGCGGACGGAAGCGATCGCCGCCTTGCAGGCTGCCATTACCGAGGGGGTCGAAAGCGGGGAACCCGAACCCTTCGACGCCGTGGCCTTCAAGCGTCGGATGCGACGACAGCATGCCGCCAAGTGAGGCAGACCGGTATCGCCTGACTCCGGCTGCCCTGACCGATCTCGACGATATCTGGCGGTATTCGGCCGAAACTTGGTCCGCCGCGCAGGCCGATCGCTATTTGGACGAACTCGTGCGTGTCTTCGAGATGATCGCTTCCGTGCCAACCCTGGCTCGGGAGCATCGCGAGTTCAATCCGCCGGTCCGCATCCATGCGTACCAAAGTCATCTGATCATCTACACGCACGCAGGTGACCACGTCGCCATTCTACGCCTGCTCGGCGGACGGCAGGACTGGCTTGCCATCCTGAAAGCGGCGGACATCTGAGAATCCTCTGCCCCCTTCCCGAAACCGCGACCACCGCGCATTCTCGGGACCATGCTCGACCCCGATGAGATCATCGGCTGGCTGCTCGGGCCGGCTCGCGCCCTGCCCTCGCCGGCCCCGCTGCTGCAGGCGCTGGCGGAGCGGCTGGTCCAGGCCGGCTATCCGCTGTGGCGGCTGACCTTCCTGCTGCCGCAGTTCCATCCGCTGATCGGCGCCGCCTCCTATGAATGGCGGCCGGCGCTGGGCCAGGTGCGCGAGATCCGGTTCGAGCGCGAGCGGGCGGACGGCCCGGGCTATCAGAACAGCCCGATGGGCCTGATGCACCGCAGCGGCCGGATGGTGCGCCGGCGGCTGGTCGGGCCGGAGGCCAATGTCGAATTCCCGCTGCTGCAGGAGCTGCGTGCCGAGGGTGCGGCGGACTATGTGCTGATGCCGATGCGCTTCGGCATCGACGAGCCGCGGACCAGCGGCTTCAGCATGGTCTCGGACCGTCCCGACGGCTTCTCGGCCGACCAGATCGCCCTGGTGCAGCGCATCCTGCCGGCGCTCGGCGCCGTCTGCGAGATCATGATCGACCGGCAGAAGATGGCCCATCTGCTCGAGACCTATGTCGGGCGCGAGGCCAGCCGGCGGATCCTGGAAGGCGAGGTGGTGCGCGGCGGCGCCCGGTCACTGGAGGCGGTGATCCTGTTCTGCGACATGCGCGGCTTCACCGCCCGGGCCGAGGCCACGCCGCGCGACGCGCTGCTGCAGCTGATGAACGAGTACTTCACCATCGTCGTCGGCGCGGTGCACGGCGCCGGCGGCGAGGTGCTGAAGTTCATGGGCGACGGCATCCTCGCCATCTTCCGCCTGGGCGACGGCGAAGCCGCGGAGGAGGCCTGCGCCCGCGGCCTGATCGGCGCGCTGGAAGCCTTCGCCGGCCTCGACGCCATGAACGACCGCCGCCGGGCCGAGGGGCTGGACGCGATCGACGCCGGCATTGCGCTGCATGTCGGCGAGGTGATCTTCGGCAATATCGGCGCGCCCGACCGGCTCGACTTCACCGTGGTCGGGCCGGAGGTGAACCGGGCGGCGCGGATCGAGCAGATGACCAAGCTGATCGGCCGCCGGATCCTCACGTCGTCCCGCTTCGCCGAGCTAAGCCCGGTCCGCCTCATCTCCGCCGGCACCCGCCGGCTGCGCGGGGTCGCTGAGCCGCAGGAGCTGTTCACCCCGGCCCCGGACCTGCGCGGCGAGACGATCCCGGACGCGGCGTAGCGACTATCCCGCCGTCGAGCCGGTCACCGCCGCCAGCGCCTTCACCAGCTTGTCCAAGTCCGCATCCTGCGTATAGAGGGCCGGCGTCACCCGGATGCAGTGGCCGGCCGCCACGCCGGCGCGCCGCACCGTCAGCACGCCATGGGTGTCGCGCAGCGCCGCCACGATCGCGTCGTTCGCCGCCTTGTCGGTCCGGCCCGCCAAGCGGAACGAGGTGATGGCACCGTAGCTGCCGGGCTCGTCCGGGGTCAGGATCTGCAGGTCCTTGAAGCCCCTGACCCGGGAGACCCAGTAATCCCGCAGATGGCGCAGCCGCGCCTGCTTCCGCGCGGCGCCGATCTCCTGGTGCAGCGCGATCGCCTGCGGCACGGCCAGCACGGCGGCGAAGTTCACCGTGCCGGTGTGGACGCGGGAGCGGATGTCGGCCTCCGGCCAATCCTCATCGCCCATGTCGCGGTCGATGTCGGCGATCCGCTCCTTACGGATGTAGAGGAAGCCCACACCGAGCGGCGCGCCGATCCATTTGTGCAGGTTGAAGCCGACGAAATCGGCGCCGAGGTCGGTCACCTGGAAATCCATCTGGCCCCAGGAATGGGCGGCATCGACGATCACGTCCACCCCGCGCGCCCTAGCCATGGCTGCGACTTCGGCGACCGGGATCACCAGCCCGGTGCGGTGGCTGAGATGGGTCAGCAGCAGCAGCCGCGCCTTGGGGTTGGCGGCGAGGACCTGGGCATAGGCGTCCAGCACGGCCTGGCGCGTCGCCGGCTCCGGCAGCGCGAACTTCACCACCTCGACGCCGCGCCGGGCCTTCAGCGCGTTCATCGCGTACTGCATCGAATCATAGTCGAGGTCGGAATAGATCACCGTGTCGCCCGGCCGCAGCCGGTTGTAGTTGCCGATCAGGAGCTGCAGCGCCTCGGTGGCGCCGCGGGTCAGGGCGATCTCCTCCGGCGCCGCGCCGACTGCGGCGGCGACGGCCTGGCGCACGGCCTCGAGGTCCGGGCCGGACCTGGCCCGGGCGTAGAAGGAATTGTCGCGGTTCACCATGTCGGTCAGGCGCTGGTATTCGCGGCGCACCGGCTCGGCCATGATGCCCCAGTAGCCGTTCTCGAGGTTGGTGATGTCGCCGGTCACCGCGTAGAGCTTGCGCACCTCGTCCCAATAGGCGGTGTTGCGGGCCAGATCGGCGGCGGTCCCTTCGGGCGCGGCCGGCGCCGCGGCGGCACCGGCGGCCCCGGCGCGGGTCAGCGCCGCCGCGGCGGCCAGGCCGCCCATCAGCGTGCGCCGGCGGATCGTGAAGCCAGTGTCGATCATCGGTCTCTCCCCTCTTCGAGCGCGCGGAAGAGACCATGAGGGTGGCGACGGATTGACGACGGGGCGGTTACAGCACCGTGACGACCCGCGGCACCGCCGGCACTGGCCCCTGCCCGCCCATCCCCGTATCCTGCCGGAAAATTGGGATTCGTCCGATGAACGCTGCCGCCCTGCCCGCCTCCGTCGAGGAGACCCTCGCCCTGCTGTCCCGCGGCGACTATGTCGCCGACCGGCCGCTGGCGACCGCCCTGTTCCTGGCCCTGCGGCTGAAGCGGCCGCTGTTCCTGGAAGGCGAGGCCGGGGTCGGCAAGACCGAGATCGCCAAGGTGCTGGCAGCGACGCTGGGTCGGCGCCTGGTGCGGCTGCAATGCTACGAAGGCCTCGACATCGCCGCCGCGGTCTATGAGTGGAACTACCAGCGCCAGATGCTGGAGATCCGCCTGGCCGAGGCCGGCGGCGTGCAGGACCGCGACCAGCTGGCCAGCGACATCTTCGCCGAGCGCTTCCTGATCCGCCGGCCGCTGCTGCAGGCGCTGGAGCCGGACGTCGCCGGCCCGGCCGTGCTGCTGATCGACGAGTTGGACCGCACCGACGAGCCGTTCGAGGCCTTCCTGCTGGAGGTGCTGTCCGATTTCCAGGTGACGATCCCGGAGCTCGGCACCATCAAGGCGGCCGAGCCGCCGATCGTCATCGTCACCTCGAACCGCACCCGCGAGATCCACGACGCGCTGAAGCGCCGCTGCTTCTACCACTGGGTCGACTACCCGAATGCGGAGCGCGAGCGCGCCATCCTGCACGCCAAGGCGCCGGGCACGCCGGAGGCGCTGAGCGCCCAGATCGTCGCCTTCGTCCAGAAGCTGCGCCGGATGGACCTGTTCAAGCAGCCGGGCGTGGCCGAGACGCTGGACTGGGCCCAGGCGCTGACCGAGCTGGACGTGCTGGAGCTGGACCCCGACGTGGTGCGCGACACGCTGGGCACCATCCTGAAGTACCAGGACGACATCGAACGCATCCAGGGCGCCGAGGCGGCGCGGCTCCTGTCCGAGATGCGGGCAGAGATGAACGCCGCGGCCGCCGCCGCGGTGTCCATACCGGTATGAGCGACGGCGGCTTCGCCCCGATCCGGACCGACCGCCTGGTCCTGCGGCGCTTCATGGCGCGGGATGCCGGGGCGTTCCGCGCCTATCGGGACGACCCCGCGGTCGCGCGCTGGCAGGGCTGGGACGGCTGCGGCCGGGAGGAGGCCGAAGCCTTCGTCGCCGGGATGGCCGGCGCCCCCTACGGCCTGCCGGGCCAGTGGTTCCAGATTGCCGTGGCCGACCGCTCGGACGACCGGTTGCTGGGCGACATCGGCGTCCATGTTCTGGCCGTGGAGCCGCGACTCGTCGAGCTCGGCGTCACCTTCGCCACGGGCTCCCAGGGGCGCGGCCTCGCCACCGAGGCGCTGGACGCGCTGATCCGCCGCCTGTTCGCGGAGGAGGCCCGGCACCGGCTGCAGGCGTCGATCGACCCGCGCAACGCCCGCTCCGTCGCCCTGTTCGAGCGGCTGGGCTTCCGGCGCGAGGCGCATTTCCGGCGTTCGGTCTGGGCCAAGGGCGAGTGGTGCGACGACCTCGTCTACGCCCTGCTGGCCGAGGAATGGAGCGGCCGCCATGCCGGCTGATCCCGCCCCGGCCGAGAAGGGCCGCCTGGCCCTCAACGTCATGCAGTTCTGCCGCGCCCTGCGCGCCGCCGGCCTGCCGGTCGGGCCCGGCCGCACCCTGGCGGCGCTGGAGGCGCTGGAGACGGTCGGCATCGCCAGCCGCCAGGACGTGTACTGGGCGCTGCACGCCACGCTGGTGAACCGGCGCGACCAGCGCGAGATCTTCGACCAGGCCTTCCACCTGTTCTGGCGCAACCCGGACATGCTGAAGCGCGCCATGACGCTGATGCTGCCGCAGATCCGCACCGGCAAGGAGGAGGAGCGCGCCGTCAACCGCCGCGTCGCCGAAGCCTTCGCCGACCGCCAGCCCGGCCGCGGCGAGGCGCCCGACGACGCCGAGGAGCCGCCGGAGCTGGAGGTCGACGCCAGCCTGACCTTCTCCGAGCGCGAGAAGCTGCAGCAGAAGGATTTCGAGCAGATGAGCGCGGAGGAGCTGGCCCGCGCCCGGGCCGCCATCGCGCGCTTCCGCCTGCCGGTGCGCGACGTGCCGACCCGGCGCTTCGCCCCACACCATTCGGCGCCCCTCGTCGACATGCGCCAGACGCTGCGCCGGTCGCTGCGCGCCGGCGGCCATTCCATCGACCTGGCGCGGCGCATCCGCCGCACCCGGCCGCCGCCGCTGGTGGTGCTGTGCGACATCTCCGGCTCGATGAGCCAGTATTCGCGCATGCTGCTGCATTTCCTCCACGCCGTGACGACCGAGCGCGACCGGGTGCACAGCTTCGTCTTCGGCACCAGGCTGACCAACATCACCCGGCAGCTGCGCCGCCGCGACGTCGACGACGCGCTGGACCGCGTCGGCCGGGCTGCCCAGGACTGGGGCGGCGGCACCCGCATCGGCGCCTGCCTGGCCGAGTTCAACCGGGTCTGGGGCCGCCGCGTCCTGGGCCAGGGCGCGGTGGTGATCCTGATCACCGACGGGCTCGACCGCGACGCCGGCGACCGGCTGGAGGGCGAGATCGACCGGCTGCATCGCAGCTCTCGCCGGCTGATCTGGCTCAACCCCCTGTTGCGTTGGGACGGCTATGCGCCAAAATCTATGGGGGCGCGCGCCTTGATGCCGCATGTCGACGAGTTCCGCCCGGTCCACAGCCTGGCCAGCCTGGCCGCGCTGGTGGATGTGCTGGCCGAGGACCCGGTGCGCGGCGACCGGCGCATGGCCAGGTGGCGGCATTTGGCTGCCGCCCAGCAGGAGGTGGTGCAATGACCGATCACGACGATGTGCTGGCTCTGGCCTCGGCCTGGGCCGCCGAGGGACGTCCGGTGGCTCTGGCGACCGTGGTCTCGACCTGGGGCTCCTCGCCACGCCCGGCCGGCAGCCAGCTGGTGATCGACGGCGAAGGCCGGATGCAGGGCTCGGTCTCCGGCGGCTGCATCGAGGGCGCCGTGGTGCGCGAAGCGCTGGAGGTGATGCAGGACGGCAAGCCGCGCCTGCTCGATTTCGGCGTCACCGACGAGCAGGCCTGGGAGGTCGGGCTGGCCTGCGGCGGCAAGGTCCAGGTCTTCGTCGAGCGGCTGTCGTGAAGCGCGAGATCCTCGACGCGCTGCAGGCCGCGCGGGCCGAGCACAAGACCGCGGCGCTGGTCACCGATCTCTCCAGCGGCGCCCAGGCGCTGGTGATCGACGGCGCCGTGACCGGCGACCTGCCGGTCGACGCGGCGCTGCGGGGCGCCATCGACGAGGCGCTGCGCCACAACCGCAGCCGCACGGCCGCGGACGGCAAGCTGTTCATCCAGGCCTTCGTGCCGCCGCTGCGGCTGGCCATCGTCGGCGCCGTCCACATCGCCCAGGCGCTGGCGCCGATGGCGGCGCTGGCCGGCTACGACGTCACCGTGATCGACCCACGCCGCGCCTTCGCCTCCGACGAACGCTTCCCCGGCGTCAAGGTCAGCACCGAATGGCCGGATGACGGCCTTGCCGCGCTGAAGCCGGACGGCCGCACCGCCGTCGTCACCCTGACCCACGACCCCAAGCTGGACGACCCGGCGCTGGACGTGGCGCTGAAATCCCCGGCCTTCTACATCGCCGCCCTCGGCAGCCGGAAGACGCATGCCGGGCGGATCGAGCGGCTGACCGCGCGCGGCCACGGCACCGACGCGCTGGCCCGGATCCACGGGCCGGCCGGCCTCGCCATCGGGGCCGTCTCCCCGGCCGAGATCGCGATCGCCGTGATGGCGCAGATGACCGCGGTGCTGCACGGCGCCGAACCGCACGGAAAGGCCCCCGCGTGATCTTCGGCTCCCTGCCCGTCGCCGAGGCCGCCGGCGCCATCCTCGCCCACGCCGTCGCCGCCGGCGACACGGTGTTCCGCAAGGGACGGCGGCTGAGCGAGGCCGACATCGCGGCGCTGAAGGCCGCCGGCGTCGAGGAGGTGCAGGCGGCGCGGCTCGAGCGCGGCGACATCCACGAGGATCAGGCCGCCGAACGGGTCGCCGCGGCCGTGCAGGGGCCGGGGCTGAGCGCCAGCGCCGCCTTCACCGGCCGAGTCAATCTCTACGCCGAGGCGGCCGGCGTGGTCGTGATCGACCGCGAGCGGATCGACCGGCTGAACCGGCTCGACGAATCGATCACGATCGCCACCCTGCCCGAATGGGCCGAGGTCGCGCCCAAGCAGATGGTGGCGACGATCAAGATCATCCCCTTCGCCGCGCCGACCGACGCGGTGTCGCTGGTCGAGGTGATGTCGTCGCTGCCCGAGCGCGGGCCGGCTTTGCGCCTGGCCCGCTACCGGCCGCTCAAGGTCGGGCTGATCCAGACCAGGCTGCCGACGACCAAGCCGAGCGTGCTGGACAAGACCGCCCAGGTGACGGCGGAGCGGCTGGCCCGGCTGGGCGGCACGCTGGCGCGCGAGCGCCGGTCGGACCACAAGGCCCCGGCGCTGACCAGCGAGATCCGCATGGTGCAGAATCTCGGCCTCGACCTGTTGCTGATCGCCGGCGCCTCGGCCATCACCGATCGGCGCGACGTGCTGCCGGCGGCGATCGAGGCGTCGGGCGGCATCGTCGAGCATTTCGGAATGCCGGTCGATCCCGGCAACCTGCTGCTGATGGGCCGCATCGGCGCCATGCCGGTGCTGGGCCTGCCCGGCTGCGCCCGGTCGCCCAAGCTGAACGGCTTCGACTGGGTGCTGCAGCGCATCGCCGCCGGCCTGACCGTCACCCGCCTCGATGTCATGGCCATGGGCGTCGGCGGCCTCCTGGCCGAGATCCCGAGCCGCCCCCTGCCCCGCGACCGCACCGCCGACGGCAACGGCATGCCGCACGCGCCGAATGTCGGCGTGGTGGTGCTCGCCGCCGGCCAGTCGCGCCGCATGGGCGAGCTGAACAAGCTGCTGGCCCCGGTCGACGGCAAGCCGATGGTGGCGCATGCGGTCGACGCCGCGCTCGGAACCAAGGGCATCGGCCCGGTGGTCGTCGTCACCGGGCATGAACGCGAGCAGGTCGAGGCGGTGCTGGCCGACCGGGCGGTCACCTTCACGGCCAACCCCCGCTATGCCGAAGGCCTCAGCACCTCCCTCGCCGCCGGGCTCGCGGCGCTGCCGCACGAGGTCGATGCCGCCATCGTCTGCCTCGGCGACATGCCGCGCATCGACTCGCGATTGATCGAGCGGCTGGTCGCCGCCTATGCGCCGACCGAGGGCCGTTCGATCGTGGTGCCGACTCATCAGGGCAAGCGCGGCAACCCGGTGCTGTGGGACCGCCGCTTCTTCCCGGCCATGGCCGCGGTCGCCGGCGATGTCGGCGCCCGCCACCTGATCGGCGAGCATGCCGACGAGGTGGTGGAGATCGAGGCCGGCGACACCGCCGTGCTGTTCGACGTCGACACGCCGGAGACGCTGTCGACCCTGACCGCCAAGGTTCCGACGCGATGATCGACGCGCTCTACGACCAGGCCATCCTGCAGAAGGCGCGGGACGCGACCGGTGCCGGGCGGCTGCCCGAGCCCGACGGGTCGGCGATGATCGACAACCCGCTCTGCGGCGACCGGGTGACCATCGACCTGACCCTGGCGGACGGCAAGGTGGCCAGGGTCGGCCACCTGGTGCGCGGCTGCGTGCTGTGCGAGGCCTCGGCGGCGCTGATCGCCGAGAAGGCGGTCGGCCAGGCCCCGGCGACGCTGCGCGAGATCGCGGCCGGCATCCGGCCGATGCTGCGCGAGGGGGCCGCCCCGCCCTGGCCGGAGCTGGAGATCTTCACCCCGGTCCGCGCCGTGCGCAGCCGGCACGACTGCGTCGAGCTGCCGTTCCGCGCCCTGGCCGCGGCGCTGGACAAGGCCGGCGCCTGATCGGTAGCACTTCCATCATGAAATCCTCCGACGCCCATATCCTCATGGTCCCCGGCCTGGCCTCGCCGGACGAGGGGCACTGGCAGGCCCGCTGGCAGTCGCGCCTCAAGACCGCGCGCTGGGTCGGCAGCGCCGACGATCCGGCCGACCGGGGCCGGGTCGAGGCCCTGGTCGCCGCGGTCGACGCCGCCGACAAGCCGGTGGTGCTGATCGCCCATGGCCTGGGCGTGCTGGCCGTCGCCTCCGCCGCCCCGCGCCTGAACGGCCGCGTCGCCGGGGCGCTGCTGGTGGCGCCGCCGGACCCGGCCGGCGTGCCCGGTTACGAGGCTGTGCCCCGCGACCCGCTGCCCTTCCCGTCCCTGCTGGTCGCCAGCGCCAGCGATCCGGGCTGCGCCCTGGCCGTGGCCGACGACCTTGCGGCCGCCTGGGGCAGCCAGTTCGTCGATGCCGGCGACGCCGGCGGCCTCGACAGCGCCAGCGGCCACGGCCCCTGGCCGGAAGGCTTGACCCGCTTCGCCATGCTGATGGCGCGCCTGTGACGCCGCGTCTCCCTGTCTTTTTATTAATCGTACTTCCGCCGGCTGTTTGAGCGAAAAGGCTGGGGCCCTCATCGGCCCACGACAGACACAGCCACGAGCATCCGAATGACGATCCAGCAAGCCGCCGCGACCGCGGCCCAGACCGACCGGCCCGCAAGCCGCTACGACCGGGCGACCATCCTGCTGCACTGGCTGACGGCGGCGCTCGTCATCCTGCTGTTCGCGCTGGCGGAGATCTGGGCTTCCTGCCGCGCGGCACGCCGCTGCGGAAGGGCGCGCAGTCACTGCACATCTCCTGCGGCCTGCTGCTGACGGCGGTGCTGATCGCGCGCCTGCTCTGGCGCGGCAGCCGGGGTCGCCGCCTGCCGCCGGCGAACACCGGCCTGCAGCACCTGGCGGCCAAGGCGGCGCATCACGCGCTGTACCTGCTGTTGGCGGCACAGGTGGTGCTGGGCTTCCTGTTCCGTTGGGCGCAGGGCGAGCCGTTCCGGTTCTTCGGCCTGTTCGACGTGCCGGCGGCCTTCGCGCCCAATCCCGACCTGGCGCACCGGATCGGCGGGCTGCACGACACCGTTGCCTGGGCCATCATCGTCCTGGCCGGGCTGCATGCGGCCGCAGCGCTGATCCACCACTACGCGCTGCGCGACGACGTGCTGCGCCGGATGCTGCTCGGTTGAGGGAACGAGCAACCAGATGTCGGTTCAGAGCAATCTAGTCAATTTATACTGTCATGCCCGGGCTTGACCCGGGCATCCAGAGAATGTCGACATCTTCTGGATTGCCGAGTCAAGCCCGGCAATGACAATAAAGGGATCTCAACTTCCTGATCAAAAGCCGAAGAGCTG
The DNA here is from genome assembly GCF_916619195.1 of Inquilinus sp. Marseille-Q2685. NCBI lineage: Bacteria > Pseudomonadati > Pseudomonadota > Alphaproteobacteria > Rhodospirillales > Rhodospirillaceae > Inquilinus > Inquilinus sp. Marseille-Q2685. Next base: position 507,849 of record NZ_CAKAKL010000001.1, read on the forward strand.
AGTCAGTCACTTATTGATCAACCCGCGCCGCGTCGAAGTCCTTCACCAGCCGCTTCGGCGCGGCCTCGCGCCAGCGCCGGAGCAGCAGGGCCTCGACCGCATCCGCGCCGGCCTTCGGCAGGCGCATCAGCACGATCGGCCAGTCGCGGTAATGCGGGGAGAGGTGGAACACCTCGGGCTCGGCCTCGATCAGCATCTCGCGCTCGTCGAAGCCGACGCCGGGCACGACCAGCGTCTCGCCGTCCTCGCGCAGCCGGGCCAGCAGCTTGCCCTTCACCTTCAGCGCCGGCGTGCCGTAGGAGGTCGACCGTTCGACGCCGGGCCAGGCCAGGGCGATGGCGCAGACATCGTCGAAGGTCATCCCCCGCCCTCTCCGGCCTCAGGCCGCCCGCTGGCTCCCCGCCCGCGCCGCCCGGACCATCTCCATCCAGCGCAGCCCGACCTGGCGGGCGAAACGGTCGGCGCCCGGCAGGTCGTTCGCCAGCTGATCGCGATAGGTGGCGAAGAAATCCGGGAACCGGTCCCGCGTCCAGTCCGGGAAGGCGTCGACCCAGCCCTCGACGATTCCGGCGGTGACCTCGAGATGGAACTGCAGCCCGTACAGGCCCGGCCCGGCGGTGAAGGCCTGGTTGGCGCAGACGGGGGTGGTCGCCAGCAGCGTCGCGCCCTGCGGCAGGTCGAAGGTGTCGTAGTGCCAATGCATCAGCCGCGGCAGGGGCGACAGGCCGCGCAGCAGCGGGTCGGCCTCGGCCGCCTCGGTCGCCGCGATCGCGGTGAAGCCGACCTCCGGCGTGTGGTGGCGGCGCACCGTCCCGCCCAGCGCCCGGGCCAGCAGCTGGGCGCCGAGGCAGATGCCCAGCACCGGCTTGCCGGCCGCGGCGAAGGCGCGGATCGCGGCCAGCTCCGCCGGCAGATAGGGATGCGCGACGTCGTCGCCCGCGAACTGGCCGCCGCCCAGCACCAGCAGCCCGTCATGGCCGGAGGCGTCGGCCGGCACGGCATCGCCACGCTCCGGGAACCGCGTGTCCTCGACCCCGCCCGCCTCCGCGATCGCCGCGCCGATCAGGCCCGAGGGGGTGCGGTCGTTGTTCTGCAGGGTCAGGATCTTCACGGCGTCGCTCCGCAGGTCAGCGCGCAGAAAGGCTACGGTCGGGGCGGCCGACGACCAAATGCGCAGAATGCGGGGCAGCCCCGGCGTCAGGGTTCAGGCTCTCACAGGGCGTCCTGGATCATGAATTTCAGATACGCGGCCTTCAGCAGCCAGCGCCGGTGGGCGCCCAGCGGGAAGCGTGTCGGCGGCGTCGCCATCAGCGCCGGGATGCCGACACCCGGCACCGGGCTGCCGGTCATGGCATGGGCGACGGCGCGGCCGGCCCAGCCGGCGCTGGCGACGCCGTTGCCGTGATAGGCCAGCGCGTACCAGACGCCGGGATCGTCCGGCACCGGACCCAGCATCGGCGTCAAATTGGCCGACAGGCAGACCAGGCCGGACCAGAAATGCGTGGTCTCGACGCCGCGCCAGGCGGGATAGGCGATGCCGATCCGGCCCTCCAGCCAGCGTCGGTAGCGCGCCGCCGCCTCCGGGCTGCCCCAGGTGCCGCCACGGGCGCCGAGCAGCAACCGGCCGTCCTTCAGCAGCCGGAAGTAGAACAGCAGGTTGCGGGTGTCGGACAGGGGCGTCTCGGTGGTCCACCCTTGGGCCTGCCGTTCCGCCTGGGTCAGCGGCCGGGTGACGACGATGTTCGACAGGGCCGGCAGGAATGTGCCGGCCAGATAGGGGTGCAGCCCGTCGGTGGTGTAGCCGTTGGTGGCGATCAGAACCCGCTTCGCCCGCAGCGAGCCGCCGCGCGTGACCAGCCGGTGCCCGCCCCCTTCCCTCTGCCAGCCGGTGACGCGGCTGCGGTCGTGGATCTTCGCCCCGCGGGCCAGTGCGGCACGGGTCAGGCCGCGATGGTATTTCAGCGGGTGCAGCCCGAAGCCGGCGGCGTGGTGCAGCGCGCCATGTGCCTCCGGCCCGGCATGGCCGCGATCGCGCAGCTCCTCCCGGCTCCACAGCGTGGAGGTGAGGCCGGAGACCTCGCGGTCCCAGCGCGCATCCTCCTCCAGCTCGCGCATCCGGCTCGGCTTGTGGGCGACGCTGATGACGCCGTCGCCCTGGCGGTCGAGGTCGATGCCCTCGTCCCGCGCCAGCGCCGCCACCAGCTCGGTCGCCTCGACCTGGGCGGCGTAGTAGCGGCGCACCTCGTCGCGGCCGACCCGCTTCAGCATCGCCGGGCCGGACAGCTTGGCGGCCCCGACGCAGTTGAAGCCGCCGTTGCGGCCGGAGGCGCCCCAGCCGATCGGCCCCGCCTCCAGCACCCGGACGTCGACGCCGAGGTCCCGGGCCAGGTGCAGCGCCGCCGACAGGCCGGTGTAGCCGCCGCCGATCACGGCGACGTCGCAGGCCTCGTCGCCGGCCAGCGGCACGCAGCCCCCGGGCGCCGGGCCGGCGGTGTCCTCCCAGTAGCTCGGCACGGTGCGGGCGGTGTCGGCGGTGGCCGGATGGTAAAGACTGTCCTGGCTCATCCGATCCGCTCACTTGTCACCGCTTCGCAACGCGGCGGAGGATGACACCGGGCCGCGGGCCGGTCCATTCTGGCACGACCATCCGGAGGGAGATCCAGCCATGCAGGGCCCGTCGCGCCGCCAGGTCATGCTCGCCACCGTGTTCGCCGCCGCCCCGCTGCCCGGATGGGCGGCGGCCGCCCCGCTGCGCCTGACCTTCCTGCACGTCAACGACGTCTACGAGATCGGCCCGGTGCGCGGCCAGGGCGGCTTCGGCCAGTTGGCCACGCTGCTGAAGCAGGCCCGCGCCGAGAACCCGCACACCATCACCACCTTCGGCGGCGACACGCTGTCGCCCTCGGTGATGTCGGGCCTGACCAAGGGCTCGCAGATGATCGACCTGTTCAACGCCGTCGGCGTCGACTACGCGGTCTGGGGCAACCACGAGTTCGACTACGGGCCCGAACTGGCGTCGCAGCGGATCGGCGAATCGAAGTTCCCCTGGCTCGGCGCCAATGTCCTGGGCAAGGACGGCAAGCCCTTCGGCGGCGGCGTCGCCACCGCGACCCGCAAGGTCGGCGACTACACGGTGGGATTCCTCGGCATCCTGACGCCGGACACGGCGACGCTGTCCAGCCCCGGGCCGGACATCAGCTTCCCCGACATCATCACCACCGCGAAGCAGGCGGTCGAGGCGCTGAAGGCCGAGGGCGCCAACATCCTGGTGGCGCTGACCCATCTCGGCATCGCCCAGGACCGGCAGCTGGCGCAGTCGGTCAAGGGGCTGCACCTGGTGCTGGGCGGGCACGACCACGACCCGATCATGTTCTACGAGAACAACGTCCTGATCTTCAAAGCCGGCTACGATTCGCACTATCTCGGCGTGGTCGAGCTGGAGATCTCGACCCGCGAGACCAAGGACGGGCCGGTGATCGCGGTGCTGCCGAGCTGGGAGGTGCGCCCGACCGCGGGGGTCGAGCCGGACCCGGAGATCCAGGGCAAGGTCGACGCCTTCAACAAGGCGCTGGACGACGCGCTCGGCATCGTCATCGGCACCACCTCGGTCGAACTGGACAGCCAGCGCGGCGCGGTCCGCACCCAGGAGACGACGATGGGCAACCTGATCGCCGACGGGCTGCGCTGGGGCGTCTCCGGCGCCCAGATGGCGATCGTCAACGGCGGCGGCATCCGCGGCGACCGGCTGATCGCGGCCGGCACCCAGCTGACGCGCAAGGACATCCTGACCGAACTGCCCTTCGGCAATGTCGCGGTGCTGCTGGAGCTGACCGGCGCGGAGATCCGCGCGGCGCTGGAGAACGGCGTGTCCCAGGTCGAGGGCGTCGCCGGCCGCTTCCCGCAGGTCTCCGGCCTCTCCTTCGTCTGGGACCCGGCCAAGCCGGCGGGCAGCCGGGTGGTCTCGATCACCTTCGACGGCAAGCCGCTGGACGACGCCGCGGTCTATCGCGTCGCCACCAACGACTACATGGCCGGCGGCGGCGACGGCTACGCCGCCTTCACCAAGGGCAAGGTGCTGATCGACGCTTCGGCCGCACGGCTGATGGCGACGGTGGTGATGGACTACGTCACCGCGATGAAGACCGTGTCGCCGAAGGTCGACGGCCGAATCCGGCGGGCCTCATGAACATGGATTCCGGCGGCACAGCCCCGCCGGTCCTGGGACTGGCGCTCGGCGGCGGCATCGCCCGCGGCTGGGCCCATATCGGCGTGCTGCGGGCGCTGGACGCCGCCGGCATCCGCCCGCAGGTGGTGTGCGGCACCTCGGTCGGCGCCCTGGCCGGCGCCGCCCATCTCTCCGGCCGGCTCGACATGCTCGAATCCTGGGCCCGCGGGCTGAACCGGCAGCGCATGGTCTCCTATCTCGATTTCGGCCTCGGCCTGCCCGCCCTGATCAGCGGCCGCAAGCTCGGGCGGCTCCTGGACCAGAGCTTCGGCGACCTCAGGATCGAGGATCTCGGCGTGCCCTTCGGCGCGGTCTGTGTCGACCTGTTCACCGGCCATGAGGTCTGCCTGCGCGAGGGCCGGGTGTCGGAGGTGATCCAGGCCTCCTACGCCTTGCCCGGCGTGTTCCCGCCGCGGCACATCGGCCGCCACATGCTGGTGGACGGCGCGCTGGTCAACCCGGTGCCCGTCTCGGTCTGCCGTGCCCTCGGGGCCGAGGTGGTGATCGCGGTCAACCTCAACGGCGACATCATGGGCCGGACGCGGGTGCCCGAGGGCGGCTATGCCCGCATCGCCGGCTTCGACATCCTCGAGCTGATGCCCGGCGGCACGCTGCTGGGCGGCATCAACGGCGTCGCCCGCAAGCTGTTCCGGCGCGACCCGGACATGCCGAGCCTGTTCGGGGTGATGATGGCCTCGCTCAACATCATCCTCGACCGCATGGGCCGCACCCGCCTGGCCGCCGAGCCGCCGGACGTGGCGATCGACCCGAAGCTCGGCCATATCGGCGCCGCCGAGTTCGACCGGGCGGAAGAGCTGATCGCGCTGGGCTACGAGGCGGCGGAGGCTGCGATCCCCGACATTCGCGAGGCGCTGCGCGTCACCTCCTACGGGCTCGGCCCCGACGCGCCGGCCTCGGCGCCCGCCGCGAAGTAGCGGCTGGGCGGCGCGCCCAGCAGGCGCTTGAACATGGTCGTGAAGGCGGCGGCGCTGTCATAGCCGAGGTCGAGGGCGACGGTCGTCACCGCCTCGCCCGCCGCCAGCCGCGGCAGCGCCGCGAACAGGCACGCCTGCTGCCGCCAGGCGGAGAGGCTGAGGCCGGTCTCCTGCCGGAACAGCCGGGTGAAGGCGCGGCGGCTCATGCCCAGCGCGCCGCACCAGTCGTCGATCGTGTCATGCGGCGTCGGCCCCTCCAGGAACCGCCGGCAGCGCGCCGCCAGCGCCGCATGGCCCGGCAGCGGCAGGTTCAGCGGCAGCACCGGCATGCGCGCGATCTCCTGCAGGATCAGCGCCATGACCAGCCCGTCGCGGCCGTCGAGGTCGTATTCCAGCGGCAGGTCCACCGCCTCCATCAGCAGGCTGCTCATCAGGGCCGAGACGCCGACCACCCGGCATTCGGCCGGCAGGCCGGGCACGGCGTCGGGCTCGACATAGACGCTGCGGACCTTCACCGCCCCGATCGGCTGCACGTCGTGGGTGATGCCGCCCGGGATCCAGACCGCGCGCTCCGGCGGCACCACCCAGCGCCCCGCCTCGGTCCGGACCATCAGCACGCCGTTGCTGCCGTACAGCAGCTGCGACCGCCGATGGCGATGCGGCAGGATCACGTAATGCGCCGGATAGTCGTTGCCGACCGCGACGACCGCGCGAGGCGTGTCCTCATAGCCGAAGGGGGTGGTGTTGCGGACCATGGCCCAGTCTCGAAGTTAATAGACCAAACCACGAAAGCAGGGCGTCCCGAAAGGCGTATCTTTGCCCAAACCGGAGGCACTCCCGCCTCCGGGTGCCTTGGTGATGGCCGCTCAGCGGTCATCGGGACGACCGGGAATGACGAGTGGAACACTGACCACGGGCCCAAGGCCCGAAACCGACGGAACGGTCTTCACGATCCTGGCCGCGATCAGCTTCAGCCATCTGCTCAACGACATGATGCAGTCGCTGCTGCCGGCGCTCTATCCGATGCTCGCCTCGGATTTCGGCCTCGATTTCGGCCAGGTCGGCCTCATCACCTTCGTGTTCCAGCTCACCGCCTCGATCCTCCAGCCGGCGATCGGCCTCTACACAGACCGCAAGCCGCAGCCCTATTCGCTGCCGCTCGGCATGGGTTTCACCCTGGTCGGCCTCGTCATCCTCTCGGTCGCGCCGACCTTCCCGATCCTGCTGCTGGGCGCGGCGCTGGTCGGCATGGGCTCCGCCGTGTTCCATCCGGAATCCTCGCGCATCGCCCGGTTGGCCTCGGGCGGGCGGCATGGCCTCGCCCAGTCGCTGTTCCAGGTCGGCGGCAATATCGGGTCGGCGATCGGGCCGCTGCTCGCCGCCTTCATCGTGCTGCCGCGCGGCCAGGGCAGCATCGGCTGGTTCTCGGCCGCCGCCCTGCTCGCCATCCTGGTGCTGACCGGCGTCGGCGCCTGGTACCAGCGGCACCGGCGCAGCATGGCCGCCAAGCCGCGCCGCCCGGTGGTTCCGGTTGCCCTGTCGCGCGGCAAGGTCGGGATGTCGCTGGGCATCCTCGGCATGCTGGTGTTCTCCAAGTACATCTACCTGGCCAGCCTGACGAGCTACTTCACCTTCTACCTGATCCAGACCTTCGGCGTGTCGGTGCAGGAGGCGCAGATCCACCTGTTCATCTTCCTCGGCGCCGTCGCCGTGGGGACGGTGGCGGGCGGCCCGATCGGCGACCGCTTCGGGCGGAAGGTGGTGATCTGGGGGTCGATCCTGGGCGTGCTGCCCTTCACCCTGGCCATGCCCTATGTCGGGCTGACCGGCACGGTGGTCCTCAGCATCATCATCGGCCTGATCCTGGCCTCGGCCTTCTCCGCCATCGTCGTCTATGCGCAGGAGCTGGTGCCGGGCAAGACCGGCACGATCGCCGGGCTGTTCTTCGGCTTCGCCTTCGGCATGGGCGGCATCGGCGCCGCGGTGCTGGGCGAGATCGCGGACCTGACCAGCATCGGCTTCGTCTACCGGATCTGCGCCTTCCTGCCGCTGATCGGGCTGCTCACGGTCTTCCTGCCCGACCTCGAGCGGCCGCGGCGGGTGGCTGCCGCGCCGGCGGAGTAGCGGGATTGCCGATGAAGCGGACGCCGGCAGAATCGCCGGCGTCTGTTTCCGCCCCTCCACAGTGCCCCCCATTGCCGGCCACCACCGGACAGAATAAAATCAAATTGGATCGATCGCGGTCCTAATGAGCGTCTGAAATCGAAGCCGCCGATATCGGCCGGGATAAAAGGCCTTTCCCGTGAGGTGAGCCGGCGGCAAGCCAGAAGGGGGAAACGTCGATGCGCATTTCAGCACCCGAATCCGCACTGCTGTTCGATAGCACGGACATCCGGGACTATACCGACAACGCCTTGGCCGCCTTGCCGAACCTGATCATCGGGACCATGGCGGATGACAGCCTCACCGGCACGGCTGCCTCGGACCTGATCCTCGGGCTCGATGGCAACGACGTGATCGACGCGAGGGAAGACTTTGGCATAGATGCAGAGGCCGACATCATCCTCGCGGGACGCGGCAACGACACGATCCATACGGGCGACAATGCAATTGTTCTCGCCGGCTCCGGCGACGATCTCGCCTGGATCACACAGTCCACCACGGTCTTGCTCGGCGATGGTAACGACACCCTGCGCGTCGAAGCCTATCGGAGTGGAGGCAACACGGTCTTTGGCGGTGCCGGAGACGATGTTATCGACACGCAAACCCACGCGGTCGTGGCGAATGACCGCCTCTATGGCGGCGACGGCAACGACACGATCAACTTCATCGGCGACAATACGCTCGTACACGGCGGGGCCGGCAACGACCTGCTGTATGCAGGTGTGGACGGGAGAGCTCCGACGGATAACGGCTGCGTCTACGGCGATGGCGGCGACGATATGATCTTCCTCGGTGGCAGCATCATAGACACTCCGAGCGGAACACATTTCGAACTCGATGGTGGGGACGGGAACGACACCATCATGTCCAACTCCAGAGGCTCGGACCAGATCACCGGCGGCGCCGGAAATGACGTGTTCGTCTTCAATTGGATCGAAGCCAGCCGTCCGGCCGACGCGGACGTGATCACCGATTTCACGTTCAACGCGCAGGAGCAGGACAAGATCGACCTGTCCATCCTCAGTGAATTTGCCGACTGGCGCCCTCCGATCGACGGCTTGCCCTCGAACCTCACCTTCATCGGATACGATGAATTCAGCGGCGCGGGCCGCGAAGTTCGCCTCGTTCGATCCGGGGATGGCACCGACGTCGTGATCGATATGGGAAGCGAGGGATTGGTTTCCATCCATCTCGCTGGCGTCACGCAGGAACTGACGGCCGACGCCTTTCTGCTCTGACGACAACAGATCATCGCGGGCTGCTAATCCGATCGGCCGATCGGGCCACGGCCAAATCGGCTGGCTCGCAAGCCGCCTGTGTCGCTGATGAGAAGAGAGAATGGTGCCCAGGGACAGAATCGAACTGCCGACACGGGGATTTTCAGTCCCCTGCTCTACCAACTGAGCTACCTGGGCGCCGTTGGCTCCGCGGTGCGGAGGCCGTGCTTATAGGAAACCGGAGGCCGGCTGTCTAGCGCTGATCTTCATCCGACTGCAATGTTTCTTCGGCCTCGTCCTCGGGCTTCGCCGGGATCGTGTAAGCCTCTGAAAACCAATGGCCCAGATCGATGTCGGCGCAGCGGCGGGAGCAGAACGGACGGTACTGCTGCACCGTCGGCTTGCGGCAGATCGGGCAGCGCCCGCGGGGCTCGGGAGTCGTCGTGGGCATGCTCACAGAATCGGTTCGTGAAGGCGCGGGTTCAAGCCCATAGACTCAGCCGTGGACGACCTCGGCCAGGGCTTGGCCGCGCCGCTCTCGCGCCAGCTCGGCCAGGCCCAGCGGTGACAGCGATTCGCTCAGCTGCACCCGCAGCGGGTCGTCGGCCAGCGCGCCGCGGAAGGCGTTCAGCAGCGCCGCCCGGTCGCCGCCGCGGCGCATCGAGATGAAGTCGACGACCACGGTGCCGCCGATGTTGCGCAGCCGCAGCTGCCGGGCGATCTCCAGGGCCGCCTCGCGGTTGGCGCGGACATGGTCCGGCGCGCGGCCGCCATCGACGTCGATCGCGGTCAGCGCGCGCGTCGCCTCGATGGTGATGCTGCCGCCGGAGGGCAGCGGCACGGTCGGGCTCAGCAGCGAATCCAGCGCGTCGCCCAGCGGCGCGGCGCCGGCCGCGATGCGGGGCGCGAGGTCGGGCACCGCCGTGGCGGCCCAGCGCTGCAGCGGCGGCAGCAGGGCGGCGCCGTCGACCACGATCCGGGCAGCATCCGGATGGTCCAGGACCAGCCGGCGGGCGGCGCCCGGCGCCGGCTCCAGCAGCGCCGGGGCGCGGGCGGCCTCGGCGCGGTCGGCGATCGCCTCCCAGCGCCGCGCCAGCCGCGTCGCCTCGTCCAGCACCGCGTCGGTCGCCATGCCGGCGCTGGCGGCGCGCACGATCCAGCCGCCTTCGAGGCGCTGCTGCCACTCCCGCTTCGCCGCGGGTCCCAGCCGGCTCGACACCGCCACGCCGGCCGAGAACGGCAGATGGATCAGCCCGGCGCCGGGCAGCGCCACGTCGCGCGTGGCCTCCGCCCCCTTCTCCGCCCGCGGATCCGCAAGGATCTGCACGATCACCGGCGCACCGGCCCGCAGCGAGTCGGCCTCCGGCCCGCGCAGCGGCAGGAAGGCGCTGCGGCCGGTGCCGATGTCGAGGAAGGCGGCGGCGGAGACGCGGTCGACTTTCTCGACCCTGGCCAGCATCACTGCGCCCGAAAGGCTCGGCCGGGACAGGCGCTCGGCGGCGAGGTCGGCCAGGCGGCCGTCGATCACCACGCCGGCCAGCAGCACGCCGTCCGTCGCGGTGATCTCGACCGTCTTCACCAGCGGAAGCCCGCGCCGCGCAGCAGCTGCGAGGTCTCGAACAGCGGCAAGCCGACGATGTTGGAATAGGAGCCTTCGATCGCCCGGATGAAGGTCGCCGCCCGGCCCTGGATGGCATAGCCGCCGGCCTTGCCGCGGCCCTCGCCCGAGGCGACATAGGCGTCGATCTCCTCCGGGGTCAGGCGCTTGAAGATAACGCTGCTCTGCACCAGCCGCAGCCGCAGGGTGCCGTCCGGCGCGATCAGGCAGACGCCGCCATGGACGCGGTGGCGCCGGCCGGACAGCAGCTCCAGGCACTGCCGCAGCTCGGCGTCGGTCTCGGCCTTGGGCAGGATCCGCCGGCCGCAGCCGACCACGGTGTCGGCCGCCAGGACGAAGGCGCCGGGCGCCCGGGCCCGAATCACCTCGGCCTTGGCCTGGGCCAGTCGCTTGGCGTGGGGGCCTGGCAGCTCGCGCTTCAGCGGGGTCTCGTCGAGATCGGCGGGCAGGACCTGGTCCGGCACGATGCCGATCTGGCGCAACAAATCGAGACGCCTCGGCGAGGCCGAGGCGAGAACAAGCACGTCGCCAGCAATCACCGGGGGCGTGCCAGTCCGGTCCGGACCGGGCACGGCTGTTACTTGAAGCGGAAGGTGATGCGACCCTTGGTCAGGTCGTATGGGGTCATCTCGACATTGACCCGGTCGCCCGCCAGCACCCGGATGCGGTTCTTGCGCATCTTGCCCGAGGTGTGCGCGAGAACTTCGTGGTCGTTGTCGAGCTTCACCCGGAACATCGCGTTGGGGAGCAGCTCGGTCACGGTGCCCGAGAACTCGATCAAATCTTCCTTGGCCATCCAAACTCGCCATTTTGGGAATCCGCCCAAGAAGTGGGCGACCGGACCTGCCGGGTCAAGAATTTTGTGCGGTTTCGCGCCGCGTTTCCACGATGTCTTCGCGGCTGGCTCAGGCCTCAGACGACAGGTCGCGCACGGGCGACAATTCCCGGAGTGGCTCGAACTCGTCCAGCGCCGCGAAGGGCCATTCTCCGAACAGGGCGGCTGGGCTGACGGCTGCAGTGGGCGCGAGATGGATGTAGTCGGCGGCAGATAGGACGATGACGGCATCCTGCCCATCCTGAGTGACGCGCTGCGGCCCGATCTCCCGGGCGCGCCGAACGACCTCACCGAATTCAGCCTCGGCGTCTTTGAATGTTCAGACCGGCAAGTTGGCCAGCGGATGAGGTTTATTCGGGAGCATATGTCCCCCTCTGTTTGTCATGCCCGGGCTTGACCCGGGCATCCAGAGAATGTCGAGACTTTCTGGATTGCCGGATCAAGCCCCGGCAATGACAAAAGAGGAGCGGTTGCTCAAACTCGTCACGCCCGCTCCTGCTCCAGGTCGCCGAAGCGCTCGCGGATGCGGGCCAGCAGCATGTCGCGGACCTGGCGGAAGGCGGCCAGCCGGGCCTCGCGGTTGCCCTCGATCGCGGTCGGGTCGAAGGTGTTCCAGAACTCCAGGTCGCAGGCGGTGGTGCGGGTCATCTCCACCGCCCGGTGCTGGGCCTCGGGCGACAGCGAGATCACCAGGTCGAAATTGTCGTCCTCGAGGTCGTCGAAGCCCTTCGGGCGGTGGCGGCTGAGGTCGATGCCGATCTCCTTCATCACCGCCACGGCGAAGGGGTCGAGCTCGTCCGGCCGCACCCCGACGCTGTCGACGAAGATGCGCGACCCCGCCACATGCTTCAGGATCGCCTCGGCCATCGGCGAGCGGATCGCGTTCTGGGTGCAGGCGAAGAGGACGCTGGTCGGCCCCGCCATCGCTCACCCGCGGATCTGCAGGACGCAGAGCAGCGTGAACAGCCGCCGCGCCGTCGCGTGGTCCATCGCGATCCGGTCGGCCAGCCTTTCGCCGAGCAGCACCGAGCCCTCGTCGTGCAGCCCGCGGCGGCCCATGTCGATGGCCTCGATCCTGGAGGGCGGCGCGGTCTTGATCGCGGCGTAGTAGCTCTCGCAGACCAGGAAATAGTCCTTGATGATCCGGCGGAAGGGCTGGATCGGCAGGGCCACCCGCTCGGGCTCGCCCTCGGTCCCGGTCGCGACCTCGAAGATCAGCCGGTTCTCCTCCATGCGCAGGCGCAGGCGGTAGGGCCCCGGCGGTCCCTCGACCAGGCGGAAGCTGTTCTGCTCGATCAGGTCGTGGATCGCGACCCGGCGCTCATGCGCCACCTCCGGCGACCGGCGAACGGCCGCACTCTCGTCGATCACGACCTCGACGAGGCGCCCCTCCTCCGCGTCGCCGGCCGCGCGGTTCATCCGGCCGCCTTCAGCCGCTGGGCGATCGACAACGCATGCGCCTCCAGCCCCTCGGCCCGGGCCAGGCGCACCGCCGCCGGGCCGACCCTGGCGAGGCCCGCGGCGTCGCAGCGCACCAGCGTGGTCCGTTTGACGAAGTCGAAGACGCTGAGGCCGCTGGCGAAGCGGGCGCTGCGCGCCGTCGGCAGCACATGGTTCGGCCCGGCGACATAGTCGCCCACCGCCTCCGGCGCGTGGCGGCCCAGGAAGATCGCGCCGGCGTGGCGGACCCGGTCGGCCAGGCGGTCCGGATCGGCGACCGCGAGCTCGAGATGCTCGGGCGCCAGCCGGTCGACCAGCGGCGCCGCGTCGTCCAGCGACCCGACCACGATCACGCCGCCCTGGTCGCGCCAGCTGGCGCCGGCGATCTCCGCCTTGGGCAGCCGGGCCAGCACGCGGTCGACCGCCACGGTCACCGCATCGGCGAAGGCCGCGTCGTCGGTGATCAGCACCGACTGGGCATGGGTGTCGTGCTCGGCCTGGGACAGGAGGTCGACCGCGATCCATTCCGGGTCGTTGCCGGCATCGGCCACCACCAGGATCTCGGACGGGCCGGCGATCATGTCGATGCCGACGGCGCCGAAGACTTGGCGCTTGGCCTCGGCGACATAGGCGTTGCCGGGGCCGGTAATCTTGTCGACCGGGCGGATGCTGGCGGTGCCATAGGCCAGCGCCGCCACCGCCTGGGCGCCGCCAATGCGCCAGATCTCGGTCACCCCGGCCCGCTCGGCCGCGGCCAGCACCAGCGGGTTCAGCACCCCGTCCGGCGCCGGCACCGCCATGGCGATGCGGCCGACCCCCGCCACCCGGGCCGGGATCGCGTTCATCAGGACGGAGCTCGGATAGTTGGCGAGGCCGCCCGGCACATAGATCCCGACCGCGTCGATCGGCGTCCACCGGGCGCCGAGGCCGATGCCGTCCTCGTCGACATAGGACAGGGCCGGCAGTTCGGTCCGCTCGTGGAAGGATTCGATCCGGCGGGCGGCGAGGTCCAGCGCCGCCAGGGTCTCGGCATCCACCCGGGCCTTGGCGGCGGCGATCTCCTCGGCACCGATGCGCAGCGTCTCCGGCGTCAGGCGGACACGGTCGAAGCGCTCGGTGTAGTCGATCAGCGCCGCGTCGCCGCGCGCCCTGGTCTCGGCCACGATGGCGGCGACGGCGCCGGCGACATCGGCATGGGCGCCGCGGCGGGCGGAGACGAAGGCCTCGAAATCCTCGGCAAAGCCGGGCGAGCGGGCATCAAGACGCAGCGGCATGGACGGCGTTCCGGAAACGGTCGACCCAGCCGGCGATCTCCTCCGGCCGGGTCTTGAAGGCGGCGCGGTTGACGATCAGCCGCGAGGTGACGTCGGCGATGTGCTCGATCTCTCGCAGCCCGTTCGCCTCCAGCGTTGCGCCGGAGGAGACGAGGTCGACGATGCGGCGGCACAGGCCCAGCGAAGGCGCCAGTTCCATCGCCCCGTTCAGCTTGATGCACTCGGCCTGCACCCCGCGGGCGGCGAAGTGCCGGCGGGTGACATGCGGGTATTTGGTGGCGACGCGGATATGGCTCCAGCGCCGCGGGTCGTCGGTCTCGGCCAGGTCCACCGGCTCGGCCACCGCCAGGCGGCAGGCGCCGATGCCGAGGTCGAGCGGGGCGTAGAGCTCGGGATAGTCGAACTCCATCAGCACGTCGTTCCCGGCGACGCCCAGCTGCGCCGCGCCGAAGGCGACGAAGGTGGCGACGTCGAAGGACCGCACCCGGATCAGCCGGATATGCGGATGGTTGGTGGCGAAGGACAGGCCGCGGTGCCGCGGGTCGTCGAAGGCCGGCTCCGGCTCCAGCCCGGCCTGCGCCATCAGCGGGCGCAGCTCGTCCAGGATGCGGCCCTTGGGCAGGGCGATGGTCAGGGGATCGGGTACGGTCATGGCGCCGGCTTCCGCGGGAACGGCCGGCACCATAGCCGAAAGCGGCGGCGCGAGACCAGAAGAGGCCGCGACTCGCCCATGCGCGAAGATCAGCCTCTGAGATCGGCTCCCCGTCCCCTTCCCCGTCATGGCGAGGAGGCGAAGCCGACGTGGCCATCCAGAGGCCGATGCGAGCGGCTCCTGGATGGCCACGCCCCTTCGGGGCTCGCCATGACGGATCAGGATTTCGGCGCTGGTATCAAAGCCCGGAGGCGCCGCCGGCCCCTACCCCTGCCCCGCCGCCGCGAAGGCCCGGCCGATCAGCGCCTTGGCGTCGTCCTGGACCTGCCGCAGATGGTCCTCGCTGCGGAAGCTCTCGGCATAGATCTTGTAGACCTCCTCCGTCCCCGAGGGCCGGGCGGCGAACCAGCCGTTCGCGGTCGCCACCTTGATGCCGCCGAAGGGCTGACCGTTGCCGGGGGCCTTGGTCAGGGTCTGCGTCACCGGGTCGCCGCCCAGTTGCGTCGCCCCGAGCGCTTCTGGCGTCAGGGTCTTGAACACCTGCTTCTGCGCGCTGCTGGCCGGCGCGTCGGTGCGGGCGTACCAGGCGGTGCCCAGTTCCTGCGTCAGGCCGGTGTAGAGCTCGCTCGGGTCGCGGCCGGTGACGGCGGTGATCTCCGCCGCCAGCAGGCCGAGGATGATGCCGTCCTTGTCGGTGGTCCACACCGTGCCGTCCTTACGGAGGAACGACGCGCCGGCGCTCTCCTCCCCGCCGAAGCCGACCGACCCGTCGCTCAGCCCGTCGACGAACCATTTGAAGCCGACCGGTACCTCCAGCAGGCGGCGGCCCAGCTTGGCGGCGACGCGATCGATCACGCTGCTGCTGACCAGGGTCTTGCCGACGGCGCTGTCGGCCCGCCAGCCCTTGCGATGCTGGAACAGATAGGCGATCGACGCCGCCAGGAAGTGGTTCGGGTTCATCAGCCCGGCGGTGCGGGTGACGATGCCGTGGCGGTCGGCGTCGGGGTCGTTGGCGAAAGCCACGTCGAACCTGTCCCGCAGCCCCAGCAGCCGGGTCATGGCGTAGGGCGAGGAGCAGTCCATGCGGATCTTGCCGTCCCAATCCGCCGTCATGAAGCGGAAGGTCGGGTCGATCAGGTCGCTGACCAAGGTCGCGGCGATGCCGGTGCGGTCGATCAGCGGCTTCCAGTAGCCCACCGCCGCGCCGCCCAGCGGGTCGATGCCGATCCTGACACCGGAGGCGCGGATCGCTTCGAGATCGACGACGCTGCTCAGGTCGCCGACATAGTGATCGATGTAGTTGTGGCGATGCGTGGTTGCGGCCTTCAGCGCCCGCGCCAGCGGCACGCGCTGCACCCCGTCCAGCCCCTTGCCGATCAGCTCGTTCGCGGTTCGCTCGATCCAGCCGGTCACCTCGGTGTCGGCCGGGCCCCCGTTCGGCGGGTTGTACTTGAAGCCGCCATCCTCCGGCGGGTTGTGCGACGGGGTGACGACGATGCCGTCGGCCAGTCCGGAAGTGCGGCCGCGGTTGTAGGTCAGGATGGCGTGGGAGATCACCGGCGTCGGCGTGTAGCCGCCATCCCGATCGATCATGGTCTCGACGCCGTTCGCCGCCAGCACCTCCAGCGCGCTGGCCAGCGCCGGTTCGGACAGCGCATGGCTGTCGATGCCGATGAACAGCGGCCCGTCGATCCCGGCGCGCTTGCGGTGCAGGCAGATCGCCTGGGTGATGGCGAGGATATGGTCCTCGTTGAAGCTGCCGGCGAAGGCCGAGCCGCGATGGCCGGAGGTGCCGAAGGCGACGCGCTGCGCCGGGTTCGCCGGATCGGGCTTCGTCGTGAAATACGCCGTGATCAGCCGCGGCAGATTCACGAGGTCCGACGGATCGACGGGCTTTCCTGCGAGCGGGCTGACCATCTGCGCCTCCCAATGTTCGTATCACCGGCAAATTGCGCCAGCCGGCGGCGTCTGTCGAGGAGGCGGCGCCTCGGTTTTCGCTTTCGTCCGCCCGCCGGGTGCGGGCAAATGGACGGGGCAGCAGGGGCGACGCCTTGGACCGGATCGAGAGCAGCGAGGGCAGGACGCGGGCGCGCTGGCAGCGCGACCCGGAGGGCATGCGCCAGCGCATCCTGGATGCGGCGCTGGCCGAGTTCACCCGGCACGGCTTCGGCGGCGCCCGGATCGACCGCATCGCCGCGGCCGCCGGCGCCAACAAACGGATGCTCTACTATCACGTCGGCAACAAGGAGACGCTGTACCTGGCGGTGCTGGAGGCGACCTATGCCCGCATCCGCACCGCCGAGCGCGCGCTGAACCTGGAGAGCCTGGCGCCGGACGCGGCCATCGCCCGGCTGGTCGAGTTCACCTGGAGCTACTTCCTGGAGCACCCGGAATTCCTGATCATGCTGAACCAGGAGAACCTGTACCAGGCGCGGCACCTGAAGAAGTCGCCCAATGTCCGCCCCCTGCACTCCCCCTTCGTCGAGATGATCGGTGAGGTGCTGGACCGCGGCGTCGCGGCCGGCGCGTTCCGGGCGGGGATCGACCCGGTGCAGCTCTACATCTCGATCGCAGGCCTGGCCTATTTCTACGTCTCGAACCGCTGGACGCTCGGCGTCATCTTCGACCGCGACCTGTTCGAGCCTCAGGCCCGCGCCGACCGGCTGGCCCACATGACCGACCTGGTGCTGGCGGCGCTCAGGCCGTGAGGCTGTGGCCTACGGCCGGCGCCGGCCGGTCGGATTTCCGATAAATCCTCCGATCTTGCGAATGATTGTTCATGCCCCATTCGCAATCTCATGCCGCTTCGTCGTTATATTCGTTCGCGAATACTGAAAATATCTTCCGTTCAGAGCATTTCCTCGATCCGTCGACCGCACCCGCCGTCTACAAGAAAGATCCGGCGGGCAACGGCAGACCGATCTTCAGAAATTCCATCAAACTCTTCAGGTGACACGATGGCGCTGACCCTGATCAAGCACAGCCTTGCCGATTGCCGGGCTGCTCATTCGCGCATCTACGATGTCGAGATCCATGACGGGGTTTCGTGGAAACCCTACGGCCGACTGGCGGTGATGCGGGACGCCGTGACCCTCGACGAGCGGCATGTCCGCTCGATCGACTATCACGGCGCGAACCATGCCCTGCTCCTGCGGGGCAAGGCCGGCGATCCCTCGGTCCAGGCCCGCCTCAACCTGACGGAATGCGGCAGGGGCTTCATCGGCACGGTCTCGACCGGCGGCGGCGTTCCCCAGGCGGTGCGGGGGACGGCCCTGGAGCAGGTCTACCACACGCAGCGCCATCTCGCGGCCGACCCCGAGGCGCCGTTCCGGCCCTGGGAAGACTTCACGATCAAATCCGAATGGGTCGACAACGAGCTGAAGATCACCTACCTGCTCGGCACCGACGACGTCAGCAACCGGGTCCGCGTGACCAAGGTCGACCGCCCCAAGGGCGAGACCTGGCTCGAGATGACGCCCGAGTTCAACCCGCCGTTCCGGCAGGACACCTTCGTCATCACCCTGCAATCGGGCAATCATTCCTTCGGCGGCACCTATACGGACGACGACGGCGTCGCCTATGCCTGGCGCGGCGGCACCGCGCCCGCCATCCTGGAGGCTCACACCGCGGTGTTCCGGGCGGCCCACGCCAGCCGGCGCACGGCCCTCGCTGCGATGGCGGCGGAAGCCACGGGGCCGACGCTGTCGCTCCAGGACCTGGACAACATCTCCTCGATCCAGATCGTCACGGATTCCAAGGGCAACCAGCAGACCGTGGACTTCGCCCAGATCACCTGCGGCGGATACTTCAACAAGTGCCTGGTCAACGCCCTCGACCAGAAGTGGATCGACGGGATCTACGGCCACGCCTTCGACCTGCCCGGCGGCGTGACCAAGGTCTTCGACAAATCCAAGCCGTTCTTCAAGGACAACGCGGTCCTCGGAACCGGGCAGATGCTGTACGACAATCTCGGGACCAGCCCCAACT
Source organism: Inquilinus sp. Marseille-Q2685 (assembly GCF_916619195.1). NCBI lineage: Bacteria > Pseudomonadati > Pseudomonadota > Alphaproteobacteria > Rhodospirillales > Rhodospirillaceae > Inquilinus > Inquilinus sp. Marseille-Q2685. The sequence goes on from NZ_CAKAKL010000001.1 coordinate 526,195, forward strand.
ACCAGGACCTGATCAAGCGCATCAACAGCCAGGCGATGAAGACCGTCTGGACCGATATGGGCAAGAGCGACACGGCCGGGGTCGCCTACCAGGAGGCGAGCAGCGCGCTCTACATCCAGGGCTATCGCGACGGCGTCGCGCAGATGCAGCCCTACCTGCAGGATAATCCCGAGAAATGGGCCGAGGATTATTTCAACTGGCTGTCCGACGCCGCCAACCTGCTGACCTGGCAGATCCAGGTCGCCAGCCACATGTTCGACAACGTCAAGACCCGCATGTACGAGTGGTACGTGAAGCTGCAGGTCCTGGCGCCGGACAAGGATTACGGCCAGCGCTTCATGACCATCGCTTATGCGGCGCTGCTGGGCGTGAACTATTCGAAATCCCAGTGGTCGGAGGACCTGAAGCCCTTCCTGAAGAGCCTGATCGAGCAGGCCATTGCCGGCAAGGTCGACCCGTCGATCATGGACGAGATCCAGCAGCAGGCGGCGCAGGAGAACCAGGAGCTGCTGCGGACGCTGATCACCACGCAGGACGAGATCAACAGCCTGGTGGACGGCATCGCCGCGGCCCTGACCGCCTACCAGCTGAAGAAGAGCCTGCAGCAGCTGGCCCAGGATCCGGCGGCGCAGGCGCTGATCGGCCAGCAGCTCCAGGGCCCGCAATACCAGGCCTGGAACGAGCTGACCCGCAAGGGCAAGGCCGGCGGCCTCCTGAGCATGCTGTTCTACGGCGCCACGGCCGGGTACCTGATCTATTCCATCGCCGACAACGCCAAGAAGCCGCTCACGCCCCGGCAGATCATCGAAGAGATCAACATGGGCATCCTGGCCCTGGCGATCCTGGTGAAGGGCGTCCAGAAGATGATGTCCCTGGGGGTGGGCCGCTTCCTCGAGACCTTCGCCGCGGCCGGCGAGGGCGGCGCCTTCCGGACCTTCGCGGGCGACATCGCCACCTGGTTCAAGGAAGGCGGAAAGATCGTCCCCGAGGGCAAGCTGGGCAAGGCCTTCGTGACGATCTTCGGCGAGAGCTCGGCGGAGTTCATGGCCCGGCGCATCGGCCCGGCCATGGCGGTGGCCGGCATGGTGCTGTCGGCCTTCATGCTGTACGACGCGATCAAGTCGGGGACCGTCCGCGATATCGTCTTCGAGGCGCTGAACACCTTCTTCGCCCTGGCGGACGTCGTCTTCATCGGCCTCGAGCTGCTGAGCGTCGGCTGGGCCGGGCCGGTGGGCCTCGCCATCGCCGTGGTGGGCGTCATCGTCATCCTGGTCCAGTTCATCTGGGGGCTGATCGATCCGCCGAAGCCGCCGCCCGATCCGATCACCGAGTTCGTCGATGGCCCCATGGTCGCGCGGGGCTTCGCCCGCGCCGCCTGACGGCCATGGCCGGGCCGGCCTGTCCGGCTCGGCCCCTCGCCTTCTTCGGGAAAAACGCAAGACAGGACGGTCAGCGCCATGCTGCTCCACATCGCACGTCCGGCCATCGCCGTCGCGGAGACGGACGACCCGGTGATCGAGGCCATGGTCAACCTGATGCCGGACTACAGCGCCGGCGGGCGGCTGCACGACCTCTACGTCAACAAGCTGCGTTCCGCATTGCCGGGCAATTACTCGCAGCTCATCGGCTCGGGCCCGTCCTTCCGCAGCATCTTCTTTCCGGACTGGCAGCCGGACCCGCTGCTGAGCCTGGTCGGGAACACCGGCCTGGACGACGGGTGGTGGAGCGGCTTCTCGGTCGCCGTCCTGTGCCAGGCCATCGCGGAGATGGGCAGCCGCATCCGCGGCCAGATGCTGACCGACAAGATCAACGCCGACGTGTCGTCCTTCAACGGCACGCTGCGCGCCCGGTCGTCCCGCGTCTACGCGCAGGTCCTGGCGACGACCTATGCCCCCCTCGTCTCGCTGCTCCAGCAGGTGAACCGGGACACCGCCAGGCAGCAGTTCCGCGAGTCTCTCCTGAGCAACGTCCTGAACCGGCAGCTCTGGTACCAGGCCGGGATGTGGACGAGCCCCGATTGGGAGATGTTCAACCAGTACGCCAAATACATCGCCCTGGGCGCCTCGGACGCCGAGGTGGACACCCTGATCGGCGAGCTGCAGGCCGCGGGCCTTCCCGTTCCCTCGCAGGTGAACCAGGAGGGCTGGCGCAGCTATGCGGAAGAGCTGCGGAACAAGCCGAACGTCGATGTGAACGACATCCGCGGCGAAACCGCTGGCCCGATCGGCCGGACGACATATCTGCCGAATTTCGGCGGGGGCATGCCTGCCTCCCTGCCCAACGGCAACTGCTACGAGTTCACCGCCAGCAGCCAGCCCGGCACGAGCTACCGCGGTTCGCCGAGCGGCTGCTGCTTCACCGGGAACACCCGGGTGCTGGGCCAGGACGGCACGCCGGTTCCGCTGTGGCAGGTCAAGCCGGGCGACAAGGTCCTGACCCGTGACGGCACGGCCACCGTGGCCTTCGTCGCGCGGCCCCTGCGGGCGGGCCGCCGGCTCTACCGGTTCGCGGGGGAAGGCCCGGTGTTCACGGAGACCCACCCGTTCCTGAACGCGGCGCCGCCGGACCCGGCGGTTTCCGTCCCGATGCTGCTGGCGCTCGACCCGCGGCGCCTGGCGTGGGACGTCCCCACCCTCGGCGAGAACGGCATCGGGACGCTGGAGGCCGGCAGCCTCCTGTGGACCCGCGCCGCCGGCGCCGACCGGCTGCCCGTGCCGGCTGCGGCCGGCAGGATCGAGGAGGTCGAGGACGCCGGCGATGAAGGCCTCTTCGACCTGAACCTGGCCACGGATTCGGGGGCGAGGCAGGAGTTCTGGGCCGGAGACGGCGACACGTTCTATCTGGTCTCGCCCGAATTCCCGGTGATCGAGGAGGCGGGCGCGGCGGCCATCACGATGGTCGCTATCATGGAAGGCCTGTCCGCGGCCGCGGGCTGGACCCGTCCAGATGGCCGCCGGGCATCGTCGACGTGATCAATGGCTTCGGCGTCGGCGTCTTCTACCGGGCGCTGAGGGAAGGCCTCGCCACCACCCCCTCCTTCGGCGCCCCGGCCCCGTCGGCCCCGCTCGACGCCCGCATCGGCCGCCTCTACGGCAGCCTCGACGCCGCGACGGCGGATTCGGCGGCGATGGTGGCGGCCCTGTTCGACGGGCTGATGTCCACGGTCGGCCAATGGCTGGCCTCGATCGTCGCCACCGGCTGGCGGACGTCGCTCAACCTGGGCGGCGACGTGCTGGCGGTGACGGTCTTCGACCTCGCGCTGACCCCGGCAAACCCGATTCCCGCCGACACGCCGATCCGGCTCGACCTCGCCGTGGACGGCCGGGCATCATCGGCGGGCAGCCGCATGTGGGACCGCCGCGGGCGGGCCAACACCCGGTTCCATCACTATTTCGACCAGATCGTCCATCTCGACATGGCGGGGGAAGACAGGCCCCTCCGGCTGACCTTCGCCGCCACGATCGACGGCGCGCCGATCCCGACGCTGTCCGCGGAGGTGCCGCTGGTGTTCGGCGACTCCCTCCATTCCCTGCAATCGGCCGTGCTGCGCGATGCCGCCGGCGCGGCGGTCGGGACCATCCGCTTCGACACGCGGCGGCTAGGCCCGGACCTGGCGTCGCAGGAGTTGGCCGGCAGCGGCCTGTGGACGGGCGACGCGGCCGAGGCCTATGCCAACGCCCTGGGGGCCGCGATGGTGCAGCCGATCCTGACCGGGCTGAGGACCCTGGCTCCGGCGGATTGAGGCTCCGGCTCGCCGGCTCGAAGCGCAACGGAAGCGGTCACAACCGTCGCCGGACGCCCACGCCCGCCTGCCATTCCCGACCCGCGGGGTCACGCAACGAAACGCCCGGGATACGACTTCCCCGCTTCCCCCTCTTGACCCCCGCCCCGCTCCACAGCAGGATTTTAACCAACGAGTTAATTTCTGCTGGGCCGATCCGAAGCCCGGGACCGGGAGACGCCGATGGGACCGCGAAGCGCCCGCGACCGCGCTGTTGGTCTGTTGCAGGCCGGCTGGGTCAGGCCCGTCATCCTGCTGCTGATCATCATCGTGCTATGGGACCTGGCGATCCGGGTGTTCCGCCTGCCGCCCTACCAGGTGCCGGCGCCCTGGGACGTGATCGTCACGCTGTGGCGCGACGGGCCGGAGCTGCTGTCGCAATCGGTGCCCACCACCATCGCCACCGTGTTGGGCTTCCTGCTGTCGGCCGCCATCGGCATCCCGACCGCGATGCTGATCGCCGGCTCGCGCACGATCGAGGCCTATCTCTACCCGCTGCTGGTGTTCTCGCAGTCGATCCCGAAGGTGGCGGTCGCGCCGCTCTTCGTCGTCTGGTTCGGCTTCGGGCTCGAGCCTAAGGTGATCTCGGCCTTCCTGCTCGGCGTGTTTCCCGTGGTGGTCTCGGCGGTGCAGGGCTTCAAGTCGCTCGACCCGGACACGCTCGACCTGGCCCGGGCCATGGCCGCCAGCCGCTGGCAGGTGTTCCGCATGGTCGGGCTGCCCGCGGCGATGCCGGCGATCTTCTCCGGCCTCAAGGTCTCGGTGACGTTGGCCGTGGTCGGCGCCGTGGTCGGCGAGTTCGTCGGCGCCAATTCCGGCATCGGCTTCGTGCTGCAGCGATCGATCGGCAATTTCGAGCTGCCGACCATGTTCGCGGCGCTGATGATCCTGGCGCTGCTGGGCGTGGTGCTGTTCTGGCTGGTCGACCTGGTCGAGCGGCTGGTGATCCCGTGGCACGCCAGCCGGCGCCGCGAGCTGATCGTCGCCGCCTGACGCGGCAAACAGACAACAGGGGAGGAAAACCATGATCCGCAGCCTGCTGGTCGCCCTCGGCGTCCTGCTCGCGGCCGGCTCGGCCCAGGCGGCCGACAAGGTCGTGCTGATGCTGAACTGGTACGTCTATGGCGAGCACACGCCGTTCTTCTACGGCAAGGCCAAGGGCTTCTATGCCGAGCAGGGCATCGACCTGGAGATCCAGGAGGGCCGCGGCTCGGCCATGACCGCCCAGGCCGTCGCCGCCGGCACCGTCGGCTTCGGCTATTTCGACGTGCCGACCATGATCAAGGCCGCGGCCAAGGGCGCGCCGTTGGTCTCGGTCGGGGTGCTGCTGCAGAAGAGCCCGATGTCGGTGATGGGCTTCACCGACAAGAACATCCGCAAGCCGGAGGACATCAAGGGCAAGACCGTGGCCACCACGCCCGGCGATTCGCTGTCGCAGATCTGGCCCTTCTTCCTGCAGAAGACCGGCCTGTCGGAGAGCGACTTCCGCACCGTCTCCGGCGACGCCCAGACCAAGCTGAACGCCGTGATCAACGGCCAGGCCGACCTGCTGCTGGGCTATGCCATGGACCAGAGCATGAAGATCAAGGACGCCACCGGAAAGGACGTCACCCCGATCCTGTTCGCCGATTACGGGGTCAACATGGTGTCCTCCGGCATCGTCGTGCAGAAGGAGCTGCTGACCGAGAACCCCGACCTGATCCGCCGCTTCATGGCGGCGACGACGCAGGCGGTCGAGGCGGCCGAGAAGGCGCCGGCCGAGGCCACCGCCGCGACTCTGGCGGCGCTGCCCAAGGCAGGCAAGCCGGAGACGCTGCAGGAGGGCTTCGAGCGCACCATCCCGCTGTACCGGACCGAGGAGACGCAGGGCCAGCGGCCGTTCCGCGTCACCGACGCCAACATGGCCGAGACGGTGAAGCTGCTGATCGAGTACGGCGGCGTCGACGCCGGCGCGGCCAGCGACCCGAAGGCCTTTTACACCAACGACTTCCTGCCGAAGTGAGCGGGGGCATGGGCAAGGCGAGGCTGCACCTGGTGGAGACGGCGGAGGCATCGCGGTCCGCCGTCATCGCCGTCGAGGGTGTGTCGAAGACCTATCGCAGCCGCGACGGCGAGGTGCCGTCGCTGGCGCCGCTCGACTTCACCATCGACGAGGGCGAGTTCCTGGTCCTGGTCGGCCCGTCCGGCTGCGGCAAGTCGACCCTGCTGCGCATGATCGCCGGCCTCTTGCCGCCCAGCACCGGCCGGATCCGCCTCGGCGGCCGCGCGGTCGACCGGCCGCACGGCGACGCCGGCATCGTGTTCCAGAGCCCGCTGCTGCTGCCCTGGCGGAGCGTGCTGGCCAACGTCATGATGCCGGTCGAGGTCAAGCGCCTGCCCCGCGCCGCGCATCTGGACCGGGCGCACCGGCTGCTGCGCATGGTCGGGCTGGAGGGGTTCGAGGCCAAGCTGCCCTGGCAGCTGTCCGGCGGCATGCAGCAGCGGGTGTCGCTGTGCCGGGCGCTGGTGACCGACCCGTCGATCGTGCTGATGGACGAGCCCTTCGGCGCGCTCGACGCCATGACGCGGGAGCGGATGAATGTCGAGCTGCAGCGGATCCAGCGCGAGACGCGCAAGACCATCCTCCTGATCACCCATTCGATCCCGGAGGCGGTGTTCCTGGCCGACCGGGTGCTGGTGATGACGGAGCGGCCGGGGTCGATCGCGGCGATCTACGACGTGCCGCTGCCGAAGCCGCGCTCGCTCGACGTCATGGGCGACCCGCGCTTCGTCGAGCTGACCCAGCGCATCCGTGGCCATTTCCGCGCCCAGGGCGGGCTCGATTGAAGGCTGGCTGAAATGCTGCCCCCTTTGTCTTCGTCATGGCGAGGCGCATAGCGCCGTGGCCATCCAGGGGGCTGTGCGAGCGGCCCTGGATGGCCACGCCCCTTCGGGGCTCGCCATGACGGTGGGAATTGTCGGGACCGTTACATGAGCCCCGACGACTAATCCGGGTGCTGCGGCTTCTGCGGCGTCGGCCAGGGCTCGCCGCGGTCCTCGAGCAGCACGTCGATGCCCGCGCCGGACAGGCGCAGGGCCGCGTCGTCGGCGAAGGTGAGCAGGATGCCGCCCTCCTCCGCCGTGATCGCCAGCAGGTCCAGCATCCGCGCCCGGTCGCGGAGGTCGAGGTTCCGGCTGCGGACCGAATCGATGCCCTGGAAGCGCACGCCGCACAGGGTGCGCTGCCAGACCTCCTGCCCTTCGACCAGCTGCGCCGGCTGCTCCCAGCAGAAGCGGTTCAGCGCCATGACGAAGCAGCGCTCGGGCCGCAGGAAGGTCATGTCGTGCACCGGCACGATCGCATCCTGCAGCGCCGCGGACAGGACCGCGAGGTCGTCGGCGTCGCGGGCCCGCAGGCGCAGGGGGACGGTCGTGTCGGCCGCCATCTCAGTCGCTCTTCAGCCGGGTGATGTCGGCGCCGCAGGCGGCCAGCTTCTCCTCCAGCCGCTCATAGCCACGGTCGAGGTGGTAGACCCGGTTCAGCACCGTCTCGCCCTGGGCCACCAGCCCGGCGATGACCAGAGAGACGCTGGCGCGCAGGTCGGTCGCCATCACCGGCGCGCCGGTCAGCTTCGGCACGCCGCGCACCAGGGCCGAGGCGCCGTGGATGGTGACGTTGGCGCCCATCCGCGCCAGCTCCGGCACATGCATGAAGCGGTTCTCGAAGATCGTCTCGGTGATCATCGAGGCGCCCCTGGCCACCGTCATCAGCCCCATCATCTGGGCCTGCAGGTCGGTCGGGAAGCCCGGATAGGGCTCGGTCATCACGTCGACGCCGATCAGCTCGCCGCTGCGGCGGACCTTGAAGCCGTCGGCGGTCTGCTCGAACTCGACCCCGGCGCCGCGCAGCACGTCGGCCGCCGCCTCGATCAGGTGCAGGCTGGTGCCGACCAGCTCGACCTCGCCGCCGGTCGCGGCCGCGGCCATGACATAGGTGCCGGTCTCGATCCGGTCGGCGACGATGCGGTGCGTCGCCCGGTGCAGCCGTTCCTGGCCCTGGATGCGGATGGTGTCGGTCCCCGCGCCTTCGATCTCGGCGCCCATGGCGGTGAGGCAGGCGGCGAGGTCGACGATCTCCGGCTCGCGGGCGGCGTTGACCAGCACGGTCTCGCCGCGGGCCAGCGAAGCCGCCATCATCAGGTTCTCGGTGGCGCCGACCGAGACCTTCGGGAACACGATCCGGGTGCCCTGCAGCCCGTTCGGGGCGCGGGCGTTGATATAGCCCTCGGCCACCTCGATCTCGGCGCCCAGCTGCTCCAGCCCCATGATGTGCAGGTCGACCGGCCGGGTGCCGATGGCGCAGCCGCCGGGCAGCGACACCTTGGCGTGGCCCTCGCGCGCCACCAGGGGGCCGAGCACCAGCACGCTGGCGCGCATCTTCCGCACCAAGTCGTAGGGGGCGGTGGTGCTGCGGATGCGGCGGGCCGTCAGCTCGATCACCCGGCCCTGCGCCCCGTCGGAATCGGCGCCGTTCAGCGCGATCTCGACGCCGTGCTGGGCCAGGAGGGTCGCCAGGGTCGAGATGTCGACCAGATGCGGCAGGTTGGTCAGCGTCAGCGTCTCGTCCGACAGCAGCGCCGCCGCCATCAGCGGCAGCGCCGCGTTCTTCGCCCCGCTGATCGGAAGCCGGCCCTGCAGGGGCCGCCCGCCCCGGATCCGAATCTTGTCCATCTTGGCTCCCCCGGGCCCTGGAATGAGGTGACGTTACAGCTTCGGCAGGGTGACGCCGCGCTGGCCCATATACTTGCCGGCCCGGTCGGCATAGGAGACCTCGCAGGGCTGGTCGCCCTTGAGGAACAGGAACTGGCAGGCGCCTTCGTTGGCGTAGATCTTGGCCGGCAGCGGCGTGGTGTTGGAGAACTCCAGCGTCACATGGCCCTCCCACTCCGGCTCCAGCGGCGTGACGTTGACGATGATGCCGCAGCGGGCATAGGTCGACTTGCCCAGGCAGATCACCAGCACGTCGCGCGGGATGCGGAAATACTCGACCGTCCGCGCCAGGGCGAAGCTGTTCGGCGGGATGATACAGACCGGCCCCTTGCGCTCGACGAAGCTCTTCGGGTCGAAGTTTTTCGGGTCGACCAGGGCGCTGTCGACATTGGTGAAGACCAGGAACTCGTCCGAGACGCGGGCGTCGTAGCCGTAGCTCGACAGGCCGTAGGAGATCGTACCCTCGCGCTTCTGCCGCTCGACGAAGGGGTCGATCATCTTGTCCTGGAGCGCCCGCTCGCGGATCCAGATATCGGACATGATCGTCACGGCCTAACCCCTCGCCTCATCATCGCGGCCGGACTCCTGGTCCTGCGCGCTCGCCTCGCCCTCGACCGCCGTCCGCCCCCGGCTCTGCGCCTTGCGCCGCGCCAGGTTGGCGCGCAGCGCCGCCGCCTCGCGCTCCTGGCGCGACGCGGATGCGGGCTTGGCGGTCGGGGGACGACGCTGATCGGTCATTTCGGCTTTGGTATGGCCGATGCGACGCCGTTACGCAACCGGAGCAGAGCGGCTGATGAACGCCGGCCCGGAGAATATCGAAATCGATCTCGGAAAAGCGCTTGCACCACCCCCGACGCTATGGCAGGTTCCGCGCCGCCTTGGACGGGCGGGCTGCCGTAGCTCAGTGGTAGAGCACTCCCTTGGTAAGGGAGAGGTCCTGAGTTCAATCCTCAGCGGCAGCACCAGCAACCCGAGGCTTTCAGCCCCATCACAAGCAATTCAGGCGGTCGTGCCCGAGAGGGCCTTGTCCGTGGCAATGCAGATGCATGCTCGTGGCGCCGCTATCGCTGCCTGCGCTTCCAGGGATCGCCAACGATACTGGCTTGCGTCGGTTCAATCTGCTCGAGCCATAGCTCTGCTTTGAAAGGCTGAGAGTAATCTGTATCGGCGTCGTCACGGCGGTCGATGTGGCCTTTCAGAATCTTAAAGCGGGAGTTGGACGGGAGTAGATGCTCCTGGAAATGAGGATTCGGAGACAGTCCGGATACATCGGCCGCCCACCGGGCCTGGATATGAAGCAGCGTATTCCGGAACGGGCTATCCACGCTTGGATCCATCGGCATGGCGGAGGTGCTGGTGAAAGCGGCGTCCGTCAGCTCCTGGTCCTGCAGGATCCGCTGCAGAAACTCCAGTGAGAAGTCAACCCGCCTGTCCAATTGGCGAAGCGCTCCATAGTCCGAAGCATTTTGAATCGCATAGTCGGCAGCATTACGGAATCTGATCAACTCTGGAGTCAATCGGCCCTCTCGGAGAGGAATATTGATAGAATTTGAATTTGTCGTGATGAAGGTTATCGCTTGGTGTGCAGCCTCCAAAGCTTGAGCCCGATTACGGGCCTGGGCGAATCTACTTCCGATACGGCCTGCGAGGTCCAGGCCTGCAGGCTGCGCATGCTGCGGATCGGCGGAGCCCGCGGCTCCCGGTTGGGTCGGATGGGCCTGCCCCGGCTGGTCTAGTTCGGCCTGAAACGGGATCTGGCAGACGGCCTCCAGCCATCGCTTGAATCGCTCAGAGGGCATCGGCAACTCGATGCGATTGCCGATGCCATGGCAGCGACGGGCCAATCCGACGGACGGGGCAGCCGGCCATGCGCGAGACCGCATCGGCGAGCCTGCACTTCCTCCGGCTGGGCGCAAGGCCGTATCGCTCTGCCGCGTTGTTCGTCATCTCAGCCAAGCACCCGCAGTGTGCAGGCACAGCGCCCCGGACGGCATACGTCGGGTCGCTCGCCCCAGGGATCATGCCCCCATTCTGGCCGTCGTGCCTCAGGCCGCCCAATGCGTCTGTGTCATGGCGCCAGATCCCAGGCGCATCACGGCCGCGACAACGGCTCCTGCGCCATCGGCCTTCAGCTGGCGATGCCCACGGCCCGCGGCAGCGGCGCCGCGCGCCCGAGGTCGCGGGCAGCACGCTCGGCATCCGCCACGGTGCGGAAATCCTGTCCTTCGAGGTGCTGGAAACGGGAATCGGAAGCGTAGAAGCGGAAGCCGCGCTTCTGGGCGACGACGATACCGATCGCCTCGCCCGCGACTTCGATCGTGAACGCTTCGGAACGAACCATGATGGACCTCTGGGGAGACGGCGCGAGGCGCGCCGGGCAATGACGAAAGCGAAGGGGGAACGGGACGGACGAACCGTCAGTTCCACCATCGCCCGGCCGGTTGATCCGAGGTCGGGACAGGTGGTCTGATGCGCGTTGCCAACATCTCATCCTTCCGTGTCCTTGCCGCGCCCCTCCGGAAGAAAGCGCACGGTTCCTCGCCCTCTGCGGGGCACGACTCGTCTGCTGGCATCAAGTGCTCGGCGGCCTTCGTGAGGGGCCACTCTTGCCGTCGACCCTCGCGCAACAGGCCATGACTGTCAACGCTTAATACGTGGGCAATGCGCATAAAATTCATTGTCAAGTGAATGTGATGTGAAATCGAAGTATTACTCGACGATCATTCGCTCCAATGTCTCCAGTCGATCGGCTTCCGCCGCCGGCTTGTCCCAGCGGATGCGGTGGATTCGCGGGAACCGCATCGCGACTCCGGATTTGTGGCGGGTGGAGCGGTGGACGCTGTCGAAGGCCACCTCCAGCACCAGCCGCGGCTCGACCTCGCGCACCGGGCCGAAGCGCTTGACCGTGTGGTTGCGCACCCAGCGGTCCAGCTGCGCCAGCTCCTCGTCGGTAAAGCCGAAATAGGCCTTGCCCACCGGTACCAGCCGCTCGCCCTCCTCCTCCGTCCGCCAGGTTCCGAAGGTGTAGTCGGAATAGAAGGACGACCGTTTGCCGTGGCCGCGCTGGGCGTACATCAGCACGGTGTCGAGGGTCAGGGCGCCGCGCTTCCACTTGAACCACGGCCCTTTCGGCCGGCCGGCGACATAGTCGCTGTCGCCGCGCTTCAGCATCAGCCCCTCGATTGCCTGGGCCCGGGCATTGTCACGAAGGGCGGCCAGCTCGTCCCAGCTCTCGAACGGGATCATCGGCGACAGGTCCATGCGCGGCGGCCGTTCCCGTGCGACCCAGGAGTCGAGCCGGATGCGCCGGGCATCGAAGGGCAGCGGCCGCAGATCCTCCTCGCCCTCGAACAGGATGTCGTAGAGTCGCACCCAGGCCGGATATTCCTCCATCATGCGGGCGGTGATCACCTTGCGGTTCAGCCGCTGCTGCAGGTCGTTGAACGGGGCGACGACCCCGTCCCGCGCCACCAGCAGCTCGCCGTCCAGCACGGCGTGGAAGCGGATGGTGTCGGCCAGGTCCGGGAAGGCGCCGGTGACGTCGTCGCCGCTGCGCGAATAGATCCGCGGCGGCCGGTCGCCGCGGCCGACCACCTGCACCCGGATGCCGTCCCATTTCCACTCGGCCCGATAGGCGGCGGGGTCCAGCCCGGCGATGTCCTCCGCCTCCAGCGGATGCGCCAGCATCAGCGGCCGGAAGGTGGCTCGGTCGCCGATCTCGGGCTTCGGCCCCTGCCCCGACAGCCAGACGAACAGCTCCTCATAGGGCGGCTCCAGCGCGTGCCACAGCTCCTCGATCTCGTCGACCGGCTGGCCGCCCCACTCCGCCAGCGCCACCTTGGCCAAGCGGGCGGAGACGCCGATCCGCAACGCCCCGGTGATCAGCTTCAGCAGCGCGAAGCGCTCCGACGCCTCAAGCGAATCGAGCCAGCGCGCGATCAGCAGCGGCGCCGCGGCGCGCGAGGTGGCCCGCAGCTCCTCTACCACCTCGGTGATGCTCGGCTCGCGGTTCGCGCCCGGCTTCCGGGGCCAGATCAGCGCCACCGTCTCCGCCAGGTCGCCGACGAAGTCGTAGGACCAGCCGAACAGCGCCTCGTCGACGCGCTCGACCGCGAGGTTGCGGATGGTCGAGGCCTTGGCGGCAGCGAAGCTCAGGGCGCCGGTCAGCGCCGCCAGCGCCCAGCCGCGGTCCGGGTCCGGCGTGTGCTCGAAATAATCCGTGAGCAGCCGGATCTTGCCGTTGCGCGACGGCATGTAGACCAGCCCCTCGATCAGCGCGGCGAACGCCTTCATGCCGCGTCGTCCTCCTCGAAGCCGATCAGCGCCAGGGCCCGCGCGGCGCGGCCCGACTTGCGGACCTGGTGGATCAGCGCCTCCTCCCGGCCATGCGTCACCCAGACCTCACCGGCCTCGACCTCCTCGATCGTGGCGCAGAGCTCGTCCCAGTCGGCATGGTCGGAGATGATCAGCGGCAGTTCGACCCCGCCCTGCCGGGCGCGCTGGCGCACCCGCATCCAGCCCGAGGCGGCGGCCACCACCGGATCCGGCAGGCGCCGAGACCAGCGGTCGGCGCTGGCCGAGGTCGGCGCCAACACGATCTGTCCGGCCAGTTCGGCCTTCGACGCCTCGGTGGCCGGCAGCAGCGGCCCCAGCGGCACGCCCAGCGATTCGTATAGATCGCACAGCGCCTGCAGCGCGCCGTGGATGTAGATCGGCCGCTCCCATCCGGCCTGGCGCAGCAGCCGGATCACCCGCTGGCACTTGCCGAGGGCGTAGACGCCGACGAGATGCGAGCGCTCGGGGAACAGGGCGACGGAGTGCAGCAGCTTGCCGATCTCCTCCTCGTCCGGCGGGTGGCGGAACACCGGCAGGCCGAAGGTCGCCTCGGTAACGAACACGTCGCAGGCCACCGGCTGGAACGGCAGGCAGGTCTGGTCCGGCCGGCGCTTGTAGTCGCCGGACAGCACCACCCGGCTGCCGGCATGATCCAGCACGATCTGGGCCGAGCCCAGCACATGGCCCGCCGGCACGAAGGTGACGTCGACCTCGCCGATCCGAATGGTCTCGCCCAGCGCCGCCGGCTGAAGGCTGCGGCCGGCCTCTTCGCCGTAGCGGGCGCGCATGATCGCCAGCGTCTCCGCCGTCGCCAGCACGGCGCGGTTGTTCGGCCGGGCGTGGTCGGAATGGCCATGCGTGACCAGCGCCCGCTCGACCGGCCGCACCGGGTCGACATGGAATCCGCCGGGCACCACCAGCAGGCCCTCGGGCTGCACTCGAATCCACTGGTCGGGGCGCAGGGTCGGCATGACAGCGACGATAGGACGTCGACCGGGACGCGGCCAGACCTCCGGTTCGAATCCCGGTCCAAAGCTGTTGAACACTGGCAATCCGAAGATGTATATTGACAATGTTTATATAAACATCCAGGTCATCTCCATGGCACTCCAGATCGCGAATCCCAAGGTGGTGGAAAAGGTGGAGCGGCTGGCCCGAGCAACCGGACTGAGCAAAACGGCCCTGGTCGAACGGGCGGTCGACCGCCTCGCCCAAGATATCGGGATCACCGCTGATGCCGATCGCTTTGCGTCGCTGCTGTCGCAGCTGGATCGCATCCCCGATCGCCCCGATGCTTTCGATCCGCTGGGCTGGGATGCGCAGGGTCTCCCGAAGTGATCGTGGTCGATACCTCGGCGATCGTCGCGATCGCCTTTGGCGAGCCGGAACGCCAAGCCTTCGTCGAGGTGATCCGGCAGGCCGATCGGGCCTTGATCAGCACGGTATCCGTGGTCGAGTCCCGCATGGTGGTTTTCGGTCGCCGCGGACCGAGGGCCGTCACCTTCCTGGACGATCTGCTGCGCCAGCCTCCGTTCGAATTCGTCGCTCCCGACATGTCGGAAATGGATGCCGCCTATTCCGCCTTCGTCGCCTTCGGGCGGGGCAGCGGCCATCCGGCCCAGCTCAACTTCGGCGATGTCTTCAGCTATGCGCTCGCCAAGATCAGGGGGGTGCCGCTGCTTTACAAAGGCGACGACTTTGCCCAGACCGACATACGGAGCGCTGTGACGATCTGATTGCCGTTCCCGTCAACCCAGCGACGCCACCGGGATCTGCTTGCACGGGAGATCCTCGCCCTCGGCCCGCTTGGCCATCCAGACGCCGGCGAGCCGGTCGGCGAAGTACCATTTGCCGCTGAACCCGGCCCCTCCATCCTTGAAGGCGAAGGTCACGGTGCCGATGCCGAACTTGTCGCTCCAGGTGAAGCGATAGAGGCCGTCCCCCAGGGCCTCGCCGTCGCTGAGCTGGCCGTCATAGGGGCCGGCGGTGGAGTCGATCACGTGATAGCAGCCGCCGCGCCGCTCCGGCAGGAAGGTCAGCACCGACGGCGCCAGGACGCCGCCCGAGGTCACCTGCCCGCGATAGGTGCCGGACGGCACCGCCTGATCCGCCGCCAGGGCGGGGATGGCGAAGCCGAACAGTAGAACGATCAGGCAGGCGATGCGTCGCATGGCCCGGGATGCTGCCGGCTGCGGCGGTGCTTCGCAAGCCCGGATCTTGCCTTTCAGCAGCAGTCGAAGCAGGGTGCGGCCGTTCGCGAGAGAGACCGCATGTCCCTGCCCGTCTGGTGCTTCGGCGCCGCCCATATCGACCGCCAGGCCCGCGCCCATCGCGCCGTGCGCCTCGGCACCTCGAACCCGGTGACGATCCGCACCAGCCTGGGCGGCGTCGCCCGCAATGTCGCCGAGACCCTGGCCCGGCTGGGCCTGCCGGTCGGGCTGGTCAGCCGCATGGGCCGCGATCCTTCGGCCGAGCGGATCCTGGCGGAGATGGCACGGCTGGGGCTCGACCTGTCCCTGGTCGGCCGGTCGGAGACCAGCGGCACCGCCAGCTACACCGCGGTGCTGGAGCCGGGCGGCGAGATGGCGGTCGCGATCGCCGACATGGGCATCTATGACGAGATGGGGCCTGAGGCCCTCGCCCCCGCCCTGGCGGCGGCGCGGCCGGCCTCCGCGTGGTTTGTCGACGCCAACCTGCCGGCCGAAGGGCTGGCGGCCGTGCTGTCCCACCCGGGCCGGCCGGCGCTGGTGGCGGTCGACGCCGTGTCCTCGCCAAAAGCCGAGAAGCTGCGCGGCCTGCTGGGCCGCATCGACCTGCTGTGCCTCAACCGCGACGAGGCCGAGGCGATCACCGGCCAGCCGGTGACCGACGAGGCCACGGCCTGGGCTGCGCTGCGCCGGCTGCGCGCCGAAGGCGTCGGCCGCGTCGTGCTGAACCGCGGCAGCACCGGCGCGCTGATCGCCGATGCGGCGGGCGAGGCCACGGTCGCCGCCTGCCCGGCCGAGGTGGTCGACGTCACCGGCGCCGGCGACGCTGCCGTGGCCGGCACCCTCTACGGCCTGGTCACCGGCCTGCCCCTGGCCGAGGCCGCCCGGCTGGGCCGCGCCGCCGCGGCCCTGGCGCTGGAGGCGCCGACCGCCGTGCCCGAAACCCTGACCGCCGACGCGCTGCGCCGGCGCGCCCTGACTGTCGCGTGAGGATTCCGATGAACCGCCTGCTGTCGATCGCCCCCGAGGTCTCCGCCGCCCTGGCCGCCGGGCGGCCGGTGGTGGCGCTGGAGAGCACCATCATCTCGCACGGCATGCCGTACCCGCAGAATCTGGAGATGGCACGGCGGGTCGAGGCGATCATCCGCGAGGAAGGCGCAGTGCCGGCCACCATCGCGGTGGCCGACGGGCGCATCCATGTCGGCCTCGACGACTCGCTGCTGCAGCGCCTGGCCACGGCGAAGGACGTGGCGAAGCTGTCGCGCCGCGACATGGGCGCGATCCTGGCCTCGGGCGGGCTGGGCGCCACCACCGTGGCGGCGACCATGATCGCCGCCCACCTGGCCGGCATCCGGGTGTTCGCCACCGGCGGCATCGGCGGCGTCCATCGCGGCGCCGAGACCAGCCTCGACATCTCCGCCGACCTGGAGGAGCTGGCGCGCACGCCGGTGGCCGTGGTCTGCGCCGGCGCCAAGTCGATCCTCGACCTGCCGAAGACGCTGGAATACCTGGAAACCCGCGGCGTGCCGGTGATCGGCTACTGCACCGACACCCTGCCCGCCTTCTTCTGCCGGTCGAGCGGACTGGCCCTGGCGCTGCGCCGCGACACGCCGGAAGAGGTCGCGGCCGTGCTGGCCGCCCAGGCGGCGCTGGGCTTCCCGGCCGGGGCGGTGATCGCCAACCCGATCCCGGAGGCGCATGCCCTGCCGGAGGCGGAGATCGACGCCGCCATCGCCAGCGCCCTGGCCGACGCTGACCGCGACGGCATCGCCGGGAAGGCGGTGACGCCCTATCTGCTGGCCCGGATCGTCGCCCTCACCGAGGGCCGCAGCCTGACCGCCAACATCGCGCTGGTCGAGAACAACGCCCGAGTGGGGGCACGGATCGCCAAAGCACTGGCCGCCCTGTCCTAAAACCTCCAGGACAGCGTGAACGCCCCGTACTGGCTGAAGCGGTTCTTCTGCTCCTCGAACTCCTGCGTCCGGTACACATGGGTGTAGGCGATCCGGATGTCGTCGATCTGGATCGCGATGCCGAGTTGAAGGTCGCCGACCAGCGGGTTCTTGGTGACGTGCGGGCTGTCCTCGAAGGTGTTGCCGTCGAGGAAGATGTTGCGGGCCACGGCCCGGCCCTCGACGCTGGCGAAGAGGTACCAGCTGAAGCCGCTGGTCGGGATGAAGAAGTCCGACCCCGGCACGCTGGGCCGGATCCGCGGCGGCCCGTAATCGGCCGGCAGGTCGAAGCCGAGCCGCGCCGTGGCGCCGACCGAGGCCTGGGTCAGCACGTTACCGAGGCTGGCGCCGACATAGGGCGACAGGTCGAAGCCGATGCCGAGCGGTGCCGCGGCATAGAGGCTGCGCCAGGTGCGCTCGTAGCTCAGGATCACGCCCGGCTCGTTGTTCAGCTGGTGCTTCCAGCCGCGCGCCTTCTGCGAGCCGATGATGCTGTGCACTGTGTTCTGCACCTGCTCGCCGATCGCATAGGGGCCGACGACGCCGATCTGCAGCTCCAGCCGGTCCAGCCGGTCGCCCGAATCCGCCAGCACCGCGGCGCTGCCGTAGAGCCAGGCGGCGTAGGGCCGGTCGTTCGGGTCCGGGTCGCGCCGCGAGATGTCCTTGGGCGTGTACAGGCTCTGGCCGAAGGACAGGGTCGACCGGATCGGCGCGGCGTCGGGGAACAGCGGAAAGGCGCGCGCCGCGGTGGCGAGCCAGTCGGGCGTCCAGGTCTCCGAGCTGGTGAAGGCGAAGCGGAAGCCGTTGGTGTAGCCGCGGTCGGTGTTGGCGAAGACGTCGTTCTCGAGGCTGAAGCTGATGAAGGCTCCCGGGTCCTCGCTCAACGGCCGTGGCGCCTGCGGCGTGGAGGTAATGACCGCCGATCGCTTCGGCTCGGCCGGGACTTCCTGGGCCGCGGCGGCGGCCGGCAGCACCACGAGGCCGGCCGCGACTGAAACCGAACACCACCAGAACCCGGTGCGCAAAGCCATGCTGTCTCCCTTTCCCACTCGACCCCGCCGCGTCCCGGCAGGCGTCCCGGCAGGCGTCCCGGCAAACGGAACGGTACGACAGCGCGACGGGTTCCCCGGCAGCTTGCGGAAAGGATAGCATGGATGAGACCGGCGGGACCGGTCGGAAGCGGTCAGCGCGGGCGCTGCATGCTGAACACGGTGTCGAGCACGCCGTAGTCCATGTAGCCGAGCCGCGAGATCGCGCGCCGGGACGACAGGTCGATGCGGCCGTCCACGATCACCGACTCGTCGATATGGATCGACACCACCTCGCCGATCACGATGGCGCCCGGCACCGTCTCGCCCGCCGCGGTGGTCAGAGGCACCGACTTGACCCAGCGGCATTCCAGCGCGGCGGCAGCGGCCGCCACCCGCGGCGGCCTGACCAGGCGCGACGGCGCCATCTCCAGCCCGGCCAGCTCGGGCTCGCTGACCTCCGGCCCGACCGAGGCGGAGGTCATGTTCATCTGCTCGCGCAGATCCCAGGTGGCGAGGCTGGCGACGAACTCTCCGGTCGCCTCGGCGTTGCGCTGCGAATCCTTCGGCCCGCTCGGCGCGAACATCACCATCGGCGGCCGGTCGGCCACGGCGTTGAAGAAGCTGTAGGGCGCCAGGTTGACCACGCCCTCCGGGCTGACCGTGCTGATCCAGCCGATCGGCCGCGGCACCACAAGCGCCTTGAACGGGTCGTGCGGCAGGCCGTGGTTGCGCAGCCGGGGTTCGTAGTCCATGGATGATCTCGCGATTCCGGGACCTCGATAGAAGAGGATCCGGCGCCTGGGATTCAAGACGGGCCGGACGCCATGCCCCCCCTGCCGGTCAGAACCCCACCCGGGACGACCCCGCCCCGGCGTCGCGGAAGCGGATCGCGACGATCTCCGACCGCAGGATCACGGTCTCGGCGCCGTCATGCGTCAGGTAGACGAGATCGCGCGCCGTCCGGACCTCATGGGCGGGATGCTCGTGCCCGCTGCGGGTGAACAGCACCAGCGTCGCCCTCGCGCCGGCGGCCCGGAGCTTCTGGGCGTATTCCTCGATGATCGCTGCGTCCATGGCCTCCTCCGCACCGAACCGTTTCAGGCTGACGGCCGGGACCATGATGTCATCTGCAGCGGCCCTGTCGAGACCGCGCCGAACAAAGCCGCGCGCTGCCTCCTTCAGAGCGCCACGCTGATCGCCAGCGCCAGGAAGCCGATCGCCGCCAGGATGGCGCGGAGGACATGCGAGCGCTCCCAGCGGTCGCGATAGACCGTCCAGTTCTCCTTGATCGACGCCCCGGACGTGCCGCGGTGCAGCGGGTCGAAGGCGAAGAATCCCTTGCCCATCCGATTCAGGTCCCGGTTCCGGAGCCAGAACCCGTTCACCGGATGGGTCAGCAGCCAGTATGCGGCGTGCATCGCGACCAGGGCGGCGAAGGCCGCCGCCACCCACCAGAACTCGGTGCCGCCGGCCGGCGTCAGCAGCAGCAGAACCAGCACGACCACGATGCCGGCGGCCTCGCCGAGGCCGCCGGCCCAGGTGAAGCCGGGATAGTAGATCGGCTGCACGGCCAGATACGCCTCCTTGTCGAGGCGCATCTTGCCGGGTCGTTCCAGCGCGTGTGCCAGGGCCGGTGTCATCGCCAGCGCGACCAGGCAGAGGCTGAGCACCTGCAGGATCGGACGCATGCCCCGTCTCCTTCGGTTCCGGAAGAAAACAGGCCGACTCCGTCAGAAGTTCAGGTTGCGGATGATCTGCCACTGCCCGGACGGGCCGCGCCGCCAAGCCATGGGGAGATCCCGGCGGAGATATGGAATCCGTCCGGCTACAGCACCGTCGAGATCCGCCCGACGACGCGGGCGGCGATGCGGGCGGCGGCGTCGAGGAAGGCGCGGAAATCCATGTGGCTTTCGGTCCCGGCGAGGTCGCTGAGCGCCCGGACTACCACCACCGGCACGCCGAAGCGCTCGGCCACCGCGGCCACCGCCGCGCCCTCCATCTCCACCGCGACGCCGCCGAATTCGCGCTGCAGGCGCTCGCGCTCCTGCGCGTCGTTGAGGAAGATGTCCCCGGTCAGGATGGTGCCGAAGATCAGCCGCGACCGGTGCGGCTCGCCGCCGGTCGCGGCGGCGCCGAATCCGCCGATATCAAGGCCTTCGAGAGCATCCTTGATCTTCTCTCTGAGGCCCCGGTCCAGGCTGTAGCCAGCCTCTTCCGGGAAGCCGGGCAGCGGCGGCACGCCGGGCTGGTAGGGTTTCAGCCGGCCGCCGACCCGGGCGCCGTAGTCGTGCATCACCAGCCGGTCGGCCACCACCACGTCGCCGATGGCGAGGTCCGGGTCGAGGCCGCCGGCGACGCCGGAGAACAGGAGCGAACTGCACTTAAACTCCTGCAGCAGCAGCGTCGCGACCATGGCGGCGTGGCTCTTGCCGATGCCGGCCTCGACTGCCACCAGGTCGCGGGTGCCGAGACGGCCGAGGCGGAAGCGGCAGCCGGCGATCTCGCGCTCGGTGCGCACCACCAGATCGTCATGCGCCGCCAGCTCCTGCGGGATCGCCGCCATCAGCCCGATCGGTCCGTCCGCACGCATCGCTGTCCTCCGCTCTTGCCGCCGCCCCTTATGCGCCGGTCGGACGGCCGGCGCAAAGGGGTGCGACGGTCAGGACAGGCCGAGCGCCGGTCGGCGCCGGCCGCCGGTCAGCACGTAACCGGCGATCAGCAGCGCGAACCACACCGGCGCGACATAGAGCGCCACCCGGGTCGACGGGTCGAAGCCGAGGAACACCGCGACCAGCACCAGGAACGCCACCACCAGCCAGTTGGCGACCGGCGCGCCCGGCATGCGGAACGCGACCGGCGCGGCCTGGCCCCGGGCCACGGCGCGGCGGTAGCCGAGATGGGCGATCATGATGATGCCCCAGGTCCACAGGCTGCCGACCAGCGAGACGCTGGTGACCCAGACGAAGGCCTCCTCCGGCACGACGTAGTTCAGGCCGACGCCGATCAGCATCACCGCGGCCGAGGCGGCGATGCCCGCCACCGGCACGTGGTTGCGGCTGACCCGGGCGAAGGCGCGCGGCGCCTGGCCGGACCGGGCCAGGGTGAACAGCATCCGGCCGTTGCTGAACAGCCCGCTGTTGCAGGAGGAGGCGGCGGCGGTGATGACCACGAGGTTGATCACGTCGGCCGCGGCGCTCAGCCCCAGCTTGTCGAACACGAAGACGAAGGGGCTGGCGTTCGGGTCCAGCTGGGTCCAGGGCAGCAGCGACATGATCACCGCCAGCGCGCCCAGATAGAAGATCAGGATGCGCCAGATGATGCCGTTGGTGGCGCGCGGCAGCACCTGGGCCGGGTTCTCGGCCTCGCCGGCGGTGACGCCGATCAGCTCCACGCCCTGATAGGCGAACATCACCATCTGCAGCGCCAGCACGGCGCCGAGCACGCCGAAGGGCAGGAAGCCCCCATGCGACCACAGGTTGGAGACGCCGGCCCCCTGCCCCAGGTCGCCGACGCCGAACACGATCACGGCGAGGCCGCCGAGGATCAGCGCGACGATGGTCACGACCTTGATCAGCGCGAACCAGAACTCCAGCTCGCCGAACAGCCGCACCGCGACGATGTTGACGAGCGTCAGCACCGCCAGCGTCGCCAGCGCCGGCACCCATTGCGGCACCTCCGGCAGCCAGTAATGGACATAGACGCCGACGGCGGTGATCTCGGCCATGCCGATCACCACCCACATGAACCAGTAGGACCAGCCGGTGGCGAAGCCGGCGAAGGGGCCAACGAACTCCTCGGCATAGGTGGCGAAGGACCCGGCGACCGGCTTGTGCAGCAGCAGCTCGCCCAGCGCCCGCATGATGAAGAAGATGGCGATGCCGCCGATGGCGTAGCTCAGCAGCAACCCCGGCCCGGCCTTGGCGATCGCCTTGCCGGAGCCGAGGAACAGCCCGACGCCGATGGCGCCGCCGATCGCGATCATATGGATGTGGCGGCTCTTCAGCCGGCGGGCGAGATCGCCGCCCTCGGCCGCGGCGCCGGACGATTGGCTCATATGGCCCATCGCGCTTCCTCCTGATGTCCTTCTTCGGGGCTATGGCCCGTCGGCCGGCATCTTAGGAGGGAAACAAAAAAACTCATCCGCCTTGTTAGCGATTTTCCTTTCGTATTGCGCTGGACACCCAGAACATTAAGCCATCATTATCGCTAAAATCCTTCGTTTCCGTTCGCGCCACAAGTAATACAAAAGCGGCCTGCCGCAGAAGCAGGCCGTGAATTGTATCGACGCAATCGATGAAACCTTCACGAGACGATGAGAAGACCAGGCTCAGCCTTTCGGGAAGTCCGGCATGAAGTGGTCGACGAATTCGTTGAGCTCGGCGATGTTGAGCGGCCGGATCATGGCCTTGTCGTCCCAGCCTCCGGCGAACTTGTCCCGCCACTGGTTCGCCGGCTGGCCGATCGGATAGCGGCCGTTCTCGTCCGGTTTGACGTATTTGGCAGCATAGATCATCTCGAACACCTCCCTCGGCTTCTGCCGGTTCAGATATTCGAGGACCGTCCGCGGATCGACGTTCCGGTACTCGGCCAGGGCCAGCAGCCGGCCGGCCGGCATCAGGCCCTCGCTGTCGTTCTGCGTCAGCGCCTCCGCGATGCCCGGCTCCACCCCGGCCGCGATCAGATAGGCCCGGTTGTCGGGCACCGTGGCGGCGGCCGCCTTCGCCTTCTCGTGCGAATCGATCAGCGCCAGCGCGCTCGAGCCCACCAGGGTCATCAGCGTCCCGACCGGCCCGCCGACCTTCCCGATCCGCAGCAGGTTGGCCAGGCCCGGATAGCTCGAGATGAAGGTGCCGGTGGCCGCGGTGCCCAGCGCCAGCGCCTTCGGCCAGTCGCCCTGGGCGACATAGTTGACGGTGCCGAGCGCATTCCACCAGCCGAACACCTTCAGGTGGTTGGAGAAGACCTTGCTCCACACCCCCTTGTCCGCCGCGACGCGGCCGAGGAAGCCCTTGACCCCGGCCTCGCTGCCGTCCAGCCCCAGCCTTGCGCTCATGATCTGGCTGATCACCTGGGTGCCCTCGATCGCCGTGCCGGCGGCATAGAGGCCGAGGAAGCCGAGATTGCGCCAGCCCTGCTCCTCGAAATAGCCGGGATCGCCGATGTTGCGGCCGTACCGGTCGGCCTGGTTGTGCACGCCCCAGAGATAGGTGCCGGTGCCGTACAGGCTGAGGCCGAGGCCGAACGGCTTCGTCCCGGTCGCCCATTTGACGTCGGCCTGGACGTGGTTCCGCGCCATGCGCGCCGGCCAGCTGATGTCGACGATGATCTTGCTGGGATCGGCCAGCGTGCCCTTCTCCATCCCCTCCAGGTTGAAGATGCGCGCCGCCTCGGTCATCCCGGCCGAGCTGACGGCGAGCGCCAGCGACAGCTTAGGGTCGCCGTTCGGGTCCGGGGCCGCCGCCTGCTTGAGCAGCTCGTCCTGCTTCGGCGAGCCGGCCAGCTGCGGCGCGTATTCCGACAGCGCGGCCATGGCGCGGGTCAGCTGATAGCCGTCGCGGTTGATCCGCCGCAGGTCGGCATCGACGTCCTTGACCACGCCCTCCTGGTCGCCGATCCGCTGCTGCCGGGTCTGCGCCCCGGTCTTGAAGGGCTGTCCGGGCGGCGCGTCGTCGGCGGGCAGGAAGGCGTCCCAGTTGGCCGGCGGATTGGTCAGGGGGATCGCGGTCTGGCCCAGCTCGGTGACCGAATCCCGGATCCGGCCCTTGAGCTCGCCGACGCCGTCGATCACCCCCTGCTCGATCCGGTCCGCGTTCTTGTCGTCGCCCTGGAGGCGAAGCTCGCGGGCGATCGCCAGGGAGAGGACGGAGCCGGAGCCGTCGGCCGCCGATGTCTTCGCATTGACGTTCGGCGCCCCCCAGGCCTGCAGGGTGCGGGCCATGAAGTCGATCGAACCCTCGCCCTCCGGGCTGCGGTCGGCGCTGTCCGCCGCGGCGCTGAGGTTGCGGTAGATCTCGCCGTACTCGCCGACCACGCCGGTGCCCTGCTCGTCGTGCCAGAGCTGGGATTCCGGATTGACGAAATCGGTCGTGATGCTGCCGACGGTATCGCTGGCCTTGTCCAGGATCAGCGCGGCGGTGAGCGGGTCGACCTTCTCCGGGTCGGTCAGCTCCCGCAGCTTGGCTGCTGCTTTGTAGGCGCCGGTCGGCCCGTTCTCGCCCTGGCGGGGCTCGTCATAGGCCTTCTTGATCTCGGCCGCGGCGCGCTGCGGCCCGTCGACCAGGTAGTCCTTGGTCTCGGCCTTGATCGCCTCCTGCAGCTTCGGGTCCTGCGGGCCATAGGCCAGCAGCAGGTCCCGGTGGCCCTCGACCGCGGCCGTGGTCGGGGTGGTCACGGCGACCGCGGCGAGCTGGTTGCGGACCTCCTTGCGGAAATCCTGGATCGATTTCGGATCGGTGCCGGCCAGCCGGTACAGCGGGTCGAAGACCGCATGGGTGCGGCCCTGCGCCTCCCACGCCTGGGTGGCCGTCTTGCCGGCATCGTCGACGGCGGCAGCGAAAGCCGCGTCCCCGGGCCGCCGGGCCTTCAGCTCCGCCGTCAGCGTCTCCAGCGCATCCGCCGGCACCGCCGCCTCGCGGGTCGCGTAATACATCTCCTCGACGACCGCCGGACGCACGTCCTGGCCCTTCGCCAGCAGATCGGCCTGGTTCCGGACGATGCGGCTGCGCTCGTCGTCCAGGATGGTGATGCGGTCATGGGGATGGATGACGTCGGGGTCGCCCTCGGGCGGGAACCGGGTCGGATTGGCCGCGCGGATATCGGCGATCGTCCGGCCGTGGTCGCGGGCGACCCAGGTCAGGGTGTCGCCCAGCTTCACGTCGTAGAAGCTCCGGCCGGCATCGGCCTTGGCGGCCGGGGTCGGCGACGGCGGATCGGGCGGGACCGGCTGCTGGCGATACTGCGCCAGCGTCGCCTGGAAATCGGTGACCGCGGGCGGCCGCCGCACGACGAGGGGAGGTTCGGTCCGCCAGCCGATCCGCGGGGTCAAGGACATCGCCGTTTCCTCCAGCCGCCGCAGGCTGCCGGGAGGCCGGGCCCGCGTTACCGTTTTATGACGCGGAGTGTGGTGTCCAGACCGATGGGTGTCAAATCTCACGACGCGCGCATCCGGGCCTCGATCGGGGTCGGATGAGGGGGCCGGCGGACTATGGGCCTGGGATCGGCGATGCGGCGAACCGGTCGATCCGGTCGGTCTCGATGCCGCCGGCATAGCCGTCGGCGACCAGGTCGGCAATCTGCGCCGGATCGTCGATGCCTTCGGAGAAGCCGCCGCGCCACGGGCCGATCAGGAAGACCGGCGTGCCCGCCGCCTGCATCCGGGCGACGAACAGGTGCGGCCAGCCCCACAGCCAGGGCGCGACGTTCGACGGCACCAGCAGCACCGACCGCCGGCAGGACTCCGGCACATGGCCGGTCCAGCCTACTGCGATGTAGGTGATGAAGCAGTCCTTGATCGAGGCGCGGGACATCGCGCGGACATCCGGCAGCCTCTCGCGCAGCACCGCGATCGGCCGGGCGCCGCCATAGGCGGCCAGCCGGTCGCGGCGCTCCGCCGGCAGGGCCGCGAGATATGCGGCCAGCATCTCCCCCTCCGCCGGGTCGTTGCTCTTGATGTTCAGCAGGAAACGGCGGTCGGGGAACGTCGCCAGCACCTGGTCCAGCGACGGCATCAGCCCGATGCCCTTGCCGCGGAACGGGTAGGTCCTGCCGCCATCCGCGGTGTAGCCGTGGCCGATGTCCAGCGCCTGCAGCTCGGCCAGGCTGTGCTCGCGCGTGACGCCGCGCCCGTCGGTGCGGCAATCCAGCGTCCAGTCGTGGAAGACGGCGAAGCGGCCGTCGGTGGTCGGCTGGATGTCGAGCTCGACCGCCCCGGCGCCCAGGTCGAAGGCGGCGCGCATCGAGGCGATGGTGTTCTCCAGATAGGGATGCTCCGGCGGCAGCATCCGGGCGGCGGTGCAGGTGTCGCCGGTCAGCCCCGTCCGGTCGAAGCCCTGGGCCAGGCCGCGATGGGCCAGCAGCACCGGCGTTCCGCCCGGCGCGCCGTAAAGCCAGGAGCTGTTCTTGGCGAAGACGAAGGCAGCGAACGCCGCCAGGACGACGAGAACAAACACTAAACGCTTGCGTGTCCGGCGGGTCATGGGCTGATCTGTCCGGGTGGCGGGGCGGCGCAGGCTGGCCCCGGATCATGGCCGAAACGGCGCAGTGCCGTGGCGGTTGGATGTCGAGGCGCAGGTTCATGACCGCATTGGCGGAGACCGCCGAACCACTGCTGCCGCCGGCCTTCCAGGGCTGGTTCCGGCACAAGGGCTGGACGCCGCATCCGCACCAGCTGGAGATGCTGCAGGCGGCGCGCGACGGCACCCATGCCCTGCTGATCGCCCCGACGGGCGGCGGCAAGACCCTGGCCGGCTTCCTGCCGACGCTGACCGAGCTGGCGGAGCGGCCGCGCGAGGGGCTGCACACGCTCTACATCTCGCCGCTCAAGGCCCTGGCGGTCGACATCCACCGCAACCTGGAGCAGCCGATCGCCGAGATGCGGCTGCCGATCCGGGCCGAGACCCGCACCGGCGACACGCCGCAGATAAAGCGCGAGCGTCAGCGCCGCCATGCGCCGCAGATCCTGATGACGACGCCGGAGAGCCTGGCGCTGCTGCTGTCCTACACCGACGCCGACCGCATCTTCGGGTCCCTGCGGTGCGTCATCGTCGACGAGCTGCACGCTTTGGCCGGCACCAAGCGCGGCGACCTGCTGGCGCTCGGCCTCGCGCGCCTGGCCACCTTGGCGCCGGAGGCCCGCCGGGTCGGGCTGTCGGCCACCGTCGCGCATCCGGACGCGCTGGTCGCCTGGCTGTCGCCGACCGGCCATGCCGACCCGGCGCTGGTGCGCACGGTGCGCGGCCCGCCCGGGATCAAGCCGATCGTCGAGATCATGGAGACCGAGAGCCGCCTGCCCTGGGCCGGGCACATGGGCACCTACGCCGCCCAGGATCTCTACGACCGCATCCGCAGGGCCGGCACCACGCTGCTCTTCGTCAACACCCGGGCGCAGGCGGAGCTGGTGTTCCAGGCGCTGTGGCGGATCAACGACGAGGTGCTGCCGATCGCCCTGCATCACGGCAGCCTGGCGGCGGAGCAGCGCCGCAAGGTCGAGGCGGCGATGGCGCGGGGCGAGCTGCGCGCCGTGGTCGCCACATCCTCGCTCGACCTCGGCATCGACTGGGCGGCGGTCGACCTGGTGATCCAGATCGGCGCGCCGAAGGGCGCCAGCCGCCTGCTGCAGCGCATCGGCCGGTCGAACCACCGCTTCGACGCGCCCTCGGTCGCGGTGCTGGTGCCGGCCAACCGTTTCGAGGTGCTGGAGTGCCGCGCCGCCTCCGACGCCATCGAGGCGATGACGCTGGACGGCGATCCGCCCGCCCCCGGCACGCTCGACACGCTGGCGCAGCACCTGCTGGGCTGCGCCTGCTCCGCCCCGTTCGACGCCCGTGCGATGTTCGCCGAGGTGCGCCGCGCCGCGCCCTATGCCGCCCTGACCCGCCGCGACTTCGACGACGTGCTGGAGTTCGTCGCCCATGGCGGCTACGCGCTGCGCAACTACGACCGCTTCCACCGGCTGAGGCAGGACGCCGAGGGGCGCTGGAAGGTGGCCAGCGCCGTGGTCGCCCGGCAGTACCGGATGAATGTCGGCACCATCGTCGAGGAGGAGATGCTGAAGGTCCGCCTCTCCGGCGGCTTCGGCAAGGTGCTCGGCGAGGTCGAGGAGTATTTCGCCCAGGGGCTGGTGCCGGGCGACACCTTCATGTTCGCGGGGCAGCTGCTGCGCTTCATCGGCATCCGCGAGATGAGCGTGATCTGCAGCCGCGCCGCCAACGGCGAGCCCAAGGTTCCGGCCTATGCCGGCGGCCGCATGCCGCTGACCACCCATCTGGCCGACCGGGTGCGGCGGCTGCTGTCCACCCCCGCCCATTGGGCCGGGCTGCCGGATGACGCGCGGGAGTGGCTGGAGCTGCAGCGCGACCGCTCCGGCCTGCCGGGACCCGGCGAGCTGATGATCGAGACCTTCCCGCGCGGCGGCCGGCACTATATGGTCGCCTACTGCTTCGAGGGCCGGCAGGCGCACCAGACGCTGGGCATGCTGGTGACCAAGCGGATGGAGCGCGCCGGGCTGGGCCCGATCGGCTTCGTCGCCACCGACTACGTGCTGGCGACCTGGAGCCTGGAGCCGGTGACCGACCCGGCGCCGCTGTTCGACGAGGACATGCTTGGCGACGACCTGGAGGCCTGGATGGGCGAATCCAGCCTGCTGCGCCGCACCTTCCGCAACGTCGCCGTGATCGCCGGGCTGATCGAGCGCCGCATGCCCGGCGAGCGCAAGACCGGCCGCCAGGTCACGGTCAGCGCCGACCTGATCTACGACGTGCTGCGCCGGCACCAGCCGGACCATGTGCTGCTGCGCGCCACCCGCGCCGACGCGGCCCGCGGTCTGGTCGACCTCGGCCGTGTCGCCCTGCTGCTGAAGCGCGCCCGGCGCAAGCTGACGCTGCGCGCCCTTGACCGCATCTCACCCCTGGCCGTGCCGGTGCTGCTGGAGATCGGCCGCGTCAGCATCGCCGACGGCGCCATCGACCTGATGCTGGAGGAAGCCGCCGCCGAGATGATCGCCGAGGCGACGCCGAAGCGGGGCGAGCGCGGGCGAAAGCGCGCGTGAACGGGTGACTCGCAGCAGCGGTCACACACGTTGCCTCTCCCGCTTGCGGGAGAGGTCGGAGACGCGAAGCGGCTCCGGGTGAGGGGATTTCGTCGAGGCCTGGGCCAGCCCTCACCCGGTCTCGCTGCGCGAGCCCGACCTCTCCCGCGTCCGGCGGGAGAGGCAATGCCAGGCCGTCAACATCGCGCTACATTCACGCGATCGCCCTGCGTGACCGGGCGACACCGTTTGTGAGCCCCGCCCGGATTTGCTAAAATTGCATCCTTCGGGGCGAGGACAGGCCCATGGAACGGCCGGAGGTCCAGCGCAGGCTGGCGGCGATCCTGGCGGCGGACATGGTGGGCTACAGCCGGCTGATGGAGGCCGACGAGGCCGGCACCCTCGCGCGGCTGAAGACCCACCGGCTGGAGCTGATCGACCCGGCGATCGCCAAGACCCGCGGCAGCATCGTCAAGACCACGGGCGACGGCCTGCTGGTCGAATTCGCCAGCATCGTCGACGCCCTGACCTGCGCCACCGAGATCCAGCGTCGCATGGCCCGGCGCAACAGCGACGTCTCGCCGGCCCGCTGGATCCAGTTCCGCATCGGCATCAATCTCGGCGACGTGATCGTCGAGGACGGCGACCTGTTCGGCGACGGCGTCAACGTCGCGGCGCGGCTGGAGGCGCTGGCGGAGCCGGGCGGGATCTGCGTCTCGGGCGCGGTGCGCGACCAGGTCGGCGACCGCCTCGATTTCGGCTTCGACGATCTCGGCGAGCAGTCGGTCAAGAACATCTCACGGCCGATCCGCGTCTACCGGGTCCGGCTCGACACGGTGGTGGCCGAGGCCCCGCCCGAGGTCGCCGCCGCGGCTCCGGCCGCGATCAAGCCTTCCATCGTCGTGCTGCCCTTCGACAACATGAGCGGCGATCCGGAGCAGGAGTTCTTCGCCGACGGGCTGACCGAGGACATCATCACCGAGCTGTCGCGCTTCCACGAGCTGCTGGTGATCTCCCGCAACTCCGCCTTCGTGCACAAGGGCAAGGCGGTGAAGGTGCAGGACGTCGCCCGCGAGTTCGGCGTCCACTACGTGGTCGAGGGCAGCGTCCGCAAGGCCGGCGGCCGGGTGCGGGTCACGGTGCAGCTGATCGACGCCGAGACCGACCGGCACATCTGGGCCGAGCGCTACGACCGCGATCTGGCCGACATCTTCGCCATCCAGGACGAGGTGACCTCGGCGATCGCCGCCACCCTGCCCGGCCGGGTCGAAGCCGCGGCGCGCGACCGGGCGAAGCGGAAGACCACCGGCAATCTGGAAGCCTATGAATGCCTGCTGGCCGGCAAGGTGCTGCACCACCGGTCGACACGCGACGACAACGCCCAGGCGCTGGCGCTGCTCGACCGCGCCGTCGCCCTCGACCCGAAATATGCCCACGCCCACGCCTGGCGGGCCTGCGTGCTGGGCCAGAGCTGGGTCAACGGCTGGTGCGCCGATCGCGACGCCACCTGGGACGCCGTGGTCGGCGAGCTCGAGACCGCCGTCGCCCTCGACGACAACGACGCCGACGTCCACCGCATCCTCGCCGCGGTCGCCCTGACGCGGCACGAATTCGAACCATCCATGTACCACCAGGACCGGGCGATCGCCCTGAATCCGAATCACGACCTGATCGTGGTGCAGCAGGGCGAGATCCTGACCTGGCTCGGCCGGCCGGAGGAAGGCATCGACTGGATCCGCAAGGCGATGCGGCTCAACCCGCATCACCCGGAGCGGTTCTGGAGCCATCTCGGCCGGGCCTATTATACCGCCAAACGCTACGCCGAGGCGGTGGAGGCCTACAGCCACATCACCAGGCCTGACCACACCCACCACGCCTTCCTCGCCGCCGCGCTGGCCTGGATGGGCGATGCCACGGCCGCCGGCGCCCATGCCCAGGCGGTGCTGCGGACCAACCCCGATTTCACGGCGGAGGCGTTCCTGGCGACCCTGCACTACAAGGGCGACGAGGACCGCGCCCACTGCCGAGACGGCCTGCTCAAGGCCGGGCTGCCCGCCGGGTCCTGAGCTCACGAGATGTGCCCTGCCCCCGCCTGAGGGATTCGCTACGATCGATCCACACGGCGGAATCGGGGGAGACCATGGCGGAGGATGCGGAACGACGGGATCGCCTGGCCCGGGCCAAGGCGGCGCTGGCGATCGACGCCTCGCCGGCCAGCCGGGCGCGGATCGACTGCGGCTACGAGGCGCTGTGCGTCGACCTGGTCAGCGAATGGGTGCTCGGCGAGCGCCGCTACGAGAGCCAGGGGCAGCAGGCCGAGGCCTGGATCGCCCGGTTCTACGACGCGCTGCACAGCGACGAGCAGCCGGACGCGAACCGGATCTATGCCCGCTACCAGCTCGGCCTGCCGCGGGCGCAGTATCTGGCGCGGCTGCTGCGCGCCCGCCGCACGGCGCAATGGCGGACGGCCGCCCGGGCCGAGCTGCGCCAGGGACTGGAGCGGGCCGAGGCCGACGCCCGCGCCGCCGCCGCGGCCGGCCGGGCCCAGGTGCAGCGCTTCGAGCTGAGCCTGTCGCGCGGCGGCTATGACGAGCTCGTCACCCTCTACGACACGGTCGCGGCGGCGGTGGCCGACGGCGACCGGCCGGCGCCGCCGGCGAAGAAACCCTCCTCCCCCACCCTGACCTGGTTCTCGATCACGGCGGAGACGATCCTGGCCCTGCTCGATGCCCTGCGCCGGGAGGACCGGCCATGACCAACCCGCTGTCGCTGCTCAGCCCGCTGCTGACCCTGGCCGGCCTCGTCGGCAGCTTCTTCTACATCCAGCTCAGCCAATGGCTGCGCGATCTG
The DNA here is from genome assembly GCF_916619195.1 of Inquilinus sp. Marseille-Q2685. NCBI lineage: Bacteria > Pseudomonadati > Pseudomonadota > Alphaproteobacteria > Rhodospirillales > Rhodospirillaceae > Inquilinus > Inquilinus sp. Marseille-Q2685. The sequence continues at coordinate 557,844 of NZ_CAKAKL010000001.1, forward strand.
GTGGCGCTGCGCCAGAAGGTCGAGCTGAACCGCTTCGCCGGCGACGAGGCGCAAAAGCGCGCCATCGCCGAATGCCGGATCGAATACCGCCGGCTGGCGACTTGGCACATCTATGTCGTCAACGCGAGCGTGATCGCCTTCGTGCTGTTCATCCTGGTGCTGGGGCTGCTGATGATCCGCCCGGCCGCCGCCGACCCGATGTACGACTATCTGGCGACCGCGCTGTGGGTCTTCCTCGCCGTGTTCGTCGGCCTCGCCTCCGGCCTGTTCTGGCTCGGCCACAGCAAGGCGCGGGAGATCGGGGACATCCTGGAGCCGAAAGCCTGATCCGACGCATGGCCGTCAAGGCCCGCGGTCGCCCAGCAGCCCCAAGCCGCCCGCGGGGGGCTGGATTCCCGCGCGGTCCGCGGCGGGCATCTCCGCCAGGCTGGCGGCGAGGGCCGACTGCAGCAGCGCCTGCACGTCCCCGGTCCTGGACCGGACCTCGGCCATGGCAGCTTCCAGTGCGCCGAGGTCGAGCGGGTCGGCCCGCATCAGCGCGAACATGCGCTGCCGCGCCTCGCGCAGGCCGCCGACCGCGGACCGCAGCTCCGCCCGGTCCTGCAGCAGCCGGCGCAGCACGTCCCGCCGCAGCTCCGGCGGATAGGCCCGCATCACCGAGGCGGCCACCGTCTCCACGCGCCGCTCGAACCAGCGGCCGGCCAGCCAGGCGCCGCCCAGGAACAGGTTGAGGCATAGCGAGGCCGACAGGACGATGGCGAGGATCAGCGTGGTTCGCCGCCGCAATGCCGTGGTCACAGCAAGCCTCCGAGATCACCCTGGCCGGACATCAGCGCCAGTACCGACAGCGCGACGTCGAGATCGGCACCGCCGGGCAGTGTTGCCAGCATCACCACTGCGCCGGCGGCGAGGGACAGCAGCGAGGCGCCCGCGCTCGCAGTCCAGAAGCGCCATGTCGGCCGCCAAGCCGCCTCCTCCTCCGCCTCGACGGCCGCCAGGATCCGGCCGATCTCCGCAGCGCCGAAGGGCGGCGGGCGGACCGCGGCGCCCAGCGTCCGTTCGAGGGCGGCGAACCGCGCCAGCATCTCCGCCGCTTCGGCATCCTCGGCCACAAGCCGGCGGGCGGAGTCGGCCAGCTTCCGTGGCCAGCGGTCGAGATCGGCCCCGAAACGGAGCAGCGCCTCGTCGAGTTCGGCCCTGGTCATGACCTCGTCTCCCTTTCGTCGATCACGGCCCGCAGCGTGCGCCGGGCACGGACCAGAAGCTGCTCCGCCGCCCCCTGGCTGATGCCTAGGATGGCGGCGATCTCGGCATTGCTCCGCCCGCCCTGGACGGCCAGCAGCAGCGCCAGCCGCTGCCGCTCGGGCAGGGTCCGGATCAGCCGGGCGACCGCCGCGAGGCGGTCGCGGCCGGACAGGGTTGTCAGCGCGGTCGGCGCGTCGTCGGCCGGCTCCGGCCCGTTCCCGAAGGGCAGCCAGCGCCGCAGGCGCCGCCGCCGCGCCCGGTCGAGGCAGCGATTGGCGACCACGCGGTAGAGCCAGGTGGTGAACGCCGCCTGGCCCGGCCGCCACGCATCGGGCCGCCGCCACAGCATCAGGAACACGTCCTGCGCGATGTCGTCGGCCTCATCCGCCCGGCCGCCGAACCCCAGCGCCAGCCCTCGCACCCTGTCGCCGTGGCGGCGCATGAGCACGGCGAAGGCACGCCGATCCCCGGCGGCAATGCGGGCCAGGAGATCTGCGTCGGCCAGCGCCTCCTCGCCCGCCCCCTCCGCCATGCCGTGCGTCCGCGATGCGTCAAAACCGGCGCCAGACCCGCCCTGCCGCAATGCTGCGGCCTGCCGGCCCGGTGACGCTGCGGTAACCGTAGCTGCGGAACGGGCCTTGCACCACGCCGCTGGAGCGGGACCAGGACCGGCCGCCGGGGCCGGTGACATCGACGGTGCGGCTGCAGGAATGGTTGCCGCATTGTCCGCTGAGCGTCCGGGTTCCGCCATGCGGGCCGGTCCAGCTGCGGGACCAGTCCTCGGCGCCGGCCGGACCCGCGGTCAGAAGAAGCGCCGCCGCGACGGCCGCCATGCTGAGCCTGATCATCATCCCTCCTTCCGCCCGTCTCAGCGGGCCTGGTTCAGAAAGGCCACGAACTGCGCCTTGGTGACGCCGCGGCCGGTCGTGTCGAGGCGATCGAACCAGGATGTCCCGGCCACGAACTCGTCGCGCGAGACCAGGCCGTCGCCGTTCCGGTCCAGGCCGGCCAGGCGCTCGCTCCGGGTCGGCATCTGCGCGCGGCGTTCGGCGAAGCGGGCGAGCCGCCCGGCGGCGCGCGCCTGCGCCTGGCTCCGGGCTGCCTCGGCTTCGGGGGCGGTCACGACGCCGTCGTGGTCAGTGTCGAGGCGGTCGAACATCCGGCCGCCCGCCGCCTGGACCTCGGCCCGGGTGACGACGCCGTCGTGATCGGCGTCGATCCGGTCGAACATCCGGTCCGCGAACCGGCCCTGCTCCTGCGCCTGTACGGCGTCGCCGCCCAGGACGGTCGCGGCAAGGACGATCACGAGGCTTCGGGCGATCGACATGGTCTCCATCTCCTGCTCTGCGCATCCGGCATCTCCGGATCACGCGCCCTTGAACGCCGGCAGAGAGGGGTCCCTACGCGAAAATCGGACGGACCGAGGTCAAAGAACATAAATCGAACAAAACCGTTGCGCCGCTCCGGTGCCGGGTCTACATCCGGGCGATGCCGACCCGCACCATCCCGCTCCGCGACCACGCCTTCCGGCCCGATCCGTCGGGCGTGCTGTGGTGGGCGGAGCGGCGCTGGCTGCTGGTCGCCGACCTGCATCTGGAGAAGGCGACGGCGCTGGCGCAGCGCTCGCGCCGCCTGCTGCCGCCCTATGACAGCACCGCGACCCTGGCCCGGCTCGGCGCCGCGATCGACCGGCTCGATCCGGCGGCCGTGGTGGCGCTGGGCGACAGCTTCCACGATTCGGAGGGGGCGGACCGCCTCGCCGCCGACGACCTCGCGACCCTGATCCGGCTGGCACGGGGCCGCGACTGGATCTGGGTGCTCGGCAACCATGATCCGGACCTGCCGGCGTCCCTGCCCGGCGACCGGACGGAGGAACTGCAGGTCGACGGTCTCGTCTGCCGCCACGCCGCCCGGCCGTCGGCGTCCGGCGAGATCTCCGGCCACTACCATCCCAAGGCGGCGGTCAGCGGCCGCGCCGGGCGGGTGACCGGGCGCTGCTTCGTCGCCGACGAGCACCGGCTGGTGCTGCCGGCCTTCGGCGCCTACACCGGCGGGCTCGACGTGCTCGACCCCGCGATCCGTGGGCTGCTCGGCCCCCTCTTCCACGTCTGGCTGATCGGCCGCGCCGGGCTGCACCGCTTCCCCGGCGCCCGCCTGTCGCCGATCGCCCTGCGATACATCGACAGCGTCGCCTAGCGCTGCTCCGCCAGGATCGATCGCACCAGCGGCAGGGTGATCGACCGGCCCTGCGCCAGGCTGGCGGCGTCGATCTCGGCCACCAGCCGCCGCGCCTCGGCGAAGCTGCGCTCCATCCGCGCCAGCATCGCCTGCACGATCTCCGGCCCGACCGCGAGCTGGCGATCGGCGAACAGCTTGGCCAGCACCTGGGCCAGCAGCACGTCGTCCGGCTCGCCCAGCCCCACGGCCGGCGCCGCCTTCAGCCGCGAGGCGAGGTCGGGCAGCGCCACCGGCCAGCGCGCCGGCGGCTCGCGGGCCGCCAGCAGCAGGAAGCCGCCGGCCTCCTTCAGCAGGTTGCGCAGGTGGAACAGCGCCCGCTCCGCCGCCGCGTCGCCGGCCACGCGGTCGGCATCGTCCAGCGCCACCGCCCCCTCGGCGGCGAGCTCGGCCGGATCGGCCGCGGCCAGCGCGCCGCCCGCGAGGATCCGGGCGCCGGCGCGCTGCGCCCAGATGCCGAGCAGATGGCTCTTCCCCGCCCCCGGCGCGCCGTGCAGGGCCAGCACCGGCCCGGGCCAGCCCGGCCAGCGCGCGATCCACTCCGCGGCCTCGCGGTTGCTGTCGGCGACGATGAAGTCCTCCGGCCCCAGGGCGGGGGGCAGCGACAGGTCGAAGACGAACTGGGCCACCGGGCTGGCGCTCTTGCTCATGAGACGGTGGGGAGGTCCATGTCCGGCGGGTCGGCGGGCGGCGGCGGGCCGTACAGCGCGCTCTGGCGGTAGCGGTGCAGGGCGAAGCGGGTCAGCACGCCGATCACCGCCGCCATCGGCACCGCCAGCATCACGCCGGTGAAGCCGAACAGGCTGCCGGCGGCGAGCAGCGCGAAGATCACCCAGACCGGGTGCAGGCCGACCGAATCGCCGACCAGCTTCGGGGTGACGAAATTGCCCTCCAGGAACTGGCCGAGCACGAAGATCCCCAGCACCAGCGCCCACATGGTCCAGTCGTCGTACTGCACCAGCGCGATGCCGACCGAGCTGACGAGGCCGACCAGCGAGCCGACATAGGGGATGATCGAGAGCACGCCGGTGATCAGCCCGACCAGAAGCCCGAAGTTCAGCCCGACCATGGACAGGGTGATGGCGTAGAACAGACCGAGCAGCAGGCAGACGGTGAGCTGGCCGCGGATGAAGCGGGACATGGTCCGGTTCACCTCGCGCCCCAGGCCGCGGATGGTCTCGCGCTGCGCCACCGGCAGGTTCTGGTCGATCACCCCGACCATGTGGTCCCAGTCGCGCAGCATGTAGAAGGCGACCACCGGGGTGATGAAGACCAGCGACAGCAGGTCGATCAGCGCCATGCCACCCTGCCACAGGCTGCGGAGCACGGTGCCGATCCAGGACACGGCGTTGCCGGCATACTGGCTGACCGCGCGCTGGATCTCGTTGAAGTCGGATTCCGAGACGCGGTGGCGCAGCTCGGCGATCAGCGGCTGCAGCCGCGTGCCCGCCCGGGCCACGTAGTCGGGCACCGCCGAGACCAGCCCGGTGACCTGGTTCACCAGGATCGGCACCACGATCAGCACCGCCAGGATCGCAAGGATGACGAACAGCAGTAGCAGCACCGTGGTCGCCAGCCAGCGCGGCAGGCCCAGCCGCTGCAGCCGGTCGCAGGCCGGGTCCAGCAGATAGGCGATGATCATGCCGGTGACGAAGGGCGCCAGCACGCCGCTCAGCAGCCAGACCAGGAGGCAGAAGACGACGAAGCCGATCAGCCAGAAGCGGATTTGGGCGGATCCGTTCACGCGTGCGCCCCGGCCGGGGTGAAGAAGCGGCGGATGGTCTCGCGCAGATAGCCGAGCGCCGACAGGGTGGTGGTGCCGGCCACGACCCAGACCAGGACCGCGATCGCGCCGCTGGCGTCGACATGCAGCCCGGGCGCCGCCATCACCAGCACCACCAGCGCGATCTGCATCACCGTGTTCAGCTTGCTGATCATCGATGGAGTCAGCGAACGGGTGCCGCGGCCGGCGAAATGCAGCACCACCACGCCCAGGACCAGGCCGATGTCGCGCGCCACCACCAGCGCCACCAGCCAGACCGGCAGCGCCGCCATCCAGGTCAGGGCGAGATATGTCCCGACCAGCAGCGACTTGTCGGCGATCGGGTCGAGATAGCTGCCCAGCGCCGTGCGCGCCTGCAGCCAGCGGGCCAGGATGCCGTCGATCGCATCGGTCAGCGCCGCCGCCGAGAACATCCAGAAGGCCGTGACCAGGCGGCCGTCCAGGATCAGCCAGATGGTGACCGGGGCGACGACGAGCCGGGCCAGGCTGAGCAGGTTCGGCAGGTATCGGAGCATACGGCGCAAAGGGCCTGACCTCGATGCCAAGAGTGTCGTCACGCCGGGGCTACATCCCGCCGGTTCGGTGCAGCTCCAGCGCCTGGGCGCCCTGCTGCACCGTCAGCCCCTGCTGCGACAGGATCTGGTTGAGCTGGGCCTGGTCGCCCGGGAAGCGCAGCTCCAGCACCGCCTGCCGCGCCGTCAGGCTGACCAGGGAGGACGAGACCACGCCGCCGAGGCGGGTCAGCCGGCCCTGCACGTCGTACCAGTCGGCCGGTGCCGCGATCGGCACGGTGACGGTGACCGATCCCCGCGCCGCGAAGCCCGGCTGAGGCAAGGTTCCCGGCGCCGTGCCGGGCGCCGTCGCGATGGCCGGCGGCGCGGCACCGCCGCCGGCCAGCAGCTGCTGCACGCCGGCGCTGCGGAAGGTATAGGCGAGATTGGCCGCGTAGTGGCCGGGCGAGGCCTGCTCGGACTTCACCTGGAAGCTCTGCACCAGCCGCTCGACATCGGCGTCAGACATGCCGGAGACGCGGTTCGGATCGGCGCCGATCTGCTGCAGCAGCTGCTGCAGCGCCTTGCGCGGCCCCTGGGCGAAGGCCTTGGTGCGGGCCTCGGTCGCGTTGGCCGCCGTCGCCTCGACCGCGACGCTGTCGACCGAGTAGCCGGAGGCGCTGCCCGCGATCGGCGCCCCGCCGGGGGTCTGGGCACGCACCGGCACCAGCCCGGCGCAGAGAAGCGCGGCCGCCAGAGCCAGGGTCGATCCGATGCGAAGCATCATTGCAAAGCCTTCCGGTTCCGCTATGGTCCGCGCCCATCCGCACGGATAATCCGCCTTTATATAGCACCCCTCTCTGCGAGGTCATCATGTGCCCGTCGGCCGACTCCAAGCATCCCTCCGACGCCTATGCCCGGGCCGGTGTGAACATCGCCGAAGGCGAGGCCTTCGTCGGCGACATCAAGCCCCTGGCCGAGAGCACGCGCCGCAAGGGCATGATGGAGGGGCTGGGCGGCTTCGGCGCGCTGTTCGACCCGAAGGCCGCCGGATTCCGCGACCCGATCCTGGTCGCCGCCACCGACGGCGTCGGCACCAAGCTGAAGGTGGCGATCGAGACCGGCCGGCACGACACGGTCGGCATCGACCTCGTCGCCATGTGCGTCAACGACCTTGTGGTGCAGGGCGCCGAGCCGCTGTTCTTCCTCGACTACTTCGCCTCCGGCAGGCTCGACCGTTCGGTCGGCGGCGGCGTGCTGCGCGGCATCGCCGAGGGCTGCCGCCAGGCTGGCTGCGCCCTGATCGGCGGCGAGACGGCGGAGATGCCGGGCATGTACGCCGCCGGCGACTACGACCTGGCCGGCTTCGCCGTCGGCGCGGTCGAGCGCGACCAGGCCCTGACCGGCCGCGACGTGCGCGACGGCGACGTGGTGCTGGGCCTGGCCTCGACCGGCGTCCATTCCAACGGCTATTCGCTGGTCCGCCGCACCGTCGCCGAGGCCGGGCTGTCCTGGGACCAGCCGGCGCCCTTCGCCGGCGACCGATCGCTCGGCGAGGCCTTCCTGACCCCGACCCGGATCTATGTGAAGAGCAGCCTCGCGGTCATCCGCGCGGGCGGCGTCCACGCCCTGGCGCACATCACCGGCGGCGGGCTGACCGAGAACATCCCGCGGGTGCTGCCGGACGGGCTGGGCGTCGCCCTCGACGCCGGCGCCTGGCCCCTGCCCCCGGTGTTCCGCTGGCTGAAGGCCCAGGGCGGCCTCAATGCGGTCGAGCTGGCCCGCACCTACAACTGCGGCATCGGCATGGTGATGATCGTCGCGCCCGGGCAGGCGGACGCCGTTTCGACGATCCTGGCCGGCCAGGGCGAAACGGTGCACCGGATCGGCCGGGTCGTCGCCGATGCCGGGCATTCCGTGGCCATCGCGGGCACGGAGGCGGCATGGGCCGTCTAAACCCGCATTTCCTAGACCCGTTGTGCCCTGCGCCGGTTCAACATGCCGACAGGGCAGGAGGGCGGCGCAGCGCGATGCAGCGCATCGCGCAAGTCGTTCGACGCACCATGTCGGCATGTTCAACCGGCCCGGAGGGTCGCCTTGCGGCGGCCGCCTGCGGGCGCGGGCCACTCGACCGTATGGCCCGATACGCTCTTCGTGGCCCGCGCCCTCATTCGACTCACCGCAAGGCGACGCAGGGCGCAAGGGGTCTGGGAAATGCGGGTTAAGGTCGGAATCCTGATCTCCGGCCGGGGCAGCAACATGGCGGCCCTGGCCGAGGCCTGCGCCGCGCCGGACTTCCCGGCCGAGATCGCGCTGGTGCTGTCCGACATCCCGGGCGCCGGCGGCCTGGCCGTCGCGGAGGGCCGAGGCCTCGCCACCGCCACGATCGACCGCAAGGCCCATCCGTCCAGGGCCGCCTTCGAGGCGGCGATGGACGAGGCGCTGCGCGCCGCCGGGGTCGAGCTGATCTGCCTGGCCGGCTTCATGCGGGTGCTGAGCGCCGATTTCGTCGGCCGCTGGCACGACCGCATCCTCAACATCCACCCGTCGCTGCTGCCGGCCTTCCCCGGCCTGCACACGCATGAGCGGGCGCTGGCCGCCGGCGTCAGGCTCGCCGGCTGCACCGTGCACATCGTGCGGCCGGTGGTCGATGACGGGCCGATCCTGGTCCAGGCCGCGGTGCCGGTGCTCGACGGCGACGATGCCGCCAGCCTCGCCGCGCGCATTCTGGTGGAGGAGCATCGCTGCTATCCGCTGGCCCTGCGCTGGGTCGCCGAGGGGCGGGTCCGGATCGAGGACGGGCGGGTCCGGATCACCGGTGCGGACGCCGCCGCAGGCGCGATCCGCAACCCCTTGTGATAATTGTCACAAAGCCCAATAGACGCTGCGACAATTAAACCCTATTTCACTGGACAAGGCCGGGGGGCACCCGTAAATGGTGCCTCGATCGCAAACATACGAAAGCGTGACGAGGATGGGCGCGATGGCCAGCGAAGGCACGAATCAGGTTCCGGAAGAACTGCTGGCTTCGCGCAAGCAGATGTATGCCAGCTTCGTGCGCTTCAGCACCTGGGGCATCGTCGCCGTCGCCATCCTGCTGATCGGCATGGCGCTGTTCCTGCTCTGATTTTCGCCATCGGCGCGAAAAAGGCCGGCCCCGCGGGGACCGGCCTTTTTTGTTGCCCGAAGGCGGCGTCCGGCCATCCCCGCCGGGGCGGGGACGGCAACGGCGCCTCGATCAGCCGACGATCTCGGTGCCGGCGAAGAAGAAGGCGATCTCGATCGCCGCGTTCTCCAGCGAATCGGAGCCGTGCACCGAGTTCGCCTCGATCGATTCCGCGAACTCCTTGCGGATGGTACCCTCGGCGGCGTTCGCCGGGTTGGTGGCGCCCATCACCTCGCGGTTGCGGGCCACGGCGTTGTCGCCCTCCAGCACCTGGACCACGACCGGGCCCGAGATCATGAAGTTGCAGAGGTCGTTGAAGAACGGCCGCTCCTTGTGCACGCCGTAGAAGGCCTCGGCCTGGGCGCGGCTCAGCTGGATCCGCTTCTGCGCGACGATGCGCAGGCCGGCCTCCTCGAACTTGGCGTTGATCTTGCCGGTCAGGTTGCGGCGGGTGGCGTCCGGCTTGATGATGGACAGGGTGCGCTCGGCCATTGGATCCTCGGTTTGCAGGCGTTGGCGATCGGAATTGCGCGGCCTTATAGACGGGCCGCCCCGATCCGGCAACCGAGGCGCGCGATTTCCGCGCTGTCATGCTATGACCGCGCCGCCATGCTTCAGATCCAGGACATCACCATCCGCATCGCCGGCCGCGTGCTGCTCGACTCCGCCTCGGTGTCGGTGCCGGCCGGGCACAAGGCCGGCCTCGTCGGCCACAACGGCACCGGCAAGTCGACGCTGCTGCGCGCGATCCGCAAGGAGATCGGGCTCGACGGCGGCCAGATCAGCTATCCCGGGCGATGGCGGATGGCCAGCGTGGCGCAGGATGCGCCGGAAGGGCCGGCCAGCCTGCTCGACACCGTGCTGGCCGCCGACGTCGAGCGTGCCGCTTTGCTGGAGGAGGCGGAGACCGCCGAGGACCCGGACCGCATCGGCGAGATCCACACCCGCCTGGCCGATATCGACGCCCACACCGCCCCGGCTCGGGCCGCCACCATCCTGGCCGGCCTCGGTTTCGACACCGAGGCCCAGGCGCGGCCGGTCGGCGACCTGTCGGGCGGCATGCGCATGCGCGTGGCCCTGGCCGCGACGCTCTTTCTCCAGCCGGACCTGCTTCTTCTCGACGAGCCCACCAACCACCTCGACCTCGAGGCGACGCTGTGGCTCGAGACCTGGCTGAAGGCCTATCCGCATACCATCCTGATGGTCAGCCACGACCGCGACCTGCTGAACCGCGTGGTCGACACGACGATCCATCTCGAGAACGGCAAGCTGACCGCCTATAGCGGCGGCTACGACCAGTTCGAGCAGACGCGCCGCATGCGGCTGGAGCATCTGGCGGCGCTGCAGAAGCGCCAGATCGCCCAGCGCGCACATATGCAGAGCTTCATCGACCGGTTCAAGGCCAAGGCCACCAAGGCCCGCCAGGCGCAGAGCCGGGTGAAGGCGCTGGAGAAGATGGAGCCGATCGTGGCCCTGGTCGAGGACCAGTCGATCAGCTTCGACTTCCCGAAGCCGGAGGAACTGGCGCCGCCGATCCTGGTGCTGGACAAGGTGACCGTCGGCTATGACGAGCGCCCGGTGCTGAAGAATCTCGACCTGCGGATCGACATGGACGACCGCATCGCGCTCCTGGGCGCCAACGGCAACGGCAAGTCGACCCTGGTCAAGCTGTTCGCCGGCCGGCTGCAGCCGATGGCCGGGCAGCTGCGCAAGTCGAACAAGCTCAAGGTCGGCTATTTCGCCCAGCACCAGGCGGAGGAGTTGGACCTGTCGCTGAACGCCATCGCCCAGGCGCGGCGGGTGATGCCGAACTCGACCGACGAGAAGATCCGCGCCCATCTCGGCCGCTTCGGCTTCGTCCAGCGCCGGTCGGAGACCCGGATCGGCGACATGTCGGGCGGCGAGAAGGCGCGGCTGCTCTTGGCCCTGATGGCCCGCGAGGCGCCGCAGCTGCTGCTGCTCGACGAGCCGACCAACCATCTCGACGTCGATAGCCGCCAGGCCCTGGTGCAGGCGCTGAACGAGTATGACGGCGCGGTGGTGCTGATCACCCACGACCCGCATCTGATCGAGCTGACCGCCGACCGGCTGCTGCTGGTCAAGGACGGGGCCGTGAGCCCCTTCGAGGGCGACCTCGACGACTACCGCCGCCTCCTGGCCGAGCAGCGCCGGCAGGAGCGCGCCGGGCGGCAGGCCGAGAAGCAGAGCCAGGCCGACCGCAAGGAGCAGCGCCGCGCCGCCGCCGAGGCCCGCGCCCAGCTGGCGCCGCTGCGTCAGGAGATCCGCGAGATCGAGAAGCGGATCCAGGCGCTGGAGCGGGACAAGCAGAAGATCGAGGCGAAGCTGGCCGACACTGCGCTCTACAGCAACCCGGCCGCGGCGACCGAGCAGCAGATCGCGCTGCACGATGTGCAAGCCAAGCTCGACGCCGCCGAGGAAGCCTGGCTGGAGGCCAACGGCAAGCTGGAGGAGGCGCAGGCGCTGGCGGGATAGGCGGAGCCGTCCCTCACCCTCCCGCCGCCAACGCGGCGGGCCCCCTCCCTCTCCCCAAAGGAGAGGGAAAACAAGGCCATCGCCCTATTCACCTCTCCTTAGGGAGAGGTCGAAATCGCGCAGCGATTTCGGGTGAGGGGGCGGCTCCGCCCCCTCCGCTACTGCAGCGCCTGCCAGACCGTCGCCGGGGTCAGCGGCATCTGCAGGCGGTCGGCGGCCACGCCATGACCAGCACGTGCCAGGGCATCGGCGACGGCATTCACCACCGCCGGCGTCGCCCCGATGGTGCCGAGTTCGCCCACGCCCTTCACGCCCAGCGGGTTGTTCAGGCACGGCGTCGATTCGTCGAGCACATGGACGAAGCCGCGGATTACGTCTGCGCGCGGCACGCCGTAATCCATCAGCGTGGCGGTCATCACCTGCCCGGTCTCCGGGTCGTAGACCATCCGCTCGCCCAGCGCCTGGCCGATGCCCTGGACCGCGCCGCCGTCGAGCTGGCCGCGCACGATCATCGGGTTGACCACCCGGCCGACATCGTTGGCCGAGACGTAGGAGACGATCTCAACGGTACCGGTCTCCGGGTCCAGCTCGACCTCGCAGATATGGCAGCCGTTCGGCCAGCTCGGCCCCTTCACCGTGCTGGTCGCGTCGATGAAGATGCGCCGGCCGGGCTGGCGGTCGGCGAGCTCGAACAGGCCGATGCCGCGGTCGGTGCCGGCGATCCGGAACACGCCCTCGGCATATTCGATGTCGGCCGCAGCGGCCTCCAGCGCGTCGCCGGCTAGCTCGCGCCCGGTGTCGACCGCGCGCTCGGAGGCGTGGCGGATCGCCGAGCCGGCGGTGAACAGCGACCGCGACCCAGCGCTGCCGAAACCCTGGCCGCGGTCGGTGTCGCCCATGACGATGCGGATCCGGTCGATCGGCACGCCGAACACGTCGACCACCAGCTGGGCATAGGAGGTCGCGATCCCCTGCCCCATCGGCATGGTTGCCGCGTAGACTTCGATCTCGCCGTCGCCCGAGACCTGGACCGTCACCCGCTCCTCGAAAGCGTTGCCGCCGGTCCATTCCAGGAACGAGGCCAGGCCGCGGCCGCGCAGCTTGCCGCGGGCCCGGGACTCGGCCTCGCGCGCCGCGAAGCCGTCCCAGTTGGCCAGGCCCACGGCCTGGTCGATGATCGAGCCGAACTTGCCGCTGTCATAGGTCTGGCCCATGGCGTTGGTGTAGGGCATCTGCTCGGGCCGGACGAGGTTGCGCCGCCGGATCTCGACCGGGTCCATGCCCAGCTGGCGTGCCGCGGCGTCGAACAGCCGCTCGATCAGGTAGATCGCCTCCGGCCGCCCGGCCCCGCGATAGGCCGCGGTCGGGGCGGTGTTGGTGAGGATGGCGGTGAACTCGAAGTCGATCGGCCGGATGTCGTAGATGCTGGTCGACACCCAGGGGCCGATCATCAGCTGAATGATGATGCCGGCCGTGGTGGCATAGGCGCCGACATTGGCATGGGTCCGGATGCGGTAGCCGAGGACGCGTCCGGTCTCGTCCAGCGCCAGCTCGGCATGGCTCTCGATATCGCGGCCGTGGGTCGCCGCCAGGAACTCCTCGATCCTCTCGGCGGTCCATTTCACCGGGCGCCGCAGCCTCCGCGCGGCATAGGCGACCAGGATGTCCTCGGGGTAGAGGCCGGTCTTCATGCCGAAGCCGCCGCCGACATCGTCGACCACCACCCGCACCTTCTCGCGCGGGATGCCGAGTACCGCGTCGCAAAGCGTGTCGCGGGCGCCGGACGGCATCTGGCTGGACAGGCGCAGCGTCAGCCTGTCGGCCGCGGCGTCGTATTCGGCCTGGGAGCTGCGCGGCTCCATCGGCGTCGGCGCCAGCCGCTGGTTGACGAGGTCGAGCGAGACGATATGGGTGGCGCCTCGGAAGGCGGCCTCGGTCGCCGCCGCATCGCCGTGCCGCATCTGCGCCGCGACGTTGCCGGTCGCCGCCGGCCAGACCTGGGGCGCATCCGGTGCCACGGCCTGCGCCAGCCCGGTGACGGCAGGAAGGTCTTCGTACTCGACCACGACGGCGTCGAGCGCGTCCTTCAGCAGGGCGCGGCTCTCGGCCACCAAGGCGACCACGGCCTCGCCGACGAAGCGCACCACCTCACGCGCCAGCGCCGGCCGCAGCGGCGACGCGCCGGGCGACCCGTCCGGCCGCTTGAAGATCGGCGCCAGCGGCAGCGGCTTCACACCGTCCGCGACCAGGTCGGCACCGGTGATCACCGCCACCACGCCCGGCATCGCCAACGCCTCGGAGGCGTCGATCGACACGATCCGGGCGTGCGGATGCGGCGAGCGCAGGAAACCGAGATAGGTCTGTCCCGGCAGGGAGATGTCGTCGCTGAAGCGGCCGGCGCCCGCCAGCAGCCCGGCATCCTCGATCCGCCGCACCTCGCGCCCGCTGCCGAACCGTCCGACAGTCGATCCGTCCGTCATCATTCGTCACCTTGGCTGGGAAACCGCCCGGATGCCCGATCCGGCGGCCTTGGCTGTCAGTCTATATGGTCGTGAACAGCACCCGTGCATCACGGGCCGGACAAAAAGGCTGCGGTGGCGACTCACCCCGGCTGAGGCCAGCGGATCAGGCCGCGGGTGAAGTCGCGCCACGCGGCCGCCGTGCTCCAGCGGTCGAACAGCAGGGCGTGCAGCCCGGCGCTGACCAGCAGGGTCACCGCGGCCGCGAAGACCACGTCGCTGAAGAAGTGCCCGCCCATGCCGATGCGCAGCAGCCCCAGGAGCACGCCCAGCGCCATCGATCCCCAGAAGATCCGGCGCCGGCGCCGCGCCGGCACGACATAGGCGACGCTGTGGACGACGAAGCCGACGGTCGGGTCGCCGGCGACGAAGGAGCAGTTGCGGGCGCACTGGCCCGCCGGGATCAGCGGCGGCGTGAAGACCGCGGTGCCGCCGAAGGCCTCGACCTGGCGCGGGCGGGCCCGGCCCCAATGGTCCTTCAGCACGGCGTTGGCCACCAGCCCCGGCCCGATCGCCAGCGCCAGGGCCAGGAAGGTCCAGCGCCGCGGGTCGAGGCCCAGCAGCCGCCGCTGCCGCAGCCAGGTCCAGAGCGCTGCGAGCAGCAGCAGCACGGCGGCGGTTCGGACCAGGATCTGGACCACCTCGTGGATCGCCTCGGCCAGCGGCGCGCCGTCCCAGGCGAAGCCGCCGTCCGGGGCGTAGAACCAGCCGGAGACGACGAGATCGATCCCGGGCGCGAGGACCAGCAGGGCACCGACCGCGACCACGAGCCACAGCGCGATGCGCGGCGTCACCCGCCCACCCGCTGCTTCTCGCTCCAGGCCCCCGCCTCGTCCTGCTGGTAGTAGACCAGGGTATGGCCGGCGTCCCGGAACCGCTTCCAGCGGCCGCGCGCGGCCTGCACCGCGTCCGGGTCGTTGCCGTCGAACAGGTCGCAGACCGTGGCGAAGGCGCCCTCGCCGTCCGAATCCGCGCCGTCGCCCAGGAACAGGACCTGGGCGGCGTTCGGGTTCTCGACCCGGTCGCTGATCCAGACCGGCTGCTCCTCGGCGAAGCCGTCGCGCTTGGTGCCGTGCGGCAGGAAGCCTTCCTTGGAATAGGTCCAGAGATGGCCGGCTAGGCTCTCCGCCCGCTCCTCCGAGCCGACGCAGACCACCGCCCGCCAGCCGCGCTGCAGCGTCCGGTCGAGCAGCACCGGCAGGGTCTGCTCGAACGTCCGCGCGGTCAGGTGATAAAAGCGGATCTCGGGCATCAGCCTTCGTAGTTGTCGGTCACGAAGCGGTCCAGCAGCCGCACGCCGAAGGCGGTGGCGCCCTTCGGCACCGTCGGCGTGTCCTTGCTGGACCAGGTGGTGCCGGCGATGTCGAGATGGGCCCAGGGCACGTTGTTGACGAAGCGCTGCAGGAACTGGCCGCCGATGATCGACCCGGCGTCGCGGCTGCCGGTGATGTTCTTCATGTCGGCGATGTCGCTGTCGATCTGCTTGTCATAGGCGTCGCCCAGCGGCAGGCGCCACAGCTTCTCCTCGACCGCCTTGCCTGCCGCGGTCAGCTTCTCGGCCAGCGCGTCGTCGTTCGAGAACAGGCCGGCATGGTCGCTGCCCAGCGCGATGATCACCGCGCCGGTCAGGGTGGCCAGGTTGATCATCGCCTTCGGCTTGAACCGGTCCTGCGTGTACCAGAGCGCGTCGGCCAGGACGAGCCGGCCCTCGGCGTCGGTGTTCCAGACCTCGATGGTCTGGCCGGACATCGAGGTGACGATGTCGCCCGGCCGCTGCGCGTCGCCGGACGGCATGTTCTCGACCAGGCCGAGCACGCCGACCGCGTTGACCTTGGCCTTGCGCAGCGCCAGCGCCTTGAACAGCCCGGTGACCACGCCGGCGCCGCCCATGTCCCACTTCATGTCCCACATGCCCTGGCCGGGCTTGAGCGAGATGCCGCCGGTGTCGAAGGTGACGCCCTTGCCGACGAAGGCGACCGGCGCCTCGTCCTTGCGCTTGCCGCCGGCGCCCTTCCACTGCAGCACCACCAGCTGGCTCTCGCGCGCCGAGCCCTGGCCGACGCCGAGCAGCGCGCCCATGCCCAGCTTGCGCATCTGCTTCTCGCCCAGCACCTCGACCTCGACGCCGAGATCCGCCAGCTCCTTCGCCTTGGCGGCGAAGCTCTCCGGATGGAGGACATTGGCCGGCTCGGACACCAGCTCGCGGGCCAGGAACACGCCCTGGGCGACGGCATCGGCGCGGGCGAAGGCCTTCTTCGCCGCCGCGGCCTCGCCGGTCTGCACCGTCAGGCTCTTCAGCGTCGGCTTGGCCTCGGGCTTCTCCTTGGTGCGGTAGCGCTCGAACCGCCAGGCCCGCAGCCGGGCGCCGAAGGCGAATTCGGCGGCCGCGACGCCCGCCCCCTGGCCGGCCAGGACGATGCCCTCGAGCTGGGCCGTCGCCGTGCCGATCCGGGCCTGGTTCAGCAGCGCGGCGACCGCGCCGCCCGCCCGCTGCAGCCGGACCGCATCGACCTCCTCCGGCTTGCCGAGGCCGAACAGCACGACCTGATCCGCGCCGATGCCGGCGATGCCGTACAGCGCCAGCGTCTCGTCGCGGCCGCCCTTGAACTTCGGCGCGGCCTTCAGCGCCCGCGACAGCGCCCCCTTCGACCGCTTGTCGGCCGCGGCGGCGGCCGTCGAGAGAACGCCGTCGGCGAACACGCCGAGCAC
Source organism: Inquilinus sp. Marseille-Q2685 (assembly GCF_916619195.1). Classification (NCBI taxonomy): domain Bacteria; kingdom Pseudomonadati; phylum Pseudomonadota; class Alphaproteobacteria; order Rhodospirillales; family Rhodospirillaceae; genus Inquilinus; species Inquilinus sp. Marseille-Q2685. Next base: position 574,485 of record NZ_CAKAKL010000001.1, read on the forward strand.
CAGGGCGCCGGCTTCCACCGAAGCAGGCGGAGCAAAGGAGATCTGCATCTTGTCGTCTTCCGGGCGATTTCCGATGACCGCGGCCGAAGCGGCGGAACCTGCAAAGTAACAGCGGGTTTCACAGCCGTCACCGGTCGAAAACGGCGCTGCCGCCCGGCTGCGACTCCTTGATGGTCGCGGCGGCGGGCCGTCTGATGTAGAAGAACCGCCCAACCGCCTTCGGCACCACAGGCCAGCCGCACCCGATGCTCCGCTCTCCCACCCTCTATGCCTATATCGTGCGGCAGTTCCTGTTCTGGTTCCTGGCCGTGCTGCTGGTGCTGAGCGGCGTGATCGCGGTGTTCGAGTTCGTCGAGTTCGTGCGCCAGGTCAGCTCCATCCCCGAGCTGCCGGTCAGCCTGGCCTTCACCCTGGCCGCCTTCAAGCTGCCCAGCGACGTCGAGATCCTGTTCCACTTCGCCGTGCTGATCGCGGCGATGGTGACCTTCTGGCGCATGACCCGCAGCCGCGAGCTGGTGGTGGCGCGCGCCGCCGGCCTGTCGGCCTGGCAGTTCCTGGCCCCGGTGATCGCCGCGGCGATGGTGCTGGGCGTGGTCAAGATCACCGTCGTCAACCCGATCTCGGCGGCGATGTACAGCCGCTTCGAGCGCCTGGACCTCGATTTCCTGGGCGGCACCGGCGACGTCATGAAGGTGGCCAAGACGGGCTTCTGGCTGCGCCAGAAGGACGAGGGCGGAATCGTCGTCATCCATGCCGAGAAGGTCGGCAGCAACGGCGACGAGCTGCAGAACGCGATGTTCCTGCTGCTGAACCCGGACGAGACGTATCGCGGCCGGATCGACGCGGCGAGCGCCCATCTGCAGGACGGCAAATGGGTGATCGACGATGCCTGGGTCATGGACGGCAGCCAGCCGGCGCAGCACGTCGACACCACCTCGATCCCGAGCAACCTGACCCGCAACGGGATCCAGGAGCGGTTCGCCTCGCAGCAGACCATCTCGTTCTGGGACCTGCCGGACTATATCCGCAACCTCGAGGCCACCGGCTTCTCGTCGACCCGCTACCGCATCGCCTACCAGGGGCTGCTGTCGCAGCCGCTGCTGATGGCGGCGATGATCCTGGTCGCCGCGGCCTTCAGCCTGCGGCCGGGGCGCCGGGTCGACACCGTGCTGATGATCGTCGGCGCCATCGTCACGGGCTTCTCGATCTTCGTGCTCGGCGACATCGTGGCGGCGCTCGGCCGGGCCGGAACCCTGCCGGTGCCGATGGCCGCCTGGGCCACCTCCTGCGTCGCCCTGCTGTTCGGCGCCGCCGCGCTGCTCCATCTCGAGGATGGCTGAGCCTGCCATGCGCCCGCGGGTTCCGGCCGCTTTTGCCTTGAGTCGGCCAAAGTCACGTGCTGTATCTGCGCCTTTCAACAGCGAGGCCGTGTCGCCCTCATGATCCGTCGTCTGTCGGCCCCGATCGTCGCCCTGGTCCTGGCGATCACCTCCCTCGTCGCTCCTGCCGCCGTGGCGCAGACCCGCCCTGCCCCGGCCTCAGCCGTCGGCAAGATCGCCGCGGTGGTCAATGACGACGTGATCACCGTGGCCGACCTGCAGATGCGCCTGCGCCTGGCGCTGATGAGCAGCGGCCTGCCGGCGACGCCGGACGCCCAGCAGCGGATGCTGCCCCAGGTGCTGCGTCTGCTGATCGACGAGAAGCTGCAGGGCCAGGAGGCCAAGCGCGCCGGCATCAGCGTTCCGGCCCAGGACGTGGACCGGGCGCTGGCGGCGATCGCCGGCCAGAACCGGATGTCGACGCAGCAGCTGTTCACGATGCTGAAATCCACCGGCGTGCCGCAGAGCGCGCTGGAGGACCAGGTGCGCTCCCAGCTGGCCTGGCGCCAGCTGATCCAGCGACGCTTCGTCTCCCAGGTCGAGGTCTCCGACACCCAGGTCGACGAGGTGGTCGAGCGGCTGAAGGCCAACCAGGGCAAGCCGCAGTTTCTCGTCGCCTCGATCTTCCTCGCGGTCGACCAGGATGCGGGCGAGGGCCAGGTCAAGGCCCTGGCCGACCGCCTGGTCTCGGAGATCCGCCGCGGCGCCCCCTTCCCGGCCGTGGCCCGCCAGTTCAGCCAGGCGGCCGGGGCCCAGAACGGCGGCGACATGGGATGGGTCCTGGCCGGCCAGTTGGAGCCCGCGCTCGACCAGGTGCTCGGCACCATGCAGCAGGGCCAGGTGTCGGACCCGATCCGCACCCTCGGCGGCTACAATATCCTGCTCCTGCGCGACAAGCGGCTGGTCAACGCCAACACCGCGGCCGGCGTCAAGGTCCGGCTGAACCAGATCGTCGTGCCGGTGCCGCCGACCGCGCCGGCCAACCGGGTGCAGACCGTGGTGGCGCAGATGCGCAAGGACTTCTCCGGCGTCAACGGCTGCGAGGCGTTCCGCGCCAAGGCCAAGGAGCTGGGCGTGACGGCCAATCCGGATCTGGGCGACGTGCTGCTCAGCCGCCTGCCCGACGGCATGCGCCAGGTGGCCAGCGCTTTGCCCGACGGCCAGGTCAGTTCGCCCATCCGCGGGCCGGACGGCGTCGCCGTGATGATGATCTGCTCACGCCAGGATGCCGGCGGCGACGGCGTCGATCGCGACCAGATCCGGTCCGGCCTGGCCGAGCAGAAGCTGGACATGATGCAGCGCCGGCTGCTGCGCGACCTGCGCGGCAACGCCTATATCGACATCCGGCTCTGACCCTGTCGGACGACACGCTCCGCGACGCGATCGCCGCCCTGCCCCCGCTGCGCGACGTGATCGCGCGGCACGATCTGGCGGCGAAGAAGTCGCTCGGGCAGAACTTCCTGCTCGACCTCAACGTCACCGCCCGGATCGTGCGGGAGGCCGGCGACCTCTCCGGCGCGCATGTGGTCGAGATCGGGCCGGGCCCGGGCGGGCTGACCCGGGCGCTGCTGGCCTCCGCCGCCGGCAGCGTCACGGTGGTCGAGCGCGACCGGCGCTTCCGGCCGGCGCTCGAGGAGCTGGCGGCGGTCGCCGGCGGCAAGCTGCGGATCGTCGAGGCGGATGCGCTGGACACCGATATCCCGGCGCTGGTGCCGGCGCCGCGCGCGGTGGTCGCCAACCTGCCCTACAACGTGGCGACGCCGCTTCTGATCGGCTGGCTGCGCCGGATCGACGAGTTCCGGTCGCTGACGCTGATGTTCCAGAAGGAGGTGGCGGACCGTCTGGTCGCCGGCCCCCGCAGCGGCGCCTACGGCCGGCTGTCGGTGATCGCCCAGTGGCGGGCCGAGGTCGACCCGCTGCTGACCCTGCCGGCCCGCGCCTTCACGCCGCCGCCCAAGGTCGATTCGACCGTGGTCCGGCTGCGGCCGCGCCGGGACCGCGAGGACGTGCCCTTCGCAGCGATGGAGACGGTGACGGCCGCCGCCTTCGGCCAGCGCCGCAAGATGCTGCGCGCCAGCCTGCGCAGCCTGGGCGAGGCCGAGGCGCTGCTGGCCGAGGCCGGCCTGCCGCCGACCGCGCGGGCCGAGGAGATCGACATCGCCGGCTTCGTCCGCCTGGCCCGGGCGGTGGCGGCCCAGCCGGCGAAAGGCTGAAGCGGGCTGGATCGGCCATCCATGGCCGGACCGGACGCCGGAATCCAGCCTGCAGGCCGGGACCACGATCGCAGTAGTATTATCGGCTGCGCTCGTTCATGTTATGTTCCATGGACGCGACGCAGACCGATCAGGCACCGGAGGCCGCGCCCGCTCTTCAGGAGGAGCGGACGGCACGGCATCTGCGCATGCTGGCCCGGGCGGCGGACGTCCATATGGAGATCATCGAGGCCACCCGCACGGAAGCGGTGGAGGCGCCGCAGCCCGGGGTCGACTATGGCCAGCGGATCGCCGTCGTCACCCGGTCGCTGCGTCTGACCCTGCTGCTGGAGGACAAGCTGTCGCGGCAGGCGGAGGAGAAGCGCAAGGCGGCGGCGCAGCGGGAGGCGGCGCAGGAGGACTGGCACGGGCTGCGGGTGCAGCTGGCGATGATGGCGGCAGCCTATGAGGTGTCCGGGGACGGCGAGGAGGCCGACCGCCGTGAAGCCGAGATGCATGAGCGGCTGGAGCGGCCGGAGGTGGTGGAATTCATCGAGGCCAGCCGGCCGGAGGCGGTGGCGGCGTTGTGCCGGCGCTGGGGCTACCCGGTGCGGGTGGAGCAGTGGCTGGAGATGGCCGACGAGGCGATGGAGGAGCTCGGCTTCCTGCCGCCGCAGGGCGGCGAGGACGCCGCGGATCCGCCCGAGCCCCGCCCGGCTGCTGCTCCCGGCCGCAGACCCAGAGCACCGGACACGGGATGACCGCGTCGGTTGGGTTCGCCCGTGGCGAACCCGACATCCCGCCGCCGTCGCGGCCCCATGATCCTGTTGGGTTCGCGTGCCGCGAACCCAGCCTACGAAATCCGGTTCCTCTCGCCTCTCCCGCCCCGCGGGAGGGGCCGGAGGCGCTCGCCATCCTGTCAGGCCATGATGCGACCGGACCTCAATTCGTCTCGCTCTAAAGCCTCGCCTGCAGCGAGCGGACGAAGTCCGGCAGGCCGGTCTGGCGGCTGCGGCGCAGCCGTTCCGCCGCCAGGATCGCCTGCACCTGGGCGATGCTGGCGTCGAGATCCCGGTTGACGATCACGTAGTCGTATTCCGGCCAGTGGCTCATCTCGTCCGCCGCCTTGGCCATGCGGCCGGCGATCACCTCGTCGCTGTCCTGGGCGCGGGCGCGCAGGCGTTCCTCCAGTGCCTCCACCGTCGGCGGCAGCACGAAGACGCTGACCAGGTCGGTCCGCGCCTTCTGCGCCAGTTGCTGCGTGCCCTGCCAGTCGATGTCGAAGATCACGTCGCGGCCGGCATTCAGCGCCGCCTCGACCGGCGCGCGCGGCGTGCCGTAGCCGTTGCCGAAGACCTTGGCGCGTTCGAGCAGCTCGTCATTGGCGACCATGGCGTCATAAGCCGCCTGGTCGATGAAATGGTAATGCGTGCCGTCGATCTCGCCCGGCCGCTGGGCGCGGGTGGTGACCGAGACGGAGATCGTCAGGTTCGGGTCCTGCGCCAGCACGGCCCGGGTGATCGAGGTCTTCCCCGCCCCCGAGGGCGAGGACAGGACGAGCATGAGCCCGCGTCGGGCAATCTCTGTGGTCATTCGATGTTCTGGATCTGCTCGCGGAACTGTTCGATCACGGCCTTGAGGTCGAGGCCGATCCGGGTCAGCGCCACATCCGCCGCCTTCGAGCACAGCGTGTTGGCTTCCCGGTTGAACTCCTGGCACAGGAAATCGAGCCGGCGCCCGACGCCGCTGCCGGCGGCGAGCAGGCCGCGCGCCTGGCCGATATGGGCGTCGAGGCGGTCCAGCTCCTCGCGCACGTCGCAGCGGCCGACCAGCACCGCCACCTCCTGCGCCAGCCGGTCCTCGGCCAGGGGCGGCCGGGCCTCCAGCAGCAGGTCGAGCTGGGCCTTGAGCCGCGCCTTCAGCGCCTCCGGCTGGGCGGCGGCGGAGGCGCGGGCCTGACCGACGAGCTCGGCGATATGGTCGATCTGGCCGGCCAGCACGTCGCGCAGGCGGCCCCCCTCCTCCAGCCGCGTCGCCAGCAGGTCGTCGAGCAGCGGCGCGATCGCCGCCCCGGCCTCGGCCTCGACGGCGCTGTTCAGATCGGCCGAGGCGGCATCGCCGTTCTCGACCACGCCACGGACGCCGAGCAGCGCGTCGACCTGCACCGGCGCGCTGTCGCCGTTCACCTCGCGCACCAGCGCGATCAGCTGGTCCAGCACCTCGCGGTTGATGCGCAGCTGCGGCGCCGCCTCGCTGCGGCCGAGCGACAGGTTGAGGGTGACGTTGCCGCGGCGGAAGCGCTTGGCCAGCTCGATCCGCGCGGCGGCCTCCAGCCGCTCGAAACCGGCCGGCGTGCGCAGGCGCAGGTCCAGCGACTTGCCGTTGACGCTGCGCGCTTCCCACACCCAGGACACGCCTTCGACGCCGCCTTCCCTGCGGGCGAAGCCGGTCATGCTGGAAAGCTGGGCCGAGGCGGTCTTATCCTGAGTCATAGCGGGCTTATAGCGGTCGCCCGGATCGCCAACAAGGAGAACACCATGGCGGGACCGGCCGCGATCCTGATCACAGGCGCCTCGAGCGGGCTCGGCGCCGCGCTGGCCAAGGGCTATGCCGCGCCCGGCGTGCGGCTGGTGCTGTTCGGTCGCGATACGGCCCGGCTGGAGACGGTGGCCGGGGCGGCCCGCGCCCTCGGCGCTTCGGTGGAGACGGTGGCAGTCGACGTCACAGACCGGACGGCAATGGCGGCGGCGGTGGTCGCGGCCGACGACGCCGGGCCGCTCGACCTCGTCATCGCCAATGCCGGTGTCGCCCCGGGCGGGGCCGAGGGCGCCGACGCGGCGACGAAGGCCCGCCGGATCCTGGCGGTCAATCTCGACGGCGTCCTCAACACCGTCGACCCGATCCGTCCGCGCATGGCGGCGCGCGGCTCCGGGCAGATCGCGCTGATGAGCTCCCTGGCCGGATTCCGCGGCTTTCCCGGCATGGGGCCGTATGCGGCCTCGAAGGCCGCGGTGCGGGTCCATGGCGAGGCGCTCCGGGTCGAGCTGCGGCCGCGCGGCGTCCGGGTCTCGGTGATCTGCCCCGGCTTCGTGCGCACGCCGATGACCGACGGCGCCCCTTTCCCGATGCCGATGCTGATGGAGGTCGAGGACGCGGCGGCGGCGATCCGGCGCGGCCTGGAACGCAGCCGGCCGCTGATCGCCTTCCCCTGGCCGATCCATGCCGGCTCGCGGCTGCTGGCCGCCTTGCCGACCGCCTGGGCCGATGCGCTCATCCGCCGTTTCGTGCGGGTGTGACTGCCGTCACGGTGCGCTCACGCCGGATCGGGCATGGTCGCACCATGCAGTCAGAAAGCACGACACCATGCATCTGATCCACGACGACGACGATACCGACAGCCCGTTCGACCTGGTCCGCGAGATCGTGACCATCGTCGGCTGGGTCGCGACCACCTTCGCCCTGCTGCTGGTCGCCTACGCCGCGTTCGGCTGATCCGGCCGGTCGGGGGGCTGTTGCGCCGAAGCGGCAGCCGGCGCCTCCTCGTCCAGATCCCCCATCATCAGCGCGGCCTGGCGCTTGAGATGCGCGTAGCGCCGGATGCTGAAGAAGATGCTGCCGACATAGATCAGGCCGAGCGCGACCAGCGTCGGCCAGGTGGCGGTGACCAGCAGCGTGGCCACCAGCCCGACCCCGACCAGCACCGGCACGATGTATTCCTGCGGGATCCGCACCACCTTCATCGAGAAGGTCGGAATCCGGCTGACCAGCAGCAGCGCGACGAAGACGGTCCACAGCCCGACCAGCAGCGGCGCCGCCCAGAAGCCGGACGAGAACTCGAAGCTGATCATCAGCGGCATCAGGATCAGAATGGCGCCCGCGGGCACCGGCACGCCGGTGAAGTAGTTGTAGGCGAAGGGCGGCAGGGTGGTGTCGTCCAGCGCCGTGTTGAAGCGCGCCAGGCGCAGCGCGGCGCAGACGGCGTAGGCCATGACCGCCAGCCAGCCCAGGCTGCCGGCATCCTGCATCATCCAGAGATAGAGGATGATCGCCGGGCTGACGCCGAAACTGACGATGTCGGCCAGGCTGTCCAGCTCGGCCCCGAACTTGCTCGACCCGCGCAGCAGCCGGGCGACGCGGCCGTCCAGCCCGTCCAGCACCGCGGCCACCAGGATCGCCGTCACCGCCTGCTCCCAGCGCTCATGCACGGCGTAGCGGATCGCGGTCAGCCCGGCGCACAGCGCCAGCGTGGTCAGGATGTTCGGCAGCAGCCGGTTGATCGTCAGGCCGCGGATGCGGACGACCGGGCGGCGGCGGAAGGGCCGCGGGCCTCGCCGGTGCTCGGGCTTCATCATCGCGCGACGGCGACCGGGTTGGCGACGGCCGCGGCCGCCAGGTCGGCCAGCACGGTCTCGCCGCCGACCATGGTCTGGCCGACCGAGACCAGCGGCTCAACCCCGTCCGGCAGGTAGATGTCGGTCCGGCTGCCGAAGCGGATCAGCCCGTAGGTCTCGCCCGCCACCACGGGCTGGCCGGGCGACAGGTCGCAGATGATGCGCCGGGCCACCAGGCCCGCGATCTGGACAAAGACCAGGATCCGCCCGTCCGGCAGGCGCAGCGAGACGGCGCAGCGCTCGTTCTCCTCGCTGGCCTTCTCCAGATTGGCGTTCAGGAACTTGCCCGGCCGGTATTTCACGTCGACCACCGCCCCGTCGGCCGGGACCCGGTTCACATGCACATTGAAGACGTTGAGGAAGATGCTGACCCGGGTCAGCGGCCGGTTGCCGAGGCCGAGTTCCGCCGGAGGCACCGCCTGCACCAGCATCTGCACCACGCCGTCGGCCGGCGCCACCACCAGATCAGGCCGGGTCGGCGTCACCCGCGGCGGATGGCGGAAGAAGTAGATGCACCAGGCGGTCGCCAGCACGCCGAGCCAGCCCAGGGGCTCCCAGATCAGGAACAGGATCACCGTGACCACGGCGAACACGCCGATGAACGGGTAGCCGGCCGGATGGATCGGCACCAGGACCCCGCGGATCGTATGCAGAAGATGGGGGTCGTCGTTCAAGGCGTCTTGTCTCCGCTTGCCGGGGCCGCATCGCCGGGGGTCGGCGGTGAGGACTGCCGTCGCTTCTGCCATTCGGCGACGTTACGATTGTGCTCCTCCAGCGTCCGGGCGAAGACATGCCCGCCGGACCCGTCGGCCACGAAGTAATAATAGTCCGTAACCGCCGGCTTGAGCACTGCGGCAAGTGCGTCGCGCCCGGGATTCGCGATCGGCCCCGGCGGCAGGCCGGTCACGATATAGGTGTTGTAGGGCGAGTCGAGCTTCCAGTCGGCCCGGGTCAGCGGGCGGCCGAGCGGCTCCTTGCCCTGGGTCAGGGCATAGATCACCGTCGGGTCGGCCTGCAGCGGCATGCCGGCCTGCAGCCGGTTCAGGAACACGCTGGCGACCGCCGGCCGTTCCGCCGGCACGCCGGTCTCCTTCTCCACGATGGACGCCAGGGTGACGGCCTCCTGCGGCGATTTGAACGGCAGCCCGTTCGCCCGCCTGGCCCAGAGCGTGTCGACCTCCTGCCGCATCGCCTTGCGCATCCGCTCGATCACGGCCGCGCGGGTGTCGCCGCGAATGAACTGGTACGTCTCCGGCAGCAGCGAGCCTTCGGGCGGGACATCCCCGGCCTCGCCGGTCAAGAGCGGCTCGGCCTGCACCAGGGCCACGATCTCGGTCGAGGTCAAGCCTTCCGGCACGGTGATCTTGTGCGAGACGTTGCTGCCGCGGGCCAGCAGGTCGGCGGCCCCGGCCGGGGAGGTTCCGGGCGCGAAGGCGTATTCCCCGGCCTTCAGGACGCGGTCGTCGCCGTCCAGCGCGGTCCCGGCCAGGAACACCCAGCGGTTCTCCACGACGCCCGCCGCCTCGAGCTGCGCCGCGATCGCGGTCAGGCCACTGCCGCGCTCGATGACGAGCGTCGCCGGGGCTGTCAGCGGCCCCGGCGAGCGATACTCATGAAGAAACCACGCGACGCCGCCACCGATGACGGCCGCCAGGACCACCAGGAAGACGAGCGCGCGGGCGAGTGCCCGAAGCATGAACTCAGACGTACTCGCGGAAGATCAGCGACGCGTTGGTCCCGCCGAAGCCGAAGCTGTTCGACAGCGCGGCGCGCACCGGCCGCTCCTTGGCCTGCCTCGGCACCAGGTCGACGCCGAGGCAGCTGTCCGAAGGATCCTCGAGGTTCAGGGTCGGCGGCACCACGTCGTGGTTGACCGCGAGCACCGAATAGATCGCCTCGACCGCGCCGGCCGCACCGAGCAGATGCCCGATCGCGGACTTGGTCGAGGACATGGACACGGTCTCGATCGCATTGCCGAACAGGCGCTTGACCGCGCCGAGCTCGATCTCGTCGCCGAGCGGCGTCGAGGTGCCGTGGGCGTTGACGTAGTCGATGTCCGACGGGCTCAGTCCGGCCCGCTTCAGCGCCGCCGACATCGCCCGGAAACCGCCATTGCCGTCGTCCGGCGGGGCGGTGATGTGATGCGCGTCGCCCGACAGGCCGTAGCCCACCACCTCGGCATAGATCGTGGCGCCGCGCGCCTTGGCGTGCTCCAGCTCCTCCAGCACGACCACGCCGGCCCCCTCGCCCATGACGAAGCCGTCGCGGCCCTTGTCATAGGGGCGCGAGGCCCGGTCAGGGGTGTCGTTGTAGGCGGTGGACAGCGCCCGCGCCGCGGCGAAGCCGGCGAGCCCGAGCCGGCACACCGCCGCCTCCGCCCCGCCCGCCACCATGACGTCGGCATCGTCCCACATGATCAGCCGCGCCGCGTCGCCGATCGCGTGCGCGCCGGTCGAGCAGGCCGTGACCACGGCATGGTTCGGTCCGCGGAAGCCGTGCTGGATCGAGACCTGGCCGGAGGCCAGGTTGATCAGCGCCGCCGGGATGAAGAAGGGGGAGATCCGGCGGGGCCCCTTCTCCTCCAGGGTCAGCGAGCCCTCGGCGATCCATTGCAGGCCGCCGATGCCCGAGCCGATCATGACGCCGGTGCGGTCACGCGCCTCGTCGGTCGGCGGCACCCATCCCGAATTCGCGATCGCCTCATTGGCCGCGGCGATCGCGTAGTGGATGAAGACGTCGTTCTTGCGCTGGTCCTTGGGCGGAACCGCGCTGTCGACGTCGAAATCGCCCGGGCCGGTGCCGCGCGGCACCATGCCCGCGATCCGCGCCGGCAGATCCGAGACGTCGAAGGTCGAGATCGCCCCGATGCCGGACTGGCCGGCGATCAGTCGATCCCAGTTGGTCTTCACACCGGCACCGAGAGGCGTGACCATCCCCATGCCGGTGATTACGACACGTCGCATCATTTCATCCGGTTCTGCGGCGGAACGTGTGGCAAAGGGCCTGCGATCAGCCGGCCGAGTGCTGCTCGATGAACTGGATCGCGTCCTTCACCGTCAGGATCTTCTCGGCCGCGTCGTCCGGAATCTCGCAGCCGAACTCCTCCTCGAACGCCATGACCAGCTCGACGGTGTCGAGGCTGTCCGCGCCCAGATCGTCGATGAAGCTGGCCGACTCGGTGACCTTGCCTTCTTCGACGCCGAGATGCTCGACGACAATCTTCTTAACGCGCTCGGCGATGTCGCTCATTCGTTCTACCTTTCAAGAGAGCGGAACGGGGCTGAATTCCGCAGTGCTGAACCCCCGCACGAGTGACCGCCCCGTAACCCGCGGTCACATAACACACCTGATCGAACATGGCCAAGCATCTGGCCATGTCCAGCCCTGGCGACGTCAAACCATCGCCATTCCGCCATTCACATGGATGGTCTGGCCGGTGACATAGGCCGCCTCGTTGCTGGCGAGATACAGGACCGCGGCCGCGATCTCGGCCGGCTCGCCCATCCGCGCCATCGGGATCGTGGCCGAGATCCGCGCCTTCTGCTCGTCGTTCAGCGCATCGGTCATGGCGCTGGTGACGAAGCCCGGCGCGACGCAGTTGACGGTGATGCCGCGGCTCGCCACCTCCTGCGCCAGCGCCTTGGTCATGCCGGTCAGACCGGCCTTGGAGGCCGCGTAGTTGGCCTGCCCCGGATTGCCGGTGTGGCCGACGATCGAGGTGATCGACACGATCCGGCCCCAGCGCTTCTTCATCATGCCGCGCAGCGCCGCACGGGCCAGGCGGAAGCCGGACACCAGATTGACGTCGAGGACGGTCTCGAAATCCTCATCCTTCATCCGCATCGCCAGGCCGTCGCGGGTCAGGCCGGCATTGTTGACCAGGATGTCGAGGCCGCCGGTCGCGGCCTCGGCCGCCTTCGCCACCGATTCGGCGCCCTCGGCGCTCGACAGGTCGCCCGGGGTCACATGCGCCCGCCCGCCCAGCTCCCGGGCCAGCGCCTCCAGCTTCTCGACCTTGGTGCCGGACAGCGCCACGACGGCGCCCTGGGCGTGCAGCAGGGTCGCGATGGCGCGGCCGATGTCGCCCGAGGCGCCGGTGACGAGCGCCGACTTGCCGTTCAGATCGAACATGCTCTCCATCCCTTGTGCTTCGGCCTCTGTTTCAGGCGCCGGTCGACGCAATCCAGGCGTCGATCTCCTCGGGCGTCTGCAGCGACACCGCGGCGAGGTCGCGGTCGATGCGCTTGGCGAGGCCGGCCAGCACCTTGCCGGCCCCGAGCTCGACCAGTTCCTGCACGCCCGCGGATTTCATGTAAAGCACGCTCTCGCGCCAGCGCACGGTGCCGGTCACCTGATCGACCAGCAGGCGGCGGATCTCGTCCGGCGCGGTCACAGGCGCTGCGGTGACATTGGCCACCACCGGCACGGCCGGCGCCTTGATCTCGACCTCGGCCAGCGCCGCGCGCATCGCCTCGGCCGCCGGCGCCATCAGCGGGCAATGGAAGGGCGCGCTGACGGGAAGGAGGATGCTGCGCTTGGCGCCGAGCTCGGCCGCCAGCGCCATCGCCCGCTCGACCGCTTCCTTGTGGCCGCTGACCACGACCTGGCCGGGCGCGTTGTCGTTGGCCGCGGTGCAGATCGAGTCCGCGGTCGAGGCGCGGGCGGCGACGTCGCGCGCCTGGTCGAGGTCGAGGCCCAGCAGCGCCGCCATGGCGCCGACGCCGACCGGCACCGCCTTCTGCATCGACTGGCCGCGCAGGCGCAGCAGCCGGGCCGCGTCGGCGACGCTGACCGCCCCGGCCGCGGCCAGGGCCGAATACTCGCCCAGGCTATGGCCGGCGACGAATCCGGCGAAATCCGCCAGCGACCTGCCCGACCGCTCAGCCACCGTCCGCGCCGCGGCGACCGAGGCCGCCATCAGCGCCGGCTGGGCGTTCTCGGTCAAGGTCAGCGTCTCGATGTCGCCGCCGAACATCAGCTCGGACAGCTTCTGGCCCAGCGCCGCGTCGACCTCGGCGAAGACATCGCGGGCGGCGGCCGACCCGTCGGCCAGCGCCTTGCCCATGCCGACAGCCTGGCTGCCCTGTCCCGGAAACACGAAAGCGCGCGCCATGGCGGCGTTCCCCCGCATCACAATGAGGGCGCTGGTCTTAGAGCCTCGCCACTGCAAGTCAAGCCTGATCGACGATACAGGGTTCCGATCGCGCTTGATCTCCGCTCGCTCCTGAGTATAGTGCGCGCCTTCGTCGATGCTCCTTGCCGGCCGCGCGGCATAGCGGCCGGCTTTGGCATGGGCGGCTGGCGGTCCGCCGCACAGCGCCATGCCGGGAACAGCCATAAGGAGTCACCATGCCACTTTACGAGAGCGTGTACATCGCGCGGCAGGACGTGTCCGCCGCGCAGGTGGAGGCCCTGACCGAGGGCTTCACCAACATCATCACCGAGAACGGCGGCAAGGTCACCAAGACCGAGTATTGGGGCCTGAAGAGCTTCGCCTATCGGATCAAGAAGAACCGCAAGGGCCACTACGTCCTGCTGAACATCGACGCCCCCGCGGCCGCCGTGGCCGAGATGGAGCGCCTGATGGGCATCAACGAGGACGTGCTGCGTACCCTGACCCTGCGCGTCGACGCCCTCGAGGAGGGTCCGTCGGTGATGATGCAGAGCCGGGCCGGCCGTGACCGCGACGGCCGCGATCGCGATGGCCGCGATCGCGACGGTCGGGGCGACCGCGGTGATCGTGGCGAGCGCCGGGACCGTGGCTTCGGCCGCGACCAGGCCGAAGGTGAAGGAGCCCAGGCATGAGCGCGATGGGTGCACGCCGTCCGTTCTTCCGCCGCCGGAAGACCTGCCCGTTCTCCGGCGCCAACGCGCCGAAGATCGACTACAAGGACACCAAGCTGCTGGGCCGCTTCATCTCCGAGCGCGGCAAGATCGTCCCGAGCCGCATCACCGCGGTCTCGGCCAAGAAGCAGCGTGAGCTGGCCCGCGCCATCAAGCGCGCGCGCTTCCTCGGCCTCCTGCCCTACATCGTGAAGTAAGGGAGAGGGTCCGATGGAAATCATCCTGCTGGAGCGGGTCGAGAAGCTCGGCCAGATCGGCGACGTGGTGAAGGTGAAGCCAGGCTTCGCCCGCAACTACCTCCTGCCGCAGAAGAAGGCGCTGCGCGCGACCAAGGCCAATCTGGCCGTGTTCGAGAAGCAGCGGGCGCAGATCGAGGCCAACAACCTCAAGCTGAAGGGCGAGGCCGAGAAGGTCGCCGGGCGCATGGACGACGTCCACATCGTCGTCATCCGCCAGGCCGGCGACACCGGCCAGCTCTACGGCTCGGTGACTGCCCGCGACATCGCCGAGGCCCTGACCGAGGCCGGCTACACCGTCTCGCGCGGCCAGGTCGCGATCGAGCATCCGATCAAGACCCTGGGCCTGGAGAAGGTCCGGATCCGGCTGCATCCCGAGGTCAGCGTCATCGTCACCGTGAACGTCGCCCGCTCGGCCGAAGAGGCCGAGATGCAGCGCGAGCGCGGCGGCATGGTCGTCGCCTCGGTCCTCGAGGAGGAAGAAGCGGCGGCCGAGGCCGCTGCCGCGGCCGCCATCGCCGAGGCCGAGACCGAGGGCACCGAGGGAGAGCCGGCGTAATCCGTCGGGCTCGGTCCTGTATCGAAGAGGCGCGGACCTTCGGGTCCGCGCTTTTTTGTTGGGGCGCGCTCTCCGCCCAACCTGAACAACAGGTTGCAAACTCTTAACGTGATCCGGGGCCGGGGTGGGATTAGCGTCCGGCCGATCCGGTCCAATCGAGTTCCCGTCCATGTCCACGGCACAGCCGCAGGCGGTTTCCGTTCCGACTGCCGACGCGGCCGACGTCACCGGCACCGTGACCCTTCGGCCCATGCATCAGCGCCTGAAGCCGGCCCTGCTGACCATCGTCACCCTGCTGCTGTTCGCGGGCGCCGCCTACGCGATCCGGCAGGAGCTGGCGGCGATGAGCTGGCACGACCTGATCGCCCGCATCCGCGCCCTGCCCTGGACCTCGGCCGGCCTGGCACTGCTGGGCACGATCGGCAGCTTCATCGCCCTGATGGGCTACGACTGGTCGGCGCTGCGCTATGTCGGCGCCCGGGTGCCGCTGCGGACCATGGCGCTGGCCAGCTTCTGCGGCTATGCCGTCGGCAACACCATCGGCGGCCTCGTCACCGCCAGCTCGGTGCGCTACCGCGTCTACACCGCGACCGGGCTGGAATTCGGCGACATCGCCAGGGTCGCCGGCTTCTGCGCCCTCGCCTTCGGCCTCGGCATCGTCACGGTCGGCGCCGCGGCGGTGCTGCTGCAGCCGCATCTGCTGACCCGCGCGCTCGGCGTCCACACCATCTGGACCAGCGCCGGCGCCGCCGTGATCCTGGCCGGCGCCGCCCTGTTCCTGCTGCTCTGCGCCCTGCGCCGCCCGGACCAAGCCCTTCTTGGTCGGATCCCGCTGCCCAGCTTCGGCATCGCCGCGGGCCAGCTGGTGATCTCGACGGTCGAGCTGCTGTTCGCCGGCTTCGCCTTCTGGGTGCTGCTGCCGCATGGCAGCGTGTCGTTCAGCGCCTTCTTCGTCGTCTTCGTCGTCGCCACCGTGGCCGGCATCATCAGCCATGTGCCGGGCGGCGTCGGCGTGTTCGAATCGGTGATGCTGCTCGGCCTGGGGCCGGTGCTGCCGCCGCAGGCGATCGCCGCGGCGCTGGTCGTCTACCGCGCAGTCTATTTCCTGATCCCGGTGATCCTGGCCGTCGGCATCCTCGCCAGCGCCGAGACGGCGCGGGGTCTGCGCCGGCTGCAGAGCCACGCGCCGACCCGGCTGACCCTCGATGTCGCCGGCCGGCTGATGCCGTCGGTGATGGCGGCGCTGATCTTCGTCGTCGGCACGCTGCTGCTGGTCTCGGCGGCCACGCCGACGCTGAAGAGCCGCATCGAGATCCTGGAGGCCCTGCCGATCGCGGTGGTCGAGCTGTCGCACATCCTGGCCGCCATGACCGGGCTGGCGCTGCTGGTCGTCGCCTGGGGCCTGTTCCGGCGGCTGATCGCGGCCTATTGGCTGACCCTGCTGCTGCTCGCGGTCAGCGCCGTGCTGGCGCTGGGCAAGGGCTTCGCCTGGCGCGAGGCGCTGCTGCTGCTGCTCTGCCTCGTCATCATGCTGCCCTGCCGGGAGGAGTTCTGGCGCCGCTCGGCCCTGTTCGACCAGCCGATGACGCCGGGCTGGCTGATCGCGCTGGGCAGCGTCGTCGGCGGCATGGCCTGGCTGACCTTCTTCTCCTTCCGCCACGTCGCCTACGCCAACGACCTGTGGTGGACCTTCGAGGTCCATGACGAGGCGTCGCGCGCGCTGCGCGCCATGGTCGCGGTCAGCCTGCTGGCCACGCTATACGGCCTGTGGCACCTGGTCCGTGCCCATCGCGGCCGGATGGCGGCGCCCACCGCCGCCGAGCTCCACCAGGCCGAGCAGATCCTGCGGCAGCAGCCCCGCGCCGAGGCCAATCTGGTGCGCATGGGCGATAAGGCGCTGCTGTTCTCGGACAGCGGCCGCGCCTTCCTGATGTACGCCATCCAGGGCCGCACCTGGGCCGCGCTGGGCGACCCGGTCGGCGCGCGGGAGGACTGGCCGGAGCTGATCTGGCGCTTTCGCGAGATGACCGAGGCCGCCAGCGGCCGCCCGGCCTATTACGGCGTCCGGGCCGAGACCCTGCCGCTCTATCTCGACACCGGCATGACCCTGTCGAAGCTGGGCGAAGAGGCGCGGGTGCCGCTGCGCGCCTTCACGCTCGAAGGCGGCAGCCGCAAGAAGGCGCTGCGCTATGCCCTGTCACGCGGCGAGAAGGACGGGCTGACCTTCGAGATCGTGCCGGCCAGCGGCGGCACGGGCCTGATCAGCGAACTCGCCGCCGTCTCCGACGACTGGCTGCACAAGCAGGCGGCCAAGGAAAAGCGCTTCTCGCTCGGCGCCTTCATCCCGGACTACGTCCACGGCTCGCCCACGGCCCTGGTGCGCGAGCATGGCCGGCTGGTGGCCTTCGCCACGCTGATGGTGACCGACGAGAAGAGCGAGGTCGCCATCGACCTGATGCGCCACACCGAGGCGAATTCCAAGCTGGTGATGGAGTACCTGATCACCAAGCTGATCGTGCACTACAAGGAGCAGGGCTACGAGACGTTCAGCCTCGGCATGGCGCCGCTGTCCGGCATGGAGAGCCACCCGCTGGCGCCGCTGTGGCACCGCATCGGCCGCTTCGTCTATCGCAGCGGCGCCCGCTTCTACAATTTCGAGGGTCTGCGCGCCTTCAAGCAGAAGTTCGACCCGGTGTGGGAGCCGCGCTACCTGGCGACGCCGAGCGGCCTGGCCCCGGCCCTGGCGATCTCGGACATCGCGGCGCTGATCGGCGGCGGGATCAAGGGGTTGGTGGCACGATGAGACGCACCTCCTGGCTGGCCGCGGCCGGGCTGGCGGTGACCGCCGCGGCCGCCCTGGCCGTCGCGGCCTGGCTGATCCCCGACCAGCGCGCCTCGGCCGCGCCGGCGCGCAGCTATGACGGCGGCACCCTCGGCTCGGTCCGGCTGTGGCAGCCGGAGGGCCAGCCCGGCTCCATGGTCTTCCTGCTGTCGGACGACACCGGCTGGAGCCCGGAGTTCGACGCGGCGGCGCAGCGGCTGCAGGGCAACGGCGCCTTTGTCGTCGGAGTCGACCTGAAGAGCTATCTCGACGGGCTGGAGCACAGCGACGATGAGGACTGCCATTCCCCGGCCGGCGACTTCGAGGATCTGAGCCAGAGGCTGGAGCGCGAGTTCAAGTTCTCCGCCTATCACGCCCCGATCGTGGTCGGCCGAGGCCAGGGCGCGACCGTGGCCTATGGCGCGGTCGCCCAGGCGGCGGCCAGGACCACGATCGAAGGCGGCGCCAGCATCGGCCCGCTGCCGCCGCTGAAGACGAAGCTGCCGCTGTGTACCGGCCCGGCCGACACGCCGGTGGCGACGCCGGCCCCGGGCGGCGGCTTCACCTACGGGCCGCAGCCGCACATCCCCGGCTGGTGGCGCATTGGCCTGCAGCAGCCGGATGCGGCTGCGAGCGACCTCGCGACGAAGTCGGGCGGCGAGGTGGTGACGCTGCCGAAGGATGCGCCGCTGGCCGACCAGGTCGTGGCGATGCTGCACCAGGACGCGCCCGCGGATGCCGACTCCTCCGCCGTCAGCAGCCTGCCGCTGGAGGAGCTGAAGGCCGACGGCCCCTCACCCACCCTGGCGATCATCTATTCCGGCGACGGCGGCTGGCAGGATCTCGACAAGACCATCGGCGAAGCCCTTCAGAGCAAAGGGGTTTCCGTCGTCGGCGTCGACAGCCTGCGCTATTTCTGGAGCCAGCAGACGCCGGAGCAGACGGCCAGGGACCTGGCCCATATCATCGACCATTACGGCAAGGCCTGGGGCGCCCAGCGGGTGATCCTGATCGGCTATTCCTTCGGCGCCAACGTCCTGCCCTTCGCCTACAACCGGCTGCCCGCGGCCGAGAAGGACAAGGTCGACCAGATCAGCCTGCTGGGGCTGGCCGAGCGCACCGACTTCGAGATCCGCGTCACCGGCTGGCTCGGCGTCAGCGCCGCCGACGACGCGCCGCCGGTGGCGCCGGAGCTGAAGTCGATCGATCCCGCCCGCATCCAGTGCTTCTACGGCGAGGAGGAGGACGACACCGTCTGCCCGACCCCCGCCATGGCCGGCGCCGAGGTGATCAAGACCACCGGCGGGCATCATTTCGACGGCGATTACGACAGCCTCGCGCGCATCATCATGGACGGTGCCGCGAAACGGCAGCAGGCGGGCTTTTCGGCGTCGACAACCAAACCGACAACCCCTTGATCCAATATCTGGATTCCGGTTGTCCACAGATCCGTCCACAATCGGGTCCCGATATCCACAGCAGGGCATGGCTGGCGATTCACCGACCGGCTGCGGTAGGTTGGGCCGATGGAGAAGTCGCGTCCCGAATCCCCCCTCACCCTCGTTCACAACGCCGACCCGATGGCGAGCCCGACCTACCGGCGGATGCCGGCGAACGAGGAGGCCGAACAGGCGCTTCTCGGCGCCATCCTGGCCAACAACGCCGCGCTGGAGAAGGCGTCGGACTTCCTGCGGCCGGAGCATTTCTATGTCCCGGCCCATGGCCGGATCTATGCCGCGGCGCTGCGACTCGCGGAGCAGAACCGGGTCGCCGACCCGATCAGCCTGAAGCAGTATTTCGAGACCGACAACGAGCTGGAGGGCGTCGGCGGCGCCCAGTACCTGACTGACCTGGCAGCCAGCGTGGTCTCGGTGATGAACGCCGAGGACTATGCCCAGACCATCTACGACCTGTCGCTGCGGCGGCAGCTGATCCTGGCCGGCGAGGAGATCGTCAACGACGCCTACCGCCTCGACAACGAGATGGACGGCCCCGCCCAGATCCAGGAGGGCGAGGAGAAGCTGTACCGCCTGTCCAGCTCAGGTGTTCTGCGCAAGGATTTCGAGGCTTTCGGCGACATCCTGGCGCGTGCGGTCGATGCGGCCGGCAAGGCGCTGGAACGCGACACGCCGCTGACCGGCGTGACCACCGGCCTGGCCGAGATCGACAAGATGATGGGCGGCCTGCAGCCGTCCGACCTGATCGTCCTGGCCGGCCGGCCGGGCATGGGCAAGACGGCGCTGGCCACCAACATGGCCTTCAACGCCGCCACCGCCTATCTGCGCAAGCACGGCAAGGAAGGCGCCGTGGTCGGCTTCTTCTCGATGGAAATGTCCTCCGAGCAGCTGGCCGTCCGTATCCTGTCCGAAGTCGCCGAGATCGCGTCGGAACGGATCCGCAAGGGCGACATGAAGCGGTCCGACTTCCCGCGTGTGGTCGAGGCGGCGAACCTGATCCGGCAGACGCCGTTCTTCATCGACGACACCGCCGGCGTTTCGATCAGCACCTTAAGAACGCGCGCGATGCGCCTGAAGAGGCAGCATAACCTCGGCCTGCTGGTGGTCGACTATATCCAGCTGATGAGCGCCGGCGGCTCGAAGAAGACCGACAACCGGGTGCAGGAGATCTCGGAGATCACCCGCGGCCTGAAGATCCTGGCCAAGGACCTCAGCATCCCGGTGATCGCCCTGTCCCAGCTGTCGCGCCAGGTCGAGAACCGCGAGGACAAGCGGCCGCAGCTGGCCGACCTGCGCGAATCCGGCTCGATCGAGCAGGACGCCGACGTCGTCATGTTCGTGTACCGCGAGGCCTACTACCTGTCGAAGGCCGAGCCGCCCGAGGGCACGCCGGAGCATCAGGACTGGATGGCGGCGATGGACCGGGTGCACAACATCGCCGAGGTCATCGTCGCCAAGCAGCGCCACGGCCCGACCGGCACGCGGCGGCTGCATTTCGAGGGCCAGTACACCAAGTTCTCCAACCTGCAGTCCGATCCCAGCTTCGATGACCAGTGAGGCGGCGGCGTTCGGCCGGGCTAACGCCCTGCTGACCATCGACCTCGACGCCATCGTGGAGAATTGGCGCCGCCTCCAGGCGCAAGGCGCCCCGGCGGAATGCGGTGCCGTGCTCAAGGCCGACGCCTACGGCCTCGGCGCCGCACCGGTCGGCCGCGCCCTCTTCGCCGCCGGCGCCCGCAGCTTCTTCGTCGCCCATCTGGAGGAGGGAATCACGTTGCGGGCGGTGCTCGGTGAGGCGCGCATCGTCGTCCTCAACGGCCTGCTGCCCGGCTTGGCCGCCGATTACACCGCCCACGACCTGATCCCGGCGCTGAACGATCCCGGGGAGATCGCCGCCTGGTCCGGGCACGCCAGGGCTCTCGGCACCGCCCTGCCCGGCTTCGTTCATCTCGACAGCGGCATGAACCGGCTCGGCCTCGCGCCCGAGGACCAGGACCGGCTGGCCGCCGATCCGGGCGTCCTGGACGGCATCGCGCCGGTCACCTGGATGACCCACCTCGCCCGCGCCGAGGATGCCGGAAGCCCGATGAACAAGGCGCAACTCGACCGGTTCCGCCGCACCCTGGGCAAGCTGCCGAAGGCGCCGGTCAGCATCGCCAACTCCTCCGGCATCTTCCTCGGCCGCGGCTTCCACGGCGACCTGACCCGGCCGGGGGCCGCCCTCTACGGCATCAACCCGACGCCGGGCCGGCCGAATCCGATGGCCGACGTGGTGCGGCTCGAGGCCCGGATCCTGCAGACCCGCCGCGTTGACACCCCCATGACCGTTGGATACGGTGCCGCGCACCGCGTGGAGGGTCCGGCCCGGCTCGCGACGATCGCCGTGGGCTATGCCGACGGGGTTCCGCGGGCCGCCAGTGGTCGCGGCGCCGTGCGCATCGCAGGCTTCACCGCGCCGATCACCGGCCGCATCTCGATGGATCTGATCACGGTGGACGTGACCCACATTCCCGAAACGCTGGCCGCGCCCGGCGCCCTGGCCGAGGTCATCGGCCCGGAGCTGCCGCCCGACCGCGTGGCCGAGAGCGCCGGCACCATCGGCTACGAGATCCTGACCAGCCTCGGCCGGCGCTACGTCCGGCGCTATCTCGGCGGCGCGGAATGAACTTCCTCGCCACGATCGGGCGCACCTTCCTGGCCTTCCTCGCCGCGGTCGGCCGCCTTGCGCTCTTCACCCTGACCGCGCTGGCGCAGTGCCTGAAGCCGCCCTTCTATCCCCGGCTGTTCCTGCGCCAGGTGATCGACATCGGCTATTATTCGCTGCCGGTGGTCGGGCTGACGGCGCTGTTCACCGGCATGGTGCTGGCGCTGCAGACCCAGGCCGGGTTCAGCCGTTTCGGCGCCGGCGGCTTCGGCGCCAGCGTCGTCCTCCTGTCGGTGGTGCGCGAGCTGGGGCCGGTCCTGGCCGGGCTGATGGTCGCCGGCCGCATCGGCGCCTCGATGGCGGCCGAGATCGGCACAATGCGGGTGACCGAGCAGATCGACGCGCTCAGCACCCTGTCGACCAATCCCTACAAGTACCTGGTGGCGCCGCGGCTGATCGCCGGCTTGCTGATGCTGCCCTGCCTGGTGATCGTGGCCGACATCATCGGCGTGTTCGGCGGCTTCCTGATCAGCGTCTACCGGCTGGGCGACAACCCGTCGGCCTATATGACGGCGACCTGGCAGGCGCTGGAGGTCGAGGATGTCGTGCTGAGCCTGATGAAGGCCGCGGCCTTCGGCTTCGTCGTCGCGCTGATGGGCTGCTACCACGGCTACAACTCGCGCGGCGGAGCGCAGGGCGTCGGCGCGGCGACCACCAATGCGGTGGTCTCCGCCTCGATCCTGATCCTGCTGTTCGACTTCATGATCACCGGCCTTTACGTGGGGTGACGGCGATGGCGACCACCACCCCAAAGATCAAACTCGAAGGCGTGCACAAGGCCTTCGGCCCGAAGCAGGTGCTGCGCGGCATCGATCTGGAGGTCGCGTCCGGCGAATCCCTGGTGGTGATCGGCGGTTCCGGCACCGGCAAGTCGGTGCTGCTGAAGTCGATCCTGGGCCTGATCCGCCCGGACCGCGGGCGCATTCTGATCGACGGCGCCGAGGCCCAGGACCTGTCCGGCGGCGACCGGGTCGACCTGATGAAGCGCTTCGGCATGCTGTTCCAGGGCGCCGCCCTGTTCGACAGCCTGACCGTCTGGGAGAACGTGGCCTTCGGCCTGATTCAGGGCCGCGGCGAATCCCGCAAGCGGGCCAGGGAGATCGCGGTCGACAAGCTGGCCCAGGTCGGGCTCGGGCCCGACGTCGCCGCCCTGTTCCCGGCCGAGCTGTCCGGCGGCATGCAGAAGCGCGTCGGCTTGGCCCGTGCCATCGCGGCGGAGCCGGAGATCATCTTCTTCGACGAGCCGACCACCGGCCTCGACCCGATCATGGCCGACGTGATCAACGACCTGATCGTGAAATGCCGGCGCGAGCTGGGTGCCACCACCCTGTCGATCACCCACGACATGGCCAGCGCCCGCAAGATCGCCGACCGCATCGCCATGATCTACGAGGGCCGGATCATCTGGGCGGGGCCGGCGGCGCAGGTGAACGACTCCGGCAATCCCTATGTCGACCAGTTCGTGCACGGCCGCGCGGACGGTCCGATTCAGATGCAGGTCCGGGTGTCCTGATTTAGGGTTCGCCATGGCGAAGAACGCGACCCGCTACATCTGCCAGAACTGCGGCGCCAGCTACTCGCGCTGGGCCGGGCGCTGCGATTCCTGCGGCGAGTGGAACACCCTGGTCGAGGAGGTGGTCGAGACCGCGCCGAAGGCGTTCGGCGGGGCCAAGGCCGGCGGCGGGCGTGCCATCGCCTTCACCGACCTGGCCGCGGCCACGATCGACGAGCCGCGCTGGCGCAGCGGCAATGACGAGTTCGACCGGGTCTGCGGCGGCGGCATCGTCCCCGGCTCGGCCATCCTGATCGGCGGCGACCCCGGCATCGGCAAGTCGACCCTGCTGCTGCAGGTGCTGTGCCGCCTGGCCGGCAGCATCGAATGCGCCTATGTCTCGGGCGAGGAGGCGGTCGACCAGATCCGCATGCGGGCGCAGCGCCTGGGCCTGTCGCAGGCGCCGGTGCGCCTCGCCGCCTCGTCCAATGTCCGCGACATCATCGCCGCGATGGATCGGCCGGACGGACCGAAGATCGTGGTGATCGATTCGATCCAGACCATGTTCCTCGACGCGCTGGAGAGCGCGCCGGGCACCGTCGCCCAGGTCCGCGCCTCAGCCGCCGAGCTGATCCGCCACGCCAAGCGCCGCGGCACCGCGCTCCTGATCGTCGGCCATGTCACCAAGGACGGCGCTATCGCCGGCCCGCGGGTGCTCGAGCACATGGTCGACACCGTGCTCTATTTCGAGGGCGAGCGCGGCCATCAGTTCCGCATCCTGCGCGCGGTGAAGAACCGCTTCGGCGCGACCGACGAGATCGGCGTGTTCGAGATGACCGACGGCGGCCTGGCCGAGGTCAGCAACCCGTCCGAGCTGTTCCTGGCCGACCGCAGCGGCGACGTCTCCGGCGCTGCCGTCTTCGCCGGGCTGGAGGGCACGCGGCCGGTGTTGGTCGAGATCCAGGCCCTGGTCGCGCCCTCGCCCCTCGGTACCCCGCGCCGCGCCGTGGTCGGGTGGGACAATGCGCGGCTGGCTATGGTGCTTGCGGTGCTGGAAGCGCGCTGCGGCGTCGCCATCGGCATGAACGACGTCTATCTCAACGTCGCCGGCGGCCTGCGCATCGCCGAGCCGGCGGCCGACCTGGCGGTGGCGGCCGCCCTGCTCTCCTCCCTCACCGGCGTGCCGGTGCCGCGCGACACCGTGGTGTTCGGCGAGATCGGCCTGTCCGGCGAGATCCGGGCGGTGGGGCAAGGCGACGCGCGGCTAAAGGAAGCCGCGAAGCTTGGATTCGCCGCCGCGATCGTGCCACAAGGTCACCCGAAGCGGGGCCGTGCCCCCAGCCGCGACGCGCTGCCCATCGAGCGGCGCAGCATCGCTCGGCTGGAGGAGCTTGTGGCCCTGTTCCATGTCGACGGCCGTTCCGGCTCGGCCGGGCGCCGCAGGAGTTTCGAGGAGACCGATCCTGGATAGCCTTCCCATCGCCGCCGGCGACATCGCGATCCTGATCATCCTCGCCATCTCGGCCTTCCTGGCGCTGGCGCGCGGCTTCGTGGCCGAGGTGCTGTCGATCGCCGGCTGGCTCGGCGCCGCGCTGGTGACGCTGTGGACCTTCGGCGACGCCAAGCCCTATCTGCGCCAGTACATCGAGATGCAGCTGCTGGCCGACATCCTCACCGGGGTCGGCATCTTCGTCGTGGCGCTGGTGATCTTCTCCACCATCAGCCACCTGGTCGCCCGGGTGGTGAAGGGCTCGGCGCTCAGCGCCGTCGACCGCTCGCTCGGCTTCGTCTTCGGCGTGGTGCGCGGCGCCGTTCTGGTCTGCCTCGCCTATCTGCTGCTGACCTGGGTGTTCCCCGAGACCCGGCGGCCGCCCTGGCTGGAGAACGCCCGGATGCTGCCCTGGGTGCAGGCCGGCGCCGAATATCTGAAGAGCCTGGTGCCGCAGGAAGCGCTGGCCGGCGCCATCGACAAGGCCAAGCAGGAGGCCCCGGCCCTGACGCCGAAGACCATCACCGATCCGATCGGCAGCCTGCTGAACCAGAACCAGGCACCCGCCCCAGCCCAGCCGCAACCGGCGCAGCCGCAACAGACACAGCCGCCGGCCTCCGCTCCGCCTGTGCCCGGCATCACCCCGACACACCCGACGCAGACGCATCCGGCCCCCCCGTCGAACGCGGGTGCAACCGGTGGCGGTTGACACTATATAGGCGCCAAGACCTCCAACGGCGCCCATGGCGCCCAGGGCCCAGGACCCTCCGCGGCGGCATGCTGACGACCGATCCTTTCGACCTCTACGGCGACACGCTCCGTGAGGAGTGCGGCATCTTTGGCATCATGGGGCATCCCGAGGCTGCCGCGATGACCGCGCTGGGGCTGCACGCGCTGCAGCACCGCGGACAGGAAGCCTGCGGCATCGTCTCCCATGACGGCGAGCAGTTCCATGCCCACCGTGCCAACGGCCTGGTCGGCGATGCCTTCTCATCGCAATCGGTCGTCGGCCAGCTCAAGGGCAACGCCGCGATCGGCCATGACCGCTACGCCACCACCGGCGGTGCAGGGCTGCGCAACGTCCAGCCGCTGTTCGCGGATTTCGAGTTCGGCGGCTTCGCCATCTCGCACAACGGCAACCTGACCAATGCCGGCCGGCTGCGGCACCAGCTGGTCAGCCGCGGCTGCCTGTTCCAGTCGACCTCGGACACCGAGGTGTTCCTGCACCTGATGGCGACCGCCCGCGGCGGCAACGTGATCGACCGGCTGGTCGAGGCGATGCGCCAGGTCGAGGGCGCCTATTCGCTGATCGCCCTGTCGCCCGAGCACGTCATCGGCATCCGCGACCCGATGGGCTTTCGCCCGCTGGTGCTGGGCAGGCTGGAGACCGCGTCGGGCACCAGCCATGTGCTGGCGTCGGAGACCTGCGCCCTCGACATCATCGACGCCGAGTTCATCCGCGACGTCGAGCCGGGCGAGATGGTGGTGCTGACCGCCGACGGCGGCGTCAGCAGCATCAAGCCGTTCCAGCCGGCCGAGCGGCGCTTCTGCATCTTCGAATACATCTACTTCGCCCGTCCCGACAGCGTGGTCGAGGGCTCCTCGGTCTACGAGGCGCGGCGGCGGATCGGCGCCGAGCTGGCGGTCGAATCGCCGGTCGAGGCCGACGTCATCATCCCGGTGCCGGATTCGGGCGTGCCCGCCGCCATCGGCTTCGCCGGGCAGAGCGGCGTGCCCTTCGAGTTGGGCATCATCCGCAACCACTATGTCGGCCGCACCTTCATCGAGCCGACCGACCAGATCCGCCATCTCGGCGTGCGCCTGAAGCACAATGCCAACCGGGCAATGATCGAGGGCCGCCGGGTGGTGCTGGTCGACGATTCGATCGTGCGCGGCACCACCAGCCAAAAGATCGTGAAGATGGTGCGCGACGCCGGCGCGAAGGAGGTCCATATGCGGATCTCCAGCCCGCCGACGACCAATCCCTGCTTCTACGGCATCGACACGCCGGAGAAGTCGAAGCTGCTGGCGCACAACTACTCGGTCGAGCAGATGGCCGAGTTGATCGGCGTCGACAGCCTGGCCTTCATCTCGATCGACGGCCTCTACCGCGCCATGGGCGCGCCGAAGCGGGCCGGCAATGCCCGCCAGTTCTGCGACGCCTGCTTCACCGGCGACTATCCGACGCCGCTGACCGACCACACGGCGGCGCCGCGCCGCAGCTCCGCCCTCTCCGAGCGCGTCTGACCCGATGGCCGAGACCAGCAGGCCTCTGGAGGGCCGGATCGCGCTCGTGACCGGTGCGTCGCGCGGCTTCGGCGCCGCGGTCGCGGTCCGGCTTGCCGCCGCCGGCGCCCATGTCGTCTGCGCCGCCCGCACCGTCGGCGGGCTGGAGCAGACCGACGACGCCATCAAGGCCGCGGGCGGCAGCGCCACGCTGGTGCCGATGGACCTGTCGAAGTTCGAGCAGATCGACCTGCTCGGCGGCTCGCTGGCGCAGCGCTTCGGCAAGCTCGACCTGCTGGTCGCCAACGCCGCCATGCTCGGCCATCTCGGCCCGGTCGCCTACAGCGACGAAAAGGTCTGGGCCCGGGTGCTCGACCTCAACCTCAACGCCAATTACCGGCTGATCCGTTCGGTCGACCCGCTGCTGCGCGCCGCCGCGGCGCCCCGCGCGGTCTTCGTCACCGATCGCATCGCCCGCAGCGGCATCGCCTATTGGAGCGCCTATGCCGTGGCCAAGGCCGGGCTGGACACCCTGGCCGGGCTCTATGCGGCCGAGACGGCGAAGACGCCGCTGCGCGTGGCGCTGTTCCATCCCGGCCCGATGGCCACCCGCCTGCGCGAGCAGGGCTTCCCGGGCGAGGCCGCGGGTACCCAGCCGGCGCCCGATGCGGCGGCCGATCGCCTGGTCGCCCGGTTGCTGGGCGAAGACGGCCTCGCCCCCGGCAAGGCCGCGGACTGGGACTGACTCCTAAGTCACACCGTCATTGCGAGGAGGCGAAGCCGACGAAGCAATCCAGGGGCCGGTTCGCACTGGCCCCTGGATTGCTTCGCTGCGCTCGCAATGACGGTGAACTTATCTCCATACCGCTTTGTTATTCCCGGAAGATCTTCTGCAGGAAATCGGCCAGCGAGGGGCGCCACACCGCCATCTCGTGATAGAGGCCGGGATATTCCTTGTAGTCGTAGCGGATGCCGGCGGCGTCGAGGTCCTTCCGCAGCCCGGCGATGTCCTTGCCGGTGATCGTGTCGTCGCTGCCGACCGTAACAGTGAAGCCGCGCAGGCTGGCATTCACCTTGGCCGGGTCGGCCAGCGCCTTGGCGATGCCGGCATCCGGCACCGTGGTCTGCGACACGCCGCTGAAGGTCGCCAGCCAGGCGAAGGTGCCGAGATGGCCGAGGCCCGAGACCAGGGCCTGGTAGCCGCCCTGCGACAGGCCGGCGAGCGCCCGGCCGGCCGCGTCGGTGCGCACGCGGTAATGCGCCTCCATATACGGGATGATGTCCTCGATCAGCTCGCGGTCGGCCGCGGCGGCGTTGGGCGGATAGAAGGTCTGCCGCCGCGTGTTGCCCGGGAAATCCTCCGGCACTGCCGCCGGGATGTCGGTCTCGGTGTCCGGGATCACCACGATCATCGGCGCAATCTTCTTCTCGGCCAGCAGATTGTCGAGGATCTGCGGCGCCCGGCCCTGGGTGACCCAGGACCACACCGTGTCGCCGAAGCCGTGATAGAGGTACAGCACCGGCAGCGGCGCCGAGCCGTCGCCATAGCCCGGCGGCGTCCACACCAGCATCTGCCGTTCGGAGCCCAGCGCCTTGCTGGTCAGGGTCACGACCCGCAGGTCGCCATGCGGCACCGGCCTGGTGTCGACGATGCTGCCCGGCACCAGGATCAGGCTGGTGTTGACCTGGCGCTGCGGCTTCGGCGCGTTCGTACCGGTGTCGGTCGCGCGGAAACCGTCGACGTTGAAGTAGTACTCGTAGAGGTCGGGGTCGACCGGGCCGACCACGACGGACCAGACGCCGCGCCCGTCCTTGGTCATCGGCGTCGCCTTGACCTTGGCCGGGTCCATGGAGCCGAACACGACCGAGACGGCCTTCGCCTCCGGCGCGAACAGCCGGAAGGTGATGCGGCGGTCCGCCTCGACCCGGGTGACGAAGTCGCGCAGCGGCTGGTCGGTCGGCGGCAGGGCGGGAATGCCGGAGTCTGCGGCCATCGACGGCGCTCCACTCAGCGACAGGACAACAACGGCAATAGACGCAGAGATCTTGCGCACCGGCTCCCTCCCGAGTCGTTGGGCTGCGATTATGCCCGACGAACCGGAAGGAACCGGCGCTATTTCTCGGCGGAGATCATCTTGAAGATGCCGGAGAAATCGGTCTCGGCCGCGCCCTCGTTGACGAACAGGGTGTAGAGCGCGGCCGCCGCGGCGCCGAGCGGGGTGGCGGCGCCGGCGGCCTGGGCCGCCGCCTGCGACAGGCGCAGATCCTTCAGCATCATCGCCGCGGTGAAGCCGGGCTTGTAGTCGCGGTTGGCCGGCGAGGTCGGCACCGGTCCCGGCACCGGACAGTATGTCGTCAGCGACCAGCACTGGCCGGAGCTCTTCGATGACACGTCGAACAGCTTCTGCCGCTCCAGCCCCAGCTTGTCGGCCAGGGCGAAGGCCTCCGACACCGCGATCATCGAGATGCCGAGCACCATGTTGTTGCAGATCTTCGCGGCCTGGCCGGTGCCGGGCCCGCCGGTGTGGATCACGGCCTTGCCCATCGCCTGCAGCACCGGCTCGGCGCGATGGAACGCCTCGTCCGGACCGCCGACCATGAAGGTCAGCGTGCCGGCCGCGGCGCCGCCGGTTCCGCCCGAGACCGGCGCGTCGACCATGGCGAAGCCGCGGGCCGCCGCCTCCTTCGCGATCAGACGGGCGCTGTCGACATCGATGGTCGAGCAGTCGATCAGAAGCGAGCCCGCCGGCGCGCTGGCGCACACGCCGTTGTCGCCGAGATACGCATCACGGGCATGGGCGCCGGTCGGCAGCATGCTGATCACCACCTGGGCGTCGTCGACCGCGGCAGCGATCGACGGCTTGGCGGCGATGCCCTCCTTCGCCACTGCCTCGCGCACCGAGTCCACCGGGTCGAATCCGGACACGCGGTGGCCGGCCTTGACCAGGTTCAGCGCCATCGGCCGGCCCATATGGCCGAGCCCGAGAAAGGCGATACGCAGCGACATCGGGGCCTCCTCACATCGGGCGTGGACCGCCCGTCCTGTCGTTCATCAGTCGAAGCTCAGCTCGCGGCCGGACAGCGGCTGGAAATAGGCGGCGACGGCGGCGTCGTCCACCTCGGCCAGCGTCGCCGGCCGCCATTTCGGGTCGCGGGTCTTGTCGACCAGCTGCGCCCGCACGCCTTCGAAGAAGTCCGGCTTCGCCAGGAAGCGATGGACCATTCGGAACTCCATCGCCGCCACTGCGTCGTAGATCATGGTCTTGCCCTGGCGGATCTGGCGCAGGGTGACCTTCAGGCTGGTCGGCGATCCGGCGCGGATCTGCTCTGCCGCGGCCTTCGCCCAGTCGCCCTCCTCGGCGTCCAGCGCCGCGAGGACCTCTTCCACCGTATCGTGGCCGAAGCAGCGGTCGATCGCCGGGCGCAGCGGCGCCAGGGTCGGCTCGCCGGGATCGGCGGCGAAGCGCTGCAGCACCGATTCCGCCACCAGCCCGCCATTGCCGATCCAACCGGCATCGGCCAGCGCCGCGACCAGGTCGTCGACCTTGGCCGAGGCGACGTGATGCGTGCCCATCCGGGTGAAGAGCATGTCGGCGGCGCCGATGCGGGCGCCGGTCAGGGCCAGATAGGTGCCGATCTCGCCCGGGCAGCGCGACAGGAACCAGCCGCCGCCGATATCCGGGAACAGGCCGATGCCGCATTCCGGCATGGCGCTCAGCGTCTTCTCGGTCGTCACCCGGTGCGAGCCATGCACCGACAGGCCGAGCCCGCCGCCCATCGTGACGCCGTCGAGCAGCGCGATCCAGGGCTTCGGAAAATGATGGATGGCGTGGTTCAGCCGGTACTCGACCCAGAAGAAATCCTGGTCCGCATCGCCAACCGGTATGCCGCCCTGCGGCCCCCGCTCGTACACCGCGCGGATGTCGCCGCCGGCGCAGAAGGCGCGGTCGCCGGCGCCGCGCAGCACCACGGCGTGCAGCCCCGGATCCTCTTCCCACTCCGCCAGCTTCGGCAGCAGCGCCCGGCACATCGCCAGCGTCAGCGCGTTCAGCGCCTTCGGCCGGTTCAGCGTCACGATGGCGATCGGCCCTTCGCGGTCGATCAGGATCTCGTCGGTCATGGCAGTGTCTTCCGGCCCATCACTCCGCCAGCAGGCGGCGGGCCACGATCAGGCGCATGATCTCGTTGGTGCCTTCCAGGATCTGGTTGACGCGGACGTCGCGCAGGAAGCGCTCCACCGGATACTCCTTGATGTAGCCGTAGCCGCCATGCAGCTGCAGCGCATCGTTGCAGATCCGGAAGCCGGCGTCGGTGGCGAAGCGCTTGGCCATGGCGCAATGCTGGGTCGCGTCCGGGTCGCGGCGGTCGAGCGAATCCGCGGCGCGATGGATCATCAGCCGGGCGGCGTCGAGGTCGATCGCCATGTCGGCCAGCTTGAACTGCAGCGCCTGGAACTCGGCGATCTTCCGGCCGAACTGGCTGCGCTGCAGCATGTGGCCGCGCGCCGCCTCCAGGCAGGCGCGGGCGCCGCCGACCGAGCAGGCGCCGATATTGACCCGGCCGCCGTCCAGCCCCTTCATCGCGAATTTGAAGCCCTCGCCCTCCTCGCCCAGCCGGTTGGCGACCGGGACGCGGCAGTCCTCGAAGATCACCATGGTGGTGACCTGGCTGTTCCAGCCCAGCTTCTTCTCCTTCTTGCCGAAGGACAGGCCGGGCGTGCCCTTCTCGACCACGACCGCGGAGATACCCTTCGGCCCCGCCTCCCCGGTCCGCACCATCACGACATAGACGTCGGAGGTGGAGCCGCCGGAGATGAAGGCCTTGGAGCCGTTCAGGACGTAGTGGTCGCCGTCGCGCACCGCGCGGGTGCGCAGCGATGCGGCGTCGGAGCCGGAGCCGGGCTCGGTCAGGCAGTAGCTGGCGAAGCGCTCCATCGTCATCAGCGACGGCAGGAAGCGCGCCTTCAGCTCCTCCGACCCGAAGCTGTCGATCATCCAGCCGACCATGTTGTGGATCGAGATGTAGGCGGCGGTGGAGACGCAGGCCGTCGCCAGCTCCTCGAACACGATCGCGGCGTCGCGCCGGGTCAGGCCGCTGCCGCCATGCGCCTCGCCGCAATAGATGCCGGCGAAGCCCAGCGCCGCGGCCTGTCGCAGCGTCTCGACCGGAAAGATCTGCTCCTCGTCCCAGCGGGCGGCGTGGGGCGCCATCTGCTCCGCGGCGAAGGCGCGCGCGGCATCGCGGATGGCTTCCTGTTCGGCGGTCAGCGTGAAGCTCATGGAATGAGCGTGGCCGCAACCGGCCGCCGGATCAAGTGGCAGCGTGTACGATTCTTTCGCGAGACCAGTCTGTCATCGCCGGGCTTGACCCGGCGATCCAGGGGCCACCCAGAGCGGCGTCGACATTCCTGGATGCCCGGGTCAAGCCCGGGCATGACAGAGGGGGGATACGCTGCGCTATTCTCCTTTCTGACTTCCCGGAGACTGCCATGCCCGACTTCGCCCCCGCCCTCGCCGAAGCCCAGGCCGCGCTGGCGGCTGCCCTGGCCGAGGCCGGACGGCGCGAGCAGCAGATCGCGGCGGTGGTGGTGGATCGCGGCGGCCACCTCGTCGCCGCGGCGCGGATGGACGGCGTCGGGTACCAGGCGCTGGAGATCGCCCGGCGCCGGGCGGCCGCGGCCCTTTATCTGGGCGAGCCGACCCGAGAGCCAGCCCTTCGCCTCGCCCGCGACCCGGCCGAGGCGGCGCAGCTGGCCGGGCTGGGCGAGATCCTGGTGCAGCCGGGCGGCTTCCCCTGGCGCGACGCCGGCGCGGTGGTCGGCGCCCTCGGCATCGCCGGCGCCGGGGCGGAGGACGACCACGCCATCGGCGATATCGCGATCGGCATGCTCTAGACGTTTTGCCGATTGCCTTTCCCGCCGCTTCCGCGACATTGATAGGGCAAGGCACCCGCCAGAGGTGCTCGAGGCCAACAGGGGGAGAGAGCATGCAGGCTGCGGCCACGCCGCCCGCACCGGGAGATGCGCTTCTGACCGCGGATTCGGTCAACCTCGCCTTCGGCGGGGTCAAGGCCCTGACCGATGTCGGCTTCACCGTCCGGCGCGGCGAGCTGTTCTCGATCATCGGCCCGAACGGCGCCGGCAAGACCTCGATGGTCAACTGCATCTCCGGCCGCTACAGCCCCACATCGGGCCGCATCCACTACAAGGGCCACGACATCACCCGGCTGAAGCCCAGCGCCCGGGCCGAACTCGGCCTCGGCCGCACCTTCCAGAACCTGGCTCTGTTCGCCCATATGTCGGTGCTCGACAACATCATGGTCGGCCGCCACCACCTGCTGAAGAACAACGTGCTGACCGGCGCTCTGTGGTGGCTCGGCGGGGCGCGGCAGGAGGAGCTGGAGCACCGCCGCGCGGTCGAGGAGATCATCGACTTCCTCGAGATCCAGCATGTCCGCCGCGCCCTCGCCGGCACCCTCTCCTACGGGCTGCGCAAGCGGGTGGAGCTGGCCCGCGCCATCGCGCTGAAGCCCGACCTGATCCTGCTCGACGAGCCGATGGCGGGGATGAACCTCGAGGAGAAGGAGGACATGGCCCGGTTCATCGTCGACCTCAACGCCGAATGGGGCATGACGGTGATCATGATCGAGCACGACATGGGCGTGGTGATGGACATCTCGCACCGCGTCATGGTGCTGGATTTCGGCCGCAAGATCGCCGAGGGCAGCCCGGAGGAGGTCCTGGCCGACAGCCATGTCCGCCGCGCCTATCTCGGCGAGGTCGACGACGAGAGCACGGAGGCGGCGGCTTGACCGAGGCCGCGCTCGACACCTTCCCCAAGCTGCTGGCCCGCAACGCCGCGCAATGGCCGGACGAGGTGGCGCTGCGCGAGAAGGATTTCGGGATCTGGCAGGAGATCACCTGGGCTGGCTTCCATGCCCGGGTGCGCGACTTCGCGCTGGCGCTGCGCGCCCTCGGCATCGGGCCGGACGCCGTGGTCGGGCTGATCGGCGACAACCGGCCGGACTGGGTGGCTGGCCAGATCGCCGCCCATGCCGTCGGCGCCATGAGCCTCGGCCTGTACCGCGACGCGCTGGACGAGGAGCTCGCCTACCTGATCGGGCACGCCTCGGTCGCCATCGTGCTGGCGGAGGATGAGGAGCAGGTCGACAAGCTGCTGGGCCTGGGCGACCGCATCCCCAGCGTCCGCCACATCGTCTATTCCGACCCGCGCGGCATGCGGAAATACGAGGATCCGCGGCTGCTGCCGGTCGCGGACTTCATCGCCCTCGGCGCCCCGCTGCTCC
Organism: Inquilinus sp. Marseille-Q2685; assembly: GCF_916619195.1. NCBI lineage: Bacteria > Pseudomonadati > Pseudomonadota > Alphaproteobacteria > Rhodospirillales > Rhodospirillaceae > Inquilinus > Inquilinus sp. Marseille-Q2685. Next base: position 608,580 of record NZ_CAKAKL010000001.1, read on the forward strand.
AGGCCGATCCCGGCCTCTACGACCGCATGGTGGCGGAGACCCGCGGCGAGGATGTCGCGGTGCTCTGCACCACCTCCGGCACCACCGCCCATCCGAAGCTGGCCATGCTCTCGGCCGGGGCGGTGATCCGGCACACCGTCAGCTATCTCGCCGTCGACCCGCAGGGGCCGCAGGACGAGTACGTCTCTGTGCTGCCCCTGCCCTGGATCATGGAGCAGGTCTACGTCTTCGGGAAGGCGCTGCAGTGCCGGATGACGGTGAATTTCGTCGAGGAGCAGAGCACCAGCTGGGCGGATTTCCGCGAGATCGGCCCGACCTTCGTGCTGCTGGCGCCGCGGGTCTGGGAAGGGCTGGCCGCCGATGTCCGAAGCCGGATGATGGATGCCTCCTGGCTCAAGCGCCGCCTCTTCGACCTCGGCATGAAGATTGGCCTGAAAGCGCTTGATCAGAAGAAGAAATCCTTCCTCTCGAAAATCCTGCTCTTCGCCGCGCTGCGCGACCGTCTGGGCTTCTCCCGCCTGCGCTCGGCGGCGACCGGCGGCGCGGCGCTGGGGCCGGAGACCTTCCGCTTCTTCCTCGCCATGGGCGTGCCGCTGCGCCAGCTCTACGGCCAGACCGAACTCTTGGGCGCCTACACCATCCACCGGCCGGGCGATGTCGATTTCGACACGGTCGGCGTCGCCTTCGACGACAGCATCCAACTGCGGATCGAGGCGCCGGACCAGAACGGCGTCGGCGAGATCTTCACGCGCCACCCCAACATGTTCCTCGGCTACTACCGCAACGAGGAAGCATCGAAGGCCGACCTGCGCGACGGCTGGCTGGCCACCGGCGACGCCGGCTACATCGACGGCAAGGGGCACCTGGTCGTAATCGACCGGATGAAGGACCTCGCCGTCACCAGCGGCGGCGACAGATTCAGCCCGCAATACATTGAAAACAAGCTGAAATTCTCGCCCTTCGTGGCCGAGGCGGTGATCCTCGGCCATGGCCGGCCGGACCTGGCGGCGATCATCTGCATCCGCTTCCCGATCGTCTCGAAATGGGCGGAGAAGAACCGCATCGCCTTCACGACATACACCGACCTGTCGGCGCGGGAGGAGGTCCATGCCCTGATCCGCCGCGAGGTCGAGACGGTGAACGCCGGCCTGCCTGAGGCGCAGCGCATCCGCCGCTTCCTGCTGCTGTACAAGGAGCTGGACGCCGATGACGGCGAGCTGACCCGTACCCGCAAGGTGCGTCGCGGCGTGATCGGCGAGAAATACGGCGACATCATCGACGCGGTCTATCGCGGCGACCCGGCGATCCCGGTCGACACCACCATCGCCTTCCAGGACGGCACGCGGCAGCGGATCCGCACCACGCTCAAGGTGGTCGACCTCGCGCCCGGCCGCGCCGGGCAGCGCCACGCGGCGGAGTGAGTCCATGAACCTCGCCTTCCTGTTCCAGCTGCTGGTCAACGGCGTGATCGTCGGCACGCTCTACGGCGTCGTCGCCATGTCCTTCGTGCTGATCTACAAGGCCAGCCGGGTGGTGAACTTCGCCCAGGGCGAGTTCCTCTTGATCGGCGCCTGGATCTGCTGGTGGGTGCTGACGAAGTACCAGGTGCCCTTCGTGCTGGGCTTCGCCATCCCCCTCGCCTTCATGCTGGTCTTCGGCATCCTGCTGCAGGTGGTGGTGCTGCGGCCGCTGATCGGCGGGCCGGTGATCTCCGTCATCATGGTCACGATTGGTCTGTCGCTGGTGTTCCAGCCGCTGATGGCCTGGATCTTCGGCGTCTCGGCCCAGCCCTTCCCGCCGGTGTTCGAGACCCAGTCGGTCGAGATCCTCGGGCTGCAGGTGCAGACGGTCTACATCCTGTCGATGGCGATCAGCCTGTTCATCATGGGCGGCTTCGCCTGGTTCTTCAAATTCTCGCGCATGGGCCTGGCGATGCGCGCCACCGCCTTCGACCAGCAGGTGGCGCAATCGATGGGCATCTCGGTCCGCCAGGTCTTCGCCATGGCCTGGGCGATTTCGGCCATGGTCTCGGCGGTCGCCGGCATCGTCGTCGGCGTGGTCAACGGCGTGTCCTCCGCCCTCTCCGTCTTCGGCATCAAGGTGTTCCCGGCGGTGATCCTGGGCGGGCTCGACAGCATCGTCGGCGCGGTGCTGGGCGGGCTGATCATCGGCGTGCTGGAGCATTTCGCCCACTGGCTGGACGTCACCTTCCTGGGCTGGGGCAACATGCTGAAGATCGCCCCCTTCTACGTCCTGATCGTGATCCTGATGATCAAGCCCTACGGCCTGTTCGGCACCCGGGACATCGAGAGGGTGTGAGGATGAAGCTGCCCGCCGCCCCTCGCCTAGCCGCCCTTCCCCAAACTGTCATCGCCGGGCTTGACCCGGCGATCCAGAGACTGTCGACGCCCGCCCCGGTGTCCCTGGATGCCTGGGTCAAGCCCAGGCATGACAAGAAGGTGGGTGTTCCCGCACGCGGAAAGGCCCCCTGAATGGCCAACGCCTATGCCCGCCCCTGCGGCGACTTCCGCACCAGCTACGGCGCCGACACCACCATCTTCGACGACGCGTTCAGCCGGCGCAGCGTCGTCGTCATCCTGGCGCTGCTGGCGTTCTCGCCGATCGCGGTGCAGCTCGGCTGGCTGTCCAAGGGCTGGATCGACAGCTTCATCGAGATCGGCTACCTCGCCGTCGCCGCGCTCGGCCTCAACATCCTGGTCGGCTTCACCGGCCAGATCTCGATCGGCCATGCCGTGTTCTTCGGCTTCGGCGCCTTCGCCTCGGCCTGGCTGAACCGCACCACCGGCATCCCGGTGTTCTTCTGCATCCCGCTGGCCGGGCTGATGACCGCAGCGGTCGGCCTCGTCTTCGGCGTGCCGGCGGCGCGGATCAAGGGCCTGTACCTGGCCATCGCCACCCTCGCCGCCCAGATGATCCTGGAGGATTTCTTCGCCCGCGCCGGCTGGTTCACCGGCGGCGTCGCCGGCGCCCATGCCGCCCCGGTCACCCTGTTCGGCTGGGAGGTCGACCGCGTCAACTACTTCTACGTCGTGCTGTTCTGGGCGGCGCTGCTGTACCTGGCCGCGACCAACCTGATGCGGTCCCGCGACGGCCGCGCTTTCGTCGCCGTGCGCGACCACTACCTGGCCGCCGAGATCATGGGCATCAACCTGACCCGGTACCGGGTGCTGTCCTTCGGCATCGCCGCCTTCTACGCCGGGGTCGGCGGTGCGCTCTATGCCCACTACCTGCAGGTGGTCTCCGTCGAGGAGTTCACCATCCTGAAGTCGATCGAGTTCCTCGGCATGATTATCATCGGCGGCCTCGGCTCGATCATGGGCACCATCCTCGGCACCGTCTTCATGGTGTCGCTGCCGGACGTGATGGACTGGCTGGTGCGGCTGATCCGCGGCACCTGGCTGTACAAGACGCTCGACCTGCGCGTCGGCATCAACTTCCTGAAGGAGATGGCGGTCGGCGTCGCCATCATCCTGTTCCTGATCTTCGAGCCGGACGGGCTGGCCCATCGCTGGCGCCAGATCAAGGCCTGGTGGAAGCTGTACCCCTTCTCGTACTGACCGCTCATCGGCCGCGACAGAACGGCCGCGACCTGGAGGAGACACCGATGTCGAGACGATCCCTGATCACCGCCACCGCGCTCATCGGCCTCTGCGCCGCCCCCGCCTTCGCGGACGACATCCCGGTCGGCCACATCGCCGACCTGACCGGGGCCACCGCCTCGATCGGCGTGCCCTATGCCGACGGCGTCGCCGATACACTGAACTGGGTGAACGAGAACGGCGGGGTCGACGGCGACGACATCGCCTTCGAGACCTACGACTACGCCTACAAGGCGCCGCAGGCGGTCTCGGAATACCAGCGCCTAGTGGCGAACGAACAGGTCGTGGCGATCGCAGGCTGGGGCACCGCCGACACCGAGGCGCTGATCGAGTTCGTCGGCAAGGACCAGATCCCCTACTATTCCGGCTCCTATTCCGGGGCGCTGACCGACCCGACCGGCAAGGCGCCGAAGGCGACCAAGGCGACGCCCTTCAACTTCTTCTACGGCCCGTCCTACTCCGACGCCTGCCGCGCGCTGGCACAATGGGCGGCGGAAGACTGGAAGAAGAAGGGCGGCCAGGGCAAGCCGAAATGGGTCCATATGGGCGACAACCACCCCTACCCGAACTCGCCCAAGGTCGCCTGCAGCGAATACGCGCAGGAGCTGGGCTTCGAGGTGCTGGACCCGATCCAGTACACGATGGCGCCGGGCGACTTCACGCCGCAATGCCTGACGCTGAAGGAGAAGGGCGCCAACTACGCCTATGTCGCCAACATCGCCGGCTCCACCACCTCGCTGCTGAACGCCTGCGCCACCGCCGGCACCAAGGTGCAGTTCGTGGCCAATGTCTGGGGCTATGACGAGAACGTGATGAAGGCGGCCGGCCAGAACGCCGACGGCGTGGTCGTGGCGGTCCGCACCGGGTCGATCTGGACCGACAAGAATGCCGGCATGGACCGGGTGCGCGAGATCTCGAAGATCAGCGATTCCAGCGGCGAGGCCTATCGACCCCTGAGCTACATCGCCGGCGTCTGCGCCACCTCCTACATGGTCGAGGCGATCAAGGCGGCGAAGGCCAAGGGCGAGGTCACCGGCCTCGCCATCCGCGACGCGATGTACGAGAAGAAGGACTGGGTGCCGGCCGGCCTCGAAGGGGTATGCCTGCCCTCGACCTGGACCCCGGCCGACCATCGCGGGCTGATGACCGTGCCGATCTATCAGGGCCATGTGAAGGGCGCGACGCAGGGCAAGGAGGTCACGGCGCTGATGGCCGACGGCACCATGTCGCTGGAGAAGGTGGCGGAGATCACCCTGCCTCGCCGTCCGGAATGGCTGGGTTACTGAGCCCGCCGGCATGACCGCCCCGCCCCTCCTCTCGGTCGAGAACATCGAGGTCGTCTACAACGACGTCATCCTGGTGCTGCGCGGCCTCAGCCTCGCGGTGCCGCAGGGGGCGATCGTGGCGCTGCTCGGCGCCAACGGGGCCGGCAAGTCGACGACGCTGAAAGCGATCTCCGGCCTGCTGCGCACCGAGGACGGCGCCGTCACCCGCGGCGCCGTCACCTATGACGGCCAGCCGATCCACCATCTCGACCCCGGCGCCGTGGTGCGCCGGGGGATCTTCCAGGTGATGGAGGGACGCCGCATCGTCGCCGACATGACCTGCCTGGAGAATCTCCGGCTCGGCGCCCACACGAGGCGCGACCGCGAGGTCGCCGACGACATCGACCGGGTCTACGGCTATTTCCCGCGGCTGCGCGAGCGCAACGGCCTGGCCGGCTACCTGTCGGGCGGCGAGCAGCAGATGCTGGCGATCGGCCGGGCGCTGATGGCGCGGCCGAAGCTGATCCTGATGGACGAGCCGTCGATGGGCCTGTCGCCGCTGATGGTGAAGGAGGTGTTCGGCATCATCCGCCAGCTCAACGCCGATCTCGGCATCTCGATCCTGCTGGTCGAGCAGAACGCCCGCATGGCGCTGTCCTGCGCCGGATACGGCTACATCATGGAGAACGGGAAGGTGGTACTGGACGGCACCGCCGAGGCGCTGGCGGCCAATGAGGACGTCAAGGAGTTCTACCTCGGCGGCGCCGGCGAGCAGCGCAAGAGCTTCAAGAACCTGAAGAGCTTCAAGCGCCGCAAGCGCTGGCTGTAGGACGCTTTGCCTCCCGGCATTGTGCGGCCCTTCGGGCGGCGTCATGCTGGGCGCGAGTCATCGCCCCGGCATCAGTCGGAACAGGGAAATCCCATGGCCGAGCATTACGACGATCTCGAGACCCGTCCGGCCGAGGAGCGGGAGGCGGCGCTGCTGGCCGAGCTGCCGGCCCAGATCGCCCATGCCAAGGCCTCCGCCCCCGGCTATGCCAAGCGCCTGGCCGGGATCGACCCGGCGGCGGTGACCAGCCGGGCCGAGCTGGCGGAGCTGCCGCTGACCCGGAAGTCCGAGCTGCCGACGATCCAGGCGGTCGACCTGCCCTTCGGCGGCCTGACCACGATCGCGCCGGGTCAGTTCCGTCGGATCTTCGCCTCCCCCGGCCCGATCTACGAGGGCGAGGCGCACGGCCTCGACATGTGGCGCACCGCCCGCGCCCTGTTCGCCAGCGGCTTCCGCGAAGGCGACATCATCCAGAACTGCTTCTCCTACCACTTCACCCCGGCAGGGGCGATGTTCGAGACCGGGGCCGAGGCGCTGGGCTGCGCCGTGATCCCGGCCGGCACGGGCAACACCGAGCTGCAGGCCAGGGCCATGGCCGACCTGAAGCCGCGCGGCTATGTCGGCACGCCCGACTTCCTGAAGCTGATCCTGGAGAAGGCCGACCAGCTCGGCCACGACACCGGCTCGGTGACGCTGGCCCACGTCTCCGGCGGGCCGCTGCTGCCGCCGCTGCGCGAATTCTATTCGGCCCGCGGCATCGACCTGTTCCAGAGCTACGGCACCGCCGATCTCGGCCTGATCGCCTATGAGACCGAGGCGCATGAGGGGCTGGTGCTGGCCGAGGGCATCCTGGTCGAGATCGTCCGCCCCGGCACCGGCGACCCGGTGCCGGAGGGCGAGGTCGGCGAGGTGGTGGTCACCAGCTTCGATCGCTGCACGCCCTGGATCCGCTTCGCCACCGGCGACCTCTCGGCCATCCTGCCGGGCAAGAGCCCCTGCGGCCGCACCGCGCCGCGGCTGCGCGGCTGGCTCGGCCGGGCCGACCAGAGCACCAAGGTGCGTGGCCTGTTCGTCCATCCCGGCCAGATCGCCGAGGTGCTGAAGCGCCACGGGCTGGAGCGCGGCCGGCTGTTGGTGTCGAGCCGCCAGGGCATCGACGACGTGTCGCTGCAGGTAGAGAGCGCCGACGCTTCGGTGGCCGATGCCGTCGCCGAGACCGTGCTCGACGTCACCAAGCTGCGCGCCGCGGTGGCGGCGGTGCCGCCGGGCAGCCTGCCGAACGACGGCAAGGTGATCGACGACAGCCGTAAGTTCGAGTGAGCGGCGTTGCGGCTCAGCCGCGGCGACGCGCCGTCCTGGACGGGGATTCGCCGTAAAGCGCGGCGTAGTAGGCCGAGAACCGGCCGAGGTGCCAGAAGCCCCATTTCATGGCGATGTCGGAGACCGGGCTATCCGAGCTCTCGGCCGCCAGCAGGTCCCGCCGCGCGCCGTCCAGCCGCTTCAACCGCAGCCACACGCCCGGGCCGATCCCCACCGTCTCCTTGAAGGCGGAGCGCAGCGCTTCGCTCGGGACGCCCAGCCGGCGGGCGAGCTGGGTCACGCCGATCGGCTCGTCCGGCTGGTCTTCGACGATCTCCCGCGCCCGGCGATAGAGCCTGTGGTCGCCGGACCGCAGCGGCCGCGTTCCCTGCGTCCGGTGCAGAATCTGCGCGTAGAGGAAGCCGAGCTTGTCGGCGATCAGCTCCGGCAGCAGCCGGGCTAGCTCGTCCCCCGGCAGGGACATGGCGCCGGAGAACAGCACCATCAGCCCGACGAACCACTGCGCCGCCGCCTCCATGGCCGGGAAGGTCGGCGTCGCCATCACCGGCTCGCGCGGGGCCGGCAGCTCGCCGAACCCTCCCGGCTCGATCGACATCAGCAGCATGTCGCTGTCCGGTGCCAGGCTGACATGGATCTCCTCGCCGCCCCGCAGCACCAGCAGCTCCTGATCGCCGATCGGCAGCGCATTGGTCCGATAGCGGTTCCTGTCCTGCAGAGCGCGCACGAACACGACCTGCCCGTCCGGGGCGGCGGTCGCCTCTTCCACCGCGACGCTGACCCGCTCGCGCCAGAGGCACACGCCATCGAGCCGCAGCATCTCGACCGCGCCGCGATAGGGGCCGGGATTCAGCTGGGCATAGCGCTGTTGCCAGCCCAGCAGCGCGCCTTCCTGCGCGCAGGCGTCGGTGTAATCGCGACGCGTGTAGACGACCTCGGGCATCGGGGCCGCTCGTCCAGCCAATCGGCATGATCGGAACACGAGCCCAGAATCTGGTCAATGCGGATGACAGCCCAATTCTTGGGCAATCTCGCCCGGGAAACTGGATAGCGGCGGCCGAAAACCCGTCGCTATCGTTGCCGCGACCGACCGAGGGGGAGATCACGCCGTGGCCACTCCGATCCGACTTGTCCTCGTCGCCGCTTCGGCGCTCCTGGCGCCCGCCGCCGTCGCGGCGGAGTTCACGCCGGAGGTCGTGACCGCCAAGGCGGCGATCGACCCGGGGCCGAACGTCTTCGTCTACCAGCAGGAATGGAAGGGCGCGGGCAGCATCGCCGTCTTCGGCCAGGGCGACCTCGCCTTCAAGGGGCTGATGACCTCCGGCTCGATGGGCCAGATGCTGGTCGCGCCGGATGGCAAGACGGTCTACGGCCAGTCCAGCTACCTGAAGCGCATCACCCACGGGCCCAACGAGCAGGTCGTGGAGATCTACGACGTGCCCAAGTTGTCCCTGACCAAGGAGATCGCGCTGCCGGCAAAGGCCGCCATGGCGCTGGGCTACGCCCCGCTGCTGCAGCGGACGGCGACCGGCCGGTTCCTGCTGGTGCAGAACGCCACCCCGGCGACCTCGGTCACCGTCGTCGACCTGACCGCCGGCAGCGTCACCGAGGAGATCCCGACGCCTGGCTGCTACGGCATCTATCCCTCGGCCCAGGGCGACCGCTTCGCCACCGCCTGCGGCGACGGCACCTTCCAGGACATCGCCATCGGCCCCGACGGCAAGGCTGGCGAGAAGGCCAAGAGCGCGGCGCTGTTCGACGCCGACGCCGACCCGGTCTTCATCGCCCCCGCCGCCTATGATGGCGGCCGGGTGTTCGTGACCTATGGCGGCAAGGCGCTGCTGCTGAAGGACGATGGCGGCCCGATGAAGGCGGCCGGGAGCTTCGACCTGACCGCCGGGGTGACGGGCGGCTGGGCGCCGGGCGGCTACGGCATCGCCGCGGCTGCCGGGAACATCCTGTTCGTCACCATGCATCCGGACGCCAAGGACGGCAGCCACAAGGCCGCCGCCCACGAGATCTGGGCCTATGACCTGAAGGCCGGGAAGCTGCTGTCGCGGTCGCCGGTCGAGCATGTCGTCTCCATCGCCGCCAGCGGCGGCGACGTGCCGGTCCTGTTCGGCACCACCGAGACCGGGTCGCTGCTGCGCTTCACCACCGACCCGGCCGCGGGATATGCCCTGAAGGCCGCCGGCGAGGCCAAGGTCACCGGCTTCCCGATGTCGCTGGCGGTGGCGGAGTGATGGACGCCGCCCTTCTCGCCCCGGCGACGGCGATCGCCTTCATCGCCCTGCTCTTCGCCCGGGCCGCGATCCACAAGGTCTTCGACTTCACCGCCTTCACCGGCTTCGTCGCCGATTACCGGCTGGTGCCGGAGGCGATGGCGCGGCCGCTGGCGGCGGTGGTCGCCGCGGCCGAGGTCGCCGTCGTCCTGGCGCTGATCGTGCCCGGCGGTCAGGCCGCGGGCGCCGGGCTGGCCGCCGCGCTGCTGCTGGCCTATGCCGCCGGCATGGCGGTGAACCTGCGGCGCGGCCGCGACCGGATCGAATGCGGCTGCGGCGGCACGCCCCAGCCGCTGGGCTGGCCGCTGGCCGGCCGCAACCTGGTGCTGGCCGCGATCGCCGGGGCCGCGGCGGCTGTGCCGCTCTCCGTCCCCGGCCTGGCCGGGACGCTGGTCGTCACCCTCGGCGGGCTGACCGTGTTCGCCGCCTATCTGCTGGCAGAGCAGATCCTGGCCAACGCCGCCCTCATCGGCGCCCGGCGCTGACGTTCAAGGAAGGGGCCATTCCATGACATTGATGATCTTCGCGCTGGCCCTGCTCTGGGTCGTCATGCTGGGCCTGGTCGTCGCCCTGTTCGCCCTGTCGCGGCAGATCGGCGTGCTGTATGAGCGCGTCAGCCCGCTCGGCGCCCTGGTCAACGATTCCGGGCCGAAGATCGGCGACCTGTCGCCGCGCTTCGCGCTGGAGAGCCTCAACGGCGGCACGGTGGCGATCGGGCCGCGGCCCGGCCGCTCGACCCTGGTCTTCTTCCTGTCGCCGACCTGCCCGATCTGCAAGAAGCTGCTGCCGGTTCTGCGCTCGGTGCGGGCGGCGGAGCGGCCGTGGCTGGACGTGGTGCTGGCCAGCGACGGCGAGGAGGAGAAGCAGCGCCGCTTCGTCCAGACCGCCGGGCTGGCCGAGTTCGACTACGTCAACTCGACCGAGCTCGGCCTCGCCTACCGGGTCTCGCGCCTGCCCTTCGCCGTGCTGCTGGGCGAGGACGGCACCGTCCTGTCCAAGGGGCTGGTGAACAACCGCGAGCAGCTCGAGAGCCTGTTCAACGCCAAGGAGATGGGCGTGACCTCGATCCAGGATTTTCTGGACGGCCGCGCCCCGGCCCATGGCTGACCGCCGGACAAGGAGCCTTCCATGATCGCGCTCTTCGACACGCTCACCGGCTTCATCGACCGGATCGCCGAGCGGGGCAGCCGCCGGCTGGCGCTGGGCAGCAGCCGCCGCTCCTTCCTGGCCAGGTCCGGCACGGCGCTGGTCGGCGGCATGCTGCTGCCGGCCCTGCCCTTCGACCGCACCTTCGGCCAGGCCCTCGCCGCCGTCGGGGCGGTCGACGATCCGACGGCCTGCGAGTACTGGCGCTACTGCGCGCTGGACGGCAATCTGTGCAGCAGCTGCGGCGGCTCGGTGAGCCAATGCCCGCCGGGGGCCGAGATCTCCAAGGTCACCTGGGTCGGCACCTGCCGCAACCCGGCGGACGGCAAGGACTACTTGGTGTCGTACAACGACTGCTGCGGCCGGGCGATCTGCGACAACGCCCCGTTCTGCAACAGCAATGAGCGCGAACGGCCGGGCTATCGCATGGGGCTGCACAACGACATCAACTGGTGCATGGCCAACACCTCGCAGGGCTATCACTGCACCGTCGCCGCGCTGGTGGGCATCGCGGAATGAGGCTCGGCTCGATCCTGCTGCTGGCGGCGGTCGCGGCCGCGCCGGCGGCAAGCGCGCAGGACGGCAAGGCGCTGTTCGATTCCGTCTGCGCCGCCTGCCACCAGGCCGGCGGCGTCGGCAATCCGGGCATCGCCCCGCCGCTCAACGACGCCGCCTTCTGGCAGCGCCTGGGTGACCGGGCCCCCGGCTACGTCGCTGGGGTCATGACCTCGGGCCTGTCCGGCACGATCATGTCGGGCGGCCATGTCTATGCCGGCCTCGTCATGCCGCCCCAGGCAATGAGCGACGAGGAGCTGGCGGCCATCGGCACCTACCTGCTCGGCACGCTCGCCCGGACCGGCCAGGCGATCGACCCCGGCCTGATCGCGAAGACCCGCGAGGCGCCGCCGTCCCATTCGGCGCTGCAGAAGCTGCGCAAGGGATCATGACGGCCCTGCGGCCGATCCTGATGCTTCTCGCCGTGCTGCTGCCGGCCACCTCCGCCCGGGCACAGGATGCTCGTCCGGCCCATATCGACTACATGCTGAAATGCTCGGGCTGCCACGGCGCCGACGGCTCCGGCAGCCCGGACCGCGGCATCCCCGATTTCCGCGGTTATGTCGACGGCTTCGGGCGGACCGAGGCAGGCCGCACCTACGTCATGCATGTCCCGGGCGTGGTCAATTCCAGCCTGTCGGACGCCCGGATCGCTGCCGTCATGAACTATGTCGTGGCCAGCTTCGGCGCGCCCGCGACCCGGTCCAGCGTCCGGCCTTTCACGGCCGAGGAGGTCGGCCGGCTGCGCGCCGTCCCGGTGCCGGACGTCGTCGCCTATCGCCGCGAGGTGGCGGCCGATCTGACCAGGGCCGGGATCCCCGTCGCCGGCTACCCCTGGCCCTGACGGCTTGCCGTCTCCCGCGCCGCCGCGCTAGCCTTCCATCACCATCAGCACTGGACCGCGGTCGACTCCGGTCGGCAACCGGCAGGCACAGCCACCGGGAGACGCGCCATGGCCGAACCAGGCGTCCACTACGCATCCTATCTCCAGCTCGACCAGCTGCTCGCCCTGCAGGACCGCGAAAGCGAGAAGGCCGGGCGGCCGGCGCATGACGAGATGCTGTTCATCGTCATCCACCAGGCCTATGAGCTGTGGTTCAAGCAGATCCTGTTCGAGCTCGACGCCGTACAGGCGGTGTTCGCGGCCGACCGGGTCGACGACCGCGCCATCGCCCGCGCCACCCGCGCCCTGCACCGCATCCATGAGATCCTGAAGCTCGGCGTGCACCAGCTCGACGTGCTCGAGACCATGACGCCGCTCGACTTCCTCGATTTCCGCGACCTGCTGCGCCCGGCCTCGGGCTTCCAGAGCGCGCAGTTCCGGCTGATCGAGATCCGCCTCGGCCTGCGCGCGGCCGACCGGCTGGCCTATGAGGGTCGGTCCTTCGAGGCGCGGCTGGACCCCTCGGGGCGCGAGAAGATCGAGGCGACGGCCGGCCGGCCCAGCCTGTTCGAGCAGCTCGACGCCGGGCTGGCCCGCCCGCCCTTCATCGAGCTCGGGGGCTCCCGCTTCCGCGAGGCCTATCGCCAGGCCGTGGTGGCGATGCTGGAGGGCGATATCGGCCATCTGACCGCCCATCCGACGCTGGACGAGGCGGCGGGGGAGAAGGAGGTCGCGGCGCTGCGCCAGGCGCTGTCCCGCTTCGCCGCGCTGTTCGACGAGACCCGCCATGCCGAGGAGGCGGCGCAGGGGTCCTGGCGGATGTCCTGGCGAGCCTTGCAGGCAGCGCTGTTCATCACCCTCTACCGCGACGAGCCGGCGCTGCAGGTGCCGTTCGGCCTCTTGAGCCTGCTGATGGACATCGACGAGACCATGACGCTGTGGCGCTACCGCCACGCCCTGATGGTCCAGCGCATGATCGGGCTGAAGACCGGCACCGGCGGCTCCTCCGGCCACGACTACCTGGCCCGCACCGCCGAGCGACACCGGGTGTTCGGCGACCTGTTCACCCTCTCCACCTATCTGACCCCGCGGTCGGCCCTGCCGCCGCTGCCGGAGGAGATCACCCGCCGCACCGGCCTGTCCTATGGCGAGGAGGCCGGCAAGTGAGCTTCAAGCCGCTGTTCTCCCGCTTCCTGGCCGCGGCGCCGGAGCGGCTGCACCTGGCCGCGCACAGCCACCATTTGTGGCCGGACACGGTGTTCGAGGCGCAGCTGCGCTATGTCGAGGACACCGCCCGCCTGGCCGACCACAAATGGGAGCTGGTGTTCGGCGATGTGGTGCCGCGGCTGCAGGCGCGGATCGCCGCGATCCTGTCCTTGCCCGACCCGGCCTCCCTCGCCTTCGCGCCGAACACGCATGAATTCGTCAAGCGCCTCTTGTCCTGCCTGCCGGCGGACCGGCCGGCGCGGGTGCTGGCCACGGATTCCGAGTTCCACAGCTTCCGCCGGCAGCTGGCGCGGCTCGAGGAGGACGGGCTGGTCGAGGTCACCCGCGTGCCTCAGGAGCCGACAGCGGATTTCCCCACCCGCTTCGCCGCGGCAGCGGCTGCCGGCGGCCATGACCTGGTATTCTTCAGCCAGGTGTTCTTCAACTCCGGCTACGCCGTACCGGACCTGGCGGCGCTTGTGGCGGCGGTGCCGGACCCGGAGACGTTGGTCGCGGTCGACGGCTATCACGGCTTCATGGCGCTGCCGACCGACCTGTCGGTCATCGCCGGGCGCGCCTTCTACATCGCCGGCGGCTACAAATATGCCATGGCCGGCGAGGGCGCCTGCTTCCTCCATGTGCCGCCCGGCTATGGCCCGCGGCCGCGCGATCCCGGCTGGTACGCCGCCTTCGGCGCGCTGGCCGGGGCGCAGGACGGGCGCGTGCCCTACGGCATCGACGGCAGCCGCTTCCTCGGCTCGACCTTCGACCCCTCCGGCCTCTACCGCCTGCTCGCCGTGTTCGACCTCCTGGCCGGGCGCGGCATCGGCGTGCCGGCGATCCACGCCCATGTGCTGGCGCTGCAGGAGGCCTTCGCCGAGGCGCTGGACCGGGCCAGGATTCCGGATCTCGCACGCGGCCGGCTGCTGGTGCCGTTGGACACGCCGGCGCGTGGCCATTTCCTGACCTACCGCACCGACCAGGCCGGCGCGATCGACGACCGGCTGCGCGCGGCGGGCATCGTCGTCGACCATCGCGACGACCGGCTGCGCTTCGGCTTCGGCCTCTATCACGACCTGGCGGAGGTGCCGGCCATGGCCGGGCGGGTGGCCCGCGCCCTGGGCCGGTAGCATGCGCGAGAACTGGTCGAGGCCCTATCCGGCCGCCCTTCTCAGCCCGGACCAGGCGTCTGCGCTGGTGCGGTCCCTGCCCGGCCAGCCGGCGGTGCTGCGGGTGACCGAACTGTCGGGCGGGCTGGCCAACACCAATCTCCGCCTCGACCTCGACGGTCACCCGCCGGTGGTGCTGCGGCTGTTCCAGCGCGACCCCGCGCAGGCCGTGAAGGAACGGGCGATCCACGCCCTCACCGCCGGGCGCGGCCTTCCCGCTCCGAAGCTCCTGGGCAGCGGCGACGATCCGGCCACGGGGCTGCCCTTCGCCCTGCTGGAATGGATCGACGGGCAGCGCCTGGACGAAGCCGCCCGCGGCCTCGACGACGCGGCGCTGCCGCCGCTGGGCCGCTCCGTCGGCTCGGCGCTGGCGGCGATCCATGCCGTGACCTTCGAGCGCACCGGTTTCCTCGACGCGTCGCTGGCCGTGGCCGAACCGGCCGATGCCGGCGGCGCCGGACTGATCGGATTCCTGCGCCACGTGCTGATCGACGGTCCCGGCGGCGACCGCCTCGGCCGCGACCTCGCCGATCGTCTGGTGGCCTTCGCCGAGCGCGAGGCCGGGCTGCTCGACCGCTGGCCCGGCCCGCCCTGCCTGACCCATTCCGATTTCGGCGGCACCAACATCCTGGTCCACCGAGGAGCGGAAGGCTGGGCCGTGGCGGCGGTGCTGGACTGGGAATTCGCCTTCGCCGGCAGCCCGTTCTTCGATCTCGGCAACCTGCTGCGGCCGCCGCTCGGACCGCGCCCGGGCTTCGCCGATTCCGTCGTCGACGGCTACCGCGCGGCGGGCGGCACGCTGCCGCCGGAATGGCGCCGGATGGCGGCGCTGGCGGACCTGTTCAGCTGGGCCGAGTTCCTGACCCGCCCGACTGTCTCCGATGCGGTGATCGCCACCGCCCGGCAGCGGATCACGCAGACGATGGCGATGTGGACCTAATCCTCGGCGGCCCGCCGCAGCAGGAAGGCCCGCATCGCCGGATCCTCGCACAGGCCGATCGCGCGGTCATAGGCCGTGCCCGCCGGCTGGCCGAGCCGACGCAGCAGATGCGCCGCCAGCGCCCAATAGGGCTGGTAGCTCGCCACCGCCTCGGCCGGGATCGCATTCAGCAGCGCCCATCCCGCCGCGGCGCCGCGGGCCTCGGCGACGGCGGCGGCCTGGCCGACCAGGGCGCCGATGGTGGGGGCCAGGCGCACCAGCCCCTCATACAACAGGGCGATCGCCTCCCAGTCGGTCCGGCCGGTCCGGGCGCGCTGGGCGTGCACCGACTGGATCGCGGCCTCGAGCTGGAACCGGCCGAAGCGCCGGTCCTGGGCGGCAGCCGCCAGGATCCGCTCCGCCTCCGCCATCATCGGCTTCGACCACCGCGCCGTGTCCTGCTCCGACAGCGGGATGTACTCTCCGGCCGGGCCGCGGCGCGCGCCCCGCCTCGCCTCGCAATACAGCATCAGGGCCAGCAGGCCCTCGACCTCCGGCTCGGCCGGCAGCAGCGGCCGCAGCATCCGGCCGAGGTCGATCGCCTCCACCGCCAGCCCCTTGCGGCGCGGATCGGCGCCAGCGATATCGTCCCAGCCGCTGCCATAGGCGGCATAGATCGCCTCAAGCACCGCGTCGAGGCGCGGCGGCAGCTCCTTCGCCTCCGGCAGCTCGAAGCCGATGCCGGCGTCGCGGATCTTGCCCTTCGCGCGCGACAGGCGCTGGCCCATGGCGGCGGGGCTGACCAGGAAGGCCGAGGCGATGCGCGCGGCGTCGAGGCCGAGCACGGTCTGCAGCATCAGCGGGGTGTGGATCGCCGGGTCGATCGCAGGATGGGCGCAGACGAAGAGCGGTGTCAGCCGCTCGTCCGGAAACCTGTCGGCCTCGGCCAAGGCCGCCGCCTCCTCCGCCACGATGCGGAGGTCGGGGACAGCCTCCACCCGTACCTGGACGTGGCGGGCGCCGTCGATCAGCCGGCGCCGCGCCGCGGTCAGCAGCCAAGCCTCCGGCCGGTCCGGCACGCCGTCGCGCGGCCAGGTCTCCAGCGCCGCGCGGAAGGCGTCGGCCAGCGCGTCCTCGGCCGCCGCGATGTCGCGTGAGCGGGCGGCGAGGAAGGTCACCAGCCGGCCATAGGAGTCACGCGCCGCCCGCTCGACCGCGCGGCGCGTGTCCATGCTCACTGCTGCGGCTTCGGCGGCGCCACCGGCCGCACCTCGACCCCGCCGCCCGGGCCGCCCGGATAGCGCGAGGCCCAGTCGAGCGCCGCGTCCAGGTTCGGCACCTCGATGATGAAGAAGCCGGCGAGCTGCTCCTTGGTGTCGGCGAAGGGACCGTCCTGCACCTGCCGCCCGCTGCCGCCGATGCGGATCGAGGTTGCGGTGGCGGGCGGCTCCAACCCGGCGCCGGCGACCACGATGCCAGCCTCCTTCAGCGCCGTCATATAGGGCATGAAGGCGGCCCAGAAGGCGGCGTGCTTCTCCGGGTCGCGCCGATTGGCGAACTCCTCGGGGGTCTGCTGGAACAGCAGGGCGTACTGCATGATCGTCTCCATTCCATGGGTCGAGCGCGTCTCGCTCACCCCCATGACGGGCCGTCGGCAGGCCTTTCGACATCGTCCGTGAAAAAATCCGTGCGGGTTAGACCCGCCGGCGGCGCGACTTGGCGAAGGTGTCGAAGGCCACCGCCAGCACGATGATCACGCCGATGATGATCTGCTGGATGTAGGAGGAGACGTTCATCAGCACGAGGCCGTTCAGCAGCACGCCGATCAGCACCGTGCCGATCACCGTGCCGAAGATGGTGCCGATGCCGCCGAACAGGCTGGTGCCGCCGATCACCACCGAGGCGATCACGGTCAGCTCGTAGCCCTGCCCGGCCACCGCCTCGGCCGAGTTCAGCCGGGCCGACAGGACGAAGGCGCCGAGCCCGACGAAGAAGCCCATGATGACGTAGACGCTGAGCAGCACCCGCCGCACCTTCAGGCCGGACAGCCGCGCCGCCTCCGGATTGCCGCCGACGGCATAGACCTGGCGGCCGAAGCGGCTGTAGCGCAGCACCAGATGGGCCAGCACGGCGAACCCCAGGAAGACCAGAACCGGCACCGGGATCTCCAGGATCTTGCCCTGGCCCCAATAGCGGAAATCCGCGTCGAAGCCGCTGATCGGGCCGCCGCCGGACAACAGCAGCGCGGCGCCGCGGAAGGCGGACATGCCGCCCAGCGTGACCACGAAGGGCGGGACCTTCAGCCGGGTGATGCCGAAGCCCTGGATCGCCCCCGCGGCCATGCCCAGCAGGATCGAGACCAGCGCGGCCGCGCCCCAGCCCCAGCCCTGGACCTCCTCGGTGCCGAGCGCGAAATTGCCGGTGGCGCTGCCCTTGGCCACGATCGCGGCGGCCAGGCCGCAGAAGGCCAGGACCGCGCCGATCGACAGGTCGATGCCGGCGGTCAGGATGACGAAGGTCATGCCGATCGCCAGCAGCCCGTAGATCGAGACCTGGCGCAGCACATTCAGCAGGTTGACGGTGGAGATGAAGCGCGGCTCGGCAATGGCGAAGCCGGCCATCAGCACCACTAGGAAGATCAGCGGCGCGAACCGCGCCAGAAGTCCGAACAGGTCGAAGCCGCCGCGGTCCGGAAGCGTGGTGCCCTGCGCCATTCTCGTCCTTCCTATGCCGCCCGGCGGCGCGTCATCAGCCGCATCAGCGTTTCCTCGTCGGCCTCGGCCCGGTCGAGCTCGCCGGTGATCCGGCCCTCGCACATGGTGACGATGCGGTCGCTGATCGCCAGCACCTCCGGCAGCTCGGAGGAGATGGCGATGACCGCGATGCCCTCCCGCGCCAGCCGGCCCAGCAGCTGGTGCACCTCGGCCTTGGCGGCGACGTCGATGCCGCGGGTCGGCTCGTCGACGATCAGCACCTTCGGCCGCAGCGCCAGCCAGCGGGCCAGCACCACCTTCTGCTGGTTGCCGCCGGACAGGTTGGCGATCTGCTGCTCCGGCCCCGCCATGCGGATGCCGAGCGCGCGGCGGTACTCCTCGACCAGCCCGCGCTCGCGGCTGTCCGGGACATAGCCGAACAGCCCCGCCAGCTTGCCGAGCGCGGCGATGGCGAGGTTGCTGCGGATCGCCAGCGACAGGAACAGCGCCTGCTGCTTGCGATCCTCCGGCACCAGGCCGATGCCGTGGCGGATCGCGTCGGCCGGGCTGCGGATCTCGACCGGCCGGTCCTCGACCAGGATGCGTCCGCCGGTCCGGGCGTCGGCGCCGAAGAGGACGCGGGCCAGCTCGGTCCGCCCGGCGCCGACCAGACCGGCGATGCCCAGGATCTCGCCGCGCCGCACCGCCAGCGAAACGTCATGCAACACCGTTGCATGCGGGTTCAGCGCGCTGCGCTCGGTGGCGATACCCTCGGCCCGCAGCGCCGGCGGGCCGTCCTGTGCCGCGCCGCCCTCGATCCGGGCCAGGGCGCCGAGGTCGCGGCCGACCATCATGCGGATGATGTCGTCGACCGTGATCTCGGCGACATTCGCGCCGCCGACAAGCCGGCCGTCGCGCAGCACCGTGATCCGGTCGCAGACCGCCATCACCTCGTCGAGGCGATGGGTGACGTAGATCACGGCGATGCGCTGGCCGCGCAGCGTGCGGATGATCGCCATCAGCCGGTCGACCTCGGCGGCGCTCAGCGCCGAGGTCGGCTCGTCCATCACGATCAGCCGCGATTCCATCGACAGGGCGCGGGCGATCTCGACCATCTGCTGCTCGGCCACGCTGAGGTCGCGCACCAGCCGGCGCGGGTCGATGGCCAGACCGATCCGGTCCAGCGCCGCCTTGGCCGCCCGGTGCATCGCGCCCCAGTCGACCAGCCCGGCCCGCCCCGGCTCGCGCCCGATCAGGATGTTCTCCCCGACCGTCAGGCTCGGGATCAGATTGAACTCCTGGTAGATCGTGACGATGCCGCGCCGCTGCGCCTCGTAAGGCGCGGCGAAGCTGACCGCCTCGCCGGCGAAGACGATGCTGCCGCCATCCGGCGCCTGCGCCCCGGACAGGATCTTCAGCAGCGTCGACTTGCCGGCGCCGTTCTCGCCCAGCAGGCCGTGCACCTCTCCGGCCGCGACCTCCAGCCCGACGCCGTCCAGGGCGACGACGCCCGGGAAGCGCTTGGTGATCGCGGTCATGCGCAGCAACGGTTCGGTCACGGGTGAACCCATGCCCTACTTCACCTCGCCGATGCGCTCGGCCTTGTCGAGATTGGCCTTGGTGATGGCGATCGGGGTCAGCAGGATCAGCGACGGATCCGGCTTCTTCTCGGTCTTCAGATAGTCGACCAGCACCTCGACCGCCTTGCGGCTCTGGCCGCCCGGGAACTGCTCGATGGTGCCGGCCAGGCCGCCGTCGCGGATGCTGCCCAGCGCTTCCGGCAGCGCGTCGAAGCCGATGATCCTGATCTTGTCCTGCAGGTTGCGGCCGCGCACTGCCTCCAGCGCGCCGAGCGCCATGTCGTCATTGGCGGCGACGATCACGTCGGGCGGCGTCGACAGCCCTGCCAGGATCGACTCTGTAATGCTCAGCCCCTGGTCACGGGCGAAGTTGGCGGTCTGCTCCGCCACGAACTTGTATTTGTCCTTATGCTGGTCGAGGACGTTGTGCAGGCCCTTGTTGCGGTCGATCGCGGGGCTGGCGCCGGGCTGGCCCTGCAGGTTCACGATCGTGGCGCCGTTCGGATAGGTTTCCATCAGCCATTTCGCCTGGGCCTCGCCGCCCAGCACGTTGTCGGCGCCGACATGGGCCAGGATGCCGTCGACGCCGGTGACCCGGCGGTCGATGGTAACCACTGGCACGCCGGCCTCCACCGCCTCGGTCAGCACCGGCGCCATGGCGTTGACGTCGATCGGGCTGATGACGATGCCGTCGACCTTCTGTACCAGCGCCGCCTCGACATCGGCGGTCTGCTTCGGCGCGCTGTTCTGGCCGTCGGATTCGACCGAGGCTACGCCCAGCTTCTGCGCCTCCGCCTTCAGCTCGTTCATCATGTGGACGAAGAACGGGAAGCCGAGGCTGGGCACCGATGTCAGGATGGTCTTCTTGTCCTGCGCCGCCGCCGGCAGGACGACCGCGACAGCCAGGACCGCGCCCAGCAGGGCGCGCTGCAACGTACCAGTCATGAGCTCTCCTCCACGGCGATTTGGTTGTCGGGACGGTGCCGCGCCGCGATCCCGACTCTTCGATATGGGGAGAATTGTCGGATCATTGCCGAGAGACTGTCAACGGACCGAGGGATCCCCTAAAGGTTGCGAGACAGGCCGCCGGATCTGCGGCAGAGTCGAGTTTCAGGCAGGGCGAGACGGTGATGGCAAAGGCGAAGACGGTCGAACGGCCGGTAGCCACGGCGGAGGCCGCCGGCCAGGCTGTGGTGCCGGTGGTGTTGTCGGGCGGGTCGGGGACGCGGCTGTGGCCGCTGTCGCGGGCGGGCTATCCCAAGCAGTTCCTGCCGCTGGTGTCGGGCAGCACCATGATCCAGGAGACGGTGTCCCGGGTCGGCGAGGCCGACGGCTTCGCCCCGCCGGTGTTCATCTGCGCCGACGACCACCGCTTCATCGTCGCCGAGCAGATGCGCCAGATCGGCGTGGCGCCGGACGCCATCATCCTCGAGCCCTCGGCCCGCAACACCGCCCCGGCCGTCGCCGTCGCCGCCCGCTTCCTGGCCGACCGCGACCCAGACACGCTGATGCTGGTGCTGCCCGCCGACCATCACATCGCCGACCCCAAGGGCTTCCGGGCATCCATCGCCGCCGCGGCGCCGGCCGCCCGCCAGGGCTATCTGATGACCTTCGGCATGCAGCCGACCGCGCCCGAGACCGGCTACGGCTACATCCTGCCGGGCGACGCCATCGCACAGGCCCCCGGCGCCCGCACCGTCGCCCGCTTCGTCGAGAAGCCGCCGCGCGAGACCGCCGAGCGCTTCCTGGCCGAAGGCCGGCACCTGTGGAACGCCGGCATCTTCCTGTTCACCGCCGGCCAGTACCTGGCCGAATGCGCCCGCCACGCCCCCCAGGTCCTGGCCGCCGCCGACGCCGCGCTCAAGGCCGCCTCGCGCGCCCTCACCTTCCTGCGCCTCGACCCTGCTGCCTTCGTCCAGGCCCCCTCGATCTCGATCGACCACGCCGTCATGGAGAAGACCGCCCGCGCCGGCATCGTCCCCGCCTCGATCGGCTGGACCGATGTCGGCTCCTGGTCCTCGCTCTGGGAGATCGGCGACCGCGACGCCGACGGCAACCTGACCCAGGGCGACGCCCTGGCTCTGGCCTCCCGCAACTGCCTGGTCCGCTCCGACGGCATCCTCACCGCCGTCATCGGCCTCGACGACGCCATCGTCATCGCCACCGACGACGCCGTCCTGGTCGCCGCCAAGGACCAGGTCCAGGACGTCAAGGCCGTCACCGACGCGCTGAAGAAGGCCAGGCGCCCCGAGGCCGTGATCCACCGCGAGATCTACCGCCCCTGGGGCACCGTCAAGTCGCTGCATGCCGGCGACCGCTTCCAGGTCAAGCGCGTCCTGATCCATCCCGGCCAGGCCATCGCCCTCCAGCGCCACTACCACCGCTCCGAGCACTGGGTCGTGCTCTCCGGCACCGCCCGCGTCACCATGGAAGGCCAGTCCCGCATCCTGCGCGAGAACGAGGCCGTCTACCTCCCCATCGGCACCGACCACAAGCTCGAGAACCCCGGCAAGATCGACCTCGAGCTCATCGAGGTCCGCACCGGCCCCTATCTCGGCGAGGACGACGTCGTCCGCCTCGAGGAGCCCTGAGGCTCTGCCCCGCGCCGTCAGAACCGGATCGTCGTCGAAACCCCCAGCGCCGCCATCGGCTTCTGCTCGCCCGGGCTGTTCGGCGAATCGTCCTGCAGCCGCAGGTTGATGCCGACCGTGTTGCGCCGCATCGGGATCGAGACGCCGAGATCGACGATGTTGATGTCTTCCTTGCTCTGGCTGACCGTATTGCGCTGGTTGTTCTTCGGGTTCAGGAAGGCGTGATAATAGGCCGCCTTGTAGGTCCAGTTGTCGCTGTCGACGAAGGTGCCGGTGATGCCGAACAGCTCGGCATCGCCATCGAGGCTGTCGCCCATCGAACGGCCGTAGAACCGGTAACCGTCCCGATAGGCGAAGCTCTCATAGAAGTATCCATAGATCTTTCTGTCGAGGAAGTTCGCGGTCGAGTTCGAGTACTCGACATTGACCTTCCACATCGATCCGTCGCCACCCCAGCCGTTCCACAGCGACGCGCCGATCACGGCCGCGTTGCGCGACGGCAGCGGGATGCCGATGTCGGAATAGGCGGCGTCTTCGCCGGTCAGCTCGCCATAGATCTCGAAAGGCTGGCCGAACAGCTGGGCGCTGTAGCGGGCGTCGAAGCCGGCGATCTGGTTCGCCGGATCCTGGGCCTGCTGCGCGGCCTCGAAGTTGGTGTTGCCGAAGAAGCCGTCGATGAAGGCGCGGAAGCCGCAGGGCCGCCCGCTGCCGCAGAACATCATGATGCGCGAGGCGCCGAGCTCCAGCCCCGGGATCGGGCTGACCGAGGCCCGCAGCCCGAACATCAGGGTGTTGGAGACGATCCGGTCGTCCGGCAGGACGCCGAGGAAGCCGGTGATCTGCCAGGGGCCGATCCAGCTCAGCCACGGCGTCTCGAAGGCATGCGGGTTGGAGCGCATGAAGCCGACCTTCGGGAACGGCCGCGCATTGGTCGAGAGGATCAGGCTGGTGGTCTCGCCCGGCCCCCACCACTGGTCGAGCCACCCGGCATAGAGGATCCAGTTGTCGACCCGTTGGGCGAGATAGGTGCCGTCCAGCGACGGCTGGAACGAATCCTCGCCGGCATAGTACCAGGGGCTGTCGCCCTTGACGAAGCGGGAATAGGCGCCGACCGACAGCCGCAGCGCCGTCGAATCGCCCATGTATTCGAAGGACGCGGTGACCTCACCGCGCTGCCGCGCCGTGTACTCGAAGCCGCGCACCAGGGCCGGCTGGTTGGTCAGGTCGGCCCGCAGCTGTGCATGCAGCTGGCCCTGCCGGGTCTCGGCCGCGGCCCGGGCGCGGACACGGTCGAGCGCCGCCTGGGCATAGGGCGGCAGCAGGTCGCGGTCGGCCTTCGCCAGGCGATAGGTGATCTGCGCCCAGGGGATCGGCCAGGCGTTCAGCACGCCGTCGATCAGGCGGAAGTTCTCCAGGATGTGGATGTCGTTGCGCAGGGTCGAATCGCCCGGCTCCGCCCATGGGCTGGCCGTCGCCGTTCCCGTCGTCGCCGCGAGAGTGCCGCCCGCAATGACGGCAGCAGCAACGGCAATGGCAATCTTCCTCGCAACGGCCATTATTCCCCCCGGACGGCCCCCGACACCCTGCCCTCAATACACAAGACGCTCCCGGAAGCCCAGCCGCCGCATGAGGCGATATGCGGTTCCCCGCTTCCGTCCGCTCGGGTGAGAGACAAATTTGTCACAACCGTAACGGAGATCCTTGGCGGCCGCGATCCGCTGCGCCATCTCTGTGAGATCGATTCTCAGGAGGCGTCATGCGCGCCCTTCTCCTCGCCCTCACCTCCCTCCTCCTCGCCGCCTGCGTGCAGACGCGGGTCGCCGGCTATGTCGACCCGGCCTATCGCGGCGGCGCGGCCATCCGGTCGATCGCCGTGGCCGCGGACACGCCGCGGCTGGCGGAGCGCCAAGCGCTCGAAAGCGCGGCCGTGGCGGAGCTCACGGCCCGCGGCGTCCGTGCGGTACGGATGATCGACCTGGTGCCGCCGACCCGGCCCGGCGGCCCGGCCGCCGAGGCGGCCGCGATCCGGACGGCTGGCGTCGGCGCCGTGCTGCGCATCACCGTCGACCAGCGGGCCATGGTCGCCCGCTACATCCCACCGACCTATGTCGGGGATCCCTTCTGGCCGTATGGCGGCCCCTGGCCCTATGGTGGGTACTGGTACGGCCGCGGCCCCTTCGCCGGCCCGGCGACCGGCGGCGGCTGGGTCGACGAGCCGGCGGCCCGCTACGAGGCCAGGCTGCAGCAGGCCGGCGATGGTGCCGTCATCTGGACGGGCGAGGCCACCGCCCGCGGCGGCTCCAGCACCGACTTCGCCGATCTCGCCGCCCGGGCGGCCAAGGACCTGGTCGCCCGACTGCAGCAGGACAAGGTGATCTGAGGCTCGCCCGGCATCCGGTTCGTGCCCGAATCGGCGTCAATCGGCGACGTGGATGCGGCAGCTGGTGGCGGCGATCGCCTCGCGAAACGGCGCCGGCGGGACCCGGTCGGTGAACAGGGCATGGACCTCGCCGATCGAGGCCAGCCGCACCATGGCGTTGCGGCCGAACTTGGTGTGGTCGGCCACCAGGAACACCTGGCGTGAATTGTCGATGATCGCCCGCGCGACCCGCACCTCGCGGTAGTCGTAGTCCAGCAGCGTGCCGTCCTCGTCGATCCCGCTGATCCCGATGATCCCGACATCGACCTTGAACTGGCGGACGAAGTCGAGCGTCGCCTCGCCGACGATGCCGCCGTCACGCGCGCGAATCACGCCGCCGGCGACGATCACCTCGCAGCTCGCATTCGAATACAGGATGTTCGCGACGTTGATGTTGTTGGTGATCACCCGCAGGCCGCGATGGCCCAGCAGCGCGCGCGCCACCTCCTCCGTCGTCGTGCCGATGTTGAGGAACAGCGAGGCGTTGTCCGGCACCTGCCGCGCGACCAGCCGGGCGATCCGGCGCTTTTCCTCCAGGCACAGCACCTGGCGCGTGGAATAGGCGAAGTTCTCGACGCTGCCGGGCGCGGTGACGCCGCCGTGGAAACGCCGCAGCAGGGCCCGGTCCTGCAGCAGCGAGATGTCGCGGCGGATCGTCTGCGGCGTCACCTGGAACCGGTCGGCCAGGGTCTCGACCGTGACATAGCCCTCCTGGCGGACCAGCTCGACGATCTGGTTCTGCCGCGCCGTGGCGTTCATGGCCGCTCTTCTTCCGTGGCTGGACGAAAAAGAATGCTAATGGGGAAGCGGAAACGACGCCAATATTTTCATTTGCGAACATCGGCCCGGCACGCCGCCCGCGGCGACGCCCTTGCGATCGGGCCGTCCCGTGCTATGAAGGACGGCAGGAAACATGGGGATGGACCGGATCATGGGTGCAGAGTGGGTCATCATCATCGGCGTCATCGCCTTCTTCTTCTGGCAGACCGTCACTCGCTGAGGACGCGGCCGACCCGCTGACGCACGGCGCCGGCCCCAAAGGGACCGACGCGATCTTCGACTGCCCTTCTGCTGTTACCGCCGCGGCCGGCCCGCGGCGCGGTCGTCGCGCTCGCCGGTGCGCAGCGTCCACTCCACCACCTGCTTCATCACCCCGCCCAGGGCGTCGTCCCAGGCCCGGATCACCGCCGAGAACTCGGGGCCCTGCACCTCGACCACCCGTTCGAAGCTCTCGCCGCCGATGATCGTTCGCTGCGGGAAGCGCACCAGCTTGGCCCCGATCCGCACCCGGACGCGGTAGGGCTCGCCCGCCCAGCGCTCGGCCCGGAACTCGCGGATCTCGGGCTGCAGCACGTAGTTCGCGCGCAGGCCGGAGATCTGCCGGCCGACCGAGACGATCTTGCCGGTGTTCTCGAAGCTCTCGACCAGGAGGCCGACGATCATCGCCGGGGCGCGGTCAACCCAGGCCACCTTGGCGAAATAGTCGAGCGAGGTCGGGCTTTCGCTGATCGCGATCCGGTCGGTGTCGATGCCGGCATTGGCCGTCGGCATGTCGACCAGGAGCTGCCATGACGCCTTCGGCAGACCCGGATCGAAGGTGTTCTTCGGCGTCAGCTCGTAGACCTGCGGCGCCGGCGGGGCCAGGGCGCTGATCCCGCCGCAGCCGGCCAGGCCGACCGTGGCCGAGGAGAGGGCGGCCTGCCGCAGGAAGAGGCGCCGGGACAGGGGAGAGAAGCTCATCTTCACCTCGAAGTACCTTCCGGCGCAACGCCGCCGGACGAGCCGCCGAACAGGAACTGCGCCGGGCTGCGGTCGAGCCGCGACAGGGTCCGGTTCAGGTTGTCGGTCAGTTGGCGGAGCTGGGTGATCAGCTGCGTGATCTCGTACAGCCCGTCGGTGGAGAAGCTCTCCACCCCCGGGCCGGACTGCTTCAGCAGCCGGGCCACGCCGTCGGCGCTCTGGCGCAGCGACGCGATCATCGCCCGGGCGTCGGCCACCGCGGCATTGACCTGGGTGTTGGTGGTCGACATGAAGCCGGTGGCGCCGGTGGTGATGCGGTCCAGGTCGGTCCGCGCCTCGGTCACCAGGCCGTCGATGTTCCGGGTCAGCGCATCGATCTGCTCGATCGTGCTCGCGAGCTGGGTCGAGCGCTGCGCCAGCGCCGCGGTCAGGGTGTTCACATTGGTCAGGACCTCGGAGATGTTCCGGACGTTGTCCTCCGAGAAGATCCGCTGCACCTCGCGCGAGATGTCCGACAGCCGGTCGAGGAGCTGCGGCACGGTGTCGACGATCGCCTGCAGCCCGGACTGGCGCGACGGGATCACCGCATAGGCCTTGCCCTCCTCCTTCTCCAGCCGCTGCGCGCCCTGGACCCCGCCGCTGAGCAGGATGAAGGCGCCGCCGGTCAGGCCCTGGATCTCGAGCGACGCCACGGTGCCCTTGACGATCGGCGTGTTCGGCCGGACCGCGATCCGGACCTGCACCCGCTCCACATTGGACGGGTCGATCTGCACGTCCTCGACCGTGCCCACCGGGATGCCGCGGTAGCGGACCTGGCTGCCCTCCTGCAGGCCGGTGACGTTGCCGGAGAAGTAGATCAGGTAGCGCTCGGCGTTCTCGCGCAGCCCCGATCCGCCGAGCCAGACGGCGAACACCACCAGCCCGACCATCAGGATCAGAACGAAGCTGCCGACGGCGACATAGCTCGCACGCGTCTCCATCTCAGCCCTCCACCCCCGTCTGCGCCTGCTCCAGGGCGGCATGCTCGGCCGCCGCCGCGCGGCCGCGCGGCCCGTGGAAATATTCCTGGATCCAGGGGTGGTCGACCTTGAGCAGGTTCTCGTAGGTGTCGACCAGGATCTTCTTGTCGATCAGCACCGCGATGCGGTCGCAGATCGTGACCAGGCTGTCGAGATCGTGGGTGACCATGAACACCGTCAGCTTGAGGCTGCGCTGCAATTCCGAGATCAGCTGATCGAAGGCGGCGGCGCCGATCGGGTCGAGGCCGGCGGTCGGCTCGTCGAGGAAGATGATCTCCGGGTCCAGCGCCAGCGCCCGCGCCAGGGCGGCGCGCTTGCGCATGCCGCCGGACAGTTCGGAAGGATGCTTGATGCCGGCGCTGCAGGCCAGGCCGGCCATGGCGATCTTCACCCGCGCCAGCTCGTCCATCATGTGGTGCGACAGGTGGGTGTATTCCTTCATCGGCACCTGGATGTTCTCGGCCACGGTCATCGAGCTGAACAGGGCGCCGTCCTGGAACATCACCCCCCAACGCCGCTGCACCGCCCGGCGTTCCGCTTCGTCCGCCTGGTCCATGTCGACGCCGAGCACCTCGATCGACCCCGCGGCGGGCCGGATCAGGCCGATGATCTCCTTCAGCAGCACCGACTTGCCGGTGCCGGAGCCGCCGACCACCCCCAGCACCTCGCCGCGCCGGACGTCGAGGTCCAGCCCGTCATGGATCACCTGGGTGCCGAACTGGGTCCTGAGCCCGCGCACGCGGATCACCGCATCCTCGTCCGGCGCCTGGCCCGGCGCCCGGGGATCCTCGCTCATCGTCAGACCCCCAGGGTGGCGAACAGGATGGAGAACAGCGCGTCGAGCACGATCACCAGGAAGATCGAGACGACGACGGACTGCGTGGTCAGCCGGCCGACGCTCTCGGCGCTGCCGGAGACCTTCAGCCCCTCATAGCAGCCGACCATGGCGATGGTGAAGGCGAAGACCGGGGCTTTGACCATGCCGACCCAGAAGGTGTTGATGCCGATCGCGGCCTGGAACTGGTTCAGGAACTGCACGAAGCTGATGTTCAGAGCGAAATACGACATGAACGCGCCGCCCAGGATCGCCATCATGCTGGCATAGAAGCTCAAAAGTGGCAGGGTGATGGCGAGGGCGAAGACGCGGGGGATCACCAGCACCTCGATCGGGTCAAGGCCCAGCGTCTCCATCGCATCGACCTCCTGGTTCACCTGCATGGTGCCGATCTGCGCGGTGAAGGCCGAGCCGGAGCGGCCGGCGACGATGATCGCCGTCATCAGCACGCCGAGCTCGCGCAGCACCGAGACGCCGAGCAGGTTGACCACGAAGATCTGGGCGCCGAAGCGGCTGAGCTGGTCCGCCCCCTGATAGGCGAGCACCACGCCGATCAGGAAGGACAGCAGGCCGACGATCGGCAGGGCGTTGAGGCCCGTGGCCTCGATGTTGTGCGCCAGCGCCGTGAAGCGGATCCGGCGCGGCCGCAGTAGCGTGGCGACGCTCTTGACCACCAGCATGCCGAGGAAGCTGAGGAGCGCCAGGGCCTCGTCGCGGAAATGGTAGGTCGCCTTGCCGGTGCGGAACGCCAGCTCGTACAGGATGTTGCGCTCGGGGTGCTTGATCGGCTCGTCGCGCTCGACCCGCGACACGGCCTCGAGCAGGCCCTTCTGGTTGTCCGAAACGCCCTCGACCCGGACCGTGGCGCCGGCCGCGGCGAGATCCTCCTGGGTGCGGTGCACCAGCCAGGCGCCGACGGTGTCGAGCCGGGTGACGCCGGACAGGTCCAGCACCACCTCGCCCTTCACCGAAGTCCGCACCAGTTCCGACAGCTCGCGATCGAGAGGCGCCGCCGCCCGGGTCACCCAGGGTCCTTCCAGGTGCAGCCGGGTGACGCCGCGCTCGACGCGGCTGTCGATCCGGGCCTCGGCGTCCGTGGCCGCCGCCGCCGTGGTCACCGCGCGGCCTCCGGGCCGGCCGGTTCCCGCACCTGCGAATTGCCTTTCGGGCCGCAGGCACTACGATGCAGGGTCGCTCCGGCCCGCAACCAAGGACGTCTCATGGATCTCAAGTCGCACATACGCGGCATCCCGGATTTTCCCAAGCCAGGCATCCTCTTCTACGACATCTCGCCGCTCCTGGCCCACCCGCAAGCGTGGCGGCATGCCGTCGACAGCCTGGCGGCCAAGGTCCGCGAATGGCAGCCGGACATCCTGGTCGGCATCGAATCTCGGGGGTTCCTAGCGGCGGCACCACTATCCTATGTGCTAGGCTGCGGCTTCGTGATGTGCCGCAAGCGCGGCAAGCTGCCGGGCGAGACGATCGGCCATCTCTACCAACTCGAATACGGGTCGGACGCGATCGAGATCCAGGCGGACGCGATCAAGCCCGGGATGAAGGCGGTGGTGCTGGACGACCTGCTGGCCACCGGCGGCACCATGGCGGCGGCGATCCAGCTGCTGCGCCGGGTGGGCGCCGATGTCCGCGGCGCGGCCTGCCTGATCGAGCTGTCCTTCCTCGGCGGCCGCGACAAGATCGACGCGCCGCTGGCCTCGCTGCTGCAATACGACAGCTGAGGCCATCGGATCGGGCGGGCGGCTCAGCGGACCGCCTGCTCCGCGGCCCGATCGCCGCTGAGATCGTGCCAGGCCGTGCCGATCAGCGCCGCCGCGCCAACTGCGGACAGCGCCACGATCGCCACCACGACCAGGCTGCGCAGGCTCGGCACGCTCGGCCTGTACTCCGGCTCGTCGAACAGGCTGCGGTTGAGCCGGCGCAGGAAGTCGGCGTCGCTGCTCGGGGCCGCGGGACGGTCGAGGAAGCGCTCGACCACGCGATCCTCGCAGACGGAAAGGCCGGTTGAAGGCTGGGTCGGCCGGTCCGCCGGCCTGCGCTCGATCTCCTGCACTTCGGTCATCGTCCGGCCCCTGACTCCATCCGCATTCGTCCTCGCGCTCGCGGCATCCGCTGGTGCCTGCATTATATGCGCCCTGGTGCGGTCCGCACCAAGCATCGCGTTTCCGGAGGTTTCCGGCCCCCGCCCCGTGGCCATGTGAAATATTTTTGATAAATGCAATTAGGAATGACACGCATTTGCTTGACCGGCGCACAGGGATATGAGAATGACTCTCAACATCGTCTTGTCCGATCAATCTCACCGTGGATGGGGACCATGCTGGATCAACCCACAGCGCATGCCGTCGAGCCGCCGCAGCGGCCCGCCCCGGCCAGCCTTGACACGCGCGACCTGTTCGGCGCCCGCCGCGAGCTGACGATCCAACACGGCGACGACGTCTACCGCCTGCGGATCACCCGCAACAGCAAGCTCATCCTCACCAAGTAGCCCTTCCCTCGGCTCGCGCCCCCAGCCAGCCGGGCAGCCGCCCGCCGCCAGGTTTGCGCGAGGACCCGTCGCCCGCACAGGTTCTCGTCATGCTTCGCATCCCTGGCGGCCCATGTTTCGGCCGCGTTTTCGCATGTCCTGTCGCAACCCGCCGGCCGCCGGCGCCCCTCGTCACCGGTGATCGGAGAGCATGATGCAGAGCCTCGATCCTGACCGTCCGGTCCCGCCGACCGCCCTCGCCGCGCGCTGGGCGGCGCTGCGCGCCGAGCAGCCACAGCTCCGCGCCCGCGATGCCGCGGCGGCGCTGGGCGTCAGCGAGGGCGAGCTCGTCGCCTCCCAGGCCGGCGCCGGCACCACCAGGATCGGCGGGGACTGGAGCACGATCCTGCAGGCGGTCGAGGCGCTCGGCCCGGTGATGGCGCTGACCCGCAACGAGAGCGTGGTGCACGAGAAGACCGGCACCTATCAGAACGTCTCGGCCGGCAGCCATGTCGGCCTGGCGCTGGGCCCCGACATCGACCTGCGGCTGTTCTACACGCGCTGGGCGCACGGCTTCGCGGTGGGCGGCGCAGACCACCCCAAACCGAGCCTGCAGTTCTTCGACGCCGCCGGCACCGCGATCCACAAGATCTTCCTGACCGAGGGCAGCGACCGCGCCGCCTTCGCCACCCTGGTCGAGCGCTTCCGCCATGCCGACCAGACACCGGTGCTGGCGCCGCAGGAGATCGTCCGTCCGGCGATCCTCGATGACGGCGAGATCGACGTCGCCGGCTTCCGCGCCGGCTGGGACGCGATGGAGGACACGCACCAGTTCTTCGGCCTGCTGAAGTCGCACCGGCTCGACCGGCTGCAGGCGATGCGCCTGGCCGGGCCGCAGCGGGCCGAGCCGGTCGGCCGCGACGCGCTGCGCCGGGTGCTGACCGGGGCGGCCGAGACGGGCGCCGCGATCATGGTCTTCGTCGGCAATCCCGGCTGCCTGCAGATCCACACCGGCCCGGTGCACCGTCTGCAGGATGCCGGGCCCTGGCTGAACGTGCTGGACCCCGGCTTCAACCTGCATCTGCGCGAAGACCGGATCGACACAGCCTGGGTGGTGCGCAAGCCGACCAAGGACGGCGTCGTCACCTCGCTGGAGCTGTTCGACATCGACGGCACGCTGATGGCGATGCTGTTCGGCGCCCGCAAGCCCGGCCAGCCGGAACGCGCCGACTGGCGGGAGCTGGTGGCCCGGGTCAGCGCCCTGGGCGCCGCCTGATGCGCCCGCTCCTGGCCCTCGCCGCTGCGGCGCTGGTTGCGGTCGCCCTGCCCGCCCGGGCGGAGCCGAAGCGGATCGTCGTCGCCGGCGGCGACCTGACCGAGATCGTCTACGCCCTGCATGCCGAGGACCGCATCGTCGGGGTCGACACCACCAGCCTGTACCCGCCCGCAGCCCGGGAGCGGCCGGATGTCGGATATCTGCGCCAGTTGTCGGCCGAAGGCATCCTGTCGCTGAGCCCCGACCTGGTGCTGACCACGGTGTCGGCCGGGCCGCCGCCGGTGCTGGAGCAGATCCGCTCCGCCGGCACGCCGGTCGAGATCCTGCCCGAGGCCTTCACGGCGGAGGGCGTGCTCGCGAAGATCGAGGGCGTGGAGACGGCGCTGGGCCTGCCCGACCAGGGGCTGAGCCAGGCGGTCCGCGCCGATTTCGCGACGGTGGCCGACGCGGTCGCCAAGCTGCCGGCCAAGCCGCGCGTGCTGTTCGTGCTGTCGATCACCAACGGCACACCGCTCGGCGGCGGCAGCGGTACCGCGGCGGACGGCATGATCCGCCTGGCCGGCGGCACCAACGCGGTCGGCGAGGCCGAACGCTACAAGCCGCTGTCGCCCGAGGTGGTGGCCGCCGCGGCCCCGGAGCTGGTGGTGATCGCCAGCCACGCGGTCGAGCCGAACGGCGGAATCGAGAAGATCGCCGCGCTGCCGGTCTTCGCCCAGACCCCGGCCGCCAGGACCGGCCGGATCATCGCGATGGACTCGCTCTACCTGCTCGGCTTCGGGCCGCGCACGCCGCAGGCGGTTCGCGACCTTGCGGCGGCGATCCATCCGGGCTGGACCCCGCCATCCCTGCCCGACCGGGCCTGGAGCACGGGCTCGTGACCGTGCTGGCCGCCAGCGGCGCCATCCGGGTCCCGGCCGAGCGGCGGCAGGCCCGACGCCTGTCGCTGACCTTGGCGGGGCTGGCGCTGCTGCTGGCAGTGGCGGTGCTGGCGAGCATCAGCATCGGGCCGGCGGACATCCCGGTCGGCCATGTGCTCGCGATCCTCGGCCACCATCTCGGGCTCGGCGGCCTCGACGCGGTGACCGCGCGCGATGCCGCCATCGTCGACGCCATCCGGCTGCCGCGGACGCTGCTCGGCGCCATGGTCGGCGCCGTGCTCGCCGTGTCCGGGGCGATGATGCAGGGGCTGTTCCGCAACCCGCTGGCCGATCCGGGCCTGATCGGGGTCAGCGGCGGCGCCGCCTTTGCCGGCGTGTCGGTGATCTCGCTCGGCCTGCCGGCGGCGCTGGCCGGCATCCCCCTGCTCCGCATCTACGCCCTGCCGCTCGCCGCCTTCCTCGGCGGCCTGGTCACCACCGTCGCCGTCTACCGCCTGTCCAGGCGGGAGGGTCGGGTCTCGGTGACCATGATGCTGCTGGCCGGCATCGCGGTGAACGCGCTGGTCGCTACCGGCACCGGCTATGTCGTGTTCAAGGCCGACGAGAACGCGATGCGGACCATCACCTTCTGGACCATGGGCAGCCTCAGCGGCGCGACCTGGACCTCGGTGCTCGCCGTGCTGCCCTTCGCCGCCGTCCTGCTCGCCGCCGTCGCCCTGGCCGCGCGGGCGCTGAACGGCATGCTGCTGGGCGAGGCGGTGGCGCTGCATCTGGGCTTCCCGGTCGAGAAGGTGACGCGCCTCCTGGTCGGAACGGTCGCTCTCGCGGTCGGTTCCGCCGTCGCGGTCAGCGGCATGATCGGCTTCGTCGGGCTTCTTGTGCCGCACATGCTGCGGCTCGGCATCGGCGCCGACCATCGCGGCCTGCTGCCGGCCTCGGCCCTGCTGGGCGCCGCCCTGCTGCTCGGCGCCGATCTCGTCGCCCGCGTCGCGGTCGCCCCGGCCGAGCTGCCGATCGGCATCGTCACCACCGGTCTCGGCGCCCCCGTGTTCCTGGCGCTGCTGCTGCGCCGGCGGAGGTCCGAGCCATGATCCGGGCCGACTCCCTCGCCGTGCGCATCGGCCGGGCCCTGCTGCTCGACGGCGTCGACCTCACCGTCGCCCCCGGCCGCTTCACCGCCGTGATCGGCCCGAACGGAGCCGGCAAGTCGACGCTGCTGCGCTGCCTCGCCGGCGAGATCGCGCCGGCCTCCGGCCGGGTCACCCTCGACGGCACACTCATCGCTTCTTGGGACCTGGTCGCCCTCGCCCGCCGCCGGGCGGTGCTGCCGCAGCAGGTGACGCTGGACTTCCCGCTGACGGTCCGCGAGGTGGTGACCCTCGGGCGCGGTCCGCATCGCGGCGTCGCCGATGCCGCCGCCGATCGCCGGGCCGTCGACGCGGCGCTGGACGCCGCCGATGTCGCGGTCCTGGCCGACCGCTCCTATCCGAGCCTGTCCGGCGGCGAGCAGCAGCGCGTCCAGTTCGCCCGGGCGCTCGCCCAGCTCGGCGGGGGCGCGGCCGCCGCGGCGCCGACCTATCTGCTGCTGGACGAGCCGACCGCCAGCCTCGACCTGGCCCATCAATCCGCGGTGCTGCGCGTCGCCCGCGGCCTGGCCGATGCCGGCACCGGCGTGCTGGCGATCCTGCACGACCTGAACCAGGCCGCCCGCTTCGCCGACGAGATCGTGCTGCTGCGCCGCGGCCGCGTCTTCGCCGCCGGCCCGCCGGCCGGGGTGCTGACCGCCGCGACCGTGGAGGCCGTGTTCGGCTGCCCGGTCGAGATCGTTCCCCACCCGCAATCCGACAGGCCCTTCCTTGTTCCGCTCTGAGGACATCATGACCAGCCGACGCCAATCAGTGTCCGCGCTCTCCGCCCTGCTCCTGGCCCTCTCCGCCGCGCCGGCCATCGCCGCCAACGCGGCCCCGAACGGCGTCAGCCTGGAGCTCAACACGCTCGAGCCGCGCGGCCAGAACTGCGCCGTGAATATGGTGTTCGGCACCGGCGACGACGCCTACCAGTCGTTCAAGCTGGACCTCGTCTTCTTCGGCACCGACGGCGCCATCCGCAAGCGCCTGGCGGTCGATGCGGCGCCGCTGCGCGCCCGCAAGACCAGCGTCAAGGCCTTCGAGGTCTCGGGCCTGGCCTGCGACGCGATCGGCTCGGTCCTGGTCAACGACGTGCTCGACTGCCGCACCGAGGCCGGCGCGGTCGCCGACTGCATCGACCGAGTCGAGACCAAGTCCCGCCTGCCCGTCGCCCTGATGCGCTGAGGAGGCCATCGATGTCGCACGATCTCTCGATCCTCACCCTGGTGCAGCAGGCGGACGTCATCGTCCAGAGCGTGCTGGCGCTGCTGGTTCTGGCCTCGATCGGCTGCTGGGGCATCATCCTCGACAAGCTGTTCACCATCGGCCGGCTGCGCCGCGCCGCGGCTGCCATGCGCCGTCGCATGGACACCGAGCATGAGGTCGACCTGATTCCGGCCGATCCGGCGAAGCCGATCGTCGAGGCCGGCCTGGCCCAGTGGCACGCGGCCGATCCGGAGGAAAGCCGGGCGGAATACCGCGACCGGATCGAGCGGGCGATGCGCCGTGCCGCCGGCGAGGTGGTGCGCCGGCGCGAGCTGGGCCTGCCCTTCCTGGCCACCATCGGCTCGGCCGCGCCCTTCGTCGGGCTGTTCGGCACGGTCTGGGGCATCATGAACAGCTTCACCTCGATCGCCAGCTCGCAGGACACCAGCCTGGCGGTGGTGGCCCCGGGCATCGCCGAGGCGCTGTTCGCGACCGCGATCGGCCTGGTCGCCGCGATCCCGGCGGTGATGGCCTACAACAAGTTCTCCACCGATCTGCGCCGGATCAACCAGACCTTCGTCACCGCGATCGGCCAGATGGCCGAGCACCTGTCCGGCACGCGGCGCGCTGCGGCCGCCCGGCGCGAGGCCGCCGAGTAATGGCCGGCGCCCTGCTCGATTCCGGCGACGGCGACGATTACGCGCCGCTGGCCGAGATCAACGTCACGCCGCTGGTCGACGTGATGCTGGTGCTGCTGATCATCTTCATGGTCGCGGCGCCGCTGATGATGGTGGGCGTGCCGGTCGACCTGCCGAAGACCAGTGCCACCAAGATCGGCCAGCCGCAGAAGCCGGTGATCCTGACCGTCGACAAGGCCGGGACCTGGTCGATCGACAACGGCCAGGTGCTGACGCCGGAGACGGCGCCCGCGGCGCTGCAGGCGGCCTATCAGGCCAACCCCGAGGCGGTGGTCTATGTCCGCGGCGACCGCGAGGTGCCCTACGGCAAGGTGATGGAGGCGATGGGCGTGGTCGGTCAGGCCGGCTTCGCCAAGGTGTCGCTGATCGCCCAGGGCGCGCCGACCCAGCCGGCCGCCGCCGGCGTTCCTGCCGCAGCCGGGGCCGGCGCCGCGCCGACCGCGCCATGACCCGCCTGCGCCTGTCGGGACGCGGCATTGCCTATGCCGCGTCCGCGCTGATTCACGGCGGGGTGGTGGTGGCGCTGCTGCCCAGCCTGACCGGAGCGGCGGCGCCGACGCCGGCCGAGACGCCGATGGTGGTCGAGATGGCCGGCTTCGGCGGCCCCGCGGAGGCGGTGGACACGGCCGAACCGGTCGAGACCGCGCAGCCGGAACAGGTCGAGCCGACCGAGGCGGTGCCCGTCGAGACCGCGCAGGCCGAGCCGGTCGAGACCGTCGTCGAGGAGCCGCCCCTGCCGGCCGAGGCGCCGGTGACCGAGACGACGGAGATCGAGCCGCCGGAACCGGCGCCGGAGACCCCGCCGCCGGAGCTCGTGACCACGACCGGCCAGACCGAGGCCGTGGTCGCCGCCGTGCCGGAGACCGTCCAGGCGGAGGAGCCGGAGATCGTGCAGCCGCCGCCGACCAGGCCGAAGCCGCCGGCCGAGCGGCGGCCGCAACGCCAGCAACCCCGCCGGGTCCAACAGCCGGCGGAGACCCCGCCCACGGCCTCGCAGCAGGCGGCGCTTCCCGCCAACCCATCCCCTCCGCCGCCGCCCGCTGCGGCCGGTGGGGGCATTCGCTCGGCCGACTACGCTGCCATGTTGCGTGGGCATCTCCAGCGACGGATCAGTCGGGTGGCGTCGATGGTCCGGGAATCGGCCCTGGTGACCGTCACCGTGACGATCGAGCTCGACGGGACCATCAGCTCGGCGGAGATCTCCCGGTCATCCGGCTCCGCCTCGGTCGATCGCGAGATCCTTCGGCGGGTCAACGGCGCCTCTCCCCTGCCGCCCCCGCCGTCCCGCATCTCGAGGCAGCCGATTCCCTTCCAGATCGATCCGCGCTGATCCGCGTCAGCCCTGCGCCGGCCCCACGAAGTTGTGGCGGCCGTCGCAGAGGGGCTGCCGGCCGCTGCGCTTGCAGGTGCAGAAGAAATAGGTCTTGGCCCGGGGCGCCACGAAGGCGACCGGGCCGATGCCGCAGCCTTCATGCGATCCGTCGCAGAAGGGCTGGGCGGCGCTGCGGCCGCAGGCGCACCAGCGCACCGCCTGGCCTTCCGCCAACTCGACCGGGATCGGCGCATCGCCGGCGCAGACCGGCTCGTCCGTCATGCCAGCTCCGGATGCCGCGCCAGCAGCCGCTCCGCCTCCGCCAGATCCTCCGGCGTGTTGCCGTTGAGGAAGGGGTCGACCGGGTCGCAGCCGAACTCGACCACCGCGGTCGGGTGGCGCGCCATCCAGCGCCCGACCTTGCGGATGTCCTCCTCGACCAGGGCCCGCCGCAGGTCGCCGCGCAGCGCCACCGGCCACAGCGCCACCACCGGATGAGTCCGGCCGCCCGAGGCGGCGACCGCGATCTCCACCCCCTGCTCCCGCCGTGCCGCCGCCAGCCGGGCCACCAGGTCGCGCGGAAGGAACGGCGCATCGCAGGGAAAGCTCGCCACCAGGTCGACCTCCGGCCGGATCGCGGCGGCCCAATCCAGCGCCGCCAGGATGCCGGCCAGCGGCCCGGGCGCGCCGGGCACGTCGTCCGGCACCACCGGCAGGCCCCACCGGGCGAAGCGGGACGGGTCGCCATTGGCGTTGAGGCACAGCGCGGACACCTGCGGCGCCGCCCGGGCGATCACGCGGTCGAGCAGCGTCATGCTGCCGAGCGGCCGCAGCGCTTTGTCGCCGCCGCCCATGCGCCGGGCCAGGCCGCCGGCCAGGATCACGCCGAACGGGCTCACGCCGCGGCGACCAGATAGACGGCCAGGGCCAGCACCACGACGACGAAGATCAGGATCGGGATGGCATTGCTCGGCCGTTCGACGATGCGGGTCACGGCCGGCCCGCCGGCCCGTTGCACCGTGACCGGGCTGTCGCGCATGCGCTGGACCACGCCCCCCGAGGCAGCCGGGCGCGCGACGCGGAACGACGCGGCAGCCTGTTGCTGCTGCGGCGCCGATCTGGCCTCCATCCGCCGCGCCGCGACCTGGCGCAGCACCGTCGTGATCGCCGCCGCCGCGTCGCCGGCCCTTGCCGGCTGCTGCGGCCGGGCCCGCATCAGCGCCAGCCCGACGAGCGCCAGAACGGCACCGATGCCGCCGGCCAGAAGCTGATCGCCCCAGATCGCCAGCGGGTGGTCCAGCACCGCGCGGTCCTGCCGCTCGGGGTCGATCAGGATGGCGACCCGCTCGCCCGGCTGCGGCGCCGCCGCCAGGCCGGTGTCGACGGCGGCATAGACGGCGCGCAGCGTGCCCAGGCGCACCACGGTCTTCGCCGCGGCCAAGGTCGGCGTCGAGCGATCCCCGGCGCCGGGCGGCAGCACCAGCCCCTGCACCTCCACCGCCGCCTCGCGCCATTGCTCGCGGTCCCAGGCCGCCTCGCCGGCGCCGAACACGCGGAACGCGCCGATCACCAGCAGCAGCACGCCCACCAGTCTGCGGATCATCGGTCCCTGCCGTCTTCTCACATCGCGGAAAAGCATACGCGTTCGGCGAAGGGTGGCCTATCGCGTTCCCGGGGGGAGCGTCCTATATTGTCGTATATGACGCTCCAGACGCCGACGCCCAGGATCGATCCGTCGCCCGCCTCCACGGCCCCGCTGGTGGACCCGTTCGGCCGCGCCATCCGCTATCTGCGGGTCTCGGTGACCGATCGCTGCGACTTCCGCTGCGTCTACTGCATGGCGGAGGAGATGACCTTCCTGCCGAAGGCGGAGCTGTTGACGCTGGAGGAGCTGGACCGGCTGTGCAGCGCCTTCATCCGCTTCGGCGTCGGCAAGCTGCGCCTGACCGGCGGCGAGCCCCTGGTCCGGCGCGACGTGATGACGCTGATCCGCAGCCTGGCGCGGCACCTCGGCACCGGCGCGCTGGAGGAGCTGACGCTGACCACCAACGGCAGCCAGCTCGCCCGCCATGCCGAGGATCTGGCCGCCTGCGGCGTCCGCCGGATCAATGTCAGCCTCGACACGCTGGACCCGGCCAAGTTCCTCGCCATCACCCGCTGGGGCAAGTTCGAGAAGGTGATGGAGGGCATCGCCGCGGCGAAGGCGGCCGGGATCCGGATCAAGATCAACGCGGTGGCGCTGAAGGGCGTCAACGACGACGAGTTCGACACGCTGATCCGCTGGTGCGGCGAGAACGGCCACGACCTGACGCTGATCGAGGTGATGCCGATGGGCGACATCGGCGGCGAGGCCCGGCTGGACCAGTACCTGCCGCTGTCGCAGGTGCGGGCCGACCTCGCCCGGCGCTGGACGCTGACCGAGACCGACTATCGCACCGGCGGGCCGGCGCGCTATGTGCGGGTGGAGGAGACGGGCGGAAGGCTCGGCTTCATCACCCCGCTCACCCATAATTTCTGCGAAAGCTGCAACCGGGTGCGGCTGACCTGCACCGGCACCCTCTATATGTGCCTCGGCCAGGACGACGCGGCCGATCTGCGGGCGCCGCTGCGCGCCGACCCGACCGACGCGGCGCTGGAGGCCGCGATTCGCGAAGCCATCCTGCGCAAGCCGAAGGGGCACGACTTCTCCATCGCCCGCCGCCACACGCAGCCCGCGGTGGCGCGGCACATGAGCGTGACCGGCGGCTGATCCCGCCGGTCACAGCGTCAGCATCAGGATGGTCCCCGACAGCGCCGTGCCAGCAGTCACCATGGCGAAGCGCAGGCCGCACCGCGACAGCAGGACGGCGATCGTCGCGAACACTCCCACCAAAGCCGGAATCATCATCCCCACCCCCTCTGCGGCTTTCCTCCGTTGATGACCCGGCCACTCTCCCCCATCCACCGTGAAGCGAGCGTGAACGGCCCCTTCACGCTGCTTCACGGCCGGGGTAGACCGCGGCTCCGCTTCGGCTACAGTCACCGGCCATGACACTCGCATCCCCCGATCCGGCCCCGCCGCGCATGGCGATTCTCGCCGCCGACACCGCCGAGGCCCTGGCGGCCCAGGCGCGGCTCGTCGCCCGCTGGGGCCAGCATCCGCCGGAAGCGGCGGATGTGATCGTCGCGCTGGGCGGCGACGGCTTCCTGCTGGAGACGCTGCATCGCTGCGTCGAGCGGCGCCGGCCGATCTACGGCATGAATTGCGGCTCGGTCGGCTTCCTGCTGAACGATTTCCAGGAGGAGGATCTGGCCAGCCGGGTGA
Organism: Inquilinus sp. Marseille-Q2685; assembly: GCF_916619195.1. Classification (NCBI taxonomy): domain Bacteria; kingdom Pseudomonadati; phylum Pseudomonadota; class Alphaproteobacteria; order Rhodospirillales; family Rhodospirillaceae; genus Inquilinus; species Inquilinus sp. Marseille-Q2685. The sequence goes on from NZ_CAKAKL010000001.1 coordinate 648,931, forward strand.
CGGCTGCGCGCACCGTGATCCTGCACCCGCTGCGGATGCGGGCGACCACCGCCGACGGCACGGTGCACGAGGCGCTCGGCATCAACGACGTTTCGGTGCTGCGCCAGACCCGGCAGGCGGCGAAGCTGCAGATCACCGTCGACGGCGTGGTGCGGATGCCGGAGCTGATCTGCGACGGCGCCATCGTCTCGACGCCGGCCGGCAGCACCGCCTACAACCTGTCGGCGCATGGCCCGATCATCCCGCTCGGTGCCGGCATCCTGGCGCTGACCCCGATCAGCGCGTTCCGGCCGCGGCGCTGGCGCGGCGCCCTGCTGCCCCACCGGGCGAAGATCGTCCTCGACATCCTGGAGATGGCGAAGCGCCCGGTCAGCGCCGTCGCCGATTCGACCGAGGTGCGCGACGTGGCGCGGGTCGAGATCGCCGAGGATCGGTCGGTGTCGCTGCACCTGCTGTTCGACCCCGGCAAGACGCTGGAGGAGCGGATTCTGAAGGAGCAGTTCGAGCCGTAGCTCTACGCGGCGGCTTCTCCACGATCATCTGAACCTGGCTCGCTCGATTGCCGATCCGTCGAGCAGCAGCCTTGCTGCTCGACGGACCCCGCCCACGATGGAGATAATGTGCAGGACATTTTGAACTGCCCGGCTCGCTGCCGGCCGAATTTCCGAACTGGTTTGGCCCGCTTCAGGCCGGCTTCCTGGCCACCCAGACATCCTGGAACAGCCCTGCCACATCGGGCGATTCTATGTGCTCCAAGATCTCCCAGTTCTCGAGAAGGCGACGCACGAAGGCCGGCGGATGGAATGCAGCGTATCCCCGCTTCCCCTCCATCACCTGGTCGCGCACGACGATTTTCCCCTGCTCATAGAGTTGCAGCTCGGCCGGAGACAACTTGGACTTGTACCAATCACCCTGAAAAGTCGAAATCAGGATTCCGCCGGGAGCCAAACAGCGCTGCAGATCGCGGATATAGGCGTGATGCAGTGCATCGGACAGATGCGTAAAGACGGAAAGATTGTAGATTGCATCGATCTCGCCATCAGGCAACGGAAGCGGCGGCCGGAGATCGTTCCGATGGAGTTCGATGCCGTTGAACTCGGGCTGATTCTTCGCCCAAGCGATCGTATCCGGATTGTAATCCAGCCCGACAAGTCGGACACCGGGGAGCAGGCTGCTCATATGGCGCAGAATCCGCATCGGGCCACAACCCCACTCGGCAACGGAGCGCACACCGGGCTGATGTCGCTTTATGAGCCCTGCTAGATACTTGGCGTGTTCAAAGCCGATATTCCTATAGGATTCCGGCGTCCACCGACGATAGGCATCGTAGGCCAGATCAGACGGTGGCAACACGAAATGCGGATTCTGTTTCTCGAATTCTATTATTTGCTTCTTGATCGATCGATTATGCAACTTTCCTCGGACGTTATCTGCAAATTCAAATAAACCAACCCGCCTTAGCGTCAGCCCAACCACCGCTTTAACTTTGGCCTTTGTCGTCATATCTCTCCCCCAACAAGAATGATCCTACGAAATCATGTCAAGCTTGATCGATATTGACCCACAACCATGATCACTCTGACGCCGGGCCATTAAGTCCGGAGATGCGATCCACGGTTGCTCTACTTTGCCTCACCGCAATGACGGCAAGCCCACGAGTCCGAATCGGTGAATATTGAAACCACGCCCATACGCGGAGATAATGCAGAATTTCATCTAACACGGGAAAGCTTAGAAATAAAGCAAATCCGGCGAGGAGGCTCGACGCTTTTGTTTTCCCTGCTAGGCAACGATTCCAGTTACGGCATTGAGGCGACCCTGCTGCTTTTCTGTCATTGCCCAGCTCGACCGGGGCGATCCGGCGGCCATGAGAGCGGTTCGGGCCACCCTGGACGCCACGATCGAGTCTTGGCATGACAAGAAGCTTTCCATCAATCAGCGTTCAGCATAACTCTGTGTCGCCTGTCACATGAGTTCGCCGCCCTGGTCGTGCTTCAACTCTAGCCTCCGTTCATCGAATCGCTGCGTTTTTGCCATAAAGTTCCAGTCGAATTATTGGGTGGCGGCTTGCGGCACAGCACGACGGCGCCAAGAGGAGCGGAATTCCATCATGTCGGTCTCGCCCTTTGCGATCATCGTCCTGGCCATCCTGGTCCTGGCGGTCCTGGTCATCTTCATGGGCGTCAAGTCGGTGCCCCAGGGCCGCGAATGGACGGTGGAGCGGTTCGGCCGCTACACCCGCACCCTGCGCCCCGGCCTGAACCTGATCGTTCCGTTCGTCGACCAGATCGGCGCCAAGCTGTCGATGATGGAGACGGTGCTGGAGGTGCCGCAGCAGGAGGTCATCACCAAGGACAACGCCATGGTGACGGTCGACGGCGTGATCTTCTACCAGGTGCTGGATGCGGCCAAGGCGGCCTATGAGGTCGGCAATCTCGAGACCGCGATCATCAACCTGACCATGACCAACATCCGGACGGTCATGGGCTCGATGGACCTGGACGAGCTGCTGTCCAACCGGGACCAGATCAACGCGCGGCTGATGAAGGTGGTGGACGACGCGACCGAGCCTTGGGGCGTCAAGGTCACCCGCATCGAGATCCGCGACATCACCCCGCCGCGCGACCTGGTCGACAGCATGGCCCGGCAGATGAAGGCCGAGCGCGACCGCCGCGCCACCATCCTCGAGGCCGAAGGCACCCGGCAGGCGCAGATCCTGCGCGCCGAGGGCCTGAAGCAGGCCGCGATCCTGGAGGCCGAGGGCCGCCGCGAGGCGGCGTTCCGCGACGCCGAGGCGCGCGAGCGTTCCGCCGAGGCGGAGGCCAAGGCCACCGCCGCGGTCAGCGACGCCATCGCCTCCGGCAGCGTGCAGGCGATCAACTATTTCGTCGCCACGAAGTATGTCGACGCGCTGAAGTCGATCGCCGCCGCACCGAACCAGAAGGTGCTGTTCATGCCGGTCGAGGCGTCGAGCGTGATCGGCGCCATCGGCGGCATCGCCGAGATCGCGCGCGAGGCCTTCGGCCGTGACGGGGCGCCCCCGCCCGCCCCCCCTCCCCGCCGGCCGACGCCGCCCGCCGATCCGGCCGCGCCAGTGCCCGAGGGCGGGCCGTGGGGGCCGAAGGCATGATCGTCCAGGGCCCGGAATTCTGGTGGTGGTGGATCGCCGGCGTGGTGCTGCTGATCCTCGAGGTGATGGTGCCCGCCACCTTCTTCCTCTGGCTCGCCATCTCCGCCGGCGTCGTCGGCCTGCTGTCCTGGCTGCTCCCGATCGGCTGGGAGTTCCAGGTGCTGATCTTCGCCATGCTGTCGGTGATCAGCGTCGTGGCCTGGCGCGCCTGGCTGAAGCCGCACACCGAGGCCAGCGACCAGCCGACGCTGAACCGCCGCGGCGAGCAGTATGTCGGCCGCATCGTGACCTTGACCGAACCGATCGCCAACGGCGTCGGCCGCATCCGGATCGCGGACGCGACCTGGGGCGTGGAGGGCCCGGACCTGCCCGCCGGCACCCGCATCCGCATCGCCGCGGTGGTCGGCACGCGGTTCCGGGTCGAGCAGGATTTCGGATAGCCGGCTGCCTCCTCCATCCGGCGCAGGATCGGTGCCGAGGGCTGCTCCAACGACGGACCGGTCGGCCGACTGAGGGTCTGGCATTCGCGGAGGGATCTGCGAGACTGCCGGATGGGAGTCCCGTCCCATAGGCGGACAGCTGGGACCGGGCCCGCGGGATGGACAGAGGGTCGACCATGCCTCGGAACCAGGACGATTCCACCTCGCCACTTGCTCGGCTGGAGCGCGACCTGCAGGAACACGCCATCCGCCAGGTCCGGCTCGGCTGGGGGGACCAGCACGGCATCGTCCGCAGCAAGACCTTGACGACCGGGGAGTTCCTCGCCTGCGTCGAGACCGGCAAGGACTTCCCGAGCCTCACCATCTTCGACACGACCAACCACCCGATCCTCTACCCGTTCACCGCCGGCAATCACCTGGACCTGCCGGGAATATCGGGGCTGCCGGACGTGGTACTGATGCCGGACCCGTCGACCTGCCGCAGGCTGCCCTGGCTGGACGGCACCGCCTGGGTGCTCGGCGACATGCATCTGCAGGACGGCGAGCCTGACCCGCTGTGCACCCGCCAGTTCCTCAAGCGCCAGATCGCGCGGCTGAACCAGGCCGGCTTCGAGCCGATCATCGGCCTGGAGGTCGAGTTCCACGTCTTCAGGCTGGCCGACGCCCGCCTCGGCCCGGAGGAGTCCGGCAATCCCCCCGCTCCTCCCGCGGTCGCGAATCTCGCGCATGGCTACCAGTACATGTCCGAGAACCGCACCGACGAGCTTGAGGACGTGCTGGCGGCGATCCGCTCCGCGATGCTCGACATGGGGCTGCCGCTCGCCGGCCTCGACGCGGAATGGGGCCCCGGGCAGTGCGAGATCACCTTCCAGCCGATGCCGGCGCTCGCCGCCGCGGATGCCATGCTGCTGCTGCGGGGCGCGATCAAGCAGCTGTGCCGTCGCCGCGGCTGCCACGCCACCTTCATGACCCTTCCGAAGATCCCGAACGCGCTGGCGAGCGGCTGGCACCTGCACCAGTCGCTCCAGGATCTCCAGACCGGCTCCAACGCTTTCGCCGGCGACGGCAGCGGTCCGGGCCCGCTGTCCGGCGTCGGCATGCGCTATCTCGCCGGGCTGCTGGCGCATGCCGCGGGGACTGCGCTCATGACCACGCCGACGATCAACGGATACAAGCGCTACCGGCCGGACAGCCTGGCGCCGTGCCACGCCAATTGGGGGCATGAGAACCGTGGCACCATGCTGCGCATCGTCGGCGCGCGACAGAGCGGCCAGATCCACATCGAGAACCGCGTCGGGGAGCCCTGCGCCAATCCCTATCTCTACATCGCCTCGCAGCTCGTCGCCGGGCTCGACGGCATCGAACGCGGGCTCGATGCCGGACCGCCGGCGAGCGCGGGCTACGAGGGCGGGCAGCCGCGCCTGCCGCGCAGCCTGATGGAGGCGATCGACGCGTTCCGGCAGGACGACATCCTGCAGGCCGCGCTGGGCCGGCATCTCGGCACCTATCTCGCCGCCTTGAAGGAGTTCGAGGTCGGCCGCTTCCTGGCGAGCGTCACCGACTGGGAGCACCAGGAGTATTTCGAGACCTACTGAACTCCGGGCCGCTCGGCCTGGACGCGGCCGGGGCGCCCGAGGCCCGGACGGACCAGCAGGCGCCAGAGAGCCAGGGCCGCGCAGGCGAACAAGGCCATGGTCAGCGCCATGCTGCCGGCCCCGAGACTGCTGAAGAGCAGCGAGACGAGGGCGCTGGCCGTCGTCCCGGCGATGATCTCGAAACATCCCAGGACGCCGGAGGCGGCCCCGGCCCGGTCGCCCATGGGCTCCAGCGCCGCCTCCGTCAGGCTCGGCATCACCAGGCCGCGGCAGAACAGGGCCAGCACCATGCCGGGCATCATCGTCGCGACGCCAGCCAACCCGGCGGACCACAGCGCCACCAGGAGCACGGCATTGGCGGCGGACAGGCCCAGCCCCCAATCGACGATCGCGCCGGCGCGGACCCGGCGCCGGCTCAGCGGCCGGTTGACCCAGGCCCCGGTCATGCCGCCGAGCGCGGCGCAGGCGAACAGCAGGCTGAACGTGCCTGCGTCGACATGGAAGCCTGTCATCAGGACCAGCGACGAGCCGGCCACGAAGGTGAACATGGCCCCGAAGCTGAGGGCGTCGACCAGCACGCGTGCGACGAAGGCGCGGTTTGCGAGAACCGGGGCGTACCGGCCGGCGATGCTCACGCTTTTCGTCGCCCGGGCGGCGGATTCGCCGAAGGCAGCCAGAACCAGCACGCCCAGCGCCGATCCGATGATCGCCAGCGCCCCGAAGATCCCGCGCCAGCCGAAGGACGCCAGAATCCAGCTGCCGATGGCCGGGGCGACCACGGGCGCCACGCCGAAGACCATGTTCACTATGGCGAATCTCGCCCGGGCCTGGGGGCCGTCGAAGAGGTCCCGGACGATGGCGAAGACGATCGTCACCGTGGCGGCGGCTCCGAGCCCACCCAGCAGGCGCCACAGGATCATCGCGGCGACGGATTGCGTCAGCGCGCAGGCCAGCGACGACAGCACCGACAGCGCCAGGCCGGCGAGCAGGCTGGGCCGACGGCCGAACCTGTCGGACAGCGGCCCGAAGATCAGCTGCCCGACGGCGAGACCGGCCATGAAGGCCGCGATGGTGAAACCGATCTGCGCGGACGATGCCGCCAGCTGCTGCCCGATCGCCGGAACGGCCGGCAGGACAGTGTCGATCGCCCAGGACGGCAGCGCCGCAAGCCCGCCCAGCAGCACGGTGAAGATCGGCGAATCGGGTCTGAGTCGCATCGCTCGGGCGGACCGACGGAGGTGCACCGGACCGACGAGAGTTGCCCGAACGCCCGGGCGGCATCAATGCCGATCTCGGCCCGCCCGTCCGGCGGCCCTCATACCCCCCTCAGCGCCTCGTCGATCGCGGCGATCTGCGGCAGGCCGCCGGGGATCAGGTGGATCAGGGCATTGAAGGCGTGGATCATGCCCGGCGCCATGACATAGGTCACCGGCACCTTCGCCTCCTTCAGCATCCGGGCGTAGACCCGCGCCTCGTCGCGCAGCGGGTCGCATTCCGCCGCCAGCACGAAGGTCTTCGGCAGCCGGGGCGGCACCGGGTGCAGGATCGGCGAGGCCAGCGGATGGTCCGGCGCCTCGTCCGGCCCGAGATAGCATTGCCGGAACCACTCCAGGTCGGTGCGGTCGAGGCCGTAGCCTTCACCGTAGTCCAGCACCGAATGCTGGCTCAGGGTCAGGTCGAGCCAGGGGCACAGCAGATAGGTCAGGGCGATGCGCGGTCCGTTCTCGGTCGCCGCCAGCCGGCTGATCGCGGCAGCAAGGCCGGCGCCGGCGCTGGTGCCGCCGACCATCAGCCGGCGCGGGTCGCCGCCGAAGCCCGCGGCGTGATGCGCGGTCCAGAGCAGTGCGTCATAGGCGTCGTCGATCGCCGCCGGGAACGGGTGGTCGGGGCCGAGGCGGTAGCTGGCCGAGATCACCAGGGCCGGGGTGTTGGCGGCGATCCGCCGGGCCTCGTCCTCGCTCTCCTCGATGCCGCCGAGGACATAGCCGCCGCCGTGGAAATAGAGCGCGACCGGCAGCGGGCGCCCCCCCGTCCCCTTCGGCCGCAGGATGCGCAGCCGGCGGGGGCCGGCACGGCCCTCGATCTCATAGTCCTCGACGAGGTCCATCTCCGGCAGCGTCGGCATCCGCGACAGCTTCAGCTCGCTGAACACCGCCTTGGCCCTGTCCGCCCCGATATCGGCCCAGGACTGGATGCTCGTCTTCTCCCGCCACCGCTCCACCGCCTCCAGATACGCCTCGCAATCGGGGTGCAGGATCATCAAGAACTCCGGATCGACGGAACGGCCCCTAGAGCCGGATGATTTGAGATGGAATCGCCATGCGATTCCATCTCAAATCTGAATCCGGCTCTACACCTCAGAGTCAGAGCGCGATTCACGTTTCAGACCGAAGCGAAGGCGCTTCGGTCTGAAACGATCGCGCTCTGGGTGCCCGGCCGAAACGCTCGGCGAGCGACCATCGTTCCGATGACGTCATCGAGTTGTCATCGTTCCAATGACGGGCGCCCACAGCACGTCATCGATATGGTCCGCCCCGGTCGCGAGCATCACCAGGCGATCGAAGCCTAGCGCGATCCCGCTGCAGTCGGGAAGGCCGCCGCCGCGGTCCGGGTCCAGCGCCGCCAGGAAGTCCTCGTCGATGGGGTAGCGCACGCCGTAGAGCTGCTGCTTCAGGTCCATGTCGGCCTCGAACCGCGCCTGCTGCGCGGCGGCATCGGTCAGCTCGCCGAAGGCGTTCGCCAGCTCCAGTCCGGCGACATAGAGCTCGAATCGCTCGGCGGTGCGCGGGTCGGCCGGGTTGGGCCGCGACAGCGCCGCCATCGACACCGGATACTCGGTCAGCACGCAGGGGCTGCCGAGGCCGAGCCGGGGCTCGATCCGCTCCAGGAACACGCGGAAGAACAGGTCGTCCCAGCGATCGCCCTCGCGCGCCGGGATGCCGATGGCCGTGGTGGCCGCGTTCAGCAGGGTCAGGTCCGGGTTCAACGGGTCCGGCGCCGTCGCCAGCAGGTCGATCCCGGTGAACTCCAGAAACGCCTCCTGCACCGTCAGCACCCGCCATTCGGCGAAGGGGTCGCACTCCTGCCCGCGCCAGCTCAGCCGGTCGCGGCCCGCGGCCCGCGCCGCCGCCTGGAACAGGGCGCGGCAGTCGTCGATCAGCGTCCTATAACCCTCCCCCGCCCGGTACCATTCGATCATCGAGAATTCCGGATGGTGGGTGGCGCTGCGCTCGGCGTTGCGGAACACGTGGCTCAGTTGGAAGATCCGCTCCAGCCCGGCCGCGAGCAGCTTCTTCATCGCGAATTCGGGGCTGGTGTGCAGGTACAGCCGCTGGGCGTCGTCCGGATGCGGCCCGCGCAGCTCGGTCGCGAACGCGACCAGATGCGGCTCCAGCCCGGGCGAGACCTGCAGCGCCGGGGTGTCGACCTCGAGGAAGCCGCGCTCGGCGAAGACCTGCCGGACCGCGGCCGTGATCCGCGCCCGCGCCTCCAGATAGGGCCGCTTGCGGGCATAGACGCCGCTCTGCCACCAGCGGCCGCGCAAGCCCCGAATGCCCGGTTCCGTCGTCATGGTCCTGTCCGATCCAGTCATGCCGCTTCGATAGCAGGTCGTGCCGGCCGGCGCAGCCGACTCGGCATTTGCCCTTGGCGGGACTTGCTGCTAGGGTCCGCGCCCATCGCGCCACCCTGTCGTGCCGCCCCGGCGCGCCAGTGGGGCGCGAAACGCATTTATCTGCAGAAGATCCGCCATGAAGGTCAACGCCATCACGATCCGGCCGGGCAATGTCCTCGAATACGAGGGCAAGCTGATGCTGGTGACCAAGATCGAGATCATTCAGCCGGGCAAGGGCAACGCCGTCATCCAGGTCGAGATGCGCGACGCCCGCACCGGCACCAAGACGCAGCAGCGGTTCCGCACCCAGGAGACGGTAGAGCGCGCCCGCCTGGACGAGCACGAGATGCAGTTCCTGTACCAGGAAGGCGATCACTTCACCTTCATGGACAATGAGAGCTTCGAGCAGACCCAGGTGCCGGTCGACGTGGTCGGCGAGCCGGCGCGCTTCCTGCAGGAAGGCATGGTCTGCACCGTGACCATGTATGAGGGCTCGGCCCTGTCGGTCGAGCTGCCGCAGACCGTCACCATGCAGATCACCGAGGCCGATCCGGTGGTGAAGGGGCAGACCGCCTCCTCCTCTTACAAGCCGGCGGTGCTGGAGAACGGCGTGCGCGTGATGGTGCCGCCGCACATCTCCTCGGGCACCCGGATCGTCATCAACACGGCCGACGGCACCTATCTCGAGCGCGCGAAGGACTGATCCTCCCCGATGGCCGGACGTTCCCCCCTCATCACCGTCATGATCCGCGCGGCCCAGAAGGCCGGGCGCGGTCTCGTCCGCGATTTCGGCGAGGTCGAGAACCTGCAGGTCAGCCGCAAGGGCCCCGCCGACTTCGTGTCGGCCGCGGACCTGAAGGCCGAGGAGACCCTGCGCCAGGAGTTGACGCGCGCCCGCCCGCGCTTCGGCTGGGTCATGGAAGAAGGCGGCGTGATCGAGGGCGAGGACAAGGACCGGCGCTGGATCGTCGACCCGCTCGACGGCACCACCAACTTCCTGCACGGCATCCCGCATTTCGCGATCTCGATCGCGCTGGAGCAGGAAGGCGTGCCGGTGGCCGGGGTGATCTACAACCCGGTGGCCGACGAGCTGTACTGGGCGGAGAAGGGCGCCGGCGCCTTCCTCAACGACCGGCGCCTGCGCGTCTCCAGCCGCAAGAACCTGCCCGACGCGCTGATCGGCACCGGCATGCCCTTCATGGGCCGCGGCGACAGCATCGCGTATCAGCGCGAGCTGCAGATGATCATGCCGCATGTCGCCGGCATCCGCCGGATGGGTGCCGCGTCGCTCGACCTCGCCTATGTCGCCGCCGGCCGCTTCGACGGCTTCTGGGAGACCGGGCTGAACCCGTGGGACATCGCCGCCGGCATCGTCCTGGTGCAGGAGGCGGGCGGCTTCGTCACCGACATCGACGGCAAGGGCCCGGCCCTGACCGCCGAGACGGCGGTCGCCGGCAACGCGCTGATCCACAAGACCCTGGCGATGGCGATCGCCAAGGCCCGTGCCCCGCGCGCGCCGAAGGCCGCGGCCGCGTCCTGACGCTGCTTGCTGCGGCAGTGAAAAGCGGGGTAAGGCTATCGTCCTTCGACCGATAGCCTCGTCCTGTCGCTGGTTGGCGATTGTTTCGCCCTCCTCCGCTGAGCTATGGTCCGCCCCGTTGCATGCGGGTGTATGATCCATGGTCCGTAGCGTTGTGAGGTTCGGCTTGGCCCATCGTCAGCAGACCGGCCGGCGGGCGTGGCCCCGCTTGGCGGTCATGGTTCTTCCCGCCGTCCTGATCCTGGGCGCGGCGGCCGCCATGGCGGAGGATCCGCTGGCCTCCGGCGACCTGCCGCTCGACACCCGCATCCTGACCCGCGGCGAGACCGCCCCGCCGGCACCGCTGCCGGTGCCGACCTCGGCCGGGCCGGTGACCGGCCCGATCCCGTTCGTGCAGCCGTCCCGGCCCGCCATCCCGTCCCTGCCCGGCCTGGTCGACGAGCCGGCGCCGGCCTATGACGCCGACGTGGTGGTCAGGGGCGCCGGCTTCGCCGACCCGAACGTCAAGGTCAAGGCCATGCCCGGGATGGCCCCCGGCGACATGGTCGGTCTGGTCGTCGGCGACGGCTTCCGCATCCGCTTCGCCCCTGGCGCCGAGGAGATCGGCACCGAGGCCGGCGACCTGCTGTCCGGCCTGGTCGAGAAGCTGGCCGCCGACGGCGGCAGCCAGATCGAGATCCGCGCCTATGCCGGGGCCAAGCCGGACCCGGCCAATGCCCGCCGCCTCTCGCTCAGCCGGGCGCTCAACATCCGGTCCTTCCTGATCGACCGCGGCATCGACAGCAAGCGCATCGCCCTGCGCGCGCTCGGCAACACCTCGCCGCCGGACCAGCCCGCGGATCGCGTCGACCTCCGGATCCAGTAGAAGGCCCTCCTGATGTCGATCACCGCCCTGGCATCCCGCCCGTCCTCGATGCGCCCGGCGATGTCCAGCCCGCGGCGGTACCTGATCCGGATGACGGCTTTCGTCATCGTCGTCGCCATCGTCGCCGCCGTGCTGGGGCTGGGCGTGGCCTCCGCCTTCATGGCCAATCCGGCGCTGAACGGCGTGATCCTGGCGGCCACGCTGTTCGGCATCGTCTTCTCGTTCCGGGCCGTGCTGAACCTCGAGCCCGACATCCGCTGGATCGAGGCCCATCTGGCGCAGCGCGTCCAGGGCGGCCGGATGGCGCCGGTGCAGCCGCGCCTCCTGGCCCCGATCGCCCGGGTGATCGCCGAGCAGCAGGGCGAGCTCAGCCTGTCGCCGCTGGCGATGCGCTCGCTGCTCGACGCCATCGGCGCCCGGCTCAGCGAAAGCCGCGAGATCTCGCGCTACCTGATCGGGCTCCTGATCTTCCTCGGCCTGCTCGGCACCTTCTGGGGCCTGCTCGAGACGGTGCGCTCGGCCAGCGGCGTGATCGCCGGGCTGGACATGGAGGCGGCGGATCCCAGCGCCGCCTTCGCCACGCTGAAGCACGGGCTGGAAGCGCCGCTCATGGGCATGGGCACGGCCTTCAGCGCCTCGCTGTTCGGCCTCGCCGGCTCGCTCGCTCTCGGCTTCCTCGAGCTGCAGGCGAGCCAGGCGCAGAACCGCTTCTACAACGAGCTCGAGGACTGGCTGTCGGCCAACACCCGCCTTCCCGCCGCCCCGCAGAACGGCGGCATCGAGATCGAGGCGGGCGAGCCGGTGTTCCCCGCCTATATCGAATCGGTGGTGGCGCAGACGGCGGAGAACCTCGACGCGCTGCGCCGCCTGACGGTCCAGGCGGGGGAGGAGCGCCGCGGCCAGGGCGGCGCGCTCGGCCCCGTCGCCCCCCAGCTGGCGGCGATCGACGATCATCTGCAGAACCAGCAGGCGCTGACGGCCAGGCTGGCCGGGGGCCAGGCGGCGACCGCCGCGGTGCTGGCCCGCCTGGCCACCGCGCTGGAATCCGCCCGCTTCGGCATCGACGAGCCGACCCGCCAGCACATCCGCAGCCTGGACACCACGGTGCGGCGGATGATCGAGGAGATGTCGACCGGCCGGATGCAGCTCTCCGGCGAGATCCGCGGCGAGATCAAGCTGCTGGCCCGCACCATCGCCGCCCTGGCCGAAGGCACCGAGGGGCGCTGACGCATGGCGATGCGCGGCCGGTACTCCTTCGGCGAACGGCGCCAGGTCGATGTCTGGCCGGGCTGGGTCGATGCGCTGTCGTCCCTGCTGATGGTCGTCATCTTCCTGCTGATGGTGTTCCTGGCCTCGCAGTTCTACCTGTCGACCGTGGTCAGCGGCCGCGACGAGACCGTCGGGCGGCTGAACCGCCAGGTGTCCGAGCTGACCGACCGGCTGGCGCTGGAGCAGGACAGCGGCCGCGACCTGAAGACCCGCATCGACCGCCTGTCCGCCGATCTCGAGGGCAGCGCCCGCGAGCGGACCGATCTCGGCAACCGCCTCGCCGCCGTGCAGCAGGACCGCGACGCCATCGACCGGCAACTGCGCACCGCCCTGACCCAGATCGAGACCCTGACCGGCGGCACCACCGACCGCGACGCGCAGCTGCAGGAGGCGGCGCGGGTGATCCAGGACAACCAGGCGACGATCGAGCGGCAGCGGCGCGAACTGGCGCAGCTGCAGTCGGACCTGGCGACGCTGCGCACCGGCACCCAGGACCGCGACCTGACGGCAAGCCAGCTGTCGACCGCGCTGGAGCAGAGCCGCAAGGAGGCCTCGGATCTCGGGGCCGAGCTCGACCGCACCCGGTCCGAGCGGGACCGCGCGCAACAGGACGTGAAGGCCGGGCAGGACCGTGCCCGGGCGCTGGAGCAGCAGGTAGCGGCTTCGCAGAAGGACGTGCAGGACCTGACCGCCCGGGTGGCGCAGCTCGACGCCCGCATCGCCGAGCTCAGCGGCACGCTCGACCGCGCCACCGCGGCGCTGGCGACCGAGAAGTCGACCAGCGAGAGCGAGCGCAGCCGCGGCGAACAGCTGGCCGCCGAGGCGGCAGCGCTGCGCCGGCAGCTGTCCGACATCGAGAGCACGCTGCGCGATTCGGAGAAGACGGTCAGCGACAAGGATGTCGAGATCGCCAACCTGACCTCGCGCCTCAACCAGGCGCTGGTGCGCCGGGTCGACGAGCTCAGCCGCTCGCGCTCGGTGTTCTTCGGCAAGCTGCGCGACGTGCTCGGCGAGCGGCAGGATGTCCGCGTGGTCGGCGACCGCTTCGTGTTCCAGTCCGAGGTGCTGTTCCCGGTCGGCTCGGCCGAGCTGCAGCCGGGCGGCGAGGAGCAGTTGGCCGCCTTCGCCGCGACGCTGAAGCGAATCGCTGCCCAGTTCCCGCCCGATGTCGACTGGCTGCTGCGCATCGACGGCCATACCGACCGGCAGCCGATCACGGGCGGCCCGTTCCCCACCAACTGGCAGCTGTCGACCGCCCGGGCGCTGTCGGTCCTGAACTTCCTGTCGAGCCAGGGCATCCCGCCGCAGCGCATGGCGGCCGCGGGATTCGGCGAGTGGCAGCCGCTCGATCCGGGCAACACGCCCGAGGCCTATCGCCGCAACCGCCGCATCGAGCTGCGGCTCGACCAGCGCGGCGACAGCGGCCCGGACACCGCGGCCGTCGCGCAGTGAGCCGGCGGAAAAGCGTTGCGTCGGGTTTCGCGCGCCCGTAATCATCCCGGACCCCGGGGCCCGACCCCGGCAGGAATGAAGGGTGCAGAATGAAGAAGCTCCTGACCGGCGTCGCGGCGGCTGCCGTCGTGCTCGGATCCGTGCAGGCGGCGCAGGCCGCGTCGGTGCCCATCTGGATCGGCATCGGCTCGGCCGCGGTCCTCGCCGCCGGCATCCTCGGCGAAAGCTCGGACATCGGCGACATCCGGGTCGGCAACGGCGCCACCGGCGTGCCGATGTCGCTAACGCTCGGCGCGGGCTACTACAACATCCTGAACGACAAGGGCGACAAGGACCACGAAGACCGCGACAAGGGCGGCGCCGGCATCGGCCGGGTGGAGCTGCGCTTCAACCAGGAGTTCCTGCGCATCCGGCCCTTCATCGGCATCGAGGGCACCACGGATTCGGCCGCCTACATCTATGGCGGCGGCATGTTCGACGTCCGCTTCGGCGAGCACTTCATCCTGTCGCCGAACGCCGCGGTCGGCGCCTATTTCAACGGCGACGGCCGGGACATGGGCTCGACCCTCGAGTTCCGGACGGGCATCGAGGCGGCCTGGGAATTCGACAACCGGATGCGGATCGGCGCCGCCTTCCACCACATCTCCAACGCCGGCATCGGCGATGTGAACCCGGGCGTCGAGACCCTGACGCTGAACCTCTCGATCCCGCTGAACTGAGCGGCGGCCAACGCCGCTCACAACTCCTAACGGGCGGTTCTTCCCCGCTCCTGCTTGGATGCACGCCGCACGCCAAGCAGGAGTCCCTTGATGAAGCCCGCCCGCATCGCCCTGTTCGGGGCCGTCCTCGCCTCCTCCGTCGTCGCCGCGGCCGCCCTGGCCGCGCCGGGCCGCGGCGCTGACAATGCCTCGCCGATCTACGGGGTCACCATCCCCGAGGGCTACCGGCAGTGGCCGTTCATCGCGCCGGCGCATGAGACCGACCCGCTGAACGAGCTGCGCGTCGTGGTCGGCAACCCCACGGCGGTCAAGGCCTACCAGGACGGCACCCTGCCCTTCCCCGACGGCACCATCCTGGTCAAGCTGGCCTGGAAGCACGTCCAGTCCACCGAGTTCGCACCCGCCTATGTCCCCGGCGCGGCGACGACGGTGCAGGTCATGGTCAAGGATTCGAAGCGCTACGCCGCCACCGGCGGCTGGGGCTTCGGCCGCTTCATCGACGGCAAGCCGGTCGACCAGGCCCAGCACGAGACCTGCTGGGCCTGCCACCAGGCCAATGTGAAGGACCATGACTACGTCTTCACGCGATTTGCTCCCTGAAGACGGATTCCAGCTCGCCCGAAGCGATGAGGCCGGCCGCCGCCGCGATGTCCGGCGCGGCCGGGCGGTCGGCCTCCAGCCGCGGCACCAGGCCGCGCACGGCCGCGTGGATCGCCGCCGTGCCCCGGCCGAGCGTCGGGGCGCCCCGCAGGTCGACCGCCTGGGCCGCCACGATCAGCTCCAGCGCCGCCAGCAGACGCAGCCGTTCGACGATCCCCGCCGTCTTGTCGACGGTCGCGGTCGCCATGGTGGCGTAGTCCTCGACCCCGTCGGCGACCGGCAGCACCGCGACCGGCATTGGGGCCGCCAGGTGGCCGATCTCAGCCAGGAGCGCCGCGGCGGTCTTCTGCGCCGGGCCGTAGCCGGCGCTGCCGTCCTGCACCGGCGCCAGGAAGCGCGGCAGGCCGCTGGCGGCCGGGGACATCAGCTTGACGACCCGCGCCGCCGAGATCGCCGCTGCCCGCGCCAGCGCTGCCCCCAGCGCCTCGAAGGCCAGGGCCAGATGGGTCGGGTCGAAATTGGCGTTCGGCAGGGCGACGCCGTCCTCGGCGATCACCGCCGGGTTGTCCCCGGCCCCTGCCAGCTCCAGCTCGACCGAAGCCCGCGCCGCCTGTACCGCGGCCAGGGCGGCGCCCAGCACCGAGGGCGCGCAGCGGAAGCTGAGCGGGTCCTGCAGCTTCCTCGCCGCGCCCGGCCGCGCCAGATCGCCGCCCTGCAGCAGTGCGAGCATCGCCCGCGCCGCCTCCGCCTGCCCCGGCGCCGGCCGCAGCAAAGCGGCGCGCGGGTCCAACGGTGCGACGCCGGCGCGGAAGCCCTCGAAGGACAGCGCGGCGGCGGCGAGCATCGCCCGCAGCGCCTGCGCCGCGTCCTCGACCACCAGCGCGCCGGCGCCGACCGAGGCGGCGTTGGCCGAGACCAGGGCCAGCCCGTCCTTCAGGCCGAAGGCCGGCTGCGCGATGCCGGCGCGAGCCAGCGCCTCGGCCGCCGGCAGGATCTCGCCCTGCAGCTCGGCCTCGCCCTGGCCCAGCAGCACGAGGGCGATGTGCGACAGCGGCGGCAGGTCGGATTCGCCGACCGAGCCCGTCATTGGCACCACCGGGTGCACGCCCCAGTTCAGCAGGGCCGCCAGCGCCTCGGCCACGGCGCGCGACGCTCCCGATCGGCCGGCGCAGAGCCCCGCCAGCCGGGCTGCGACGATCGCCCGCACCTGGTCTCGCCGCGCGTCCCGCCCCACACCGACGGCGCGGCCGATCGGGATCCGGCGCTGCACCACCGCGGCGTCCGGCGCGATCCTTGTGTCGACGGCAGCGCCCAGCCCGGTGCTGACGCCGTAGATCGCGGTCCCGGCGGCGGCAAGCGCCTCCAGGGCGCGGTGGCCGGCCTCGATCCGCTGCAGGGCGGCGGCGTCGAGCTCGACGGCCGCGCTTTCCCGGGCGATGGCGAGGATGTCGCGGGTGGAGAGCGGGCCGGCGCCGAGGCGGATCGTCATGCGAAGCGCAGCCGCTGGCCGATCTCCAGCCGCTTCGCCTTCTCCAGCATGGCGTGGCCAAGGGCGATGTCGCTGAGGCTGAGGCCGCGGTGCCACAGGAGGATGGTCTCGTCCTCGCGCTCCCGGCCCGGCTTCAGCCCGGCGACGACCTGGCCCAGCTCCGCATGCAGCGTCGCCTCGGAGAGCTTGCCGGCCTCGACATGGGCGCGCAGGGAGCCGAACTGGCCGCTGCGGCACTGACCCCAATCGTCGACCACCATCTTGGCCATGATGTCGGTCAGCGACAGCTCGACCGCGCTCATCGTGCCGTAGGGCACCACCAGCGCGCCGGGCTTGATCCACTCGGTCCGCAGCAGCGGCTCGGGCTGCAGCAGGCGCGAGGCCTCGACCACGATGTCGGCGCCGCGCACGGTCGACTCCCAGTCCGCCATGGCGCGGACCGGCTTGCCGAGGTCCCGCGTCAGCCGCTCGGCGAAGCCCTCGCGGCTTTCCGGCCGGCGGGAATGGACGCGGATCTCGTCGAAGTCGAACAGCCTGTCCAGCAGCCGGACGTTCCAATAGGCGGTGCCGCGCGCGCCGACATGGCCGAGCACGCGGCTGCCCTTGCGGGCCAGGTGCCTGGCGCCAATCGCGGTTACCGCCCCGGTGCGCATGTCGGTGATGGCGGTCGCGTCCAGGATCGCCTTCGGCATGCCGGTCGCCGGGTCGAACAGGTTCAGGATCGCCATCTCCGACGGCAGGCCGCGCTTGTAGTTGTCGACATAGTCGCCGACCACCTTGACCCCGGCGGCGTTGACCGGCGCGCCGATGGCGCCGCGCAGCACGTTGAAATGGCCGTGCACCTGCGGGTCGGGCTTGAGGTGGACCCGCGGCTCGATCACGGTCTCGCCACGGCCCTGCGCCGCCAGGCTGGTCTCGATCGCCTGCAGGATCTCGTCGTCGGTGATCGCCAGCGCCTCGATGTCGAGGCCGTTGAGGAAAGTCACGTAGATCGGGTGCATGTCGGCTCCAGCGGTGTGGGAGGTGCGCTCCCGCAGGCAAGGTCTCTTTCAAACCTCTTCACCGTCATTGCGAGGAGGCGAAGCCGACGAAGCAATCCAGGGGCCGGTGCGCACCGGCCCCTGGATTGCTTCGCTGCGCTCGCAATGACGTAAAGGATGAGCACGAAGAGGTCTCATCGGCGAGCGTGGCGTTGTCGCGGCCTTCAATGCCGCCCCGGCCGGCCGTGGCCGACATCGCCGATGCTCATGGCGAGGATGCGGCTGATCTCGGTCAGGTCGCGGCCCGATTCCGCCGACCAGCGGTTGAAGGCCTGCTGCATCGTCTTGAAGTCGCCCTTGCCGCCCGGCGCCCTGGTCAGCACGCTCTCGCGGATCAGCGCCGCCACGACGTCGCCGGTCGGGATGAAGGCCGGCTTGCCGATCGCCCGCAGGAAGCGCATGCCGGTGTCGCCGCCCAGGCGGTTACCGCGCTTCTTCAGGATCTCGAGTAGGCCGACATAGTCCGCATCCGGCCAGCCCGCCAGGAATGCGGCGGCGCTGCCGTGCTCGGCCGCCAGGTCCAGCAGGAAGCGGGCATTGGCGACGACCGACTGGATCTTGGCGCCGTGCCGGACGATCCGGTCGTCCTTCAGCAGGGCGTCGAGCTTCTCCTCCGACAGCGCGGCGCAGCGGCGCGGATCGAAGCCGTCGAAGGCGGCCTCGAATCCGTCCCATTTGGCCGTGATCACCCTGGAGGCGAAGCCGGCATTGAAGACGCGCCGCGTCATCTCCGCCAGGATGCGGTCGTCCGGCGTGGCGGCGATCTCGGCGGGCGTCCGCGATTTCGTTTCGGCGAGCGCGCGTTCGAGCACGTCCATGCCGCCGCGGCGCTCGGCCGCCAGCGCGACGATCGTCGCGAAATCCCCCATGCCCGCCTCCCTCGGTTCGGCGCCGGCGGACAGGAGACCCCCTTCATCCGCGCCGATCCAGAGGAAATCGACGGTCCTTGGGGGACGCGGTCGCCGGACCGCTATCCGGTGTCGGGTCCGCTGGGTTTGCCTGGTTCGTGGGGTTCGGGGGGCTCCTCGTAGTCGCCGGCGAAATCGACAGCGAGGGAGCGGCAGAGGCGGGCGGCGGCCCGGGCCGGCGGCTCGGTGTCGATCAGGGCCGGGACGTCGGGCTCCTGCAGCCGGGCCTCGATCCCGGCCTCGAGGCCGGGAGCCTTGCCGGGATCGACGGCCTTGAACGCCCGCCTCATCAGTTCGTGCAGCCGGGCCCGGCGCCGCTCCCGAACCTCCGCCGGGCTGCCGGTCGGCGGCGGCGGATAGGGCGGGTCCGACCAGTCGGCCGCCCGGCGGCGCCATTCGTCGGACAGGCCGAGGCCGCAGGCCAGGCCGGTGATGACCGAGCCCACCGGCCGGTCCTCGATCCGGTCCTCCTCGTCCTCGTACAGCGCGTCGAGCCGCTCGTGCAGATTGTTGGTGTGGTAGTCGGCCTCGTCGAGCTCCCGGGTCGCCTGGGCGGGGTCCCAGATCAGGGCGTAGAGGGCCTCGGTGACATGGTTGCGCTGGCGGGCCCGGCGGGCCTTCCGGTCGGCCTTGTCGCGGGCGCAGAGGTCGGCGGCGGCGCGGGAGCGCAGATCGAGCGAGCGCTGCACCGAGCGGGAGAAGCGGCCGAAGGCCGTCCCGGCCTGCTGCGCCTCGGCCCGGGCCTGCGCTTCAATGGCGCGGGTGCCTTCGGCCTCGGCCAGCTGCATGGCGATCTCGGCCAGGCGGGTGAGCATCCGGACCTGCTGCAGCGCGAGGCTGCGGCAGTAGGCCTGGATGTCGAGATCGGAGTCCGCGCCTGTGTCCATGGAACACATCATGAACAAGATGCGCGAGTTAAGGCAATGAACATTGCGTTTACAACCGTCCCCGACCGCGTAGCCATGTTGGGTTCGCGTGCCGCGAACCCAACCTACGGATCGGCGTCGCGCGGCTTCGTGCCGGCTAAAGCAGGAACTCGGACGGCGAGGCCCTGCCCTGGTCGAACACGACTTCGCCGTTGAGCAGCACGTCGGTACCGGCATTGCCGATCAGGATGTCGCTCCCTGCGCCGCCGTCGAGGACATCGTCGCCCTCTTCGCCACGGAGGACGTCGTCGCCACCGCCGCCGAAGGCGACATTGTCGCCGGAGCCGGCGAACCCCACGTCGGCGCCGTCTCCCCCCGACAGCACGTCGTCGCCCGCACCGCCGAGGATCGTATCGTTGCCGGCGCCGCCATCGGCCAGGACCCGGATCTCCAGAGTCCCAACGTCGGATGCATCGATGGAATCGTTGCCGCCGAGCCCGCGGATCTCGAGCCGGTCGCCCGCCGCATCCGTCCCGGTGATCCGGATCGTCGCGGCCAGGCCCAACACCGTGATCACGCCGGCATCTTCGACGATCCTGATGGTGTCGTCGCCGGCGGTGCCGTCGATGACGACCACGTCGCTGGCGCCGCCGGGGACCGCGAAATCGAACAGGCTGATCTCGACGGCCTGGACGCCGGTCCCGCTGAGGTCATGGATCTCGAACCTGTCCGAGCCGCCGAAAGACAGGAGGCTGATCAGTTCGGCATCGTCGGTGTCCAGCCTGGCGCCGTCGACGTCGCGCGAGATCCCGACCTGGCCGCCGAGGGCCGAAACCGCGAACACCTCGTTGGCCGAGTTGCCGGAGAGGCGCACCCCGTCGAAGCCGGCGCCGCCTTCGACGAAATCGTTGCCGTCGCCCGGTTCCCAGACGAACGTGTCGTCGCCGGCGCCGAGCAGGGCGACGTCGCTGCCTCGCCCGCCGTCGATGAAGTCGTTGCCGGCACCGCCCAGCAGCACGTCGTGGCCCCGGGTGCCGAAGACGACATCGTTGCCGTCGCCGCCATCGAACGCGAAGGTGCCGGCACCGGCCGCGATCGAGCCCGCCTCGATGCGGTCGTTGCCGGCCCCGGCGTTGATCGCGATCGTGTCGGTGGCGTCGGCACGCTGCACGGTCACGAAGCTCGGCAGGCCGAGGATGAAGAGGCCGGAAGGATGGCCGAGCACGCTGACGACGTCGCCGAGGCCGGTGCCGTCGAGGGTGATGCTGTCGACCTTGCCGTCGCCGACGCCGCCGTTGTCAACGCCCTCGAGGTCGATCCTCACCTCCTGGACGCCGGTTCCGGTCAGGTCGCCGACGGCGATCCTGTCGGCACCGCCCACCGGCTGCACGTCGATCCGCTCGAGACCGTTCACGTCCATCGCGATGCCGCCGACATCGCGGGTCAGCACCGCCCGCGGGCCGTCGGCCGAGACGGCGATGGCCTCGTCGGCGCCCGAGGTGTCGAATGCGAGCGTGTCGAAGCCCGCCTCGCCCTCGATGCGGTCCGAGCCGTCCCCCGGCATCCATCGGGCCGTGTCGTTTCCGTCGCCGAGGGCAATCCGGTCGGCATCACGCCCGCCGATGACAAGGTCGTTGCCGGCGCCGCCGAAAAGCTGGTCGCCGCCGCTTCCCCCTTGCAACGTGTCGTTGCCGTCCTGGCCGAACAGCGAGTCCGCGCCGGAACCGCCGATCAGGACATCATTGCCCAGGCCGCCGAGGAGCTGCGCGGCCGGCAGCGGGCCATTCGTCTCGTCCAGCGAGAGGATGTCGTTGCCGCCGAGCCCGAACAGCGAGATCGATTTGGTGTTGAAGACCGTCGGAACGGCGCCCTTCACGCCGCCCGCGGGGACGATCGCGTCGTTGACGAGAATGAACCCGCGGGCGTCGCGGCCGATGACCACGGCGTTGTCGAGAGCGTCGCCGATGACCGTGAGCGTGCCCGAAGCCGGATGGAACACCGGTGACACGGCCGCCGGCGCAGGCTCATCCTCGGCCGGGATGATCGGCGGGGTTTCCCCTCCGCCCGGCGCCGCCTGAGATCCGGCCGGCGCCCCCGCGACGACCGTCGGGAAAGAAGCGTCGGACGACATGTCGCCGTGGCGGTTCGCTGTCCTGTCGATGAGCACCGGTCCCCTCCCCTTCCGAGTGGCTGTGACGAGCTGGTGCGGATGCGCCGCGATTGGCCCCGCAGGCTTCGTTCTGACAGGACGGTCCGCGATCCGGTGTGACCTGCGGAACTGTCGGGGATTTTTTCCGATGTCTGCCCGACGCCGCGGACAGCGGCAGCGACGGAATCGTCATCGCGGGCACAGCGAAGCGACCCGGGGCGGCAGCAACAGGGTGTCGGGTTCGCGTGCCGCGAACCCGACCTGCGGATGCCGTCCGCCTCAGCGCGTCAGCGGCTTGTACTTGATACGGTGCGGCTGGTCCGCCTCGGTGCCCAGGCGGCGGTGGCGGTCCTTCTCGTAATCCTCGTAGTTGCCCTCGAACCACACCACCTGGCTGTCGCCCTCGAAGGCCAGCATGTGGGTGGCCAGCCGGTCGAGGAAGAAGCGGTCGTGGCTGATCACGATGGCGCAGCCCGGGAAGGTCAGCAGCGCCTCTTCCAGCGCCCGCAGCGTCTCGACGTCGAGGTCGTTGGTCGGCTCGTCGAGCAACAGGACGTTGGCGCCGGACTTCAGCATCTTTGCCAGGTGGACGCGGTTGCGCTCGCCGCCCGAGAGCTGGCCGACCTTCTTCTGCTGGTCGCCGCCCTTGAAGTTGAAGGCGCCGACATAGGCGCGGCTGGGCATCTTGCGCTTGCCGAGGTCGATCTCGTCGAGGCCGCCGGAGATCTCCTCCCACACCGTCTTGTTCGGGGAGAGGTCGTCGCGGCTCTGGTCGACATAGCCGAGCTTGACCGTCTCGCCGACCTTCAGCGCGCCGCCGTCCGGCGTCTCCTGCCCGGTGATCATCTTGAACAGGGTCGACTTGCCGGCGCCGTTCGGCCCGATCACGCCGACGATGCCGCCGCGCGGCAGGCGGAAGCTGAGGTTGTCGATCAGCAGCCGGTCGCCGAAGCCCTTGGACAGGCCCTGGGCGTCGATCACGTTGTCGCCCAGCCGCTCCGGCGTCGGGATCAGGATCTGGGCTTGGCCCGGGGCCTGCTCGCGGCTCTGCGCTAGCAGCTCCTCATAGGCGTGGATGCGGGCCTTCTGCTTGGCCTGGCGGCCGCGGGCGCCCTGCCGGATCCACTCCAGCTCGCTGGCCAGCGTCTTCTGCCGGCTCGACTCCTCCTTGGCCTCCTGGGCCAGGCGCTTCTCCTTGGCGTCGAGATAGGCCGAGTAGTTGCCCTCGTAGGGGATGCCGCGGCCGCGGTCGAGCTCGAGGATCCAGCCGGTGACGTTGTCGAGGAAGTAGCGGTCGTGGGTGACCATCACCACGGTGCCGGCATAGTCCTCCAGATGCCGCTCCAGCCAGGCCACGGATTCGGCGTCGAGATGGTTGGTGGGCTCGTCGAGCAGCAGCAGGTCCGGCTTGGCCAGCAGCAGCTTGGCCAGGGCCACGCGGCGCCGCTCGCCGCCCGAGAGATGGGTCACCGGGCTGTCCCCCGGCGGGCAGCGCAGCGCGTCCATGGCGATCTCGACGGTGCGGTCGAGGTCCCAGGCGTCGGCGGCGTCGATCTTCTCCTGCAGCTCGGCCTGCTCGGCGATCAGCGCGTCGAAATCGGCGTCGGGCTCGCCCATCGCCTCGCTGACGGCGTTGAAGCGGTCGACCATCGCCTTGATCGGCGCCAAGCCTTCCATGACGTTCTCGGCCACGGTCTTGGCCGGGTCGAGCTCCGGCTCCTGCGGCAGGTAGCCGACGGTGGCGCCCTGCGCCACCCAGGCCTCGCCGGTGAACTCCTTGTCGATGCCGGCCATGATCTTCATCAGGGTCGACTTGCCGGAGCCGTTCGGGCCCAGCACGCCGATCTTCGCGCCGGGCAGGAAGGACAGCCAGATCTTCTCCAGCACGACCTTGCCGCCCGGATAGGCCTTGGTCATGTCCTTCATCACGAAGACGTACTGGTAGGAGGCCATCGGAAGCCGCTCCGTTCGCAAACCGGTCGTGGGAGGCCCGGGTTTTAGCCCATGGGGGCGGCGATGGCCAGCACGGCGGCAATGCCGCAGCAGCACAGGCGCCCGCCGCCTGCTATGTAATGCGCATGACTCGCACGTCCAGGACACACGAAGCCGACGCGATCGTTGTCGGCGGCGGCCCGGCCGGGCTGCTGGCGGCGCTGCTGCTGGCGCAGGGCGGCGTCGACACCGTGCTGGTCGCCCCGCCGGCGCCGGAGGACCACCGCACCACCGGCCTCCTGGCCGGATCGGTCGCGATCCTGGAGCGGGCCGGGATCTGGCCGGCCCTGCGGCCCGTGGCGGCGCCGATGCGGGCGATCCGGCTGATCGACGACGGCGGGCGGCGGATCCGCGGGCCGGAGGTGGTGTTCCGCGCCGCCGAGATCGGGTTGGAGGCCTTCGGGCACAACGTCGCCAACCGGGACCTGGTCGCCGCCCTGGCCGAGGCCGTCGCCGCGGCGCCGGGCCTGCGCCGGGTGGCGGACACGGCCGCGGAGATCCGGATCGGCCAGGGCGGCGTGACAGTGCGGACCGGCGCCGGCGAGACGGTTCGCGGCCGGCTGGCGGTCGGGGCCGACGGCCGCCATTCCGCGGTCCGGACGGCGGCCGGCATCGGGGTGCGGCGCTGGGGCTACGACCAGGCGGCGCTGGTGACGACGCTGCGCCACGCCCGCGGCCATGACGACGTCTCCACCGAGATCCACACCGCCGCCGGCCCCTTCACCCTGGTGCCGCTGGGCGAGCGGCGGTCCAGCCTGGTCTGGGTGACCCGCCCGGCCGAGGCCGCGGCGCTGGCGGCGCTGGACGACGCGGCCCTGGCCCGGGCGATCGGGCGGCGGGCCGAACCGATCCTGGGTGCGGTGACGCTGGACGGGCCGCGCCAGGTGTTCCCGCTGTCCGGCCTGGCGGCGCGGCGCCTGGCGCTGCCGCGGGTGGCGCTGGTCGGCGAGGCGGCGCATGCCCTGCCGCCGATCGGGGCCCAGGGCCTGAACCTCGGCTTCCGCGACGCCGGTGCCGTCGCCGAGGTCGCGGCCGCTTCCGTCCGCGGCGGCACGGATCCGGGCGCCGCGGCGATGATGGCGCGCTACGAGGCCCGGCGGCGCGGCGACGTCGCCAGCCGCAGCGCCGGGGTCGACCTGCTGAACCGGTCGCTGCTGACCGACGCCGCCCCTGCCCTCGCCCTGCGCGCTTTGGCGCTGCAGGCGGTGAAGCGGGTGGCGCCGCTGCGCCGCCTGCTGATGCGGGAAGGCATCGCGCCGGGCGGGATCTGACATCCGACGGCAGGACGGTGGCGGCGGGCGGCGGGCACTGCTACCGTTCCGTGACGGGCCGCGACGGCCCGCCCGCTTCACAACCGACGACCTTCCGATGCCCGCCAAGAAGAATCCGCTCGGCCTCAACCCGCTGCAGCTGAAGACCCTGACCGTGCTGCAGCAGATGGCGCAGACGCCCCGCTTCGCCACGCAGCAGGAGGACGGCACGGTGCTGGTCTCCAGCTTCCCGCCGCCGCATGGCGACCACTATCATGTCGGCGACGCGGTGGTGATGGGCCGGGACATGACCGGGCTGCACAACGTCGCGGTGTTCGCGGCGCTCGAGCGCAAGGGGCTGATCCGCTCCGGCTTCCCCGGCGCCGCCATCGTCACCGCCGACGGCCTGGCCTATGACACCGGGCTGGCCGGCACGATCCTGCACCGCGCCGACCACTGACCGGCCGGTCCCGATGGCGCCCCGCTTCACCATCCTGACGCCCGACGCGCAATATGCTGACGACGCCGTGATCGAACGGCAGGTCGGCGGCGCCGATGTCGAGTTCGTGATCCGGCGCGAGCGCGACCGGAAGAAGATCCCGGACGAGGTCTATGCCCGCGCCGACGCGCTTCTGACCTGGCACGAGCTCAAGGTCGACCAGTCGGTAATCGACAAGATGCCGCGCTGCCGGATCATCGTCCGCGCCGGGGTCGGCTTCGACCATATCGACCTGGCCGCCGCGGGGGCCGCCGGCATCCCGGTGGCGAACACGCCGGATTACGGCACCAGCGAGGTGGCCGACCATGCGATCGGCCTGATGCTGGCCCTGCTGCGCGGCATCCCGGCCTACGACCAGGCGCTGCAGGCCGACCCGGCCGGCCGCTACACGCTGGAGGCCGGGCGCCTGACCCGGCGGATCCGAGGCACCCGCCTCGGCATCGTCGGGCTGGGCCGGATCGGCACCGCCATGGCGATGCGGGCCAGGGCCTTCGGGCTGGAGATCCTGGCCTACGACCCCTACATCCCGCGGGGGCAGGAGATCGCGCTGGGCATCACCCGGGTCGAGATCCTGTCCGACCTGCTGGCCGCCAGCGACATCGTGTCGATCCACGCGCCGCTGACGCCGGAGACGCACCGGCTGTTCGGCGACGCCGCCTTCTCGGTGATGCGGCCGCATGCGGTGCTGATCAACACCGCCCGCGGCGCCATCGTCGACCTCGACGCGCTGCACGGCGCGCTGCAGGCGGGGCGGATCGCCGGCGCCGCGCTGGACGTGCTGCCGGAGGAGCCGCCGCCCGAGCCGCTGCCGGCGCTGCTGGCCGCCTATCGCGAGCAGCCGGAGTGGCTGCGCGGCCGGCTGATCCTGACCCCGCACGCCGCCTGGTCGAGCCCGGAGAGCCAGGCCGACGCCCGCCGCCTGTCGGCCGAGACCACGGTCGCCTATCTGCGCAGCGGCGCCCTGCGCAACTGCGTCAACGAGGCGTTCCTGGACCGGAAGAAGCTCAGACGGTAACGGGGCGTGAATCGTAGGTCGCCCCCCCTTTTTGTCATGCCCGGGGCTTGACCCGGGCATCCAGAGATGCCGATGCCGCTCCGGGTGACCCCTGGATTGCCGGGTCAAGCCCGGCAATGACAACAAGAGACAATCCGCGCCCGTCCGTCCTGCAGCTCAAATGCGAAAAGCCGGCCTCCCTCGCGGGGGCCGGCTCGCGGACCGGTATCGGCAGGCGCCCGTCCGGGCGCCGCGCGATCAGGACTTCTTCAGGCCGAACGCCTCGAAGCGCTTGTTGAACTTGGCGACCTGGCCGCCGCGGTCCACCAGCTTCTGCACGCCGGTCCAGGCCGGGTGCGACTTCGGGTCGATGTCGAGACGGAGGGTATCGCCCGCCTTGCCATAGGTGCTGCGAGTCTTGAACTCGGTCCCGTCGGTCATGACGACGGTGATCTCATGGTAGTCGGGGTGAATTTCGGTCTTCATGGCCGGGGGCTCCGCACAAACGAGGGGGCCGTATAGCCAAACCGGCGGCGAAATGCAAGGTCGCCGCCGCGCATGGCTCACGTCGCCTCGTCGAGGACGGCCGCCAGCCGGGCGAGAAGCGCCTCGGCCTCGCCGGGGCCGTAGGGCTCGGCGGCGCCGGCGCCCCAGACCGGCCCGGGCCAGGCGGCATCGCCCGGCTGCCGTGCCAGGACATGGACATGCAGCTGCGGCACGACGTTGCCGAGCGCGCCGATGTTGATCTTCATCGCCGGGAACACCGCGGCCAGGGCGCAGGCGGCCAGCATCGTCTCCTGATGCAGCGCCACCTGGTCCTCCGGCGCCAGGGTGTGCCACTCGACCGCCTTGGCCCGGCGCGGCACCAGAAGCAGCCAGGGGAAGCGGCGGTCGTTCATCAGCCGCAGCTGCGACAGCGACCAGTCGCGCCATTCCAGGGTCGAAGCGGCGATCCGCGGGTCGAGGGCGAAGCCTGTCTCCTTCGCAGCGCTCATGACGGCAGCCCCCCCGATGGCAAACCGACCCGGCGGCGCAGCTCCGGGTCGCGGATGGTGAGCTCCCGGCCGACCAGGTCCTGCGCCTCGGGCCCGCACAGCCAGGCGATGACCCGGGCCGGATGCTCCGGCGGGGCATGCGCCTCGCGCGGCATTTGGCTGACCGGGTTGATGCCGGAGGCGCGGATCTCGCCCTGCATACGGGTGTCGACGGTGCCCGGGCGGAAGCCGAAGGCGCGGATGCCCTGGCCGCCATATTCCAGGTGCAGCGACCGGGCCAGCATCGCCAGCCCGGCCTTGCCGGCGCAATACGCGCTCCAGCCCTCATAGGCGTTCTCGGCGGCGCCGGAGCTGACATTGACCACGGTGCCGCCGCCGCGCGCCACCAGGCCGGGCAGCACCGCGCGCAGCACGGCGTAGGCGCCGAGCAGGTTGACCGTGACGTTGCGGGCCCAGTCGGCGGGATCGCAGTCGAGCAGCCGCCCGATCGGCCCGACCATGCCGGCGTTGTTGACCAGGATGGTCGGGGCGCCCAGCGCCTCGGCCGCCTGCCGCACCAGCGTGCCGGCCCAGGCGACGTCGCCGATGTCGCCGGCGATGGCGACGGCCCGGCCGCCGGCGTCGCGCAGCTCGCGGGCGAGGCCATCGATCTCCCCGGCCGAGCGGGCGGTCAGCGCCACCGCCGCCCCCCGGGCCGCCAGCGCCCGCGCCGCCGCGGCGCCGATGCCGCGGCTGGCCCCGGTGACCAGGGCCACCTCCCCGTCCAGGCGGAACGCGTCAGCTTCGGTCATGGTCGTGCATCCCTTCTTCGTCTCGCACAGTCTATCCCGGACGCTCACCCCTGCCACGCCCGGCCCTCGAGGACCCGGAACGACAGCACCCGCCGCACCCGCTCCTCGACCGTGGTGTCGCCCTCGATGCGCAGCACCGGGCAGGGCAGCCGGGCCAGCCAGGCCTCGTGCGCCTCGCGGTTGCGGCCGACCCGGGTGCCGACATCGTAGGCCTCCGCCCAGTCGAGGAAGGCGTGGTGGATCGCGTGCATCTTCCCGCCGGGGGCCAGCGCCGCGGCGCCGTAGCGCTCGACCTCGCGGGCCCGCAGCCGCGCCATCCGCAGCGCCGGCGGAATGGCGAGGAAGACCACCAGGTCGAATCGCGGGATCAGCGGGTCGCCCCAGCTGATCAGCGAGCCGGTCAGCACCCAGCGATCGGCCCGGGCGAACGCCTGCTCCAGCAGGGCCAGCCGCTCGGGAACCGGCCGCTTCTCCTGGAACGGCGGATCGGTCGGCAGCCAGTAGACATCGTCGGTGTCCAGGTGCAGCGCACCGGTCCCGGCGGCCAGCGCCAGGCCCAACGTCGTGGTGCCGGATCCGGATGCGCCGGTGATGTGGATGCGCCTGGGCGCCATGATCGCCTCCGTCCCCCGCCGTCTGCCTTGCACATAGCGCAGCGGCATGGTGTTGTCGCCCCGCCTTTCCCGCCGCCTTCTTCTGCCCGGGCCTGCCATGCTGGTGATCTTCGACTGCGACGGCGTGCTGATCGATTCGGAAGTGATCTTCTGCGCCATCGATTCCGAGGCGCTGGCCCGGCTGGGCCACGCGGTGGCGCCGAGCGAGATCGCCCGGCGGTTCTGCGGCACGCCGCACCACGTGGCTTGGAGCACGCTGGCGGCGGAGCTGGGCTTCACCGTCGAGGAGCGGATGATCGAGGAGATCCGGGCGGAGAGCGCCCGGCGCTTCGTCACCGAGCTGCGCGCCATTCCCGGCGCCGCCGAGGCGGTCGCGGCCGCCGCAGGCCTGGGCCACCCGGCCTGCGTCGCCTCCTCCACCGGCCTGCCGAACCTGCGCCGCAACCTGGAGATCGCCGGGCTGCTGCCGCGGCTCGACCCGCATGTGTTCTCGGCCAGCCAGGTGGCGCGCGGCAAGCCGGCGCCGGACGTCTTCCTCTACGCCGCCTCGCAGATGGGCGCCGACCCGGCGGACTGCCTGGTGATCGAGGATTCAATCCACGGCGTCACCGCCGCCCGCCGGGCCGGCATGAAGGTGGTCGGCTTCACCGGCGGCGGCCATGCCGACCCCGAGCTGGGGCAGCGCCTGAGGGCGGCCGGCGCCGGCCGGACCTTCGCGACGATGCCCGAGATCGCGGACTGGCTGGCGGCGGGGGCCCCGCCGCCGCGCTACAACCTGGGCGAGGTGCTCAAACCAGCGCCCGGAGCTGGCGCGCCAGGTCCGCGACGCCCGGCGCCACGGCGGTGACCGGGCCGCTCTGCGCCCCGCTCTCGATGAAATCGTCGGTGACGCCGCCCGCCTCGCGCACCAGCACCAGCCCGGCCAGCACGTCCCAGGCGTTGATGGGGGCGGCGGAGAAGCCGTCGACCCGGCCGTCGGCCGTATAGGCCAGCAGCAGGGCCGAGGAGCCGATCCGCCGGTACTCCGCGCCGTGCGACAGGAGGTGGTCGATCTGGCGGACATGCGCGTCGACCTTCCGGCCCGGCGCATAGCCGACACCGATCACCGCCGCCTCCGGCCGGGCGGCGGCGTTGACCGCGATCGGCGTGCCGTTGCGGGTGGCCCCCTGCCCCGCCACGGCGCTGTACAGCTCGTCATGCACCGGGTCGTAGATCACGCCCAGCGCCGGCTTGCCGTCGACGGTGGCACCGATCGAGACGCACCAGATCGGCCGACCGCGCATGAAGTTCGCGGTGCCGTCGATCGGGTCCAGCCCCCAGACGATGCGGGCGCCCTGCCGGTCCAGCCCGAACTCCTCCCCCAGCACGGCGTGGTCGGGGAAGATCTCGCGCAGCCGGCCGCGGATCAGGGTCTCGACCGCCTTGTCGACCGCGGTGACGAAATCCTGCGGCCCCTTGGCCTCGACCGCGAGGTCCCGGCGCTCGGCCAACTGGGCCAGGGCCAGGCGGCCGCCGGCCCGGGCCAGGGCCTCGGCCACGATCCGCATCAGGGCGAGGGTCTGTTGGTCGCTCACCGCGCACTCCTGTCACTTCGGAAGGCCGGGATCATCCGGGACCCGGCCCCTCCTCGACAACCGTGTAGTGGTGGACCCTGCCATCGAACCGGGTCAGCGCCGCGACGGCGGCCGGCTCGACCACCGCCTGCTCCGGATCGTCGCCGGCGAAGGCGCGGATCGCGTCCAACGACTCCCAGCGCGTCAGCACCATGAACTCGATCTCGTCCGGCCGGTCCCGGCGCAGCAGCGAGGCGCCCCGGAAGCCGGCGATGCCGCGCAGCGCCGGCAGCACCGCGCCGCGGAAATGCTCGGGATAGGCCGACGGGTTGGACGAGGCGGCATAGCCGCGCCAGATTCGGACGATCATCTCCGGCCTCCTTCAGCCATCCAGCTCGAACAGCTCCGGCCGCCGCTGCGCGATCGGGCCGAGCGACGACAGGATCTCGCGCAGGTGCCGGCGCATCGCCGCCTCGGCGGCGTCGGGGTCGTGCGCCCGCAGCCCGGCCACGATCTCCTCATGCTGCGAAATCAGCATCTCCAGCGGCGAGACGTCGGGCAGGCTGAGATAGCGCACCCGGTCCATCTGCGCCTTCATGTGCTCGATCGTGCTCCAGGCCGGCAGGCAGTCGATCGCCTCGATGATCAGGCGGTGGAAGCCTTCGTCCAGCGCCAGGAAGCCGGCATGGTCGTGCCGCCGGGCGGCATCGCGCTGGGCTTCCAGGTTGCCCTCCAGCCGCCGCAGGGCGCGGTCGTCGATGCTCTCGGCGGCAAGCCGGACCACCGCGGCCTCCACCGCCTCGCGGATGAAGCGGCCCTGTTCGACCTGCCGCCTCGAGATCTTGCGCACCCGGGTGCCCCGCTGCGGCAGCACCTGCAGCAGCCCGGCCTCGACCAGCTTGATGAAGGCCTCGCGCACCGGCTGGCGCGACACGCCGAACATCTCCGACCCGTCCTTCTCGGACAGCGCCGTGCCGGGCGGCAGCAGGCCGGTGATGATCGCCTGGCGCAGCCCCTCATAGACCTGCCGGCCGATCGGCCCCTCGCCGCTGAGCGGGATGCTTCGCGGCAGGGTCTCGGCCTCCTGCGCCCTTCGTCGTCCGGCCATCGTTCCTCCCGTTCCGGTTCGTTGTGCCCCCAGCATACAGGGGATCAGCCGACCCGCCAGAGGATGTTCGCCATACTTGTATGGTGATTCAAGTTGCGCTATGGATCGCATCGCTTCCCGCTGCGAGAACGCGGCGATGGGCAAGCCACCGGGAGAGAACGCGCCATGAAGATCGTCCGCGCCGATGTCATCGTCACCTGCCCCGGGCGCAACTTCGTCACGCTGAAGCTGGTCACGGACGAGGGCGTCCACGGCATCGGCGACGCCACGCTAAACGGGCGCGAGCTGGCGGTGGCCAGCTATCTCCGCGACCATGTCTGCCCTCTCCTGGTCGGGCGCGACCCGCACCGCATCGAGGACATCTGGCAGTACCTGTACAAGGGCGCCTATTGGCGCCGCGGCCCGGTGACGATGAGCGCGATCGCCGCCGTCGACATGGCGCTGTGGGACATCAAGGCGAAGGTCGCCGGGCTGCCGCTGTACCAGCTGCTGGGCGGCGCCTCGCGCGAGGGCGTGATGGTCTACAGCCACGCCACCGGCCGCGACATTCCGGAGGCGCTGGACCGCTTCGCCGCCTATCAGGAGAAGGGCTACAAGGCGATCCGCGTGCAGTGCGGCGTGCCCGGCATGGCCTCGGTCTACGGCGTCAGCAAGGGCGGCGACGCCTATGAGCCGGCGACCAAGGGCTGGCCCGAGGAGCAGCCCTGGTCGACCGAGAAGTACCTGAACTTCGTGCCCGAGCTGTTCGAGGCGGTGCGTGCGACCTTCGGCTTCGACACCCATCTGCTGCACGACATCCACCACCGGCTGACGCCGATCGAGGCGGCGCGGCTGGGCAAGGCGGTCGAGCCCTACGCCCTGTTCTGGCTGGAGGACCCGACCCCGGCGGAGAACCAGGAAGGCTTCCGGCTGATCCGGCAGCACACCACCACCCCGATAGCGGTCGGCGAGGTGCTGAACAGCATCTGGGATTGCAAGCTGCTGATCGAGGAGCAGCTGATCGACTACATCCGCACCACGCTGACCCATGCCGGCGGCATCACCCATCTGCGCCGGATCGCCGATTTCGCCGCCCTGCACCATGTGCGCACCGGCTGCCACGGCCCGTCGGACCTGTCGCCGGTGTGCATGGGCGCGGCGCTGCATTTCGACCTGTGGGTGCCGAATTTCGGCGTCCAGGAATACATGGGCTATCCCGAGCCGGCGCTGGAGGTGTTCCCGCACGCCTGGTCGTTCCAGGACGGATACATGCATCCCGGCGAGGCGCCCGGCCACGGCGTCGACATCGACGAGGATCTCGCCGCCCGCTTCCCCTACGAGCCGGCCTATCTGCCGGTGGCGCGGCTCGAGGACGGCACGCTGACCAGCTGGTGACGCGGCAACCGCGATCGAAGAGGCCGAGGACGGCCCGGACGGGAGGAGAGGATGGAAGGGCAGCAGAACACCACGTCACCGGCGATGATGCGGCGGATCGCGATCGCGTCCTGCATCGGCACGACGGTCGAGTGGTACGATTTCTTCATCTACGCCACCGCCTCGGCGCTTGTGTTCAACAAGCTGTTTTTCACCAGCATCGATCCGTTGGCAGGGTCCCTGGCGGCGCTCGGCACCTATGCCGCCGGCTTCTTCACCCGGCCGCTGGGCGGCCTCTTGTTCGGCGCCATCGGCGACCGCTACGGCCGCAAGCAGGCGCTGGTCATCACCCTGCTGATCGTCGGCATCGCCACCTTCGTCATCGGGCTGATGCCGACCTATGCCGAGATCGGCATCTGGGCGCCGCTGGCCCTGCTGTTCATCCGCCTGCTGCACGGCTTCGGCATCGGCGGCGAGCAGGGCAACGCCATCCTGATCATGTGCGAGCACGCGCCGTCGCGCGCCCGCGGCTTCTTCGGATCCTGGGTGCAGATCGGCGCGCCGGCCGGCTTCGTGCTGCCGCTCGGCATCTTCGCGCTCTTGACCTCGACCCTGTCGGAGGAGGCATTCCTGAGCTGGGGCTGGCGCATCCCCTTCCTGCTCAGCATCCTGCTGGTCGGCATTGGCATGTACATCCGCCTGCAGCTGACCGAATCGCCGCTGTTCCTGGAGATGCGGAAGCGCCGGGCCGAGGATGCGCATCCGCTGGTCGAGGTGGTGCGCAGCCAGCCGCGGGAGCTGATCCTGGGCTGCGGCAGCAAGCTGGCCGAGAGCATCGCCTTCACCAGCTTCGCCGTGCTGATCGCCGCCTACGCCACCAGCCGCGGCATCGACCGGCCGACCATGACCACGGCGATGCTGATCGCCATCCTGCTGGAGCTGGTGACCCTGCCGCTGTTCGGCGCGCTGTCGGACCGGATCGGCCGCAAGTCGGTCTACCTGTTCGGCGCCGCCGTCGTCCTCGTCGCGACCTTCCCCGTTTTCGGCCTGGTCTATGCCCGGATGGACGGGCTGGTCTGGCTGGGCCTGATCGCCGCGCTCGCCATCGGCCACAGCGCCATGTACGGACCGCAGGCGGCGTTCTATTCCGAGCTGTTCCCGACCAAGGTGCGGGCCAGCGGCGTGTCCTTCGTGCAGCAGATCGGCGCGCTGATCGGGTCTGCCGGCACGCTGGCGGCGGGCTGGCTGCTGGAGATCGGCGACGGCACGCCCTGGTATCTGTGCGCCTATATCGCCCTGGGCTGCGTCATCACCCTGCTCTGCGCCCGGGCGCTGCCCGAGACGGCGCCACGCCTGTCCCGCACCGGGGACCTGATCGGCGGCCCCGCCGCCGCCCATTCCTGACCCAGGAGACGCCCATGTTCGCCGCCGTGCTGCACCAGGCCAAGGATCTGCGGATCGAGGATCGCGAGCCGCCGAGCGTCGCCCCCGGCGAGGTCAAGGTGCGGTTCCGCGCCGGCGGCATCTGCGGTTCCGACCTTGCCTACTACTCCAAGGGCAAGACCGGCGACTTCTATCTGCGCGAGCCGCTGATCCTCGGCCACGAGATGGCCGGCGAGGTCGCCGAGGTGGCGCCGGACGTCGAGGGCCTGTCGGTCGGCCAGCCGGTCGCGGTGAACCCGAGCCGGGCCTGCGGCCGCTGCGAGTACTGCATGGCCGGGCTGGAGAACCAGTGCCTGAACATGCGGTTCCTGGGCAGCGCCTCGATCTTCCCGCACATGCAGGGCGCCTTCCGCGAATACCTGACCGTGCCGGCCCGGCAATGCGTCCCGGTGCCGGAGCATGTCAGCTTCGCCGAGGCCTCGATGGCCGAGCCGCTGGCGGTGTCGCTGCACGCCGTGCGCCGCGCCGGCCCGATCCTGGGCGAGGACGTGCTGATCGTCGGCTGCGGCCCGATCGGCGCCCTGGTGCTGCTGGTCGCCCGCCAGGCCGGCGCCCGCCGCATCACCGTGGTCGACCTGGCCGAGAAGGCGCGCGAGACGGCGCTGGGCCTGGGCGCCGACGAGGCGGTCGATGCCCGGGACGAGGAGCGGATCGCGGCCTGGAGCCGGAACCGCGGCCGCTTCGGCGTGACGATCGAGGCCTCGGGCGCCCCGGCCGGCCTCGACACTGCGTTGCGCGCCGCCCGCGCCCGCGGCCGGGTGGTCCAGCTCGGCAACCTGCCGAGCGGCCAGTCGCCGGTCTCGGCCAACCTGGTGATGGCGAAGGAGCTGGAGTATCGCGGCTCCTTCCGCTTCGCCGAGGAATACGCGCTGGCGGTGGAGATGATCGCCGGCCGGCGGATCGACCTGACGCCGCTGATGACCCACCGCTTCCCGGTCCGCAACGCGGACCAGGCCTTCCAGGTCGCCCTCGACCGCAACCAGTCGATGAAGGTCCATCTCCTGGACCTCTGAGCGGCCACCAAGCCGCCCCCGCAAGCGGAAGGACCACCATGTTCAGAAGCGTTCGCTGGCTGATCGTCGGCCTGCTGTTCATCGCCGGCATGATCAACTATCTCGACCGCTCGGCGCTGTCGATCGCGGCGCCGCTGATCCAGCAGGATCTCGGCCTGGACCACGCCCAGATGGGCGTGATCTTCAGCAGCTTCTTCGCCGGATACGCCGTGTTCAACTTCATCGGCGGCTGGCTGTCGGACCGGATCGGGCCGAAGGCCGTCTTCAGCGGCGCCATGGGGCTGTGGTCGCTGTTCTGCGGCCTGACCGCGGTCGCCACCGGCTTCGTCTCGATGATCGTGCTGCGCGTGCTGTTCGGCGTCGGCGAAGGGCCGCTGAGCTCGACCATGAGCAAGACGGTCAGCAACTGGTTCCCGCGGCGCGAGGCGGCGACGGCGATCGGCATCGTCAATTCCGGCACGCCCCTGGGCGGCGCCGTGGCCGGCCCGATCGTCGGCTATCTGGCGCTGGCCTTCGGCTGGCGGCTGGCCTTCGTCATCATCATGCTGCTCGGCTTCGTCTGGCTGGTGTTCTGGCTGCGGATGTCGACCGACCGCCCCAGCCAGCATCCGCGCATCAGCGACGCCGAGCGCCGGCTGATCGAGGAGGGCCAGGCGCAGATCGATCCGGCAGCGCAGCTGCCGGCGCAGGGGCTGGGCTTCTACCTGCGCCAGCCGATCGTGCTGGCCACCGCCTTCGCCTTCTTCACCTACAACTACGTGCTGTTCTTCTTCCTGACCTGGTTCCCGAGCTACCTGACCGAGGTGCACAAGCTCGGCATCAAGGACATGAGCCTGGCCACGGTGATCCCCTGGGTGCTGGGCTTCCTGGGCCTGGCGCTGGGCGGCTTCGTCTCAGACCGCATCTTCCGGCTGACCGGCCGGGCGCTGCTGTCGCGCAAGCTGGTGCTGATCGGCGGGCTCGGCGTCGCCGCGGTGGGCGTCGCCCTGGCCGGCGACGTGGCCGATGTCAGCAGCGCGGTGGCGCTGATGTCGGTGTCGATCTTCGGCCTCTACCTCACCGGGTCGATCTACTGGGCGGTGATCCAGGACGCGGTGCGCGGCGAGAATGTCGGCGGCGTCGGCGGCTTCATCCACTTCCTGGCCAATCTCGCCGGCATCATCGGCCCGGCGGTGACCGGCTTCATCGTCCAGGCCACCGGCGGCGTCTACACCAGCGCCTTCGTGCTGGCCGGCGGTCTGGCCGTGCTCGGCGCCCTGGCGTCGCTGGTCTTCATCCGCGAGCCGCGCGGCCGGGCGGCCGGAGTCGCGGCGGCCGAGTAGGCGTCGCTTCGACCGAGGCCGAAGCGTCTTCGGCCTCCGGACCGGATCGGCC
Organism: Inquilinus sp. Marseille-Q2685; assembly: GCF_916619195.1. Taxonomy (NCBI): domain Bacteria; kingdom Pseudomonadati; phylum Pseudomonadota; class Alphaproteobacteria; order Rhodospirillales; family Rhodospirillaceae; genus Inquilinus; species Inquilinus sp. Marseille-Q2685. The sequence continues at coordinate 685,585 of NZ_CAKAKL010000001.1, forward strand.
GGCTATGATGACGGCCACTCCAGCCGAGGGACCGATCATGCAGCCGCCGTGCGATCCCGTCGCCGCCGTGACCCATCCCGATCCCTACCCCTACTACGCCGGACTGCGGCGGCGGCCCTTCCAGCATGACGAGGCCCTCGGCCTCTGGGTCGCGGCGGACGCCGAGGCTGCGGCAGCGGTGCTGGCCAACCCCGCCTGCCGGGTCCGGCCGCCGGCCGAGCCAATTCCGCGGCCGCTGCTGGGCAGCGCCGTCGGCGACCTGTTCGGCCGGCTGGTGCGGATGACCGACGGCGACGCCCAGGCCTACGCCAAGCGGGCCGTCGCGGCGGCGCTGGACGTCCCGCCCGAGATCGTCCTGGCCGAGGCCCGGCGCCGAGCCGCCGCCCTGGCCGACAATCGCGCCGGCCTCGACGCGTTCCTCTTCGCCCTGCCGACGCATGTGGTCGGCGCGCTTTTGGGCTTCGCCGCGAACCGGCTGCCCGAGGTCGCCGACCGGATGCGCGACGTTGTCGCCGCCATCGCTCCGGACGCTACCTTCGAGGAGATCCGGCGCGGACACGAAGCGGCCGCGAGGATGGTCGCCCTGACCGAGACCGTGATCGGATCTGCCGGAGACGGTCTCGCCCGGCGCCTGCGCGACGTGGCGGAGCGGGAAGGCGGCATCGACCCGGTTGCGGTCACCGCCAATGCCGTCGGCTTCCTGTTCCAGGCGCGCGACGCCGGGGCCGGGCTGCTCGGCAATGCCGTCGCGGCGCTCGGCGCCCGTCCCGAGCTGCGCCGCAAGGCCATGTCCGATCGAGGGCTGTTGCCAGGCCTGGTGCAGGAGGTGCTGCGCTGCGACCCGCCGGCCCAGAACACCCGCCGCTTCGTCGCCGAGGACACCGAGATCGCCGGCCGGACGCTGCGGGCGGGCGATGCCGTGCTGGTCGTCCTCGCCGCCGCCAACCGCGACCCGGCGCTGAACCCCGATCCGGACCGCTTCGATCCTGCCCGGCCGGACCGGCGGAGTCTGAGCTTCGGCCATGGCCGCCACGCCTGCCCCGGCGACGCCATCGCCGCCGCGATCGCCGAAGTCGGCCTCGACGCCCTGCTCGACCGGCTCCCGGATTGGCCCGAGCGGCCGGCCGGCTACCGGCCCTCGCCGAACATCCGGATCCCGCGGTTTTCTTAGCCCTGGTCGCCTGGGGCCAGTTCCGCCGCCTTCCCCGCCAGCACCTTGTCAAGATCGGCCTCACTGGCCTCGCCACCTTCGGCGATTGAGCGATCGAGCGTCTCCTTCAGCGCTCGCAGCTTCTCCTCGAGCCCCTCGGCCGGACGATCGCTGCCGGTCATCACGATATCCTCCATGATGCGGGACTTTGGAGGCTCCGCCTCTACCGTCATTGCGAGGAGGCGAAGCCGACGAAGCAATCCAGGGGCCAATGCGTGCGGCCCTGGATTGCTTCGCTGCGCTCGCAATGACGGCGTTGGGAACTCTGAAAGTCTCGTGACGGGGAGCAGAATAGCAAAGAGCAGGCGCACATTGTCATCGCCCCCTACCCGAACGCCTCGACCACCGCGTCGATGAAGCTGCGCAGCTTCGGGGTCGGGCGGCGGTCGGGGGCGAACAGGATGTGCATCGGCCGCGAGGGCGGGTCGTAGCCCGGCAGCACGCGCACCAGCCGGCCGGCGGCGATGTCGTCGCGCAGCAGCCCCTCCGGCTGCAGGATGATGCCCAGCCCCTCCAGCGCCGCGCTGCGCAGCGCCTGGCCGCTGTTCACCGAGAAGCGGCCGCGAACCTGAACCGAATGCAGGGTCCCGTCCGGGCCGATGAACTGCAGCAGGTCGCGCGGCATCCAATGGGCGAAGCCGAGGCATTCATGGCCCGCCAGATCCTCCGGCCGCGCCGGCGCGCCGCGTTCGGCGAGATAGGCGGGCGCGGCGCAGGCGACCAGGCGGTAGGGCCGCAGCCGGCGGGCGATCAGGCTGGAATCGGGCAGCGGCGCGATCCGGATCACCGCCTCGTACCCCTCCTCCACCAGGTCGACGATGCGGTCGCTCAGCGTCACCTCGATGCTGACCTCGGGATTCGCCCGCAGATAGCGCGCCACCATCGGCATCAGCTCATGCGCGCCGAAGGTGACCGGCGCGTTGACCCGCAGCCGGCCGCGCGGCACGGCGCGCAGGTCCTCGGCCAGCGCCTCCGCCGCCTCGGCCTCGGCCAGCACGTTGCGGCAGCGCTCGTAGAAGGCGCGGCCGACCTCGGTCAGGCTCTGCCGCCGCGTGGTGCGGGCCAGCAGCCGGGCGCCGAGGCGATCCTCGAGGAACCGGACATGCTTGCCGACCATCGGCGCCGACAGGCCGAGCGCCTCCGCCGCGGCGGCGAAGGAGCCGGTTTCGACGGCCCGGACGAACACCGCCATGCTGGTGAGACGGTCCATGATTGGAAACCAACGGTTTCGACTGTTGCGTCGGATTCGATACTTATCTTCTTTTGCGAAGTAATCATATCGGAGGGCGTCCCATCCACAGGAGCCCGACATGGCCCGCATCGTCCGCATCCACGAGCTCGGCGGCCCCGAGGTCCTTCGCCTCGAGGAGGTCGAGGTGCCGCCGCCCGGCCCCGGCGAGATCCGCCTGCAAGTGAAGGCGCTGGGCATCAACCGCGCCGAATCGATGTTCCGCACCGGCTATTATCCGGAAGCGCCGGACTTCCCGGCCCGGCTGGGCTACGAGGCTGCCGGGACGGTCGAGGCGCTGGGCCCGGGCGTCACCGGCCTCGCCGTGGGCGACGCGGTCAGCATCGTGCCGCCGCTGTCGATCACCCGCTGGGGCGCCTATGGCGAGGTCGCCAATGTGCCGGCCGAGGTGACGGTGAAGCATCCGGCCAACCTGTCCTGGACCGAGGCCGCCGCGGTCTGGATGCAATACGTCACCGCCTATGGCGCGCTGGTCGAGATCGCCGGGCTGAGCCGCGGCGATTCGGTGCTGATCACCGCCGCCTCCAGCAGCGTCGGGCTGGCCGCGATCCAGATCGCCAACCGGCTCGGCGCGACGTCCATCGCCGCCACCCGAACCGCCGCCAAGGCCGCGGCGCTGCGCGATGCCGGCGCCGCCCATGTCGTCGTCACCGACGAGGAGGACCTTGCCGGGCGGGCCAAGGCCATCACCGGCGGCGCCGGGGTCCGGGCGGCGTTCGACCCGGTGGCCGGCCCGGCCGTGAATGTGCTGGCCGAGGCGCTGGGCCAGGGCGGCATCCTGGTCGAATACGGCGCGCTGAGCCCCGAGCCGACGCCCTTCCCGCTGTTCCCGGCCCTGGTCAAGGGGCTGAGCGTCAGGGGCTACCAGTACAAGGAGATCGTCGGCGACCCGGCCAAGCTGGAGCGGGCCAAGCGCTTCATCGTCGAGGGGCTGGCCGACGGGTCGCTGAAGCCGGTGATCGACCGGGTCTTCCCGCTCGACCAGATCGTCGAAGCCCATCGCTACCTCGAATCCAACCAGCAGATCGGCAAGATCGTGGTCACGGTCTGAACCAGCGGCAGAGTGCCTGCCCGACTCTCCAGCGTCATGGCGAGGCTCCTTGGGGCTCGCCATGACGGCGCGAGGGCGGAGTCAGTGCCTACGCCACCCGTCCGAGCATCACCGTGATCCATCCAATCACGTTTCATTAACGCGCAAGGATCTACCGTCCGCCCGATATCGACCGAAACCATCGATCAATTCGGGGACTGATCATGCGCAGTATCGAACAACCTCCGCCCACCCGGATGACCGCCGAATGGGCCCGTCGCTACCTGCAGCGTCTGGACCAGCCTCTCGATCCCTGGGAAGCGGACTATTTCCGCAGCGGCTGCAACTTCCTGGCCCGCGATTCGGCCACCGGCGCGATCGCCTGCTGGAAGTCGATGAACCTGCCGATCGACCGGCGGCGCGAGACGTATATGGGGCCGATGGGCATGACGCCGCTGACCCGGCAGGAGATGGATCGCCTGTCCGGCCTGCTGGAGAAGCTGGCCGACGGCGAGGACGCCTCGCACCAGGTGGCGGCGCTGCGGCGCTTCCGCTAGACGCCGATATCCGGGGGGACTGATCGCCGGGCGTGGAGCCTCTCCACGCCCGCGCTCATGTCCGTCCGGCGTTGCCCCGGCAGGCTTTCCTTCCTCATACTTCCATCGCCGGCGCAGGTCCGGCGGGCCGCCGAATCCGTCGGCGGCCGCAGCGGGAGGAAAAGCCGAATGATCCGACGCAACGCCATCGGCCGGTCCTGGCTGGCCGCCGCCATCCTGTCGGCCGCCCTGGCCGGGCCCGGCGCCGCCTGGGCGCAGGACAGCTGGATCGGCAGCTGGGGCGCCAGCCCGGCCTTTCCGGTGGGGCCGGAGCTGAACAACGCCACCATCCGCCAGCTGGTGCGGATCAGCGCCGGCGGCAGCAAGGTCCGGGTGCGCTTCACCAACGAGACCGGCACCCAGCCACTGGTGATCGGCGCCGCCGCCATCGCCCGGCCCGGCAACACCCCCGGGTCGATCGACCCGGCCAGCAGCAAAGCCCTGACCTTCGGCGGCGCCGCCTCGATCACCATACCGCCCGGCGCGCCCGCGCTCTCCGACCCGATCGACCTCGCCGTCTCGCCGCTCGACAGCCTGTCGATCAGCCTGTTCGTGTCGCGCTGGACCGGCCCGTCGGTGGTGCATCCGCTGGGGGTGCAGACCGCCTGGATCTCGCTCGCCGGTGACAGCACCACGGCGCCGACTCTGCCGGACCCGACCGAATCGACCATGCGCTACCTGCTGTCCCGGGTCGAGGTGGCGGCCGAGGGCGGCACCGTGGTGACCCTCGGCGATTCGATCACCGACGGCTACGGCTCGGGCGTCGACGGCAACCGGCGCTGGCCCGACATCCTGGCGGAGCGGCTGGCGAAGGCCGGCGGGCCTGCGGTCGGGGTGGTCAATTCCGGCATCAGCGGCAACCGCATCCTGCACGACCTGCCGGAGCAGATGTTCGGCCCCGGCGCCCTGTCGCGCTTCGACCGCGACGTGCTGTCGGTGCCCGGCGTGCGCTGGGTGGTGATCATGGAAGGCATCAACGACATCGGCCATTCCGGCTCCGCCGGGCTGCCCGAGCAGGCGGTGTCGGCCGAGGAGATCATCGGCGGGCTGCGCCAGCTGGTGGCGCGCGCCCGTGGCGCCGGGCTGAAGGCCTATTGCGCCACGCTGACGCCCTATGAAGGCACGGTCTTCGCCAACTACTACAGCGCCGAGGGCGAGACCAAGCGCCAGGCGGTGAACCAGTGGATCCGCACCGGAAAGGGCTGCGACGCGGTGATCGACTTCGACGCCGCGGTGCGCGACCCGGCCAAGCCGTCGACGCTGAAGGCGGAGTTCGACGAGGGCGACCACCTGCACCCGAACGCCGCCGGCTACGAGGCGATGGCGAACGCGGTGGATCTGGGGCTGTTCAAGTAGGGCTTGGCGTCGCCGGCCTTCACCATCCCCTCTCACTGTCATGCCCGGGCTTGACCCGGGCATCCAGGAATGTCGATGCCGCTCTGCGTGGCCCCTGGATTGCCGGGTCAAGCCCGGCAATGATAGTTGAGAGGTATCAGGGGCCGGTCCTACACCCCATGTCCGCCCATCTCTGCTATACCCAGCCCCATGTCGACCGACCGTCTTCCGACCGAGCTGTGGGTCCAGGCCCATCTGCGGCAGCTGGGGCAACAGGCCATCCCCGCCTACGTCGTCCGCAAGGGCGACCCGCGGGCCGGCCTCTTGATCCTGAAGCTCAACCTGGGCCTGCCGGGCTGCCGGGTGCTGAGCCAGTCGCGCGACCTGGACGGCGCGCTCGCCTGGCTGCCCGCCAAGGGCGGGGAGCTGCTGCCGGAAGCCGATGCCGACGCCTATATCGCCCGCGCGGTCCAGCGCGATCCCGACCTGTGGGTGGTCGAGATCGAGGACCGCGAGGGCCGGCATCCCTTCGAGGGACGCGTCCTGACTTAGGCGGCGGGCCTCCCTACTGCGCCGGAACCAGCCCCGGCTCCCCGGCGGCGGGCCGGCTGCCGGCCGCGGACAGCTTCTGCACCCGCTCCAGGACGGCGGCCCGGTCCACCGACCGGCGCTCCGCATCGATGCGCGCGATCAGCAGCTCCGCCCGCTCGACGCTGCCGAGGATCGCGAGGATCGCGCCGCGCTCGTCCGGGGTGATGCCGCCGGCCTTCAGGGTCCGCAGGCGCAGCTCCTCCACCGGCAGGCTCTGGACATGGCCGGCCGGCAGCGTGGGCTCGAGCGGGCCGGTCGGCAGGATCGGGCGCAGCGCCAGATCGAGCTTGTCGAGCGCGGCGGAGACGATGGCCTGGGCCTCGGCCCCGAATTTCTGCCGCTTCGTCCGGCGCGCGACCTGATGCAGCGCCTCCGCCAGGCTCGCGGTGAAGTCCGCCTCCTCGATCAGGCTCGCCACCAGGTCGAGCTGGTCATAGGACATATCCGGCCGGAACAGCGACGCGGAATAGGACCGGATGTCCCGGTTCAGGATGTCGACCGCGGCGTAGTGCTCGCCGGGATCCTCGGGCACGCCCTTCTTGCCGCGGGCGATGTCGAGGAAGACCGCCCCGGCCTGCAGGTCGCGCAGCGTCTCCTTCTGCACGGCCGGCACGGCACGGATCAGGTCGCCCGCGATCGACCGGTCGAGATATTTCGGGGTCGAATAATCCTCGATCTCCTCGGCCTCGGTGCGGCCGATGCGGGACAGGAACCGCTCGAACACGCCGACGAAGGGGAACAGCAGCAGGGTGTTGAAGATGTTGAAGGCGGTCGAATAGAGACCGATCGCCACCGGCACCAGGGGGTAGGTCTCCTTGCCGTCGATCATCACCGGCTTTCCCGGGTCGCCGCCGAACCAGCCCATCACATATCCCAGCACCGGCATCGACAGGAAGAACAGCGGCAGCACCACCGCCACGCCGATGAAGTTGAAGGAGATGTGCGCGTAGGCCGCGCGCTTGGCGTTCTTCGACAGGTTGAGCGAGGCCATCCAGGAGGTGATGGTGGTGCCGAGATCGGCGCCGAGCGAGAAGGCGACCGCGGTCTGCCAGTCGAGGATGCCGGAGGCCCCCAGCCCCATGACGATGCCGATCGTCGCGGAGGAGGAATGGATCAGGGCGGTGATGGCGGCCGCGATCAGCACGCAGGCGATCAGGCCGCCGAAGCTGTCGGCCCGCAGGCTCGAGATCACCTCCATGATCTCCGGCATGTTGCGCAGGGGCTTGAGGCCGCCGGTCATCAGGTTGAGGCCGTAGAAGATCAGGGCGAAGCCCATGCAGGCCAGCGCGATGTTGCGCGTCTTCTCGCTCTTCCCGAACACGTAGAACAGGGCGGCGATGCCCGCGCCGAGCAGGCCGAGCGGGCCGAGCGGCAGCGCGATCAGGCCGTTGCCCAGGGTGGTGCCGATATTGGCCCCCATGATCACGCTGATCGCGGGCCGCAGCGCCACCACCCCGGCATTCACCAGGCCGACGACCATCACCGTCATGGCGGTGGAGGATTGCAGGATGCCGGTGATGACCGTTCCCGCCACGACGCCCTTGGACGGCGTGCCCGCGAACTTCGCCAGAAGGTCGCGCATGCGGTTCACCGCCAGCGCCTGGATCCCGTTCGACATGAATTCGAGGCCGAGCAGGAAGACGCCCAGCCCCCCGATGATGGGGACGATCATGTCCCGGAAATAATCCACCTGCACGGTATCCCCCTCAGGATGTCGAAATCGGACGGGCCGCGCCTGTCGCCGGCGCTTCGCCCGGTTTGCTAGAGGCCTGCGCCGCCGGGAAGCGAGGCGCGCCAGTAGTCCTTGATCATCCCGACCAGCTCTTCGGGCAGCGGCACGTAGCCGAGCGCCGCCGCCTCCTCCGATCCCTTGTCGAGCGCGTAGGTCAGGAAATAGAGCGTCCGCAGCGTGCGCCCTTCGGACCGGTCGCGCTTGTGCATCAGGATGAAGGTCGCGGCCGTGAGCGGATAGGCGCCGGCCGCGTCGACCTCGCCTGGATCGGCATGGAAGTCCCGGCCGGGATCCCAGCGGACGGCCCGGGCGGTGGCCGCGAAGGCCTCCGGCCCCGGCGTCACGAAGGCGCCGGCGTGGTTCTGGACCTGGGCGAAGGCGAGCCCGCTGCGCTGGACCTGCCCGAATTCGGCATAGCCGATCGCCCCCTTGGTCCGCTGCACGGCCTCGATCATGCCGGAGCTGCCCTTGGCGCCGGCGCCGCGGGGCCAGGCGACCAGGGTGTCGGCGCCGACCTGCTGCCGCCATTCAGGGCTCGTGCGCGACAGGAACCGGGTCCAGGTCAGGGTCGATCCCGATCCGTCCGACCGGTGGACCACCGCGATCGGCAGGTCGGGCAGCGCCAGGTCCGGGTTGAGCGCGCCGATGGCCGGATGGTTCCAGCGCTCGACCCGGCCGAGATAGATGTCGGCGAGGACGCCGCCCGTCAGCTTCAGCCGTCCCGGCGCGATGCCGTCGAGATTGACCACCGGCGCGATGCCGCCGAGGACGATCGGGAACTGGGCCAGGCCGCGCTTGTTCGTCTCCGCGGGCGGCAGGGGCGCGTCCGAGGCGGCGAAGTCGATCTCGGGCTGGCCGAGCCGCATGATCCCGCCGAGGGATCCGACCGGCTCGTAATCCACCCCGGCGTCGTTGTTCACGAAGTCGCCGTCGCCGGCGCGATCGCGCAGGAACCCGTCCGACCAGGCGGCGATGATGGGAAAGGCGAAGGTCGATCCCGAACCGCGGATCGGCTCCGCCCGGGCCGGCGCCATCAACGCCGCCGCGACCAGCGCGAAGACTGCGGCCGCCGCGAGCCGGCGGGGCGCCGCGCCAGGCCGGAGACGAAGGAATGTCGAGACCAAAATCGCCTCGTCGGTTGCATATATTTTTACTAGAAACCCAGTCTAAACGACGGAGATGACCGTTCCGTTAAGACGCCGCCCGCCGCGGCGGCGTTCCGCTGGCAGAGGGGAGTGCCCATCCCTATATTGCCTCTGCACCGTCCGATCTTCCTCCCGACATCTGGACACACCCGGCCGCATGGACTCGCACGCGAACGACACCCTCGACACCGGCGCCAACCCGCTGATCGCGCCCTCGCCGCTGCAGGACCAGGCGGTGCCGTTCGACCGCATCGAGGTCGCGCATTACCTGCCGGCGCTGGACCATGCGATCGCCGAGGCGAAGGCCCGGATCGAGGAGATCCTGGCCAATCCGGCGGCGCCGGACTTCGAGAACACCATCGTGGCGCTGGAGCAGGCGGGCCAGGAGGTCGACCGCGTCTCCTCGGTCTTCTACAACCAGCTCTCGGCCAAGACCTCGGACGAGTTGCAGGCGCTGGCCGCCGATTTCGGCGGCAAGAGCGCCAACTTCTCCTCCGACGTCTCGCTCAACCCCCGCGTCTTTGCCCGGGTCAAGGCGGTGTGGGACAGGCGGGAGGCCCTGGGCCTGTCCGGCGAGAAGGCGCGCCTCCTGGACGACACCTACACCGGCTTCGTCCGCAACGGCGCCCTGCTTTCCGACAACGAGAAGGGCGAGCTGCGGTCGATCGACGAGCGGCTGGCCAAGCTGACCCCCGACTTCCAGCACAACGTGCTGAAGGCGACCAACGCCTTCGCCCTGTGGATCGAGGACGAGGCCGATCTGGCCGGCCTGCCGGAAGGCGCGGTCAAGGCGGCGAAGCTGGCGGCGGAGGAGCGCGGCCGGCCGGAGGCCTGGCTGATCACGCTCGACGCGCCGAACTACGTCCCGTTCATGACCTATGCCGACCGCCGCGAGCTGCGCGAGCAGCTGTGGCGCGCCTTCAACTCGCGCGCCTTCGGCGGCGAGTTCGACAACCAGCCGCTGATCAAAGAGATCGCGGCGCTGCGCTTCCAGCGGGCGAAGCTGCTGGGCTATCCGACCCACGCCGCCTTCGTGCTGGAGAAGCGGATGGCGGAGACGCCGGCCGCGGTGCATGCCTTCCTCGACCGGCTGCTGACCGCCTCCAAGCCGGCGGCGGAGCGCGACCTGGCCGACATCCAGGCCCACGCCAGGAGCCTCGGCGGCCCCGAGCCGCTGCAGCCCTGGGATGTCGGCTACTATTCCGAGAAGCTGAAGCAGCACCGCTTCACCTTCGACGAGGAAGCGCTGCGTCCCTACTTCCCGCTGCAGCAGGTGATCGACGGCGTGTTCGAGCACTGCCGGCGCCTCTACGGCCTGGTGTTCCGACCGTCCGACGCCTATCCGGTCTGGCACCCGGACGTGAAGGTCTATGAGGTCTATGACGAGGCCGAGGACCGCTATGTCGGCCTGTTCTACGCCGATTTCTTCCCGCGCGCGTCCAAGCGCAACGGCGCCTGGATGACGACCTACCGCGACCAGGGCCTGTACCGCGACGGCATCAAGCGGCCGCATGTCGCCATCGTCTGCAACTTCACGAAGCCGACGGCGGACCGGCCCTCGCTTCTGTCCTATGACGAGGTGCGGACCTTCTTCCATGAGATGGGCCACGCCCTGCACGGCCTGCTGTCGCGCTGCACCTACCGCTCGCTCGGCGGCACCAACGTGTACTGGGACTTCGTCGAGCTGCCGTCGCAGATCTTCGAGAACTGGGTGCAGGAGAAGGACGGGCTGGACCTGTTCGCCCGGCACTACCGCACCGGCGAGAAGATGCCGGCCGAGCTGGTGCAGAAGATCCGCGACAGCGCCCGCTTCATGGCCGGCTGGCAGTCGCTGCGCCAGACCGCCTTCGGCCTGCTCGACATGGCATGGCACGACGGCGACCCGACCGCGATCGAGTCGGTGCCGGAGTTCGAGCGCAGCGCCGTCGCCCGCGCCCAGGTGCTGCCGCCGATCCCGGAGGCCAACACCTCCTCCGGCTTCAGCCACATCTTCGGCGGCGGCTATTCCGCCGGCTACTACAGCTACAAATGGGCCGAGGTGCTGGACGCGGACGCCTTCGAGCTGTTCCGCGAGAAGGGCCTGTTCGACCCGGAGACCGCGCGCAGCTTCAAGGAGAACGTCCTGGAACGCGGCGGTACCGAGCATCCGATGGAGCTGTACAAGCGCTTCCGCGGCCGCGAACCGGACCCGGACGCGCTGCTGCGGCGGGACGGGCTGATGTAGCGGTTCGCCGACAGAGCGGTTCGCCCTTCTCCCTCCCTGTCATGCCCGGGCTTGACCCGGGCATCCAGAAGCTGTCGACATCCTCTGGATTGCCGGGTCAAGCCCGGCAATGACAATAAAGAATGTCATTGTCACGACCATGCCTTCGAACATCGACCCGATCGACCGCCGCCGCACCTTCGCGATCATCGCCCACCCGGACGCCGGCAAGACCACGCTGACCGAGAAGCTGCTGCTGTTCGGCGGCGCCATCCAGATGGCCGGCGCGGTCAAGGCCCGCGGCGAGCAGCGCCGTGCCCGCTCCGACTGGATGAAGGTGGAGCGCGAGCGCGGCATCTCGGTCACCGCCTCGGTGATGACCTACGACTATGCCGGCCGCACCTTCAACCTCCTGGACACGCCGGGCCACGAGGACTTCTCGGAGGACACCTACCGCACGCTCACGGCCGTCGACAGCGCGGTGATGGTGATCGACGCCGCCAAGGGCATCGAGGACCAGACCCGGAAGCTGTTCGAGGTCTGCCGCATGCGCGACGTGCCGATCACCACCTTCATCAACAAGATGGACCGGGAGAGCCGCGACCCGTTCGAGCTGCTGGACCAGATCGAGCAGGAGCTGCAGTTGCACGTGACGCCGGCGACCTGGCCGATCGGCAGCGGCCGCGGCTTCCTGGGCTGCTACGACCTGTTCCACGACCGGCTGGTGCTGATGGAGAAGGGCGCCAAGGGCGCCCTGCCGGCAGAGGGCGAGACCTGCACCGGCCTGGACGACCCGAAGCTGGACCGCCTGCTGCCGGCCGACGCCGTGGCCACGCTGCGCGAGCAGGTGGAGATGGCGCGCGGCCTGTGCCCGGACTTCGACCTGCAGATGTTCCGCGAGGGCCATCTGACGCCGGTGTTCTTCGGCTCCGCGGTCAACAATTTCGGCGTGCGCGAGCTCTTGGACGGGCTGGGCGCCCTCGCCCCCTCGCCCCGGCCGCAGCCGACGGCGGACCGGCTGGTGGAGCCGACCGAGGACAACGTCTCGGCCTTCGTGTTCAAGATCCAGGCCAACATGGATCCGAAGCACCGCGACCGCATCGCCTTCGTCCGCCTCGCCTCGGGCCATTTCAAGCGCGGCATGAAGCTGAAGCATGTCCGCTCCGGCAAGGTCATGAACATGCACAACCCGGTGCTGTTCCTGGCCCAGGACCGCGAGCTGGCGGAGGAGGCCTGGGCCGGCGACATCGTCGGCATCCCCAACCACGGCAACCTGCGCATCGGCGACGCGCTGACCGAGGGCGAGGACCTGCGCTTCACCGGCATCCCCAGCTTCGCGCCGGAGCTCTTGCAGCGGGTGCGGCCGGACGACCCGATGAAGGCCAAGCATCTCGGCCGGGCGCTGGAGCAGCTGGCCGAGGAAGGCGCCGCCCGGGTGTTCAAGCCGCTGCTGGACGCCAACTGGATCGTCGGCGTGGTCGGCGCGCTGCAGTTCGAGGTGCTGGCCGACCGGATCCGCACGGAATACGGCATCCCGGTGCATTTCGAGCCGGCACCCTACTACACCGCCCGCTGGGTCGAGTCGGACGACGCCGCGGCGCTGAAGTCGTTCCAGGACGGCGTGCGCAGCGCCATGGCCGAGGACCATGACGGCGCCCCGGTGTTCCTGGCCCGCAACGCCTGGCACCTGGACACGGTGACCAAGGAGAACCCGGCGCTGCGCTTCCTGAAGACCAAGGAGCAGACAGCCTGAGGTTGCCAGGACGGCCGGGTTCATGCGCCCGGCCATCCTCTCGAGCGGTATCTTGGTACGCAGAAAGTACAGATCGATCGACAAAATCGATCAGTTTCAAAAGATGAATGCGTTGGATCGGTTGAACGCCGAAGGTCATCTTCGTGACAGTTCTGCAACGAGACTGTCATGGCGATCGTCGATCCGGCCCGGTCCTCCCTTCCTGCCACGAACCGCCCGACGGCCGTCCTCGGGTCGATCCCGGGCGCCCGGCTGGTGCCCGGCCTGCTCCTCTGCGGCGCGGTGACCCTGGCCGCGCTGGGGCTGGAGCGGGTCGAGGCCGGGCTGTTCGGCCATGCCTGGCTGGAGGCGCTGGTGCTGGCGATCCTGGTCGGCGCCCTGGTGCGCACGCTGTGGAGCCCGAGCCAGCGCTGGACGCCCGGCATCGCCTTCGGCGCCAAGACGCTGCTGGAGATCGCCGTCGTCCTGCTCGGCGCCTCGGTCAGCGTCGGTGCGATCGTGTCCGCGGGTCCGCTGCTGCTGGTCGGCATCGCCGCCGTGGTGGTGATCGCCATTGCCGCCAGCTACGGGTTGGGGCGGCTGCTCGGCCTGCCGCACCGCATGGCCGTGCTGGTCGCCTGCGGCAACTCGATCTGCGGCAACTCCGCCATCGCCGCCGTGGCCCCGGTGATCGGCGCCGACGGCAAGGAGGTGGCGGCGTCGATCGCCTTCACCGCCGTGCTCGGCGTGCTGGTGGTGCTGGGCCTGCCCTTCCTGCCGGCGCTGATGCAGATCAGCGAGGTGCAGTACGGCGTCCTGGCCGGGCTGACCGTCTATGCCGTGCCGCAGGTGCTGGCCGCCACGGCGCCGATCGGGGCGATCGCGCTGCAGCTCGGCACCCTGGTCAAGCTGGTGCGCGTGCTGATGCTGGGGCCGATGATCCTGGTCCTGACGCTGGTGACGCGGCATCGGAACGAGGGCAGCGCCTCCACCTCCGGCCGCATGCCCTGGCACAAGCTGGTGCCCTGGTTCATCGACGGCTTCCTTCTGCTGGCCGTGCTGCGCTCCTTCGGGCTGCTGCCCGAGGCGGTGCTGGCCCCGGCCGCCACGGCGGCGACCTGGCTGACGGTGCTGTCGATGGCCGCGCTCGGCCTCAGCACCGACCTCGGCAGCGTCGCCAGGGCCGGCGGCCGGGTCACCGCGGCCGTGACCCTGTCGCTGCTGGTGCTGGGCGCCATCAGCTTCGGGCTGATCCGACTGCTCGGGATCGTGTGAGGCCGACAGCGGGATCGAGCCGTCAGCGGATCAATCCTAAACTGTCATGCCCGGGCTTGACCCGGGCATCCAGGAATGTCGATGCCGCTCTGGGTGGCCCCTGGATCGCCGGGTCAAGCCCGGCGATGACAGGAAAGGACAGTCCGCGACCAACCTGCGCGCGCGGAGTCTCAGAAGATCGACGCCCCCGCATCCGCCCGCCCGGCGGCGTGGCGGAAGGCGGCGAAGAGCTCGCGGCCGACGCCGACATGCGACGGAGCCAGGTCGGCCGTGGCGTCTTCCCGCGCGGCCCATTCCTCGGCGTCGATGTCGCGGATCTCGAGCCGGCCGGTCACCGCGTCGAGGCGCAGGATGTCGCCGTCGCGCAGCTTGGCGATCGGGCCGCCGACCGCCGCCTCAGGCGTCACATGGATCGCCGCCGGCACCTTGCCCGAGGCGCCGGACAGGCGGCCGTCGGTGACCAGCGCGACCTTGCGGCCGCGGTCCTGCAGCGCGCCGAGCGGCGGCATCAGCTTGTGCAACTCGGGCATGCCGTTCGCCTTCGGGCCCTGGAACCGGACCACGGCGATGAAGTCCTGGTCCAGTGCCCCGGCGCGGAACGCGGCCTGCAGCTCCTCCTGCGAATGGAAGATCTTCGCCGGCGCCTCGATCACATGCCGCTCCGGCGCCACCGCCGAGGTCTTGATCACCGCCCGGCCGAGATCGCCGTCCAGCACGCGCAGGCCGCCGGTGGCCTGGAACGGCTCGGCCGCGCCGCGCAGCACCGCCGTGTCGCCGCTGGTCACCGCCGCGTCGCGCCACACCACCTCGCCGTTGCCGTCGAGGCCGGGCTCGACCGTGTAGCGGTCCAGCCCGCCGCCCCAGATGGTGGCGACGTCGTCGTGCAGCAGGCCGGCGCCGAGCAGCTCGCGGATCAGGAAGCCGGTGCCGCCAGCCGCATGGAAGTGGTTCACGTCGGCCTTGCCGTTCGGATAGACGCGGCACAGCAGCGGCGTGACCTCGGCGAGGTCGGAGAAATCGTCCCAGGTCAGGGTGATGCCAGCCGCATGGGCCATGGCGATCAGGTGGATGGTGTGGTTGGTCGACCCGCCGGTGGCGTGCAGCCCGATCACGCCGTTGACGAAGGCGCGCTCGTCGAGCAGCCGGCCGACCGGCAGGAACTCGTTGCCCAGCGCCGTGATCGCCAGCGCCCGCTTCGCCGCTTCCAGCGTCAGCGCGTCGCGCAGCGGCGTGTTCGGGTTGACGAAGGAGGAGCCCGGCAGGTGCAGGCCCATGATCTCCATCAGCATCTGGTTGGTGTTGGCGGTGCCGTAGAAGGTGCAGGTGCCCGGCCCGTGATAGGACCTGGCCTCGGCCTCCAGGAGAGCGTCGCGCCCGACCTTGCCCTCGGCGTAGAGCTGGCGGGCCTTGGCCTTCTCATCGTTCGGCAGGCCGGAGGTCATCGGCCCGGCCGGGATGAACACCGCCGGCAGATGGCCGAAGGACAGCGCGCCGATCACCAGCCCCGGCACGATCTTGTCGCAGACCCCGAGGAACACGGCGGCGTCGAACATCTGGTGCGACAGGGCGACCGCGGTCGAGAGGGCGATGACGTCGCGCGAGAACAGCGACAGTTCCATCCCCGCCTCGCCCTGGGTGACGCCGTCGCACATCGCCGGCACGCCGCCCGCGACCTGCGCCGTGCCGCCGACGGAGCGCGCGGCCTGCCGGATCAGGTCCGGGAAGCGCTCGAAGGGCTGATGCGCCGACAGCATGTCGTTGTAGGAGGTGACGATGGCGAGGTTCGGCCCCTCGCCCTCGCGCAGCGCCCCCTTGTCGATGCCGCAGGCGGCGAAGCCATGCGCGAAGTTGGCGCAGCCCAGGCGCCGGCGGGCCGGGCCCTGCTCCGCCGCCGCGGCGATACGGTCGAGATAGGCGGACCGGGCGTCGTGACTGCGCCGCGCGATCCGCTCGGTCACCTCGGCAATGCGGGCTTGCACCATCGGGCTGGCTCCTTGGTCACTGTCTCGCCGCCGACCGGGCCAGACAGCATCCTCCGACCCGATCATGCACCATGATCAATACGTTAGCACACTATATTGAAGTTTTTTCTTAGCCTTCCGGCGGTGCCTCTACGGGCACCAGAAGATCTCGACCGGGCGCTCGGACCGGGTCAGCACGGCGCGGATCGGCATCGCCTCGGCCGGGCCGCAGACCAGGGCCGCCTCCAGCACGCGCTGCTTCCCCGCCCCTTCGATATGAAGACACAGAGTCTCCGCCGCCAGCAAGACCGGCAGCGTCAGGGTGATGCGCGGCTCGCCTGCCGCCGGCGCCCGCATGGTCTCCAGCAGCTGGCCGGGGGCCGGGTCCATCGCCCGGGCCAGCCGGTCGCCGCCGGGGAAGAAGGAGGCGGTGTGGCCGTCGTCGCCCATGCCCAGCACCGCCGCGGCGAAGGGCAGCGGCAGGGCGGCGATCCGCGCCGTCACCTGCGCCAGCCCGTCCTCGGGCGTCGGCACGTCGACATGCAGCGGCACGAAGCCGGCCGCCGCGGCCGGGCCCTGCAGCAGATGCGCCCGGACCAGGGCGGCGTTGGAGCGGTCGGAATCCTCCCCCACCCAGCGCTCGTCGACCAGGGTGACGTCGATCCGCGTCCATTCGACGGGCTTCTTCGACAGCGCCTCGAAGAACCGGGTCGGGGTGCGCCCGCCGGAGACGGCGAGCGCGGCCCGACCGGATCGGGACAGCCGCGCCGTCAGCGCGTCGGCGACATGCCCGGCGAGGGCGTCGGCCAGCGCCTCCTTGGTCGGGAAGTCGTGACGCGCGATGGACATCAGTCCTCGTCCTCATGCCAGGTGCGGCCGTCGCGCTCGATCAGGGCGATCGCGGCGGACGGCCCCCAGGTGCCGGCGGTGTAGGGCTTCGGCGGCTCCTTCGACGCCCTCCAGGCCTCGATGATCGGGTCGACCCAGGTCCAGGCCTGCTCGACCTCGTCGCGGCGCATGAACAGGCTCTGGTTGCCGCGCACCACGTCCATCACCAGCCGCTCATAGGCGTCCGGGTTCCGCACGTTGAAGGCCTCGGCGAAGCTCATGTCCAGCGGCACGTGCTGCAGGCGCATGCCGCCCGGGCCCGGATCCTTGATCATCAGCCACAGCTTCACGCCCTCGTCGGGCTGCAGCCGGATGACGAGGTGGTTCTGCGAGATGGTGCCGGCCGAGCTGTCGAACACCGAATGCGGGATGGCGCGGAAGGTGACGACGATCTCCGACATCCGCGCCGCCAGGCGCTTGCCGGTGCGCAGGTAGAACGGGACGTTGGCCCAGCGCCAGTTCTCGATCTCCGCCTTCAGCGCGACGAAGGTCTCGGTGTGGCTGGAGGGGTTGCCGAGCTCGTCGAGATAGCCGGGCACGGCGCCCCCGGCCGAGGCGCCGGCGCGGTACTGGCCTCGGACGGTGATGGTGTTCACCGTGGCGTCGGAGATCGGCTTCAGCGCCTTCAGCACCTTCAGCTTCTCGTCGCGCAGCGAATCCGCGTCCATCGAGGTCGGCGGCTCCATGGCGACGAGGCAGAGCAGCTGCAGCATGTGGTTCTGCACCATGTCGCGCAGCGCGCCGGCGCCGTCATAGTAGCCGGCGCGGCCCTCGACCCCGAGGCTCTCGGCCACGGTGATCTGGACATGGTCGATGTGCGAGGCGTTCCACAGCGGCTCGAACAGGGCGTTGGCGAAGCGCAGCGCCATCAGGTTCTGCACCGTCTCCTTCCCGAGGTAGTGATCGATCCGGTAGATCGACTCCTCGGGGAAGACGCGGCCGATGGCGTCGTTCAGCGCCCGGGCCGACTCCAGGTCCTTGCCGATCGGCTTCTCGACCACGACGCGGGCCCGCTCGGTCACGAGGCCGTGCTGGCCAAGCTGGCTGCAGATCTCCTCGAACAGGTCGGGCGAGGTGGCGAGATAGAAGATGCGGATGCGGTCGGCGTTGCCCTGTAGCGCCTCGGCCAGGTCCGGCCAGCCCGTCTGGGCCGTCGCATCGACCGCGACATAGGACAGCCGCGCCAGGAACTCGTCCAGCACCGTGCCGGCCCGCTCCGCCGACGGCACATGCTCCAGGATCGCCTTGCGGGCGAAGTCGCGGAACTCCGTATCCGACATCGGCCGCCGCGACGTGCCGATGATCCTCGCCCCCGGCGGCACCTGCCCGGCCTTGTCGCGCTCATAGAGCGCCGGCAGCAGCTTGCGCTGGGACAGGTCTCCCGTCGCGCCGAACACGACGATGTCGAACGGCTCCACGGCGATGACGCGCGCGATCATGTATCCAACCCTCGATCACATCGAGCCGCTGTTATCGACGGGTCGGCGGCCGAGTGCCAGCGGGAAATGCGGGCCGAGGGCCGGCCCGGCGCATGCGTCGGTTGAGTCAGGCGCGGGTGCGGCCCGTCGCCGCCCCGCGCTTGCCCAAACGCTGGGCAGATGCCCAGAAATCAGTTCCGGGCGCGCGGCGACAGCCCGTTTCTGGCCGCCCCCCTGCCCTTGGCGGTTCTCGCTCTGCCCTTGGCCGGAGCGGTGCGCTTCGCCGCGGCCGCCTTGCCGTTCCCGCTCTTGGCGGCAGGCTTCGCAGCCTTGGCGGACTTCGCCTTCGTCGCCTTCGCGCCGGCCGGTTTCGCGGGTTTGGCCGGCTTCGGGGCCCCGACCGTGTAGGCGACCTCGCCCTTGTCGAAGCGGAAGACGACGCGGTCGCCTTCCTTCACCTCGCCCTTCAGCATCGCCTTGGCCAGGCGGGTCTCGACCAGCTGCCGGATCTGGCGCCGCAGCTCGCGGGCGCCGTATTCCGGCTGGTAGCCCTCGGCGGCGAGGTGGTCGACCAGCGTGTCGTCGATCACCAGCTCGATGTCCTGCCCCCGCGCCGTGCCGATGACGGCATCCAGCTGCAGCCGGACGATCTGCTTGATCTGGTCGGTGGTCAGGCCGTGGAAGATGATGATCTCGTCGATGCGGTTCAGGAACTCCGGCCGGAAGTGCTGGCGCAGCACGCCCATGACGTCGTCCCGGACCCCGCCGGCGCCGGCGTTGAAGCCGATCCGGCTCTGCCGCCCCATGATGATCTCGGAGGCGAGGTTCGAGGTGGCGATGATCAGCGTGTTGCTGAAATCGACCACCCGCCCCTTGCCGTCGGTCAGGCGGCCGTCGTCGAAGACCTGCAGCAGCACGTTATAGACGTCCGGGTGGGCCTTCTCGATCTCGTCCAGCAGGATCACGCTGTAGGGCCGGCGGCGCACCCGCTCGGTCAGCTGGCCGCCCTCGTCGTAGCCGACATATCCCGGCGGGGCGCCGATCAGCCGGGACACGGCGTGCCGCTCCATGTACTCGCTCATGTCGACGCGGATGATGGCGTCCTCGTCGCCGAACACCACCTCGGCCAGGGCCTTGGCCAGCTCGGTCTTGCCGACGCCGGTCGGGCCCAGGAACAGGAAGTTGGCGATCGGCCGGTGGCCGCGCTGCAGCCCGGCGCGGGACAGGCGGACGGCGTCGCTGACCGCCTGGATCGCCTCCTCCTGCCCGATCACGCGGCGGTGCAGCCGCTCCTCCATCTGCAGCAGCTTGGCCTTCTCCTCGGCCGTCAGCTCCGTGACCGGGATGCCGGTCAGCTTCGACACGATCTCGGCAATGTGCTCGACCGTGACCTCGGCGGTGCTAGACCCGATGCGGTGCTTCCACGCGTCGGTCAGCTCGGCCAGCGTCTTCTCCTTCTCCGCGACCTGCTCCTCGAACGCCTTGGCACGGTCGAAGCGCTTGCGTGAATTGGCGTAGGCCTGCTCCCGCTTCAGCTGCGCGATCTCCGATTCCAGCTCCTGGATCTCGGCCGGGCGCGAGGTGATCGACAGATGCACCCGGGCCGCCGCCTGGTCGATCAGGTCGATCGCCTTGTCCGGCAGGAAGCGGCCGGAGATGTAGCGGTCCGACAGCTCGGCGGCGGCGGCGAAGGCCTGGTCCTGGATCGTCACCTTGTGGTGGCCTTCGAGGCGGTCGCGCAGGCCGCGCAGGATGTTGACCGTCTGCTCCACCGTCGGCTCGGCGACGAAGACCGGCTGGAAGCGCCGCTCCAGCGCCGCGTCCTTCTCGATGTGCTTCTGGTACTCGTTCAGCGTGGTGGCGCCGATCAGGTTCAGCTCGCCGCGCGCCATCGCCGGCTTGAACACGTTGGCGACGTCCAGCCCGCCCTCGCCGCCCCCCTGGCCGGCGCCGACGATGGTGTGGACCTCGTCGATGAACAGCAGCAGCTCGTCGCGGTGCTCGGCGATCTCGTCCATCACCTGCTTGACCCGTTCCTCGAACTCGCCGCGGAACTTGGAGCCGGCGACCAGGCTGTTGACGCTGAGCTCGACCAGCCGCTTGTCGCGCAGCGTGTCCGGCACCTCGTTGTTGACGATGCGCTGCGCCAGCCCCTCGACGATCGCGGTCTTGCCGACGCCGGGCTCGCCGATCAGCACCGGGTTGTTCTTCTTGCGCCGGGCCAGGATCTCAATCGTCGTCTCGACCTCCTTCGACCGGCCGATCACGGGGTCGAGCTTGCCCTCGCGCGCCAGCGCGGTCAGGTCGCGGCTGTACTTGTCGAGCTGCGGGGTGTTGGACGGGCCTTCGACCCGCCCCTCCTCCGCCCCGGTGCCGACGGTGCGCACCGTCTGCTGCCGCAGCGCCTGCGGGGTCAGCCCGTATTTGCGCAGCAGGTTGCCGGCGAAGCTCTCCGGCACCTGGGCGAGGCCCAGCAGCATGTGCTCCGGCCCGACATAGGAGTGGCCGAGCTGGCGCGAGATCAGGAAGGCCTGGTCCAGCGCCGCCTTCATCCGCGGCGAGACGCCGATCTCGGTGCGCGGCCCGGCCTCCTCGGTGCCGCGCAGGGCGTTCTGGTCGATGTAGCCGCGCAGATCCTCCGGCGAGATCTTGAAGCGCCGCAGGATCGCCTGGACCACGTCGCTCTCCGGCAGCTCGTAGAGCAGGTGCTCGGTATCGACCTCGCGCTTGCCGAACTTGACCGCCCGCTCCGCGGCGCGCTGCAGCAGCTCCTTCGCCTGCTCGCTGAAATGGCTCTGCAGGTTCAGGGCCGCGCGCTCGGGCCCCGGCGGGCCGCGCCGCGGCACGCCGCCGGCGGGCACGGTCTGGCCGAAGAAATCCTCCAGCCCGGAGCCGCGGACCAGCGCCTCCAGCGGCGAGACGTAGCGCTGGTGGCGGGCAAGCTGCTGGTAGTGATAGTCGCAGACATCGAGCTGCCGGCGCTGGCCGTTCTGCAGCACCGTGACGCGCACGGTGGCGGGCCGCTCCTGGCAGATGTCGCAGAGCTTCTGGGGCATGGTGACGTCTCCACTCCGGGTCCGGATCGGCCTTCGGCCTGTTGCGGGACGGCCCGGGCACGCGTCCGGGTCGGAAGATGGGCTGCTCCCCCTGTCCCCGCCAACGTCTGGCGTCGGCGGCGGTTCCGGCATGAGGCCCGATGTCCCCGCCGAAACGCGAATTTAAGCATCGCCCCGGCAGCATCCCTTCGGTCAAGTCGGAACGAACGCTGCAGGTGGGCTGAACATCGCCGCGGCAGGCCACAGCCCTCAGCCCCGGCAAGCCAGCCGGCGGAAGGCCGAAGGCCGCGTCGGGTCGTCGAGGCGCCGGCGGATCGCCGCGGCGCAATCCAGAGGGCTGAGCACGGAAGTGTCGACCTCGAGATCGTAGATCCCGGGGCGATGCACCTCGCGCTGCCAGCGCAGCACCGCCTCCGGCACCGGGTCCTCCGCGGGGCCGGCCACGTACTCGCCCTCACGCCCCGGCTGCCCCGCCCGGTGCCGGCGCATGATCTCCTCGACCGGGCAACGGATCCCGACCAGGAGCGCCGGCAGGCCGAGCAGACGCCGGGCACAGTCGCGGAGGACGCCGCGGGGCACGGCATAGGCGTCGTGGAAGCCGACATCGACCACCACGTTCAGCCCGAGCCGGCTGTGCGCCGCGACCGATTCGACGAGTGCGGCATAGAATACCTGCACCCACGCCTCGATCTCCGGCCGCTCGCCTCCGGGCCGCAGCCCGATCCCGGGCCGGCAGCGCGGCGGCGTCATGTGCCGGGCATGAACATCGACGCCCAGATTCATCCAGGGGCCGTCGTCCCACTCCTGCATCGCCGCGACGATGCTCGACTTGCCCGAGCGAGGCGCGCCGTTGAGGACGACGATCCATCCAGGCTCCTGGGCCATTCGCCTGCTCCCGCTTCCCGGCCTAAAGGCCCGCCCACTCCAGGCCGCCGGGCAGCGCCCCTGCGGCGAAATCCACCTGCAGCACCCGGCGGCGGGCCGGCTGCCGGGCCGCCTCCGATGCGTGCAGGATCGGCGTCGCGTAGATCCAGATGTCGCCGGCCTCGGCGACGCATGCCGCGATGCCGCAGCGGCGGACGGCGCCTGCGATCTCCGTTTCCGGGACTCGGCCAAGGTGGTGCGACCCGGGCGCCACCAGCAGCGGTGCGTTGGTGACCGGCACCGGATCGAGATGGACGCGCAGCGTCACCATGCCTGCCAGCACCGCGAAAGGCGGGGCGACATGGAGCTGGCCGTCCTTGACCGTCCAGGGGCCGAAGCCGTCGACCTCGACGCGCCGCATCACCGAGACGGTTCGATCCTGATGCCAGGCGAGCGCCCAGTTGGCGGCCGGAGTCTTGTCGAACAGGATCGCGCGGACCGGGCGCGCCGCGCTGCCCAGGACCGCGGCGGCCGCCGCCCCAACCGGCCCATCCGCCGCCAGAAGGGGCCGCAGGGCGGGGAGTCCCCGCAGCCGGATGCCCGCGCGGTTCGTCGGCAGGCCGGCGAACGTGGCCTCGAGACCGTCCAGATCGGCCTTCGTCAGCGCCGATGCGCGGCGCTGTGCGCCGTGCGGCGAGAAGCGCAGCGCATTCGGGTCGGGCCAGTCGGACGAAGCCATGTCCTCACCTAAGGCGAGGCGGCGGCGCAGTGCAAGCCCGCCGTCCGGGACGGGCCGCGTCGCTCCAAGGTCGGGTGGGCCGCGACCGATCCGACAGTTGCGGCCCGCCCGGCAGATCGGTCAGGCTGTCGCCAACAGCCGGGAGTCGCGGATGAGCGGTTCGATCCAGACCTTTCTGCTCACCCTCTCCGCCCTGTTCTCGATCGTGAACCCGATCGGGGCCGCCCTGATCTTCAGCCAGATCACCGCCGACCGGTCGCATGGCGAGCGCCTGCGGCTGGCGCGCAAGATCGGCGTCTACTCCGCCCTGGTGATGCTGGGGGCGCTGTGGGGCGGCGCCTACGTCCTCAGCTTCTTCGGCATCAGCCTGTCGGCGCTGCGCATCGCCGGCGGGCTGATCGTCGCCGCCAGCGCCTGGCGGCTGCTGCAGTCGCCCGAGCAGCAGGAGGAGCGCAAGCAGGAGCAGGCATCCGAGGCCGAGGGCATCGACGCGGTCGCCTTCTACCCGCTGACCATGCCCTTCACCACCGGCCCCGGCACCATCTCCGTCGCGATCGCCATCGGCTCGAACCTGCCGGTCGGTGAG
This sequence comes from Inquilinus sp. Marseille-Q2685, assembly GCF_916619195.1. Lineage (NCBI taxonomy): Bacteria > Pseudomonadati > Pseudomonadota > Alphaproteobacteria > Rhodospirillales > Rhodospirillaceae > Inquilinus > Inquilinus sp. Marseille-Q2685. The sequence goes on from NZ_CAKAKL010000001.1 coordinate 709,195, forward strand.
CCGAATTTCCTGCCCTTCGTGCTCGGCGCCTCGGCCGCGGCCCTGGTGATCGCCATCGGCGTCTGGATCGCCTACGCCTCGGCCGACCGGCTGGTCGCGTTGCTCGGGCAGTCCCAGGTCCGGGTGCTGTCCCGGCTGATGGCCTTCCTGCTGCTGTGCGTCGGCACCCAGATCACGCTGGGCGGCATCAGCGACTTCGTCCATTCGCTGGCCCCCTGACGCCGCGATCCGGCCGCCCGGCTCCGCCCTTGCTTTCGCCGGTTCGGATAATTAGCAATATGGCTAAGTTCCGAAACCAGGAGAGACGAGATGGCCGAGCTGCGGGTGGACCGGGACGGCATCGCTCGGATCGAGCCGCTGATCCGGCCGCATATCCGTCGGACGCCGGCGGTCGAGACGGCGGGACGCGATTTCGGCATCGACGCCGGCCCGATCACGCTGAAGCTAGAGCTGCTGCAGCATGCCGGGTCGTTCAAGACCCGCGGCGCCTTCGCCAACCTGCTGACCCGCGACGTGCCTGCGGCCGGTGTCGCCGCGGCGTCGGGCGGCAATCACGGCGCGGCGGTGGCCCATGCCGCGGCGTCGCTGGGCCTGCCGGCGCGGATCTTCGTGCCCAGCATCTCCTCCCCCGCCAAGATCGAGCGGATCCGCCGCACCGGCGCCGAGCTGGTGGTCGGCGGCGACCGCTATGCCGATGCGCTGGCCGCCTGCGACGCCTGGGTCGCCGCCACCGGCGCGCTGTCGGTCCACGCCTTCGACCAGGCGGAGACCATGCTGGGCCAGGGCACGCTGGCGCTGGAGCTGGAGAGCCAGGCGCCGGATCTCGACACGGTCCTGGTCGGGGTCGGTGGCGGCGGGCTGATCGGCGGCATCGCCGCCTGGTATGCCGGGCGGGTCAAGGTGGTCGGGGTCGAGCCGGAGGCCTCGCCCACCCTGCACCGCGCCTTCGCGGCCGGCCGGCCGGTCGATGCCGAGACCGGCGGCATCGCCGCCGACAGCCTTGCGCCGAAGCGGATCGGCGAGCGGATCTTCCCGGTGCTGCGGCAGCATGGGACGGCCGCGGTGCTGGTCACGGACGAGGCGATCCGGGAGGCGCAGCGGGCCCTGTGGCAGGGTCTGCGAATCGTCGCCGAGCCGGGCGGGGCCGCCGCCTTCGCGGCGCTGCTGTCCGGCCGCTACCGTCCGGCCCCGGGCGAGCGGGTCGGCGTCGTGGTCAGCGGCGGCAACACCACCGCGGTGGATTTCGATCGCTGAAGGCCTGCCCGGTCGGGCCTGGGAACGGTCACGCCGGGCCGGGATCGGATTCGCACCGCCGCCTCCGCCGACTCCTCTCCGCCGTCGGGGACTTCCCGCATCGACCGGCCGCATGGATGGAGGACTGGCGGCCCCCCGACAAGGACTCCGTCCCGCACGGACGGAGTCTCCCGAACCGATTCAGTCGCCGCGAGCGGCGGAACCGGGTTGAATGAGCAGAAGTCAAGCAACAATCATGCTGCGAGTCGATTACAATTCGATCCCGATCGGATTTTGAAGGAAACAGGGACAGGACCGAAAACTTTTTTCTGAATCCCATGGAACCTTATGGCTGTTCTCGGCTTGTGGCATTGATCGCAAGCAGAGCAACCTCATGGCTGTAAGGACAACCCGGTGCTCGACCGCGGGACTGCAGGGCAGGATGGGAGAAACGTGATGTCGACGCTGAGCGACGAGATTCTGAAGTTCACCAAGGAGATCATCGTTGCCCACGTTTCCCACAACGCGGTGGACAGCGAGAGCCTGCCAGATCTCATCCGGAACGTGCACCTGTCGCTGATCGAAGCCCGCAATGCGGCCATCCAGCGGGATCCGGCGATGGTTTCGGACATCGAGCCGGCTGCAAACGCCAAGGAGAGCGGCAGGATACAGGACACCCCCGCGGCCACTTCGATTCACCCCGTTCCGGCCGTGCCCATCGCGGAGTCGGTGACCCCGGACTACATCATCTGCCTGGAGGATGGCCGGCCCTTCAAGATGATGAAGCGCTGGCTGCGCGCCACCTACGGCATGACGCCGGAGCAGTACCGCGCCAAGTGGAACCTGCCGGCGGACTATCCGATGGTGGCGCCGAACTACGCCCGGTCGAAGTCGGTCTATGCCAAGGCCCAGGGCCTGGGCACCGAGAAGCTCCGCCGCCGCGCCGGCAAGCAGCGGTCCCGCCGCACCGCCTGAACTCGTTCGCACATGGCCGGAGCCCTCCCGCAGGAGGGCTCCGGCAAGGACTCAGGCGGCCTCGTAGCCGATCACGCCCTTGATCTCGAGGAACTCCTCGAGGCCGAACTCGGCATATTCGCGGCCGTTGCCCGACTGCTTGTAGCCGCCGAAAGGCGCGGCGGTGTCCCAGGCCGGGTAGTTGATGTGGACATTGCCGACGCGCAGCTGCGACGCCACCTTGCGCGCCCGCTCCAGGCTGCCCGACTGGACATAGGCGGCGAGGCCGTAGGGGGTGTCGTTGGCCAGCTCGATCGCCTGCTCCTCGGTTTCGTAGGTCAGGATCGACAGCACCGGGCCGAAGATCTCCTCCCGCGCGATCGTCATGTCCGGCGTCACCCGGGCGAAGACGGTCGGGCGGACGAAATAGCCGCGGTTCAGCCCCTCCGGCCGGCCGGGGCCGCCGGCTACCAGCTCCGCCCCCTCGGCGATGCCGGCCTCGATCAAGCGCTGGATCTTGTCGTATTGCAGCTGGCTGACCACCGGGCCGAGCTGGGTGTCAGGCGCGTCGGCGGGGCCGACCTTGAAGCTCTCGGCCGCCGCCTTGGCATAGCCGATCGCCTCGTCCTCGCGGTCGAGCGGCACGAACAGCCGGGTCGGGGCGTTGCAGGACTGGCCGCTGTTGCCGAAGCAGCCGGCGACGCCCTTGGTCACCGCCCGCTTCAGATCGGCGTCCGACAGGATGATGTTGGCCGACTTGCCGCCCAGCTCCTGATGCACCCGCTTGACCGTGTCGGCCGCGGCCTTGGCCACCAGGATGCCGGCGCGGGTCGAGCCGGTGAAGGACACCATGTCGACGTCGGGATGGCTGGAGATCGCGGCGCCGACCGTCGGCCCGTCGCCGTTCACCAGGTTGAACACGCCCTTCGGCACGCCGGCCTCGTGCAGGATCTCGGCGAAGATGACGGCGTCCAGCGGCGCGATCTCGCTCGGCTTCAGCACCATGGTGCAGCCGGCCGCCAAAGCCGGGCCGACCTTGCAGGTGATCTGGTTCAGGGGCCAGTTCCAGGGCGTGATCATGCCGACCACGCCGACCGGCTCCTTCACCACCATCGAGGTGCCCTTGGGCCGCTCGAACTGGAAGGTCTCCAGCGCCTCGATGATCCGGGTCAGGTGCGCCTCGCCGGCCCAGGTCTGGGAATCGAGCGCGAACTTCCGCGGCGCGCCCATCTCGCGCGACACGGCCAGCGCGATGTCGGGGGCGCGGCGCTTGTAGATCTCGAGGATCCGGCGCAGCAGGGCCAGGCGTTCCTCGCGGCTGGTGCGGGCGAAGGCCGGGAAGGCCCGTTTCGCCGCCGCCACCGCGCGGTCGACGTCGGCGGCCGAGCCGAGCGAGATCTGGGCGAAGGGCTCCTCGGTCGAGGGGTCGATCACGTCGAGCGTCTTCGGCGTGACCGGGTCGACCCATGCGCCGTCGATGTAGAATTGCAGTTCGTGCGCCATCAGAACCTCGTTCGGTCGTGGGGCGGAGGGGAGCCGAAGGCCCTGCCCTCCGTCGCTTCCGTCGCCTCCCGCGACGGGCTGAGGAACGTTAGAACAGGCTTCGGGGGGCGGGGAAGCTCCGGCGGTGATGAGCGGCCATGCGCGCGCCCTGCCCTGTGCCCGTCAGGTCGCCTCGGCCTGCTTGCGCCGGGCCCGCTCCGACCGCACGGCGTATCCCACGCCGAAGAGCAGCAGCGCCGCCAGGCCGAACCAGGTGACGGCGTAGACCAGGTGGCTGTTCGGGAAGGAAATCACCGTCAGCCCGCCGATCGGCAGCCCGCCCGGATTGGGCGCGGCGTCGGCGTCGATGAAATAGGGCGCGACATTCGTCAGCCCGCGGGCCGCGGCGATGGCGGCGACGTCGCGGGAGTACCAGCGCTCTTCCGCCGGTTCGTTCGAGCGCAGGAAGCCGCCCTTCGGCTCGGTGATGCGCAGCAGCCCGGTGACGGTGACGGGGCCTTCGGCCTGCCCCGCCGCCCGGGTCGCCGGGTCGCGGTTCTCCGTCGGCACGAAGCCCCGGTTGACCAGGACCACCGTGCCGTCCGCCGTCTGCAGCGGGGTCATCACCCAGTAGCCGGCCCCCTTGGCCGTCGAGGCGACGACCTGGGCCTCGCGGTCGTTCAGGAAACGGCCGGAGACGCGGACATGCCGGTACTCGTCCCGGTCCGCGGTGACCCGGGCCCAGTCGGCCGGGCCCGGCGGGGCCGACGGCTCGGCCGCGACGCGCTGGTCGACCCGGGCGATCAGGTCGAGCTTCCAGGCCCGCCGCTCGACCTGCCAGACGCCGAGCGCCAGGAGGCCGAGGAACACAGCGAGCGCCGCCGCCCCGAGGACGACCAGGGCGGCGGTCGAGCGAGGCCGATGTGCCTCGCCCTGCGTCACGGCATGTTGCGCATGTCGTGGGCGGAGACCGGCATCATGTTGGTGTTGAGGTGGTACATCACCCACAGCGAGCCGGCGAGCGTGATCACCACCAGCACCACGGTGAAGATCAGGGCCAGCATGGTCCAGCCGCCCTCCGACTTCGTGTTCATGTGCAGGAAATAGACCATGTGCACGACGATCTGGACGACCGCGAGCGCCATGATCACCAGCGCCGTGGTCTGGGGATCGGCGAACACGTCGCCCATGACCAGCCAGAACGGGATCACGGTCAGGATCACCGCCAGCACGAAGCCGGTGACGTAGCCCTTCAGCGTGCCGTGGCCGCTGGCGTCGCCATGATGGTGGTCGCCGTGATGGTGATCGGTGTGGGCGTGGGCGCTCATGCCATGGATCCCATCAGATAGACGAAGGTGAAGACGCCGATCCAGATGACGTCCAGGAAGTGCCAGAACAGGCTGAGGCACATCAGCCGCCGCTTGTTGTCCGGGATCAGCCCGTGCTGGGCGACCTGAACCATCATCGTCACCATCCAGACGATGCCGACGGTGACGTGCAGCCCGTGCGTCCCCACCAGGGTGAAGAAGGACGACAGGAAGGCGCTGCGCCACGGCCCCGCCCCCTCATGGATCAGATGGGCGAACTCGTAGAGCTCGAGGCCGACGAAGGCGACGCCGAACAGGGCGGTGACCGCCAGCCAGAACAGGGTGGCGCCCTTCCGGTTCCGCTCCATCTCCAGCATGGCGAAGCCGCAGGTGATGGAGGAGAGCAGCAGCATCGAGGTGTTGACCGCCACCAGCGGCAGGTCGAACAGGTCGGCGCCGGACGGGCCGGCCGCATAGCTGCGGCCGAGCACGCCGTAACAGGCGAAGAGGACTGCGAAGATCAGGCAGTCGCTCATCAGGTAGATCCAGAAGCCGAGCATCGTGCTGCCGCCCGAATGCTCGTGCTCCTCCTCGACGTGGAAGCGGACCGCGCCGTTTGCAGCTTGATCGAGTGGCGTCATCACGAAGCGGCTCCCGCCCGGGCCAGCACGCGGCTGCGCTCATTCTCGGCCTTGGTCACGACCTCGGCCGGAATGTGGTAGTCGCGCTTGTAGTTGAAGGTGTGCCCGATCGCCACCACCAGCATGGCGAAGAAGGTGAGCGCGGCCAGCCACCAGATGTGCCAGACCATGGCGAAGGAGAAGGCCACGCTGATCCCGGCCAGGATGATCCCGGTGCCGGTGTTCTTGGGCATGTGGATCGCCTTGAAGCCTGCCAGCGGCCGGGCATAGCCGCGCTTCTTCATGTCCCACCAGGCGTCGTGGTCGTGCACCAGCGGGGTGAAGGCGAAGTTGTACTCCGGCGGCGGCGACGAGGTGGACCACTCCAGGGTACGGCCGTCCCACGGATCGCCGGTCAGGTCGCGCAGTTGCTCGCGCTTCAGGAAGCTGACCACCAGCTGGATCAGGAAGGACGCGATGCCGATGGCGATCAGCACCGCGCCGAAGGCGGCGATGACGAACCAGATCTGCAGCGACGGGTCGTCGAAATGGTTCATCCGGCGGGTCACGCCCATCAGGCCCAGCACGTAGAGCGGCATGAAGGCGAAGTAGAAGCCGGTGAGCCAGAACCAGAACGACATCTTGCCCCAGAACGGGTCGAGCTTGAACCCGAAGGCCTTCGGGAACCAGTAGGTGACGCCGGCCATCAGGCCGAACACCACGCCGCCGATGATGACGTTGTGGAAATGGGCGATCAGGAACAGGCTGTTGTGCAGCACGAAGTCGGCCGGCGGCACCGCCAGCAGCACGCCGGTCATGCCGCCGATGACGAAGGTCACCATGAAGCCGATCGTCCACAGCATCGGCACCTCGAAGCGGATGCGGCCGCGATACATGGTGAACAGCCAGTTGAACATCTTCGCCCCGGTCGGGATCGAGATGATCATCGTGGTGATGCCGAAGAACGAGTTCACGCTGGCGCCCGAGCCCATCGTGAAGAAGTGATGCAGCCACACTAGGTAGGACAGGATGGTGATCACCACCGTGGCGTAGACCATCGAGGTGTAGCCGAACAGGCGCTTGCCGCAGAAGGTCGACACGACCTCGGAGAAGATGCCGAAGGCCGGCAGGATGAGGATGTAGACCTCCGGATGCCCCCAGATCCAGATCAGGTTCACATACATCATCGGGCTGCCGCCGAAGTCGTTGGTGAAGAAGTTCGTCCCGACGTAGCGGTCGAGCGACAGCAGGGCCAGGACGGCGGTCAGCACCGGGAAGGCGGCGACGATCAGGACGTTGGTGCACAGCGCGGTCCAGGTGAAGACCGGCATCTGCATCATCTTCATGCCCGGCGCCCGCATCTTGACGATGGTGGCGACCAGGTTGACGCCCGATAACAGCGTTCCGATGCCGGCGACCTGCAATCCCCAGATGTAGTAGTCGACCCCGACATCCGGGCTGTAGGCGATGCCCGACAGCGGCGGATAGGCCAGCCAGCCGGTCTTCGCGAACTCGCCGATGAACAGCGAGATCATCACCACCACCGCGCCGGCGGTGGTCATCCAGAAGCTGAAGTTGTTCAGGAACGGGAAGGCCACGTCGCGCGCGCCGATCTGCAGCGGCACCACGAAGTTCATCAGCCCGGTGACGAAGGGCATGGCCATGAAGAAGATCATGATCACGCCGTGGGCGGTGAAGATCTGGTCGTAGTGATGCGGCGGCAGGTAGCCCTCATTGGCGCCGAAGGCGATCGCCTGCTGTGCCCGCATCATGATCGCGTCGGCGAAGCCGCGCAGCAGCATGACCAGCGCCAGGATCACGTACATGATCCCGATCTTCTTGTGGTCGATGCTGGTGAACCACTCGTGCCAGAGATAGCCCCACAGGCGGAAATAGGTGACGGCGCCGAGCACCGCGATGCCGCCGAGCGCCACCGCGATGAAGGTGACGACCAGGATCGGCTCGTGGAACGGCAGCGCTGCCCATGTCAGCTTGCCGAAGACCAGCGTCTGGAGATCTAGGTTTGAGAACATCGGGCTACTCTGTCGTTCCGGAGGCCGCCGCTGTGGGCGACGGCCTCCGCCAGTGTGTCATTTGTGCGGCCCCGGACGGGCCGGCGGCAGGCATCGGCGTCCTCACTCCACGCGACGGGGCGCCATCCAGCGGCTGAGCAGCCCGTCCGCCGGGCGGCTGTCGGCCATGTCGCCCTCGGTGGTGCAGATCGCCGCGACATAGGTCCGGACCGGCCCGGCGCCGCGCCGGACATCCTTGTCGTGGGTCAGCGCCATGACGTTGTCGAGGCCCGCCATGCCGCCGCCGCCGCGGGCGTCGATGCTCATCATCTCGTTCATGCACATCTTCGAGCGGTCGACGCACATATTGAGGATGGCGGCGTAGAGGTCGGGGGCAACCGTGCCGTAGTGGCGGACCGGCTCGCGTTCGCTCGGGCGCTCCAGCGTCAGGTACTCCTCGCGGCTGAGATTGCCGCCGCCGGACCTGACTTTCTGCACCCAGGCGTCGAAGTCGCCGGCGCTGAGGCCGTGGAAGGCGAAGCGCATGCCGGAGAAGCCGGCGCCGCTGTAGTTGGCGGAGAAGCCCTCATACTCGCCGGGCCGGTTGATCACCGCGTGCAGCTTGGTCTCCACCCCGGCCATGGCGTAGATCTGCCCCGCCAGCGCCGGCACGAAGAAGGAGTTCATCACGGTGGCCGAGGTGATCTTGAACTGGATCGGCACGTCGACCGGCGCCGCCAGCTCGTTCACCGTGGCGATGCCCTGCTCCGGGTAGAGGAACAGCCACTTCCAGTCGAGCGCCACGACCTCGACGGTCAGCGGCTTCGCGTCGGCCGCCACCGGACGCTCCGAGTCGATCCGATCCAGCGGCCGGTAGGGGTCGAGCGTGTGGGTGCTGATCCAGGTCAGGGCGCCCAGCGCGATGATGATCACCAGCGGCGCCGACCAGATCACCACCTCGAGCTGAGTCGAATGGTGCCAGTCGGGGTCGTAGGGGGCGTCCTTGTTCGACTGCCGGTACTTCCAGGCAAAGAACAGCGTCAGCGCGATCACCGGCACGATGATCAGCAGCATCAGGATCGTGGAGATCACGATCAGGTCCCGCTGCTGCACTGCAATATCGCCGGACGGAGACATGACCACCATGTTGCATCCGCCCAGAAGGATCAGGAGCGGAAGCGCAGCGAGGCGGCCTAAAGCTTTGATGGGCATGCCGTTGCCTGGAAGAGAGAAAACGATTGGGCGGCGTTGCCTTACCGGAGCGCACCGTGAACCAACAGTGGACAGTTTGTCCTACCAGATGCCCGATGGTTGCAGTGCAACATTGTCGCACGGGGGTTGACGGCGGGGTTCCGGGCGGTTCCGACCCCGCTTCGGTCCGCTTGGCACGATTTGACGCACCGGAATCCTGGGCCATACTCAAAAGAAAAAACAGCGGCATCTCGGCCCGGCCCACCCAGGAGGAACATTTATGGCCACTGTCAGTCGAGACTTCGGGTCCCAGCCCCCGACCGCCGCGCCACGGCACCGCGCAGGTGTCCCCCCCGGCGAGATCGCGATCGGCGTCGTGATCGGCCGGACCGCGGAATTCTTCGACTTCTTCGTCTATGCCATCGCCTCGGTGCTCGTGTTCCCGCGGTTCTTCTTCCCGCAGGCGGCGCCGCTGGACGCGATGCTCTATTCCTTCGCCGTCTTCGCCCTCGCCTTCGTCGCGCGCCCGCTGGGGTCGGTCCTGTTCATGGAGATCGACCGGCGGCACGGCCGCAGCGTCAAGCTGACCGCGGCGATGTTCCTGCTCGGCGGCTCGACCGCCGCGATGGCCTTCCTGCCCGGCACCGCCGACATCGGCACCGCCGCCATCGCCCTCCTGGCGCTGTGCCGCATCGGCCAGGGCCTGGCGCTGGGCGGCGCCTGGGACGGCCTGGCCTCGCTGCTGGCGCTCAACGCGCCGCAGAACCGCCGCGGCTGGTACGCGATGATGCCGCAGCTCGGCGCCCCGCTCGGCTTCATGCTGGCCAGCGCGCTGTTCGCCTTCTTCCTGGTCAACCTGCCGACGGCGGACTTCCTCGACTGGGGCTGGCGCTATCCCTTCTTCGTCGCCTTCGCGATCAACGTGGTGGCCCTGTTCGCCCGGCTGCGCCTGGTGGCGACCGAGCAGTTCGAGCGGCTGTACGAGAGCAAGGACCTGGAAGCGCTGAGCGTGCCCGAGACGCTGAAGCACCAGGGCCACAACATCCTGGTCGGGGCCTTCGTGCCGCTGGCCACCTTCGCCCTGTTCCACCTGGTCACGGTGTTCCCGCTGAGCTGGGTGACGCTCTACACCGACCACAACGCCGGCACCTTCCTGATGACGGAGTTCGCCGGCGCCATCCTCGGCACGGCGATGATCGTGGTGTCGGGACTGATCGCCGACCGCACCGGCCGGCGCACCCTGCTGGCAGGCTGTGCCGTGCTGATCGCGATCTTCAGCTTCGTCACGCCGCTGCTGCTGGGCGGCGGGCCGACGGCGCGGTCGCTGTTCGTGATCCTGGGCTTCGGCCTGCTCGGCTTGTCCTTCGGCCAGGCGGCCGGCGCGGTGGCGTCGAACTTCCCGAACAACCACCGCTACACCGCCTCGGCCCTGACCTCGGACCTGGCCTGGATGGTGGGTGCCGGCTTCGCCCCGCTGGTCGCGCTGGCGCTGGCCAGCCAGTTCGGCCTGGCCCTGGTCGGCGCCTATCTCCTGTCCGGCGCCGTCTGCACCCTGGCCGCCCTGAGGGTCAACAAGGAGCTGGAGCTGCGGGGGAACTGACCAAGTCGTAGGTTGGGTTCGCGGCGCGCGAACCCAACACTCCAGGGCCTCACAAGCCGGTGGGATGTTGGGTTCGCTTCCAGCGAACCCAACCTACGCGCTTCTACCCCCGGATCACCAGGCTGCTGCGATCCCCCTTCCTGATGTCGCCGGTGCCGGTCAGCGCCATGCTGATGTCCAGCTCCTTGCGCATGATCTCCAGCGCCTTGGTCCCGCCCGCCTCGCCCATCGCCGCCAGGCCGTAGAGGAAGGCCTTGCCCATCAGGCAGCCGCGGGCGCCGAGCGCCACGGCCTTCAGGATGTCCTGGCCGGACTGCACGCCGCCGTCGAACAGGATCTCGGTCCTGTCGCCGATCGCCTGGACGATGCCCGGCAGGGCCGAGATCGAGGATCGGGCGCCATCCAGCTGCCGGCCGCCATGGTTGGAGACGACCACGGCGTCGGCGCCGGTCGAGGCCGCGATCTTCGCGTCCTCCTCGTCCAGCACGCCCTTCAGGATCAGCTTGCCGGGCCAGATGCTGCGCACCCATTCGACGTCCTTCCAGCTCAGCGAGGCGTCGAACTGGCTGGCGGTCCATTGCGACAGGGTGGTCAGGCTGTCCGCCCCCTTCACCCGGCCCTCGAGGTTGCCGAAGCTGCGGCGCTTGCCGAACAGCACCTTCATCGCCCAGGCCGGCTTGGTGGCGATGTCGAGCGCGTTGCCGAGCGTCAGCCGCGGCGGCACGGCCAGGCCGTTCTTCAGGTCGCGGTGGCGCTGGCCCTGGATCTGCAGGTCGAGCGTCAGCACCAGGGCCGAGCACTGCGCCGCCTTGGCGCGTTCGATCAGCGACTGCGAGAAGCCGCGGTCGCGCATGACGTAGAGCTGGAACCAGAACGGCTTCTGGACCGCGCCGCGCACATCCTCGATCGAGCAGATCGACATGGTCGACAGGCAGAACGGGATGCCGAAGGCCTGGGCCGCGCGGGCGCCGTGGATCTCGCCGTCGCCGTGGAACAGGCCGGTCAGGCCGGTCGGCGCGATCGCCAGCGGCATCGCCACGTCCTCGCCCAGGATCGTGGTCGCGACCGAGCGCTTGTCGACGTCGATCATCACCCGCTGGCGCAGACCGATCGCGGCCAGGTCCGCCCGGTTCGCCCGCAGCGTCACCTCGTCGTAGGAGCCGCGGTCGGCATAGTCGAAGATCGCGCGCGGGATGCGCCGGGCCGCCAGCGCTCGCAGGTCCTGGATGTTGGTGATCGTGGGCATAGAGGCAGGTTCTTCGGGCCAAGAGTCTTCTAAGGCACGTTTTATGTCTGATAAATCGCAGGAGGGCGGCTGCCACCCGCAATCCCGGCCGCGGCCATCTTTACCCACCCGGGCCGGGGCGCCGGGGTGGCGGCCATCATGCCGCCCGCCCTCCCCCGCCTCGACCGGGCCCTCGCCGCCCTTCCCCGCAGCTTCCCCGGACCGGGCGGCGCCGCCGCCGTGCTGCGGGACGGCGAGATCCTCGCCCGCCACGCCTGGGGCTGGGCCAACGCCGAGCGGCGCATCCCGTTCACGCCGCGGACGCTGTTCCGGATGTGCTCGATCACCAAGCAGTTCACCTGCGGCCTGGTGCTGGACGCCTTCCCGGACCCGACGGTGCTGGACGGCGACGTGCGCGCCCGGCTGCCGCGGCTGGAGGGCGAGGCGCCGGGCGCTCTGCACCTCTGCCACAACCAGTCCGGCCTGCGCGACTACTGGGCGGTGGCGATGCTGCACGGCGCGCCGGCCGAGTCGCCTTTCGGCGACCGCGAGGCGGAGAAGGTGATCGCCGGCACCCGGTCGCTGCATTTCGCGCCCGGCAGCCGCTACTCCTACGTCAACCAGAACTTCCGCCTGCTCTCCGATATCCTCGAGGCCCGCACCGGCCGCGGCTTCGGCGAGCTGCTGCGCACGCGGATCTTCGACCACGCCGGCATGGGCAGCGCCTTCCTGGCCGCCGATACCCGCGCCATGCCGGACGGCACCGAAGGCTATGAGGGCACCCAGGCCGGCGGCTTCCGCGCCGCCGAGAACCGGGTGCTGTGGACCGGCGACGCCGGGCTGGGCGCCAGCCTGGACGACATGATCGCCTGGGAGCGCCACATCGACGCCACCCGCGACGATTCCGAGGCGCTGTACAGCCGCCTGTCCGCGCCGGTCGCCTTCTCGAACGGCGCCCCGGCCCCCTACGGCTTCGGCCTGAATCGGGCGACCGAGTTCGGACGCGCGATCACCGGCCATGGCGGCGCCCTGCGCGGCTGGCGCAGCCATCGGCTGTACGTGCCGTCGGAGCGGGTCTCCGTGGTGGTGATGTTCAACCACCTCTCCGACGCCAATGCCGCGGCGCTGGACCTGCTGGCCGCCGTGCTGGGCGAGGAGCGCGCCAGGCCGGCCGCCGACCTGCCCGCGCCGGACTGGCTCGGCAGCTACATCGGGCCGGAAACGGGGCTCTCGGCCCGCGCCGATATGGTCGACGGCCGGGTGCGGCTGCGCTTCGGCCATTCGGCGGAGCGGCTGGACCTGCAGCCCGACGGCGGCGCCGGCAACGGCCGCACCCGGCTGCGCCCCGCCGCGGACGGACTGTGGCTGGACCGGCCGCAGGAGAACCAGAGCTCGCGCCTCGTCCCCTGCAACGGTGAGCCCGCCCTCGATCTCGGCGGCCGCTACCGCTGCGACGAGCTGGAGGCCGAGCTGGAGGTGACCGATGCCGGCGGCGTGCTGTATGGCGGCTTCTCCGGCTTCCTCGGCCAGGGCCGCATGGAGCTGTTGGACCCGATCGGGCCGGATGTCTGGGCCCTGCCCTGCCCGCGCGCGCTGGACCACACCCCGCCGGGCGACTGGACCCTGGCCTTCCGCCGCGACAACGCCGGCCGGGTGAAGGACGTCGAGGTCGGCTGCTGGCTGGCCCGCCGCCTGCGCTACGACCGGATCGGCTAGAGACGGTCCAGCTTCAGGGTCTCGGCGAGATAGTCGACGAACAGGCGGGTCTTGGCCGGCGGCAGCCGCGGCGCCGGCCAGACCGCATGGATCGGCACCTTCGGCACCTCGTAGTCGGTCAGGACCGGCTCCAGCACGCCCCGGTCGACCAGATCGCGGATCTGCCACAGCGGCGTGAAGCCGATGCCGAGCCCTTCCGCCACCGCGGCATGGGCCGCCGCCGTGTTGTCGGCTCGGAACCGGCCGTTGACGCGGACCATGCGGGTCCGGCCGCCGATCCGGAACGGCCAGGCCTCGCCTTCGGCCGTCCGCACCACGCATTGGTGCCGGGCCAGATCGTCCGGATGCTGCGGCCGGCCGTGCCGCTCGAAATAGGACGGGGCGCCGAACGCCACCCGCCGCAATGCACCCAGCCGGCGGGCCTTGAGCGCGGAATCCGGCAGCTCGCCGATCCGCACCGCCAGGTCGAAGCCGCCGTCGGTCAGGTCGACGAAGCGGTCGGACAGCCTGAGCTCCACCTCGATGCGCGGATGGCGCCGCATGAAGCCGGCCACCACCGGCACCAGATGCGGCGGCGTGAACAGCACCGAAGCGCTGATCCGCAGCAGGCCGGACGGCTCCGCCCGCCGCTCCGCCGCCTCGGCCCGCGCCTCCAGGATCTCCGCCGGGGCCGGCTCCACCCGCCGGTAGAAGGCGAGGCCGGCATCGGTCGGCGTAGACCGCCGGGTGGTCCGCTGCACCAGCGCCACGCCCAGCCCCTGCTCCAGCGTCGCCAGCGACCGGCTGACCGATTGCAGCGACCGGCGCAGATCGCGCGCCGCCGCGCTCAGCCCGCCGGCCTCGACCACGGCGACGAAGGCGGCGAGATCGTCCAGCCGGTCCATGCACATTCCTCTCGGGTCGCGAGAGAATGTATCACGAGAGCTGCCTATTCTCACGCATGCCGGTCTTCCCAAAATCGATCCCAGCTTCGCCTGCAGGAGATCGACATGACCGCCTCCACCGTTCTCGTCGTCGGCGCCGCCGGCCGCTTCGCCGGTCTCGTCGTGCCCGAGCTCGCCCGCCGCGGCGCCACCGTCCGCGGTCTGGTGCGCGACGACGCCAAGGCCGCGATCGCCCGGGCCGGCGGCGCCGCCGAGATCGCCCTCGGCGACCTGCGCGACCGGGCCAGTCTCGACGCCGCCCTGCGCGGCGTCGACGGCGTCTTCCACATCGGCCCGGCCTTCGCGGCGGACGAGGCGGAGCTGGGCGTCCGCATGGTCGAGGCCGCGCGCCGGGCCGGCGTCCGGCGCTTCGTCTTCTCCTCGGTGATCCAGGCCACCAACACCGCGCTGGCCAACCACGCCAGCAAGATCCCGGTCGAGGCGGCGCTGCACGGCTCCGGGATGCAGCACACGATCCTGCAGCCGACCAACCTGATGCAGAACATCGGCGCCGCCTGGCCCGGCGTGCTGGCCACCGGAATCTTCGCCGAGCCCTTCCCGAAGACCGCCCGGGTGGCGCGGGTCGACTACCGAGACGTGGCCGAGGCTGCCGCGATCGCCCTGACCGGGGACCGCCTGGCCTATGGCAGCTTCGAGCTCTGCGCCGACGGGTTGCCGGACCGCGAGGAGATCGCGGGCCTGATGAGCGCGGCGCTGGGCCGCCCGGTCGCGGCCGGCGAGCCTCGCTTCGCCGACTGGGTGGCCGCCGCCCGGCCGCCCTATGAATCGCGGCAGCTGGCGCTGCTGGAGAAGGTCTTCGCCCACTATGCCGACCATGGCCAGCCGGGCAACAGCCTGGTTGCGCGCGCCGTGCTCGGTCGCGACCCGCGGTCGCTGCGCGCCTATATCGGCGAGCTGGCCGCCGGGCCCTGAGGCGCCTTGACCGCATCCGAACAAAAGAGGAACAATGGGTTACAACCCATCGGGAGGAACCCATGCCCAGCCAGACCGAAAAGGCCCTCGCCTTCCAGCGCCTGCATGCCCGGCCCGGCATCTTCGTCATCCCCAACCCCTGGGACGCCGGAACCGCAAAGCTCCTGGCCGGGCTCGGCTTCGAGGCGCTGGCCACCACCAGCGCCGGCTACGCCTTCACCCTCGGCCGCAGCGACGGCGCTGGGAAGGTGAGCCGGGAGGAGACCTTGGCCAATGCGCGGGCCATCGTCGAGGCCGTCGACCTGCCCGTCTCCGCCGATCTCGAGAACGGCTTCGGCGACGCGCCCGAGGCGGCGGCGGAGACCATCCGCCAGGCCGCCGCAGCCGGGCTGGTCGGCGGCTCGATCGAGGACGCCACCGGCCGCGACGACGATCCGATCTCCGGCTTCGACCAGGCGGTGGAGCGGGTGCGGACCGCTGTCGCGGCGGCGCGGTCCCTGCCCTTCCCCTTCACCCTGACGGCGCGGGCCGAGAACTTCCTGCCCGGCCGCCGCGACCTGGCCGATACGATCCGGCGGCTGCAGGCCTTCCAGGAGGCCGGCGCCGACGTGCTTTACGCCCCCGGCCTGGCGACGCGGGAGGAGATCGAGGCGGTGGTGCGCGCGGTCGACCGGCCGGTGAATGTGGTGATGGGGCTGGTCGGCGCCCGCTTCACGGTCGAGGAGTTGGGCCAGATCGGGGTCAAGCGGATCAGTGTCGGCGGATCGCTGGCCCGGGCGGCGCTGGGCGGCTTCCTGCGCGCCGCCCGCGAGATCAAGGACCAGGGCAGCTTCGGCTATGCCGACGACGCCGTGCCGCACAAGGAGATCAACGCCCTGTTCGCCGCGTCGTGACCAGCTGGGCTTGACCCTGATGCCGGCCGCTTCCCCGCCGTCATTGCGAGGAGCGCAGCGACGAAGCAATCCAGGGCCGGTGCGCGTTGGCCCCTGGATTGCTTCGCTGCGCTCGCAATGACGGTGTAAGAAATTTCGGGGATCAGGAGAGGCGAAAATTCGGGGCGGATGGTCTTCCGGCCGGCCGGATCGAAGCCCATACTCCCGCCATGACCAGCCCCGACTCGCGCATCACCATCCGGCCGATGGCCGGGTCGCTCGGCGCCGACATCGACCTCGCCGGCCCGGTCGACGATGGAATCTTTGCCGCGATCCGTCAGGCCCTGGACCATTACCTGGTGATCCATCTGCACGGGCTCGACCTGGCGCCGGAAGAGCTGGTGGCGCTGACCCGCCGCTTCGGCACCATCAGCCGGGCACCCTACATCAAGCACATGGACACGCACCCGGACATCGTCGCGGTGAAGAAAGCGGCCGACGAGCGCAAGGTCAGCACCTTCGGCAACGCCTGGCATTCGGATTTCAGCTTCCTCGACCAGCCGCCGATGGCGTCGCTGCTCTATGCCCGCCAAGTGCCGAGCCATGGCGGCGACACGCTGTTCGCCAACATGGTTGAGGCCTACGACGCGCTGTCGGATGGGCTGAAGGCGGTGCTGGACGGCCTGGACGCCATGCATGCCGGCAGGCCCTACGGCACCGGCGGCGTGCCGGGCACCATCGCCGTCTCCCGCTCGATCGGCATCGAGCGCAACCGGCCGGAGGCGGACCGCGAGGTCGCGCATCCGGTGGTGCGGGTCCATCCCGGCACCGGCCGCAAGGCGCTGTTCGTCAACCCGATCTACACCATCCGCTTCGCCGGCATGACGGTGGAGGAGAGCCGGCCGCTGCTCGATTTCCTCTACGCCCATGCGGTCCGGCCGGAATTCACCTGCCGGCTGCGCTGGACAGCGGGCGACCTGGCGATCTGGGACAACCGCTGCACCCTGCACTATGCCGTCAACGACTATGACGGCCAGGACCGGCTCCTGTACCGCACCATGGTGCAAGGCGAACGGCCGGTCCCGGCAATACCACGGAGACATTGAGATCGTTTGAGACTGCGCTGGCGTGAGTCGGCTGGCGGTGGTTTCGAGAACCGGAGCGCAGCGCACATTGGTGCGTGAGCACCGGAAGCTTCGAGCCCGCCGTCAGACGGCCACGCCAGTAGCAGTATCGAACGATCTCACAGCGGCTTGTACGCGATCGCCTCGATCTCGACCTTGCAGTCGACCATCATGTCGGCGCGGACGCAGGAGCGCGCCGGGCGGTCGCCGGTGAAGTGGCTGTCATAGGTGCGGTTGAAGGCGGCGAAGTCGCGGGTGTCCGCCAGCCAGACCGTGACCTTGATCACGTCGTCCAGCGTGCAGCCGGCCAGCTCCAGCGCCGCCTGGACGTTCTTCATGGTCTGGCGGGTCTGGATCTCGATGCCGCCGGTCACGACCACGCCGTTCTCGTCGAACGGCACCTGGCCCGAGACATAGACATAGTCGCCGGCGCGGACGGCCTTGGAGAAGGGCAGCTTCTGCCCGCCGGCGCCGGTGACGGTGGTTCCGAAATGCTCTCGCTTGCTGCTCATGGTTCTTCCTATTTGACGGCGCCGAGGGCCAGGCCGCGCACCAGGTAGCGCTGCAGCCAGGCGAAGACGATGGCGACGGGGATCGTCGCCAGGAACGTCGCGGCCATGACGTGATGCCACTCGATCGTATAGCGGCCGGCGACCAGGGAGAAAATCTTGATCGGCAGGGTGTGCGTCTCCGGCGCGCGCAAGAGGCTCAGCGCGACGGCGAACTCGTTCCAGGCGTTGATGAAGGTGAAGATCGCGGTCACCACCATGGCCGGCGCCGCCAGCGGCAGGAACACGCGGATCACGGTGCGCAGGCGCGACGCGCCCTCCAGCCACGCCGCCTCCTCCAGATCCAGCGGGATGGTGGCGAAATAGCTCTGCAGCATCCAGACGGCGAAGGCGATGTTGAAGCCGGCATAGACCAGCACCAGCGAATCGACCGAGCCGACGAGGCCGAGCCAGGCGACCAGGCGGAACAGCCCGATCACCAGCACGATCGGCGACAGCATCTGGGTGACCAGCAGGAAGTCGCGGTACAGGCCCTGCCCCGGGAAGCGGTAGCGCGACATGGCGTAGGCGGCGGGGATGCTGACCGCCAGCGCCAGCAGCGTCGCCAGGGTCGAGGCGTAGAGGCTGTTCAGCAGCGCGGTGCCGAAACCGGTCGCCTGCCACATGGTGGCGAAGTTCTCCCAGGCGATCCGGCTGGGCAGCCAGGACGGGTCGGCCGACAGCACCTCCGCCGCCGGCTTCAGCGCCGTGGCCACCATCACGGCGAAGGGGAACAGCACCACCAGGATCAGCGGCGACAGCGCCAGCCAGCACAGGATGCTCTTCTTAAGCATGGCGCTCGCCCTTCATCGCCATGCGCAGATAGATCAGGGTGAAGACCAGCAGGATGGCGAACATGATCAGCGAGATCGACGCCGCCTCGCCCATCTTCCCGAGCTGGAACGCCAGCTTGTACAGGTAGGTGACCAGAATCTGCGTCGAATCCGACGGCCCGCCCCCGGTCAGCACCCAGATGATCGGGAAGGAGTTGAAGACGTAGATGATGTTCAGCACCACCGCCATGTTGATGAAGGGCCGCATCAGCGGCAGCGTCAGGGTGCGGAAGCGCTGCCAGGAAGAAGCGCCGTCGGTCGACGCCGCCTCGTAGATGTCGTTCGGGATCGACGACAGCCCGCCCAGGAAGATCGTCACCGTGAACGGGATCGACACCAGGATCCCGATCAGGATCTGGATCGGGAAGGCGGTGGCGGCGGAGGCCAGCCAGATCACGTTGTGGTCGGTGATGCCGAGATCCTGCAGGGTCAGGTTCAGGAGGCCGGATTCGCCGTTCAGCGCCCAGCGCCAGACGATCGCCATCATGGTCAGCGACACCGACCAGGGCAGCATCACGATCACCCGGGCCAGGCCGCGGCCGTGGAACTCGGTGTTCAGGATCAGCGCCACCGGCACCGAGACCAGCACGGTGCCGGCCACCACCGCGGCGGTCCAGATCAGCGTCCGCCACAGGCTGTCCAGGAACAGCGGGTCGGCCAGCACGCTGTTCAGGTTGGCCAGGCCGGTGAAGTCGCGCAGCTGGCCGAAGCGGTTGACCTGGTGCGAGGCGACCGTCAGCAGGTCCCAGACCGGATAGGCGATGATGAAGGCCGCCAGCAGGAAGCTGGGCAGGATCAGCAGGATCGGCGTCAGCCCGGGCAGCCGCGCGGCCAGGGGCGCCGACATCGGTATGGTCTGCCTCTCGGTCTCGGTCGTCACTGCCTGTCCCTGATATGCGCGGCCCGGTTCAGCGCCGCCCGCATTGTCCCAAGCTGTCATGCCCGGGCTTGACCCGGGCATCCAGAGTCTGTCGAGACCCTCTGGATTGCCGGGTCGAGCCCGGCAATGACAGAAGAAGGAAAGGCAGAGCCTCTACTTCGCGCCCAGCACCCCATTCGCCTGCTCGGCGGCGGCCTTCAGCGCCTCCTCCGGCTTGGCCTCGCCGAGATAGATCTTCTGCAGCGCCCGGCCGGTGGCGTCGGCGATCTCCTCCCAGCCCGCGATGGTCGGGGCGAACTTGGCGTTCGGCAGCATCGCGTTGAACACTTTGAGGTTCGGGTCGTCGGTGAAGTACGGCAGCTTGGCCACCGCCTGGTTCTCGGTCAGGAAGCCCTCATTGACCGTGAACTTCTCGCGCCAGTCGTTCTGGAACAGGAAGTCCAGGAACTTCCAGGCCTCGTCCTTCACCTTGGAGTTGTCGAACAGCACGATCGAATCCGTGACCGCGTAGGTGGCCGAGGTCGTGCCCTTCGGCACCGGCGCCACGCCGTATTTCAGGTTCGGCGCCTCGGCCTTGATCTGGCTGGCCAGGAACGGCGCCGTGAACATCATGCCGATGCGGCCCTGCTTGAACAGGTTCTGCACATCCTCGCGGTTGTAGGCGGTGACGCCCGGCTCGGTCAGCCCGTCGTCGATCATCTGCTTGTAGAGGGTCGCGGCCTTGACCGCGGCTTCGCTGTCCAGCCCGCTCTTGCCGTCCACCACGATGTCGCCGCCGAAGCTCCACATTGCATAGTAGAAATAGACGTCGGTCTCGATCTCCTTGCCCTGCAGGCCGAAGGCATAGGTGTCCTTGAGGCCCAGCGCCTTGATCTTCTTCGCGTCCTCGATCAGCTCGTCCCACGTCGCCGGCGGGGCGGAGAGGCCCGCCTTCTCGAAGATCTCCTTGTTGTAGTACATGGCGCGGGCCGAGGAGGCGATCGGCAAGCCATAGGTCTTGCCGTCCAGCACGCCGGGCGCGAAGAAGGTCGGGATGAACCGCGCCTTGAAGTCGTCGGTCATGTAGCTGTCGAGGGGCGCGACCACGCCCTGCTGCACGAAATCCACCAGCCAGCGCGTGCCGATGATGGCCAGGTCGGCATTGGCGTTGCCGGAGATGTCGGTGGTCAGCTTCTGCTGCAGCACGTCCCAGGGCACCACCTCGATCTTGATGTCGGTGCCGGGGTTCTTGGCCTCGAAGGCCTTCGCCGCCTCCTCGAAATAGGGCCCGGTCTTGGAGCTGTATTCGGCCACCGTCACCCGCACCTCGGCGGCGACGGACGGGGCGGCGGCCAGCGCCGCCAGGATCGAGGCGCCCGCGCCGAGGAGCACGGACCGGAACGCATGCTGCATGGAGAGCCTCCTGTTTCGGCGGCGAGGCCGCGCGAAGTCGCAATTGGAACCGGAAAGCCGGGGGACGGCCGCGCCCGGCTTTCCGCCGGAACCGCCCTGGATGTAACTCTCTTACAATCCCCGGCGGGGCGCAATTCGGAAGTGGGACGGCGGCCCATTTTCTTCCGCTATTCCGCAGCAATGCTGAAACCTTCGGCCAATTCGCGGCTCTCCACCGATGCTGCACCGCACACGCACGAAGGCTGTCTTGTAAGTTTCAAACATTGAGCTACCATCGGTCCATCACCCCTCGCCCCATGCCGGAACCACAGCCATGACGCGCTTCCAGACCGTTCTCGTCACCGGGGCGCTCGGCGGCATCGGCGGGGCGATCGTCGATCATTTCGCGGCGGCCGGGGCGACGCTGATCCTGTCCGATCGCGACGCCGCAGCCCTCGACGCCCGTGTCGCCGCGCTGGCTGAGACCGGCACCAAGGCCGCCGCCGCGCCGGCCGACCTGCGCGACGCCGAGGCCACCCGCGCCGCGATCGAGGCCGCGGTCGCCCGCACCGGCCCGGTCGACGTCGTCGTCAACAATGCCGGCGGCGGCGACCGCGGCAGCCTGGCCTCGACCACGGCCGAGAGCTGGGCCGCGGATGTCGAGCTGAACCTGAACGGCGCCTACCACGTTGTCGCCGCGGTGATCGACGGCATGAAGGCGCGCCGCCGCGGCAGCATCGTCAGCATCAGCAGCGTCAACGCGCTGCAGGCGCTGGGCCACCCGGCCTACAGCGCGGCCAAGGCCGGGCTGATCAGCTACACCCGCGCCCTGGCGGTGGAATACGGGCCCTTCGGCATCCGCGCCAACGTGATCTGCCCCGGCACCGTCCGCACGCCGATCTGGCAGGCGCGGGTCGACAAGAAGCCGGAGATCTTCGAATCCCTGCGCAAATGGTACCCGCTGCAGCGCGTGGCCGAGCCGGCGGACATCGCCAAGGCGGTGGCCTTCCTGGCCTCGGACGAGCTGGCCGGCTTCATCACCGGCGCCATGCTGCCGGTCGATGGCGGCCTGACCGCCGGCAACCGGGTGATGGCCGGGGAGCTGACGCTGGAGGAGTTCTGATCCATGGCGACGGTGCGGCTGGACGGGGTGGTGAAGCGCTACGGCGAGGCGCAGGTGATCCATGCGATCGACCTCGACATCGCCGATGGCGAGTTCGTCGTCCTGGTCGGGCCGTCCGGCTGCGGCAAGTCCACCCTGCTGCGCATGATCGCGGGGCTGGAGACGATCTCCGGCGGCGAGCTCGTGATCGGCGGCGCCCGCGCCAACGAGGTGCCGCCGCAGAAGCGGAACATCGCCATGGTGTTCCAGTCTTACGCCCTGTACCCGCACATGACCGCCCGGCAGAACATCGCCTACGGCCCCAGGCTGCGCGGTGAGGCGAGGCCGGAGATCGAGGCCAAGGTCGGCAAGGCCGCCGGCATCCTGAACCTGTTCGACTATCTGGAGCGGCTGCCGCGCCAGCTCTCCGGCGGCCAGCGCCAGCGCGTCGCCATGGGACGGGCGATCGTGCGCGACCCCGCCGTGTTCCTGTTCGACGAGCCGCTGTCGAACCTGGACGCCAAGCTGCGGGTGCAGATGCGCACCGAGATCAAGGCGCTGCACCGGCGCCTGGGCACCACCATCGTCTACGTCACCCACGACCAGATCGAGGCGATGACGCTGGCCGACCGCATCGTGGTGATGAATGGCGGCCGGATCGAGCAGCAGGGCAAGCCGCTCGATCTCTACGACCTGCCGGCCAACACCTTCGTCGCCGGCTTCCTCGGCTCCCCGGCCATGAGCTTCCTGCCCGGCCGCTACCGCCGCGGTGCCGAAGGGCCGGTGGTGGAGGCCGAGGACGGCACCCGCCTGCCCGCCCCCGATCGCGGCGCCGAGGACGACCAGCCGGTGCTGCTGGGCGTGCGGCCGGAGCATTTCACCCTGGCCGAAGGCGCCGGCGGCGTGCCGGTGACGATCGATCTCGTGGAGCCGACCGGCGCCGAGACCCATCTCTACGGCACCCTGGCCGGCACCCGCATCGCCGCGGTGATGCATGGCCGCCGTCCGGTGGCGCCGGGCGACGTGGTGCCGCTCGCCCCCCTCGCCGCCCACGCCCACCTGTTCGACGCGGCCTCCGGCCGCCGGCTGTAGGAGATGTCGCGGTGAGACCGAGCCACCCCCTCACCCTCCCGCCGCCTGCGGCGTCGGGCCCCTCCCTCTCCCCGAGGAGAGGGATGCTGTGCGCTGCCCCTTCACCTCTCCTTGGGGAGAGGTCGAAATCGCGCCAGCGATTTCGGGTGAGGGGGTGCGCCGGCCTCGCCGTCAGCGCGACGGTCCTCCAGCGAAAGATCGCCTGATGTTCACCCCCTCCGTCCTTGCCCTCGCCCCGATCCTCGACGCCCCGATCGACGGCGCCAGCAAGGGCCTGCCGCCCGGCCTGAAGCCGATCCCGTTCCGCAGCATCGGCGACCAGGGCTGGAACGCGCTGTCGGGCGACCTGCCCTTCCCGCAGGCGCTGCTGAAGCGGTCGGTCTTGGAGCGCAATGCCCGCTGGATGCGCGACATCCTGGCCGAGACCGGCGTCGCCCTGGCGCCGCACGGCAAGACCACGATGAGCCCGCAGCTGTTCGACCTGCAGCTCGCCAACGGCTCCTGGGGAATCACCGTCGCCACCGCCCAGCAGTTCGAGGTGTGCCGCCGCTACGGGGTGAAGCGGATCCTGGTCGCCAACCAGCTGGTCGACGCCGCGGCGATGCGCTCGGTGCTGGCGGCGCTGGCCGCCGATCCGGATCTCGAGGCCTTCTGCCTGGTCGATTCCGTTGCCGGGGTGCGCCGCCTGGCCGAGGCCGCGCGGGCCACGCCGCCGCGGCGCCCGCTGGGCCTGCTGGTCGAGATCGGCATGGCCGGAGGCCGCACCGGCTGCCGCACCGCCGCCGAGGCGCTGGAGGTGGCCCGGGCCGCGGCCGATGCCCCCGGCCTCGCCCTGCGCGGCGTCGAGGGCTATGAGGGTCTGGTCGTCACCAGGGACGCGGCGGCGGACGAGATCGCCGTCAGCGGTTTCCTCGACCGGCTGGCGGCGCTGGCGGCGGAAATCGACGGCGCCGGGCTGTTCTCCACCGAGCCGGTGCTGCTGAGCGCCGGCGGCTCGGCCTATTACGACATCGTCGCCCGCAGGCTGTCCGAGGTCCGGCTGTCGCGCCCGACCCAGGTGGTGGTGCGCAGCGGCTGCTACCTGACCCATGATTCCGGCCAGTACACCCGGCTGTTCGAGCACATCGTCCGCCGCATCCCGGCCGACTGGCGCCGGCACGGCGACCTGGAGCCGGCGCTGGAGGTCTGGTCGATGGTGCAGTCGCGGCCGGAGCCTGGGCTGGCGCTGCTGACCATGGGCAAGCGCGACGTGTCCTACGACATCGAGCTGCCGATCCCGACCCTTTGGCGCCCCGCCGGCGCCGCGGCGCCGCAGCCGGTGCTGGCCGGCGCGGTGCTGAGCGCGATGAACGACCAGCACGCCTATCTGAAGCTGCCGGAGGGCTTCGACCCGCAGGTCGGCGACCTGGTCTGCTGCGGCATCTCCCACCCCTGCACCACCTTCGACAAATGGCAGGTGATGATGGTGGTGGAGGACGACTACCGCGTCTCCGGCGCGATCCGGACGTTCTTCTGATGGCCTATGTGGTCGACATCGTCTCGCGCCTGCGCCGCATGGAGGCCTCGCTGCGGCCGTCCGAGCAGCGGGTGGCCGAGGCGGTGCTGGCCGATCCCGGCTTCGCCACCCGCGCCAGCATCGCCGAGCTGGCGCGCCGCGCCCGGGTCAGCGAGCCCTCGGTCACCCGCTTCTGCCGCGCCCTCGGCTGCGACAGCGTGCGCGACTTCAAGGTGCGGCTGGCGCAGGACCTGGCCGTCGCCAGCCCCTATCTGGAGCGCCGCCCGCAGGCCGGCGCGCCGCCGGACGACGTCGCCCAGCTGGCCGACCGGGTGCTGGACAGCGTGATCGAGGCGGTGACCGCCGTGCGCAACCAGCTGGACCCGCAGCCGCTGCGCCAGGCGATCGAGGCGATCGCCAGGGCGCGCCGGCTCGACATCTACGGCGTCGGCGGCGGTTCGCATGCCGTCGGCCACGACGCCTGGCTGCGCTTCTTCCGCCTCGACCTGCCGACCGACTTCCATGCCGACACCCAGCTGCAGCGCATGTCCGCCGCGACGCTCGGCCCCGACGACTGCGTGCTGGCGATCTGCAATTCCGGCCGCTTCCGCGACCTGGTGGAGAGCGTCGAGACCGCCCGGCAATACGGCGCCACCACCGTCGCCCTCACCCGGCCGGACACGCCGCTGGCCCGGGCCGCCGAGATCGTGCTGGCGGCGGCGCCGCCGGAGGACAGCGACATCTTCAAGCCGACCGCGTCGCGCCTGGCCCATATGGCGGTGATCGACGTGGTCGCGACCGGCGTCGCCATGCGCCGCGGCCCGGCGGCGCTGGAAAGCCTGCGCCGGGTCAAGCTGAGCCTGAGCCAGATCCCCACCATCGACGAGCCGGCGACGCCCGCGCCGCCCCCCTCCGCCCGACGGAAGACCATCCATGCCTGACCGCGCCTCTTACGACCTCCTGCTCCGCAACGGCACCGTGATCGACGGGTCCGGCGCCCCCCGCATCCAGGCCGATGTCGCGATCCTGGGAGACCGCATCGCCGCCGTCGCCCCGACCGGCGGCATCGCGCCCGAGCGGGCGCGGGAGAGCATCGACGTCGCCGGCCGGGTGATCGCCCCCGGCTTCATCGACGTGCACACCCATGACGACCGGGCGGGGATCGACGGCCCGGACATGCTGCCGAAGATCAGCCAGGGCGTGACCACCGTGGTGGTCGGCAATTGCGGCATCAGCCTGTCGCCGCTGACCCTGGACCGCGCCCCGCCGCCGCCCTTGAACCTGCTGGGCGACCAGGCCGCCTACGAGTTCCCGAGCTTCGCCGACTACCGCGCCCGGCTGGACCGGGTGGTGCCGGGCGTCAACGTGGCGGCGCTGATCGGCCATTCCTCGCTGCGCATCGGCACCATGGCGGATGTCGGCCGCAAGGCGGATGCCGGCGAGATCGACGCCATGCGCCGCCTGCTGGCCGACAGCCTGGATGCGGGCGCCATCGGCTTCTCCACCGGCCTCTACTACAAGCCGAACGCCGCGGCCGACGCCGACGAGGTGGCGGCGCTGGCCGAGCTGCTGGCCGACCGCGGCGGCGTCTACGCCACCCATATGCGCGACGAGCACGACAAGGTGCTGGATTCGCTGGAGGAGAGCTTCAGCACAGCCCGCCGCGCCAAGGTGCCGGTAGTGATCTCGCACCACAAATGCGCCGGGCCGCACAATTGGGGCCGCAGCCGCGAGACCCTGCCGGTGATCGAGGCGGCGAGCAAGACCCAGCCGGTCGGCCTGGACGCCTATCCCTACACCGCCGGCTCGACCGTGCTGGATCCGGACCATGTCACCGGCGACATCCGGATCATGGTCGCCTGGTCCAAGGCGAAGCCGGAGATGGCGGGCCGCGACCTGGCCGACATCGCCGCCGAATGGGGCTGCACCGAGAAGGAGGCGGCGGTGCGGCTGCATCCGGCCGGCGCCATCTATTTCCAGATGGACGAGGCCGATGTCCGCCGCATCCTGTCCTTCCCGCTGACCATGATCGGCTCAGACGGCCTGCCGCATGACAGCCACCCGCATCCCCGCCTGTGGGGCACCTTCCCGCGCGTTCTGGGCCATTACAGCCGCGACCTCGGCCTGTTCCCGCTGGAGACGGCGGTGCACAAGATGACCGGCCTGTCGGCGATGCGCTTCAACCTGCCGGACCGCGGCCTGGTGCGCGAGGGCCACGCCGCCGACCTGGTGGTGTTCGACCCGCACCACATCGCCGACGCCGCCACCTTCGAGGCCCCGAAGACCCCGTCCCGCGGCCTCGACTTCGTGCTGGTCAACGGCTGCATGTCCTGGCGCGCGGGAGAGACCGAGGTCGACCGGGCGGGGCGGCTGCTGGCGCGGGGGTAGGATCCGTTCGGACCCCAAGGCTGTCATCCTTGGGCACTGCCATCCTGGGACAAGGTCTAGCCGGCGTCGCTTCGGTACGTCTGGCGGGTCACTGTCGGCGCAACTATGATCCTTCGACGGCCATGTCGAAGGGGGAGTCATGGTTGTGTTCCGGATGAGAAGAACCGCTCTGCGCCAGTGGCAGGCAGTCTGCCTTTGCTTCCTCGCGTTCGTGGGCTGCGCAAGAGATCCGGATGCCGGGGCCTCGAAGCCGAAGCTTGTCTCCTATGACCTCCCTTCCGAGAACCCCGTGCGGGAGATCGGGGCGACCCAAGCCTTGGCTGCGGCAGGCCGTCTCTGGCTGGTCGGCAGAGGTGGAGGCTTGGCGTCCTTCGGACTCGAGGGCGACTTCCGGAACGGCACCTTTGCCAGCGATGTGTTGTTCGCCGCGAAGTCTGGCGGAACGCTTTGGGTGCTGCGATCGACCGAAGTGCGGTATCGCGAGGTAGAAGATCCTCCGACACGCATCCCAATCGGAGGCACCTTCGTCGTCTCAAAATGGGCCGGAGGGGCGTTCGAGGATTCGGCCCCGCTCAGGCTGTCCGAAATGCCGACGGCCCTGGCCATTTCCCAGGACGGGTCTCGTCTCGTCGTCTCGCCCAGCCGGATCAGCAACCTTCCGGGCGGATCCCGTCGTTGGACCTCCCGCAAGCTGAAAGGACCCGCCGAGCCTCTGCACCCACCCTCCACGCCAGCGATCGCGATGATCGGCGACGACCTTTATCTGGGCTTCAATTTCGGCGAGTTCGGCGGCGGCCTTCGAAAGGTCTCGCTCTCAACCGGCGTCGCCCGCAACATCGTCTACAAATACGGCCAAACGCCCTGTCAGGGATGCGAACCGATCACCGGCATCATCGCCGACCCGGCCTCCCCAGACTGCATCCTGATCTCGGCCGGCCTGATCCACATGATGTCCTGGGGCCGGATCTCTCAGATCTGCGGCGACCGGGCAACAGTCAAATTCGAGAAGACCTTCACGGTCGACTGGGGCAGGAAGTCGATAGAGATGACCGTGCCGTTCTTCGGGATCGCAGCGGCACCGCCCGGGGGCTTCTGGGCGATCGCCCCCGGGACGCTCTACCGGTTCGAGGGTCAGGATCCGAAGGAATACCCTCTGTCTGAGCCCAAGACCGCCGACGGCTTGGTCATTAACCGCGATCTTCCCGGCGTCATCATTGTCTATACCAATGCGAACCAGGCCTTTTCCCTGAGCGGCACGACACCGATGCTCGTCCCCCTGGATTGACAGCGGAGCTTGTGTCAGGGCAGGCCGCCGCCCAAGCCTGGGGCAGACGGCCGCCCCCCTTCCCTCACCGCATCAGCTTGGCGAAATCCCCATCCAGCCTCGCCAGCGCGGCATCGATCACGCCGCGCCGCTCCTTGATCCAGGCATCCTGCTCCGCCAGCCCGGCCCGGGCCTTGGCGATCATGCGCTCCATCTCCGCCGGCTGCGGGCCGCCGGTCGTGGCACGGGCCTTCACGATCGCCACCGGGTCGAGCGCGGCGCGGAACTCCGCCTCGGCCATCGGCAGCGCCTGCGGGTATTTCGTGCCGGCGACGGCCTCGGCATAGATCCGCTGCGCCTCGGCATAGGGGAAATCCAGCGGCTTGATGCCGTTCTGCCGGGCGTAGTCCACCACCTCCGACGCGAAATGATGGCCCTCGCGGAAGGGCAGGCCGTATTTGCGCATCAGGATGTCGGCCAGCTCCTGCGAGGCCGTCCAGTCGCTGTTCAGCTCCTCCAGCGCCCGGTCGCGGTTGATCACCAGTGCCTTCAGCACGCGGTCGAGACCCTTCAGCGTTTTGATGCCGGCCTCGACCATCGCCGTGTTCTGGTCGACATCCTTCGGGTCCGGCATGCCCGGCGTGATGTTGTGGGTCTGGATGATCGGCCCGAGCGCCAGCGTCACCGCCGTCGACGCATCGCTGCGGGTCGAGTTGAGCAGGCCCGGATTGCGCTTCTGCGGCATCGCGCTCGACACATAGGTGTTGCCGCCGCCCTCCTCCAGCAGGATCCAGGGCCGCGGCCCGGCATATTGCGTCATGACGTCCTCGACGAAATTGCCGGTGTGCAGGGCGATCGCCGTGACCACCGCCCCGACCTCGACCGGCTCGTCCATCGAGGAGATCTGCGAGGCGTCATAGGCGTTGTCGACCAGCTGCGCGAAGCCGAGATAGTCGGCCATGCGCTGGCGGTTCAGCGGCCAGCCGGTGCCGTTGAGCACCGTCGTGCCCATCGCCGACCGGTCGATGCGCGCATAGGCCTGGCGGATGCGCTCGGCATCGCGCGCGAAGCCGGCGGCATGGCCCAGCAGATAGTGGCCGAAGCTGTTCGGCTGGGCGGCGACGCCATTGGTGTAGTTGGGAACGACGGTGTCGGCATGCTTGGCCGCCAGCTCGACCAGCGTCGCGGCCGTGACGTTGAGCTGCTCGGCCAGGTCCAGCAGGTCGTCGCGCAGGATCGCCGCGCGGTAGGTGGCGTGCATGTCCTGGCTGGAGCGACCGGCATGCAGCAGGGTGACATCCACGCCGCCAGCCTTGATCAGCAGCGGCTCGAAGGTGATCACGCTGCTAGGCCGCCGGGCCCCTTCCTTGTTGCCGTCCTCGATGACCTTGGCGATGGCCGCCGCGATGCCCGGCGCCAGCTGCTTGTCCAGCAAGCCCTCATCGGTGTTGATGACGGCGGTCGCCTTGTTGATCTCCCCGAGCCAGAAGAACTCGTCGCGCTCGGCGGCAGAGGCGCCGGCCGGCCACAGCGATGCCGCGGCGAGGGCGGAGATCAGCAGGGGGCGCCGGAGCGGTCGTCCGGGCCGTGAACGCCTCTCCGGGCCTGCGGGGATCCCGATTGCGCTGGCCATGGCTGACAACCCGGCCGCGCTCGCCGCCGCGCGAATCGCGGCTCGACTCATCAACGCCATCGTTTCCCCCTTGGCTGTTTGAGAGGCAACGCTAGCATCCGTCGGTTTTGCCGGACAATCTCGATGGGCTTCGAATCCTTTCCGAATGTCAGCCAAGCGGACCGGAGCCGGACGGGATCGACAGGCCGGCGGTGATCGCCGATGCTGGTCGCCGATTTTTTTAGCTGCGCATTTCCGGGAGAGAGTCCGATGCTGGTCCTGGCATTCCTGATCGGCTGTGTCGCCGGGCTGCGGACGATGACCGGGCCGGCGGCCGTCAGCTGGGCCGCCCATCTCGGCTGGCTGCCGCTCGACGGCACCGGGCTGGCTTTTCTCGGCGCCGCGGTCACGCCCTGGCTGCTCACCCTCGCCGCGATCGCCGAGCTGGTCGCCGACCAGCTGCCACGCACGCCGAGCCGGAAGGTGCCGGTGCAGTTCGGCGCCCGGATCGTCAGCGGCGCGGTCTGCGGCGCCGCCTTCGGCATCGTCGGCGGCTCGGTGATCGGCGGGATCGCCGCGGGCATCGCCGGCGCGGTGGTCGGGACACTCGTGGGGTACGAGCTGCGGTCCCGGCTGGCCCGGGCCGCGGGCCGCGACCTGCCGATCGCCCTGCTGGAGGACGCGATCGCGATCGGCGGCGCGATCTGGATCGTCGCGTCGCTTTGAGGAAGGCAGCATCGTGCACGGCTTCCGGATGCTTATCGTCACCACGACCGTGGTGCCGTTTCTGCTTCTTGCAGGATGCAGCGGCTCGCCAGGGCGATCGGGAGGCTCTACCGACGTTGCCATGGCTGCAGAGCGCACTTCTGGGCCGGGCCAGGTGGCGACGACAGGCGAATATCGAAACTACAGCCGGGGCCTGAGCCTGGGCGGCCGGCTGTGGCTGCGCAACGAGGATGGCAGCCTGGCTTCCCTGACGCTGCCCGGCGGCGTGCGCACGCCCCATTTCACCGACGGTGTGATCGACCTCGCCGTGTCGGACGGAAAACCGGTCGTCTTGCGATCGCTCTCCCTCAACCCGTTCGATATGGAGGAGACGTTCCGGCCGGCCGGCGGCACCTTCGTCCTGTCGTCGTGGACAGGGGACGTGTTCAAGGATTCCGAACCCCTCAAGCTGCCACTGATGCCGCGAGCGCTGATCATCGTCAACGGGCGCCCGATGGTGCTGTCGCCCCGCCGGATAGATATCCAGGGCGCCGACGGACGCTGGACGTCAAAGCCCCTGAAGGGCGAGATCCGGGGTCATCCGACTGCCGACTCCCCGATCGTCCTGGCGGTCAACGGGCAGTTGTACATCGGCCACGACTTCGGCGAATGGGGTGGCGGCCTGCAGCGTCTGGACCTGGCGACCGGCGTCGTCACCGACATCGGGCGGGACAGCAACGGAGGGTGCACCGGCCACCTGTGCGGTCTTCCTATCACCGGGCTGATTCAAGCCTCCGGTGAGCCGGGTTGTATCCTGGCTTCCACCGGGCTGGCGCACATGGTCTTGCAGCAGGGTGCCATCCTGAAGCTGTGCGAAGACCAGGTTTCAGTCGTCTGGGAGAAGGCGTGGATGCAACAATTTCCCGGAGGGGTGTTCCGGCAAAGCGAAGCCTTCTACGGATTGGCCGACGGAGCCCAAGGTGAATTCTGGATCCTCGGGTATGGCGTGCTATACCGGTTCGACGGGACTCATGCCGTCGCGGTTCCGATACCAGAGCTAGCCAAGCTGGGGGACGTCTGGATCAGCCGCGTCATCCCAGGCCATATGATGATCTATTACAGCCCGGTTGCACCGGAACCGCTGGGAAAGCCCATGCCCCATCTCATCACCCGGGAATGACCGACTGCGGGTGCCGGGTTCAAGCCGCCCCCTCTCCCGCCAGCAGGATGCGAAGCGCGAAGATCACCCACATCGCCAGCAGCAGCACGAAGCCGGCGGCGAAGGCGGCGAAGCGGGGACCCAGGCGGTTCGAGCCGGTGTGCACCGCCACATGCAGGATCCGGGTGGCGACGAACAGCCAGGACATCACCACGAACGGCAGGTCCGCCTTCCTCGTCATCATCGCCAGGATCACCAGCACGAAGAACAGCAGCGGCAGCTGCAGCTGGCTGTGGAAGCTGTTCGAGACCTGGGTGGCGCGCGCCGGCCAGGCCGGCTGGCCGAGGGCGACGTCGCCGACGCGCACCTCGCCCCGCCGCAGCGCGCCATGGCGCTGCTGCAGCATCCAGACCGCCAGCAGGAAGATCAGCGCGACCTGCACGAAGACCGGCAGGAGGATGGCTTGCACGGACATGGCGTCTCCGCGGTTCGGGCGGCCCCGGAAGGCCGGGTACGATACGAGATCATACGCCGGTTCCCGATGCCCCTCGCACCCATGATCACTCCACCGCCAGCGCCTCGGCCAGCGGCCGGCGCTGGATCAGCCAGGCGGGCAGCGCGGCCAGGGCGAAGCCGGTCAGCAGCACCGCCAGCGCGACCCAGAGCTCGGCCGCGCCCAGGGTCGGCTGCAGGGCGATGCCGGTCTGGGCCGCGAGCGCCCGGCTGATCGCGAAGGACAGGGCCCAGCCGCCGCCCAGGCCCAGCAGCACGCCCGCCGCGACCAGCGCCGCGGTGAAGCCCCAGGCGACGGCGAAGACGTAGCGGCGCGGCGCGCCCAGGGCCCGCAGGGTGACGAATTGCGGGGTCAGGAGGCGCAGCAGGATGACGGTGCTGGCCACCAGCGCCAGCAGCACCAGCGCCTGGGTGACGATCGCCAGCAGCGCCATCAGCCGCCGCAGGTCGCCGAGGATGCCGTACAGCCTGATCAGCGCCTCGGCCGGGAAGAACGCCATGGACTCGTCGGTGGCATAGGCCTGGCGCAGCCGGTAGGCGCCGGCGACGTCCCTGGCGTGCAGCACCGCCGCCGGGATGCCCGGGGTGCGGGCCGGGTCGAAGGGTGGGCCGATCCGCGCCTCGCCCTCGGCATGGCCGTCCGGCAGGCCGTGCACCGCCCAGACCAGCTCGACCGGAACCACGATCGCCCGGTCCCAGGGCGAGCCGGTCGGCTGCATCCGGCCGACCACGGTCAGCTCGACGTCGTGGCCGTCGCCGTGTTCGGCATGTCCCTCCTCCGATTCGTGGCCGTCATCGCCGTCGTGCTCCTCCTCGGCCCCGGCATGGACGCCGTGCGTCGGCCGGAAACGGTCGCCGAGGCGCAGCGGCGACGCGGCGCCGACCACCGCCTCGGTCCGCGCGGCGAAGACCCGGCCCTCGGCCAGCCCGCCGGAGAGATGGGCCACCAGCGCCGGGATCGCGCCGACGACCGGGCTGCCGCGCAGGCTGTCGCCGAAGGCGAGCGGCGAGGCGAAGGCGGGGCGGTCGTCGTTCAGCAGCGCCGCCGTGACCTCCGGCGCCAGCAGCCGGACCGCGCCGGGCTGCAGATAGACCGCGGTCAGCAGCGCGTCGGTCTGGCTGCCCGGCGCCGCCACCACCAGGTCGAACCGGTCCGCGGCCCGGGCGCTGCCGGTGCGCAGGGCGCGCTCCTGCGACAGGATGGCGACCGACAGGGCCACGCCGACCGCGACCAGCAGCACGAAGACCAGCGCCGTGACGCGGTAGCGCCGCAGCGCCGCCCGGATCACCGGTCCCGGATTCACCGGCCGGCTCCGGCCGCCGGCACGGCCTCCGCATTGTCGGCCAGGACGCCGGCCCGAAGCGTCAGGACGGCCGCCGCCCGGCCGGCCAGCGCCGGGTCGTGGGTGGCGCAGACGACGATCCTGCCCTCCCCGGCCAGCTCGGCCAGCGCCGCGGCGACGCGCTCGCCGTTCCCGGAATCCAGGCTTGCCGTCGGCTCGTCCGCCAGGATGATCGGCGGGTCCAGCAAAAGCGCCCGGGCCAGGGCCACGCGCTGCTGCTCGCCGCGCGACAGCCGCGCGGCGGGGACGGGCCGGTCGGGCACCTCGAAGCGCGCCAGCAGCTCGCGCGCCCGCGCCCGCAGGGCCGGGTCGAGGCGGGAGCGCGAGAACAGCGCCGGCAGGGTGACGTTGGCCAGCGCCCCCAGTTCCTCCACCAGCCGGAACTGCTGGAACACCAGACCGCAATGCCGCCGGCGCCAGGCGTCGCGGGCGCCTTCGGCCAGGGCGCTGACGACCGTGCCGCCGAAGCCGACCTCGCCCGCGGCCGGGCGGACGATCCCGGCCAGGGTGTGGATCAGCGTGGTCTTGCCCGAGCCGGACGGCCCGACCACGGCTGTCAGGCGGCCGGCCGGGAAGCGCGCCGTGACCGACCGCAGCGCCTCGATCGGCGCGCCGGTCCGGTCGCGGAAGCGGGCGGAGACGCCGCGGGCCAGGAGATCCGGCGGCCCGGCGGCGTCCGGCATCACGACAGCGCGAAGGTGGCGTCGACCAGCCGGACCCGGCTGACGAAGCCGGTGGCGGCGTCGGTGGCCGGGCCGATCTCCAGCACGCCGCTGGCGACGATCAGCGCGCCGGGGTCCACCGCCTCCTCCCGCTCGCGCATGCGGACGAAGACGATGCTGTCGATCCAGTCGCCCTCCGAGGCGCAGAACGGGCAGGTCTCGACCGGCGCGTTGGACAGGATGAAGAAGTCGGAATCGACCTTCAGATGCGGCGCCATGAAGCCCTGGATCGAGACCCGCCTGCCGGCCAGCTCCTCCGCCTTGGGCGAGAAGCTCATGTCGCGGCCGTAGAGCTCGAACATGCGGACCCGCGGCTCCTCGGCGCGGCCCGGCCGGCCGGCGAGCGCCAGCCCGGCGGTCCCGGCCAGGGTCAGCCATCCACGTCGCGTGATCATTCCGGTGCCCTCCGTCTGCTATGGGCCTCAGAGACCTTGCGGATCAGAGACCGTCTGGAAATGCGCTGGCGCGAGCCGGCTGGTGGTGATTTCGAGAACCGGAGCGCAGCGGACGGTCAAGTCCGTGAGCACCGGAAGCGGAGAAATCGCCATCAGACGGCCGCGCCAGTAGCATTTACAGGCGGTCTCTCACTCCATGCCGGCCGCGGCCAGGATGGTCGCCAGGCTGGTCGCCATGCCCTTGACCATCGGCTCCTTCTCGATGTCGAGCCATTCGTCGAGCGAATGCGACCGGCCGTTCTTGTCCGGCCCGTTCTTGCCCAGGGTCACGGCGGGGATGCCGAGGCTCCAGGGGATGTTCGAATCGTTCGAGCCCTCGCGCGGCCCCTTGAACTCGTAGCCCGCGGCCAGGATCGACGCCTTGGCCAGCTGGAACAGCGGCTCGGTCTCGGCGATGGTGCCCGGCGGCCGGTCGCCGATCACCGTGGCCTCGACCGTGATCTTGCCCTCCTTGGTCGAGCGGGCGAAGTTCTCGGTGTCCGCCGCCTGCTGGATGATGGCCAGCAGGCGCTGCTCCATCTTGGTCAGCTCCGCGGCGTCGCCGGACCGCATGTCGACCTCCATCGACACCTCGAGCGGGATC
Source organism: Inquilinus sp. Marseille-Q2685 (assembly GCF_916619195.1). NCBI lineage: Bacteria > Pseudomonadati > Pseudomonadota > Alphaproteobacteria > Rhodospirillales > Rhodospirillaceae > Inquilinus > Inquilinus sp. Marseille-Q2685. Next base: position 744,452 of record NZ_CAKAKL010000001.1, read on the forward strand.
GAGTTGACCGAGGTGCCGCCCTTCAGCACGCCGACATTGTAGGTCACCTTCGGGTCGGTCGGAACCTCGGTCCGGGCCAGCAGCGAGATCGCCTCCGCCAGCGCATAGCTCGGATTGACCAGGCCGAAGGCGCCGAAGCTGTGGCCGCCCGGCCCCTTGAAGGCGATGCGGTAGCGCTTCGACCCGACGCCCTGGTTGGTGAAGGTGTCGGCCGACCCGCCCTCCATCGAGAAGAAGGCCTTGATCCGGTCCCTGTACTTGCCCTCGGTGAACAGGTGGCGCACGCCGCGCAGGTCGCCCAGCCCCTCCTCGCCCACGGTGCCGACGAACAGGATGGTGTCCTTGTGCTTGATCCCGGCCGCGTCCATGGCGCGGATGTAGGACAGCAGCGCCGCCAGGCTGAAGGTGTCGTCGCTGACGCCCGGGGCGTTCAGCCGGGTGCCGTCGCGCCGCACGGTGACGTCGGTGCCCTCCGGGAACACGGTGTCGAGATGGGCGGAGACGACGACGACGCGGTCGTCGGCGCCGGTGCCCTTCCGCAGGCCCAGGACGTTGCCCTCCTCGTCGATCTCGACCTCGGCCAGGCCGGCGCCCTTGAACAGCTCGGCATAGGCCTTGGCCCGCGCCTCCTCCTTGAAGGGCGGGGCCGGGATCTCGACGAGCTTGATCCCCTCGGCGACATAGGGCTCGTAGTTCCGGTCGATGTGCTCGACCGCGGCCTTGTAGGCGGCGCTTTCCCGCACCGTCTGGATCTGCGCCGCCGCCTGCGTCGCCGCGTCGTCGGCGAAGGCCGGCAGGGCCAGGCCGGCGGCCATGGCGGCGGCCAGAATCGATCGTCGTGGCAGAAATGACATGCGCCCCCTCCCCTGACATGCCGTATACCCGGACGCTACCACTTGTCCGACAAGCGTCAAGCCGCCGTGAGGGGTGCGGCGTCGTCCGCCTCACACCTGCGTCATCACCGCGAAGCCGAGGGCGACGAGGGCCAGGAATCCCCAGAAGGCCCAGTTCAGGTACTTCTCCAGATAGTAGCGCACCTGGTCGCCGTAGATCCGCATCAGCACCGCGATCAGGAAGAAGCGCAGGCCGCGCGAGGCCAGCGAGGACAGGATGAAGGGCACGATCGGGAACTGGGCCACGCCGCTGGTGATGGTCACCAGCTTGTAGGGGATCGGCGTCACCCCCTTGGCCAGGATAATCCAGCTGCCCCATTCGGCGTATTTCTGCTGGAACTCCTGGAACCCGGCCTGCAGCCCGTAGAGGTTGATCAGCCACGAGCCGACGGTCTCGAACAGGAAGTAGCCGATGGCGTAGCCGACCAGGCCACCCAGCACCGAGGCGATGGTGCACAGCCCCGCCAGCCACCACGCCCGCCGCGGGTTGGCGAGCATCATCGGGATCAGCACCACGTCGGGCGGGATCGGGAAGAAGGAGCTCTCGGCGAAGGACACGCCGGCCAGCGTCCACTGCGCCCGCGGCCCGTGCGCCGCCCGGATCAGCCGGTCGTATTGCCGCCGGATGAAGCCCGGCGGCTCGACCCCGGCCTGAACGCCCCCGTCCTGCACCACGCGCTGATCCTCTGCCCGGTCGCTCCTGCGATGGTCATAGACGGCGGCAGGGCCGGTGTCACGGGTGGGAATGGAGGTAGGCTCCGAAGCCGGCTTCCCCAAACTGCAGCCGCCTTCCCCCAAGACTGTCATGCCCGGGCTTGACCCGGGCATCCAGGGAATCTCGACATTCACGCCCCTGCGAGAGGGGCGACCGCTCGTCCTGGGTCGCGTCGGTACCCAGGTCCCAGTTTCGATCCACACCCTGCGAGAGGGGCGACCAGCCCACGACTGAGCATCGTTGCCTCCGATGCGGGTTTCGATCCACGCCCTCGCACGGAGGGCGACTCCTGCTCGTCCAGCTTTCGCAGGGTCCGCAACAGGTTTCGATCCACGCCCCTGCGAGAGGGGCGACGTGGTTCGCGCCGTCTGTGCCCGGCCAGGTGATCCCGTTTCGATCCACGCCCCTGCCAGAGGGCGACGAGCAGCGACATCTACTCGAGCAGCTTGCTCGCGTTTCGATCCATGCCCCGGAGGGGCGACGAGCTCGGCGCGCGTTCTGGGGCGTGCTTCGGAAGTTTCGATCCACGTCCCCGCGACGGGAACGACTTGAGATCCCCGGCACCGTACAGGAAACCATAGATGTTTCGATCCCCATCCTCCCACGCAAGGGGTGACCGACTAGGTCCTTGGCATCAACCGTCACCTCCGCGTTTCGATCCACGCCCTCGCATGGAGGGCGACCGAACTTCTCTCCGGCTATCGGACCCCCGAGCGGTTTCGATCCACGCCCTCACAAGGAGGACGACCGGATGACCGTCGATCTGGGATCGGCGACCGAGTTTTGATCCATGCCCCCGCGAGAAGGGTGACGTCCAGGGTCGTCTATGTCGAACATGAAGACGACTTCCTCGTTTCGATCCACGCCGCGCGAGAGGGAGCGACAAGCGGCCAGCTCGGAGCGGCGGAAGCCGCCGGCGTTTCGATCCACGCTCCCGCAGGGGAGCAACAGGCAACCATGGGCATGGTCGTAGGGCACCCCGTTGTTTCGATCCACGCCCCCGCATGGAGGGCGACTGGGTCACGCTCTTTCGGTCCTCGACGGCGAACAGGTTTCGATCCACGCCCCGCATAGAGGGCGACAAGGCCGGTCGAGTTGTCCGCCTGCACCTCGGCGTTTCGATCCGCGCCCCCGCATGGAGGGCGACGCGGGTGGAGGAGGCCATGCCGAGCCGAGAGGATGTTTCGATCCACGCCCCCGCATGGAGGGCGACCGCGGCACCGAGTCCGTCACGCTGGAGATGATCAAGTTTCGATCCACGCCCCCGCATGGGGGGCGACTCTCGCCGTCCCGGAGGATCTTCTCAGTGCTGAGGTTTCGATCCACGCCCCCGCATGGGGGGCGACACGACAGGCCCTTGCCGGTGCCCTGCCAGTTGGTGTTTCGATCCACGCCCCCGCATGGGGGGCGACTCCATGCCTGGACCCGGCGCGAGGCCGGCGAGATGTTTCGATCCACGCCCCCGCATGGGGGGCGACGCCGGCCGTCGGAGACCGGCTGCAACGTCTGAGGGTTTCGATCCACGCCCCCGCATGGGGGGCGACCGGCGCCGTGCGGCGTCGCAGCGGGCCAAGCTGCTGTTTCGATCCACGCCCCCGCATGGGGGGCGACCGCGGCCGGCACCACAACGGCCAATGTGGCACTGTTTCGATCCACGCCCCCGCATGGGGGGCGACTCCACTCGCGCACGCCGTTGAGCGCCTTCGGCGAGTTTCGATCCACGCCCCCGCATGGGGGGCGACACGCTTCGGTGGCGAACGGTGCCCAGCGGGCGGCCCTGTTTCGATCCACGCCCCCGCATGGGGGGCGACCACGCCGGTTGTGACGGTCCGGACAGGATCGAGATGTTTCGATCCACGCCCCCGCATGGGGGGCGACCTCCGGCCGGTTGCCGTCGGCACCGGGGCGGCGCGGTTTCGATCCACGCCCCCGCATGGGGGGCGACGATCCGCGTCGCCGGGTCATAGGCGCCGGCATGAAGTTTCGATCCACGCCCCCGCATGGGGGGCGACGTCGTTGGAGACCGACAGGAATCTCTCCATCCGAAGGTTTCGATCCACGCCCCCGCATGGGGGGCGACGGGCCCGTGCCGGCGTGACCAGCAGCGGGCGGTTGTTTCGATCCACGCCCCCGCATGGGGGGCGACGGCGATCGCCCTCTCGGTGCAGCAGGTGGTCGAATGTTTCGATCCACGCCCCCGCATGGGGGGCGACCGCATCCTGCAGGCGGATGTCGACCTGGCGCTGCAGTTTCGATCCACGCCCCCGCATGGGGGGCGACGCGCACCATCCCGCCCGGCGCGACAGGCGTCCCGCGGTTTCGATCCACGCCCCCGCATGGGGGGCGACGACATCGCGTCGGCCGCCAACGCCATCGCGACGCTGTTTCGATCCACGCCCCCGCATGGGGGGCGACCCGAGCGTGGGCGTCGAGCCGCCGAGCTGTTGGAGTTTCGATCCACGCCCCCGCATGGGGGGCGACGATGCCGAAGACAAGCGTGCCGTGCTGAAAGACGAGTTTCGATCCACGCCCCCGCATGGGGGGCGACCTGCTGGCGGGAGGCCCGAGCGTCCGAGGGCCTGAGTTTCGATCCACGCCCCCGCATGGGGGGCGACGGTTTGCCGCGGAACCCGCCTCACTCTGCGCATTGTGTTTCGATCCACGCCCCCGCATGGGGGGCGACGTGGTCCAGAGGACCAAGACGGGCTGGGATCAGCAGGTTTCGATCCACGCCCCCGCATGGGGGGCGACTCAAGGACTACGCCGACCAGCTCGGCGTCTCGATGTTTCGATCCACGCCCCCGCATGGGGGGCGACGACAGACGCTCAATAAAAATCAACCCGCCAACGTGTTTCGATCCACGCCCCCGCATGGGGGGCGACCGTGCGCTGATAACACATTGCCGGACCACACGAAATTCCAACGACCGCGCGAACCCGCTCATCGTCTCACGGCAAGACGAGAGGAGAGCTCCTCCGCAAGGGAGAAAACCGGCACGCCACAAGGGGTTGGAGCCAGCGCGAACCTCCCGGCGATGCCATGTCCGCTCAGGGTTCGCGGGGCGGATCAGAACACCAGCGGCCCTTCCAGGTCGAGCGTCGGCTTCGCGCCGACATGCTCCACCCGCCGATGGCCTTCTGCGCCCAATCGATAGAAGCGGAGGCTGTCCGCCGCCGGGTCGATCTCGCCGATCAGCCTGGCCTTGAGCGCAGTCCACTGCGCCGGGTCCACCTCGCATTCGAACACCGAGTTCTGGACCCGCTGGCCATAATCGAGGCACGCCCGCGCCACCCGCCGCAGGCGCCTTCGGCCGGCGCTCGTCGCCGTGCTCACGTCATAGGTGATCAGCATCAGCACGGCTCATTTCCACACGAAGCCCGGATATCCGTCGAGATCGCCGCGCAGATGGCGCGCCAGAAGCTGGGCCTGGGCATGAGCAACGAGGCCGAGCGGCATCGGCTCGTCCAGGAAGGGATGGCGAAGCTCGTCCCGCTTCCGCTCCTGCCAGGCCACGAGCACGCGCTTGCGGGCGTCGTCGGTCAGCCGCACCCCGCCGGCCTCCTCGACCGTGAAATCCTCCGGCGCCAGCTGCCGCCGGTTGACCAGGCTGAGCACCAGCCGGTCGGCGAGCACGGGCCGCAGTTCCTCCATCAGGTCGAGCGCCAGGCCCGCCCGGCCCGGCCGGTCGGCGTGCAGGAACCCGACCTGGGGATCGAGCCCGTGCGCCTCGAGCGCGGACCGGCAGTCATGGCCGAGCATGGCGTAGAGGAACGACAGCAGGGCGTTGATGCGGTCGAGCGGCGGGCGGCGCGACCGGCCGCCGAAGGCGAAGGCGGGATCGCCCGTCCGCACCATGCGGTTCAGGCAGCCGAAATAGACCAGCGCCGCCTCGCCCTCTAGCCCGCGCAGCGCCTCCACCTCGGCCGCGGCAAGCGTGCGGCGGGCGATGTCGGTCAGTCTGCGCTCGGCCGCCGCCAGCGCATCCCTGTCCTGGGCCGGCATGGCATCGCCGTGGTCGCGCAAGGCGCGGCGGATGACGGTGCGCTGGTTCGCCGTCTTGGCGGCGACGATGCCGCGCACGATCGGCACGGCGCGCGCCGGATTGTCGGCGGCGCGGAACTGGGAGCGGCGCAGCAGCACGTTGCCGGAACGGGGGCCCTCCACCCGGGCCAGGAACCGGCCGTTGGGATCGAGATGCGAGACGGTGATCCCGGCGGCCGCGCAGGCCGCGAGGAGCGCCGGCGACGCGCCCGGCCGGCCGAAGCTGACGATGCCGTCCAGCATGTGCAGCGGCGCCCGGCCGCGCTCGGCGCCCTCGACCTCGATCACCAGGTTCTCGCCGTCCTTGCGCAGCCAGGCGCTCTCGCTGGTCACGTAGACGGTGTTGAGCATGCGCCGCATGCGCCCCCCTCACCCGCCGATCTGCGCCGCGAGCCAGCGCCGGACCGAGGGCGCCTTCTCCAGCCGCGCCGGCTGGCACAGCGTCAGCAGCGAACAGCGTTTGCAGGCCGGGGTGCGGACGGGCGGCGGCGTCCTCATCGCGGCGATCATCGCCCGCGTCTCGGCGGCGACCCGCGCCGTGAGGGCGCGAAGCTCTCCGTCGAAGGCCACGGGGTGCCGCCGGCGCGTCTCGCCGTAGAACAGCGCCCCTTCGGGAACGGCGGTGCCGAACATCTCCTCGAGGCAGATCGCCTGGGCGCAGAGCTGCACCTCGTCGGCCCGGTGCGCCTTCGGCCGGCCGCGCTTGTATTCGACCGGGAACGGCTGGCCGCGCCCGGCCGCGCCGGCGTCGCTGAACTCCACCACATCCGCCCGGCCGGCAACGCCGAGCGCCAGGGACCGCACGGCCAGCCCGCGCGCCACCCGCACGCCCGGCCGCGTCTCCGGCCGGGCGGCGTCCGCCTTCGCGTGCAGCAATTGGCCTTCCGCGGTCGCCGCGTCCTCGGCCCACAGCTGCTCGACATGGATCAGCGCGCATTGCCGCGGGCAGAACAGATGGTGCTGCAGCGCCGACAGCGGGATCAGCGCATCCTCGACCTCCCGATCCAGGATGGGCGGGGCCGGCGGCATGCCTCAGTGCTCGATGATCTCGATCCCGTCCGGCAGGCCGTCCCTGTCGATCGTGATCTCGTAATCGTCGAAACCGCGGGCCGGCGGCGCGTTGTCCAGCCGGTCGTCGCCAGGGCTGTGCCGTTCGCCCTTGAAGCGCCGCCAGGTCTTCACCCGGGCGAACAGGTCCTGCGCCCGGGCGTTGCCCAGCGCCGAGGCGTGGCGGAACACCACCAGCCGGCGCGTCGCCATCTCGCCGCGCGCGGCCGAACGGTCGTGCTCGAACATGTTGGTCAGCGCCTCGAACAGCAGGCCGAGATCGGCGTCGGAGAAGCCGGTGCCCTTGACCGGATGCGAGGCCAGCGGCGCCGAAACGAAGCCGTGGGCGCGGTACAGGCCGTAGGGCACGATATGCTTGCGGCCCATGGTGCGGCCGCCCTTGGCCTCCGCGTCGGCCTCCGTGGTCGCGGCGAGGCGGGTGATCGAAATCTCGAGTGGCAGGATCGGCTCCACCGAGCGGGCGAAGGCCAGTTGCACCGGCCCGCGCACCTGGCCGGCATTGACGCTGGTGCCCATCACCGCACCGAAGGCGCGGATGTCCCAGAAATTGGCGCACATCCAGCGGGTCAGCTCGCGCGCCTTGGCCTCGTCCTTCGGCAGCTTCTTGAGCTCATCGGCCTTGGTGACATCGGGCAGCACCGCGGCCCAGGCGCGCTTGTGCTCGTTGTTCAGCGTCGCCCCGTCGCGCATGTAGATCTCGTGGCCCGGCGCCTCCGGCCGCGCCATGGCGACGTAGTTCCGCACCTTGCGCTTCAGCGCCACGTCCGACACCAGGCCCTGATTGGTCTCCGGATCCAGTCGCGGCAGGTTGCCGGCGTCGGGGTCGCCGTTCGGGTTGCCGTTGGCGACGTCGAAATACAGCACGAATTCGTGCCGCCGCGCCAAGCCCGCCCCATTATTCGTCGTCACCGCCGGTCTCCTCCCCATCCATGCTGTCGATTTCGGCCTGGGCTTCGCGGCTGGCGAACTGGCCCCGGCGCTGGTGGTAATAGCCCAGCACGAAGCGCCCCTGCGCCTCGAGCTTCAGCGACCGCGGCAGTGCCGGAGGCAGCTTGGCGTGGATCTCCTCGATCTCGCGCTCCAGCCAGCCGCCCTTGCCGCTCTTGCGCAGCTTGCCCAGGTGGTTCTGGGCGCCGCGCATCAGCAGCGGGAAGACGCTCCCGGGCGTCGCCGAGGCCGCGCCGAAATAGCGGTCGCGGATGGTCGCGTTCACCCGGCCCAGCGCCATGCGCTGCGCCGTCTCCACCGCCGCGAACAGGCGGCCGAGCTGATAGGCGGGATGCGGATTATCCCTGTCGAGGCCCACGGGCAGTCCCTCCCTGGAAAGATCGGCGGGGTCGGAAATGGGGGCGCCGCTCAGGCGGCGGTCGCGCAGCAGCACCGCCCGGATCGCGGCGGCGTGCCAGCCGGCGCCCGGGTCGTCGCCGGCGCGCAGGCGTATGACCGCGGCCGACAGCAGCGTGCGCGGATAGCGCGTGCCCGCCAGTACGGCGCGCGCCATCTCGCCGGCCAGCAGCGGCGGCACGTTCTCCGCCTTCTCCTGCGGCGCCGTGCATTTGACCAGCAGCCACGCGATCGAGGGCGGCCGGCGCCAGGGCAGCGGCTCGATGGTCAGGTCGCGATGATGCTCCGCCAGCCGCCGGGCGAATTCGCCGAGATCGCCGGTCAGCCAGTAGCGGATGGACAGGCGCGCCGCGTTGGGGGCGAGACCGAGGACGTGAAACCTCGTGTGCTCGTCCAGCCCGGCGTCGAGCGCCGCAAGCGGCCGCCCGGACGCGACCTGGTCGAGCTGGTCGCGCAGCTTCGCCGCCTCGCTCTCGTCGTCCGGCGGTTCGATGCTGGCGGCAAAGAAGTCCTCGGCAGCCTGCGCCGCAGCCTCGCCGACCCCGGCCGTGTCGGCCCAGAACACCACCGTCGCGTCGCCGATGCCGCGCTTCAGGCGGTTGCGGCCGGACCGGTCGAGCAGGCCGTTGAGCGCCGCGCCGTACCGGAACGCCGCCGCCTCCGAGGTCGGCGCGTTGTCGCCCTGCTCCTTCCCGTAGGAGGTGAAGGCGTCGAGGTTGAAGGAGACGAGCGCGGCGCCCGAGGACTGCGCGCCGACGACGCCCTTGACGGTGGGGTGAAGCCTCGCCACCGGAGCCTCCTGTCCGGTGACCAGACAGAAGGCGCGCTTGCCCTCACCCCCGGCACGGCGGGCCAGCAGGGCACGGGCGGCCTCGCGCTCGTGCAGGAAACGCTGCTCGCCGTCCAGCCGGAAGACGATGTTGGCGTCCAGCATCTCCGGGTGGAACGGCGGGGCGTCGAAGCGCTCGGGCGTCCAGCCTTCCAGGAACCGCTGCAGCGCCACCAGGCCCGGATCGTTGCTGCCCGCCAGCATCTTCAGATGCATCGTCTTGAACGCCGCATGCTCCTGCGCCGTGCGCCCGCCCTCGCCTGCCGTGCGGCCGAGCAGATAGGCGCTCTTGTCCCAGAAGGCGTTCGGCAGGATCGCGACCGTCCGCTTGACCGCCGCGGGGACGGAGAGCAGTCGCGGCACCAGCTTCTTGCCGCTCGCGCTCCGCAGGTCGACCACATCGACCGGCTCGCCCTCTTCCGACAGCGTGATGGCGAAGCCGATCTTCTCGCGCGAGAAGCCGGGCTGCTCGGCCTCTCCCCGCTCGGCCATGCGCTCGTAATAGCGGTCGAGCGCCTGCAGGACGGTCACGACACCAGGCCCTCGGCCAGGCAGCGCCGCACGTCGAGCACGCCGTCCGTCAGCCGGGCATGGAAGAAGCGCGAGGCGTGGTCGTTGGCGAAGTCGATGTCGTGCAGCATCCAGCCCAGGTCGCGGTTCCTTTGCTCCTCGGGCAGGGCGCCGGCGGGCAGCGGCGCGCCCTCCGGGACCAGCTCGAAATCGGCCGCGAACTCCCGCGTGCCGAGGCAGGGCCGGTGGAAGCACTGGCCGGACGCCGCGCGCCGGTTGAACATGCTGATGTGCTTGGCGTCGGTGTCCTCGGGTCCGGCCTTCGCCGTCTGCTCGAAATGCGCCTCGATGACGTAGTCGACATCGACCAGCAGCGTCGTCGCGCGCTGCTGCCGGTGATCCTCGACGACGAGGCCCAGCCCGGCGCCGGTACCCCCGCGCATGGCGCGCTCGGCGGTCGCGGCGCTGGCCTTGGCGCCGACCTCGTTGCGCCGGAAGGACTGGAAGCGGATCGGCTTCAGCACATGGATCCGGTCGACCACCCAGCGGATCGCCGGCTTCCAGTGGACCGCCTCCAGGATGCCGCGGGCGGCCGACGGCGTCATCACGTCGTAGGAGACGCGCTCGACCTTCATTTCCGGGCGGGTGAAGCACGCGCGCTCACCCCAGACGCGCAGCCTGATGCCGTAACTCATGGGCTCCCTCAATAACGGCCGGGAGGCGGATTGAAATCACTTGGCAGGAATGTGCAGCTATAATCCGAACCTGAACGGCTCGATATGAGCACATCTTCGTAGCTCGGACAATAGGGCCCCCGGCGAGCACCGGGGGCAAGTCGCATCCCAACGCGCTTCAGTGTTTCGATCCGCACTCGATGTTCTAGTTATCGAGTGACTGTCGGATACCGAATCTCTATGCCAATTTTGATTGTAAATCCATGAATACTGATACACAGCGTGATGGATTTACGGCTCCCCATGACTTCTTACCTCCAGCCAGGAGAATGCCAAAATTAGAACACGCCCATCAATTACCTCTTTAGCGGTACGCTAGTCGCGCTCTCATCGCGCGTCAGTGAAACTCAATAACGGTCGACCTGAAGATCATCTTTGTGCGTCAACAACGCCCGGCCTCAAAACACATTCCACTCGGCGTCGCGATAGGTCGGTTCCTCCAGGTCCACGCCGGTGTCCGGCCGGTAATGGGCCAGATCCACGAATCGCAGCATCGCCCCACCCAGGGCCGGATGAACCTGTGTCAGCACGCCTCGCGCCAGCCAGTCCTTCCATTTGTCCCTGGGGATCGGCACGGCGTATTGCTGCAGCCGCCGCAGGTCCCGGCCGGAGGGCTTCGGCTGCGCGGCGGCGATCCGGGCCAGCAGTTCATCCGCCTCCCGGTCGGCGTCATCCGCGCGCCAGGGCACGATCGCCGGCTCCATCACCTCGTCGATCAGGCGGAAGGCCTGCGCGATCGAGGCGAAGGGGAAGGCCCAATCAGCGGCCCGCTCGCGGATCGCCGCGAGGACGCCGGGGATGCCGCCGACCTTCGCCGCGTCCAGCGCCGCCTCGCTCTTCCGCCAGTAGAGCTCGCCGAAGAAGTCGCGCACGGCGTCGAGCCCCAGCGGGTCGGCATGCTTCGCCAGGGCCGGCTGCGCCGCCTGCCAGCGGACCTTCAGATCATGCGGCGCCGTCGCCTCGGCCGGCTCGAACACCACGACCCGCCCGAGCCGCGGCCGGCCCTCGCCGTCCGTCAGCACGCCCTCGCGGTTGCAGCGGCCCGCGGCCTGGGCGATCGAATCGATGCCGGCGGCGGCGCGCCAGACCTCGGGGAAGTCGATATCGACCCCGGCCTCGATCAGCGAGGTCGCCACCAGCCGCACCGGCTGTCCCTGGCGCAGCCGGTCGCGCAGGCCGGCCAGCACCTGCCGGCGGTGGCGCGGGCACATCAGGGTGGAGAGATGCACCGCGCCCGGCAGGTCGCGGATGGCCGCGAACAGAAGCTGCGCATGCTGGCGCCGGTTGACGATGCACAGCATCTGCGGCTGCTCGGCGAAGCGGTCTGCGATCACGGCGTCGGCGACCGGTTCCGATATCCGCTCGACGGCAACGCGCTTCAGCCTGCGGTAGAGATCCTGCGGATCGGGGGCCAGCTCGCGCGTGTCGTCGATGGCGAAGCCGCCCTTCTCGAATCCGTCCTTCACCCGCAGCGCCGGCTGGGTCGCGGTGCACAGCACGATGCTTGCCCCGTAGTGCCGCGCCAGCTCGTCGATCGCCGCCATGCAGGGCCGCAGCAGTTGCATCGGCATGGTCTGCGCCTCGTCCAGGACGACGACGCTGCCGGCGATGTTGTGCAGCTTGCGGCAGCGCGACGGGCGGTCGGCGAACAGGCTCTCGAAGAACTGCACCGCGGTGGTGACGACGATCGGGACGTCCCAGTTTTCCGCCGCCCACTGCAGCTTGGAGACGGCGTCCGGCGCCTCGTCGTCGGCGCGGGGCGTCCGCCGCGCCCGCTCCCAGTCGAAGCTGGCATGGTGCTCCAGGATGTCGTCCTGGCTGCCCAGCGCCCGGCGGAACACCTCCGCCGTCTGCTCGATGATCGAGGTGTAGGGGATGACGTAGACGACGCGGCGCAGCCCGTGGCGGACCGCATGCTCCAGCGCGAAGGAGAGCGAAGCCAGCGTCTTGCCGCCCCCGGTCGGGACGGTCAGGGTGAACAGGCCCGGCGTCAGTTCGGCTTTCCTGATCGTATGATCGAGGATGGCCGCGCGCAGGACGTTGAGCGGCGTCGGCTCGGCTTCCGCGCGCTTCTCCGCCATATGGGCGCGCAGCCGGTCGCGCAGCACGGCGAGACCCGTATGGCCGCCGCGCTCGACCGGTACGCCTTCCGCCTCGGCGTAGAAACGTTCGGTCGCCAGGAAGTCGGCGTCGACCAGGCACGAGAACAGCATCCGCACCAGGAAGCTGGCGGCAAAGCCCTTCCGCCCCACGCGCAGGTCGAAGGGCCGCGCCGGCCCTAGCGCCGGCTGGGGCGGCAGCGGCCCGACCTGCGCCCGCCATCCGGCGGGGACCAGGCCTCCGGCCCCTTCCAGCCGGCGGGCCAGGTCGACGCCGTCGGCGAGGCCGGCGTGATGCGCCGCGATGATGGCGGCGAGCATCGTCCCGAGCGGGGAGTTATAGGCGTCGAGCGCGATCCGCGCCCCGGCCGAGGAATGATCGCCGCCCGACTCCCTTTGCCCGGCGATATAGGCCTGGAACGCGGCGGAGAGCTTGCCGATGTCGTGCAGGCGGCCGGCGAGGCGGGCAGCCTCCGCCCAGCCGAACACTGCGGCGAACTCGGCCGCCAGGGCCGCGACCGCCTCCTGGTGATCCGACAGGCTTTCCCAGCGGTCCATCGCTGCGCCGGGAAGGGAATGCGCGTAGATGATGCCGTCCGCCATCGCCGGAGCCCCCCTGACCCTTCGGCCTCGCCACATGGAGTGTGCGGCCAGGCGTCCCGCAAGGGAACAGCCGTCAAGGCGGTGGCGGCGTCCCTGTCAGCCCTGCAGCGCCCGCCAAGCCTGGGCGAAGGCGGCGGCGGTGGCGGCGACCTCGGCCGCGGTCATGCCGGGCTTGTAGAGGGCGGAGCCGAGGCCGAAGCCGGTGGTGCCGGCGTCGCGATAGGCCGCCATCCGGTCCGGCGTGATGCCGCCGACCGCGATCAGCGGCACCGAAGCCGGCACGACGGCGCGCCAGGCCTTGACCACGGCCGGCGGGATCGCCTCGGCCGGGAAGATCTTGACCGCGTCCGCGCCGGCCTTCAGCGCCGCGAAGGCCTCGGTCGGGGTGGCGGCGCCGGGGGCGCAGACCAGGTCGAGGCGCTTCGCCTCGGCGATCACCTCGATATCGGCATGCGGCATCACGATCAGATTGCCGCCCGAGGCCTGGACCCGGGCCACGTCCTCGCGCTTCAGCACCGTGCCGGCGCCGATCAGCGCCTGCCGGCCGAAGCGCTCGGCCAGGCGGCGGATGCTGTCGAAGGGCCGGGGCGAGTTCAGCGGCACCTCGATGCTGCGGAACCCGGCCTCGACCAGGGCGGCGCCGATGGCCTCGACCTCCTCCGGCGTCACGCCGCGCAGGATGGCGACCAGGGGCAGGCCCGCAAGGGCGTCGTGCAGGGACACGCTCATCTCACACCAGCTCCGCATGCTTGGCCAGGCGCCACAGCGCCCTGACCGTGGTGTCGGCCGGGGCGATGCGGCTCTTCAGCCCCGCGGCCTCGATCGCTTCGGCGTAGCGGGCCGACAGCTCGGCGCCGCCGACGATGGTCACTTCCTCCGGCGCGGCACCGGTGGCGGCCGCCACGGTGGCGCGGGCGTCGGTCACCTCGGCCCCGATCAGCAGGCCGGAGAGGTAGGATCCCGCCGCCTTCGGCTCCAGCTCGCCGAACAGGCCTAGGGTGCGGGCGCTGAACAGCCGGCGCAGCAGGCCGCCGCCGGCCGAGCCGCCGACGGCGAGGCCGCGGCGGAAGGCGGCTTGGTCATAGGCGCGGCCGTCCATCAGCCGGCCGAGGATGCTGTGCTCGGCCAGGACGGCGAAGGCCTCGCCGGTCATCGAGGTGGCGAACCAAGCGATCCGGCCGTCCTCGGCCAGGGCCCATTTGCTGTGCGTGCCGGGCAGGACGTAGAGGCGGCGGCCGGCGGCGGGCGCGTCGCCGAGGATCTGGACCTCCTCGCCGCGCATCACGTCGGGGATGCCGTCGGAATCCACGCGGCTGACGCCGGGGACGATTCGCAGGCTGATGCCGAGCGAGGTCGGGACCTCGATCAGCCCGGCGACCAGCGCGGCCTCGTCGGCCGGGCAGTCGGCATAGGGGGCCTCGGCCCAGCCCTGGCGGCTGCCGATCATGCCGGAGGCGATGGCGGCGGTCGGGCTCCACCGCTCCGCGATCTGCCGGAACACGGCGTCGAAGTCGCCGCCGGGGACCTTGAGGATGCCGAGCGGGGCCGCGGCCTCGTCCCGCACGGCGCCGTCGGCGTCGAGCAGCCAAGCGCGGAGCGAGGAGGTTCCCCAGTCGAGGGCGACGATCATGACTTGGATCCGGAAGAAAATGGTCGGAGCGGCGAGATTCGAACTCGCGACCCCTTGCACCCCATGCAAGTGCGCTACCAGGCTGCGCTACGCTCCGACCGGGGCCACCGCCGGGTAGGCCAGGCGGTGAGCGGGCGGGACTATAGCCACCGACCCGCCCCTATGCAACGGCGATGCTGGAGAAATCCGGTCAGCCGGCGCTGGCCTCGGCGATGGCCCAGAAATCGTCGGCCTTCAGGCTGGCGCCGCCGACCAAGGCGCCGTCGACATTGGGCACCGCCAGCAGCTCGGCCGCATTGCCGGGCTTGACCGAGCCGCCATAGAGGATGCGGATGCCCGCCGCCTCGGCCGGGACATGGGCCCCCAGCGCGGCGCGGATATGGGCGTGCACCTCGGCCACGTCGGCCGCGGTCGGGGTGCGGCCGGTGCCGATGGCCCAGACCGGCTCATAGGCGATCACCGTGTTCTCCGCCGTCGCCCCGCGCGGCAGCGACCCGGCGATCTGGCGGCTGCACACCTGCAGCGCCCGCCCCTCGTTACGCTCGGCCTCGGTCTCGCCGATGCAGATGATCGCCACCAGCCCTTCGGCCTGGGCCGCCGCCGCCTTCTCGGCCACCACCAGATCGATCTCGCCATGGTCCTGGCGCCGCTCGGAATGGCCGACGATGACGTGGCTGCAGCCGAGATCGGCCAGCATCCGCGCCGCGATGTCGCCGGTGTGGGCGCCGTCCTGCGCGGTGTGGCAATCCTGGCCGCCGACCGCCAACCCGCTGCCCTGCACCGCATCGGCGATCGGCGCGATGATCGTGGCCGGCGGGCAGATCAGAAGGTCGAAGGCCGGGTCGACGGTGCGGGCCAGCCGCAGGGCGAGATCGCGGGCCAGCGCCGTGCCCTCGGTCCGCAGCAGGTTCATCTTCCAGTTGCCCGCGATCAGCTTCCGCGCCATCGGCCTCTCTCCGGCTGGTCCTCAGTGTCGCCCTTCATGTACCAACCCCGGCGCCATGACGCTACGGTCACGCCCAAGCCTGCCTGCCTCGCACCCCTTGCGCCCTGCGCCGGCTCAAAATGCCGACGGGGCAGGAGAGCGGCGCAGCGCGATGCGGT
Source organism: Inquilinus sp. Marseille-Q2685 (assembly GCF_916619195.1). Lineage (NCBI taxonomy): Bacteria > Pseudomonadati > Pseudomonadota > Alphaproteobacteria > Rhodospirillales > Rhodospirillaceae > Inquilinus > Inquilinus sp. Marseille-Q2685. The sequence goes on from NZ_CAKAKL010000001.1 coordinate 760,023, forward strand.
GGCATCGGGCAAGCCGCTCGACGCACCCTGTCGGCATTTTCAACCGGCCCGGAGGGTCGCCTTGCGGTGGCCGCCTGCGGGCGCGGGCCGCTCGACCGTATGTCCCGATACGCTCTTCGCGGCCCGCGACCTCATTCGACTCACCGCAAGGCGACGCAGGGCGCAAGGGGTGCGAGGCAGGCAGGCTTCAGCATTGCTGCCCGGCAAGGCCGCACCTATGATGCGCCGCCCAACCGCCCGGGAGACCGGCGCGGCCTTGCCCTTTGTTTACGGTCGTCATGCTGCAGATCCTCCGCCACAAGGCCGGCTCCATCATCGTCAAGGTGCTGTTCGTCCTCCTGATCCTGAGCTTCGCGGTCTGGGGCATCGGCGACATCTTCCGCAACCGGGGCCAGTCCGACACGGTGGCGACGGTCGGTGACCACACGATCAGCCTGGGGCAGCTCGACAGCCAGTTCCGCTCCGTGGCGCAGAACCAGCGGATCCCGCTCTCCGTCGCCCAGCAGCTCGGCCTCCCGCGCCAGGTGCTGGACGGCATGATCTCCGGCTTCCTGTACGACCAACTGGCCGCCGATCTCGGCTACGACCTCTCGACCGACGCGGTCGCCGACGCGGTGCGCAACAACCCGATGTTCCGCGATCCGACCACCAACCAGTTCAGCCGCGACCGCTTCCTGCAGTTGCTGCAGGCCGGCGGCACCACCGAAGCCGCCTTCATCGCCGGCCAGCGCGGTCAGCTGCAGCAGCAGGGCGTGATGCGGGCGCTGTTCAGCGGCGCCGAGCCGCCGCAGGCGCTGGTCGACCCGATCTATCGCTACCGCCGCGAGGCGCGGGTGGCCGACACGATCACGCTGCGCAACGCCGACCAGACCGGCGTGCCGCAGCCGACCCAGGCCGATCTCGAGTCCTATCACAAGGAACATGGCGACAAGTTCCAGTCGCCCGAGTACCGGACGCTGAGCGTCGTGCTGCTGAACACCGACGAATTCGCCAAGACCGTGACGGTGTCGGAGGATGAGGCCCGCACCGCCTACGACAAGAGCCCGGCGAATTATCAGAAGCCGGAGATGCGCCGCTTCGACCAGGTGATCGCCCCGACCAAGGAGTTGGCCGACCAGATCGCCGCGGCGGTGCGCGGCGGCAAGGCGGTGCAGCAGGCGGTGGACGAGTCCGGCAACGCCGCCGTGAAGCTGATCCCGGTCGACTTCACCGCCAAATCGGCGATGCCGATCCCGGCCCTGGCCGACCCCGCCTTCACCCTGGCCGAGGGCCAGGCGACCGACCCGGTGCAGTCGCCCTTCGGCTGGCACGTTCTGGTGCTGACCGGCATCCAGCCGGCCCGCACCGTGCCGTTCGAGGAGGCGCGGGCCGAGATCGAGGCCCAGCTGAAGCAGAGCAAGGCGGCCGACGCGCTGTACGACGCCGCCAACAAATTCGAGGACGCGCTGGCCGACAACGTGCCGATCGACAAGGCGGCGCAGGAGTTCGGCTTCACCGTCACCGCGGTTCCGGCCGTGGCCCAGGACGGCACCACCCAGAGCGGCCAGCCGCTGCCGCCGCTGCCCGGCCAGGCGCAGATCCTGCAGGCCGCGTTCCAGGCGCAGCAGGGCGACGTCAGCCCGATGGGCACGGTCGACGACAAGACCTCCTTCATCGTGCGGGTCGACAGCATCGTGCCGCCGGCGACCGAGCCGCTGGCCAAGGTGCGGGACGAGGTCGCCGCCGCCTGGACCGAGCAGAAGCAGGCCGATGCGGCTGCGACCCTGGCGACCGATATCGCCAAGCGCCTGTCGGCCGGCGAGGCCGCGGCCGATATCGCCAAGGCGGTCGGCGGGCAGTATGCCGAGACCCCGGCGCTGCTGCGCGACGGCAGCAATGCCGGCGCCGTTCCCACGGCGCTGGTGCGCGACCTGTTCGCCGCCCAGGTCGGCGGCACGGCGACGGCGGAGACCCCGGGCGGCCGCGTCGTGGCCCGCCTGACCAAGGTCGAGCCGGCCAAGCCCGACACCGCGGCCGAAGCCGCGGTCAAGCAGGACCTGCGGCGGGGCCTCGCGGTCGATATCGGCGACGGCCTGGACCAGGCGTTGCGTGCCCGCTATGGAGTCACCATTGACCAGGCGGTCCTCGCCCGGCTGAACTACCAGGAATGATGTCGATGATTTCCCTCGCGGCGTCGCTGCGCCCCTGCGCCGGACCTGGTCCGGCGGCCCCCTCCTCTCCGTGCGGAGAGGCGATGGGCTGGCGCTGGCCGGCGGGCGCGAGGGCTGCGGCCGGCTGGCGCCGGGCGGGCGGCGGGGAGCGATGGCGTGGCGGCGACCGTCCCGCCCTCGCCCATCCCGCTCCCCTGATCGCAGGTCACAATCATGCCGGATTCCACGGCTTTTGACGCCTTCGCCGACACCTATCGCGCCGGCAAGCCCCAGGTCGTCTGGACCCGTCTCGTCTCCGATCTAGACACCCCGGTCTCGGCCATGCTCAAGCTGGCCGGGGACGAGCCGTACTCCTTCCTGCTCGAATCGGTCGAAGGCGGAGCCATCCGCGGCCGCTACAGCGCCATCGGCCTCAAGCCGGATCTGATCTGGCGCTGCCGCGGCGAGACGGTCGAGATCAACCGCAAGGCGCTCGCCGATCTCGACACCTTCACGCCGGTCGACCGCAGGCCGCTCGACAGCCTGCGCGACCTGATCGCGGAATCGCGCATCGACCTGCCGCGCGGCTTCCCGCCGCTGGCCGCCGGGCTGTTCGGCTATCTGGGCTACGACATGGTCCGCCAGATGGAGGCGCTGCCGGACACAAATCCGGACACGCTGGGCGTGCCGGATTCGATCATGATGCGGCCGACCATCGTCTGCGTGTTCGACACGATCGCCGACGTGGTCACCATCGTCACGCCGGTGTTCCCGGACCCGGTGCTGTCGGCGGAGCAGGCGCATGAGGCGGCCTGCGAACGGCTGTCGGACGTGGTCGCCCGGTTCGAATCCAGCCTGCCGCACCGCGAGGCGGCGGCCGAAGGCACCCTTCCCGCCCTGCCCGAGCCGAGCTCGAACATGACGCGGGAGGAATATCACGCGGTGGTCGAGCGGGCGAAGGAGTACATCCGCGCCGGCGACATCTTCCAGGTGGTGCTGTCGCAGCGCTTCTCCCTGCCCTTCACCCTGCCGCCCTTCGCCCTGTACCGGGCGCTGCGGCGGCTGAACCCGTCGCCCTTCCTTGTGTTCCAGAACTTCCGCGACTTCGCCATCGTCGGCTCGAGCCCGGAGATCCTGGTGCGGCTGCGCGACGGCGAGGTCACCATCCGGCCGATCGCCGGCACCCGCCCGCGCGGCGCCACGCCGGAGGAGGACGTGGCGCTGGAGCAGGACCTTCTGGCCGACCCGAAGGAGCGGGCCGAGCACCTGATGCTGCTCGACCTCGGCCGCAACGATGTCGGCCGGGTGTCGCAGATCGGCACCGTCAAGGTGACCGACCGCTTCATCGTCGAGCGCTACTCCCACGTCATGCACATCGTCTCCAACGTCGTCGGCCGGATCGCGCCGGACAAGGATGTGGTGGCGGCGCTGGCCGCGGGCTTCCCGGCCGGCACGGTCAGCGGTGCGCCGAAGGTGCGGGCGATGGAGATCATCGACGAGCTGGAGGTGGCGCGGCGCGGCATCTATGCCGGGGCGATGGGCTATTTCGGCGCCAATGGCGACATGGACACCTGCATCGCCCTCCGCACCGCGGTGGTGAAGGACGACACGCTCTATATCCAGGCCGGCGGCGGCGTCGTCGCCGACAGCAGCCCGGAGGGCGAGTATCAGGAGACCCGCAACAAGGCGCGGGCGCTGGTGCGTGCCGCCGAAGATGCGGTACGCTTCGCCAACCGGCCGCGCAACGGCAACCGGCCCATGGGTCATGTCTAGAATCCGTATCCCTTCGCAGCAGCATCGATGGTGAGGCCGGCCGGATTCCCGCCGTTCCTCCCCATTCCCATGCCTCGAAAGGGCAATCTCCATGCTTCTGCTGATCGATAACTACGACAGCTTCCCCTACACCCTGGTGCATTCCCTCGGCGAGCTCGGGGCGGACCCCGAGGTCCGCCGCAACGACGCGCTGACGGTCGACGAGGCGCTGGCGTTGCGGCCCGACGGCATCGTCATCTCCCCCGGCCCCTGCGACCCGGACAAGGCCGGCATCTGCATGGACCTGATCCAGGCCGCGGCCGGCCGGGTGCCGGTGTTCGGTGTCTGCCTGGGCCACCAGGCGATCGGCCAGGTCTTCGGCGGCCGAATCGTCCGCGCGCCGGTGCCGATGCACGGCAAGATCAGCCCGGTGCACCACCATGGCGGCGGCGTGCTGGCCGGGCTGCCCGACAATTTCGAGGCCACCCGCTACCACTCGCTGACCATCGAGCCCGACAGCATGCCGGACAGCCTGGAGGCCACGGCCTGGACCGAGGACGGGGTGATCATGGCGCTGCGGCACAAGACGCTGCCGATTCACGGCGTGCAGTTCCATCCGGAGAGCATCGCCTCGCAATACGGCCACAAGATCCTGCAGAACTTCCTGGCCATCGCGGAGCGGCGGAACGCGGCATGACGACCGAGATGCGACCCTTCATCGCCAAGGCCGCGCTCGGTCGCCCGCTGGACGCCGCCGACGCCCGCGCCGCCTTCGAGATCATCATGTCGGGCGAGGCGACGCCGGCGCAGATCGGCGGTTTCCTGATGGCCCTCAGGGTCCGCGGCGAGACGCCGGAGGAGATCGCCGCCGCCGCCCGGGTGATGCGGGACAAGGCGGTGACGATCGACGCGCCGGACGGCGCCATCGACTGCTGCGGCACCGGCGGCGACAATTCCGGCTCCTTCAACGTCTCGACCGCCGTGTCCTTCGTCCTGGCCGGCGCCGGCGTGCCGGTGGCCAAGCACGGCAACCGCGCCGCGTCCAGCCTGACCGGGGCGGCCAACGTCCTGGCCGAGCTGGGCGTCAATGTCGAGGCGCCGCCCGAGGTGATGCGCGAGGCGCTGTGGGAGGCCCAGATCGGCTTCCTGTTCGCGCCGCTGTACCACAGCGCCATGCGCCATGTCGGCCCGGCCCGGCAGGAGCTGGGCACCCGCACCATCTTCAACCTGCTCGGCCCGCTGGCCAACCCGGCCGGGGTGAAGCGCCAACTGCTGGGCGTCTTCGCCGAGGCCTGGGTCGAGCCGGTGGCCCAGGCGCTGAACCAGCTTGGCAGCGAGACCGCCTGGGTGGTCCATGGCAGCGACGGCCTCGACGAGATGACCACCACCGGCCCGACCGCGGTGGCGGAGCTGCGCGGCGGCCAGGTCCGGCGCCTGACCGTCACGCCCGAGGATGCCGGGCTGCGCCGTGCGGTGCCCGAAGACCTGAAGGGCGGCGATCCCGCCACCAACGCCGCTGCCCTGCGCGCCGTGCTGGGCGGAGCGCACGGCGCCTATCGCGACATCGTGCTGCTGAATGCCGCAGCCTGCTTCATCGTCGCCGACCGGGTCTCTACACTGACCGACGGCGCCGCCCTCGCGGCCCGCACCATCGACGACGGGTCGGCCGCCCATGTCCTCGAGCGGCTGGCCCGGATCACGAGCGCCCGAAACGCCACCGGGGGAACGGCATGAGCGACACCCTCACCCGCATCGTCGCGGACAAGCGCCGGCACGTCGAGGCCCGCAAGGCAGCGGTGCCCCTCGCCGAGATCGGCCGGTTGGCGGATCTGGCCGACCGGGCCGCGCCGCCGCGCGGCTTCGTCGCGGCGCTGCGCCGGGCGCAGGCCGAAGGCCGCTACGGCCTGATCGCCGAGATCAAGAAGGCCTCGCCGTCGAAGGGGCTGATCCGCCCGGATTTCGACCCTCCTTCCCTCGCCCGCGCCTATCGCGACGGCGGCGCCACATGCCTGTCGGTGCTGACCGACGTGCCCTATTTCCAGGGTGCCGACGAGTACCTGACCGCCGCCCGCAACGCCGTCGAGCTGCCGGTGCTGCGCAAGGACTTCATGATCGACCCCTATCAGGTGATCGAGGCCCGGGCGCTGGGCGCCGACTGCATCCTGCTGATCATGGCGGCGCTGGACGACGCCACCGCCCGCGATCTGGAGCAGGCAGCGATCGACCAGGGCATGGATGTGCTGGTCGAGGTGCATGACGCGGCCGAGCTGGACCGGGCGCTGCGGCTGCGCTCGCCGCTGCTCGGCATCAACAACCGCAACCTCAAGACCCTGCAGGTCGACCTCGCCACCACCGAGGCTCTGGCGGCGCAGGTGCCCGGCGACCGGCTGCTGGTGGCGGAGAGCGGCCTGTTCACCCCGGCCGACCTGGCCCGGATGGCCCGCGTCGGCGCCACCACCTTCCTGATCGGCGAAAGCCTGATGCGCCACGACGACGTCGCCGCCGCCACCCGCGCTCTGCTCACGCCGGACGTGAAGTCGTCGGCGGCATGACTGGCGAGCTGACCCATTTCGACGCGGCCGGCCAGGCGCGCATGGTCGACGTCTCCGACAAGGAGGCGACGGTGCGGGTGGCGCGGGCCGGCTGCCGGGTGGAGATGAAACCCGAGACGCTGGCGCTGATCGCTTCCGGCGGCCACGCCAAGGGCGACGTGCTGGGCATCGCCCGCATCGCCGGCATCATGGCGGCCAAGCGCACCGCCGATCTGATCCCGCTGTGCCATCCGCTGCCGCTGTCCAGCGTCGAGCTGGCGTTGCGTTGCGACGCGGAGCACAGCCGGGTCGAGATCGAGGCCACGGTCAAGGTCACCCACCGCACCGGGGTGGAGATGGAGGCGCTGACCGCCGCTTCGGTCGCCGCCCTGACCGTCTACGACATGTGCAAGGCGGTCGACCGCGGCATGGTGGTGACCGATCTGCGGCTGCTGCACAAATCGGGTGGCCGCTCCGGCTCCTACGAGGCCCAGCCATGATCCCGGTTGCCGAGGCCCGCAGCCGCATCCTCGCCGCCTTCTCCGCCCTGCCGGCCGAGACCGTGCCCCGGCCCGCCGGGCTGGGGCGGGTCCTGGCCGAGCCGGTGGTGGCACGGCTGACCCAGCCGCCGCTCGACGTCTCGGCCATGGACGGCTGGGCGGTGCGGGCCGCAGATGTCGCCGCGGTGCCGGCGTCGCTGCGGCGGATCGGCGAGGTTCCGGCCGGCGGTCGCTTCGACGGCACCGTCGGGCCCGGGCAATGCGTCCGCATCTTCACCGGCGCGCCGCTGCCGGACGGCGCCGACGCCGTGGTGCTGCAGGAGGAGGCCGAGTCCGAGGGCGACCGGGTCACGGGGCGCGAGGGCGTCGCCGCAGGCCGCCACGTGCGCAAGGCCGGGCTGGACTTCCGCGCCGGCGAGCTGCTGCTGCAGCCCGGCCGGCGCCTGACCGCGCGCGACATCGGCATCGCCGCCTCGGCCAACCATCCCTGGCTGCGGGTGCGCCGCCGGCCGCGGGTGGCGGTGCTGGCGACCGGCGACGAGATCGTGCTGCCGGGCGAGGCGCTGGGGCCGAGCCAGATCGTCAGCTCCAACACCCATGCCCTGGCCGCGCTGATCCGCAGCTGCGGCGGCGAGCCGGTCGATCTCGGCATCGCCCGCGACAACGCCGAATCGCTGGCGACGCTGGCGGCCGGCGCCCACGGCGCCGACCTGATCGTCACCACCGGCGGCGCCTCGGTCGGCGAGCACGACCTGATCCGGTCGGTGCTGGGCGAACGCGGCCTGGCGCTCGATTTCTGGAAGATCGCGATGCGGCCGGGCAAGCCGCTGATCTTCGGCCGGCTCGGCGACACGCCGCTGCTCGGCCTGCCCGGCAACCCGGTCTCGACCGTGGTCTGCGGCTGGCTGTTCCTGCGCCCGGCGGTCTGGGCCCTGCAGGGGGCCGAGGCGCCGGAGAACCGAATCGCCGCGACGCTGGGCCGCGACCTGCCGGCCAATGACCGGCGCGAGGATTATCTGCGGGCGCGGATCGAACGGTCGGAGTCCGGTTATGTCGCCACTCCGTACCCGACCCAGGACAGCTCGATGCTGTCGCTGCTGGCCGCGGCCGACGGGCTGGTGGTCCGGCCGCCCCACGCGCCGGCTGCGATGCGTGGCGATACGGTCGATGCGGTGCTGTTCGGCGACGGGATCTGACCCCGCCGATCGTTACAAGGAAGTAAAGAACCGGGCGCGACACAGTTAGCCGCTTGTGTTTTTGTTTTGTTCCTCCTATCTTCTCCGTCAGGGATTCGGCCGCGCCGCGGCCTCTGCGAACGGAGGATGCCTTGCTGACGCGAAAGCAACAGGAGTTGTTGTTGTTCGTTCACCGCCGCCTGGAGGCGGACGGCGTCAGTCCATCCTTCGATGAGATGAAGGACGCCCTGAGCCTGAAGTCCAAATCGGGCATCCATCGACTGATCACCGGGCTCGAGGAGCGCGGTTTTATTCGGCGGCTGCCGCATCGGGCCCGGGCGCTGGAGGTGCTTCGACTGCCCGATTGCCTGAAGTCGGACGCGCCGGCGACGGCAGCGGCCGAGGATGACAATGTCGTTCCCTTCCGGCCCGTGCGGTCCGATGCCGCCCTGCCCGGCCGCAAGCTGGAACGCGCCGATCTCAGCAATCCCGAGCACGGCGTCCGCCTGCCGCTCTACGGCCGGATCGCCGCCGGCATGCCGATCGAGGCGCTGCGCGACCATTCCAACTATGCCGAAGTGCCGGCCTCGCTGCTCGGCCCGGGCGAGCACTACGCCCTGGAGGTCGCCGGCGACAGCATGGTCGAGGCCGGGATCCTGGACGGCGACACCGTCATCATCAAGCGCTGCGACGCGGCCGATGCCGGCACCATCGTCGTCGCCCTGGTCGACGACAACGAGGTGACGCTGAAGCGGCTGCGCAAGAAGGGCGCCTCGATCGGGCTGGAGGCCGCCAACCCGGCCTATGAGACCCGCTACCTGCCCACTGACCGCGTCCGCATCCAGGGGCGACTGATCGGGCTGCTGCGGACCTACTCGTAAGATCCGACGGCGACCGTTCCGACGGGCCTCAGCAGGCTGCCTGCAGGCGCAGTCCGGGCTTGCCGGTTGGCGCTTTGTCCGGTCCTCTTGCAGCGTCCCGCAACGCACCGGACGTCCGTGCATGCTTCTGTGTCGATCGCTGCTTCGCCTGCTGGCCCTCGCCTTGCTTTGTCTCGGCATCTGCGCCGGCGTTCCGGCGCAGGCCGCCGGCGGCTACCGCACCTCCGGCGACTGCGACGGCTTTCCGAAGGTCTCGCTTCGCACTCCGGACGGGCTCTGCGTCGGCCTCGTCGCCGCCGGGCTCCGCTTCGCGCGCGGCGTGGCCGTGATCGGTGACGATATCTACGTCGCCGACATGGGCAGCTGGGAGAAAGGGCGCGGCCGGCTGCTGCGCCTTCCCGAGGGCGGTCGCGGGGCGCCGCAGGTGCTGCTGACCAAGCTGGACCGGCCGAACGGCCTGGTGCCGACGCCGGACGGCAAGCTGCTGCTGGGCCTGGCCGGACGGATCGTGTCGGTCGATCCGAAGGCGGATCCGCCGGCCGCCGCGCTGCGCGACGTGGTGACCGGCCTGCCGAACGATGGCCGCCATCCCCTCGCCGCCCTGGCCCTGGCGCCGGACGGCGCCCTCTTCGTCAATGTCGGCTCCGCGACCGATCACTGCGAACGCGCCGACGATTCGGCCCCGGATCCCGCCAAGCCCTGCCCGGAGACCGAAGGCACGCCGCCACGCGGCAGCGTCCTGCGCGTGGCGGCCGACGCCCTTCCTGTGGATGCCCGCACGCTCGCCCCCTTCGCCCGCGGGCTGCGCAACAGCATGGCGCTCGCGGCGCTGCCGAACGGCACGCCGCTGGCGCTGGTGAATGCGCGGGACGCCATCGACCAGGCCGATCCCAGCCTGTCCGACGAGGCGTTGCCGCACGATGTCTACACCGTGCTTCGCGAAAACGCCGATTACGGCTGGCCCTATTGCTACGACGACCGCAAGTCCAGCCCCGAATACCCGCATTTCGACTGCGGCCGGGTCGAAGTGCCGATCCTGCTGCTGCCGCCGCATGCCGCGCCCCTCGGCATGCTCGTCTATCGCGGATCGGCGCTGCCGGGACTCGAAGGCCGGGTGCTGATGACCTATCACGGCTATCGCGACACCGGGCACCGGGTCATGGCGCTGGCGATCGACGATCGGGGCCTTCCACAGGGCCAGCCGCAGCCGCTCGTTTCCGGCTGGGACGCCGCCAAAGGCATAAGGCCGCAGGGCGCACCGGTCGGGCTGGCCGAGATGGCGGATGGCAGCGTCCTGATCAGCGAGGACCACAACGGGACGCTGCTGCGCCTCGCCCGCGTCCGGCCGGCCGCGTCGCCTTGATCGGGCGTAACCTTCCGGGCGGCGGGCCGTGAGCGGCCGGACCAGGCATCGAGCCGGCGGCGCCGACCGGGTCACGGCGCAGCAGGTCGCCGCGGCGGCCGGCGTGTCGATCTCGGCCGTCTCCCGCACCTTCACCAAGGACGCCAGCGTCTCGCCCCGGATGCGGGCCCGCGTCCTGGCGGCGGCCGAGGCGCTGGGCTATCGCCCCAACCAGCTGGCGCGCAGCCTGATGACCGGCCGGACGGAGTTGGTCGGGCTGGTGTCGAGCCATTTCGCCAATCCCGCCTTCATGGACGTGTTCGACCTGTTCACGCGGGAGCTGCAGCGCCGCGGGCTGCGGCCGCTGATCGCCAATCTGTCGGAGGATGGCGGTGCCGGCTCCGCCTTCGACATGATGCTGCAGTACAGCGTCGACGCGGTGCTGATCGCCACCTCCGCGCCCCCCGAGGGCTTCGCCGAATCCTGCGCCCGCGCCGGGCTGCCGGTGGTGCATGTGTTCGGCCGGGCCGGGCCGGAGACCGTGCCGGCGGTGACGGTCGACAATGTCGCGGGCGGACGCCTGGTCGCCGAAGCGATGCTGGCGCGCGGCCTGCGGCAGTTGGCCTTCCTGGGCGGGGCCGCGACCGATTCGTCATCGATCGACCGCGCCGCGGGCTTCACCCAGAGGCTGACGGCGGCAGGCCTGCAGCCCCTGGCCGTGGAGTATGCCGGCGACTATTCGCATGAGCATGGCCGCCGCGGCATGCATGCGCTGCTCGACCGTCACCGGCCGCAGGCGGTGTTCTGCGGCGACGATATCCTGGCGCTCGGCGCCGTCGACGCCTGCCGCGAGCGCGGTCTCGCCGTGCCGAAGGAGATCGGCATCGTCGGCTTCGACGACATGCCCCTGGCCGCCTGGCCCGGCTATCGCCTGACCACGGTCCGCCAGCCCATGGCCGAGATGGTGCGCCACGCCATCGGCCAGATCGCCGCCCGGCTAGCCGACCCGGATCACCCGATCCAAGGCCGGCTGTTCGAGATCAAGCTGGTCGAGCGCGACAGCCTCTAGGCGCCGGTCCGCAGCCCTTCCAGGCACCGGATCAACTGCCGGGCGCAGGCCTCCAGCGGGGCGGCGTCCTGCTGCGCCTTGGCCTGGGCCATCGCTCCCGAATAGGCGGCGACGATGAAGGCCGCGAGGTCGTCGGCATCCGCCGCGGCCAGCCGGCCGGCCGCCTGGTCGGCGCGCAGCCGCGCCGCGATCGCCGCCCGCCAGGCCGCGAACACCGCATCCATCGCCGCGCGGAACTCCGGATCGGCCAGCGACAGCTCCAGCGCCAGATTGTTCAGCGGGCAGCCGGAGACGGCGCCGCGCCGTCGCAGCCCGGCGGCGATCCGGTCGAACACCTCGACGATGCCGTCGACCGCATCCGGCGCCCTGCGGACGGGCTCGATCCAGGTCTCCTCCACCTCGGCCGCCACCCGGTCGCGGATCACGGCGAGGCCAAGCGCCTTCTTGGTCGGGAAATGGTGGTACAGCGCACCGCCTGTCACCCCGGCCTCGCGCATCAGCTCATGCATGCCGGTGGCTTGAAAGCCGCGCGACTGGAACGCCTCCGCCGCCACATCCAGCAGGCGCCGGCGCGTGCCCTCGGGGTCGTAGCTGCGCTTCCGCCTGCTGTCGGTCTCGGCCATGCCCAACCATAGCAGATTGACTTAACCGGACAATCAGTCTGTTTTAAAACCGGACAACCGGTCTGTTTTGGAGGCAATCATGGACACCGGGAACCGGACCTTCAGCCCGATCGTGGAGCTGCGGCGCTACACGCTGCATCCGGGACAGCGCGAGACGCTCATCACGCTGTTCGACCGGGAGTTCATCGAGACGCAGGAGGCGGTCGGGATCGACGTTATCGGCCAGTTCCGCGACCTGGAGGCGCCCGACCAGTTTGTCTGGTTGCGCGGCTTTCCCGACCTGGAGGCGCGGACGGATTCGCTGCGCGCCTTCTACGGCGGGCCGGTGTGGCAGGCGCATCGCGGCGCCGCCAACGCCACCATGATCGATTCGGACGACGTGCTGCTGCTGCGGCCGGCGCATCCGGGGTCGGGATTCCGGCTCAGCCGCGACCGCCCTGCCCCGGGCGGCGAAGCGGGCGGGATCATCGTGGCCACCACTTGGCATCTGCGGCCGGAAGCCGAGGGCGGGTTTCCGGAGGTGTTCAAGACCGTCCTGGCGCCGATGCTGAGGGATGCCGGCGTGCCGGTCCTGGCGAGCTTCGTGAGCGAGCACGGCGAGAACGGCTTCCCGGCGCTGCCGGTGCGCGAAGATGCTCACGTCTTCGTCTGGTTTTCCCGTTTCCCGGACCGGAGGGCCTTCGAGCGCCACGCCGCCGTCCCCGAAGCGCTGCAACCGCGTCTGGCCCGGCCGCCGGAAGTCGCGCTGCTGTCGCCGACCGCCCGGTCGCGGCTGCGCGGCTGAAGCTCACACATCGGCGATCCGCACCCACGCCCGCTCGCGGGCCGAGCGCAGGGCCGCGGCGGTGACGCGGTCGACCTCCCAGCCACCGCGGAAGGTCGGCCAGACTGGCCGGCCGGTCGCCACCGCCTCGAGGAAATCGCGCGCCTCGATCGCGATCTGCTCGTTGTAGCCGGTGCCGTGACCGACGCCCTGGTTGAAGGCCAGGTAGTCGGGATGCGCCGGCCCGGTCAGCAGGCGCTGAAAGCCCTGGCGCGCGGCCGGCCGCGCGGCGTCGTACAGCCACAGCTCGTTCTGGTTCTCCTGGTCGAAGGCCAGGGCGCCCTTGGTGCCGGTGATGCGGTAGGTGTAGCCCATCTTCCGCCCGGCGGCGACGCGGCTGAAGCTGAGCGAGCCGGTGGCGCCGTTGGCGAAGCGCAGCAGCATCTGGCCCTGGTCGTCGTTCTCCACCCGCTCCTCGCCCTCGGGCCCAGGCCGCGTGACTTGGACGATATTGAGGTCGGCGACCAGCGACTCGATCGGCCCGACCAGCCGCAGGCAGGCATTGACGATGTGCGGGGCGACGTCACCCAGCGCCCCGGCCTCGGTGCCGGTGGCGATCCGGGTACGCCACGAGGCCGGCGCCCGCGGGTCGTGCAGATAGTCCTCGACATGCTCGGCGGTGACCTGGATCACCTCGCCGATCTCGCCGGCATCGATGATCTGCTTCGCCAGCTGGCTCGCCGGGGTGCGGATGTAGTTGAAGCCGACCATGGTGGCGAGGCCCGCGGCTTCGGCTGCGTCGACCATGGCCCTGGATTCGGCCGGGTCGCAGCCCAGCGGCTTCTCGCAGAACACCGGCTTGCCCAGGCGCAGCGCCTCGGTCGCCATGGCCAGATGGGTGCGCGGCGGGGTGGCGATGATCACCGCGTCGACCGCCGGGTCGGCGACCAGCGCCCGCCAGTCCGCGGTCGACCGGTTCCAGCCCCAGGCCCGGGCATGGGCGGCCGCCCCCTCCTCCGTGGTGCTGCAGATCATCTCGCAGACCGGGATCAGCGGCGGCTGGAACGCCGTGCGCACCAGCTGCAGGCCGATACTGTGCGCCTTGCCCATGTAGCCGGCGCCGACCAGCCCGATCCGAAGCGTCCCCGTCATCTGCATCCTCCCTGGTCCGCGTGATCCTACCCCACGGGAACTCTACGAGCCCCGATCCGATTTGCAAGCGCTTGCAAATCGGATTACGCTGCGGCGTCCGACAGGGAGGAACGGCATGAAGACCTACACACCGGACACGATCGACCCGGGCGCGATCGTGGCGGAGCTGCTGGACGGCCCGGGCGCGGTGCTGCTGCGCGGCCTGTTCACGCCAGCCGAGATCGCCGACGCGCGCGCCGTGGTGATGCGCGAATCCGAGGGCAGCGCCCCGAAGGTCACGCATTTCCAGGGCGCGGCCGAGCAGGAGGGCCGCATCGACCTGCAGCGCCGGGTGTGGAACCTGCTGGCCAAGGGCGAGGTGTTCTCGCGCATGGCGGCGCATCCGGCGCTGATGGCGGTGATGCGCGCCTTCCTGGGCAGCGAGTTCATCATGGGATCGATCGCGGCCAACCGCATCCTGCCGGGCGGCCCGGGCCAGGAACCGCATATCGACTACCCCTACTGGGACATGCACAAGCCGGAGTCGCATCCGGTGCGGATCAACGGCTCCTTCCCGCTGAACGCCCAGGCGACGATCCTGCTGGACCCCTTCACCGAGGAGACCGGCGCCACCGCCTATGTGCCGGGGACGCAGAAGGCGCTGCGCTACCCGGCCGAGGGCGACCGCTTCCACGAGCGCTGCAGCCGCATGCTGGGCGAGCCGGGCGACACCGTGGTGTTCTTCGGCGCGGTCTGGCACTGCGCCATGCCGAACCGGTCGCGGCAGGACCGGTCGGCGATCCTGATCCAGTACCTGCCGAAATTCGTGAAGCCGATGGAGGACATGCCGGCCGCCCTGCCCCGCGCCTTCGTCGAGCAGGCCAGCCCCGACCTGCGCCAGCTGCTGGGGCTGAACTACCCCTATCCGGAGGTGCTGGACGCGGCCAAGGCCGGCAATGCCGAAGGCCGGACGATGGCAACGGTGCGCTGACCGGTCACTCGCGCGCCGCCGCCCGGAACGGGGCCGGCGCCCAGGGACGGTCGCCCACCGCCTCGGTCACCGTGGCGATCTCCGGCTCGGGGCCGGAGAGGTCGACCGCGAGGCCGCCGGCGCGGCGCAGGGCGAAGCGGTCCCAGGCGCCGAAGCGCGGGCGGCACCAGCGTGGCGCCACCAGATCGGTGACCACGAGGTCGGTGCCGGCGCAGTCGTCGTCGAAGGCCTCGCCGCTGCGGACGAAAGCCACCGTCCGGCCGCCGAAGCGGTAGAGGCAGCCGCGCGGGTCGCAGGCCAGCCGGTCGCCGGCGGCCGTCCCTTGCTGCGGCCAGGGCGCATCCTCCGCCGCGGCCTCCGCCCGCAGCCAGATCTCGCGGATGAAGCGCTCGCTGCGGCGGGTGGAGAAGGAAAGCCCGCCCTCCGGCGCCCGCGCCGCCGCCAGCCGGCCGGTGCCGTCGACCAGGATCTGCGGCGACGGCGCGGTCAGCGCAGCCACCAGCACCAGCGGGAGGGCCAGCAGCCCCAGCAGGCGCATCCGTCCCCCGGCCAGGCACAGCCACAGCCCGCCGACGGCGCCGGCGACCAGCCCCCAGGCCGGAATCGCCGGCACCGAGAAGGCGGCCAGCGGCCAGGCGGCAACGGTGTTCGCCACCCACAGCATCGCCTCGATGCCCCAGCCCAGCAGCGGCAGCACCCAGCCGTCGAGGCCGAACAGCATGGCCGGATAGGCCAGCAGCACGCAGGGCATGATCCACAGCGAGGTCAGCGGGATCGCCATCAGATTGGCGGCCACGGCCAGCGGGGCGAAGCGCTGGAAATGAAAGATGGCGAAAGGCGTGGTCGCGACCGTGGCGACCAGCGTCGTCAGCACGATGCTGCCGAGATAGAACAGCACCCGGCGCGCCGGCCCGGCGTCGGCCCGCCACCCGGCGAGATAGGGCCGCAGCGCCTCATAGGCCGCGATCAGCGCGATCACCGCGGCGAAGGACATCTGGAAGCTCGGCCCCGGCAGCGCCTCCGGCACCACCAGAAGCACCACCGTGGCGGCCAGGGCGACCAGCCGCATCGAGATCGCCACGCGGTCGGCCATCACCGCCAACAGGACCACGCCGGTCATGACGCAGGACCGCACCGTCGGCACCGACGCGCCGACCAGGATCGTGTAGCCGACGATGCCGAGCAGCGCGATGCCGGCCGCCCATTTCTTGATCGGCCAGCGCAGCGCCACCGGCTCGATCAGCGCCAGGGCCAGCCGGATCCCGCCGAGCAGCAGGATCGCCACCAGGCTGATATGGATGCCGGAGATCGACAGCAGATGGGCCAGGCCGGAATCGCGCATCGCCTCATTGGCCTGGTCGCTGATGCCGGCGCGCTCGCCGGTCAGGAAGGCGACGGCGATGGCGCCGGCGTCGCCTTCCACCTGTGCCCGCACCCGGGTGGCGATCCCGTCCTGCAGCCGGGCCAGGCGGGACGGCGTCGGGTCGGCCTCGTTCAGCCGCTCCACCCGGCCCATGGCGAAGCCGGTGCCGCCGATGCCCTGGAAGAACAGCTGCCGTCGGAAATCGAAGCCGCCGGGATAGGCCGGCCCGTCCACCGGCGCCAGCGTCGCCCGCACCCGGATCCGGTCGCCGGCCGCGGGCACCGCCTCGGCCCCGAGCAGCCGCAGCCGCACCGCCGCCGGCGTCGCTTCCGGCGCCAGCCCCTCGAGGGTCAGGTCGGCGAGCACGATGCGCACGCCATGCGGCAGCAGGTCGACCGTCTTCACCGTGCCGGTCACCAGGCCCCGGAGCTCGCGGTCGAGCAGCGGCGCCGCCACCGCCCGGGTGCGCAGCTCCGCCGCCAGGAAACCGACGGCGACCGCCAGCAGCAGCGCGGCGAAGCACAGCGCCCGCGGACGCCGAAGCAGCAGCAGCACCAGCAGGGCGGACAGGACCAGCGCGCCCAGCCCCGCGGCCAGCGGCGGCTCCGACGGCAGGGCGAAGTAGACGCCGATGCCGGCGCCCAGGCCGCAGGGCACCAGCAGCACCAGCCGGCGCCGCACGCCGCCGGCCAGTGCATCCGCCAGCCCCGCCCAATCCGGCCGGGTGATCCCCCATCCGCCGGGGCCAAGCCGCCGCAGCGACGCCCGCACGGATCTCGGACCTCCGACCGATGCCCCCGCATTAGCCATCGCCCGAAGGCCTATGCTATGGACCTCTCGCACTGATCCTAGCAGCCCTGTGGAATTTGACCCATGACGGTCGTGACCCGCTTCGCCCCATCCCCGACCGGCTACCTGCATATCGGCGGGGCCCGGACGGCCCTGTACAACTGGCTCTATGCCCGCCATCACGGCGGCGTGTTCCGCCTGCGCATCGAGGACACCGACCGCGCCCGCTCCAGCGAGGATGCGGTGCGCAAGATCATCGACGGGCTGGCCTGGTTCGGGCTGGACTGGGACGAGGAGATCGTGTCGCAGTTCGAGCGGCGGGAGCGGCATGCCGAGGTCGCGCGCAAGCTGCTGGCCGAGGGCAAGGCCTATCACTGCTGGCTGCAGCCGGCCGAGCTGGAGGCGCTGCGCGAGAAGGCCAAGGCCGAGGGCAAGCCCTGGGCGTACTACACCAGCTATTGGCGCGACCGCGATCCGGCCGAGGCGCCGAAGGGCGTCGAGCCGGTGATCCGGCTGCGGGCGCCGCGAGACGGCGAGACCACGGTCCAGGACAAGGTCCAGGGCACGGTCACGGTGCAGAACGACCAGCTCGACGACATGGTGCTGCTGCGGGCCGACGGCACGCCGGTCTACATGCTGTCGGTGGTGGTCGACGACATCGATATGGGCATCACCCAGATCATCCGCGGCGACGACCACCTGACCAACACCTTCCGCCAGGTGCAGCTGTACAACGCCATCGGCGCCACCCCGCCGGACTTCGCCCATATCCCGCTGATCCACGGGCCGGACGGGGCCAAGCTGTCGAAGCGGCACGGCGCGCTCGGCATCGAGGCCTATCGCGACATGGGCTACCTGCCGGCGGCGTTGCGCAACTATCTGCTGCGGCTCGGCTGGGGCCATGGCGACGAGGAGGTGATCCCGACCGAGAAGGCGATCGAGTGGTTCGACCTCGACGGCGTCGGCCGCTCGCCTTCGCGCCTGGACTTCGCCAAGCTTGAGAACCTGAACGGCATCTACATGCGCGAGACGCCGGACGCCGAGCTCCTGGAGCGGATCACAGCGAATCTGGAGACGGCGCTGGGCCGCTCGCTCGACGACGCCGACCGGGCCATCCTGCTGCTGGCCATGACCGGGCTGAAGCAGCGGGCCAAGACGCTGGTCGAGCTGGCCGACAGCGCACTGTTCTATCTCCGCTCCGGCCCGCTGCCGATCAACGAGGCGGCGCAGAAGATCCTGACCGACGACGCCCGCGCCCTGCTGGGCCGGCTGCTGGCGGCGCTGTCCAGCCTGAACGACTGGACCGAGGCGGCGCTGGAGGCCGAGGTCAACCGCTTCGCCGAGGCCGAGGGGCTGAAGCTGGGCAAGGTGGCCCAGCCGCTGCGTGCGGCATTGACCGGATCGAACGTGTCACCAGGTATCTTCGAGGTGGCCGCGATCCTCGGCCGGGACGAGACGCTGCGGCGGATCCGGGATGTTGCAAGCGCCTCTTAAAGGGCATCTGCAACAACTTGATCCGGTTCGATAATTCAGAGAACGCCTAAAAAACAGGCGATCGGAATCCGTCGTCGGGAGGACCCAAGTCGCGTTGATCTTGCTCCGCCGGCCGACTATCCTCGCGACCGACGGAGCGGACGATCTGCGTTTCCAGTACGAAGCCCCCGCTCAAGGACATCGTCATGCCCGATACGAAGACCCCCGTGGCGCAGAAGACCGTCACGCTGACCGACAACTCGACCGGTAAGTCGGTGGAGTTGCCCGTGATCGACGGGACCATGGGCCCGAGCGTCATCGACATCCGCAAGCTGTATGCGGAAACCGGGATGTTCACCTACGACCCCGGCTTCACCTCGACCGGCTCCTGCGACAGCCAGATCACCTTCATCGACGGCGACGAGGGCGTCCTGCTGCACCGCGGCTACGCCATCGACGACCTGGCGGAGAAGAGCAACTTCCTCGAGGTCTGCTACCTGCTGCTGCATGGCGAGCTGCCGAACCCGGCCCAGGCCGCCGAGTTCGAGCACACCATCACCCGCCACACGATGGTGCATGAGCAGATCCACCATTTCTATCGCGGCTTCCGCCGCGACGCCCACCCGATGGCGGTGCTGTGCGGCGTCACCGGCGCGCTGTCGGCCTTCTACCACGACTCGACCGACATCCATGACCCGCGCCAGCGCGAGGTCGCGTCGCACCGGCTGATCGCCAAGCTGCCGACGCTGGCCGCCATGGCCTACAAGTACTCGGTCGGCCAGCCTTTCATGTACCCGCGGAACGACCTCAGCTTCGCCGAGAACTTCCTGTACATGACCTTCGCCGTGCCGGCGGAGCAGTACAAGGTGAACCCGGTGCTGTCCCGCGCCATGGACCGCATCCTGATCCTGCACGCCGACCACGAGCAGAACGCCTCGACCTCGACCGTGCGCCTCGCCGGCTCCAGCGGCGCCAACCCCTTCGCCTGCATCGCCGCCGGCATCGCCTCGCTGTGGGGCCCGGCGCATGGCGGCGCCAACGAGGCGGTGCTGAAGATGCTGGGCGAGATCGGCACCAAGGACCGCGTCGGCGAATACGTCAAGCGGGCCAAGGACAAGGACGATCCGTTCCGCCTGATGGGCTTCGGCCACCGCGTCTACAAGAACTACGATCCGCGCGCCAAGGTGATGCGCGCCACCTGCTACGAGGTGCTGGAGGAGCTCGGCATCAAGGACCCGCTGCTCGACCTCGCCATGGCGCTGGAGAAGATCGCGCTCGAGGACGAGTACTTCGTCGAGCGGAAGCTGTACCCGAATGTCGACTTCTATTCGGGCATCATCCTGAAGGCGATGGGCTTCCCGACCAGCATGTTCACCGTGCTGTTCGCCGTGGCCCGCACCGTCGGCTGGATCGCGCAGTGGACCGAGATGATCGGCGACCCGCACCAGAAGATCGGCCGGCCGCGCCAGCTCTTCACCGGCCACACGCCGCGCGACTTCGTGCCGCTGAGCGAGCGTGGCTAGGCGAGGCACCCAGATCGACCGCACCGGCCCGCGCGCCACGGGGCGCCCGGGCCGGCCGGTCGGCATTTCGACCATACCGCGGCCGGTGCCCCGGGCCGCGAACACGAACCGGGCGCCGCTGCGCGCCAAGCTGCGCACAGCCGCCGCCATCCTCGCGGTCCTGGGCGGGGCGGCGCTGCTGACCTGGCTGTTTTCCTGATTTCGCATTGATGTAGGTTGGATTCGCGACGCGAACTCAACCTACGCTTTGATTTTTTCGCGCCGCCGCCCCTGCCGGATCACGTCCAGCACCACCTGCGCCGCCCGGTCGCCCGGCACGGCGCCGTCCGGCAGCAGCATCATCCGCGCCACCTCGTCATAGGCCTCGCGTTGGGCGGCAGGGCCGCGGGATCGGTCAGCAGACTGTCGATCGCGGCCGTGAGCTTTTCCGCCGTGCAGTTCTCCTGCAGCAACTCCGGCACTGCCGGGCGGTCCAGCATGATGTTGACCAGATTGGCATATCTGGTCGTGAGCATCCGCCGCACGACGAAGGCCGAGAGCGGGTTGACGCGATAGGCGATCACGCTCGGCACCCGGGCTAGGCCCAGCTCCAGCGCCACCGTGCCGGAGGCGGCGAGCGCCGCGTCGCTGGCGGCGAAGGCGTCGTATTTCTCGGCATCGCCCTCGATCACGATCGGCTCACCGGGCCAGGACCGCACCGCCTCGCGCACCGGCGCCGCCACCGTCTCGACCGTCGGCACGGCCAGGCGCAGCCCGGGGTGGCGCGACGCCAGCGCCCGCACCGTCTCACTGAACACCGGCAGCAGCCGCTGGATCTCGCCGCGCCGGCTGCCGGGCAGCACGGTCAGCAGCTTCACGTCCGGAGCGATGCCGTGCGCCTGCCGGAACCGGGCGCCATCCCCCTGCCCCGCCGCGGTCTCGATGATCGGATGGCCGACATAGGTGGTGGGCAGGCCGTGGCGCTCGAACCAGGGCGGCTCGAAGGGCAGCTGCACCATCAGATGGTCGACGAGCTCCGCCAGCTTGCGCGCCCGGCCCGGCCGCCAGGCCCAGACCTTGGGGGCGACGAAATGCACGATCGGGAAGCTGCGCCCGGCCAGCCGCGCCGCGACCCGGGCGTTGAAGGCCAGCCCGTCGATCGACACCATCGCGTCCGGCTTCGCCGCCAGCGCCGCCTCGGCGGTGCGGCGGATCCGGTCGAACAGCCGCGGCAGCTGCGGCACCAGCTCGACCGCGCCCATCACCGCGATGTCGGCCAGCGGGAACAGGCTCTCCAGCCCCTCCGCCGCCATCCGGGCGCCGCCGACGCCGCTGAAGCGCACGCCGTCGCCGCAACGCCGCTTCAGCGCCGCCATCAGGCTGGCGCCCATCAGGTCGCCCGACGGCTCGGTCGCCACCAGGAAGACGTGGGGCGCCATCACTCGCCCTCCGCCAGGCACAGCACGAACAGGCCGTGCCGGTCGGCCGCCTGCCGCACCGTCTCGGCGTCGATGATCATGGCGCCGCCGGCCTCGACCACGATGCCGCGCAGCCCGGCGGCGGCGGCGAGCTCGACTGTGGTGACGCCGATCGTCGGCGGGTCCAATCGCACGTCCTGCTGCGGCTTCTTGGCCTTGACCAGCACGCCGCCCGGGCCGGGCCGGGCCAGCGGGCCGCATCGTCGCAGCATCGCATCGGTGCCCTCCGCCGCCTCGACCGCCAGGACGTAGCCGTGCTGCACCACCGCGCCCTGGCCGATGTCCAGTCGCCCGATCTCGCGGGCGATCTCGCGCGCCTTGGCGATGTCGGCCCGGGCCAACTCGTCCGGCGCGGTCCTGGTCAGCAGTCCGGGCCGGGCCAGGAAGTCGTCGATCACCTCATGCAATGCGACGAGGTGGAACCCCTCCTCCTGCAGCACCCGGCGCAGCGCCGTCAGCAGCGCGTCGTCGCCGAGCGAGGAGAAGCCGATGCGGGTCAGGATCCGCACCGCCTTGAAGTCGGGCATCAGCTCGAACAGGCTCGGCCGGCGGATGTTGCCGACCGGGCAGAGCGTGTGGGCGCCCTGGCGCTTCAGCTCGTCGATCCAGCGGCCTGCGGCGCCCAGCCGGGTCCAGAAATGCGGCACCGCGTCGCCTTCGACCAGGGCCGGGTCGGTCATGCCGCGATAGGCAACGACGACGAAGTCCCGCCCGGCCTGGCGGCATGCCTCGACCAGCCGACCGGGCAGCGGGCCCGCCGCGGCCAGGATGCCGAGCTTATCCGGCATGCCGTCGGCGGGCCGGCTGCATCACGTTGCGGCCGGAATCGGCGTCGATGAAGGCGAGGATGCGCTGCACCACCTCGTTGTCGCCGAACTTCTGCCGAGTGGCCTCGATGCGCTCGGCGAACTGGGCCTCTCCCTCGAACAGGGTGCGGTAGGCGGCCAGCAGCGACTGGATCTGCGGCTTGGTGAATCCGCGGCGCTTCAGCCCGACCAGGTTCAGCCCGTTCAGCGTCGCGGTCTCGCCGATCGCCAGGCCGAAGGGGATGATGTCGTTGCGCACCGGCGTCATGCCGCCGACGAAGCTGTGGGCGCCCAGCCGGAGATGCTGATGGATGGCGCTGTTGCCGCCGATGATGACGTGGTCCTCGATCGTCACATGGCCGGCCAGGACGGCGTTGTTGGCCATGATGATGTTGCTGCCGAGGATGCAGTCATGGGCCACATGCGTGTTCACCATGAACATGCAGTTGTCGCCGACCACGGTCTTCATCTTGTCGCCGCGCGTGCCCGGATTCATGGTCACGTGCTCGCGGATCACGTTGTTGGCGCCGATGATCAGCTGCGACTTCTCGCCGGAGAACTTCAGGTCCTGCGGCGGCAGGCCGAGCGAGACGAAGGGAAAGACACGGGTCTTCGGGCCGATGCTGGTGCGCCCCGCGACCACGACATGCGAGATCAGTTCGACCTCGTCGCCGAGCTCGACCTCCGGGCCGACGGTGCAGAACGGACCGATCCTGACGCCGGCCCCGAGCTTCGCCGCGGGGTCGACCAGGGCCATCGGATGAATGGTGGCAGAACTCATAGATCGTCCATGATCATGGCGGCGAACTCGGCCTCCGCCACCAACGTGCCGTCGACCTTCACCTCGCCGGAGAACTTCCAGACGTTGCGGCGCTGCTGCAGCTTGCGGACATGGACCCGAAGGCTGTCGCCCGGCGTCACCGGCCGGCGGAATCGGGCGCTGTCGACGGTCATGAAGTAGACCAGCTTGCCCTTGGCGTCCTCGCCCAGCGTGGCGACGACCAGCACGGCGGCGGTCTGCGCCATGGACTCGACGATCATCACGCCCGGCATGACCGGGTAGCGCGGGAAGTGCCCCTGGAAGAAGCCCTCGTTGATGGTGACGTTCTTGATCCCGGTGCAGCTTTCGTCCGGCACCACATCGATCACGCGATCCACCAGGATCATCGGATAGCGATGCGGGATCATCTCCATGATCTTGAGGATGTCCAGCTGCGACACGTTCTTCTTGTCGCTGGCGGCTCCGTCCATCTCAGTCGCCCTTCCCTTCGGCTAGACGCGCTAGCATGACCTGCTGCCGGAAAAACTGCCGCTTCGGGATCGCGGGGGCGCCCACCACCTCCGCGCCGGGCTCGACATCGCGCATCACCCCCGCATTCGCGGCGATCTTCGCCCCTGCACCTATGGTGAGATGGCCCGCGACACCAGCCTTGGCAGCCAGAACGGCGAAATCGCCCAACTTGGTGCTCCCCGCCACGCCTGCCTGCGCGACGATGACGGCGCCTCGTCCGACCTGCACGTTGTGCCCGATCTGCACCAGATTATCAATCATCGCTCCCCGGCCGATCACCGTGTCCGGGCCGGCCCCGCGGTCGATCGTGGAGTTCGCCCCGACCTCGACATCGTCCTCGATGATGACGCGGCCCAGCTGCGGCAGGCGGACATGCCCCTCGGCGTCCATGGCGAAGCCGAAGCCGTCCTGGCCGATGCGGGCGCCGGGATAGATCGTGACCCGCGCTCCGACGAGGCAATGGCTGAGCGATGCCCCCGCCCCGATCACGCTGCGCTCGCCCAGCACCACGCCGGCGCCGACCACGGCGTTCGGCCCGATCCGGCAGAAGGATCCGATCTCGGCCCCGGCCTCGATCACGGCCCCCGGCCCGATCTCCACCCCCTCGCCGATCCGGGCCGCCGGGTCGACCGTCGCGGAGGCCGCGATGCCGGGGCGCGCCAGCGGTAACGGGAAGAAGGCCTGGGCGATCAGCGCATAGCCCTTGTAGGGCTTCGGCGTCAGCAACAGCGCCATGCCGGCCGGCGCCCGGTCGGCCAGGGCCGGCGCGACGACGCAGGCGCCGGCCCTGCTGGCGGCGAAGGCGTCGACATATTTGCGGTTGTCGAGGAAGCTGATGTCGTCCGGGCCTGCGGCGTCGAGGGGCGCGACGCTGGCGATCGGCCGGTCCGGGTCAGCCCCCTGCGCCAGGGTCGCGCCGGCGATCTCGGCGAGGCGGCCGAGCGGGAACGGACCGGCGCTGCGAAAGAATCGCGGATCGGGCATGGGCGCTCTCTCTGTTCACGGCCGGCGGGCAGCGGCCATCCCGCGCCGTTCAACGAAAGCGGCGCCGGCCTTCGCCGGCGCCGCGGGTAGCCGCGCGACCGCAGGAACGGGCCGCCGCCGCATCGATCAGAATCTGGTGCCGAAGCTGATGTGCAACTGCTCCTGCTTGTCGTAGTCGCGCTTGGCGAAGGGATAGGCGTAATCAAGGCGGATCGGGCCGAAGGGCGAGGCCCAGGACACGCCGAGGCCGGCCGAGGCGCGCAGCGCCGCGTCGTCGACGATGCCGGCGCCGTGGTCGTCCGAACCCCACAGCGTGCCGACATCGGTGAAGGCATGCCCCTGCAGGGCGAACTCGCTGGGCAGGCCGAGCGGGAAGCTGAGCTCGATCGAGCCGAGGGCGAAGTTGTTGCCGCCCAGCGCGTCCTTGTCGTCGGAGCTCAAGTCGCGCGGGCCGAGGCCGCCGGTCTGGAAGCCTCGGAACGAGTTGCCGCCCAGGAAGAACCGGTCGTTGATCCGGACGTCCTCGCCAAGGCCGAAGATGTTGCCGACCTGGCCGCCGATGTTCAGCACCATGGACTCGGTGACCGGGTAGTACCAGTCGGCGCTGAGCTGGGTCTTGAAGTAGTGCACGTCGCCGCCAAGGCCCGCCACCTCGTTCGAGAGCGTGATCCGGTAACCGTCGGTCGGGTTGATGCGGCTGTCCAGCCGGTCATAGGTCAGGGTCTGCTGCACCGCGGAGGACAGCGTGTTGCCCTCCTGCTCCTTGATGAAGCGCGAGGCGTCGTCGCTGACGTCCGAGACCTGGCGGTAGTTCAGGCGGTAGCGCAGGGTCTGCCGCAGGTTCTCGCTCAGCGGATAACCCATGCGCAGCGCGAAACCGGTGTTGGTCTCGTCGTAGGAGCTGAAGCTCTGGTTGTCGCGGGTGGTCCGGAACAGGTCGAAGCCCGCCGCGAGGTTGCGGCCGAGGAAATACGGTTCGGTGAAGCTCAGGTCGATCTGCGAGGACACGCCGCTGAGCGAGGTCGACAGCCGCAGGTCCTGGCCACGGCCGAGCAGGTTGCGCTCGCGGATGGTGACGTCGCCGAGCGGACCGTCGCTGGTCGAGTAGCCGACGCCGAGCTGCAATTCGCCGGTCGACTGCTCAGCCACGGCGGCCTGGATCACCGTCTGGTCCGGAGCCGTGCCTGGGGTCGGCTTGATGTCGACCTTGCTGAAGAAGCCTAGGTTGCGGATGTTGGTCTCGGACCGCTTCAGCCGCGAGGCGTTGAACGGATCGCCTTCGGCCAGTTCGAACTCGCGGCGGATCACCTCGTCCGCGGTGCGGACGTTGCCGCTGATGTCGATGCGCTCGACGAAGACGCGCGGCCCCTCGGAGATCTCGTAGGTGATCGCGATCAGCTTCTCTTCGCGATTGCGCTGCACCGAGGGCTGGATGTCGACGAAGGCATATTGCCGGTCGCCGAGATAGGTCGTCAGGGCCTGGATCGAATCCTCGACCGACTTGCTGGAGTACCAGTCGCCTTCCTGGCTGACGATGACGGTCTGCAGCTCCTCCGGCGTCACGCCCGGCAGGGCGCTGTTGACGTCGATCTTGCCGAACTTGTAGCGCTCGCCCTCGTCGACCGTGAAGGTGATGAAGAAGCCTTCGCCGTCCGGCGCCAGCTCCGACACCGCCGAGACCACACGGAAATCGGCATAGCCGCGGTTCAGGTAGAAGCGGCGCAGCATCTCCTGGTCGACCGCGAGGCGGTCCGGGTCATAGGTGTCGTTGGAGGCGAGGATGTTCCACCACTCGGTCTCCTTGGTCAGGATCTCGTCGCGCAGCTCGCTGTTGGAGAAGGCACGGTTGCCGACGAAGTTGATCCGCTCGATCTTGGCGAGGTCGCCCTCGCGGATCTCGAACACCAGGTTCACGCGGTTCTGGTCGAGCTTGATGATCTTCGGCTCGACCGCGACGGCGAAGCGGCCGCTGCGGCGATAGAGCTGCTGGATGCGGTCGGCGTCGCTTTGCGCCTTGGTCCGGGTATAGACCTGCCGCGGGCGCTCCTCGATCTCCGCCGTCAACTTGGTGTCGTCGAAGCGGTCGTTCCCCTCGAACGCGATCTCGTTGATGATCGGGTTCTCTTCGACAGTCACCACGAGGCTGGAGCCCTCGCGCCGGATCTGGACGTTGGAGAACAGGCCGGTCGCGAACAGGCTCTTGACGGATTCGTCGACGCCGCGGTCGCTGTAGTCGTCACCCGGCTTGATCGCCATGTAGGAGATCACGGTGGCGGGCTCGATCCGCTGCGATCCCTCGACCTTGACGTCGGCGATGGTCCCTCCGCCGCGGGTCTGCGCCGGCGCCGCCATGGGCGCGGTACCAAGAGCGACAGCCGCCACGGCCGCGAGCCAGAGTCGGGAGGTCACGGTCGACATCGGTTTCTGCTTTCCCCTCAAACTCACACCCATGCCTCTCGCCCCCGACCGGTCGGACGCGAAAGGTTTGACGAACGACCGCCGCCCCCCAGCATCAGCGGCTGCGGACCCGGCGAGTCACCCCCGCCGTGATCCGGTAACACGTCCCGGCTCAGGACACCAAGCCTTTGAAAAAGGCCACAACCTTGAGTTGGACCAGGTCGTTCCAGGTCGCGAAGAGCATCAGGGTTAATACCAAAGCAAGCCCAAGGCGGAAACCGTATTCTTGGGCGCGCGCGCCGAGCGGACGGCCGCGGATCGCCTCGATGGCGCAGAACAGCAGATGGCCGCCGTCGAGCATCGGGATCGGCACCAGGTTGATCAGGCCGAGATTGATCGACAGGATCGCCATGAACCAGAGCAGCGCCACGATGCCGACCTGGTAAACCTCGCCCGACATCTGGGCGATGCGGATCGGGCCGCCGAGATCCTCGGTGCCGCGCTGGCCGGAGACCATCTGGCCGAGCGCCGAGGCGGTCATCGACACGATCTCCCAGCTCTCGGTGACCGCCATCCGCGCCGCTTCGGCGACGCCGTAGGGCCCGGTGTCGGCGGCGATGCCGAGGCGCCAGATGGTGGCCGAACCGCCATCGGTCGTCGGCACCGTCTCCTGCCGCGGAGTCAGGGCGAAGCTCAGCGCCTCGCCGTCGCGGTCGACGCCGATCGTCACGGCCTTGCCGTTGCCGTTGCGGATGGCGATGCCGAGCTCGGCGAAGCGGTCGACCGCGGTGCCGTCGATGCTGGTGATCCGGTCCCCCGACCGGACCCCCGCCTCGGCCGCGGCGCCGCCCGGCGACACCTCGCCCACCACCGCCGGCGGGAAGGGATGGCCGCCGATCAGGAACAGGAAGAACAGGGCGACGATCGAGAACAGGAAATTCGCGATCGGCCCGGCGGCGGCGATGGCGGCGCGCTGGCCCACCGGCTTGTGGTGGAACGACACCGCCCGCTGGTCTTCGCTCATGCCGTCCAGCGCCGCGCTCGCCGGGCTGGAGGCCGCGTCGGCGTCGCCGAACATCTTCACATAGCCGCCGAGCGGCACGACGCTGAACTTCCAGCGGGTGCCGTGCCGGTCGTTGAAGCCGAACAGCTCCGGCCCGAAGCCGATCGAGAAGATCTCGACCCGGACCCCGTTGCGGCGGGCGACCCAGTAGTGGCCGAACTCGTGCACGAAGACCAGGACGGTCAGCACGACCAAGAACGGGATCAGATAGGTGAACAGCGTCATACGGTCCTCTCGGCCAGAGAGCCTATGTAGGCCCGCTCGCCCGCGAATTCAAAGCGCAGCGGCGTGCCGTCGCGCCTCTGCGTCGATGGCGAACACCTCGTCCAGAGTCGCCACAGCTTGTGCCGGAATCATGGCAAGGGTGCTCTCGACGATGCGCTCGATGTCGAGGAAGCCGATCCGCCCCTCCAGGAACGCCGCCACCGCCACCTCGTTGGCGGCGTTCAGCACGGTCGCGGCCGAACCGCCCTGCCGCAGGCACTCCCGGGTCAGCCGCAGCGCCGGGAACCGCTCCGGGTCCGGCTGCTGGAAGTCCAGCCGGGCGATCCGGGCCAGGTCCAGCGCGGCGCAGGGCGTCTCCATCCGCTCCGGCCAGGCCAGGGTGTAGGCGATCGGCACCCGCATGTCGGGCACCCCCAGCTGGGCCAGCACCGAGCCGTCGGCGTAGTCGACCAGGCTGTGGATCACCGACTGGGGATGGACCACGATCTCGATCCGGTCCTCCGGCATCGCGAAGAGGTGCGAGGCCTCGATCAGCTCGAGCCCCTTGTTCATCATGGT
The DNA here is from genome assembly GCF_916619195.1 of Inquilinus sp. Marseille-Q2685. NCBI lineage: Bacteria > Pseudomonadati > Pseudomonadota > Alphaproteobacteria > Rhodospirillales > Rhodospirillaceae > Inquilinus > Inquilinus sp. Marseille-Q2685. The sequence continues at coordinate 788,839 of NZ_CAKAKL010000001.1, forward strand.
GGCGCTGTCGACCGAGATCTTGGCGCCCATGCTCCAGTTCGGATGCGCCACCGCCTGGGCCGGCGTGGCCGCCGCCATGCGCTTGCGGCTCCATTCCCGGAACGGCCCGCCGGAGGCGGTCAGGATCAGCCGCCGCACCTTCTCGCCGGGCTGGAACACCTGGAAGATGGCGTTGTGCTCGCTGTCCACCGGCAGCAGCGTGGCGCCGTGCTTCCGCACCTCGGCCATCATCAGCCCGCCGGCGCAGACTAGGCACTCCTTGTTGGCGAAGGCGACCATGGCGCCGCGCCGGATCGCGGTCAGGATCGGCTGCAAGCCGGCGGCGCCGACGATCGCGCCCATCACCCATTCCGCCGGCCGGGCCGCAGCCGCCACCACCGCCTCCGCCCCGCCCGCGGCCTCGATGCCGCTGCCGGACAGGGCGGCCTTCAGCGCCGGATAGGCTGCCTCGTCGGCCACCGCGGCGTAACGGGCGCCGAGCTGCCGGGCGATCGCCGCCAGCCGCTCCGCATCCTTGTTGGCCGTCACCGCCTCGACCGTGAAGCGTTCCGGCGACCGGCCGATCAGGTCGACGGTGCTGGCGCCGACCGAGCCGGTGGCGCCGAGGATGGTGACGGAGCGCGGAGCGTCCGGGGATGGGGCGGAGATCATCTGAAGGACATATCCAGAAGGGCTGTGAACAAGGCGAAGAGCGGCGCCGCAGCCAGCAGGCCGTCGATCCGGTCGAGCACGCCGCCATGGCCGGGGATCAGGTCGCCGCTGTCCTTGACGCCGTAGCGGCGCTTGATCGCGGATTCGGCGAGGTCTCCGGCCTGCGCCACCAGGGCGAGCAGCGCGGCACCGGGGACGGCGAGGATCGTCGCGCCGGCGCGGTGCAGCACGGCGATCGCGGCGGCTCCGGCCACGGCCGCCAGGCCGGCGCCGCCGATCAGCCCGGCCCAGGTCTTCTTCGGGCTCAGCCGGGGCGCCAACCTGGGGCCGCCGATCCAGCGGCCGAAGATGTAGCCGCCGATATCCGTGGCCCAGACCACCAGCAGCAGCCAGATCACCGGCTGCCAGCCGTCCTGGCGCAGATGCAGCAGTGCGACCACGGTCAGGCCGAGATAGGGCAGCCCCAGCGCCGGCATCCGGCCGGGCGTGCCGAGGCGCAGGTTGACGGCGATATCGAAGGCCGCCGTCGCCGCGGCCAGCACGATCAGGCCGGCGACGGCGCCGGCACAGCCCGTGGCGATGGTGACCGCGACGATGCCCACGCCAGCGCACAGCCGGGCCCAGCCGGGGGGCGGCCGCCGCAGCACCAGCCGCAGCCATTCGTCGACGCCGAGCACGCCGAGCAGCGCGACGATGACCGCGAACTCCCATTGGCCAACATAGACGGCGGCGAGGATCAGCGGTCCGAGAACGAGGCTGGAGAGGATCCGCAGCGAGAGGTTGCTGCGCTTGGCCTGCGGGCTATTGGCCACCGACGGCGCCATAGCGACGTTCCCGCCGCCGGAACTCGGCGAGGGCGGCCTCCAGGTCGGCATGGCCGAAATCCGGCCACAGCGTGTCGACGAAGATCAGCTCGGCATAGGCCGCCTGCCACAGCAGAAAGTTGCTGATCCGCTGCTCGCCGCTGGTGCGGATGATCAGGTCGGGATCAGGCAGGTCGGCGGTGAACAGCCGGTCGGCGAACAGCTGCTCGTCGATGGCGTCCGGCGACAGGGCGCCCGACGCGACCTCGCGCGCCACCCGGCGCGCCGCCTCGCTGATCTCCTGCCGGGCGCCGTAGCTGAGCGCGACGGTGAGGTTGAGGCGGGTGTTGTCCTGGGTCAGCGCTTCGCTCTCGGCCAGGAGATCGACGATGTCCGGGGCCAGCCGGCCGCGGTCGCCGATGAAGCGCAGCCGCACGCCCTTCTTGTGCAGGGCCTTGAGCTCGCCGCGCAGGAAGAAGCGCAGCAGCTTCATCAGCTCGCCGACCTCGAGGATCGGCCGGCGCCAGTTCTCGGTCGAGAAGCCGAACAGCGTCAGATAGCCGACATCGAGCGCGATCGCGGCGTCGATCGTCCGCTGGACGGCATGGACACCCTGGCGATGGCCGATCGCGCGCGGCAGGCCCTGGGCGGTCGCCCAGCGGCCGTTGCCGTCCATGATGATCGCGACATGGAGCGCGGGCTGGTCCTCGGTCTTGGGGGCGAAACGGTGCATCCCGCTGCTCAGACCTGGAGGATTTCTCTTTCCTTCTGCGCCGCCGCTTCGTCAATCTCGCGGATCCGGGCGTCGGTCAAGGCCTGGATCTTGTCGGCCAGGCGCTTGTGCTCGTCCTCGGAGATCTCGTGGTCCTTCTCCGCCCGCTTCAGCGCGTCCATGCCGTCGCGGCGGACGTTGCGCACAGCGACGCGAGCGGCCTCGGCATATTTGCCGGCGACCTTGGTCAGCTCGCGCCGGCGCTCCTCGCTCAGCTCCGGCAGCGGGACGCGGACGGTCTGGCCCTCGGTCTGCGGGTTCAGGCCCAGGCCGGAATCACGGATCGCCTTTTCCACCGACTTGACCGCGCTGCGGTCCCAGACGGTCACCGTCAGCATCCGCGGCTCCGGCACGCCGATGGTGCCGACCTGGTTCAGCGGCATCTGGGCGCCGTAGACGTCGACCGTGATCGGCTCGAGCAGGCTGATGCTGGCGCGGCCGGTGCGCAGTCCGGCAAGATCCTTGCGCAGGGACTCCAGAGCACCCGCCATGCGGCGGGAGATGTCGTCGAGATCGGCTTTGGCCACGCTCAGCCCTCCTCGGTCACGATGGTGTAGCGTCCCTGCCCTGCGACCACCTCCGCGAACGCGCCATGCTCGTTGATGGAGAAGACCAGGATCGGGATCTTGTTCTCACGGGCCAGCGAGATCGCCGCATGATCCATGACGCGGAGATCTTTCGCCAGCACGTCCATATAGGTCAAGCGATCGAAGCGCTTGGCCCCGGCGACCCTGAGCGGGTCGGCGTCGTAGACACCGTCGACCTGCTTGCCCATGAGCATGGCGTCGCAGCCCATCTCGGAGGCCCGCAGCGCGGCGCCGGTGTCGGTGGTGAAGAACGGGTTGCCGGTGCCGGCGACGAAGATGACGACGCGGCCCTTCTCCATGTGCCGGATCGCCCGGCGCCGGATGTAGGGCTCGCACACCGTCTGCATCGGGATGGCCGACACCACGCGGGTGTGCAGGCCCTTGTGCTCGCAGGCGCTCTGCAGCGCCAGGCCGTTCATCACCGTGGCCAGCATGCCCATGTAGTCGGCGGTGGCGCGCTCGATGCCCGAGGCGGCGCCGCTGATGCCGCGGAAGATGTTGCCGCCGCCGACCACCATGCAGACCTCGACGCCGAGGGCGTGGACCTGCGCGACGTCATCGGCGATGCGATCCACGATCTTCGGGTCGATGCCGTAGTCCTGGTCGCCCATCAGGGCTTCCCCGGAAATCTTCAACAGCACCCGTCGATACTGGGCCGCCTTCGCCATGTCGCTCCACTCCCCTCAGCGCCGCCGATCTGGTTCCGGTTCAGCGGCCCAGCGTGGCCGCCACTTCCGCCGCGAAGTCGCCCTGCTCCTTCTCGATGCCCTCGCCGAGCACGAAGCGGACGAAGCCGGTCACGCTGACCGGGGCGCCGACATCCTTGGCGGCATCCTCGATCGCCTTCCGGACCTTGGTCTCACCGTCCAGGACCCAGACCTGCTCGTGCAGCACCACTTCCTCGTAGTACTTGCGCAGCCGGCCCTCGACCATCTTCTCGATGATCGCCTCGGGCTTGCCGCTGGCGCGGGCCTGCTCGACCAGCACGGCGCGCTCACGCTCGAGGTTGCTGGCGTCGACATCGGCGATGTGCAGCGCCTCCGGCCGGGCCGCCGCGACATGCATCGCGATCTGCTTGCCGAAGGCTTCGAGCTTGGCCTTGTCGCCGGTCGATTCCAGCGCCACCAGCACGCCGATCTTGCCCAGGCCCGGCGCGACCGGGCTGTGGATATAGGCGGCGACGACGCCATTCGAGACGTTCAGGGCCTGGCTGCGGCGCAGGCTGATGTTCTCGCCGATGGTGGCGACCAGATGGGTCACCTCCTCGGCGGCGGTACGGCCGGTGCCGGGATACGGGCTGGCGGCCAGTGCCTCGACGTCGCCATTCGCCTTGAGGGCGAGGTCGGCCAGGGTCGAGACCAGACCCTGGAACTTGTCGTTGCGCGACACGAAGTCGGTCTCGGAATTGACCTCGACCAGCACGCCGCGGGTGCCCTCGACGGCGGCGCCGACCAGGCCCTCGGCGGCAACGCGGCCGGCCTTCTTGGCGGCAGCGGCCAAGCCCTTCTTGCGCAGCCAGTCGACCGCGGCCTCGAGATCGCCGCCGCTCTCGCCCAGCGCCTTCTTGCAATCCATCATGCCGGCGCCGGTCTTCTCACGAAGCTCCTTCACCAGCGCTGCGGTAATCTCCGCCATATCGTCCTCGCATCCGTTCGTTCGGCACCGCGCCCATGCGGTCGCAGGCGCCCTCATCGACAGAAAGGGGCGGCTTTCTGGGCCGCCCCTGCTTCGCTCTCGGCTCAGGCGGCCGGCTGTTCCGCCTCGCCGGTCTCGGCCGGCGGCGGCAGCGCCTCCTCGGCCGGGGCCTCCTCCAGCGCGCCGACATCCGCGCCGCTCGCGCTCATCTCGGCCTGAATGCCGGCGATGACGGAGCCGGAGAACAGCTCGCAATAGAGCTCGATCGCGCGCAGCGCGTCGTCATTGCCCGGCACCGGGAAGGTGATGCCGTCGGGGCTGGAATTGCTGTCCAGCACGGCCACGACCGGGATGCCGAGCTTAGCGGCTTCCTGGACCGCAATCGCTTCCTTGTTGGTGTCGATGATCACCAGGATGTCGGGCAGGCCGCCCATGTCCCGGATGCCGCCCAGCGCCTTCTCGAGCTTGTCGCGCTCGCGGGTCAGGGTCAGCTGCTCCTTCTTGGTCAGGCCGACCGCGCCCTGGGCGAGCTGCTCGTCCATCTCCTTCAGGCGGCGGATCGACTGCGACACCGTCTTCCAGTTGGTCAGCATGCCGCCGAGCCAGCGGTGGTTGACGTAGTACTGACCGCAGCGCTTGGCCGCGTCGGCGATCTTGTCCTGCGCCTGGCGCTTGGTGCCGACGAACAGGACGCGGCCGCCATTGGCGACGACGTCGCGGACCGCGTCGAGCGCCCGGTGCAGCATCGGCACAGTCTGCTCGAGGTCGATGATGTGCACGCCGTTGCGCACGCCGAAGATGAACGGGGCCATCTTCGGGTTCCAGCGGCGGGTGTGGTGGCCGAAATGCGCGCCGGCTTCGAGGAGCTGGCGCATGGTGAAGGTCGGCGTAGCCATGGTCGGAAGGTCCTTTTTCCGGTTGTTCCGCCGCGGGCCTTGCCTCCCGCCGCACCGCGGATTGCGGATATGGCGAAAGGCACCGGAGCGCCCGAGCCACTGCCGTGGCAGGCCGCGATGCCCGCGTGTGGGATTGACGACGGCGCGGTTGATACGCCCTGCGCCCGGGAAATGCAAGTCGGGCGGTTGGGGGACTTTCGCGTGCGGGAGTCACCCAAACGCCCGGATCGGCGTCGGCGACCGCAACTCAGGCGCTGCGGCGGTCCGGCCAGACGAAACGCGAGCGGTAGCGCTGCGCCCGTCGGGCGCGGTGCCCGGCCAGGTCGTCGACCGGCGCGGCGGGCTGAACGGAGGCCGGCGCCGCAGCAGCCGGCTCGTCCCAGCGGGCGGCCAGCTTGCCGGTCTCGGGGTCACGGATCCAGCGCAACAGCACCTTCTCCTCGTCCCGGATCGGGTCGTGGCGCAGGTCGCGGTTGCGGAAACACGGCAGGGCGACAAGCGCCTCGGCACGCGGGGAGATCACGGCGCCCAGCGCCAGGCGCAGGCGGCGATCGAAGCAGGAGAGAAAAGCGAGGTTCATCGTTCGCTCCGTTCCCGCACGCGGCGGAAGCGGGGCGAACGGCGCTCCGACCCTAGGTCCGGCTCACGCCATCCACCCGGCCGAGGCCGAGTGCGATCCAGTGATGTTCGGGCGACGTCACCGCGGCCGGATCGGCCTTGGCGACGCCACGACTAGGGTGGTCGTCCATCTGTCTCTCGTTGTGAGATTGGCGCCGGGCGGGCCTGGGCTCGTCCGGCGTCACCGGCCATGTATGCCCGCGTCCCCGGAGAGTCAAGTTCAAAGCGAACGCCGCGGAATGCCTGGGTTGGGCGGCCTTCGGAGCCGGCGGGAACCGTGCTGCCGGAGGTCCGGCCGCAACCGGAGTCGCCGTCAACCGGCACGGCACCGAATCCATCCGATGGTCCAATGGCCCATGGTCGAATGGAACGAGGATGCGGGTAAGTTCCATTGTTCTTCTGCACGGTCCGCTGCAGACGGACGCAATGGGCCAGCCGACCGGGTGCCGAGCCCGGTCGCCCGCAACCCTGGCCAGGAGGTCGCGCGATGCGCATCCTCTTCCCGTTCGCGGCCGCGCTCGCCATCGCCGGCGGCAGCGCGGCCGCCCATGGACCGGCGGCGTGGATCCAGAACGGTCACTACCGGAACCTGACCGGCACGCATGAGCATTGCTGCGGCCCGAACGACTGTGCCGCCTTCTCCTCCCGCGATGTCCAGGTTCGTCCCGACGGCTATATGGTCCGGCCGCTCGGCCTGCTGGTGCCGACCGACCAGGCCCAGTTCAGCGAAGACGAGAAATACTGGCTCTGCCGCAAGCCCGACGGGTCGATGCGCTGCTTCTTCATCCCGAATGTCGGCGCCTGACTCGGGGGCGCGGCGAGGAGCATGACATGACCCGATCATCTCTCGGCCCCCGTCACCGCATCACGGCGGCCTGCGCTGCGGCGCTCCTGCTGCTCGGCGCAGCCGCCGAAGCCCGCGCGGCGCTGCCGCCCTACTGGCAGCGCCTGCGGGAGATCCAGGCCATCCTGGACAGCAACGAGCTGGCCCAGAGGCTGCGCGATACGCCGATCGACCGGATCGAGCGGCCGGGCGAGGATCTGTACCGGATCCAGGCGGGGCCCTGCTCGCTCGACATCCGCATCGTCGACGATCCCCCCGATAGCGGCCAGCCGGCGGTGCCGGGCCCGCGCCGCTTCCATATCGAGACCAGCGAGGCCGCCTGCCGCTGATTCGCGGAACCGGTGCCGCCGCGGCGGCGTTGGCCGGGTGTGAAGGAGGCACCCCGCCGATGCACGCCTATTCCGTCCGGATCAACCCTGCCCGGCGCCGGGACCCGCTGTGGCGCGCCGTCGATCCCGAGAACGGCGCCGATTTCGTGAAGGACATGATGGTGTTCGCGGAGAGTCCCGAGGATGCCCGCCGCTATCTCGACGCGACCTTCCTGGCCACCGGCTTCTCGCCCGACAAGCCGCCCCTCCGGGAGACCGGATCGCCGTGGCACGAACCCGACCTCGTCCGCATCGAGCCCGCGCCGGACCACGACGCGATCGCGCAGGCTGCCGGCCGCAACCATGTGTCGCAACGCGAGGGCCTGCTCAGCAATCCGAAGCGCGACCCGCTGTAGGCCTACGCCGGGGTGAACGTCGCCTTGTACTGCTCGCGCAAGGCCGCCTTCTGCACCTTGCCCATGGCGTTGCGCGGAATCTCCGCGACCACGAACACCGCCTTGGGCTGCTTGAACCGCGCCAGCTGGTCCTGCAGCGCCGCCTGGATCGCCGCGGGGTCGAGCGGCGCAGCACCCGCCCGCATCTTCACCACCGCCGCCACCGCCTCGCCGAAATCCGGATGCGGCAGGCCGATCACCGCCGATTCCTCGACGCCCGGGATGGCGTCGATCAGGCTCTCGACCTCCTTCGGATAGACGTTGAAGCCGCCGGAGATGATCAGGTCCTTGGCCCGACCGACGATCGAGACATAGCCGCGGTCGTCCACCACCCCGACATCGCCGGTGATGAAGAAGCCGTCGGCCCGGAACTCGGCCGCGGTCTTCTCCGGCATCCGCCAATAGCCCTTGAACACGTTCGGGCCCTTGACCTCGATCACGCCGATCTGGCCCGGCGGCAGCGGCTTCGAATCCTCGCCCACGACCCGCAGCGACACGCCGGGCAGCGGGAAGCCGACCGTCCCCGCCCGCCGCTCGCCCTCGAGCGGGTTCGAGGTGTTCATGTTGGTCTCGGTCATGCCGTAGCGTTCGAGGATGGTGTGGCCGGTGCGCTGCCGGAACTGCTCGAAGGTGTCAGGCAGGAGCGGCGCCGAGCCGGAGATGAACAGCCGCATGTGCCGGCACAGCTCGGCGGTGAGGCCGGGCTGCTCCAGCAACCGGGTGTAGAAGGTCGGCACCCCCATCATCACGCTGGCCCCGGGCAGCAGGCGCAGCACCTCGGCGGCATCGAACTTCGGCAGGAACAGCATGGTCGCGCCGGCCAGGAGCGCGCAGTTGGTGGCGACGAACAGGCCGTGGGTGTGGAAGATCGGCAGGGCGTGCAGCAGCACGTCGCCCGGCTGGAAGCCCCAGTAATCGTGCAGGGTCAGGGCGTTCGACAGCAGGTTGTCGTGGCTGAGCATCGCCCCCTTGGACCGGCCGGTGGTGCCGGAGGTGTAGAGGATCGCGGCCAGGTCGTCCGGCTTGCGCGCCAATGTCTCGAACCCGTCCGGCTCCTGCGCCGCGGCCTCGGCCAGGGTCCCCTCCCCGGCCGCCCCCAGCGTCAGCACCGCCTTGGCGCCGGTCGGCCGGGCCACCGCCTCGATCTCCGCCAGCCGCGCCGGCTGGCACACCACCAGCGCCGGCTCGGCATCGCCGGCGAAATAGGCGACCTCGCCCTTGGTGTAGGCAGTGTTGAGCGGCAGGTAGATCGCCCCGGCGCGCAGGCAGCCGAGATAGAGCGCCACCACCTCCGGCGACTTGTCCACCTGCACCATCACCCGGTCGCCCGGTGCCACGCCCAGGCGCCGCAGCAGGTTGGCGTAGCGGGCGCTGGCCGCCTCGAGCCCGGCATAGGAGATGCGGCGGCCGTCGGCGAGCTCGAGCGCCGGCTTGCTCCGGTCGATGGGGAAGCGGGCGGACAGGGCGTGGTAGAGATTGGTCATTCGGCTCGGCGGGTCAGAGATAGGGCTTCAGCTGGCGCGCCACCGCGCGGCTCGTCGCCACTTTCCCGGCGTTGACGAAGGCCTCGTGGTTCCGCTCCAGCTCGACCGGATCATAGAGGTAATTGACCAGAAGTCCCCAGCTCTGCTCCAGCCCCTTCGGCGCGGCGTCGCCGGCCCAGTTCAGCCGCTCCAGCCGGGCACCGTTGCCGAGATGGAACCGCGCCACCGGATCGACGGGCCGCCCGTTGGGCCGCAGCTCGGCGGCGAGATAGCGGGCGCAGAGGCCGATCAACGCCGCCTTCAGGGCCTTGTCCGCGCCGACGGCGTCGATCCCGCCCTCCGCCAACACCGGCAGCAGGGCCTCGGCCGAGGCCTGCACCGCAGGATGCTCATGCTCCGGCGCCGCCGTCTCCAGCCAGTGCCGGAACCCCGGAATGGGCGACAGGGTCGAGAAGGTCGTGAGGTTGGGCAGGGTCTGCTGCAGGTCCGCCACCACCTGCTTCAGCAGGAAGCTGCCGAAGGAGATGCCGCGCAGCCCCTTCTGGGTGTTGGTGATCGAGTAGAAGATCGCCGTGTCGGCGGCGGCAGGATCGCCGACCGGGGCCTCCGGGTCCAGCAGCGGCGCCACCTCGCCCGCCAGGCCGCGCACCAGCGCCACCTGGACGAAGATCACCGGCTCGTTCGGCAGGGCCGGGTGGAAGAAGGCGTAGCAGCGGCGGTCCTCGGCCAGGCGCCGGCGCAGGAACTCCCAGCCCGGGATGGCGTGCACCGCCTCGTACTGGATCAGCTTCTCCAGGATGATCGCCGGCGTCTCCCAGGTGATCCGGCGCAGCTCCAGGAAGCCGCCGGAGAACCAGGAGGTCAGGACATGCTTGAGATCGGCATCCACGATCCGCAGCTCCGGCTTGCCGTCGGCGAGGTCGAGCGCGTCGGCGCGCAGCCCGATCACGAACTCCGTGCCCTCGGGCAACATGTTGATGCGGCGCAGCAGTTCCTGCCGCGGCGGTTCCGCCGCCTCGGCCAGGGCCAGGGCGCCGGCGGCGCTGGGCTCCGCAACGAAAGCTCGGGCGGCGGCGGCGATGGCCGCGTGGTCGGGCCCGAACTCGCGCCCCAGCATGGTGAAGAACGCCTCCCGCCCGGCCGCATCCAGGCCGCGATAGAAGGCCACCAGCTCGCGCGCCAGGGCGATTCCGGAGGCCTCGCCGCGTTCGGACAGCAGCGCGCGACAGAGGCCGCCAGGATCCCGCGGCAGGGGCCGGCCGCGGCCGAAGGCGAAGAGCTCGAGGCCGCGATCGGCGATCGAGTTGATCAGGTCGGTGATCTGCATGAGGTGCCCGTTCCGCTTCCACCAGACCCGGTCAGGCTAGTGCGCTTCCCGCCCATGGGACAATGTCGCCCGGCGTATGCCAGCGATCCCGCCAATACAAAAAAGGCGGCGCTGGTGGCGCCGCCCTTTCCCACGTGCTTTTCCCTGGATCAGTTGTTGTTCCGGCTGATGACCACCAGCGAGGCGGCTGAGATCGCCAGGCTCTGCACGATCGAGCCGACGTCCCGAATCAGCCGGGAGATGTCGAACGGGGTCAGGTCGCGCGGCACGATGATGACCGACCCCGGCGGCACCTTGACCGAGCTGTAGCTCCAGGACGACAGGTCGAGCGGCTGCGCCTGGCCGTTCGGCATGATGACGAAGGCACGGCCGGTATCCGCCGCCTTGGTCGTGCCGCCGGCGAAGTCGACATAGTCGTCGGCGGTCAGCTTGCCGTCGTACTGGACCGTGCCCGGGTTGAGCACCTCGCCCGAAACGGTGACGAAAAGCGGCCGCTTCGGCACGAACAGCTGGTCGCCCGCGTCCAGGGTGAAGTCGAGCTCGGGCCTGGCCGCCAGTACCGTCGGATCGGCCTCGATCACCACCCGGCCGGCGGCCGGGATGCTCTTCAGCTCGGAGATCAGGCTCTGGATCGCCGGCAGGGCCGCGGCGGTGTTGCTGCTGCTGCTGCCGCTGCTCTGGGCTTCCTGGATCAGCTGCGGCAGCCCGGCCTGAATTTCGCGGGCGGTGCGCTCATAGCCCTGCTGCTGCTGCCGCTGCACGGCCACGCGGGTGAACACCGCGCCATAGGGGAAGGCCTGGTTGGTGTAGCCGCCGGACCGCTGGATCAGCTGCAGCAGGGTCTCGCCGCGGCGGATCACGTAACGGCCGGGGTGGGTGAACTCGCCGGCCAGGGTGACCGTCCCCTCCTCGCGCAGCTGCGGATTCTGCGGGATGCGGATGCTGTCGCCGGGATTCAGCTTGATCGACGCGGTGGTGGCGCCGAGGCTCTGTACCGAGCGCCAGGAGCCGCTGAGATTGGACGGCGACAGGGTGGAGAAGTAGCCGACTTCGATGGCGCGGCGGTCGGCCTCGACCGTCGTACCGCCGGCGACGTCGAGCACGGTGGCCAGCGAAGTGCCCGGGATGATCGGGTAGCTGCCCGGCACCCGCACCTGGCCTTCGAGCGAGACGACGTGCTCGATCACGAAGGGCAGCAGGTCCGGAAAGTCGTCGAAGATCTGCGGGCAGGCGCGGTTGACCGGCAGGGAGCTGCCCGTCTCTGTGTTCTGGAACGTCTGCCGTGCGTTGCGGAAGCGTCCGGTCGAGTCGTTGCGGACCGCCTCCGCCAGGGACCGCAGGCCGAGGCAGGAGCTGCTGACCGCAACGCCCGTCGGCAAACCGGCCGTCAGGGTCTGGTTCTGGTCCTGGACGTTCTGGGACTGGTCCGGCGCCGCCGAGCGGGCCTGCGCCGGCTGAATGCCCGACAGCATGTTCTGGACGTCGTCCGAGCCGAGATAGCGGATGTCCTCGCGCGACAGGACGATCAGCTTGTCGCGATCGCGCAGGCGGAAGTTGCCGCCGCCCCGCAGCGCCACGGCCAGGTTGACCGGCACGAACTTGCGGATCCGCGAGTTCGCGTCGGTGGTCTGGATCACGCCGAAGGGTAGATAGGCGTCATCCGCCAGGATCGGCGGATCGGACAACAGCGCCCGCAGGGTCGGCGCGCTGCTCAGCGGCCGGACGCCGGTGACGGTGACGTTGCCGGTGACCGAGACGCTGCCCACGCGCAGATCCTGGGCCAGCGATACCTGGATGATGTCGCCGGTCTGCACCGGCACCGAGGTCTGGCCCGACAGGTTCTGCACCTGGTCCTGGCCGTTGCGGTCGAGCCGCAGCAGGTTGAACCGGTTGCCGGACGGACGGATCGGCCCGCCGGCATAGTCCAGCATCTCGGCGACGCTGAGCGGGCCGGCGGCGTCGGGCGGCATCTCGAAGATGCCGGGCCGGACCACATCGCCGGCGACCGCGACGGTGCGCCCGACCGTCGGCACGGAAATCCGATCGCCGTCCTGCAGCAGCAGGTCGGCCTCGTTGCTGTAGCCCATCAGGAAGCCGTACAGGTCGACCACCTTGGTCTGGCCCTGCCGGATCAGCGCGACGGTGCGCAGCGATCCCGTCTTCCGGATGCCGCCGCCGGCGGTCAACGCATCGACCAGGGTCGAGAAGCTGGTCAGCGTCTGGGTGCCGGGCTTGGCCACCTCGCCGGTCAGCGTCACCGAGATCGCGCGGACGTCGCCGAGTGACACGAAGGCCTCGGTCGAGACGTAGTTCTCCTTGACCCGGGTCTCGATCTCGCGGCGCAGGTCGCCGAAGGAGCGGCCGGCCGCCGGGATCGGCGGCAGGTCCTGCAGGATCAGCCGCCCCTCGCGGTCGACCGTCGCGCTGATGCCCTGATTCACCTGGCCGCGCAGCGTGACCACGATCTGGTCGCCGATGCCGATGATGTAGTTCTCGCTGACCGCGCCGCTGACCACCTGGCTCGCCACCGCCCCGCCGGTGAAGACGTCATAGCCGAACTGGTTGATGTCGCCGCTCAGGCGCCGCTGGTAGTCGGCCTCGATGCGCGAGACGGGCGCGGCAGTGACGGTCGAGCCCGGCAGGACCGGCGAGAGGACCGAGGATTCCGTGACCTGTGCGGGCGTCGTCGTCGGGACGCGCGGCCCGCTCGGGATCGTCGTGCCGTCGGGTTGGATGCCCTGCTGCTGCAGTTGCGACGGGCTGATGCCGAGCTGCTGCAGCTGGTCGACCAAGGCGTTCAGCTGGGCATGGCCGGCGACCGGAGTCAGCACCAGAACGCCGCAGGCCAGAAGAGCCGGACCGATGCCATAACGAAGGGTCCATCGCAGTCGGCGCCCCTCGCCCCGCTCGTCGCGGCGACGTTCACTCTGCACAGGCTTCATAGTCCCCCGCTTCACTCAAATGCCCGATCGCGGCGCTGATCGAGCCAACGCCCCCCAATATCCCCTCTTCTGGACGATCTGGCGGACAAAGAAAACCGGAATTCACCCCTGGACCTCTCAACCGGATACACAGACTTCGATCGGCCTTTCCCCCTGGCCGCGGATCTTCTTCAGCCGTTCCAGGACCCGGCAGGCATAGGCGAACTGCCGATCCGGGTTGCTCGAATGATAATGCGCGATCGCTTCCAGCCAGTTTCCATACTGGTTGAACAAACGCCGCAGGAAATACGCGCCGTAGATCACATTGTATTGTGGCTGAAAGATGAGCGTGTAGTCCGGCAGCGTCTGCTTGTGATAGCGTAGCGAAATCTGCATGCAGCCGACGTCGATATTTGGGCTTTCGCCGCCGCCATTCTCCTCGATCGCGGCCTTCATGGCGGCCAGGCTGCTCGGGAACATCGGCGTGCCGCCGACATTGAGGGCCCAGGGATAGGGATCGCCCTTGCCGCCCGATTCGGTCTGCGCGATCGCCAGCAGCATGCCGCGCGGAATGCCGAAGGCGCCCTCCATCGCCAGGATATAGGGCGTGCAGCTCTCCTCTGCCCGCGCCGCCGCGGCCAAGCCGAGCAGGAGCACCGCGAGCCCCGCGATCCGACCGAATCCCCTCACCAACGCAACCGGCTTCCCCCGCCAATCGATGCAAGGCTTCTAGCACAGAGCATCGAGTCGGCAGAATACCGGCGTATCGGAGGACTGCCGCCGCATCAGACCGGCCGGCCGGCGCGGATGATCGCGCGGCACGGGTTGTAGGCGATGCGGTAGGACAGCTCGGCCGGATCGGCCACGTCCCAGAACACCAGGTCGGCCGCAAGCCCCGGCGCCAGCCGGCCGCATTCCCCGGCCAGGCCCAGCGCCCGCGCGGCGTTGCGGGTGACGCCCGCCAGCGCCTCCTCCGGCGTCAGGCGGAACAGGGTGCAGCCCATGTTCAGCATCAGCAGCAGCGAGGTCGCGGGCGAGGTGCCGGGATTGTTGTCGGTGGCCAGCGCCATCGGCACGCCATGCCGCCGGAACGCCGCCACCGGCGGCAGCTGCGCTTCGCGCAGGAAATAGAAGGCGCCGGGCAGCAGCACCGCGACGGTGCCGGCCCGCCCCATCTCCTTCGCCCCCGATTCGCTGGTATATTCGAGATGGTCCGCCGACAGCGCGCCGAACCGGGCCGCCAGCGCGGCACCGTCCTGATCCGAGAGCTGGTCGGCATGCAGCTTCACCGGCAGATCGAGCGCCCGGGCGGCGCGGAACACGCGCTCCACCTGCGCCGGCGAGAAGGCGATCCTCTCGCCGAAGGCATCGACCGCATCGGCGAGGCCGTCCCGTGCGATCGCCGGCAGCATCTCCTCGACCACGCGGTCGAGATAGCGGTCGGGCCGGTCGCGGTCCTCCGGCGGCACGGCGTGGGCGCCGAGGAAGCTTCGCCGGACCCGGATCCCGGCCTCCTGCCCCAGCCGGCCGGCGACGCGCAGCATCTTCGCCTCGGTCGCGAGGTCCAGCCCGTAGCCGGACTTGATCTCGACGGTGGTGACGCCCTCGGCCGCCAGGGCGTCGAGCCGCCTGCGTGCCGACGCCAGCAGCTCGTCCTCGCTGGCGGCGCGGGTGGCCGCGACGGTCGAGACGATGCCGCCGCCGGCGCGCGCGATCTCCTCATAGCTGGCGCCGTGCAGCCGCATCGCGAATTCGCGGGCCCGGTCGCCGCCATGGACCAGATGGGTGTGGCAGTCGATCAGCCCGGGCGTGACCCACGAGCCGCCGGCGTCCTCCACGGCCGCGGCCAGCCGATCCGGCGCGCCGGGCAGGTCCTCCTGCCGTCCGACCCAGGCGATCCGGTCGCCCTCGATCGCGATCGCGCCCTCGGGAATGGTGCCATAGCCCTCCCCGTCCATGGTCGCCAGCCGCGCATTGATCCACAGGCGGTCCCACATCCCTCTTTCCCTTCGGCAATCCGGGTCTATTCTGCCGCACCGCGTTTCATCTCACGGGATGCCGCCTCTTGACCACGCGCTATTTCGCCGAGACCGCCCTGCTGGCCGACGGCTGGGCCGATGACGTCCTGATCGAGGTCGACGCCGGGGGCGACATCGTTCGCGTCTCGGCCGGGGCGGCGCGAGGGGATGCGGAGCCGGTCGCGGGCGTCGTCCTGCCGGGCATGGCCAACTTGCACAGCCACGCCTTCCAGCGCGCCATGGCCGGCCTGGCCGAGACCGCGTCGGGTCCCGGCGACGATTTCTGGAGCTGGCGCGAGCAGATGTACCGCTTCGTCCGCGTGCTCGACCCCGCCCAGGTCGAGGCGGTGGCCGCCCAGCTGTATGTCGAGATGCTGAAGGCCGGCTACACCTGCGTGGCCGAATTCCACTACCTGCACCACCAGCCGGACGGCACCCCCTATGCCGACCGGGCGGAGCTGTCGCGCCGGGTGATCGCGGCGGCGAAGGCGACCGGCATCGGCATCGCCCACCTGCCGGTGCTCTACGCCACCGGCGGCTTCGGCGGGCAGAAGGCCGGCGAGGGGCAGCGCCGCTTCCTGAACGACGTCGACGGCATCCTCGACATCATCGGCCGGCTGCGCGCCGACCATGCCGGCGACCCGGATGTCCGCATCGGCGTCGCCCCGCATTCGCTGCGCGCGGTGCCGCCCGAGATGCTGGCGGCGGCGGTGTCGGGGATGACCTCGGCCGATCCGGCGGCGCCGATCCACATCCACATTGCCGAGCAGGTCAAGGAAGTCGAGCAATGCCTGGCCTGGAGCGGGGCCCGACCGGTCGAATGGCTGCTCGGCCACGCCGCGGTCGACAACCGCTGGTGCCTGGTCCATGCCACCCACCTGACCGAAGCCGAGACCGCGGATCTCGCGGCCAGCGGCGCGGTCGCCGGGTTGTGCCCGACCACCGAGGCCAATCTCGGCGACGGGCTGTTCCCCCTCGCCCCGTATCTCGCCGCCGGCGGCGCGCTCGGCATCGGTTCGGACAGCCACATCTCGGTCGGGGTGATCGAGGAGCTGCGCTGGCTGGAATACGGCCAGCGCTTGGCCCACCGGAGGCGCGCTGTCGCCGCCGGGCCGGACCGGCCTTCGGTCGGCGCCACGCTGTTCCAGGCCGCGATCGACGGCGGCGCCCGCTCGGTCGGCCGCGCCACCGGCCGGATCGAGGCCGGCGCACGAGCCGATCTCGTCGTGCTCGACCGCGACCATCCGGCGCTGATCGGTCGCCGCGGCGATGCCTTGCTCGACAGCTTCGTCTTCGCCGGCAACGACCCGCCGATCCGCCACGTCATGGCCGGCGGCCGCTGGCGTGTCCGCGACGGCCGCCATGCCGACGAAGCCGCGGTGGCGGCGCGCTACCGGACGGTGATGGCGGCGCTGCTGGCGTGACGGCAAAAAAGAGGCCCCGGAAGACCGGGGCCCGCGAGGCGAACAGGGAGGCTTGCTCGAGCGGGAGACGCTATCGAGCTGCCCCCACCCTACTCTGCTCCGCAGCCGTCCGCTGTGACGGACGTCACGCGACACGGCGTTCCACCGTCAGCCGGGAGCCGCCGAGGCCGGAGCCGCCGGCGTCGTGAAGACCTGCCCGGGATAGATCAGGTCGGGATCACGGATCTGCTCCTGGTTGGCCTGGTAGATCACGGTGTAGCGCAGCCCTTCGCCATAGACCCGGCGGGCGATCCGCCACAGGCTGTTGCCGGGCTGGACCACGACCCGCCCCTCGGCCACCGCGATCTCGGCCGGCGCCGCCCGCTGGAACGGGGTCTCGGCCCGCGCCGTCACCTTGCCCGCGGCGTCGAGCAGGTCGGCCCGCAGGCGGTAGATGCCCGGCGCGATCCTTCCCTCGGCTTGTATCCGGAACAGGCCCTTGCCGTCGGTCCGGCCCTCGCCGATCGGCCGATTGTCGAGATAGAGCCGGACGGTGGCATCGGCCTTGCCGCGACCGCTGACGATGACGGTGCCGCCCTCGCCATAGTCGATGACGTCGATCGACAGCGCGCCGCCGGCCCCGCCCGGCGCCGCAGCAGCGGGCCTCGGCGTCGACAGCGGGGCCTGCAGCACGGTCGAGGCGCCCTGCCCCTGCTGCGGCGTCAACAGCACCAGAGGGCTGCTGCCGCTGCCGGCGGCCGGCCGGCCGGCGATGTCGCGACCGCGTTCCGGCACCACCACCGTGGCGACCTCGCCCGAGGCGGTGCTGCCGTCGGCCAGACGCAGCGACAGCTGATGGTCGCCGGCCGCGATCGGCGCGTCCGAGACGAAGACCCAGTTGCCGGAGCTATCGGCCTGGGCCGACCCGATCTGCCGGTCGCCGTCCATCAGCAGGATGCGGGCCCCGGCCGGGCCGCGCCCGGCGATGGTGACGCCGCCGTCCGAATTCACCCGGATCGCGTCGAAGCCCAGAGCCGCCGACGGCTCTGGCGTGGCCGGCCCGGCGGCAGCGGGCTGGGCCGGAACCTGCGACTGGATCGAGGCCTGCGGCTCGGCCGGGGCTTGCGGCGGCTGGGTCGAAGCCTGCGGTTGGGTTGGAGGCTGAGGCGGCTGGGCCGGGGCCTGGGATGTGTCCTCCTGGCGCGTATCCGGTGCCAAGGCGACCGCGGCCGGCGCACCGGCGATCTTGGCTGGTTCCTCAAACCCGCTGCCCAGGACCCGCGGCGACGGCGGCGCGACGGGAGCCGCAGGCTCCGGGACGGCAGGCTTCGGCACTGCCGCGGGCGCCGACGGCTTCGGCTCGGCGGCCACGGGCGGAGTGGCCGGAGCAGCGGCCGTCGCCACGCTCGGCGGGGCCGCATCCCGGCGGGGCTGCCCGGTGTATTCGACCACGGCGAGGATAGCCGCAAGCACAGCGACCGCAATGCCGCCGATCAACAGGAGTTTTTTCAACGTCAGAACCGCCCCGAAATTATTCGCGCCACGTTATCCGCGCAGTCATCGACTCGCAACAAACCGCTGCTGCGGCCGCATCGAAACTTGCCCCGAAGTCGATCCCTTCCTAATGTCGCGCGCCGGCCGTGCCGGCCCCGTATCCACCTCCGTGCGATCTCATGGCCGACATCCGTTCCCTCTGCGTCTATTGCGGCTCCTCCTCCCGCGTCGACGAGCGTTACAAATCCGCCGCCGCCAACCTCGGCGCCCTGATCGCCGCCCGCGGCCTGCAGCTGGTCTATGGCGGCGGCCGGGTCGGGCTGATGGGCATCGTCGCCGACGCCGCGCTCGGCGCCGGGGGCAAGGTCGTCGGCATCATCCCCGAGCACATCCAGGCGCTGGAGGTCGAGCACACCGGCCTGACCGAGTTGCACGTCGTCGACAGCATGCACACCCGCAAGCGGATGATGTTCGACCGCTCCGATGCCTTCGTCGTGTTGCCGGGCGGCCTGGGCACGCTGGACGAGACCTTCGAGATGCTGACCTGGCGGCAGCTCAAGCTGCACGACAAGCCGGTCGTCTTCGTCGACATCGACGGCTACTGGCGCCCGTTCCTGCGCCTGGTCGACCACATGGTCGCCCAGGGCTTCTGCCGGAAGGAGCATCGCGACCTGTTCCAGGTGGTCGAGACGGTCGAGGAGGTGTTCGGCGCCATCGCCGCGCCGCAGCCGGTCGCCGGCCGCGCCAGCGACAAATGGGTGTAGCCCCCGCGCCTTTCGTCCCCTGCGGCCGGGTGCTATAAGCCCGACCATTCCTGTCCGAAGCGGAAAGATCCCGACATGGCCAAGATCAAGGTCAAGACCCCGGTCGTCGAGCTCGACGGCGACGAGATGACGCGCATCATCTGGCAGTTCATCAAGGACAAGCTGATCCTGCCGTATCTCGACATCGATCTCCGCTACTACGATCTCGGGATCGAGTACCGCGACCAGACCGACGACCAGGTGACGATCGACGCGGCCGAGGCGATCAAGCAGTTCGGCGTCGGCGTGAAATGCGCCACCATCACCCCGGACGAGGCCCGGGTGAAGGAGTTCAACCTCAAGAAGATGTGGAAGTCGCCGAACGGGACGATCCGCAACATCGTCGGCGGCACCATCTTCCGCGAACCGATCATCTGCCGCAACGTGCCGCGCCTGGTGCCCGGATGGCGCAAGCCGATCGTGGTCGGCCGCCACGCCTTCGGCGACCAGTACCGCGCCACCGATCTGAAGGTCCCCGGCCCGGGCACCCTGACCATGACCTACACCCCGGCCGACGGCAGCCAGCCGGTCGAGCTCGAGGTGTTCAAGTTCCCGGGCGCGGGCGTCGCTCTCAGCATGTACAACCTGGACGAATCCATCCGCGGCTTCGCCCAGTCGTCGCTGAACTACGGCCTGCTGCGCAACATGCCGGTCTACCTGTCGACCAAGAACACCATCCTCAAGGGGTATGACGGGCGGTTCAAGGACATCTTCCAGGAGGTCTACGACGCCGAGTTCAAGGACCGGTTCCAGAAGGCCGGCCTGGTCTACGAGCATCGCCTGATCGACGACATGGTCGCCTCGGCCCTGAAGTGGGAGGGCGGCTTCGTCTGGGCCTGCAAGAACTACGACGGCGACGTGCAGTCGGATTCGGTGGCGCAGGGCTTCGGCTCTCTCGGCCTGATGACCTCGGTGCTGCTGACCCCCGACGGCAAGACGGTCGAGGCCGAGGCGGCGCACGGCACGGTGACCCGCCACTACCGCGAGCACCAGAAGGGCCGCGCCACCTCGACCAACCCGATCGCCTCGATCTTCGCCTGGACCCAGGGCCTGACCTACCGCGCCCGCTTCGACGAGACCCCCGAGCTGCTGCGCTTCGCCCAGACGCTCGAGAAGGTCTGCGTCGAGACGGTCGAGGCCGGCCAGATGACCAAGGACCTCGCCATCCTGATCGGGCCGGATCAGCCCTGGATGACCACCGAGCAGTTCCTGGACAAGCTGGACCAGAACCTGCAGGCGGCGATCGGCTGACGTCTGCCACCCACAGCCGAAGCGACGAAGGGCCGGCTCGTGCCGGCCCTTCTGCCGTCAGGGGCCGATCACGTTGTCGATCGACAGCCCCTGCAGCACGGCCATCAGCGGCACCTCGCCCCCGACCCCGCAGACCACGCCCTGGATCAGATGGTTTGCGCGCTGCAGGTCGAAGACGCCGCAGCGCTCATCGGCGCCGGTCAGGGTGATGATCCGGTACTGAGCGCGATATCCGTTCACGCTCGTGCTGTCTCCCCGCACCACGGTGAATGCGGTCGCCTTCAAGGCCCTCTGGACCCACTGGGAGAGCGAGGCGATGCGGTCGGAATCCCGCCAGCGATAGCCGCCGGGCAGCCGCGCCCATTCGACATGGGCGAAGAGTTGCCGCGTCGAGAATGCCGCGCTGTCCGTGCGGACGGTGCCGCTGCCCTCCGAGGCCATATCTTCCGTATGCTTCGCATCCTTGGCGGCGACGCCGGCGAACGGTCCCGAGACGAAGCGGATCGGCGACTCCTCGGCCCATGCGGGCCACGACGCCGCCGCGAGGACAAGAAGCCCTGCGGCGCACCGCATCACGCGATTGAACATGATTCCCCCTCCATTGGATTGATTGAGCGGCCACTGAAGCGCTCTGCCTGTTTCGGTCGCCGGCCGCTCAGGGCCCGATCACGCCGTTGATCGAGATGCCCTCCATGACGTCCTGAACCCGGAAGGCGCGGGCGGCCGGAGCGCAGGCGAAGCCCTGGATCAGGTGGCTCGTGCGCGTCATCGCGAAGACGCCGCAGCGGCGGTCGATGCCGATCAGGCTGATCTTCCGGTACTGCGCGGCATAGCCATTCACCGTGATCCCATCGCTTTCCAGGATGGTGAAGCCGGTGACGTCGAAGATGTCCTTCACCTCGTTCGACAAGGAACCGACATCGTTGTCCCGCCAGCGGTAGTGGCCGCCCAGGCGCGACCAGTCGACCCAGGCGAGCATCGGGCCGGATTTGAACACCGCACTGTCCGACTTCACCGCACCGAAGGCCGAGTGGGCGAGAGACTCCTCCTTGTGCTTGACGTTCTCCGCCGCCGCGCCTTGCAACGGGCCCGAGACGAAGCTGATCGGAGACTCCTCGGCCAATGCCGGCCAGGACAACACGGTCGCGGCGATCGCGCCCGCGGCACACCGTATCGCTCGATTGAACATGATTCCCCCCTCCGCCCGTGATCGCACCGGTGCGGGCCGTCCGGGCCAACGGCTGCGCCCCGTACGGTCCTGCCTTTCAGGGGCCGATCACCCCGTCGATCGACAGCCCCTCCAGGATCGTGAGGATCGGCACGGCCCGGTCTTCCCTGCGGCAGGCGAAACCGACGATGCTGTTCATCGCCCGCTGCAGCGTGAACACGCCGCAGCGCCGCGGCGGACCGGCAAGGCGGACATCCCGATATTGCGTCTTGAATCCGTTGACCGTGTCACGATCACCGGACAGGACGGTCACGCTGGTCGCGTCGAAGGCCTGGCGGACGTTCTCCGTCAACCCGTTCAGGCCCGTGTCCTGCCAGACGTAGTTGCCGCCCAGCCGGGCCCAGCTGACATAGGCCACCATGCCGTTGCTGCGGAACACCGCGGATTCGCCGATGCGGGTTCCGCGCTCCGCCAGATTGTTGTCCTCGTCGCGCCTGACATCTTCGGCCGCAGCTCCGGCGAACGGTCCGGACACAAAGGAGATCACCGAGTCTTCGGCCCGTGCCGGCAAGCAAAACGCCGCCAGGGCGAACAGCCCGGCGGCGCAGGATGAAATGCCTCGCTTCATCAAATTCCCCCGAATATCCGGGAGGAATTAATGCCGGAGCTGCGGCCGGTTGGCGAGAAGATTCGTCAAATCACCGACAACTCACGCCCGCAGGATGGCGCGGTCCTCGTCTCGCCGCTTGCCGGGCGGCTGGTAGGCGATCGCGGCGTGCTCGGCGCAGTACGGCAGGTTGCCGTGGGCGGCCTTGCCGCAGAAGTGGAAGTCCTTGTCGCGCGGATCGCCGATCGGCCATTTGCACATCCGCTCGGTCAGGTTGAGGATCGTGGCGCCGCCCGACTTGCGCTCCGGCACCGGCTTGGCCGGCACCTTCTCCACCGCCGGCGGAGCTTCGGCGGCGGCGGTGACCGCGACCTCCTCCTCCTCATCCTCCTTGCGCTTGATCGGCGACGGCCGGCCGGACAGCTCCAGCCGATGCGCCTTGCCGATCACCGCGTTGCGAGAGACGCCCCCCAGGATCTCGGCGATCTCGCTTGCGCTCTTCCCGTTTCCCCAGAGCTGGCGCAGCTGCGCCACCCTTTCTTCGGTCCAAGACATCCGCTTCTCCCAAGATCACGCGCATCGACTGCGCGTACCACATATTGCGGCTTCGTCCACGGACGCTACCACATCCGGGACAGCCGCGACAGATCCTTTCAAGCCCCTCCGGTCAGGCGGCGAGCGCCGCCTCGACCGCTGCCAGTGCCTGGTCGGCACGGGCCGCATCCGGCCCGCCCGCCTGCGCCATGTCCGGGCGACCCCCACCGCCCTTGCCGCCGGCCGCCTCGGCCGCGGCGCGCACCAGCGCCACCGCGTCGAACCGCCCGGTCAGGTCCTCGGTCACGCCGATGCAGACCGACAGCTTGCCCTCGGCCCGGCCGACCAGCGCGACCACGCCGGAGCCGAGCTGCTGCTTCAGCGCGTCGGCCATCGGCTTCAATTCGCGCGCCGGCAGGTCGTCGACGATCCGGCCGGTGAACTTGACCCCGGCGATCTCCTTGACCTCGGGCGCGGCCCCGCCGCTGCCCGCCGTCGCCAGCTTGCGCCGCAGGTCGGAGACCTCGCGCTCCAGCCGCCGCCGCTCCTCGACCAGGGCGGCGAGGCGCGCCGGTAGCTCCTCCGGCGTCCCCTTCAGCGCGCCGGCGGCCTCGGCCAGCAGCGCGTCGCGATGGGCGGCATAGGACACCGCACCTTCGCCGGTCACCGCCTCGATCCGGCGGATGCCGGCGGCGACGGCCCCTTCCGAGACCAGCCGGAAGGCGCCGATGTCGCCGGTGCGGGCGACATGGGTACCGCCACACAGCTCCTGCGAATAGACCCGGTTGCCGTCCTGGCCCATGCCGACGACGCGCACCGTGTCGCCGTATTTCTCGCCGAACAGCGCCATGGCGCCGGCGGCGATCGCGTCCTCCGGCGTCATCAGCCGGGTGGTGACCTCGGCGTTCTCGCGGATCCGGGCGTTGACCTCGGCCTCGACCGCGGCGATGTCCTCGGACGTCAGCGGCCGCGGCTGGCTGATGTCGAAGCGCAGCCGCTCCGGCGCCACCAGCGAGCCCTTCTGGGTGACGTGCTCGCCCAGCCGGCGGCGCAGCGCCGCGTGCAGCAGGTGGGTGGCCGAATGGTTGGCGCGCAGCGCGCTGCGGCGAGCATGGTCGACCTTGAGCTCGACCGCCTCGCCGACCTTCAGCGTGCCGGCTTCGACCGTGCCGATATGGGCCCACAGCACGCCGGCCTGCTTCTGGGTGTCGCGCACCGCGACGGTGACGCCGCCCGGCGCGGTGATGGTGCCGGCGTCGCCCATCTGACCGCCGCTCTCGGCATAGAACGGGGTCTGGTTGACCACGATCACGACCTCGGCGCCCGGACCGGCCTGGTCGACGACCTGGCCGTCGACCACCAGCGCGGTGACGACACCCTCGGCGACCTCGGTATCATAGCCAAGGAATTCAGTGGGTTCGAGTTTTTCCTTCAACTCGAACCACAAGGCGCCGGTGGCCGCCTCGCCCGAGCCGGCCCAGTTCTTCCGGGCCTCGGCGCGCTGCCGCTCCATCGCCGTCTCGAAGCCGGCGGTGTCGACCGTGCGGCCCTGGCCGCGCAGCACGTCCTGGGTCAGGTCGAGCGGGAAGCCGTAGGTGTCGTACAGCTTGAACGCGACGTCGCCCGGCAGGGCCTGGCCGGCGCCGAGGCGGCCGGTCTCGTCCTCCAAGAGGCGCAGGCCGCGGTCGAGGGTCTGCTTGAAGCGGGACTCCTCCAGCTTCAGCGTCTCGGTGATCAGCGCCTCGGCCCGCACCAGCTCGGGATAGGCGGCGCCCATCTGGCGCACGAGCGCCGGCACCAGCCGGTACATCACCGGGTCGCGCGCGCCGATCAGATGGGCATGGCGCATGGCCCGGCGCATGATCCGGCGCAGCACGTAGCCGCGGCCCTCATTCGACGGCATGACACCGTCGGCCATCAGGAACGAGGTGGCGCGGAGATGGTCGGCGATCACCCGGTGGCTGACTTTGTGCGGGCCGTCGGGGTCGCTGTTGGTGGCATCGGCCGAGGCCTCGATCAGGGCCCGCATCAGGTCGATGTCGTAGTTGTCGTGCTTGCCCTGCAGCACGGCGGCCACGCGCTCCAGCCCCGCGCCGGTATCGATCGACGGCCGCGGCAGGTCGACCCGCGTCTCCTTGGTGACCTGCTCGTACTGCATGAAGACCAGGTTCCAGATCTCGATGAACCGGTCGCCATCCTCGTCCGGGCTGCCCGGCGGGCCGCCGGCGATCTCCGGGCCGTGGTCGTAGAAGATCTCCGAGCACGGGCCGCAGGGGCCGGTGTCGCCCATCGCCCAGAAATTGTCCGAGGTCGGGATGCGGATGATCCGGTCGTCCGACAGGCCGGCGATGCGCCGCCACAGCCCGGCCGCCTCGTCGTCGGTGTGGTACACCGTGACCAGCAGCTTGTCCTTCGGCAGGCCGAACTCCTGCGTGATCAGGCGCCAGGCCAGATCGATCGCCCGCTCCTTGAAATAATCGCCGAAGGAGAAGTTCCCCAGCATCTCGAAGAAGGTGTGGTGCCGGGCGGTGTAGCCGACATTCTCGAGATCGTTGTGCTTGCCGCCGGCGCGCACGCATTTCTGCGCCGTGGCCGCGCGCTGGTAGGGGCGCGTCTCCATGCCGGTGAAGACGTTCTTGAACTGCACCATGCCGGCATTGGTGAACAGCAGCGTCGGGTCGTTCCGCGGCACCAGCGGGCTGGACGCAACCACCTCGTGGCCGTTCTCGCCGAAGAAGTCGAGGAAGGTGGAGCGGATGTCGTTGACGGTCTGCATCGCGGATGGTCGGCCTGGGCGTCTTGGGCGGTGCGGCCCCGGAGATCCGGACGGCCGAGCCGACGCTTGTAGCGCGCCGGGGCGACCGCTGTCCAGGAAGGGACGCGGGTGAAACGTTGCCGATGCCATGCACCGCGCGGCCGTGCGGAAGCGGCGGCGGGCGGATTCCCTGGGCTGCGCCGGGGACAGGCCCCGACGCATCTTTTTCGGTGCCGGGCCGGGGTTGGGCCAGCGTTCTCTCCCGCCATCCCTTTCCGTCATGCCCGGGCCTGTCCTCGGGCCGAGCCCGAGGACAGGCATCCAGAAGGGTCACGCCCGGCAACGACAGTGAAGGGAAGCGAGGTCGAGAGTTTGGCGAAGCCGCATCCGGCGCCGATGACGGCCCATCACCCGGTGTCGGGTCCGCAGGGTTTGCCTGGTTCGGGGGGTTCGGGGGGCTCCTCGTAGTCGCCGGCGAAGTCGACGCCGAGGGAGCGGCAGAGGCGGGCGGCGGCCCCGGCCGGCGGCTCGGCGTCGATCAGGGCCCCGGCATCGGGCTCCTGCAGCCGGGCCTCGATCCCGGCCTTGAGGCCGGGCGCCTTGGCAGGATCGATGGCCCCGAGCGTCCGCTTCATCAGTTCGTGCAGCCGGGCCCGGCGCCGCGCCCGGATCTCGCCCGGGCTGCCTGTCGGCGGCGGCGGATAGGGCGGGCCCGACCAGTCGGCCGCCCGGCGGCGCCATTCGTCGGACAGGTCGAGGCCGCAGGCCAGGCCGGTGATCACCGCGCCCACCGGCCGGTCCTCGATCCGGTCCTCCTCGTCCTCGTACAGCGCGTCGAGCCTCTGGTGCAGCATGCCGGTGCGATGGTCGGCCTCGTCGAGCTCCTCGATCGACTGGGCGGGGTCCCAGATCAGGGCGTAGAGGGCCTCGGTGACGTGGTTGCGCTGGCGGGCCCGGCGGACACGCCGGGCGGCCCCGTCGCGGGCGCAGAGGTCGGCGGCGGCGCGGGAGCGGAGGTCGAGCGAGCGCTGCACCGAGCGGGAGA
This sequence comes from Inquilinus sp. Marseille-Q2685, assembly GCF_916619195.1. NCBI lineage: Bacteria > Pseudomonadati > Pseudomonadota > Alphaproteobacteria > Rhodospirillales > Rhodospirillaceae > Inquilinus > Inquilinus sp. Marseille-Q2685. The sequence continues at coordinate 815,218 of NZ_CAKAKL010000001.1, forward strand.
AGCGGCCGAAGGCCATCCCGGCCTCCTGCGCCTCGGCCCGGGCCGCCTGCACAGAAGCTTCGTCGGCCTCGGGCTGGGCGGCCCGGGCCTGCGCTTCAATGGCGCGGGTGCCCTCGGCCTCGGCCAGCTGCATGGCGATTTCGGCCAGGCGGGTGAGCATCCGGACCTGCTGCAGCGCGAGGCTGCGGCAGGTGGCCTGGATGTCGAGATCGGAGTCCGCGCCTGTGTCTATAGAACATATCATGAACGAGGTGCAGGCGGTCAAGCAATGAACATTGCGTTTACGGAAGCCGACGCGGGCGGCGGGGCGGATAGGCACGGAGCCGATCGACAAAAAATTTCCGCCGGCCTCTGTCGGCGCGCGGCGGGGCTGCTTCGTCTTATCGTCAACGTCAACGAAACCGGATGGAGACCACCATGATCCGCACCGTCCTCGCCGCCGCGACCCTGCTCGCCGCCGGCCCCGTCCTCGCCGAAGGCAGCCGGGTCGAGGTCAACGGCATGCAGATGTACTACGAGGTCTCCGGCAGCGGCGACCCGCTGGTCGTGCTGCACGGCGGCTATATGAACATCCCGTCGATGGGCGCGGTCATCCCGAAGCTGGCCGAGACCCGCAAGGTCTATGCCATCGAGTTCCAGGGCCACGGCCGCACCACCGACATCGACCGGCCGATCACCTACCCCGCCCTGGCGGACGACGTGGCCGCCTTCATGGACGCGGTGGAGCTGCCGAAGGCCGACGTGTTCGGCTATTCGATGGGCGCCATCGCCGGGCTGCAGCTGGCCATCCGGCATCCGGACAAGGTGAACAAGCTCGTCGCCGCCTCGGTCGCCTATGACGCCGAGGGCTGGCAGCCGGCGTTCCGGGAGTTCATCCCGCAGATGACGGTGGAGATGTTCGTCGACATGCCGGTGTTCGCCGAGGCGTACCGCAAGCTCGCCGCCAATCCCGACGGCTTCCCCGAGCTGGTCCGCAAGCTGATCGCGCTGGAGAAGGAGCCGATGGCGTGGGAGGCGGAGGTCAAGGCGCTGAAGACGCCGGTGCTGATCATCACCGGTGATGCCGACGTGGCGACGCTGGAGCATTCGGTGGCGCTGTTCCGGCTGCTCGGCGGCGGCGTCATGGGCGACATGGGCAAGCCCCTGCCGGCTTCGCGCCTCGCCGTGCTGCCGGCGACCTCGCACACCGCCGTAATCGGCCAGACCGACCTGCTGCTGGCCGTAATCGAGCCCTTCCTGAAGGGCGAGACGCCGAAGGGGATGTTCGAGTAGGACCGTCGAGCGCAGCCCGTAGGTTGGGTTCTCCCTGGGGCGAACCCAACATCGTGTGGCCGGAGCCATTGTTGGGTTCGCGTGCCGCGAACCCAACCTACAGCTTTCAGAGCGCCGGCAGTCACCCGACGATGGAACGGGCCGGCAGCAGCGCGTCAAGCCGGCCGGCTGTCCGCTCATGCCATTGATGAAGTGGACCCCAATCTTCGGGATGGCGAACATCCCACCATTCGAATCTGGCGAACCCAAAGAGGTCGCCCTGCTCGACGCCGCAACCGGTGCCATCGAGACCGAGGATCCTGACCGTCGGAAATGGAGTGAGCCGGATGACGGCGAGCTCGCCGAGCACCGTCGCAAGCATTTCCGGCCGAAGCGGCGCTTCACAACCATAGGTGACGGGTTGGGGCTTCCCGGAGCGATCGTGCCGATCCCAGACCACGCGGCGGAGAAACAGGCCTGACCGCGCCTCGATGACCGCCCAGGAGCACCAGGGCGCGAAGGACGGATAGCGCCACAGGCGTAGCAACTGACGGGCGCTCCCGTGCTCGATCAGACCCGGATAAGTCTCCGGATGGTCGAGCAACGCTCGGGCCGGCCCATCGTCGGGGGAAGCAGCGGCAACGGTCCTCATATGTGCAGCCGACCAACGGGTCCGTACATCACATCCGAGCGAAGCACATGCTTGACGCCCGCTGTCACCGGCCGCCCCTCATGGAACAGCTCGTGCCGGAACAGCAGCACCATGCCGGTCGACGGCACGACGACCGTCTCGGCGAAGACCGTCTCGCCGCCGGCGAAGTCGTCGTTGAGATAGACCATCAGGGTCAGGCGGCTCTCCTCGCCATTGCCGCGGCGGAACACGCCGTCGACATGACCGCCGAAATACTGAGCGTGGTCATAACGGTAGAAGCGGAACCTCTCGTTGACGCCGATCGCCTGGCGCCCGTCGAGGAAGGGCGGCACGTGCTGCCGCAGCCGTTGCCAGAGATCGGCGGCCAAGGCGGGGTCGTCGCGGATCGCGCGGCTATTGTTGCGTAACCCGGCGTCCCGCACCACGCCCTTGGCGGTGGCGATCGTGGCCGCTTCGTAATCGCCCGCTCCGGCGATCCACCCCTGGCATTCCGCCGGGCTGAAGCAGCCCTGGACCGTGTAGATGCCCGGTGCGACGAGATCGGCCACGGTCTCCTCCTAGATCAGGCTCAGCGTCGAGTTGGTGATCGGGTAGCGGCGGTCGCGGCCGAAGTTGCGGCGGGTCAGCTTCACCCCCGGCGGGGCCTGGCGGCGCTTGTATTCGGCGCGGTCGAGCAGGCGCCACACCCGCGCCACCGTGGCCCGGTCGTGGCCGCGGGCGACGATCTCGTCGACGCCCATCTCCTCCTCCACCAGGCAATTGAGGATGTCGTCCAGCGCGTCGTAGGGCGGCAGCGTGTCCTGGTCGGTCTGGTTCGGCTTCAGCTCGGCGGTCGGCGCCTTGGTGATGATCCGCTCCGGGATCACCCGACCGGCCGGGCCCATCGCCCCCTCCGGATGCACCTGGTTGCGCCAGCGCGACAGCTCGTAGACCGTGGTCTTGTAGACGTCCTTCAGCACCGAATAGCCGCCGCACATATCGCCGTACAACGTCGCGTAACCGACTGACATCTCGGATTTGTTGCCGGTGGTCAGCACCATCTTGCCGAACTTGTTCGACAGCGCCATCAGGGTGACGCCGCGGGCGCGGGACTGGATGTTCTCCTCGGTGATGTCGGGCGTGGTGCCCTCGAACAGCGGCGCCAGCATGGCGTCGAAGGCCTGCATCGCCGGCGCGATCGAGATGCTGTCGAGCCGCACGCCGAGGGCATGGGCGCAGCCGGCCGCGTCGTCCAGGCTGTCCTGGCTGGTGTAGGGCGAGGGCAGCATCACGCAATGGACCCGGTCGGCGCCCAGCGCATCGACCGCCACCGCGGCCGAAAGCGCGGAGTCGATGCCGCCGGAAAGTCCAATCAGAACACCAGGAAAGCGGTTCTTGTTCACGTAATCTCTGAGGCCCAGCATCATCGCGCCGTAGATCGCCTCGACGCCGTCCGGCGGGGCGATGCGCTCGCCCTCGACGCAGTCCCAGCCCTCCTCGCCGCGCACCCATTCGGTGATCGCGACGTGCTCGCGGAACGACGGCAGCTGGCGGCGCAGCGCACCGTTGCGGCCGATGACGAAGGAGGCCCCGTCGAACACCAGCTCGTCCTGGCCGCCGACCTGGTTGAGATAGGCCATGGCCAGGCCGCTCTCGGTCACCCGGTTCAGCACGATCTGCAGCCGCTGCTCGGCCTTGCCGGCCTCGTAGGGGCTGCCGTTCGGCACCAGCAGCAGCTCGGCCCCGGTCTCCTGCAGGCACTCGACCACGTCGGGGGTCCAGATGTCCTCGCAGATCGGCACGCCCAGGCGCACGCCGCGGAACGGGATCGGCCCGGGCATCGGACCGGCGGCGAAGACCCGCTTCTCGTCGAACACGCCGTAGTTGGGCAGGTCGTGCTTGAACCGGGACGCGGCGATCTTGCCGCCGTCGAGCAGCAGCACGGCGTTGTGGATGCGGCCGTTGTCGCGCCAGGGCGTGCCGATCAGCAGCGCCGGGCCCTCGGTGGTCTCGGCCGCCAGCTCGCGCACTCCCTCCTCCACCGCGTCGAGGAAGAACGGCTTCAGCACCAGGTCCTCGGGCGGGTAGCCGCTGACCGCCAGCTCGCTGGCCAGCATGAGGTCGGCGCCGGCCTGACGCGCCTCGTCCCGGGTGCGGCGCAGCTTGTCGATGTTGCCGCGCACGTCGCCGAGCGTCGGGTTCAGTTGGGCGAGGGCGATGACGAGACGATCGGTCATGACAGGGTCCACGGATGAAGGTCGGGGCACCCTAGCAGCCGTCCGCACCGGCTTGAAGGTGCCGCCTTCAACTTAATTCTCATATTGAGAAAATCAAGCCGATCGTGGCGGTCTTACCCGTGCCGGCCGAGCTTCGCCTCGGCCGCATCGATGAATCTGTCGATGACCGCGATGCGCTTCCACGACGGCTCATACCCGAAATAGATCTCCTGCGGGTCGGCGACGACGAAGCTGCCATCCTCCTTCATCAGGAACTGGAGATCCTTGATGTCGATCTTCCGCTCCAACATCGTCGCCTTGATCCGCTGGAGGCTGGACAGGCTGTTCCGATTCAGGCGGGAGGTGTCGACGACCTCCTCGCCGCCGGGGCGGTTCATCATGTCCTTGCTGTTGGCAGCATAGCGGTCGACCAGCAGTGCGGGTTGACCGCCCACCCGCGTCAGCCCCAGCGGCCGGGCGACCGGAAGCCCCGCCTCCTCCAGCCGGTTGAGCATCGCCATCTCCTTGAAGCCGGGCAGGAGATCGCCGTCGCGGATCACGACCACCGCCTTGTCTCCGAAGGCGAAGGCCGTCTTGGACAGGCCGGCCCCGAGCCGCGGCCCAAGGTGATCCTCCACGGACTCGATCCGGTGCCGGGCGCCGTCCGGGTCGACCCGGTAGAGCGTTCGCCCCTCCACCTCGACCGACCAGTCCTGCGTCGACTTGCCGGGCCGGAGCGCCGTCCATCCTCCGGCTTCACGCCGGAGATAGACCGGAGCCTGGGCGGTGTCGGCGAGGCTCTGAGCAAAGCGCCGGTTCCCGGTCGTGGCGTCGGACATATCCAGGACGATCGAGCGGCCCTCGCGGCCGTCATTGTCCATCCGGATCACCTCCTCATGCGGCGACACGGCCGCCCCGTCCGCGAGCACACCTTCCCCGTTCCCGTTCGTCCGCCGGATCTCGACGAAGTGGAGATCGGAGATGCCGACATCCAGCTCCTCGGCCGCCCTGGTCTTCCAGGTCGGCCGCTGCGGCAGCGGCGATGTCGGGTTGAGCGGGACCTGGGGCCCGTCGGCCGAGCCGGGGCTTTCCGCTCCGTCCGTCCCGTCGGCCCGCGGCTGGTCGGCCGACGACGCCCGGCCGGAGCGGCCGACCGCCAGGGTCATGCCGCCCCAGAGGGCGACGCCGAGGCCCATCTCCAGGCGCTGGCCGGGGGAGAGGCCGTCCCAGCCCGTGGCCAGGGTGTAGCCGGTGTTGGCGGCCGCGGCGCCGTCCGCCGCCATCGCCGTGCCGTTGAGGCCGGACCACACCCGGCCCGCCTCCGCCGCCTTGCCGGTCTGCGAGAGGTAGGCCAGCCGGCCGAAGGGCAGGATGCTTGCGCCGCCCGCGACCGTGTTGAACAGCGCCATCCGGTATTCCGGATTGTCCCATTGATCCAGGCCGTGCCCCCGCAGCGCCCCCGCCTCCTCCGCCCCGCGCCAGGCGAACCACGCTCCCGCTCCGGCCACCACCGCCGGCGCCGCGGTGCCGCCCGAGCCCAGCACCATTGCCCCGCCGGCGACGACGCCGCCGAACAGCGCCGCCTTGTCCAGCGCCTCCTCGACATGCTCGCCGAAGCTGTCCGGCGTGCGCGGGGTGGCGGCGCTGTCCAGCACCGCGCGGCCGTCCTTCTCCTGCAGCACGCCGCTGCGCGGATAGGTCATGGCGCCCGGCGGCAGCCGGTTCTCCCGCTTCCAGCTGGCGAAGTCGGCGTAGCGGCCGCCCTGGTTGTCGACGAAGCGCACCGCCCCGTCCTTGCCCGCGACCCGGAACAGCGGCAGCCGCGCCGCTCCGCTCTCGCTGCTGGAGAACTGGATCGGCAGCACCGTGACCTTGCCGTCGGTGCCGCCCTGGCTGCGGATCGCCGAAGCGATCCTGTCGATGGTCCTGCCGTCCTCGCCCTCGTGCCTGAGCCCCAGCGCCCGGGCCACCCGGCTTTCCAGCGCCTCCGCCCCCGCCAGCTCTATGCCGTGGCCCTTGCCGCCGGACGCCTGCAGCGCCTGGTCCGCCGCCGCCTGCGCCATCGGCTTCGCCACCGCCGGCGAGGCCCAGGGGTCGCCGCCCGGCGAGCGCTGCAGCACATCCGCCGTGATCTCGCGGTGCTGCAGCACCAGGCCCAGCAACTGGCCCCGTGCCTCCGGCGTGGTCTTGCCCTGCTGCGGGAAAGGCAGTTGCTCGACCAGCAGCCTGCGGCCCTCCGGCGTCGCCAGGATCCCGCCCAGCCGCTCACCTTCGCCCGGCTGGCCGAGCGCCCTGGCCAGCGCCCGGCCCATGTCCTGCGGCAGCCCCAGCGCCTCGAAATAGGTGCGCTCCCGCGCCTGGGCGAAGGCGCCGAGCGTGAAGGCATCGCGCGCCTCGCCATCCGGCGCATCGGCCATTGCCGACACGGCCGAGGCCAGCGCCCGCGGCTGGTGCGCCAGCATCGCCGCGAAGGCCGAGGCCTGGTCGCGCGACTGCGACCCGACCAGCGCCCGCAGCCCGGCCGCGTCCAGCTTCGCCGTGAAGTCCGGCCGCTCCGGGTCGTAGCCCAGCGCCAGCACCGCCGCCTCGGCATAGACGCGGGCGGTCGTCAGCGCCGGGTCCAGCTTCTCGTCGCCGCGCTTGCCGGCCTGCAGCTCGACCGAGCGCGCCGCCAGACGGTCCGCCACCAGCCGGGCCAGGTCCCGGTTCCCCCGCACCCGCCCGGCCAAGTCCTGCGCCGAGGCCGCGCCATCGCCCTGCCATTTGCGCAGCACCCGGTCGACCAGCCGCGCCTGCTCCGCCGCCGTCAGCTCGCCGAGATCGCTGTCGCCCTTCAGCGCCTTGGCCGCCGTCTCGGCGCCGTCATCCTTCCAGAAGCGCAGCGTGTGGTCCTTGACCCTGTCCCGGACCCATTCGTCGATCTCGCGCGCCCGCGCCGCCGGCACCGGTTTCGCCGCCTTCGCGCGGTCCACCGCCGAGGCGAAGCCCATCTCCGGACCGCGGAGCTGCGGCGCCCGTTCGAACTCCCCGCGACGCAGCGGCGCCAGGCTCATGCCCTTCCCTCCCCGGACCAGATCGTGGCGAAAACACGGCAATGCGGAAGAGGTTCCTAGCGATACGGCATTCCGGTGAAACATGACTTGGAGCCGTGGAGCACGGCAAATTCGCATGGCTCCTCCGCGAGACGACAGGCCTCACGGTCCGGGTAATTATGTTACCTATCGCAACAATATTATCCAACTCGCCGCAGCGGCCCGGGGACGGCCGAGCGGCCTCGCACCCGCTCCCCGAGACCCGCCATGAACTGGCATCTGTACGGCACCTTCCTGGTCACCGCGCTGATCCTGAGCGTCACGCCGGGGCCGGTGAACATCCTGGCGCTGTCGCATGCGCTGGCGCTGGGCTGGGCCCGCACGGTGACGACGGTGGCGGGCGCGACCCTGGCGATCGCCATCCAGGCGGCGCTGGCCGTGGTCGGCATCGGCTCGTTCCTGGCCCTGCTGGGCCAGTGGTTCGACCTGCTGCGCTGGGCCGGCGCCGGCTATCTCGTCTATCTCGGCATCCAGCAGTGGCGGGCCCGCGGCGGCATGGCGATCGAGGCCGGCGGCGCGATCCCGGTCGGGCAACGGTTCTGGAAGGGGTTCCTGATCTCGGCCACCAACCCGAAGACGCTGCTGTTCTTCCCGGCCTTCTTCCCGCAATTCATCGACCCGGCCCTGCCGGCGACGCCGCAGCTGTCCCTGCTGGCCGCCAGCTTCACCGCGATCAGCTTCCTCGGGATCCTCACCAATGCGGTCGCCGCCCATGCGCTGCGGCGCTGGCTGCAGCAGCCGAGCCGCGCCCGGCTGTGCAACCGGCTGTTCGGCGGCGCGCTGGTCGGGATGGGCGCCTCGATGCTGCAGAGCTGAGGCCGATCTCGGTGCAATGCAGCAAAAATCGGACATGAAGCCTTGTTTTCGACACCCCCTTGGCCTGAAATCCCTGCAGGCACAGGGGAGTCGCCGAATTCATGCTGATCGAGCGCGAGGAGCCGCTTGACCGACTGATCGACCTGGCCCGGCGCGCCGCGGAGGGGCACGGCGGCACGGTCGTGCTGGGCGGCGAGGCCGGGATCGGCAAGACCGCGCTGCTGCACGAGTTCACGCAACGCCTGGGCCCCGGCCACCGGGTGCTGTGGGGCGGATCCGAGGCGCTGTTCACGCCGCGCGCCCTGGGTCCGCTGCAGGACATGGCCCATGCCCTCGGCCCCCGCATGGCGGCCCTGCTGGACCAGGCGGCGGCGCCGGAGCGGCTGTTCCCCGCCTTGCTGAACACGCTGCAGGAACTGCCGGAGACCACGGTCCTGGTGTTCGAGGACGTGCACTGGGCCGACAATGCGACGCTCGACCTGGTAAAGTATCTCGGCCGCCGCATGCCGGTGCTGCGGACCCTGCTGGTGCTGAGCTACCGCAGCGACGAGGTCGGCCCCGACCATCCGTTGCGCCAAGTGCTGGGCGACCTGCCGGCCACGGCCGTCCGCATCGCCATGCAGCCGCTGTCGCCCGAAGCGGTCGCCGCGCTGGCCCGGCAGGGCGGCCGCCCCGCCGCCGAGCTGCACCGGATCACGGCAGGCAACCCTTTCTTCGTCACCGAGCTTCTGGCCAGCCAGGACGCCGCCCCCGGCAGCGTGCCGGCCTCGATCCGGGATGCGGTGTGGTCGCGGCTGTCGCGGCTGTCGCCGGAGGAGCGCGAGGCGCTGGAGACGGTCAGCATCGTGCCGGGCAGCGTCGAGCCCTGGCTGGCGCGGGCGCTGCTGGGCGGCAGGGCCGACGCCGCGGTCGACCGCTGCATCGCCCGCGGCATGCTGGTGCGCGACGACCAGGGCGCGATCGGCTTCCGCCACGAACTGGCACGGCTGGCCACGCTCGACCAGCTGACCCCGGCCGTCCAGCAATCGCTGCACGCCCGGGTCGAGACCGCGATGGCCGAGGCCCCTGCCCGGCAGGCGATCGCCCTGCTACCGCGCCAGGTGCACCACGCCGCCGCGGCGGATGACGGCGAGCGCGTGCTGGCCCTGGCGCCGCAGGCCGCGGCGCAGGCCTCGCGCCTGGGCGCGCATCACCAGGCGGCGGCGCATCTGGCGACCGCCCTGCGCTATGCCGACCAGGCGCCGAAGGCGGTGGCGGCGCAGCTGCACGAGGACTGGGCCAACGAGGCCGGCCTGGCGCTGCGCATCGACGACACGGTGATCGAGGCGCGGCAGCACGCCATCGCGCTGTGGCGCGAGCTGGGCCGCATGGACAAGGTGGGCCTGAACCTGCGGGCGCTGGCCCGGCTGCTGTGGTCGCGCGGCGAGGTGCGGCAGGCCGGCGACTGCGTCGACGAGGCGATCCGCGAGCTGGAGCGCCTGCCGCCCGGCCCCGAGCTGGCGATGGCCTACAGCGTGCGCTCGCAGCTGCACATGCAGCAGAGCCATGTCGACGAGGCGGTCGAATGGGGCCGGCGGGCGATGGCGCTGGCCGACCGGCTGGGCGATGTCGAGACCCGGGTGCATGCGCTCAACAACGTCGCCACCGCCCTCCTCTTCGTCGACCGCCCCGGCGGGCTGGAGATGATGGAGGAGAGCCTGGCGCTCGCCCTGGAGCACGGCTTCCGCGAGCACGCCGCCCGGGCCTATATGAACCTCGCCGAGTATGCGGTGACGTTCAAGGACTTCACCCTGGCCGAGCGGGTGCTGGCCGAGGGCATCGCCTACCAGACCCGGCACGATCTCGATTCCTGGACCCATTACCAGGTCGGCTGGCAGGCGCGGCTGCGCCTCGAGCAGGGCCGGTTCCGCGAGGCCGAATCGATCGCCGGCGGCGTCGTCGGCCTGGACCTGCTGGCGCCGACCATCCGCCTGCCCGCCCTGATCGTGCTCGGCCGGGTGCGGATGCGGCTGGGCGAGCCGGACGCCCCCGACCTGCTGCGGCAGGCGCTGCGGCATGCGCTGGAGACCGGCGACCTGCACCTGATCGCGCCGGTGCGCTTCGCCCTGGCCGAGGCGGCGTGGCTGGCGGGCGAACCCGCCGCCGCGCATGAGCCGCTGGCGGCCGTGGCGGCGATGGACCTCGACAGCTTCGACCCCTGGGCGCTCGGCGAACTGGCCGTGTGGTGGCGGCGCTGCGGGATGACGGCGCCGCCGCCGGCGGTGGCGACGGCACGGGCCCCGGCGCCGCGGGCGGCCGAGCTGGCAGGCGATCCGGCGGCGGCCGCGGCGGAGTGGACGCGGCTGGGCCTGCCCTATGAGGCGGCGCTAGCCCTGACCCAGGTCCGCGGCGGCGAGGCCGGGCCGGCCCTGGCCCGCGCCGTGGCGATGCTGGAGGAGATCGAGGCGCGCCCCGCCGCGCTCCTGGCCCGCAGGACCGCGCAGCGCCTGGGCGTGGCCGACCAGCTGCCGCGGGCGCGCCGCGGCCCCTATTCCGCCGCCCGCCGTCACCCGCTCGGCCTCACCCGGCGCGAGCTGCAGGTGCTGCGCCTGCTGGCCCAGGGCATGGGCAACCAGGACATCGCCCGCCGGCTGGTGCGGTCCCCCCGCACCGTCGAGCACCATGTCTCGGCGGTGCTGGGCAAGCTGAACGCCAGCAGCCGCATGGACGTCGTCCTGCGCCTGCACAGCGAGCCCTGGCTGCTCTCCGCCGGCGAAAACTAGGTAGTCGCCCCCCTGAAAATTGGGCGACCGCCCCGAAGCGCGGTGCCCGCCCGGCGCCTAGGGTGTCACTCGCGGTGCCGCCCCCGAACCATGCCGGACATCGACGCAGGGCGGACAATGCGTCGAGCACAAGAAGGCACAGGTCATGGCGGGGATCGACAGCGCTGCGGATCTCGACTACTCCCTGACGATGGATGACGGCCTGGCTGCCGTCCTCTCGACCCGCGCGGCCGGCGTGGAAACCTGGACGGGCCAGAACGACGACAAGGATGAACGGGACACTCCCACCGTTCGGAGCCGCGACGACCGGGACGACGGCATCGAGGACCTGCTGGACTGGCTCGACCTCGGCGTGATCATCGCGGACGCGGCGGCCCGGCCGATCCGGCTGAACCGCCGCGCCGGGGCGATCGTGGCGCGGGCGGACGGGCTGTACGCCACGCCGTTCGGCATCACCACGGCCGTTCCGGAAGAGACCGCCAGGCTGCGCCAGGCCATCGCCATGGCGACGACGGGCGGGGCCCGCCTGCGGCTGACGCGCCCGTCGGGATCCCCGCCGCTGCTGGTGACCGTGATCCCGGTCCGCCCCGGCGGCGATGCCGATGGCCGGCCGGCGGCCCCCTGGGTGGCCTTGTTCGTCATGGATCCCGGCGGCGCGAGCACGCCGTCCCCGGCCCTGCTGCAGGAGCTGTTCGGGCTGACCGCAGCGGAGGCCGTGTTCGCCGCCGAGATCAGCCGCGGCGACGGGCTGCAGGCGGTCGCCGAGCGCCTGGCGATCGCGCCCACCACCGCGCGGACCCACCTGACCCGCATCTTCGAGAAGACCGGCACCCGCCGCCAGGCGGAGCTGGTGCGGCTGCTGATGCAGTGCGACCGGCTGGCGCCGTCCGGCGGCTGGCCGCCGCCCGGGCGGGACCGCGGCGACCGCGCGCCGGCCTTCGCCGCCCGGATCAGCTCCTGACCGGCATCCAGATCTCGACCAGGCCGGTGCCGGTCCAGGGATCGAAATCGGCGCTGTAGCGCTCGAAGTTCGGCGCGTCGGCGAAGGCGTGGCCGGATTCGGGCAGCCAGCGGGTCCAGATCGTGTAATGCGTCGCCCGGATCCGGGAGATGTGGCCGCGGTGGCTGAACACCGCGTAGCGCTGCGCCGGGATGCGCACCCGGGCGAGCTCCGCCGGCAGCTCGTCGAAGCTGGCGACCTCGACCCCGGCGATGTAGTCGAAATTGCCGGCGTCGTCGGCGTTGCAGCAGACGCCGTAGGTGGCGTCGCCGAGCTGGTTCGGCACATGGCCGATCTGCGGCCCGAAGCGCTGCCACAGCGCCGGGATGCCTTCGTTGGTCTCGAAGGTGTAGCGGCCGCCCAGCCCGGCCACGAGCAGGGTCTTGCCGGTCTCGAAGCGCGGGACTTCGAGGTCGATGATCAGCGTGTCGTCCATGCGGATCGGCTCCACCAGCGCGAGGTTGTCGACATGACCCTGGCCGCGAACCTGCTCCGGCGTCAGGCCGAACTGGTCGCGGAAGGCCCGGGTGAACGCCTCGTGGGAGCCGTAGCCGGCGTCGAGCGCCACCGCCAGGATGTCGGTGGCGCCGGCCGCCAGGGCCCGGGCCGCCTCGGTCAGGCGGCGTCCGCGGACATAGCGCATCACCGAACGGCCGGTGGCCACGCCGAACAGCCGGCACAGATGGAACCGGGACACGCCGGCGGCCTCGGCGATCGCGTCGAGCGTGACCTCCGCCGAGAACCGGTTCTCGATGAACCAGACCGCCCGCTCGACCGCGCCCATGCCCCTCTCCCGATGCGTTCGCCGGCACTGTGCCGACGGCGGACGCCGCCCGTTTGATCGCGATTGCGCCGCCGGGCCGGCTGTTGAAGGATGCGCCATCTTCCCGCTGCCCGACAGGACCCGCCATGGCCCATGAGCTGCACGCCGCCGACCCGTCCCGGCTGTCGAACATCGGCGAGATCGACTGGGCGGCGCTGCGCCAAGCCCGGATCGACCTGGCAGCCTGCTTCCGCATGGCCGCGCGGCTGGGGCTGGAGGAAGGCATCTGCAACCATTTCTCGGCCATGGTGCCCGGCCGCGACGACCTGTTCCTGGTCAACCCCTACGGCCTGGCCTTCGCCGAGGTCACGGCCTCGAGCCTCCTGGTCTGCGACTTCCACGGCAACGTCGTCGACGGCGACGGCAAGCCGGAGGCGACGGCCTTCTACATCCATGCCCGGCTGCACAGGCAGGTGCCGCGGGTGCGGGCGGCCTTCCACACCCACATGCCGAACGCCACGGCGCTGAGCATGGTCGAGGGCGAGCCGCTGGCCTGGGCCGGGCAGACGGCGCTGAAGTTCTACGGCCGCACCGCCGTCGACGACGCCTATAACGGCCTGGCGCTGGACGAGGCCGAGGGCGACCGGATCGCGGCGACCCTGGGCGACGCCGACGTGGTGTTCCTGCGCAACCACGGCGTGATGGTGTGCGGCCCGACCATCGCCGAGGCCTGGGACGACCTGTACTCCCTGGAGCGCGCCGCCGAGGTGCAGGTCAAGGCGCTGAGCCCCGGCCGGCCGCTGCGACCGGTGCCGGCCGAAATCGCCCGCCGCACCGCCCGGCAGATGCGAGAGGGCGACCCGGAGAGCGCCCGGCTGCATCTGGAAAGCGTCAAGCGGGTGCTGATGCGCGAGGATCCGGGCTTCGCCGCCTGATCGATGGAATAGACCGCCCGGTTCGATCGTCCCTGGTCTGAGGGGCGTCCGTCCAGACGCCCGGAAAGGGGATTGATCGAGATGAGCACCGGACGACGCATCCTCGTGCCCGCACTGACCGCCCTGGCGGTGCTGGCCACCGCCGGGCCGGCCCTGGCCCATCACAAGCCCTGGCATGGCGGCGGGCCGCCCTGGGCCCGGCCCTATCACGGCCCCAGCTACTACTATGCGCGGCCGCGGCCGCCGGTGGTCGTCTACGAACGGCCGTATTACGGCTATTACGGGCGGCCCTACTATTATCGCCGGCCGGCCCCGGTCTATGCCGAGCCGCCGCCCTACTACTACGCCCCGCCTCCCGGGGTCAGCATCAACATCCCGCTGCGGTTCGATTGATCGGCGGCGCACCAGGATGACACAGGTGATTCCAGGAAAGTCCCGGGCCGGCACGGCCCGGACACTGCTGCTCGCGGCCGCCGCGCTCAGCCTGTTTGCGGCCGGCCCCACCTTGGCGGCGCCCCATGGCCAAGGGCAGGGTCAGGGTCACGGCAAGAAGCAGACCGTGATCGTGCCCGGCAATCCCGGCCAGGGCCAGGGCAAGTCCCATCGCCAGGGCAATGCCAGCACGCCGACAGTGTCGTTCCAGCCGCGGGACCGCGACGTGATCGTCGACTACTACGGCGGCTGGCCGCGCGCTCAGGCGTTGCCGCCCGGCATCGCCCGCAACCTGGCGCGGGGCAAGCCGCTGCCGCCGGGCATCGCCAAGCGGGGCCTGCCGCCGGACCTGCTGGCCCGGCTGCCCCGCTACGACGGCTATGACTACTACATGGTCGGGTCGGACGTGGTGCTGATGGCCATCGCCACCGGCATCATCGTCGACATCCTGACGGATTGAGCGCGCAGCTGAAAACCCGCCCGATCGCCGGCGGCCCCGGAACACGGGCCCGCCTGGCGATCACGATGTCCTCAGTCGAACGGGCGAAAGCCCTGGCGGGCGAGGGCCAAGTCACGGTCGTCGACCACGCCGTTGCCGTCGACGTCCAGATTGGCCGTCTCCCAGTCGCCCACCGGCCCGGCGCCGGGCTTGACCTGCTCGATCCGGTCGGCGAGCTCCGCCTCGAGGGCGGCGATCCGGTCCGGGTCCGCCAGCGGATCGGCCTTGAGATCGGCGATCCGCTCCTGCAGGGCGCGGATTCCCGTCTCCTGCGGCGTGCCGAAATTGGCCTGCATGGCGCCGACATTGGCGCCGTAGCCAAGCTCCTTGGCCAGCCCGACCAGGGTGGAGACGCGCGCGCCGTGATTGCGGAACGGCCCGTTGCCGACCGTCGGCGACCAGCCGGAGCCGATCAGCGCGGCGGTGGTGTCATCATCCAGCGAGATGGTGTCGACCTTGCCGGGCCCCTTGCTCCTGGCCTTGCCGCTGTTGCCGGGGGCGTCCGTATCATCCGTGGCGTTGACGCCGCTCCCGTTCCCATTGCCCTTGGATTTGCCGCTGTTGCCGGGGCCGGGGCCGCTCCGGGAGTTGCCGCCGCCGTTCCCGTCGCTGCTGGCCTTCCCGCCGCCGCTGCCGTCGCCGCTGGCCTTCCCGCCGGCGTTGCCGTTTCCGCCGCCGTTGCCGCTATTTCCGCCTTTGTCGCCCCCGTTTCCGTTTCCGTTGCCGTTGCCGCCTCCGTTCCCGCCCCCATTGCCTCCGCCGTTCCCACCACCATTTCCGCCGCCGTTGCCGCCACCATTCCCGCCGCCGTTGCCTCCGCCGTTGCCGCCTCCGTTGCCCCCGCCATTCCCGCCGCCGTTGCCACCACCATTCCCGCCGCCATTGTCCTTGACGGTGATGAACTGCGGCTTGGAGACGTCCTTGAGGTCCCCCCAGGCGGCTGCGCTCGCCGCCGTGGCGTAGAGCAGTCCGAAGGCCGCCACGATGGGCAGCGTTGCAGCAGAACGGATACGCATAGGGTACTCCAGGGCCGTGATATCGAAGCGGGCCGCGACGGCCCGTGTCACATCTGTGACGCCCGGGGCGCCGCAGTCATTCCGCGAAACTTTGCAAAAATTTTCAGATCCGGGTCGCGCCGGACTGCCGTGCCACGCGTTAATACGCGCATGCGGGCATGCCGTCCGCAACAAGAGGGTGGTGGAATGTCCGATCCGGCGGAGCATGTGAGAGGGGCGCTGCTGGCCTCGCTGCCGCGGCTGCGCGCCTTCACCCGCGCGCTCGCCGGCTCCGCCCCCGAGGGCGACGACCTGCTGCAGGCGACCTGCGAGCGGGCGCTGGAACGGGCCCATCAGGCCGCCGCAGCCGCCACCCTGCATGGCTGGATCTTCCGCATCGCCTACAACCTGCATCTCGACCGGCTGCGGGCCGGGCGCCGCCGCGGCGACATGGCTGAGCCGGTCGACCCGGACACGCTGCCGGGCGGCGACGCCGAGGCCGAGGTCGAGGCGACGCTGATGCTGGCGGCGGTGCAGCGGGCCATCGACCGGCTGCCGGAGGAACAGCGCAGTGTGCTGCTGCTGGTCTCGGCCGGCGGCCTCAGCTATGCCGCCGCGGCCGAGGCGCTGGACCTGCCCGTTGGCACGGTGATGAGCCGGCTGCATCGCGGCCGGCAGGCGCTGCAGCATCTGCTGTCGCGGCGCCCGGTCGCCGCCATGGCGATGGCGGCCCGACGGTGATGGAGGCGACCATGACGATCGACACCGACTGGATCGCCGGATACGCGGACGGCACGCTGGAGCCGGAACGCCGCCGGCTGGTCGAGGCCGCGCTGGCCCGCGACCCGTCCCTGGCCGCGACGCTGCGGCACGAACGCGACATGACCGCGCTGCTGGCGGCCGCCTTTCCCCCGGTGGAGGAACCGCTGCCGCCGGCCCTGGCCGGGCTGCTGGCGCCGCGGCCGATGGCGGCTCCGACGCCACGGCGCCGCCCGGCCGTCCGCTGGCTGGGCCGGATCGCGGCCGCCGCAGCGGTTCTGGTCGTCATCGGCGGCGGCTGGACCGCGCTCAGCGTGATCGACCGGCTGGAGGACCGGATGGCCCGGATCGAGGCGGCGGAGCAGATCCGCCTGGCGGCCCAGCAGGCGATCGAGACGCGGCGGGCCGAGGTGCTGGAACGGGCGCCGAACGGGGTCGAGACGCCGTGGCGCGACGGCGCCTCGACCGGCCGGGTCCGCCCGGTCTCGACCTTCGTCGACGCCTCCGGCCGCTTCTGCCGCGAGTTCGTCGAGGCGGTCGAGGGGCCGGACGGCCCGCGCAGGGGCGGCGGCATCGCCTGCCGCGTCGGCCAGAGCGATTGGCGCATCTGGTGGCCCGACAGCCAGGAGAGCGGCCAGGCGCTGTAGCCCGGCCGCTCCCGGTCAGTTCCCCACCGGCCTCGCATCCGAGACGAAGGGGCGGTACTGGAACAGCCAGGTCTCGGACGCGACCTGGTCGCCGGCCTTGAGGAACAGCCGCATCTCGACCGGGTCGTCGCCGTCGACCGCCAGGTCGAACTGAACCCGCCAATGGCCGGGCACGTCGTCCGGCACCGCCTCCATCAGGGTGTAGGAGGAGAAGGTGCCGCGCGAGGCCCAGAACACCGGCTCCGGCTTCACCCCGAAGGGCAGATCCTTCAGCGGGCCGCCGAGGAACTCGACCATGAACTTGCGCACGCCTTCCGGGCGCGGCTGGCCGGGCTGGCCGCCGCGGCCGAGACGGGTGGCCACCACCCGGGCCAGCGGCGTCGGATAGGGCTCGTCCGCCATCCAGTGGATGCGGTAGGCGAAGGGCAGCTCGTCGCCCGCCTTGGTCGGCGCCTCGGGGTGCCAGTAGGCGACGATGTTGTCGTGGATCTCGTCGTCGGTCGGCAGCTCGACCAGCTGCACCTGGCCGCGGCCCCAGTCGCCCAGCGGTTCGACCCAGGCCGAGGGGCGCAGATGGTAGCGCACGCCGTCCTGATAGTGGTCGAAGTTGCGGTCGCGCTGCAGCAGGCCGAAACCGCGCGGCGACTGGTCGGAGAAGCTGGAGATCACGATCCGGGCCGGGTTGTTCAGCGGCCGCCAGATGTGCTCGCCGCTGCCGGTCCACATCGCCAGCCCGTCGCTGTCATGCACCTCCGGCCGCCAGTCGATCGCGGTCTTCTTCACCGTCTCGGAGTACCAGAACATCGAGGTCAGCGGCGCCACGCCCAGGCGCTCGACCGGCTGGCGCAGGAACAAGGTGGTCTCGACGTCCATCACCACCCCGGCGGTGCGGCGCATCAGGAAGCGGTAGGCGCCGGTCAGGCTGGGGCCGTCGAGCAGGGCGTAGACCGTCACCGCGTCGGCGTCCGAATTCGCCGGCTCGAACCAGTAGCCGATGAAGTCCGGGAACTCCTCCGGCCCGCCCGAGCCGGGGGTGATGGTGATGCCGCGGGCCGACAGGCCGACCTGGCCGAGTTCGCCCTTGGCCCGGAAATAGGAGGCGCCGAGGAAAGCCACCCAGGGCTCCTCGGTCTTCCAGTCGGTCTTGTCCTTGGCCTCCTGGATCCAGAAGCCGGCGAAGGCGGAGGGCTCGGGCGCCAGCTTGGCGGCGGGGCTGTCCGGGCCGACGGTGAAGTATTGCGGGTCGTACAGGATCTCGCGCGCCGTGCCGGCGGCGGGGTCGACCGCGTGCATCTTCACGGTCTTCGGGAAGAACCGCCCGACATGCTGGAAGGTGACCGGATATGCGCCGGGCTGGCCGTCGCCGTAGAGGGCGTATTCCGGCTTGTACTTCAGCTTGCCGTGAGCGTCGTAGTCGATCGCTTCCACGATCGCCGGGTCCGGCCGCGGCGGCGGGGTGTAGGGGCCGGCGGCCATCGTCCGGGCGCGGTTCTTGAGCCAGTCATAGGAGAACGGCCCGGCCTCGCCGTAGCGCAGCCCGGCCGGCGGCGCGGCCAGGGCCGTGGCCCCTCCGAACATCCCGAACATCTGGGTGGCAGCGGCCAGCTTCAGCAGGGTACGGCGGTCGAGCATATCGGTCCTTTCGCTGCGGCCTCCGGGCGGCGAGGCGCCGCTTTCCTTACCAAGCCGAGCGGCGGGAAGCCAAGCCCGGGCTGGGCCTTCTCATTCCGCCGCCGGCAGGCCCGGGTCGATCCCGGTCATCGCGACCGAGACGTCCCACAGCCGCCGCGCCAGCCCGGGATCGCGAGCCTGTGCGGCGAGCGAGGCTTCGCCGGAGACGCCCCTGAGTTCCCGGATGCCGGTCGGCCCGTAATAGCCGCCCGGCGTCACACGCCCGGTCGCCGCCTGCAGGGTGGGCCAGGCGCCCATCGCGGTGCTGTTGAGGAAGAGCCTCATCAACGACAGCAGGATGTGGAGCGCTCCCAAATGGCGCCCCAGGTCGGTCTTCGCGATGCCTGGATGGCAGCCCACTGCCGTGACAGGAGAACCCGAGGCGCGCAAGCGCCGGTCCAGCTCGAAGACGAACAGCGCATTGGCGAGCTTGCTGGCGCCGTAGCGCCGGAACCGATCGTAGCCCTTCTCGGCGTTGAGATCCTCCCAGTCGAGCGCCGCCCCGCGATGGGCGATGCTGGAGGTCACGACGACCCGTCCCTCCGTCTCGGCCAGCTTGGGCAGGAGCAGCGCGGTGAGCGCGAAGCAGCCCAGATGATTGACGCCGAACTGCAGCTCGAAGCCCTGCTTCGTGCGGGTCAGCGGCGGGACCATGACGCCGGCATTGTTGACCAGGGCATCGATCCGCGGCTCCCGCGCCGCCAGTTCCGCCGCCGCGCGGACGCTGGCGAGATCCGCCTGGTCGAGCGGCAGGAAGGCCAGGTCGGCCTGCGGGCTGGCCTGGCGGATCCGCGCCATCGCGGCTTCGGCCTTCGCCCGGTCGCGGCAGGCCAGCAGCACCCGGGCCCCGCGCGCCGCCAGCACGCGCGACGCCTCGAAGCCGATGCCGGTGTTGGCCCCGGTGACGATGAGGCACTTGCCCGACTGGGCGGGCACATCGGCTTCGGTGAAACCGTTGCGGTTCGGCATGAGATCGCTCCTTTGTTGAGTGAGTCCGCGCTCATTATTCGAGCAAACGAATCAGGCGGCCGTGCCCTTCCAGAACAGGTCGAAGCCGGCCTGCCGGATCGGCTCCTGGTCCTTGGGATTCGCGGTGATCGCGTCCATGACGATCTCCGCCAGCCCGAGCAGGACCGTGTCGATGTAGAACGGCATCCGGGCCGGATCGCAGTGGCCGGCGAGGCTCTGCTCGACCACCGCGCGGGCCTCGCGGAACTGGACGTCGAAGCGCCGCAGGATGTCGGCCCGGATGCGGCCCGACACCTTGAGCTGGCGCAGTGCCTTGCGCCGGACCGGGTTGGCCAGCCCCCAGTCGATCATCCGGTCCCAGAGCTGCCGGACGCGGTCGCGCGGATCGCTGCCCGCCGGGCCGGCGGCGAGCACCGCAGCGGCGAGATCGGTCTCGATCTCGAGGAAGAGTTGGTTCAGCAGATCGTCCTTGGTCGGGAAATAGGTGAACAGCGTCCCTTCCGCGACGCCGGCCGCCTTCGCGATCTTGGCGGTCGAGGCGCCGAGCCCCAGCGCGGCGATCAGCTCGGCGGCGGCGGCCAGGATGGCGTCGCGCTTTTCTTCGCTGAGAGGACGGGCCATGATCCAGAATGAGTGAGTGGTTGCTCAGCCATATGGTTAGAGCCGCTCTCTGATCAAGGGGCGTCCGAAACGATGGCGATCCGGTGCCGACTGTGCTCCGCTGCCACCCGCCCCGCCCTTCGACCGGAGCCGCCCATGGACAGCCGTCTCGACCGCATGATCGCCCGCCTCACCACCCAGCGCCGGGCGCTGGAGCGGGCGGCGGAGGAGATCCGCGGGATGCCCGGCCCGGTGCTGGAGATCGGGCTGGGCAAAGGCCGCACCTACAGCCATCTGCGCAAGCTGTTCCCGGAGCGGCAGATCATCGCCTTCGACCGCGACCTGCACGCGCCGGCGGATGCGGCGCCGGCCGGGGCCGACCTGGTGCTGGGCGATTTCCGCGATACGCTATCCGCCCTGCCCGGCCATCCTCTCGCCGCGCTCGCCCACGCCGATTTCGGCAGCGAGGACAAGGCCCGCGACGCCGCCCAGGCCGGCTGGCTGGCGGCGCTGATCGACCGGCTGATGGCGCCCGGCGGCCTGGTGGTCAGCGACCGGGCGATGCAGGCCCCGCGCTGGACCGCCCTGCCCTTCGACACGTCGGACTGGCCGTATTTCCTCTGGCGAGTCGGCTGAGAACGCATCATCGCGTCAGGCGCTACCGCAATCTCATCTGCGCGCTGCAAATCGTTTATGCCGGATCGCGGGTGGTCAGAAGGCATCCGATCCTATTTTGATATGCGGTTCAGGCGCCCAGGGCAGCGGCCAGACAGGAGATCACCCAGATGAGCATCCGCTCCCTCGACGCGATCCGTCGCGCCTCGCAGCCGAACCGGGGGAGCGGTCAGCCGGATGCCGACTGGCAGAGGGCGGTGCGCGATGCCCTGGCACAGCGCGCCGCCGTCGACGGGAAGAAGCCGGAGCTGCGGCCGGACGAGGAGGCCCACAAGGTCGTCCCGGACGACACGTCCTGGGAGCTCTTCGACGGCGACCTGAAAAAGGCCCATGAGCATAACCCGCATGTCGACCTGGGAGAGCTGGACGTCGGCCAGGTCGTCTTCGTCGAGAAGGCCGCGCAGCCCGATGCGCCGCAGCCCTATGCCCCGAGCTACGACCCGAAGACCGAGCCGGACCTCGCCCTGAGGGCGGATCTCACGGCCCGCTACCTGGGCGGCACGGCCAACGGCAAGGACCGCCAGACGCCGGAGCAGCTCTACGGCGTTCCCACCGATAAGCTGGCCGAGACCATGGCGGACGGCAATCCGCTCGACCAGGCGGCCTTCGTCAGCATGTATGGCGGCAAGGATCCGCTGACCGGGCAGTCGCGCAAGCCGCTCTGGGAGCAGATGGGGGTTTCGCGCGAGGAGCTGCGGCGGACGCTGGTCGAGCGCCCGTGGGAGGTCGCCTCGCACCAGCTGGGCCGCGACATCTCCGCCGCGGACTATGCGAAGCTGCAGAAGATCGACGGCCCGCTCGGCCA
The DNA here is from genome assembly GCF_916619195.1 of Inquilinus sp. Marseille-Q2685. NCBI lineage: Bacteria > Pseudomonadati > Pseudomonadota > Alphaproteobacteria > Rhodospirillales > Rhodospirillaceae > Inquilinus > Inquilinus sp. Marseille-Q2685. Next base: position 836,736 of record NZ_CAKAKL010000001.1, read on the forward strand.
TATGCTGAACATGGGCGTCGACCCGCGCACGGCGCTGTCGATCCAAGCGACCTGGAGCGCGCATTTCCACGGCGGCTACGATCCGGTCAGCCAGGCGAAGCTCAAGCCGGTCTGGGAGCGCTGGGGCCTCGGCTCGGTGGATCAGTTGCAGGAGATGTTCGTCGATACCCCGGCGGCCGCCATCGCCATCTCCGACCTGGCCGGCGGCAAGAATCCCGCCACCGGCCAGGCCGTGAAGGCGCCCTGGGGCGACCAGTCCGCCGAGATCTACGGCGCGCAGCAGCTGAAGACGGCCCAGGACATCCTCGGGACCGACGTGCTGCCGGGCATGAAGTCGGTGGTGTCGGCCGAGGACGCGGAGACCATCGCGCTCGGCTTCACCACGCCGAGCAGCGAGAAGCAAATCAAATACGTCAACCCGATCATGTATGCGCAGACCCCCAGCCTGCAGAACTCGCTGGTGATGATGGGCGGCAACGTCATGACGAAGGGCATGACGGATCCGCTGGGCGGCGTCGGGCTGTTCGGGCTGGTAAAGGGCTATCCCCAGACCGTGATCGACGGCACCAGCGGCAAGCTCAAGGCGTTCGGGAACTGGCTCGACAAGCACAACCTGCCGGGCCAGGGCGCGGCGGACAAGGCCGCCGGCCGGCTGCCGCAGCAGGGCGAGGACGAGCGGCGGATCCGATACCAGGCGCACGGCTTCTTCCAGGTCTTCCCCGATACGGGCGAGACCTACTTCCTGACCAAGGTCCAGCGCCAGCCGCGGGCGCTGAAGGGAGAGGAGCAGGATCCGAACTCGCGCTTCGGCAAGATCTGGGGGAACTGGAGCGCGCTCGGCGGCGGGGTCAATCTCTTCCTTGGCAAGACCGACGAGGCGGATGGCAGCCGCGGGCGCAGGCCGACGGTCCTCGGCATGAACTGGGCCAACGCGCCCGACGGCACCGTCGAGCGCTTCGGCGGGGCGCTGGGCGGCCCGCTGGGCGGGCTGGGGCCGAAGATGCCGCTCAGCACCCAGCCCTATCACTCCTATGGGCTGCAGTTCCAGATGGGCAAGACCCAGTCGGGCGAGTGGGTGCCGAGCGGCATCGGCGCGCTGACCGAATGGGGCACCAACCGCTACCAGGTCTGGCCGATGGTGACCTGGGATCCGGATGGCGGCGGGCTGACCGGCGGCACGCTCTGGGGCGGCACCGGCTGGACGCTGGGCCAGGTCGGGGTGCATTACGATCCGAGCCGGCCGACCACCCGCCTGAACCTGATGGGCGGCGGCACCGACGGCCGGACGCCGAATGTGAGCTATGCCGATCCCTCGGTCTTCGCCTTCGATCTCGGCGGCATGTACGGCAAGAGCGGCAAGTCCGCCGGCCTCGGCATCAGCGCCGGGAAATCGAGCAATGTCGAGGTCTCGGTCGACGTCGTCGGTGGCGACGTCGAGGCGGCCGAGCGGAAGGCGAAGGACTATCACCGCAGGCTCGCCGCCGGCGAGATCACCGCGCTGGACCTGCCGCAGGGCGTGCGCGTCGCGTCGACCACGCAGGATTCGGCCTCGTTCCGCGCCATGGGCTTCTACGCCTATGTCAACGCCGGCTACAGCCGCGGCAGCGGGATGAACGTCACCACCGACATCAGCCGCGCCGGCGACGGCCGCTGGACCGTCGCGCGCTACGACGAGCCGAAGAGCGACTGGTCCTGGAACGCGGGCATCTTCGGCGTCGGCCCCGGCGGCCATTTCTGGGATTCGAAGCTTCGCGGCGAGTCCCTGGCCATCACGGCGCCGCCCGGCCCCGACGGCAAGCCGGCGCTGGACGCCGGGACGCGCGCCGCGCTGGACCGCTACCTGACCGAAGGCCTGATCCCCGGCGCGACCGGGATGGACGGGCGCTTCAGCGGCAGCACGGGCGAGACCTACAGGACCGTGCGCGACGCCTTCACCGGCGCCGAGCGGACGCTGGCGGACGCCAAGGCGAAGCCCGTCTCCACGGACCCGGAGGACGAACAGGAGCGGCAGGACGCGATCGCACGGGCCGAAGGCGCCTATGCCGACGCGCGCAGCGACCTGAACGACTTCCTGCGCGGCCAGCTCAAGCCCGGGGACGAGATCATGCCCGGGATCAAGATCGAGTCCGTCACCAGGCGCGACACCAAGGGCAGCCGCCCGTCCTTCCTGGTCCCGCTGGAGAGCAAGACGATCACGCGCGGCGAGACCAGGACCGAGAAGAACACGGTCCATACCTACGAGCTGAGCCGGAAACCGCTGATCGGCTGGGACTACGAGAACCAGCACGCCCAGCGGACCGGGCAGAACAACGATATCTATCAGCTCTCCAGCACCGGCATGGCCGCCTACAACGAGGGGCACATCAGCCATTACCTGCCCATCCCCGTGCTGAAGGACCTGAAGAACCTGTCGGTCTACGAGCCGCTGTGGCAGGCCGCCCTGAAGAAGCAGGGGGAGCAGCAGGGCACGCTCTCGGTGCAGTTCACCGACGCCCAGATCGTCGGCCTCGGCCAGTCGCTCAGCCGCGGCGAGGACGGGAAGAGGCTCTGGGCCTCCTTCGCCGGCCGCGCATCCGGGGCGCTGGACGACCGGTTCCTGCAGAAGAACCTCGAATACCGGGACAATAACGGCGACCTGCTGAAGCTGTCCCGCGACGCGGAGGACGTCCTGGAAAAGCACGGGCTGGGAGACAAATCCGCCCTGGCGAGGACATTTGAGGGCGTGACCTCGCCGGAAGCCTTCGCGGCGCTGAGCGACAGGGAGCAGGACGCCTTCCTCGATCTCACGGCCATGACGGCATCGGCCGACCACTCGCCCTATGAGACCGTCGCCCTGATCTCGGCGGTCAAATCGGAAGACCGGCGGTCCGACATGTTCCGGCGGGTCATCGACGGCATCGCCGAGGCCGAGTTCCCGATCTTCGGCAACACCAATTCCGGCCCGGGCATCGACAAGAAGGATCTCGGCAGGCGGGATCTCGGGCTGGACCGCGTCGTGTACACCGACGACCCGACCGTCGAATTCGTCCGCTTCCTGTCGGAGGATGTGAAGGACCCGGGCGCGCGCGAGGCCTTTCTGGCCCAGACCGGCTTCCAGGGACAGGCGCCGCGGGAGATCGAGAGCCGCCGCGCCAAGCCCCTCGATCAGCTGGCGAAGGAGGCCTCGGAGAAATACACCAAGGAGATGACGATCTATTTCCCGGGCGGGCCCGAGCCGACGGAGTACATCGCCCTGACCCATGACGAGGCGAAGGACATGGTCGGCATCCTGGCCGGCGTCGCCGGACAGAAGGGCAGCGACGGCGCCTGGGATTTCATGAAGGAGCATGAGATCGACCCGGCCGTGGTGTTCTCGAGGCTGGACGAGAGCGGCGGCGACCAGGTACTGCGCCAGGCGCTGGTCGATGTGCTGCGTCCCGGATCCCTCGATCGCGGCAAGGCCATGGTCGAACTGCTGAACAGCGAGGAGAAGAAGGCCCGGTGAGGATCTTGAAGACCGTCCGGGCCGGTCGGCGGGCCGGCTGATCGACCGGCTGATGGCTCTCGGAGGTCTGGCGGTCAGCGACCTACCGATGCAGGCGGCGCGCTGAACCGCCTGCCCTTCGACACGCCGGACTGCCTATTTCCTGTGTCGGGTCGACTGATGATCTCGAATCCGTTAAGAGATCCAGCATTTCACAATAGAGACTGCCATTTAAACTATATTTCCAAACTGCGGCGTTGCCAATATATTCTCATAAGAGGAATTGTGATATATGGCATACCGGGAGAGACGAACGGCCATTTCACAGCATCAATAGCGCCTCCATGACGACAATCAGCACACCGACACAACCCTACAGATTCAACAATGCGCCTCCCCATGCTGTCGACCTTCCGACTCGCATTCAATGGCTCGATCAGAAATAGAGAGTTATTATTGATCAATATTGATATTATTGTTATAAATCTCCTCGCTTAGAAATTATTGCTTACATGAACTTTTTGTCCATTTGCACCATCGATTGGCGCCGAAAGGAAGAACGATGAAACACTGCATCATCCCAAAAGTTGTGTGTCGCCTGATACCAGCGTCCGCCCTGGCGGCGGCAATCGCGGCCGTGCCGACCGACGCGGCGAACGCAGGAACGACATACTACATCAACAACAAGCTGCCTGGTTGCAGTAGCGACGCAACAAACGGTGGACGCACCGAGGATACTGCATGGTGCGACTTCACCTGGATCAGCAGGAAGACGCTCGGCCCGGGCGACCGGGTCCGGTTGGCCCGGGGCGCACGATGGAACAAGATGCTATGGCTGCGGGGCGAGGGCGCGGATACCGCCCCCATCGTGCTGGATGCCTATGGCAAAGACAGTGAACAACCACCGGTGATCGCGTACAACAGCGACGCTATTGATGTCGGTGGGTCCCGCCCCCTGCAAGAGGTCGGTATCGCCCTGCTCAACCCGAGCAATTTCGTGGTGCGCGATCTGGAGGTCGACGGCAGAAAAGACAACACGGCGAAACTCAAGTACGGCATCCACATATACTATACCAATCCAGGGAAGCGTAACCTTCGTATCGAAAACGTGTATGTGCACCACAACAATATTGGAATACTGATCGCGGGGTTTTCAGTTCTGCCGCCGGAAGAGATACCGCTGACCGGGCTTCAGGTCGTGGGCGTGAGGGGCGAGAACAATGAACAGTCGATCACGACGACTCGTTACGAAGGATTGGGAAAAGGCTTAGAGTTCACGCCGGTCGTCGAAGATGCAGTGTTCAGTCAGCTATCTCTGATCAATGACGATGGTCAGCCCAGACTCATCGAATCGACCTGCGATAATGCGCTGCAGCTCAACTTCGTCGAAAACGCGACGGTGATCAATTCGCGGATCAGCGGGGCTGTTGGCTGTTATGCACCAAAGGGAACCGCTGCTATCCTTATCCAAAACACCAGGGACTCCCGGGTCGTCAACAACATTATCGTCGACACCCAAGACTCCGGATCCACCGACATGACTGGCGTGGCCTATCAGGCGTGGACGAGCAACGTGTCTACCATCGGGAATTATGTTGGCACCACGGCAGGGGCAGGCATCGAAGTCCTCGGCTTCAAAGGGAATAATGCCAATGCAACTGTTTCGTCAAACGTGGTGGTCAACTATGGGTTCGGCGAGAGAGTCTTGCCCCACAACGAGGTGGCCTTCTTAACCGAGGGAGACAGGGAGTGCAAATTGGATCCCGACGGGATGCCGGTGCCAGGATTGGGAACATCGGCCCCGACCGGCGTTCTTAGCAACAATATTTACGGCAATACTAGCAACAACCATCCTAATGGCTATCTTTACGGCAGTAAATTTATCAACAATGGCACTTTTATGACCTTTTATAAATTTGACATTTCTGACAACTGCAAGATACCAGAGACCGAAACAGAAGTATGGTTTGGCGCGCGGGACTTCGATTCCACGCAGTGGGTTCGGAACTGGGGCTATGCATATTCCAGGGATGGCCAAGATTTCGGTAGCATGACCTATAATCCCAACACCAAGCGCTGGCAGATGGGCAACATGGACGCTCCGCCGTTCATTGATGAATGGACCATGCAACCTGGGCCCGGAATCCCGGTGGCGCGGGTCTGGAGGGCTCCGAAAGCGGGCACCGTCACGATACGCGGCTTTGCCGTCATCAGCCCTTTGGACGTCGACCAGCCGAGCAGAATAGGCGATGGAGTAGGTGTGCAGGTGGTTCTCAAGCACACCAGTCCCAATGGCGCGACGACCACGGAGACCGTGTTCGAGACGCGGCCAATCGGCAGCAATTCCGATGACCGCGGCTTTAGAACCACCGTCAACAGCCTCAACGTCGCCGCGGGCGACAGGGTGCTCTTCGTTGTCGACGACGGCGGAGCCGGGAACAATATCAACGACGTGGTCAGTTGGACACCATCCATCGCCTATATTGACGCCGGCGCATGCAAAGCAACGGTGGCGGCAGAGGCACCAGCCCCAACAACACCAGACCCGTGCTCAATTCCGTGAGTGCACGAATTCGTTGTTGATGTGGGCATCCGGCCTTGAGCCGTGAACGTGGCGATCCATAGGGCCGAAGCTGCCGGATCGCCACGCTCCTGCGGGCCCGCAATGACGACGACGGATAGTCATTGCGGGTATCCTAACTTTTCGCATCCGCAGCAGCAGTTCCGCACTGCAACACACCCATGCCGGATCGGGGGTGGTCCGGGCGCGCTCCATCCTATCTTGTATACGGAATGCACGGGTCACCCGAGCAAGACGCGAGTGAGTGATGAGCAAGGCACGCCGGGCTAAGCCCGACTGGTTCATGATCGCCCTTCCCCTCGTCGCCCTCGCGGCGTGTCTCTGGCCCACGCCGGGCCTCACGGGCGGCCCCCTGCACTGGGACTGGATCTCGACCTACGGCGTCTCGGTCGTCTTCTTCCTCTACGGCCTGACCCTGGCGCCGGAAAAGATGAAGGCCGGCGCGTCGCATTGGCGGCTGCATCTGGTGGCCACCGCCGGCACCTTCATCCTGTTCCCGGCCCTGGTTCTGGGCGCGGGCGCGCTGGGCGAGGGCTGGATCCAACCGGACCTGCTGCTGGGCTTCTTCTTCCTGGCCGTCCTGCCCTCGACCATCTCCTCCTCGGTGGCGATGACCTCGCTGGCGCGCGGCAACCTGCCGGCCTCGATCTTCAACGCCACCTTGTCCAGCCTGCTCGGCGTCGCGATCACGCCGCTGCTGATGGCCTGGTACACCCACAGCCAGGGCGCGCCGATGCCGATCGGCCCGGTGCTGCTGAAGGTGGCGCTGCTGGTGGTGCTGCCGATCGTGCTGGGCCAGCTGGTGCGGCCGCTGCTCAGCGCCTGGGCCAACCGCCACTACGCCCGGATCAAGATGGCCGACCGGGTGATCATCCTGGCGATCGTCTACGGCTCCTTCGCCGATTCGATGGCGTCCGGCATCTGGTCGCAGCAGGATCCGATCGTGCTGGTCGAGATCGTCGCCGGCGTGGTGCTGCTGTTCGGCACCGCCTTCGCCGTGATGTGGGGCGTCTGCCGCCTGATCGGCTTCGACCTGCCGGACACCATCGCCGCGACCTTCTGCGGCTCGAAGAAGTCGCTGGCCACTGGCGTGCCGCTGGCCCGGCTGATGTTCGGCACCTCGCCGCAGCTCGGCCTGGTGCTGGCGCCGGTCATGCTGTTCCACTTCTTCCAGCTGATGGCGGTCAGCGTCATCGCCGGCCGCCTCGCCGCCCGCCCGATGACCGACGCGGAGGCGCGCGAGGCCACGAAGAAGGACAAGGCCGGGACGCCGGCGCGCGGCCAGACAGCGAAGGCGGCCTGACGCTCCAGCTTCAGGACTTGTTAACCTCTCCACCGCCATGCGAGCCTTCCGGCATTGCATGACGTGGAGGGGAAATTATGTCCCGGATCAGCCGCCGCGCATTCCTGACCGCTGCCGGCGCCGTCGCCGCGAGCGCCTGGCTGCGGCCCGGCGTCGCCGCCGCCGCGACCATCACGCCGGGCGACGCCGACGTGCTGCTGGTCATCGACGTGCAGAACTGCTTTCTGCCCGGCGGCAGCCTGGCGGTGACCGGCGGCGACAAGGTGGTGCCGGTGATCAACACCCTGGCGAACCGCTTCCGCAATATCGTCGTGACCCAGGACTGGCACACGCCGGGCCATGTCTCCTTCGCCTCCGCACATCCAGGTGCAAAGCCCTTCGACATGGCCAAGCTTCCGTATGGCGACCAGGTGCTGTGGCCCGACCACTGCGTCCAGGGCACGGCGGGCGCCGACCTGGCGGCCGAACTGAAGCTGCCGACCGCGCAGCTGGTGATCCGCAAGGGCTACCACCACGAGCTCGACAGCTACTCCGCCTTCAACGAGGCCGACGGCACGGCCACCGGCCTGGCCGGCTATCTGAAGGAGCGCGGCATCCGCCGCGTCTTCGCGGTCGGCCTGGCCACCGATTTCTGCGTCTGCTTCAGCGCCATCGACGCCCGCAAGGCAGGGTTCGAGGCCTTCGTCGTCGACGACGCCTGCCGCGGCATCGACGCCGAGGGGTCGCTGGCCAAGGCGTGGACCGCGATGACCGCGGCCGGGGTGCAGAAGATCGTCTCGGCCGATATCGCGTGAGGAGTGACGGCTCAAACGGCCATCCCCCTTCCCTGTCATTGCCGGGCTTGACCCGGCAATCCAGGGGCTTTCAAGAACGGTTCTTGATGGCCCCTGGATCCTCGGGTCAAGCCCGAGGATGACAATGAGGGGTGTGCGCCCGCCTCGCTCAAATCCCCTTCACCAGCCCGCCATCGACCAGCAGGTTCTGGCCGGTGATGTAGCCGGCCTCGTCGGACAGCAGGAACGCCGTGGTCGCGGCGATCTCATCGACCGTGCCGAAGCGCTTCGCCGGGATCTGGGCGATCAGCTCCGGCTTCTCCGGATAGCTGTCGATGAAGCCGGGCAGCACGCTGTTCATGCGGATGCCGGCTTCGGCGTAGCGGTCGGCATAGAGCTTGGTAAAGGCAGACAGCCCGGCCCGCAGCACCGAGGACACCGGGAAGGCCGCACCGGGCTGCGCCGCGCCGAAGGCCGAGATGTTGACGATCGCGCCCTTCCCCGCTTTCTCCATCGCCGGCGTCACCAGCCGGGCCAGCCGCACGACATTGACCAGGATCAGGTCGAGGCCGAGATGCCAGTCGGCGTCCGGGATGGCCAGCAGGTCGCCCTTGGGCGGATGGCCGGTGTTGTTGACCAGCGCGTCGATCCGGCCATAGCGCTCCAGCGTCGCGTCGACCAGGCGCTGCAGGTCCGCCGGCTCGGTCACCGAGCCGCGCACGGCGATGCCGCCCAGCTCCCCCGCCAGCGCGTCCACCGCGTCGGAGGTGGCGAACAGCGCCAGCCGGTAGCCGCGCCGCGCCAGCTCGCGCGCGATCGCGGCGCCCATGCCCTTGCTGGCAGCGGTGACGATCGCCACCCGTTCGGTCGTGCTCATCCTCGATTCTCCTTCCGTTGTCCCCGACAGATGCGCCCGTCGGGCGGAGGAGACAAACGGGAAGTTCTTTGCCTGCGGGTTAGGAAAACTACATGCTCGCCGGTAGACGCGCGGCACACATTTGGTGCCTGCCCAACATCCAATACGATGCTTCTGGGAGATGGTGAGGGGCCGATCATGACCATCGATAAGACGGAAAAATACTGGGTCGGCACGCATCCGTTGGACATCAAGGCCTATCTGCGGGCGTACGTGGAGAGCACGCCGATTTCGGCATTCCGCCTGGCGCAATGCCCGTGCTCATCGATCGACTTCAGGGTGGAAGCCGATGCCGACGAAGGGTGCGTGCGGCGCAGCTGCACGCGATGCTCGACTGCGCACTTCGTCTGCGACAGCGAAGAGTATGGGGCCGAGGCGGAGCTGAAACCGTGGCGCTGTAAATGCCGTTCCGACCAGGCCAATATTGGCGTCGGCTTCTCGCTGCACGATAACGGAGACGTGCGCTGGCTCTATGTCGGGCTCCGGTGCCGTAAATGCGGCACGCTCGGCTGCATCGCCGATTGGAAGGTGGGGTACGGGCCGTCGGGCCATCTGCTGGACGCTGCCTGACAAGATCTTCTGCGCGATCGCCTTGCCGGCGCCTGTGCTTTCCGACAAGAAGAGCGCATGCGGATCCTTCTGGTCGAAGACAATCCCGATCTCGGGGAGGCGGTGGAGAACCGGCTGCGCAAGTCCGGCCATTCGGTGGAATGGGTGCGCGACGGGCTGGCGGCGGTCGAAGCCGCCGCACATGACGCTTTCGACGCCGTGCTGCTGGACATCATGCTGCCGGGCCAGGACGGCTTCGCCGTGCTGCGCGACCTGCGCCGGCGCGGCGTCGACGCGCCGGTGCTGGTGGTCACCGCCCGGTCCGAGATCGACGACAAGGTCGGCCTGCTCGACCTCGGCGCCGACGACTACCTGGTCAAGCCCTTCGACCTGCGCGAGCTGGAGGCGCGGCTGCGCGCCCTGCTGCGGCGCCCGGCCGGCCAGACCAGCAGCACCGTGGCGCATGGCAACGTCACGCTGGACCTGGCCGGCCAGGCGGTCACCGTCGCCGGCCAGCATGTCGAGTTCGGCCGGCGCGAATTCCGGCTGCTGGAGATCCTGCTGACCCGCGCCGGCCAGGTCGCGGCCAAGGACCGGCTGATGATCCAGCTGTTCGGCGACGAGGCCGATGTCTCGGTCAATGCGCTGGAGCTGCTGGTCTCGCGCGTCCGCCGCAAGCTGGAGGGCGCGGACATCGACATCGTCACTCTGCGCGGCACCGGCTATCGCGTTCAGCCGCGCGGACACCGAGAGTGACCGCCAAAGCCGGCCGCGCCTCGATCCGGCGGCGCATGCTGGCGCTGACCGTGCTGGCGCTGCTGCTGGCCGGGATCGGGCTGGTGGCCCTGATCCGCGACTATGCCCGCGGCGCGTCGGACAGCGCCTTCGACCGGCTGCTCGCCGCCTCGGCCTTCACCATCGCCGGCGCGGTGCAGATCGAGGACGGCGCGGTGACGGTGGAGCTGCCCACCGCCTCGCTGGCGATGCTCGACTTCTCCGACGACGACCGGGTGTTCTACGAGGTCGCGGCGCCGGACGGCGCCTTCGTCACCGGCTATCGCGACCTCGGCGCCGGGCTGCCGCCGGCCGCTTCGGCCACGCCCGGCTTCACCGACGGCACCTATCACGGCGAGGCGGTGCGGATCGCCACGGTCGGCCGGCTGGTCTTCGTCGAGGGCAAGGCCGGCTGGGCCACCATCCGCGTCGCCGAGACCCGCGGCGCCCGGGCCGCGCTGGCGTCGGAGATCCTGGGCCAGGCCGCCCTGCCGCTCGCCGCCCTCGGCCTCGTCGCCCTCGGCCTGGTCTGGTTCGGCATCCGCTACGCCTTCGCGCCCTTGGTGGTGATGGAGCGGGAGCTGCGCCGCCGCGCGCCGGAGGACCTGTCGCCGGTGCAGGTGCCGGTGCCGGTCGAGGTGCAGCAGCTGGCCGGGGCGTTGAACGACTTCATCGCCCGGCTGCGCAGCGTGATGGAGCGGGTCAGCGGCCTGGTCGCCGACGCCGCCCACCAGGTGCGCACGCCGCTGGCCTCACTGCGCGCCCAGGCCGAGGTGGCGGTCGACGAGGAGGATCCCGACCGGCTGCGCGACCGCGTCGTCCGCATCCATCAGAATGCCGTGCAGGCCAGCCACCTGGTCAACCAGCTGCTGATGGACGCGACCGTGCGTCATCGCCTCGAGGCGCGGGAGGCCACGGTCGTGCCGCTGGACGCCATCATCGAGGATGTGCGCCAGCGCCTGGAGTCCGAGGAGGCTGCACGGCTGTCGGTCGCGCTGACGCCGGAGGCGGCGCGGGCCGGGATCAGCGGCGACCGCGTGGCCCTGCGCGAGATGCTGTGGAACCTGGTGCACAACGCCCTGACCCATGCGCCCGGCGGCGCGGTCGAGATCGAGGCCGTGCTGGATCGCGGCCGGGCTGTGATCCGCGTCTCCGACCGCGGCCCGGGCATCCCGGAGGCCGAGAAGGCGCTGGTGCTGGAGCGCTTCACCCGCGGCGAGGGCAGCCGCGACCGGCCGGGGTCGGGCCTGGGCCTGTCGATCGTCCGCACCGTGGCCGAGGCGCATGGGGGCACGCTGGCCCTGCTGGACCGCCCGGGCGGCGGGCTTCGGGTCGAGGTCGCGCTGCCGGTCGCCGAGGCCGTGCGGCGACGGCCGCACGGGCCGGCTGCGGCACTGCTGCTGGCCGGGGCGCTGCTGGCGATGACGATCGAACCGAGCCGGGCCGCGCCCGGCACCACCGTCTACCCGGCGCCGGACGGCGGCGAGCGGACGCTGACCATCCTGGGCGCCACCGACACCCCGCTCTTCGCCCGCTTCATCGCCGATTTCCAGGCGCTGCGGCCGGAGATCCGGGTGGTGTACCGGGAGACCGACACGCTGCCGATGTACCAGGCGGCGTCGAGCGGGCAGCTGTCGCCCGTGCCCGACCTGCTGATCAGCTCCGCCCCCGACCTGCAGGTGAAGCTGGCCAATGACGGCTTCGCCCAGGCCTATGCCTCGCCCTGGCTCGACCGGCTGCCGCACTGGGCGCAGTGGCGGGGCGAGGCGATCGGCTTCACCTTCGAGCCGGCAGTGATCGCCTACAATCCCGACCTGCTGCCCGAGGCGGAGGTGCCGCGGTCGCATGCCGAGCTGATCGCGCTGCTGGAGGCGCAGCCGGAGCGGTTCCGCGGCCAGGTCGCGACCTACGACATCGCCATCAGCGGCATCGGCCACCTGCTGGCCAGCCAGGATGCGCTGATCTCCTCCAACTTCTGGCGGCTGGCCGCGGCCTTCGGCCGGGTCGACGCGAAGCTGAGCGGCAGCAGCCCGGAGATGCTGGACCGGATCGTCAACGGCGAGCTGATCCTCGGCTACAACCTGCTCGGCTCCTACGCCTTCGCGCGGCAGAGCGCCGGCAAGCGCCTGGGCGTGGTGGTGCCCGAGGACTACGCCCTGGTCATGACCCGGGTGGCGCTGATCCCACGCACGGCACCGGACGCCGAGCTGGCCCGCGCCTTCGTCGACTACCTGCTGTCGCCGCGCGGCCAGGCCCTGGCGGCGGGCGTCACCGGCCTCGGCGCGATCATGCCCGACATCTCCGGCCCCTGGACCGCCGGCAGCATCGCCGGCAAGGCCGAGGGCGCGCTGCAGCCGATCCCGCTGGGCCCGTCGCTGCTGGTGGCACTGGACGAGCGCCGGCGCGAGCGGTTCCTGCAGACCTGGCGGCGCCTGGTGTCGGACGGCCTGGACCCGATGACAGGACGCTGACAGGTTCGGCGGCTAGACTGATCCCTGGAACCGGGCCGATCGCGATGCCCGGGCGGAAGCAACAGGCCAGGGAGGTCCCGATTTCACCCGAGATGCCAGAGCGCCGCGACCGGCGGCCGATCCGAATTCCATCCATCACCAGCGGCCGATAAGCGACCGGCCTGCGCCCTGACGGCGCGGGATGCTATGCTTTCGGCCAAAACCAAACCGATCAGGGGGAGGACACCCATGAAGAGACTGGCGATCGCCGCTGTGGCGGCCATCCTGGCGCTGCCGCTGGCGGCCCGGGCCAACGACTACACCATCATGGCGCCGGCCGGCCCCGGCGGCGGCTGGGACCAGACCGCGCGGTCGATGCAGCAGGCGCTGCAGGCCGAAGGCATTTCGCGCAGCGTCCAGGTCGTCAACGTGCCCGGCGCCGCCGGCACGGTCGGCCTGGCCCAGTTCGTCAGCCAGAACAAGGGCGACCCGAAGGCCCTGATCGTCGGCGGCTACGTCATGGTCGGCGGCATCATCACCAACAAGTCGCCGGTGACCCTGGCCGACGTCACCCCGATCGCCCGCCTGACCGGCGAGTACGAGGCGATCGTCGTGCCGAAGGATTCGCCGCTGAAATCGGTGCAGGAGCTGGTGGAGAGCCTGAAGAAGGACCCGGGCGGCGTGACCTGGGCCGGCGGCTCGGCCGGCGGCACCGACCACATCACGGTCGGCCTCGTCGCCAAGGCGGCCGGGGTGGACCCGACCGAGATCAACTACATCGCCTATTCCGGCGGTGGCGAGGCGCTGGCGGCGGTGCTGAGCGGCCAGGTGACGGCCGGCATCTCCAGCTATGGCGAGTTCGAGGCCCAGGTGAAGGCCGGGGCGCTGCGCGTCCTGGCGGTGTCGAGCGAGCAGCGGCTGCCCGGCGTCGACGCGCCGACCCTGAAGGAATCCGGGCTGGACGTGGTGGTGCAGAACTGGCGCATGGTCGCCGCCGCGCCGGGGCTGAGCGCCGAGCAGAAGGCCGCCGTCGCCGCCGACATCGAGAAGCTGGCCAAGTCCAAGACCTGGCAGGAGACGCTGAAGACCAAGGGTTGGACCGACACCTACCTGGCCGGCGACGCGTTCGACAAGCAGCTGGCCACCGACATCAGCACCACCGAGCAGATCCTCAAGGACGTCGGTCTGGCCGAATGAGCACCGCCCCGGAACACGCCGCGAAACGCCGGCCGGACTGGCCGGTCCTGGGCATCGCCGCGGCCCTGGCCGTCGTCGCCGCGGTGCTGTTCTGGGACGCCGGCCAGCTCAATGTCAGGGGGTTCGCGGCCCGGTTCGGGCCCGCGATCTTCCCCCGCCTGATCGGCGGGCTGCTGCTGATCCTGGCGGTGTGGACGGCGATCGACGCCTGGCGCGGCAACCCGCCGCCGCGCGAGAAGGACGACCTGCCGCCCATCGCCTGGATCGTCGGCGGCCTGGCCGCCCAGATGCTGCTGCTGACCACGGCCGGCTTCTCGATCGCGACCGGCCTCCTGTTCGCCGCGACCGTCCGGGGCTTCGGCCGAGGCCCGCTGTGGCGGACCATCCCGATCGGCATCGTCTTCGCCTTCGTGGTCTGGTTCATCTTCTCCAAGGGGCTGGACCTGACCCTGCCGGCGGGACCGCTGGAACGGCTGTTCTCGTAAGGGCCCGACGCCATGGACACCTTCAGCTTCCTCGCCCAGGGCTTCGCCGTCGCCCTCCAGCCGGTCAACCTGCTCTACGCCCTGATCGGCGTCACCCTCGGCACCGCGGTCGGCGTGCTGCCCGGCATCGGCCCGGCCCTGACCGTGGCGCTGCTGCTGCCGGTCACCTACTCCCTCGACCCCGGCGGGTCGCTGATCATGTTCGCCGGCATCTATTACGGCGGCATGTATGGCGGGTCGACCACCTCGATCCTGCTGAACACCCCGGGCGAGAGCGCCTCGATCATCACGGCGCTGGAGGGCAACAAGATGGCCCGGTCCGGCCGCGGCGGGCCGGCCCTGGCCACCGCCGCGATCGGGTCCTTCGTCGCCGGGCTGATCGCCACGGCGGCCCTGGCCTTCGTCGCGCCCGAGGTGGCCAAGATCGCGATCTCCTTCGGCGAGCCGGAGAAGTTCGCGCTGATCATCCTGGCCTTCGTCACCGTCTCCGCCGCCTTCGGCGATTCGCCGATGCGGGGCCTGACCTCGCTGGCGATCGGCCTCGCCATCGGCCTGATCGGCCTGGACGAGCTGAGCGGCCGGGCGCGGCTGACCTTCGGCGCCCCGGAGCTGCTGGGCGGCATCGGCGTCACCATCCTGGCGGTCGCGCTCTTCGCCGTCGGCGAATCCCTGTCGGTCGCCGGCAGCCAGGGCCGCACCGAGGAGCATGTCGAGGCGATCCGCGGCTCGATCTGGATGAGCCGGTCGGACTGGAAGCGGTCCTGGAAGCCCTGGCTGCGCGGCACGCTGTTCGGCTTCCCGATCGGGGCGATGCCCGCCGGCGGCGCCGAGATCCCGACCTTCCTGTCCTATGCCACCGAGAAGAAGCTGTCGGAGCACCCCGAGGAGTTCGGCCAGGGCGCGATCGAGGGCGTGGCCGGGCCGGAGGCGGCGAACAACGCGTCGGCCGCCGGCACGCTGGTGCCGCTCCTGACCCTGGGCCTGCCGACCTCGGCCACCGCGGCGATCCTCCTGGCCGGGTTCCAGCAGTACAACATCCAGCCCGGCCCGCTGCTGTTCGAGAGCAACCCGGCCCTGGTCTGGGGGCTGATCGCCAGCCTGTTCGTCGCCAATGCGATGCTGCTGGTGCTGAACCTGCCGCTGGTGGGCCTGTGGGTCCGGCTGCTGTCGATCCCGCGCCCCTGGCTGTATGGCGGCATCCTGGTCTTCGCCACGCTCGGCACCATCGGGGCCAATCCGTCGTCGTTCCAGCTGGGGCTGCTGCTGGCCTTCGGTCTGCTCGGCTACCTGCTGCGGCGCTTCCACTACCCGATCGCGCCGGTGGTCGTCGGCTTCATCCTGGGCCCGATGGCGGAGCTGCCGCTGCGCCGGGCGCTGCAGAACAGCAGGGGCGACCCGATGATCCTGGTCTCCTCGCCGATCTCGATCACGCTGCTGGCGATCACCGTCCTGGTCGTGGTGGTGCCGATGGTGCTGCGCCAGATGGGCCGCGGCCGGATCCTGGCGCAGCTGGCGGCGGAAGAGGATTGAGGCGGCTGCGGCGGGACTAAGCCCGCCGTGTCGCGATCTGCTCCCACACCGCGAGCGGCGTCGCCGGCATGTCGATGTGGCGGATGCCGAGGCCGGAGAGTGCGTCGACCACGGCGTTCATCACCGCCGGCAGCGACCCGGCGCAGCCCGCCTCGCCGCAGCCCTTGGCGCCCAGCGGGTTGGTCGCGGTGGGCTGCGGGCGGCTCTCGAAAGTGAACACCGGCGGGGCGTCGGCGGCGCGCGGCATCTGGTAGTCGATGAAGGAGCCGGTGGTCAGCTGGCCCTCCGCATCATAGACGGTGCGCTCCATCAGCGCCTGGCCGACGCCCTGCATCACGCCGCCATGCAGCTGGCCCTCGACCAGCAGCGGATTCACCACCGTGCCGAAATCGTTGACCATCACATAGCGCACCACCGACGTGGCGCCGGTCTCCGGGTCGATCTCGACCTCGGCGATGTGGCAGCCGTTCGGATAGGCCGACGGCGCCTGCTTGAAGACATGGTCGACGTCGAGCGACTCCGGGACGTCGGGCGGCAGCTCCAGCCCCGCGGAGATCCGGCCGGCGAGCTCCATCAGCCCGATGCCGCGGTCGGTGCCGGCCACGGTGAAGCGGCCGTCCCGGAACTCGACGTCGAAGGTGCCGGCCTCCAGAAGGTGGCCGGCGATCTGCCGGCCCTTCTCGATCACCAGATCGCCCGCCTCCAGGATCGCGGCGCCGCTGGCCATGATCGATTTCGAGCCGCCGGTGCCGCCGCCGGCGATCAGCCGGTCGCTGTCGCCCTGGACCAGGCGGATGCGGTCGATCGGGATGCCGAGCTTCGAATGCAGCACCTGGGCGAAGGGCGTCCAGTGGCCCTGGCCGTAGTCGAGCGTGCCGGTGACGATGGTGACGGTGCCGTCCGGCTCGAAATGGATGCCGCCCATCTCGTTCGCCGGCGGCGCCGTCACCTCGAGATAGCAGCCGATGCCGCGGCCGCGCCGCTTTCCGCGGGCGGCGCTCTCCTCCCGCCGGGCCGGGAAGCCGTCCCAGTCCGCGGCCTCGATCGCGCGGGCCAGCAGGCCCGGGAAGTCGCCGCTGTCATAGGCCGTCCCGGCCGGGGTCTTCCAGGGCAGCTGGTCCGGCGCCACCATGTTGCGGCGGCGCAGCTCGACCCGGTCGATGCCGAGCTCGGCGGCGGCCGTGTCGATCAGCCGCTCCATGTAGTAGTTGCCCTCCGGCCGCCCGGCGCCGCGATAGGCGCCGATCGGCACGGTGTTGGTGACGGCGCAGATCGTGTTCACCTCGACGAGCGGCGTGCGGTACATGCCGATCGAGTTCTTGGCGATGTTCAGCGTCGTCATCATCGGGCCGACCTGCGAGACATAGGCCCCGAGATTGCCGTATCCGGTGAAGCGGGTGGCGAGGAAGCGGCCCTCGGCGTCCAGCGCCAGCTCGGCCACCACCTCCATGTCGCGGCCGTGATGGTCGGAGACGAAGCTGTCGGAGCGCTGGTCGGTCCACTTCACCGGCCGGCCGAGCGCCCGCGCGGCGTGCAGCAGGCAGACATATTCCGGGAACACCGCGCCCTTCATGCCGAAGGAGCCGCCGACATGGCCGGTGATCAGGTGGATCCGATCGGCCGGGACGCCCATCGCCTCGGCCAGGTTGTTGCGCTTGCCGAACACGCCCTGGCTCGGCGCATAGACCGTGAAGCGCCTGGTGCCGGCGTCGTAGCTCGCCACCGCCGCGCGCGGCTCCATGGCGTTGACGACGACGCGGTTGTTGAGGAGCACGAGCCGGGTGACGTGGGCCGCCTCGGCGAAGGCCTCGGCCACCTTCTCGGCGTCGCCATAGTGGTAGTCGAGCACCAGGTTGCCGGGCGCGTCGTCATAAAGCTGGGGCGCGCCGGGCGCGACCGCCTCCGCGACCCGCGTCACCGCCGGCAGCGGGTCGATGTCGAGCGCGACGGCCTCGGCCGCGTCGCGCGCCTGATGGGCGGTCTCGGCGATCACGACCGCGACCGGGTCGCCGACAAAACGCACCTTGTCCGAGGCCAGCGCGTGGCGCAGCGGCCTCGTCATCGGCGAACCGTCACGGTTCTGGAACGCGAACAGGCATTTCAGCGGCCCATAGCCCATCGAGGCCAGGTCGGAAGCGGTGTAGACCGCGAGCACGCCCGGCATCGCGCGGGCCGCCTCGGCGTCGATGCCGGCGATGACGCCATGGGCATGGGGGCTGCGTACGAAGGCGGCATAGGCCTGGCCCGGCAGGCTGACATCGTCGGTGTAGCGGCCTTCGCCCCGGAGCAGGACCGGATCCTCCATGCGGGACACCGGCTGGCCGATGCCGAACTGGAGCGCGGCGGAATCCTCGGCCTTGAAGACATCGTTCATCGGCGAAGCCTCGATCGCTGCGGAGGGAGCCAAGGCGTCACGCTCAAGAACGAGGCGTCTGCCAAGGCTCGAGAGAGGGCGGATCAGATGAGGGGCGGGTCCCGGGCGGATGAGAGGCGGCGTTTCGGCGACGCTCCCCCCGGACGGGCGCAGGCCTTGCCAGGATAGCGGTGCGACCGGTCCGGATTCCAGTCCGAATTCCGCGAGGTTTGTACGGGAGGACAAAGATGCTACGCCTGACCGACCGATTCCCGGAACCATCGCCGTCGAGGTCGATATGAGACGGGCCGCCCTTTTCTGCGCCGTCATCTGCACGCTCGCGATCGCGGCCGCCGCGCCGTCGGTCGCCGGCGGGAAGAAGGGCGTGGCGATCGGTCCACGGGACGCCGATGCGGCCGGGACGATCCAGCGACTCGACGCCAACTGGTACTACACCTGGAACACGACACCCATCGACGGCGCGGGGTCCGCGCAATTCGTGCCGATGATCTGGTCGGACGGCGCGAAGATGGATCGGCAGGTCGCGCAGCTCGAGGCCGGACCGAGGCCCTGCGCGCTGCTGGCCTTCAACGAGCCGGACGGACGGCGGCAGGCCGACATGTCGGTGGACGAGGCGGTCGGCGCCTGGGACCGGCTCCGGCCCCTCGCCCGCCGCATCGGCAGCCCGGCAGCCGTCAACGCGCTCGGCCCCTGGTTCGAGGGCTTCGCGGCCCGGATGGCCGAACAGGGCAAGGATTATGATTTCGTCGCCGTCCACTGGTACGGCGCGCCGTCGGCCAGGAGCTTCCTGCGCAAGATCGACGACATCCACGCGGCCTACGGGAAGCCGATCTGGATCACAGAATTCGCCGTCTCCGACTGGGCCGCGCGGGACGGGCGCAGGAACCGGTACAGCACCGAGGCGACGGAACGGTTCATGCGGACCGTCCTGCCCGAGCTGGAGCGCCGCCCCTATGTCGAGCGCTACGCCTGGATGGGCGCCGGCGCCTACCGGGAGGCCACCGTCACCTCCCGACTGGTGGACGACAGCGGGGCGCTGACCCCGCTCGGCCGGATCTATGCGGACTTCGACGGGGAGACCGCCGGGTCCGTCACGACCGAGCCGGCTTGCGCCGAGGGCGATTAGGATCCGGCTACAGCACGAAGTCGGCGGCGACGAGGGCGATGGCGCCGGTCAGGGTGATATGGAAGTCGGAGACCTTGTCGCCGTCGACATCGCCGCCGATGGTGGTGACGCCGTCTCTCACGACGTAGCGGAGCTGGCCGGCCATACCGGTGTACAGCGCGCTGCCGATGAAGCTGAAGGCCTGGTTGCCGACGAGGCCGGCGTTGGCGTCGATCGCCGCCAAGTCGATGCGATCGCCCTGGCCGTGGTTGAAATCGGTGATCCGGTCGGCATTCGCCCCGACAACGCTCTCGCCGAGGGCGGTGAAGACGAAGCGATCGGCGCCGGCCCCGCCGGTCAGCACGTCTGCCCCGGCCCCGCCGGTCAGGACGTTGGCGGCGCTGCTGCCGATCAGGGCGTCGCCATGGGCGGAGCCTTTGACGGATTCGATCGAGACCAGGGTATCGCCGGTGGCGGTGCCGCCGCTGCCCCTGCCGGCGGATAGGTTCACCGTCACGCCCTTGGCGCTGTCGACATAGGTGACGAGGTCGGAGCCGGCGCCGCCGTCGAGGGTGTCTGCCCCGGCCCCGCCCCGGAGGACATCGTTGCCGGCGCCGCCGCGCAGAATCTCCGCGGCGCTGCCGCCGACCAGGGTGTCGGCATAGGCGGAGCCGTTGACGGCCTCGATCGAGACCAGGGTGTCGCCGGTGGCGGTGCCGCCGCTGCCGCGGCCGGCGGCCAGGTTCACCGTCACGCCCCTGGCGCTGTCGACATAGGTGACGAGGTCGAAGCCGGCGCCGCCGTCGAGAGTGTCCGCCCCGACCCCGCCGCGGAGGATGTCGCTGCCCGCGTCGCCCGACAAGGTGTCGGCGAAGGCCGTGCCGGTGATGCGGTCGTCGCCGTCGAAACCGCGCCAGCTGCCGGGGACCACCGCCGCGATGACGTCGTTTCCGCCGGTGCCCTGGCCGAGAACCGTCGCGAAGATGTCTTCCTCGACCAGTGCGCCGCCGTGCCAGCTGACGACGATGCCGCCGTCGCGCAGCCGGATCGCGCCGAGGCTTCCCATGTCCTCGTAGACGAATTCCGAGATGTAGAAGATGTCGCTCGTCGGCCGGCCGGCGGCGTCGTAGGTGCGCCCGTTCGCGCCGTAATAGTCGTAGGGAAACTCGCTGACGTCGGACGCCCACGCGGCGTAGGTCACCAGGAAGCCGCCGCCCGGCAGCGCCACGATCTCACCGAGATACTGCCCCTCGGCCGTGTCGGTGTTCACCTGCACCGGGCCGGTCAGGGCGCGGCCCTGGCTGTCATAGGTGCGCAGCCACACGTCGGAGTCGTCGAGATCCTCGCCGTCGCGCTGGGTCCAGGCCACCGCATAGCCGCCGCCTTCGAGCGCGGCGATGCGCGGGCGCCAGTTGTCGTCCTGCCCCGCCAGGGTCGACACCAGATTGCGCGCACCGACCGCGTGGCCCGCGGCGTCGTAGCGCTGGGTATAGACCTGCCGGCCGTTGACGCTCTCCGGCTCCTCCCAATAGGCCGCGATGAAGCCGCCATCGGCCAGCGGCAGCAGCTGATAGTCGGGGGTCGCGTAGCCGCCGACGAAGGGAAGGCCGGTATCGACCTCGGTGTTGATCATCACCTCGCCTCCGACCCGCGCGGCGGTGGCGCTGAAGCGCTGGGTGTAGACGTCCCATTCGGTGCGGATGTCGGAGGCGGCATAGACGATGCGGAAGCCGCCATCGGGCAGCGCCACCAGATCCTCGAGCCTCTGGTCGAGCTCGCGATCCGGCGTGACCTGGACCTGGCCGCCGATGCGCTGCCCGGTGGCCGAGAAGCGCTGCATGAAGATGTTGAAGTCGTTGTTGTCGGCGCCGGTGTGGTCGACCCCGTCCGATTCCCACGCGACGACGAAGCCGCCGTCGGGCAGGCCGACGACCTTGGCGTGCAGTTGCTGGTCGACATGGTCGATCGGGATGTGGAATTCGGGCGTCAGCGCCCGCCCCTGCGCGTCGAAGACCCGGCCATAGACGCCGGTGAAGCCGTCGAAGCCGTCATCCTGGTTGCCGTCGTCCCACACCGCCACGAAGCCGCCGCCGGCCAGCGCCGCGGTCGCGGGCTCGGACTGCGAATACTCGGTGTTGGTGTTGAGGATGATGTCGTTGGCCATGCGCTCCCCCTCCTCGCTCAACGGACCGACTATAGGAACGAAAGATTGCAGATCCGGGTCAGGACACGCAGTCCAGCAGGTCGCCGAGCTGGCCGATGCGGCGCTGGATGGTGGCGGCGCGGCCGGCGACGTAGCGCGACGGCTTGCCCGCCGACCAGCCGCGCGGGTTCGGCAGCACCGCGGCCAAGAGCGACGCCTCGCGTGCCGAGAGCTGGCCGGCACTCTTGCCGAAATAGGCCCGCGACGCGGCCTCGACCCCGTAGATGCCGGGGCCGAGCTCGACCACGTTGAGGTAGACCTCCATGATCCGGCGCTTCGGCCACAGCGCCTCGATCATCACCGTCAGATAGGCCTCGAGGCCCTTGCGGATGAAGGTGCGGCCATCCCAGAGGAAGATGTTCTTCGCCGTCTGGTTCGAAATGGTGCTGCCGCCGCGCAGCCTGCCGATGCCGGACTGGTAGCGGTCCCAGGCCTTGCGCATCGAGTCCCAGTCGAAGCCGTCATGCCGGCAGAACAGGTTGTCCTCCGCCGCCACCGCGGCCTTGGCCATCACCGGGGCGATCCCGCTCCATGGCACCCAGTCGCGGTGCCAGCCCTCGCCCTCGAACAGGCGCAGCACCATCAGGGGCGTCGCCGGCACCGGCAGCACGCGGTACACGACCGTCAGCGCCAGCGGCGCCAGGACCAGCAGCGCGAACAGGCCCCACAGGATCTTCGACCACCAGCGCCGCCGGCTCCACCAGCGGCCGAGCGCGCCCGGCAGGGCGAGACGCGGCAGCGGCAGGCGCGGCAGCCGCCAGCGGGACGTCGCCCGGCGCCGCGCCGCCCGTGCCATGTCAGCGCAGCCAGCGATGCAGCCGGTCCGCCGCCTCGGCCATCTCCTCGGTCGCGCCGGCGAAGGAGAAGCGCATGGTCGCGTGGCCGCGCACCGGGTCGAAATCGACGCCCGGCGTCGCCGCCACGCCGGTCTCGGCCAGCATGCGCCGGCAGAACTCGACGCTGTCGTTGGTCAGGTGGCCGATCTCGGCATAGAGGTAGAAGGCGCCGTCGGCCGGGGCCAGCCGGTCGAAGCCGGCGCGCGGCAGCGCCTCCAGCAGCAGGCTGCGGTTGCGGGCGTAGCGGGCGACGTTGCGGTCCAGCTCCTCGCCGCAATCGAAGGCCGCCACGGCGGCGTATTGCGACAGGGAGGGCGGCGAGATGTAGAGGTTCTGCGCCAGGCATTCGACCGGCCGCAGCAGGTCCTCCGGAAGCACCAGCCAGCCCAGGCGCCAGCCGGTCATCGAATAGTATTTCGAGAAGCTGTTGACGATGATGGCGCTGCGGCTGGTCTCCAGCGCCGTGGCCGTGCCCATGCCGTAGGTGATGCCGTGATAGATCTCGTCCGACACCAGGCGGATCGACTTCGCTTCGCAATAAGCCGTCAGCTCGGCCAGCGCCTCGGGCGACAGCATGGTGCCGGTCGGGTTGGCCGGGCTGGCGACGATCAGCCCGTCGAGCCTGCCGCCGTGCTTCTCCAGCAGCTCCGGCGTCGGCTGGTAGCGGGTGTCCGGCCCGGCCGGGATCTCCACGGCCTCGATGCCGAGGGCGGTGAGAATGTTGCGGTAGGCCGGGTAGCCCGGCGCCGCCAGCGCCACCCGGTCGCCGGCGTCGAAGGCGGCCAGGAAGGCCAGCAGGAAGGCGCCGGAGGAGCCGGTGGTGACCACCACCTGCTCCGGCGTCACCGCGGTGCCGTAGGCCCGGCCGTAATGGCCGGCGATCGCCTGGCGCAGCGGGGGGATGCCGAGCGCCACGGTGTAGCCGATCTTGTCCTGGCCCAGCGCCGCCTGGGCCGCGGCCAGCACGCCGGCCGGCGCCGGGGTCGAGGGCTGGCCGACCTCGAGATGCAGCACGTCGCCATGCGTCTTCTCGCGCGCGGCGGCGGCGGTCATCACATCCATGACGATGAAGGGCGGCACCTGGCCGCGGCGGGAGATCTTCATGACGGTCGGGTCTCGGGAACGGTCCGGGGCGGCACGGCGCCACCGGGTCGACACAGTCGGCCTCTAGCGTGATGATCCATCGGAACGGATCGCCGGCACGGAGGGAGCGGAGCGTTGGGACGGGTCATTCGGATCTTGATGCTGGCCCTGGCGACGGTCATCGTCGGGCCCCTCGCGGCGGCCCAGGCGCAACGCATTCCGGTGGTCCGCGACGCCGAGATCGAAACTAGCATCCGCCGGATGATGACGCCAATCTTCCGGGCGGCGTCGCTGAACCCGGAGGCCGTCGGCATCTTCCTGGTCAATGACGACGACGCCAACGCCTTCGTCGCCGGCGGCCAGAACATCTTCGTCCATTCCGGGCTGATCCTGCAGACCCGCAACGCCGGGGAGCTGCTGGCCGTGCTGGCGCACGAGACCGGGCACATCGCCGGCGGTCATCTGGTGCGCGGCGCCGAGCAGATGGAGCGCAGCCGGCTGATCGCCACCATCGGCTCGCTGCTCGGCGCCGCCGCCGGGGCCGCGGCCGGGCGCGGCGACGCCGCCATGGCCGGGGCCGTCACCGCCCAGGACATGGTCCGGCAGAACATGGTCAACTTCACCCGCGGGATCGAGAGCTCGGCCGACCAGGCGGGGCTGCGCTTCCTGGCCCAGGCCGGGATCCCGGCTGACGGCATGCTCAGCTTCCTCAAGCGCATGCAGGATGCCGAGCTGGCCCGCCCGAGCGGCTCGGAATACACCCGCACGCATCCGCTGACCCAGGACCGGATCGAGGCGGTGCAAGAGGCGGTCGACAAGTCGCCGCTGCGCGGCGGCGCCATGCCGCCCGGCTACGACGACATGTTCGCGCGGATGCGGGCGAAGCTGTTCGGCTTCACCCAGCCGATGGGCGTGGCGCGGGTCTATCCGCCCGGCGACACCAGCATCCCGGCGCAATACGCCCGGGCGATCGCGGCCTATCGCAACAACGTCTTCGCCGACGCGCTCGGCCGCACCGACGCGCTGATCAAGGCCGAGCCGCGCAACCCCTATTTCCTCGAGCTGCGCGGCCAGATCCTGCTGGAGACCGGGCGGCTGACCGAGGCCCGCCCGTATTACGAGCGCGCCCTGGCCCTCCTGCCCGGCGAGCCGCTGCTGCTGATCCCGCTGGCCCAGACCAAGATCGACCGCGGCTCGGACGCCGAGCTGCGCAGCGCCATCCGCGACCTGGAGCGGGCCAGCGTCGAGCCGGAGAAGACGCCGCCGATCGTCTGGCGGCTCTTGGGCACCGCCTACGGCAAGGTCGGCGACATGGGCAAGGCGGCGCTGGCCCTGGCCGAGGACAACCTCGCCCGCGGCGACAAGCGCAACGCCCGGGCCCAGGTCGACCGGGCGCTGCAACTGCTGCCGCGCGGCTCCCCCGGCTGGCGCCGCGCCCAGGATCTGCAGCGGGAGGCCGAGGACCGGCCTGGTTAGCGCATGGCCTTGCGGTCGAATTGTCGCCGAAACCGTGTAACGCTTGATCATCCCGTCGCGAAAGGCGACTAGTGGGACATGCTTCAGCGAAAGGATACCCCGATGCTCCGCCCCCGCCTCGCCAGCCTGGCCGTCCTCGCCGCGGTGGCGGTTGCGTCGCCGTCGGTCTCGGCCCAGCAGAGCACGCCCGCGATCGATCCGGCCCAGAAGGAGGCGATCGAACAGGTCGTGCGCGACTACATCCGCGCCCATCCGGAGATCGTGGTCGAGGCGCTGGACGCCTATCAGGCCAAGAAGGACGAGGAGGAGCGCGCCAGCCAGGCCAAGACGCTGACCAGCCGGGCCGACGAGATCTTCCGCAGCCCGACCTCGCCGGTGATCGGCAACGCCCAGGGCGACGTCACGCTGGTCGAGTTCTTCGACTACCAGTGCGGCTACTGCAAGCGGGCCCAGCCGGACCTGGAGCGCCTGATGAAGGCGGACAGCGGGCTCAAGGTGGTGCTGAAGGAGTTCCCGATCCTCGGCCCCGCCTCGGTGACCGCGGCCCGCGCCTCGCTGGCGGCGCAGAAGCAGGGCAAGTACCTGGACTTCCACACCAAGCTGATGGGCTTCAAGGGCCAGCTGACCGACCAGGTGATCTACGACACCGCCCAGCAGGTCGGGCTCGACCTCGACAAGCTGAAGCAGGACATGAACGACCCGTCGGTGGTGGCGGAGCTGCGCGCCAACATGGACCTGGCCGAGGCGCTGGGCGTGCAGGGCACGCCGGCTTTCGTCATCAACGACCAGATCATCCCGGGCGCCGTCGGCTTCGACGCGCTGAAGAGCCAGATCGACAAGGACCGGGCGGGCTGAGGCTGTCGGCGGAGGCGAAGTCCGCCGTCAGGCAAGCTGGATGTCGGTCTTCGCGAAATCCTCGCCCTTGCACAACAGGGGGGCGTCGCGGGTGGCGGCGCAGGCATAGGAAAAGCAATCGCCCATGTTCAGCTGGGCCGGATGCCCTCTCCCCTTGCCGTAGCGGTCGAACGCCTTCAGTGCTGCCGATGCTTCCGCGGCATCGATCGCGACAACGCTCACCTTCGCCGTCTCCAGGAACTCCCGAACATCGGCCTCTGCCTCGGCGACGCTCGCGTGGCGTTTCCGGCAGATCCCCAGCGCCGCCTCGAAGACCGCGACCGTCGAGGTGATCGGCTGCGGTGCCGCCTCGAGGCGATCGGCCAGCACGTCGGCGTCGTCCTCCCGGGTCAGGATGGCGACGATGGCGGAGGCGTCGATGAACATCAGAGGTCGCCGCTCAGCTCATCGTAGAACGCCTTGTCCGCCTCGAGCCCGGTCGCCGGCCGGGCGGCGATGCGGTGCTGCAGCGGCCGCAACCGCTCGCGAAGCGGAACGGCCTCCTCATCCCGGCGCAACTCGTTTTCGACCGCCAGACGCACGGCCTCGGTGAGGCCGAGACCTTTCCGCTTGGCGAGCTTCCGGACCAACCTATCCGTGAGCTCGTCCCGGATGCTGAGCGGCATCGCGATCACTCCATATATACGTCATGATACAAATATCATGACGTATATATGAAGAGCATCGCGGATCGGTCAAGGTCTCGCAGCCTGCGATGGCCGCCGGGGCGGCACCTCTTCGTCGATGAGGTCGAGGCGCGATTCCAGCTCGCGGATGGCGCTGCGCTGGGTCAGGACCTGGACGCCGAGCCAGATCATGGCGGCGATCATCAGCAGGAACACGATCGGGTCGATCATGACGTCTCCTTGCGCTGAGACGGATGGAGGTCAGGCGGTCGGGGCGCCGAGCGCCCGCAGCACGGCGCCGGCAATCTCCGGCGCGCGGTCGGCCAGGCCGCCGTCGAGCCGGCCGTAGAGAAGAAAGACCGCCGGCTGCAGCACGCAGCCGAAGGCGATGGCGGTGGCGAGCCGGGGGTCGGCGATGGTCACGGCGCCCTCGCGGATGCCGTCGGCGACCACGGCGCCGATGACGTCGCCCGGGTTGGGCTCGCCGACCGTGAAGCTGGGCAACGCCCGGTGCTGGACGATCAGCAGGAAGCGGAACAGCGCCGGATCGCGGTCGTGCAGCCGGCAGCAGGCCTCGACCATCGCGCGCATCCGCGCCGCGAAGCCGGTCAGCCCGTCCTGCGCCGCATGGACCTGACGGCCGAACTCGACATAGCGGTCGGCGAACAGCCCGGCCACGAACTCGTCCTTCGAGGTCAGGTGGCGGTACAGCGCCGCTTCGGTAACCCCCACCGCGGCGGCGATGTCGCGCACCGAGGTGCCCTCCACCCCGCGCTCGGCGAACAGGCGGATGGCCGCCTCCTCCATCCGCGCCCTGGTGTCCCTGCCCTTGCCGGCCATATCGCGACTCAAGATGTTAGCGATCGTTAACTAACTATGCTGAGGCGCACGGAGATGTCAATGCCCTGCCCGCCGTGCAGGCGGAGCCGTCGCTTCGTCGTTCAGCCCGGCTTGGGGCGGATCAGTCCGCCGCCGTGGTCCGCCACAGGACAGGCCAGTCGCCCGGAAAGCCGCGGCAGCTGTCCTGGAAGCTGTATCGCGCGATCCGGAAGTCCTTGCCGTCGAACACCCAGCGGGCCGAGGAGCCGCAATCCCCGATGCCGCGGCCCCGGCCGGCCGACATCAGCGTCCCGGTCGCCGGGTCGTAGTCGGGGTCGATCAGGGTTCCGGACGAATCGTCGACGTCGCCGGCCCAGCCGGCCTTCGGGGTCGACAGCACCAGGTGGCGGGCCGCGCCCGGATCCTGCTGCGGCGTCCGGAACAGCAGATAGGCGGACTGATAGGCGCCGAGGCCGCAGTGCAGCATGACCAACGCCTCCGTGGCCGTCAGCGGCACGACCTGGTCGTGGGGAGCGTCGGGCGACAAGCAACCCGAGGCCGACAGCAAATCCTTCTGCGCCGCGCGCACCTCGGCGGCGATCCGGGATGCGACGGCATCGGGGATGGCCGGCGGCGCAGGCGGCGCGACCGGCATCGCCGGCAGCGGGCGGGCGGCCGGAACCGCGCTCGCCGGCTTGCTGCCCGGGCGGACCAGGGCGGTCGTGGTGCCGACGCGTCCCTGGGCGTCGTCCATGGCCAGGAGGGCGGCGGTCATGCCGTCCAGGGACACGGTCCCCGCCTTGCCCAGGCTCAGCCTGTCCGCGTTCCGCAGGCCGTTCAGGAAGGCGGCGGCGCCGGCCGGGTCACGCAGCACCAGGGCCTGGTCCCCGCCGCCGGTCCATGCGCCGGACCCGAGGCCGCCCCGCTTCGCGGCGCCGCCAACGATCCGGACATCGGCGCGATCGAGCGCGCCCTCGCTTTCGAGGCTGACCACGAGCGCCCCGTCCGGTCCGGCCTCGCGCGTCACCCGGATCACCGCGATGGCGTCGGGGCTATCCTCCCGGCTGAAGCCCCTCGCCTCGCAGCGCCCTGTGTTGTCGCAGGCGATCTGCCAGTCCCGGAATTCCCGGTAGAGCGGCAGGTCGGGCGCTGCGGCCAGCGCCGGCACGACCACGCCGAGAAGGCCGGTGAAGGCCAGAAACACGCCCGTTGCCGCTCTCAACCCGTCCTCCATCCGCCCTGCCCGTCCCCCGACCGCTACAGCTAGCGGCCGATTGGCCCGGAATTGTGGCATAGGCGGGCGCTCCCATGCAGGCAAGGCCGATCGTCCGGGAGATCGCGCTCAGCCCTCCGACCGGATGAACCGCAGGATCGCCTCGGCCACGACGTTCGGGGCCTCGCGCTGGGGGAAATGGCCGATCCCGGGCAGCACATCGCGCTCGTAGCGGCCGCGGAAGAACTTCTCCTTCCCGGCCGAGGTCGAGGGGTCGTTGCAGGGGTCGGAGCCGCCGTGCAGGACCAGCGTCGGCACGTCGATCTCCGGATTTGCGGCCAGGCGTTGCTCAAGCGCGTCGTAGCGCGGGTCGCGCGGCGCCAGGCCCCAGCGCACCCGGTAGGAATGCAGCACCACCTCGGCCCAGTCCGGGTTGTCGAAGGCCGCGGCCGTCTCGTCGAACTCCGCGTCGGACAGCTCCCAGCCCGGGGTCCAGATCCGCCAGATGTGGCGGGTGAAGCCGCGGCGGTCGCGGCGCACCAGATCGGCGCCGCGGTCGAGCGCCATGTACCAGTGGTACCAGTAGTTCTGGACCTGGGTCAGGCTGAGCTCCTGGTCCGGCGAATTGGTGCCCCAGCCGACCGACATGGCGATGCAGTGCGACACCCGCTGCGGCGCCAGGGCGCTGGCGATATAGGCCGCGCGGGCGCCCCAGTCGTGCCCGACCACGGCGAAGCGATCGAGGCCGAGCGCGTCGGCGAAATCGAGCACGTCCTGCCCGAGCGCCGAGAGCTGACCCGAGCGCATGGTGCCCGGGTCGCGGAAGGCGGTGCCGCCGAAGCCGCGGAGGTTCGGCGCCAGGGTTCGGAACCCGGCCTCGTGCAGCGTCGGCAGCATCCGGTCCCAGGTGCGGAGATGGTCCGGCCAGCCGTGCAGCAGCATCAGCGGCGGGCCATCCGCCGGTCCCGACTCCTCGTAGGCGACGCGCAGCAGCGGGGTGTCGACGGACGCGGTCCGGGTCACGGCCTTCTCCCTGGTTCCGGGATCATTCCTTCACGGCGCCGGTCATGCTGGAGACGTAGTGCTCGACGAAGAAGGAGTAGAGCAGCACCACGGGCAGCGAGCCCAGCAGGGCCCCCGACATGAGGGCGCCCCATTGGTAGGTGTCGCCCTGGACCAGCTCGGTCAAGACCCCGACCGGCACGGTCTTGCGCTCGGAATCCGAGATGAAGGTCAGGGCATAGATGAATTCGTTCCAGGACAGGGTGAAGGCGAAGATCCCGGCCGAGATCAGGCCGGGCACGGCCAGCGGCAGGGTGATGCGGCGCAGGATCTGCAGCCGCGAGGCCCCGTCGATGATGGCGCATTCCTCGAGCTCGAAGGGAATCGAGCGGAAATAGCCCATCAAGAGCCAGGTGCAGAACGGCACCAGGAAGGTCGGATAGGTCAGGATCAGCGCCCATTGGCTGTTCAGCAGACCCAGCTCGCCGAGCTGGACCGCGAGCGGAATGAACAGGATCGAGGGCGGCACCAGATAGGCCAGGAAGATGGCGAGGCCGACGAAGCGCGCCCCGGTGAAGCGCAGCCGTTCGATCGCATAGGCGGCGAGGACCGAACAGACCAGCGCCAGCAGGGTCGACCCGACCGCGATCACCATCGTGTTCCACAGCCAGGCCGGGTACGAGGTCTCGAACAGCAGGAACCGGATGTGCCGCAGCGTCGGTTCGGCCACCCACAGCGGGTTGAAGTCCTTGTAGTTGTAGAGCTCGGCGTTCGATTTCACCGAGGTGACGGCCATCCAGTAGAACGGGAACAGCAGCACGAAGACGAACACGGCCAGCGGCAGGTAGACCGTCACCACCCGGCGCGGCAGCCGCTCCAGATAGCCCATGCCGCCTTCGTCGGCGACGGCGTCCTGTTTCACGGCCATCAGTCGCGCCCTCCCTGCTGCCAGCGCTGCCGCTGCAGGCCGAAATAGCTGAACATCACCGCCGCCAGCAGGAACGGGATCATCGCCGAGGCGATCGCCGCCCCCTCGCCCAGCTGGCCGCCGGGGATGGCGCGCTGGAAGGACAGCGTCGCCATCAGATGGGTGGCGTTCAGCGGTCCGCCGCGGGTCAGCACATAGATCAGCTGGAAGTCGGTGAAGGTGAACAGCACCGAGAAGGTCATCACCACGGCGATGATCGGCGACAGCATCGGCAGGGTGATCCAGCGGAAGCGCTGCCAGTTGCTGGCGCCGTCCAGCACCGCCGCCTCGTACAGCGATTGCGGGATGGTCTGCAGACCTGCCAGGAGGGTGATGGCGACGAAGGGAATGCCGCGCCAGATGTTGGCGGCGATCACCGAGGCCCGGGCATTGGCGACGTCGCCCAGGAAGTTGATCGGCGTGTCGATCAGCCCGAGCTGGATCAGGGCCCAGGAGATCACCGAGAACTGGGCGTCGAAGATCCACCAGAAGGCGATGCCGGACAGCACGGTCGGCACCACCCAGGGCAGCAGCACGATGGCGCGCAGAAAGGCCTTGAACGGCAGGTGCCGGTTCAGCAGCAGCGCCAGCCACAGGCCGAGCACGAATTTGAAGATGCTGGCGACGACCGTGTAGAGGATCGTGTTGAACACCGACAGCCAGAAGATCGAATCCTCGTACAGGAACTCGTAGTTCTCGGCCCCGATCCAGATGCCGGGCCGGCCGAGCCGCGTGTCGGTGAAGCCGAGATAGACGCCGAGGCCGAGCGGATAGGTCAGGAACAGCAGCAGGATCACCGCGGCCGGCAGCAGGAAGGCCAGCCCCAGCGCGTTGCGGCTCTCCATCATCCGCGCCATCCACGACGCGGTCGGGGGCGGCGATCTTCGCTGCGCGATCGTCGACATCAGTTCTCCCTCAGGAGATGTGCCGTAGGTTGGGTTCGCCGAGGCGAACCCAACATCGGGCCGCGGAAACAATGTTGGGTTCGCGGTCGCGAACCCAACCTACGACTCAGACGCGGTAGTAGCGCTCGGCCCGCTTCTGGGCCCGCGCCGCCGCTTCCTCCGGCGTGCGCTGGCCGGTGGCGGCCTCGGCGACCATGTTGACGACGATGTAGTCCGCCATCGCCGCGGCCGAGGCGTAGCCGAGGGGACCGGCATAGCCGTTCGGCCGCAACCGCTCCGACGCGCCGGCATAGGCGGCGTGGTTCGGGTCGGCCTTCCAGATCGGGTGGTCGGCATAGCCCTTCAGCGGCTGGCAGCAATAGCCGCTGGCCTGCTCCATCCAGGGGAAGAACTGCTCCTTCTCCCACATGAAGCGCAAGTACTCCTTCGCCGCGTTCGGGTACTTGGTGTAGTTGAAGACGATCGCCGAGGTGGTCTGGCACAGCTCGACCGACTTGCCGACCGGGCCGATCGGCAGCGGCACGCAGCGGATGTCCTTGGCCATCTCCTTCAGATTGGCGTCGTTCTTGGCGGCGTAGTAGAGCGACACGCCGTTCGCGGTGACGCTGACCTCGCCGGCCAGGAAGGCCCGGTTGTTGTTGGTGTCGAGCCAGGCCTCGGTGCCGGGGATGAAGGTCTTGTACAGCTCGGCGGCATATTTCAGCCCGGCGATCGTCTCCGGGCTGTTGATGACGACGTTGCCCTGCTCGTCGACCATCTTGCCGCCATGGCTCCACATGATCCAATGGCCGAAATTGTTGCCGTCGCCGACGCCGTTGCCGAGGGTGAAGCCGGCGGGATGGCCGTTCTCCTTCAGCTTGCGGCACAGCGCCAGGAAGCCGTCGGTGTCCTTCGGGAACTCGGAGAAGCCGGCTTCCTTGACCCAGCTCTCGCGGTAGCAGATGGCGTTGCCGATCGCGGCCAGCGGCAGGCCGATGAACTTGCCGTCGCGCTGGGCATAGCCCTGCAGGCCCTCGTACCAGCCGCCGTATTTGTTGCCGAGATAGTTGGCGAGCTCGGTGACGTCGAGCAGCTTGTCGGGATAGAGCTGGGCGTCGTCGAACCACACCAGCACGATGTCGGGCCCGCTGCCGACATTGGCGGCGACCGCCGCCTTCGGCCGGATGTCTTCCCAGCCTTCGCTGTCGACCCGCACCGGGACGCCGTATTTGTCGCTGAACGCCTTGGTGTTGGCGAGCCACTGGGTCTCGTCGCCCTGCACGAACTTGGCCCAGCGCAGCACCCGCAGCGAGGCGCCCGATTCCGGCGTGTAGGACAGGTCCTGGGCATGGGCCGGCCGGACCAGGCCGGAGGTGCCGAGGGCGCCGGCCGCGGCAAGCCCCGCCCCGGTCTTCAGAACGTCGCGCCGCGTGAACTCAGCCATGTTTCCTCTCCCGTCTGTCTTTGCTTGAAAATCCTGTCTGAAAGCCGCCGCCGTCAGAGGCGGCGTTCGGTCTCCGCGTCGAACAGGTGGATCCGCCCGACATCGGGCTGCAGCCGGATGGTGTCGCCGGGGCCGAAGCTCTGGCGCTCGTTGAACATGGCGCAGATCTCCTGCCCGGCCATGCGGCCGTAGACGAAGGTGTCGTCGCCGGTCGGCTCCATCACCTCGACCTCGGTCGGCAGCCCGGCGCCGTCGGCGGCGACGCGCAGATGCGACGGCCGCACGCCGTAGCGCACCCGCTGACCATGCGCGACCGAGGCATTCGGCGGCAGCGGCAGCAGCGTGCCGTCGCCGGCGCGAACGCCGCCATCGGCCACGGTGCCGTCGATGAAGTTCATGGCCGGCGAGCCGATGAAGCCGGCGACGAAGACATTGGCCGGGTTGTCGTAGAGGTGCAGCGGCGCGCCCGCCTGTTCCACCCGCCCGTCGCGCATCACCACGATCTGGTCGGCCATGGTCATGGCCTCGACCTGGTCGTGCGTGACGTAGATCGAGGTGGTCTTCAGCCGCTGGTGCAGCAGCTTGATCTCGGTGCGCATCTGCACCCGCAGCTTGGCGTCGAGGTTGGACAGTGGCTCGTCGAACAGGAACACCTGCGGGTCGCGCACGATGGCGCGGCCCATGGCGACGCGCTGGCGCTGCCCGCCGGACAGCTGCCGCGGATAGCGGTCGAGCAGCGCCGACAGGCCGAGAATGCCCGCGGCCTCGCCGACCAGCCGGTCGATCTCGGCCTTGTCGGTCTTGGCCAGCATCAGGGCGAAGGCCATGTTGTCCCGCACCGTCATGTGCGGATACAGCGCGTAGTTCTGGAACACCATGGCGATGTCCCGCTCCTTCGGCGGGACGTCGTTGATGCGGCGGCCGGCGATGGAGATGTCGCCGCCGGTGATCCGCTCCAGCCCCGCGATCATGCGCAGGAGGGTGGACTTGCCGCAGCCGGAGGGGCCGACCAGCGCCACGAATTCGTGGTCGCCAATCTCGATGTCGACGCCATGGATGATCGGAACGGTGCCGAAGCTCTTGGTGACACCACGGATCGAAACCGAGGCCATGCCCCCTCCCTCTGAGCGCTGCCGGAGGCATCCTGGCCGCCGATCGTTGCCGCAGAGGGTAGCCGATGGTCCGGGCGGGTCAAACGGATTCGGCGGTTTGATCGTACAAATCTGGTACCGGTATCAGTCGCTCATGACGCAGGGCGCCGAGATGGTCGCCCCGATAGCGGCGCGGGAACCCGAAAACCAGCCTCGGCAGCCCCTCCGTCGCGAAGGGCCTCGGCCGACGACGATCATTGCCATGTATTCATGAAACTATCTTCGGCCGACATTCGAATACGCAGATACCGCTCAGACGCACTATCCACATACGGAGGCGGTCGAGCGCCGCTTCCGGAGGGACCGGAGGCGCCCTTGCATTGCGGAGAGAAGACCATGCTGAACGCCATCGATCGCCGTGAGTTTCTGATGGGCTTGGCCGCCGGCGGCGCGGCCGTGTTGGCGGCGGGTCATGCCCGCGCCGCGGCGGCGGCCGCACCGGCTATGCCGGTCGCGGCGCCGCGCGCCCGCAACGTCGTGCTGGTGCACGGTGCCTATGCCGACGGATCCTGCTGGGTGGAGATCATCCCCCGGCTGCAACAGGCCGGGCTGACCGTGACGGCGGTGCAGAACCCGCTGCAGTCCCTGATCGAGGACTGCGCCTTCACTCAGCGCATCCTGGACCTGCAGGACGGCCCGACCGTGCTGGTCGGCCATTCCTATGCCGGCGAGGTGATCACCCAGACCGGCGTGCATCCGAAGGTCTCGGCCCTCGTCTACTGCTCCGCCCGCGCGCCGGACGCGGAGGAGGACTACACGGCGCTGGCCAAGACCTACCCGACCCCGCCGGCGAGCGCCGGGCTAGTGCATGCCGGCGGCTATCTCTGGCTCAACGAGGAGGCGTTCCTGCGCGACTTCGCCGGCGACGTCGACCCGGCCAGGGCGCGGGTGCTCTACGCCGTCCAGGGCCGCGTCTCCGACACGCTGTTCACGGCCAAGGTGACGCAGGCGGCATGGCGGTCGAAGCCGAGCTTCTACCAAGTCTCGGCCCGGGACCGGACGATCAACCCCGACCTGCAGCGCTTTATGGCCAGGCGGATGAACGCGAAGACGATCGAGCTGCCGTCGAGCCATCTCGGCATTGTCTCGCATCCGAAGGAGATCGCGGCGCTGATCCTGGAGGCCGCCGGCGCGGCGTGAGACGGTTAGCCCCACGCCCCCAACTGTCATGCCCGGGGCTTGACCCGGGCATCCAGGAATCTCAATGCCGCTCTGGGTGGCCCCTGGATCGCCGGGTCAAGCCCGGCGATGACAGCAGGGGAAAAGCGGCCTCAGTGCCGGCTCGGCAGGAAGTCCTCGATGTAGTCCTCGACCACACGGTCGATGCTCTCGTCGATCGGCAGGCCCAGGGCCTTGGCGCGGTCCCAGGAGGCGTCGGTGGCCCAGCCGTCGACGATCGCCTGGATCACCGGGTCCGGCTTCGTCGTGATCGGTCCGAGCTTGATCTGGTACTTCTCGGCCACCCGCTTCACCGCGGCGACCATATCCTCGACCGTATAGGCGCGGCTGGGCAGGTTGACGGCACGGTCGTCGCCCAGCGCCGCGGCCGGCGCCTCGTGCAGGCCGATGAAGCTGGCGATGCAGTTGCGGTAGCCCAGCATCGGCAGCTGCGCCCGGGTCACCGGCAGCACGCATTCCTCGCCGTTCAGCGGCTCGCGGAACACGCCGGAGCAGAAGCTGGAGGCGGCGGAGTTCGGCTTGCCCGGGCGGATGAAGATGGTCGGCAGCCGGGCCGAACGGCCGTCGAAGAAGCCCTTGCGGCTGTAGTCGTTGACCAGCAGCTCGCAGATCGTCTTGGTGATACCGTAGGTGGTCTGGCTGGTCTGTTTGGTCTCGTCGGTGACGACCTTCGGCATGACCGAGCCGCCGAACACGGCGATCGAGCTGGCGGCGACCAGGCGCTGCGCCCCGCCCTGCCGCGCCCGCACCGCCTCGAACACGTTCAGCCCGCCGTCGAGATTGACCTTCAGC
This sequence comes from Inquilinus sp. Marseille-Q2685, assembly GCF_916619195.1. Taxonomy (NCBI): domain Bacteria; kingdom Pseudomonadati; phylum Pseudomonadota; class Alphaproteobacteria; order Rhodospirillales; family Rhodospirillaceae; genus Inquilinus; species Inquilinus sp. Marseille-Q2685. The sequence goes on from NZ_CAKAKL010000001.1 coordinate 872,805, forward strand.
GCCAGGTCGAAGTCCTTCTCGCCGCCGCCCGACAGGATCGAAGCGAGGTGGAACACCGAGATGTCGTCGCGGTCGACCAGGCCGAAGACGGTGGCGCGGTCGGAGATGTCGCCGGTGACGATCGACACCCGGTCGTCGAGACCCTCCGGCCGCTCGGCCGGCGCCGACATGTCGAACAGGGTGATCGCGTCGATCGGCTCCTGCTGGCCGGAGATGCCGGTGAGGCTGCCCCGCTTCAGCAGTGCCCGGGCGAGGTTCAGCCCGACGAAACCGAGACCACCGGTGATGACGACCTTCATCCTGCGTTTCCCCTGAACCTGCCGCCGTCGACCGGCGGCCGTATTGTACGACTTATACGGTTTAGATCGGCCCCGTCCCGACGGCAAGAAAAAGGGGCGCCCGGCCGGGCGCCCCTTCGATGACAGCGGTCCGGATCAGGCCTTGCCGGCTTCGCCGACCGCGGTGCCGGCCGCCTCGCCCACCGCCTGCTCGGCGGCCGCGATCTCGGCCTGGCGCCGGCGGATGGCGTCGCCGATCGGCGGCCCCTGGAAGCGCCGGTTCTCCAGCCCGAACCAGACGATCGCGGTGATCACCAGGAAGGCCAGCGTGATGTACAGCGCCTTTTCGTTCGGCGGCTGCACGCCGATGATGAAGATCAGCACCGCCGCCGCGACGCACAGCACCGCCACCAGCCGGTAGGCGCCGCCCAGCGTCCACGGCCCCATCTGCGTCCAGGTCCGGCCATAGGCCCAGGCGCCGAGCGCCACCGGCAGGCCGTAGGAGATGAACAGGAAGATCACCGCCACCGAGACGACGATGGAATAGAGGTCGGCATAGACGGTCAGCAGCACGGCCAGCACCGTGCCGGTCCAGATCGCGGCGACCGGCGTGCGGAAGGTCGGGCTGACCTTGCGCAGCGTGCCGGAGGCCGGCAGGCCGCCGTCGCGTGCGAAGGCGAAGATCATCCGCGACACCGAGGTCACGGTGGCCAGGCCGCACAGGTACTGGCTGACGGCGATGCCGAAATAGAGCGTGTATTTCAGCCCGGCCGGCAGCACCGCGTCCGAGGTCCAGAAGAACACGTTCCAGCCTTGGGCGGCCGCCTCGTCCATGTTCGGGATCGCCAGCACGAAGGCGACCAGCATGGCGTAGCCGAACACCGCGGACAGCACCACCGACCGGACCATCGAGCGCGGCACGTTGTGCGACGCCTGCACCGTCTCCTCGGAGGTGTGGGCCGAGGCGTCGAAGCCGGTGATGGTGTAGATCGGCAGCAGCAGGCCGAGCAGGAACACCATCAGCAGGCTGCTGTGCTGGGGCCAGACGTCGCCGCCGGCCGGCCCGCTGTAGTTGGTGAAGGTCCATAGCCGCGAGACGTCGATCGCCGGGGCATAGGCCAGGAAGGCGATGGTCAGCGCCACCGCCACCAGGAAGATCAGATAGCCGCTGAGGTCGGTCAGCAGCGTCGTCACCCGGATGCCCAGATGGTTGAACAGCGCGTGGCTGCCGGTCAGCAGCGCCAGGAAGATGAACTGGGTCCAGGCATTGGCCTCGAGCCCGAGCTGGGGCCCGAAGGCGCCGACCACGAACAGGAAGGTGCCGACATTGATCGCCGCCAGCACCGCGATCAGCCCGATCAGGTTGAACCAGGCGGTGAACCAGCCCAGCGCCCGGCCGCCGAGGATCGAGCCCCAGTGGTAGAGGCCGCCGGCGGTCGGATAGGCCGAGGCGATCTGGCCCATGCCGAGGGCGAAGATCAGCGACACCAGGCAGCCGAGCGGCCAGCCGATGCCGATCGCGGCGCCGCCGACGCCGCCGATGCCCTGCCCCAGCGAGTTGATGCCGCCGGACAGGATGCAGATGATCGAGAAGGAGATGGCGAAGTTGGAGAAGCCGGACATCCGCCGCAGCAGCTCCTGGGCATAGCCCATGCTGTGCAGGACCTTCACATCGTCGGAGATGTCGTGCGGGCTTCCCGGACCGCGAGCGTCCTGGGACATCGATGCGCGCTCCCTGTTGTCGTTCTGGACTGCTTCCTGGATCGCTCCCTCACAAGAACGGGCATGATCCCACACGGGACGCGCCCGGATCCGGCAGAAACTGTCTCACCGAACCACAACGCCGACAAGGGTATTGCACGCTGCGTCGCGGCCCGTCTTGCCGCCGCTTCGTCAGGCATGCTCTGAATAGTCTCCGCAACTCGACCCGCACCGGATCCTCCGGGCCAAGCGGCGGGCGACAGGAAACGGGAGACTTCGAGCGATCATGGCGCAACCCTCATCCCGGGCCGCGAGCTCTCGCACCGCAGCCCCTGCCCGCTTCACCGCCCCACGCGTTACTGGCGACGACGCCCGCAAGCTGGTGCAGGAGGGCGGGTACAACCACGTCAAGGTGGCGCTGACCGATGTCGACGGCATCCTGCGCGGCAAGTACATCTCGCGCGACAAGTTCCTGTCGGCGCTGGAGAAGGGCTTCGGCTTCTGCGACGTGATCGTCGGCTGGGACAGCCACGACCAGCTCTACGACAACGCCCGCTACACCGGCTGGCACACCGCCTATCCCGACGCGCCGGTGCGCATCCTGCCGGAGACGATGCGCCGCCTGCCCTTCGAGAACGACCTGCCCTTCTTCCTGTGCGAGCTGGCCGACCAGGCCGAGGCGGTGTGCCCGCGCGCCCTGCTGCGCCGGATGCTGGACAAGGCCGCCGGCATGGGCTTCGGCCTGAAGGCGGCGTTCGAATACGAGTTCTTCCTGTTCGACGAGACGCCGCATTCGGTGCGCGAGAAGCACTACCGCAACCTGACCAGCCTGACGCCCGGCTTCTTCGGCTATTCGACGCTGCGCAACACGGTGTGGTCGGACCTGTACCACGAGATCCTGTCCACCATGCAGGCGCTGGACTGCGAGATCGAGGGGCTGCACACCGAGACCGGGCCGGGCGTGCTGGAGGCGGCGATCGCCGTCGATGACGGCCTGGCCGCCGCCGACAAGGCGACGCTGTTCCGCACCTTCACCAAGGTGATCGCCCAGCGCAACAACCTGATGGCCACCTTCATGTCGAAGTGGTCGAACGAGGTGCCTGGGCAGAGCGGCCACATCCACATGTCGCTGGTCGACGGCAAGGGCAAGCCGGCCTTCCACGACCCGAAGGACCCGCACGGGATGAGCGCCGTCATGCGCCATTTCGTGGCCGGCCAGCAGGCGCTGATGCCGGAGCTCCTGGCCATGATCGCGCAGACGGTGAACGCCTATTCCCGGCTGGTGCCGGGCTTCTGGGCGCCGACCTCGGCGACCTGGGGGGTGGAGAACCGGACCACGGCGCTGCGCGTGATCCAGGGCGGGCCGAAGAGCCAGCGGGTCGAGTTCCGCATCGCCGCCGCCGACGCCACCCCCTACATCGTCCTGGCCGCGGCGCTGGGCGCCGGCCTGTGGGGCCTCGAGCGCAAGCTGGAGCTGGGCGAGCCGGTCAAGGGCAACGCCTATGCCAAGACCTTCCCGCGCCGGATGGAGCTGCCGCGCACGCTGTGGGACGCGGCGCAGCGGCTGCGCGCGTCGAAACCCGCGCGCGGCCTGTTCGGCGACGACTGGGTGGAGCATTTCGCCGCGACCCGCGAATGGGAGGAGCGCGAATTCCGCAAGCACATCACCGATTGGGAACTGGCACGGTACTTCGAGATCATCTGAGTCGCCGCACCGGCTGCGCCTCCCAACACGTCATTGCGAGCGGAGCGAAGCAATCCAGGGCCGCTCACTCCGGCCCCTGGATTGCTTCGTCGGCTTCGCCTCCTCGCAATGACGGACCGGGGCCGGCGACGCTGTCATTGAGGAGCGTTCCATGGATCTCGGCCTGACCGGAAAGACCGTGCTGGTGACCGGCGGATCGAAGGGCATCGGCCTGGCCTGCGCCAGGGCCTTCCTGGCCGAGGGCGCGCGCGTCGCCATCGTGTCGCGCGCCCGAGCCAATCTCGACCGCGCCGCGGCGGAACTGCCCGGAAGCGTCGCCATCGCCGCCGACCTGACCGACGCCGCGGCGGCGCTGGCGGCGGTCGAGGCGGCGGAGCGCGCGCTAGGCCCGATCGACGTGCTGGTCAATTCGGCCGGCGCCGCCCGGCGCACCCCGGTGGAGGAGCTGACCCCGGCCGCCTACAAGGCGGCGATGGACGCCAAGTTCTTCTCCTACATCAACGTCATCGATCCGGTGGTGAAGCGCATGGCCGCGCGCGGCGCCGGCGTGGTGGTCAACGTCATCGGCAATGGCGGCAAGGTGCCGGCCACCGTCCACATCGCCGGCGGCGCCGCCAACGCCGCGCTGATGCTGGCCACCGCCGGCCTCGCCACCGCCTATGCCGGCAAGGGCGTCCGCGTGGTCGGCGTCAACCCCGGCCTGACCGAAACCGAGCGGGTGGCCGAAGGGCTGCAGGCCGAGACCCGGCTGCACGGCATCACCCTGGAGGAGGCTCGGCAACGGGCGGTGTCGCGCATCCCGCTCGGCCGCGGGGCGCAGCCGGAGGAGATCGCCGACGCGGTGCTGTTCCTGGCCTCGGCCAAGGCGAGCTACATCACCGGCGTCAATATCACGATGGATGGGCTGCAGAGCCCCGTGGTCGTCTAGCGGCCGGCCGGATGGTGACGAACGCCGCGTCCAAGGCACCGGGCCTGTCGGTCCAGGGGCTGGGATTCCTGGTCGCGACCAGCCTGATATGGGGCTTCAACTGGCCCCTGGTGAAGTACCTGGTGGCGGTGCTGCCGCCCTTCTCGGTGCGGGCGGCGAGCGGCCTGATCGGCACCGCCCTGGTGCTGGCGATCGCCCTGGCCCGGCGCGAATCCCTGATGCCGCCGCGCGGCCAATGGGGCCGGCTGTGCCTAGCGGCGTCGCTCAACGTCACCGCCTGGATGGCGCTGACCACCCTGTCGCTGCTGTGGCTGCGGGCGTCGGAGACGACGATCCTGGCCTACACCCCGCCGATCTGGGCCGGGCTTCTGGCCTGGCCGCTCCTGGGCGAGCGGCCGACGCCGGCCCGCGGCATCGGCCTGGTGCTCGGCCTGTCCGGCATCGTGCTGCTGGTGGCGCACGGCACGCCTGGCGAGGCCGATATCGCCGCCAAGCTGCCCGGCGTCGCCTTCGCCCTGGCCGGGTCGATGCTGTTCGCGCTCGGCACCGTGCTGGCCAAGCGGGCGCCGGTGGCGATGCCGCCGATGGCCCTGGTGGCTTGGCAGACCGGGCTCGGCCTGCTGCCGCTGCTGCTGTTCTGGCTGCTGTTCGAGCAGCCGGATTTCGCGGCGCTGGACGCCGGCCACTGGCTGGCGCTGGTCTATGGCGGCGCCCTCGCCTTCGGCCTGGCCTATGTCGCCTGGTTCGCGGCCCTGCGCCGGCTGCCGGCCTCGGTCGCCACCATCGGGGCGCTGGTGACGCCGGTGATCGGCGTGCTCGCCTCGGTGGCGCTGCTGGGCGACCCGTTCGGCCTGCGCGAGATCGGCGCCCTGGCCCTCACCCTCGGCGGCGTCGCGCTGGCCACCTTCGCCCGCTGACGCGCTATCTCCGGTCCGGCGCCGATCGCCGCGACAGGATCGCGGCCAGGGCGAGCCCGCCAATCAGGGAGACATGCTCGAGCGCGACCGTCATGTCGCAGAACGCATCCTCGCCCTCCTTGGCCCAGAACGGATGCGCCACCGGGATGGTCAGGAGGGTGAAGACCGCCAGCGCCCCCGCCGCCGGCCAGACGCAGCGGTTGGCGACGATCGCCAGCGAGGCGCCGAGCTGCAGCGCCAGCGTGGCCGCGTTCACCGCCCATCCGGGGGTGAGGCCGAAGCCTTCCATCACGGCCGCGCTGGCGCTGAAATCGACCAGCTTGGCCAGGCCGCTGGACCAGAAGACGAAGGTCAGCACCACCCGCGCCAGGACGGCGAAGGCGCGGGAGTCGAGGATCGCCGCGATCATGCCCGCCCCGTCCGGCCGGTGAGGCGCACGACCTTCACCGCGACCGCAATCCCCAGCGCAGGGGCGGCGGCAAAGGCAGCGGCAAGCCAGAAGGCGGCGCTGGACGCCCCGGCGAGGCCGCCGGGCTCGGCGATGCCGGCGAGGTTGGCGACCATCCCGGCGCAGGCCGTGCCGAAGGCGATGGCGAAGAGCTGGACGGTCGTCATCCCGCCCGCCGCCAGGTCCTGTTCGGTGGCCGGGGCGCTCTGGTAGACGCGGGTGACGAGGCTGGGCCAGGCCAGGCCGATGCCGACGCCGATCAGCATCAGGCCGAGGCAGATCGGGGCCAGCAGCAACCAGTCGCCCGCCCCTTCGGCCGGCAGGACGGCGGCGAGCAGGACGAGGCCGGCCAGGGCGAGCGCCGGCCCGGCGATGACGAGGCGGTCGCCGCCGCGCTCCTGCCAGCGCGAGCTGAGGAACGACGCCACCGTCCAGCCGATCGCCATCAGGGCGGCGAGATAGCCGGCCCCGAGCGGCGACTGGCCGTGCAGCTGCTGCAGCAGATACGGCACGAAGATCTCCGGCTGCATGCTCAGCATCAGCAGCGCGATCATCAGGTAGAGGGCGCCGAGCGGCGTGGCGGTGCCGAAGGACCGGCGGGGCAGCAGCCTTGCCCCGGCCCGCGCCTCGACCGCTGCGATCGCCGCGACCAGGGCGACGCCGACGGCGAGCCCGGCGATGATCCACGCCCTGTCCGAGGCCAGGCTGCCGGCCGAGACGGCCAGCACCGCCGCGGTCAGGAGCACGAGCTGGAGCCGCGGCAGAGCGGACCGCTCGTTCCGGTCCGGGCTGGTGCGCGGCAGCGTGGCGGCGGCGAGGAGCGCGAAGCCGGCGGCGAAGGGCAGCAGCGACCAGAAGGCGGCGCGCCAGGCGCCGAGTTCGGCGAAGACGCCGCCGATCGCCGGACCGATCAGCGTCGCCACGCCGAACATGGCGGAGATCAGGCCGATGGCCCGGCCCCAGAGCCGCTCGGGCAGCACCACCCGCGTCAGCCCGTAGGCCAGCGCGTAGAGGAAGCCGCCGCCGAGCCCCTGCACGCTGCGGCCGGCCAGCATCACCGCCATGTCCGGCGCGAGCGAGCAGACCAGCGTGCCCAGGGCGAACAGCAGGGTGGCGACGACATAGGCGCCGCGCGGGCCGGCGGTCTTCAGCAGCGTCGCGGTCAGGGCGGCGCCGAGGATCGACGTCACCACGAACAGCGTCGTGGCCCAGGCGTAGAAATCCAGCCCGCCGATATCGACCACCACGGTCGGCATCACCGTGGTCGCGATGTACATGTTGACGGCGTGCAGCGTGACGCCGCCGGCGAGGGCGAGCGCATAGACGCCGTTCCTGCCGCGGACCAGATCGGCCCAGCCCGCCGGGGCTGCCACGGGAATGGGCCCGGCGCCGGCGGGTCCCGGCGACTCCGAATCGTCGATATGGCTGCGCAATGTCGGGCTCCCTCTGCGAATGCTGGTCGCGACCGACACGCCTTATAGGACCTCAACAATGATTGAGGTCAATAGCCCGGCTACGGCTTCGGGATCAGCCGCCGCGGGCCCGCCCCCTCCCTGCCGAGCGCGTCCCCGGGGTTCCGCAGCGGGCATTCCTCGAGCGAGAGGCAGCCGCAGCCGATGCAGCTGGCGATCTGGTCGCGAAGCTGCATCAGGCTGACGATCCGCTCCTGCAGCATGTCCCGCCAGGCATCGGTGAAACGCTGCCAGTCACGGGCGTTCGGCACGTGGTCGTGCGGCAGGTCGGCGAGCGCGCCGCGGATGGTAGACAGCGGGATACCGGCTCGTTGCGCGATGCGGATGATGGCGATGCGGCGCAGCACGGCGCGGTGGTAGCGGCGCTGGTTCCCCGGCGTCCGCCACCCTTCGATCAGCCCTTTCGCCTCGTAGAAATGGACGGTGGAGACCGCGATGCCGCTGCGCTTGGCGACGTCGCCGACGGCGAGGGTCCGCTTGATGTCGTCTTCGTCCATTCCGCTTCCATTTCGACCGGGGCAAGGGTCATCGGCCGCACCGGCAGGTCCGCGCCGGCGACCGGCATCCCGCCGCGTGAATCCGAGGCTCAAGAAAATTCCGGAATAGGGCACGCCCCGGCATCGTCTCTCTCTCGGGGGGTGCGAGAGCTCCCTTCCACCACTGGACCCCTCAGCCCCGCCTCCTCCGGCGGGGTTCTTTTTGCCGGCCGGAAGCGTCTACCCGGGCGGCCCGGCGTTGCCGGCTTGCTGGAGCATCCGCCACCGGCTGAGAGACATGACCCCGAGCTCCGGGCGAGGCGGCTCCGGGAGGCTGGCGATGAACTCCAGCGAATGGCCGTCCGGATCATCGAAGAAGACGCTGGCGGCCGGCATCCAGGAGAAGACGATCGGCTCCGCGGCGGGGAGGCCGAATGCCGGCCTCGGCTCGACACCGGCATCGCGGAGGGCCGGAATCGAGCGCTTCACGTCCTCCAGATCGACCTTGAAGGAGATGTGCAGCCGGAACCGCAGGGGCGACGAATGGATCGACCACAGCCCCAGCATGCTGCGTTCCCTGGCGCCGACCCAGAAGAACGCAGCATGGCGGTCGGGCACCCTGTGGGCCAATTCGAGCCCCAGCACATCCCGATAGAAGGCGATGGAGCGATCGAGATCGCTGACGGTCAGATGCGTTTCGTAGAGTGACCGGATCGGAACGACCGCCATGGCCGCGTTCCTCTCGATCGGACGAACATCCCGGCTCGACATCGGGCCCGCCTACGCCAGCGCCTCGGCATAGGGGGCGACGGCGCGGGCCTGGCGCAGCGTCGTGCCCCACCAGCGCAGCGCCTTCAGCATCACCGTCATGGCGGCGGTCGTCTGCTCCGGCTCGACCAGCCGGCCGGACGCGTCGAAGCGGCGCGGGGCGAAGGCCAGGCTGACGGTGTCGCGCAGCGTCACCGCATGCAGCTCGGCGAACACCAGGCGCAGCTGCTCCACTGCCCGCAAGCCGCCGGAGATGCCGCCATAGCAGACGAAGGCCACCGGCTTGGCCTGCCATTCGGCATAGGCGCAGTCGATCATGAACTTCAGCACCGCCGGATAGGCGTGGTTGTATTCCGGCGTCACCACGACGAAGCCGTCGGCCCGGTCGATGCGCTCGCGGAAGGCGGTGACGCCCTCCCCGTCCCGCCGGCCGCTCCAGTCCGGCAGGCCGAGCGTGCGCGGGTCGATCGGGTCGAGCGCGAAGCCGCCGGCCCGCTCGATCTCGCCGGCCGCCCAGCCGGCGACGGTGTCGCAGAACCGGCCGTCGCGGACGCTGCCGTAGATCAGGCCGATGCGCAGAGTGTCCATGATGCCTCTCGCTGATGATGAGTCGAGGGCAACCTACAAGTTCAAGTCAGCTTTAGTTCAAGCGATTTCCGTGCGGACGGACTCAGGGAGCCTTCGCCGGGTCGTCTGCCGGCCCGCCGAAGGCGAGGCGCGTGATATAGCCTCGCAGATCCGGGGGCCAGGTCGCGGTCTCCTGCCCGAAGCGGGCGCGGTCGCGGGAGAACAGGGCGCGCGACGCCTCCTCGAAGCCGGGCAGGTCGCCCGCCATCGCCGACATGACGCGATAGGCGGCCTCCTGCGCTGCGCGCATCCGCTGCGTTGCGCCGCCGGTCCGCCGGGCCTCGTCCACCAGCCGGCGCAGCGCCACCGAGGCGCCGCCCGGCTGTGCCGCCAGCCACTCCCAGTGCCGCGGCAGCAGGGTGACCTCGCGCCCGACCACGCCGAGCTTCGGCCGTCCCCGCCCGCGGGGCTCGGCCGGCTCGGCACTGTCCGCCGGCGCCAGCCGCGCGACGATCTCGGCCTCGCTGCCGCGGAGGTCGAGATCCACCACCCGTCCGGTCGTGTCGTCGAAGACGAGAACGGGGCCGGACGCGGCCCTGGCCGCCCGCGCGACCTCGGCCAAGGGGCCGGACAGCAGCAGCGTGTGGCCTTCGAAGGCGGTGCAGGGCGTGGAGGCGGTCGCGGTCACGGCAACAGGATCCCAAATGGCGAGGCGTGCTGATTTATACCCGGGCAAAATATCTTGCGTCAATATCACCCGGGCAATAATCTCGCGCCGCCACGGAACGGGATCGACCGATGAAGCGCGAGGACAGGAAGGCGGCCGTCGCCGCCTGGAAGGAGCAGAAGGTGTCCGTCGGGATCTATGCGGTGCGCTGCGTCGCGTCGGGCGAGACCTGGGTCGGGCGCAGCCCCAACCTGGCCACCGCGCGAAACCGCGTCTGGTTCATGCTGCGCTTCGGCAGCCACTCGCATCCCGGCCTGCAGCAGGCGTGGCGCGCCCATGGCGAAGGCACCTTCACCTTCGAGGTGGTCGAGACCCTGTCCGACGAGGACGCCACCCATTTCCGCGACAAGCGCCTGAAGCAGCGGCTGGAGCACTGGCAGGCAGCGCTGGGGGCCGAGGCGATCTGAGGGCCTACCCCTTCACCCGCTCCATCCGTGGGTCGTAGAGCGGCTCCAGATGCACGCGGCACGGCACGCGCTCGGTCGCGACCTCCAGCTCGTAGCGGCTGGCCAGCAGCGCCTCGCGGTCCAGCCCGGCCGAGTCGCGGACGTAGCCGAGGCCGATCGGCTTGCCGAGGGTGTGGCCGAAGCCGCCGCTGGACAGCCAGCCGACAGGATTGCCGTCGCGCAGGATGGTCTCGCGCCCCAGCAGCACCACCCCCGGGTCGTCGACCGTGAAGGTGGCGAGGATCTTCCTGAGCCGCTGCCCGCGCTGCGCCTCCAGCGCCTCCCGCCCCTGGAACGGGATGCTCGATTTCAGCTTCACCGCCCAGCCGAGGCCCGCCTCCAGCGGCGTGTGGTCCGGCCCGATATCGCTGCCCCAGGCGCGGTAGCCCTTCTCCAGCCGCAGCGTCTCGATCGCGCGGTAGCCGGCATTGGCGATGCCGTGCGCCGCCCCCGCCGCCATCACCGCCTCATAGACCCCGACCGCGAATTCGGTCGGGACGTGCAGTTCCCATCCCAGCTCGCCGACATAGGTGATGCGCAACGCCAGCACCGGGGCGCCGGCCACCGCGATCCGCCGCACCCGGCCGAAGGGGAAGCCGGCGTTCGAGACGTCGTCGCGGGTCAGCGCCTGCAGCACGTCCCGCGCCCTTGGCCCCATCAGGCTGAGCACGCTGTAGGCCGAGGTGACGTCGACCAGATGCGCGTCGGCGCCGGCCGGGATGTTGCGCTCGATCCAGTCGAAGTCGTGGGTGGCGAAGCCGGTGCCGGTGGTGATGTGGTAGCGGTCCTGGGCCAGTCGGGCGACGGTGAGGTCGCATTCGATGCCGCCCCGGGCGTTCAGCATCTGGGTGTAGGTCAGCGCGCCCGGCGGCCGCGACACGTCGTTGGCGCAGATCCAGGACAGCGCCGCCTCGGCATCCCGGCCGACCAGCTGGAACTTGGCGAAGGACGACTGGTCGAAGACGGCGACGGCCTCCCGCACGGCCCGGTGCTCGCGCGCCACCGCCGCGAACCAGCTCGGCCGGCCGAAGCCCGGGATCTCCTCCGCCGCCTCGCCCGCCGCCGCGAACCAGTTCGGCCGCTCCCAGCCCAGCTTCTCGCCGAAGCAAGCGCCCTGGGCCTTGAGGCGGTCGTAGAGCGGCGACCGGCGCAGCGGCCGGGCGCTGGCATGCTCCTCATTCGGCCAGGCGATGCTGTAGTGCTTGCCGTACAGCTCCAGCGTCCGCTTCCGCACCCAGTTGACATCAGCCTGGGCCCGGCCGAAGCGGCGGATGTCGACCGGCCAAAGGTCGTAGGGCGGCTCGCCGCCCGCGATCCATTCCGCCAGCGCCTTGCCGGCGCCGCCGCCCGAGGCGATGCCGAAGGCATTGAAGCCCGCGCCGACATAGAAGCCGCGCAGCTCCGGCGCCTCGCCGAGGATGAAGTTGCCGTCCGGCGTGAAGCTCTCCGGCCCGGCGATCAGCTCCTTTACCCCCGCCGTCTCCAGCGCCGGCACGCGGCCCATCGCCAGTTCGACGATCTGCTGGAAATGATCCCAGTTCGGCTGCAGCAGCTGGAAGTTGAAGCCCTCCGGGATGCCGTCGACGGCCCAGGCGATCGGATTCGGCTCATAGCCGCCCATCACGAGGCCGCCGACCTCCTCCTTCCAGTAGGTCAGCCGGTCCGGGTCGCGCAGGGTCGGCAGGGTGCGGGTCACGCCCTCGATCGGCTCGGTCACCATGTACTGGTGCTCGACCGACACCAGCGGCACGTTGACCCCGACCTTGCGGCCGAGCTCGCGCGCCCATTGCCCGGCGCAGTTCACCGCGGCCTCGCAGGCGATGCGGCCGCGGCTGGTGACGACCGCCGCCACCCGCCCGTCCCTGGTCTCGATGCCGGTGACCTCGGTGTCCTCCCAGATCGCGGCGCCGGCCATGCGCGCGCCCTTGGCCAGGGACTGGGTGATGTCGGACGGGTTGGCCTGGCCGTCGGTCGGCAGGAAGGCGGCGCCGACCAGGTCGTCGATCCGCATCAGCGGCCACAGATCCTGTGCTTCCCGGGGCGACAGCAGGTGCATCTCGAGCCCAAAGCTGCGGGCCGTGGTGGCCTGGCGCTTCAGCTCGGTCCAACGCGCCTCGGTGCAGGCCAGGCGCAGGCCCCCGTTCATCTTCCAGCCGGTGGCCAGGCCGGTCTCGCGCTCCAGCTCGGTGTAAAGCCGCACGGAATGGCCCAGCAGCTGGGTGATGCTGGCGCTGGAGCGCAGCTGCCCGACCAGACCGGCGGCGTGGAAGGTGGAGCCGGAGGTCAGCTTGTGCCGCTCGATCACCACCGTGTCCGCCCAGCCCAGCCGGGCCAGGTGATAGGCGGTCGAGACGCCGACGATGCCGCCGCCGATGACCACGGCGCGGGCCTGGGTGGGAAAGGCGGTCATGACGCTCTCACATCCTCTGGAAATCGTCCCAGGCGCCCTCGAAGCGCCGCAGGTTCTCGCCGGTGTAGGCGGCGTAGTCGAAGTCCAGCGTCGAGTGGATCTCCGACACCATGCTCCACATCGCCTCGCGTAGCAGCGACGCCGCCTTCATCGCGGCGTAGCGCCGGCGCAGATCGGGCGAGGCCGGGGCGCCGAAATAGGCCTCCAGCATCGCCGCCTCCTCCGCCGCCGGGAAGCCGTTGTTCGAGGCCAGGCCGCCGAGGTCGAAGAGCGGGCTGTTGAAGCCGGCATAGTCCCAGTCGACCAGCCAGAGCCGCCGACCGTCGTCGATGAAGTTCGCGGCCAGCAGGTCGTTGTGGCCCAGCACCAGCTCGACCGGCCCGACCGCCGCCTCCAGCCGCGCGGCGCGGTCGAGCAGCCCGGCCAGCTCCGCCGCCGGACGGCGCCCGTCCAGCGCATGGACATAGTCGCGCAGTACGTGGAAGACCCAGAAGGCCAGGACCGGGCCGCGCAGATGGGCCGGCATGTCGCGATGCACGCGCCGCACCAGCGCCAGCACCCGCGGCGCCTGCTGCCGCACCCGCTCGGGCGTCAGCGTCTCGCCCTCGACGAAGCGGGTCACCAGGATGCCCGGCTCCGCGTGCTCGACCGCGGGCGAAATACCGGCATCCGCGGCGGCGCGGCTGGCCGCCAGCTCGTTGAAGCGCAGGATGTGGTGATGCGGGATGTCGGCGCCCAGCCGCACGACATGGATCCCGGCGGCATCGTCGCCCCGGTAGTTGCGGTGGGTCAGCCCGCCGGTCAGGGGGGCGACGGTGACGCGCCCGCTCCAGCAGCCCAGCCCGGCGATGATATCCGACGCCTCCGGCATTCCCGCCTCCCTGATCGACGGATAGGCCGTCGGGCGCCGCCCGTCAATGCCGAAGCCCCCGAAATCCACACGAAGCCAATCGATCCCGTGGCTTCTTGTTGGAATCCATGATCATTGCGTGACAATCCACCGCGATTTCGCGGCGGGATACGATCGAAGCTGGACCGGGCGTGCGACCCCGCCGATAGGATAGGCCCAATGTCCAAGCGAGGGAACGCCGCAGGGCCGATGTTGTCCAACCGTTGGCAGGGCGAGATCCTGCACGCCGTGCGCGAATCCGGCAGCTGCAGCATCGCCGATCTGGCGCGCCGCTTCGCGGTCTCGACCGAGACCACCCGGCGCAGCGTCAAGCCGCTGATCGAGACCGGCGCCGTGGTCCGCTTCCAGGGCGGGGTGATGCTGCGGGCCGGGCTGGAGGAACCGCCGTTCCAGCGCCGGATGCAGCGCAACCGCGAGGCCAAGCAGGCGGTGGCCGCCCTGGTCGCCGCCCGCATCGCCGACGGCGACCCGATCATCCTCGACAACGGCACCACCTCGGCCTATGTCGCCCAGGCCCTGGCGCATCACTCCCGGCTGGTGGTGGTGACCAATTCGGCGGAGATCGCCTGCCGCCTGGCGCCGCGCAACGACAACCGCGTCTTCCTGTGCGGCGGCGAGGTCAACGGCGACGACGTCGCGGCCTTCGGCCCCTCGGCCATCGCCTTCGTCCGCCAGTTCCAGGTGCGCTGCGCCGTGCTGTCGGTCGGCGGCATCAACGGCCGCGGCGAGCTGGTCGATTTCCACCTGTTCGAGGCCGAGTTCTCGCATGCGGCGATGGCCCAGGCGGCGGAGACCTGGGTGATCGCCGACCACAGCAAGTTCGGCCGCGAAGCGCCGGTGAAGGTGTGCAGCCTGGCCGATGTCGACCTGGTCCTGACGGACCGCCCGCCCCCGCCCGACTTCGCCCGCCGCTGCGACGCCGCCGGGGTGCGGATCGCGGTGCCGGAGGGCGGGTCCTAGCGGGAAGACCGCGCCGCGACGCCCGCGACCACGTCGTCGACGATCTCCTGCAGCTCCGCCGGCGCCGCGCCGTCCCGGGCCTGGATCGAGATGCCCTGCATGACGGCCGCCAGGTGGCGGGCCAGGCGGCCGCCCTCCTCCGCGCCGGCGAAGGGCTGCAGCGCCAGCGCGATCCGCTCGCGCATGGCGTCGCGCCGGATGGCCAGATCGCGGGCCAGCGCGGCATGCTCCGGATGGCAGGCGATCATCCCGCTGGAGACCATGCAGCCGCGCTCGCGATCGGGGTGGGTGACCGACCGGACCGCCGTCTCGAGCAGCCGCCGCACCGCCTCCGCCAGCGTGGCTGCGGAGGCGACGAGGTCGGCATCGAGGGAGACGGTGCTGCTCTCATAGCGGTCCAGGGCTTCCCGATAGAGTCCGGCCTTGCTGCCGAAGGCGGCATAGAGGCTCGGCGGCGCGATGCCGATCGCCTTGGTCAGGTCGCCGATCGACACCCCTTCATAGCCGTGCCGCCAGAACAGCCGCATGGCGGTCTCGACCGCCTTGTCACGATCGAAGCTCCACGGCCGCCCGCCGCGGGATTTCGCATCCGGTTCCATATCGGCCACTAAACAACATCTTGACGGCCGGCGTCAAACAGGTTGATTAGTGATCGATAAACAACATGGATGGCACTGATGAACCCCTCACGACGCAGCTTCCTGGCCGGCGCCGCCGGCTTCGCCACCCTGGCCGTCCAAGCCAGATTCGGATTCGCGGCGCCGCAGCCGCGGGAAACGTTCTCCGTCCGGTCCTCGGACGGCACGGTGCTGACGGGCGACGCGCAGGGCGACCCGCAGGCGCCCGAGATCCTGTTCATCCACGGCCTGCGCCAGAGCCGGCTGAGCTGGGACAAGCAGTTCGCCGATCCGGCATTGGCCGGCTTCCGCCTGGTCCGCTTCGACCTGCGCGGCCATGGCGATTCGGACAAGCCGCCCTCCCCCGACGCCTATGCGGATGCCGATCTGTGGGCGGACGACGTCGCCGCCGCGATCGCCGGCGCCAAGCTGCGCCGCCCTGTCCTGGTGGGCTGGTCGCTCGGCGGCTACGTGGCCGGCGCCTATCTGCGGAAATATGGCGGCGCGCGGGTCGCGGGGATCAACCTGGTCGACGCGGTGAGCAAGCTGTCGCCGGAGCTGCTGACGCCGCTGGCTGGCACCTTCGCCCGCAGCACCACCTCGCCCGACCTGGCCGAACGGACGGCGGAGACGGCGCGCTTCCTCGAAGCCTGCTTCCACCAGCGGCCGACGGAGGCCGAGCTGCAGCACATGCTGGTCGTCAACGGCATGACCCCGAGGGCGGTCGGCGAAGGCTTCGTCCGGACGGACACGCCCGACCTCGAACCCGTCTTCCAGGCTTATGCCGGGCCGATCCTGCTGACGCATGGCGTGCATGACCGGCTGGTCCGCCTGGCGATGTCGGAGCGGATCAAGGCGCTGCATCCCGGCAGCCGCCTGTCGGTCTATGCGGAGAGCGGCCACAGCCCCTTCTATGAGGAGCCGGCCCGGTTCGGGCGGGAGCTCGCCGCCTTCGTGACGGCTTCGGCCCGAAGCTGAGCGGCGGATCGGGGCCAGCCTGGAATTCTCACACCCCCTACGCCCTGCGTCGCCTTGCGGCGAGTCGGATGCGGGGGCGGGACGCGAAAAGCGTATAGGGGACATACGGTTGAGCGGCCCGCTCCCGCAGGCGGCCGCCGCAAGACGACCCTTCGGGCCGGTTGAAAATGCCGACAGGGTGCGTCGAACGGCTTGCCCGATGCAAAGGCATCGCGCTGCGTCGCTCTCCTGCCCCGTCGGCATTTTGAACCGGCGCAGGGCATAGGGAGTGTGAGAAATGCGGGCCAGCCTGCCCCCAAAGAAAAACAGGCCGCATCGCTGCGGCCCGAGTTTAGGGAGGAAACGCCCAAGAAGTGCGTTACGACAGCAGCTCATCACTGCATATCGCACTGCAACATAAGCATGTCGCGGCGGCCGCTGCAAGCGAAATCAGATTAAAAATTGGTCACAGAGAGATTTGCCCAAATTTTGCCCTTTTCCGAGGCCGATGCCGGCCTTTTGGGCGCTCACAGCCGCTTGATCAGCCACAGCACGAGGTCGTCGTCGGCCGGCACCGAGTCGCCGAGCCGATCCATCGCGTCCGATCACCATCCGCGCTGCAGCCGGCGGCCGGTCGTGCCATCGTGGGACAGCGGATCGCCGGCGACTCGGATCGAAGGACGCAGGTCCGCGCAGGAGGAGACACAGCAATGCAGCGATGGATCGCCGCCGCCGTGGTGGCATGGGCGCTGGCCGCGGCACCGGCCGTGGCCGCCGAGAAGGTCATCCTCGACACCGATTTCAGCACCGCCGGGGATGACGGCCAGGTCCTGATCATGGCCGCGCAGCTCGACCGCCAGGGCGTGATCGACCTGCTGGGCGTCACCGTGGTGACCGGCAACAACTGGCTGAAGCAGGAGGTGGCGGACGCGCTGCGCGCGGTCGAGCGCCTAGGGGTCGCCGACAAGGTCGGCGTCCATGCCGGCGCCAACCTGCCGCTGGTGCACGATCCCGAGAGCTTCGAGAGCGAGCGCACCCTGTTCGGCTTCGGCGAGAGCTACAAGACCGCCTTCCACCGGCCGCAGCCGGCCGATGCCGATCTGGTGGCGCCGCCGGACGGCTTTGCCCGGACGGCGAAGCTGCAGGACCGGGACGCGGTCGACTTCATCGTCGACACGGTCAAGGCCAACCCGCACGAGGTGTCGCTGCTGGTGATCGGCCCGGCGACCAACATCGCGCTGGCGGTGCGCAAGAACCCGGAGATCGTGCCGCTGATCAAGAAGATCGTCTACATGGCCGGCGCCTTCGACGTCCGCGGCAACACCACCCCGGCCGCCGAGATGAACGTCTGGATCGACCCCGAGGCCGCGCGCATCGTCATGCGCGAGCCGATCGACCAGGCGATCATCCCGCTCGACGTCACCGACATCACCCAGCTCGGCAAGGCGGATTTCGACCGCATCATGGCCGCCGGCGGCCCGATCCCGGCACTGTTCAAGGACAGCTGGATGGCGAAGGCCTTCGCCGGGGACCCGAAGGCGACGGTCAACGTCTTCGACACGCTGGCCCTCGCCTATCTGGTCGACCCCGGCTACGCGACCAGGGTCGAGGACCTGTTCGTCGACGTCGACATCGCCTTCGGCCCCGGCTACGGCCGCACCTTCGGTTATTGGCAGGAGCAGCCGACGAAGCTGCTGCAGAAGATCAAGGGGGGGAAGCAGTTCGACAACCGCCGCTTCTTCGACCTCTATGTCGACCTGATGACCCGGCCGGTGCCGATCAAGCCGGCGACCTGACGGCCGGCCATGCGCGGGACGCGGCCCGGGGCGGGTCGCGATCCCTCTTGGGAAATCCGGGACGATGGCCGCAAGATGCGCGCCGCAGAGAGGCAGTCCCGAGATCCCGAATGACCCAGGTTCTGAAGACCATCACGCCGGTGAACGGCGGCATCTATGTCGAGCGGCCGCTGGCGACGCCCGCCGAGGCCGAGGCGGCGCTGGCCCGCGCCCGCACCGCCCAGGCCGAATGGCGGCGCGTGCCGGTGTCGGAGCGGGCGCGTCTCCTGTCCGCCGCGGTCGACGCCTTCGTCGCCGCCGGGCCGGAGATCGCGCGCGAGATCACCTGGCAGATGGGCCGGCCGGTCCGCTACACCCCCGGCGAGGTCCGCGGCTTCGAGGAGCGGGCGCGCTACATGATCTCGGTGGCCGAAGGCGCGCTGGCCGACATCGATGTCGGGCCGAAGGAAGGCTTCCGCCGCTTCATCCGGCGCGAGCCGCTGGGCACCGTCTTCGTCGTCGCCCCCTGGAACTACCCGTATCTGACCGCGGTCAACGCCGTGGTCCCGGCGCTGATGGCCGGCAATGCGGTGATCCTGAAGCATTCGCACCAGACGCCGCTGTGCGCCGAGCGCTTCGCCGAGGCGCTGCGGGACCTGCCGCCGGGCGTGTTCCAGCACATCCATGCCGACCACGACACCACGGCGAAGATGATCGGCAGCGGCGCGGTCGACTTCGTCGCCTTCACCGGCTCGGTGCCCGGCGGCCGCGCGGTCGAGGACGCCGCCGCCGGCCGCTTCGTCGGCGTCGGGCTCGAGCTCGGCGGCAAGGACCCCGGCTATGTCCGCGCCGACGCCGACCTGAAGCACGCGGTCGAGACGCTGGTGGACGGCGCCTTCTTCAACTCCGGCCAGTCCTGCTGCGGCATCGAGCGGATCTATGTCCACGCCTCGGTCTACGATGCCTTCGTCGAAGGCGCGGTCGAGCTGACCAAGCAATACGTGCTGGGCGACCCGACCGAAGAGGCGACCACCCTCGGCCCTATGGTCCGGGCCTCCGCCGCCGACTTCGTGCGCGGCCAGACCGCGGAGGCGGTGCGCCAGGGCGCTCGCGCCCTGATCGACGCCAAGGGCTTCGCGGCGGACAAGCCCGGCACGCCCTATCTGGCGCCGCAGATCCTGACCCAGGTCGACCATTCGATGCGGGTGATGACCGAGGAGAGCTTCGGCCCCGTCGTCGGCATCATGAAGGTGGCGTCGGACGAGGAAGCGGTGCGGCTGATGAACGACAGCCCCTACGGCCTGACCGCATCTGTCTTCACCCGCGACGTCGACGCCGCCATCGCCATCGGCGACCAGGTGGCGACCGGCACCTGGTTCCTGAACCGCTGCGACTATCTGGACCCGGCCCTGGCCTGGACCGGCGTCAAGGACTCCGGCCGCGGCTGCACCCTCTCGACCCTCGGCTACGACTACCTGACCCGGCCGAAATCCTTCCACCTGCGGCTTCCCTGACCGGCGCCCTTTTCCGCGAGACCAAGAATGCTCAAAGGCAACTGGAACTACCCGACCGCGGTGAAGTTCGGCCCCGGCCGGATCAAGGAGCTGCCGGACCTGTGCAAGGCCCATGGCCTGACGCGGCCGCTGCTGGTCACCGATCCCGGCTTGGCGAAGCTGGCGATGATCACGGACGCCGTGGCCGCCAACGAGGCCGCCGGCATCCCGACCGCCGTGTTCAGCGACGTCAAGCCGAACCCGACCGGGAAGAACGTCGCCGACGGCGTCGCCGCCTACAAGGCCGGCGGCCATGACGGCGTCATCGCCTTCGGCGGCGGCAGCCCGCTGGACGCCGGCAAGGCCATCGCCTTCCACGCCGGCCAGTCGCGCCCGCTGTGGGATTTCGAGGATATCGGCGACTGGTGGACCCGCGCCGACGCGTCGAGGATCGCCCCGGTGATCGCGATCCCGACCACCGCCGGCACAGGGTCGGAGGTCGGGCGCGCCGGCGTCATCACCGACGAGGAGGCGCATGTGAAGCGCATCATCTTCCACCCGAAGATGATGCCGGTCGTCGTGATCGCCGATCCGGAGCTGACCGTCGGCCTGCCGCCGCATGTCACCGCCGCCACCGGCATGGACGCGCTGGCCCATTGCCTGGAGGCGTTCTGCGCCCCCGGCTTCCACCCGATGGCCGACGGCATCGCGCTGGAGGGTATGCGCCTGATCCGGGAATGGCTGCCGGTCGCGGTCAGGGACGGCAAGGACCTGGAGGCGCGCGGCAACATGCTGGTCGCCGCCAGCATGGGCGCCACCGCCTTCCAGAAGGGGCTGGGGTCGATCCACTCCCTCGCCCATCCGCTCGGCGCGCTGTACGACGCCCATCACGGCCTGCTGAACGGCATCCTGATGCCCTACTGCATGGTCCACAACCGCGACGCCATCGAGGATCGGATGGAGCGCCTGGGCCGCACTATCGGCCTGTCGAAGCCCAGCTTCGACACCGTGCTGGTGTGGGTGCTGGACCTGCGCCGTGAGATCGGCATCCCGCACACGCTGAAGGAGATCGGCATCGGCGACAACCGGGCCGAGGAGATCGGCCGCATGGCCGAGGCCGACCCCTCCACCGGCAGCAACGCGAAGCCGGTCAAGGCCGACGAATTGCGCGCCGTGTTCGTGGATGCGGTGAACGGCCGGCTGTAAGGCCGGCGCCCTGCCTTCCCCCACGCTGTCATTGCCGGGCTTGACCCGGCAATCCAGTGGGCGTCGACAGTCTCTGGATGCCCGGGTCAGGCCCGGGCATGACAGCTTGGGGATCAGGATTCAGGCGACCATCCGTCTTCTTTTTCCTCGGATACGGCTGCGCCGGAAGCCCTCTACTCGTGCGGCATTTTGCTTTCCGTCGCATCTGTCGCATTGAAAATTATTAACCCCATCGCACTGCACAAAAGTCTTACATGTCGGTGAGGCACCGGGGGCGGCAGGCCTTTTCCGGTGCGGTCCGGCTGCGGGAATCAGGCCATGAAGCGCTCGGTTTTGGGGGTCGTCGCGGTCCTCGGCATCGCCGTTGCCGCCGTCGCATGGCAACGCTTCGGCAACGCCGACGCGATCGAGCGCAGCGGCAGGACCGCAGAGGCCGCGGGCCAGTCCGGCGGCAAGAATGCCGGCCGGCCCATCCCGGTTGTCACCGCCCCGGTCGAGCAGACATCGGTCGCCACCACCATCTCCGCCATCGGCACGGTCGAGCCGATCTCGACCGTCCTGGTCAGCTCCCGCATCGACAGCCAGGTGATGCAGGTGCATGTCGCCGACGGCCAGACGGTCCAGGCCGGCGACCTCTTGTTCACCCTCGACGACAAGCCGGCCAAGGCCGCGGTCGCCCTGGCCCAGGCCAACCTGGCCAAGGACCAGGCGACGCGGGACCAGACCGCGGCCGATGTCGAACGCGACAAGCCGCTGGTCAAGACCGGCGCGGTCTCGCAGCAGGCCTACGACCAGGCCGTGGCCGCCGCCAAGGCGGCCGAGGCCAGCGTCGCCGCCGACCAGGCCAATCTCGACCAGGCCCAGCTGACCCTGTCCTACACCCAGATCCGGGCCCCGATCACCGGCCGGCTCGGCGTCGTCTCGGTCACCGCCGGCAACCTGGTCAAGGCCAACACCACCAACAGCAACGCCACCAGCGGCGCCGTCACCAGCCTGGTCACCATCACCGAGATGACGCCGATCCGGATCGCCTTCACGGTGCCGGAGCGGAACCTGGACGCGATCCGCGCGGCCATGACCGGCCCGACCCCGCCGACGGTCGAGGCCTTCGACAGCGATGGCCGGCGCCGCATCGCCAGCGGCCAGCTGAGCTTCATCGACAGCACGGTCGACACCAAGTCGGGAACCATCCCGCTGAAGGCGACCTTCGACAACGCCGCCTTCGCCCTGTGGCCGGGGCAGTTCGTGCGGGTGGCGCTACGGCTCGGCACCCAGGACAATGCCATCACCGTGCCGACGGTGGCGCTGCAGGCCGGCCAGGACGGCGCCTTCGTCTTCGTCGCCAGGCCGGACGGCACCGCCGAGGTGCGGCCCGTGACGGTGACGCGCACCGCCGGCGACATCGCGGTGGTCGCCCAGGGCCTGACGCCGGGCGAGAAGGTGGTGACCGAGGGCCAGCTGCGGCTGATGCAGGGCAGCCGGATCACCGAGAAGGCGGCCGGCACGGCCCCGGCGGCGCCGCGCGCGGACGGCGTCGCCTCCGCCGTCAGCCCGAACTGATCCGGGCGCGGGGACAAGGGCCATGAACCTCTCCGAGCTCTGCATCCGCCGCCCGGTGATGACGACCCTGCTGACGGTCGCCATGGTCATGGCGGGGCTGGTCGCCTTCGGCCAGCTGCCGATCGCGGCGCTGCCGAACACCGACTTCCCGGTGATCAACGTCTCGGCCAGCCTGCCCGGCGCCAGCCCGGACACGATGGCGAGCTCGGTGGCGACGCCGCTGGAGAAGCAGTTCGAGACCATCGCCGGCATCCAGTCGATGTCCGCGACCTCGACCCAGGGGTCGACCACCATCACCCTGGAATTCGACCTGAACCGCGACATCGACGCGGCCGCCGCCGACGTCCAGTCGGCCATCACCGCGGTGCAGCGCAAGCTGCCGCCGGAAATGACCTCGCCGCCGAGCTACCGCAAGGTCAACCCGGCCGACGCGCCGATCATGCTGCTGTCGGTCAGCAGCGACACGCTGCCGCTGTCGACCCTCGACAACTATGCCGAGCAGGTGATCTCGCCCAGCCTGTCGACCCTGACCGGCGTGGCCCAGGTGTCGATCTACGGCAGCCAGAAATACGCCGTCCGCATCCAGGTCGACCCCGACGCGCTGAACCACCGCGGCATCAGCGTCGACGACGTCCAGAACGCGGTCGCCGCCGCCAACGTCAACACCCCGGTCGGCACCCTGCAGGGCCCGCAGCAGCAGCTGATCCTGCAGGCCGACACGCAGATGTACGACGCCAAGGCCTTCGCCGACCTGATCGTGGCGTCGCCCAACGGCATGCCGGTGCGCCTCGGCGACGTGGCGAAGGTGATCGATTCCGTCGAGAACGACCAGACCGCCAGCTGGTTCGACCAGAACCGGTCGATCGTGCTGGCGGTGCAGCGCCAGCCCGACGCCAACACCGTCGCCATCGTCGATGCGGTGAAGGAGCTGCTGCCGAAGTTCAGCGCCGACATGCCGCCTTCGGTGAAGATCAACGTGCTGAACGACCGGTCGACCTCGATCCGCCAGGCGGTCACCGACGTGCAGTTCACGCTCGGCCTGACCATCGCCCTGGTGGTGATGGTGATCTTCCTGTTCCTGCGCCGCCTGTCCGCCACCATCATCCCGACCGTGACGGTGCCGATCTCGCTGATCGCGACCGTCGCCGGCATGTATCTCTGCGGCTTCTCGATCGACAACATCTCGCTGCTGGGCCTGACCCTGTCGGTCGGCCTGGTGGTCGACGACGCGATCGTGATGCTGGAGAACGTCGTCCGCTATATCGAGGAGGGCATGAAGCCCTTCGAGGCGGCGCTGAAGGGCAGCCGCGAGATCGGCTTCACCATCCTGTCGATCACCCTGTCGCTGGTCGCGGTGTTCATCCCGGTGCTGCTGATGGGCGGCGTGGTCGGACGGATCTTCAACGAGTTCGCGGTCGTCGTGACCATGTCGATCGCGGCCTCGGCCTTCGTGTCGCTGACGCTGACGCCGATGATGTGCTCGCGCTTCCTGCACGGACATGAGGAGGAGAAGCCGGAGGGCTTGCTGGGCCGGACGCTGGAGCGCGGCTTCGACGCCATCCTCGGCTTCTATTCGCGGACGCTGCGCTGGTGCCTGGCGCACCGCCTGGTGATGCTGCTGGTGTTCTTCGGCACCATCGCCGGCACCGCGCTGATGTTCCAGGCGATCCCGAAGGGCTTCTTCCCGACCGAGGATCTGAGCCAGCTGCAGGTCACCACCCAGGCCCGGCAGGACGTGTCCTTCGACGCCATGATCGGGCTGCAGAACCAGGTCCGCGAGGTGTTCCGCACCTCGCCCTACGTCCAGGACGTGGTGTCGAGCGTCGGCGCCAACGGCTATGGCGGCACGCTGAACTCCGGCCGGCTGTTCGTGCAGCTGAAGCCGAAGGAAGAGCGCCCGCCGCTCGACACCGTGATCTCGGACCTGCGGCGCAGGCTCGGCCAGATCTCCGGCATCGACAGCTACATGGTGCCGGTGCAGAACCTGCGCGTCGGCGGCCGCACCTCCTCCGCCCAGTACCAGTTCGTGATGCAGGGCCTGAACCAGCAGGAGCTGTACGACTGGGCCGGCAAGATGACGACCGGGATGCGCAAGTCGTCGGTGCTGCAGGACGTGGTCAGCGACCTGCAGCTGAACGCCCTGCAGGCGACGCTGAAGGTCGACCGCGACAAGGCGGCCCAGCTGGGCGTCACCAGCGACGCGCTGCGCTCGACCCTCTATGGCGGCTTCGGCACCGAGCAGATCTCGACCATCTTCACCGCGGTCGACAGCTACGAGGTGATCCTCGAGCTCGACCCCTCCTTCCCCTGGTCGGCGGATTCGCTGGACAGGATCTATGTCCGCTCCTCCAACGGCGACCTGGTGCCGCTCGGCGCCTTCGCCACGGTGGAGCGCACGGCCGGGCCGCTGTCGGTCAACCAGCAGGGGCAGTTGCCGGCCGTCACCATCTCGTTCAACGTCGCCGCCGGCAAATCCCTCAGTGACGCGACGGCGGAGATCGACCGGATCAAGACAGAGATCGGCCTGCCGGTGACCATCACCACCGCCTATGCCGGCAACGCCCAGGTGTTTCAGCAGTCGCTGCAGAACCAGGGGCTGCTGCTGCTCGGCGCGGTGCTGACGATCTACATCGTGCTCGGGATTCTCTACGAAAGCTTCACCCATCCGCTGGTGATCCTCTCCGGCCTGCCCTCGGCCGCGATCGGCGCGCTGGGCACGCTGATGCTGTTCCGCACCGACCTGTCGGTGATCGCGATCATCGGCGTGCTGATGCTGATCGGCATCGTCAAGAAGAACGCGATCATGATGATCGACTTCGCGCTGAACGCGCAGCGCGGCGAGGGGCTGGCGGCGCGCGACGCGATCACCCGCGCCTGCACGCTGCGCTTCCGGCCGATCATGATGACCACCATGGCGGCGCTGATGGGCGCGCTGCCGATCGCGATCGGCCAGGGCGCCAGCGCGGAGCTGCGCCAGCCGCTGGGCCTCGCCGTGGTCGGTGGCCTGGTGGTGTCGCAGATGCTGACGCTCTACATCACCCCGGTGCTGTACCTCTATGTCGAGGACCTGACCCACGGCGCCCTGTCCTTCGGCCGCTGGCTCCGGAGGGGCGGCAAGGGCAGCGTCGTGCCTGGTCACGCTCCGGCGGAGTAACAAAGAACTTCCTCGGAACTCCCCACACCGTCATTGCGACCCCGGCCTCGAGCCGGGAAGCAATCCAGGGGCCGCTCGCACCGGCCCCTGGATTGCTTCGTCGGCTTCGCCTCCTCGCAATGACGGAGAGAAAGACGGGGGTTACAATCGATGGAAGAAGGCCGGCCCCAGCAGGCGGGGTGTGACGCCTGGCGCAGACAGCCGGCGGCGCCCGGCACGGGTTACCGTGCCGGCATCCTTCCGCCCAATCATCAGCCAGTCGACGGCGATCGCTGAAGCGGATCTCCGCCTGTCCGGCGCGATCGATGTCTCCGGCCTTGAGGGCGGCGACGCCCTGAGTCTGAAAGCCCGAGGCCAGCTCAAGGGCGAGATCGGCTAGGCGGGACAGCATCGCAGCGTCCTGGGTGGCCTCGTCCGTGGCCGGCGAAACGGCGGCGGGAGTCCCGGCTGTGAGGCACCATCGACCACCCCCGAACTAGAACAAAAAGAGAACACTCGATCAAGCGAAATCCTTGTGCTCGGCAGGGTTGATACCGACGATCTAGTGATCTGCGTCGCCGCTCCAATTTTTCAGGGCTACCGCGATATCCGCTTCGAGCTCTTCCACGAGCGTACGGTATTCACGAACCACCTTGTCGTCCGCCGGACGTCTAGCGATGAGGGTGTCCAGGGTCTCCACCGCCAATTGGTGGTCTTCGCAGAGTGAGCGAAATGGCTCATTCTGTTCGGCGAGGGGGCCGATCAGATGCGCCAGTTCCGGGAACCGCTCAATGGCCTTCTTCATCGCGTCGGCAGCCCTCTCAAGCTGCGAGAACCGACGGCGGCCGTTCACAGCCGAGCCGAACGACTACTGCCTTAGTCATAATAGAATAGGAGTCGAGCGAGCAGGAGTATTCTACGGTATAACTCGAGGTGTCGCCGGGGGAGGCGGTCACATGGCGCAAGCGTCAACCCGACAACGCTCGAGCGTAGCCGTGCAAGGCCAGCGCAACGAGGTCGAGCGGAGCGTCGTCGCCGCACGTCCGAGGGGATCACGATTCCCGGATGGCTGGCACACGGTCGCTGCCCGCCCCGCGGCCACGATTGCCGCACTTCGAAATCCGCCGTGATGCCGGACGCGAGTTCTCCCTCTCGGCCAGCCGAGGCGATCCGCGAGGCGCTCGAACGCATTCTCACCAATGCGGATTTCAGGGCGTCTGAGCGGAATCGCCGCTTCCTCCGGTATGTCGTTGAAGAGACGCTCGCGGGGCGGGCCGATCGCATCAAGGGCTATAGCATCGCCGTGGCGGTGTTCGATCGCGATGAGAGCTTCGACCCGCAGGTCGACCCAATTGTCCGGATCGAGGCCGGCCGGCTGCGGCGTTCGCTAGACCATTATTATCTCACCGGCGGCCAGGACGACGCGATCCGTATCATCATCCCGAAAGGCACCTATGTCCCGACCTTCACCGCCAGAGAAGCGGTGGGGCCGACGATCGACCCACCTTCAGTCCGACCACCCCTATCGCCGTCGGGCCCGACGGGCCCGGCATCGATTGCACCGCCCAAGATCCACCGTCTTGCGGATAGGCTCAGTCGGTTAGGCCGGTTTCCGCTGAGCGGCATTCTGATCGTGGTCGCGGTCATTGTGCTCGGCGCCGTCTGGCGCCTGGATACGCTCACACGGCCCAATGCGCAAACCGAGGCGACCATGCGACGCGGCCCGGCGGTGGTGGTGGCACAGCTTGAGGAGCGCGATCCTGACGCCGCCCGCCTTCATCTCGGGGCGGGCCTGACCCACGAAATCATCGCCGCACTGAGCCGCTATAGAAACCTCTTTGTGTTCGGCGCCGACACCAGCCTGGGGCTCGGCCCGGGGAACAGCGCCGACGCCCTCGCACGGCAGCTATCGGCCGATTATGTGCTGTCCGGAAGCGTCAGCGCGACGCCGGACCGAATCCGGCTGTTGGTCTCGCTGATCGACGGCAAGACGAGCCGTCATCTCTGGTCGCAATCCTATGAGAGCCCGGTCGTTCCCGCCCGGATCGTCGACATCCAGGCGGAGATCGCGCGACGTGTCGTCGACAGCGTGGCACAGCCTTATGGCGCCATCTACGGGGACAAGATCACCGGATTGACCGCCAAGGCGCCGGAGCAGTTCAGTTCCTATGAGTGTGTCCTGCTCTTCTATGCCTATTGGCGCCGGACGGAGAGTGCCCTCTACCCTTCCGCGCGCAATTGCCTGGAGCGGACGATCGTCGACGACCCGGACTACGCCGACGCCTGGGCCGCGCTGGCCTTGGTCTATGCCGATGTGCTGCGTTTCGGCATATACGCTGATTCCGTTACTTTCGACCCGCTTGAGCGCGCGTGGGCACTGGCGCAGCGCGCTGTCGCGCTGGCCCCCGATGCGCCGCTCGGCTATCAGGCGCAACATCTCGTGCTCTGGTTGAGGCGTGATGTCGAGCAGAGCTTTGCGGCCGCCCGTGCCGGCCTGGCCCGCAACCCGAACAATACGGAGCTCCTGGCAGATCTCGGAGGCCGTCTGTGCCTCGCGGGGCAGTTCGCCGAGGGCCTGCCGCTGCTGACCGAAGCCTTCGCCCGCAACCCGGGCCAGCCGACGGTCTATCGCCTCGGCTTCTTCCTGGCGCACTACATGGCCGGACAGTACGAGGATGCCTTGACCGAGGCTTTGAAGATCGATCAGCGGCACAATCGGTTCACCCATGTGGCCCATGCGATCGCCTATGCCCAGCTCGGGCGGAAAGAGCAGGCGGCGGAGGAAATCGGCCTGTTGCTGAAGCTCAACCCCGGTTACGGCGACCGGGCCGTGACCGACCTGCAGGCCCGGAACGTGGCACCGGAGATCATTCGCGCAGTCATCGACGGGCTACGCAAGGCCGGGCTCAACGTTCCTCAGGCGGGAATTTAGCCGCTTCGCTGGGCCGCATCGGCCGCAGCAACGGTAAATTACCCGCAGCTACCTGCCCAGGCACTGCCGCCGCCGGCACTCTCCCGCTGACATTGAGGCGTGCGGTTCGACCCGGCGATCATCAGGCCCGTTACGCCGTTCGACCCGACGCGTCGCTCGGAGGCCGTCAATGGACCACAGGGCTTATTCGATCTCTGCCCGCCATTCTCGCGGGCGGCTCGCTGCGCTGGCTATTGCGGTTCTGACGCTGAGCGCGTCGGTCGTGCTGCCCGTCCAGGCCCAGGACGATGATGCCGCCGCCATCCTCAGAGCGATGGCCGACTATGTGACGAGCCAGAAGACGCTTTCGATCACATTCGATGCCGACATTGAGGTGATCACGCCGCAGCTCGAGAAAATTCAGTTCACCAGCTCGGGCGAGGCGCTGCTGAGCCGTCCGGACAAGCTGCGCATGCGGCGGACGGGTGGCTACGCCGATGTCGAGCAGTCCTTCGACGGCAAGACGCTCACCGTCTATGGCAGGAGCATCAACGCCTTCGCGCAGCTGGACACGCCGGGGACGGTCGATCAGCTCATCGACAGATTGCGGACCGAGTATTCGGTCTCGGCGCCGGGGGCCGATCTCCTGCTCTCGCGCGTCTATGACGAGCTGATGGCGGACGTCATCGAGGCGAAGCACATCGGCCAAGGCGTCATCGACGGCATCGAATGCGAGCATCTGGCGTTCCGCAACCAGGACACCGACTGGCAGCTCTGGGTCGAGATCGGCGCGCGGCCGATCCCGCGCAAGCTCGTCATCACCAGCAAGGCGATCGCCGCGGCGCCGCAATACACGCTGCGCATCAAGACGTGGAAGACGGACGTGCCGGCGGAGGCGGAGCAATTCGCGCTCGATCTCCCGCCCGACGCCAAGAAGATCGGCATGGATGCGCTGGAACATCTCGACGAGGTCCCGCCCGGCGCCGCGACAGGAGGCCAGCCATGACACCTCTCGCCAGGGTTCTGGTTCATATGCCGCTTGTGGTGGTTGCAGGCGCGGTCGGGCTCCTGTGGAGCGGCGAGATCTCGCTGAGCCATGGTCCCACGCTGATGACCCAGGCCCACGCCCGTATCGGACGCCCGCTGACGCCGCTGAGCTACGCCGGGGTCGCCCGGCGCACGACACGCCGGGCCGTCGCTGTGGGTGCCGCGACAGCCGCGCCTGTCGTGGTCGCCCCCGCACCCGCCTGCGTACAGGTCGTGAACGCCTATGGGCAGATCATCTACAGATGCCCATGAGCCACGGCCGACCTCAAGGGCCGGCGAACCGGCGCCACGTCAGTCCAGCCGGCCTCCGTCAGATCCGCACAACGGTGCCGGTACGGCCCTGACTCACCTTGCTGACTTTTTTCATGGAGCGATTGCTGTGATGAATTCGACATCTCAACAAGCCCCGGCCTGCCCTCGGCGGATGATGCAGCTCGGCGCGGGGCTGGCAGTCGCCGCGATGTTGCTTGCGGGGTGCTCGAACCAGGCTTCAGGAAGCGCTGCCGCGTCAGTTCAGGGTCAGGCGCCGGATGCCACGGTGGAGCTGCATGAGGTCCAGGCCGCCTATATCGGCAGCGGCAGCGGCGGCAGCGGCACCTTGTTCTTCCGCGGCCGGAGCCACCCGTTCAGGGTCGGCGGGGTCGGCATCGGCGGCATCGGCCTGTCGACGGTCGAAGCCCACGGCGAGGTCTACAATCTGCAGAGCATCGAGCGGTTTCCAGGGACCTATGCCCAGGGCCGTTACGGTTTCGCCATCGGCACCGCGAGCGGGGGCGATCTCTGGCTGAAGAACGAAGCCGGCGTCGTCATGCATCTGGTCGCCAAGCGGGAAGGACTGATGCTGAGCCTCGGTGCCGATGCGGTCCAGATCACCATGGGCCGATGACATCGCGACGGCGACTTGGCGCAAGCGAGAGAGGGGAAGCCCGAATGCCGACAGTCCTTGCCGGTGCCGCCCGACGAGCATGTGCGATCGGCAGGCTCTTCGGGGTTCTGTGGTGCGCCGCCTTCGGCGGTCCGGCCGCGGCCCAGGACATGACCGCGCCGCCGCCCGCGAGCGCGGAGGCCGGGCCGTGGTTCGTCCGGATCACGCCCTATGCCTGGCTGCCCTCGGTCAGCGGCAGCACCCGGGGGGACCGCCGTGTCCCGGCGCTGTCGATCGACAAGGACTTCTCGGACATCCTGAGCGATCTCGATTTCGCCGGCATGATCGTCGGCACGGTGCGCTACGACCGGGTCGGCCTGCTCGTCGACCTCGACTACGTGTCCCTCAGCGCCGACGGCAACCTGTCCGGTCCGTTCAGGACCCGGTACCACACGAACCTGGAAGCTCTTGTGGCGACGGTCGGCGCCACCGCCCGGGTGGTCGACGACCCGAAGCTTGGCGTCGACCTTCTGGTCGGCGCCCGCATTCTGAGCCTGTGGGTCGACAGCGACTTCAAGGGCCAGGGCCCGTTCGGGCGCTCTCGCGGCTTCAGCGACAGCGCCACGATCGTCGACGGCCTGGTCGGTGTCCGCGCCGGCGTCGAGCTCGGCGACGGCTTCTCGCTGATCGGCTACGCCGATATCGGCGCCGGCAACTCCGACCTCACCTGGCAGGTGCTCGGCGCGGTCGAATACTCCTTCAGCAACTCGGTCTCGGGCGCGATCGGCTACCGCTATCTCGGCTATGACTTCGGCGGCCACGCGCCGCTCGACGATCTGGCGCTCTACGGCCCGATCGTCGGCGTCACGATCCGGTTCTGACCGACGGCTCATCCTCCGTCCGCCGACATTAGCAAGTTTCTTCAGTGATCGAATCTTCGATATAGAACAAGGAGATCTTCAATGCAGATCATCAGATCATTTGTTCCCATATTGTCTTTGTTCGCCGTTCTGGCGACGGTCGATATTTCGTCGGCGCAAGCTCAGAATCCCGCGCCGCCGATCTCCGAGCAGGAGGCGCATTCCATCGCCGTCGACGCGTACATTTACTTTTATCCCCTCGTGACGATGGACGTGACTCGCAAGAAGCTCACCAACGTCAAGCCAGGCACGGCAGCGATCGGCGGCCCGATCAACACGTTCGACAATGTCCCGGCATTTCCGGCCGCTGATATGAAGGCGGTGGTACGGCCCAACTTCGATACGCTCTATTCTTCCGCCTGGCTCGATCTGACGAAGGAGCCGGTGGTGGTCTCGGCACCGGACACGAACGGGCGCTATTACCTGCTGCCGATGCTCGATATGTGGACCGACGTCTTTGCGTCACCCGGTTGGCGCACCACGGGCACGCAGGCCGTCAACTTTCTGGTGACGCCGCCCGGCTGGCGGCCCGAACTGCGCGATAAATCCATCGAGGAGCTTGGATTGCCGGAGGGCACGCAGCTCATCGAGGCTCCGACGCCGTATGTCTGGGTCATCGGCCGCACCAAAACCGACGGGCCGCCGGACTACGACACCGTGCACAAGATCCAGGCGGGCTACAAGGTCACGCCCCTGTCCGAATGGGGCAAGCCGGCGAAACCCGTCGAGGTCAGGATCGACCCCGACGTCGATATGAAGACGCCCCCGAAGGTCCAGGTCGACACCATGCCGGCCGGGAAGTATTTCGTATACGCGGCCGAGCTGCTCAAGCTGCACCCGCCGCACGACACCGACCAGCCGATCATCGCCCAGATGAGGCGTATCGGCATCGAGCCCGGGAAGAGCTTCGACTTCGACAGTCTTTCCCCCACGGTGAAGGCTGCGCTCGAGGCGGCGCCGGTGGCGGCGCAGCATCTGATGGCCTGGAAGGTCCCGACCCTTGCCCGGGTCGCGAATCATTGGTCCATCAACACCGACACGATGGGGGTCTACGGCAACTATTACCTCAAGCGCGCCATCGTCGCGCAGCTGGGCCTGGGGGCGAACCTCCCGGAGGATGCGATCTATCCGCTGAATCTCGCTGACGAAAGCGGAAGGCCGCTCGACGGTGCATACGACTATACGATCACGTTCGAGAAGGACTCTGCGCCACCGGTCGACGCCTTCTGGTCTATCACGCTCTATGATCGGGAGGGTTTCCAGGTGGCGAACAGCCTCGACCGCTTCGCCATCAGCAGCTGGATGCCGTTAAGGACGAATCCGGATGGGTCGCTGACTCTCCATATCCAGAACGAGAGCCCCGGCAAGGACAACGAAGCCAACTGGCTCCCCGCGCCAAAGGGTCCATTCAACTTGACCATGCGGCTCTACGCCCCGAAGTCCGACGCTCTCACTGGCCGGTGGAATCCGCCGTTGGTGACACGTCTCCAGGAAGGGCCTCCAAACCTGGCCGCCCAATAAGAGTCCGTCGCGGACTGGAACGCATCAGGACGACGGGCCGGTTGAATTCCGTTGTCCATGACCGGATCGCGAATCGAAGGCCGGCTACGGGGGCGATACAGCCCCCGTGCCATCAATGGCTTTAGGGCGCAGACGGATCGCCAGAATGGTCCGCTCCAGAGAAGCTTGAAAGGGTTCCTTACGTCGGCAAAGGGACGGAGCAGCCTCCAGAGGCATCTCTGAAAAGGTCTCGCCAGGCGGAATAGGCAACGCGACACTCGACGACCGATCTCACGGCCGCCGAAAGAACGCCGGCCCCAGCGGCCGCAGCCGGACGCCGTCGCGCAGCCGGGTGAAGGGCTGGGCCGCGGGGTCGGCCAGGTTCGGGCCCGGCGCCTCGACCACCAGCACCGCCTCGGCAATCGGCTCGAAATCGGCGCGGAAATGCACCGAGCTCTTCAGCGCCAGGATCCTCTGCTCCGCCGGCTCGACCCCGAGATGGCGGAACATCGCCTGGTCGGCCGCCTGCTGCTTGCGGCTGCTCACGGCGACGCGGACGCCGCCCGGGTGGCGCAGCAGCGCCATCGGCCCGAGCTGCATCCGGTTGCCGCCGTAGAACGGACCGGTGCCGGTGAAGCGGCCGTCGCCCAGCGCCTCGACCGTCCAGGCCGCCCGCACCGGCTGCTGCCCGCGATAGGCGCTGCCGGCGCCGATGCCGCGGTCCAGCACCGCGCCCACGCCCGCCGCATGCGCCGCCCCGGCCGTGGCCGCATCGGCCAGCAGGCCCAGCACCGCGCCCTCGGCCCCGCCGCGGATCAGCGCCTCCAGCAGCAGCCCCCCGTCGGATTCGGCGCCGCCGCCGGGATTGTCCTGGGTGTCGGCCAGCCCCCCCGGCCGCTTCGCCCCGGCCGCCCGGCGCCGGGCTTCGGCCACCGCCGCATCGGGTTGCAGCAGCGCCGGCACGAACTCCGGCTCGGCCGCCGCGATCGCCGCCGCCATCTCGTCGACCGCCGCGGCCAGCGCCGCGGGATCGGCGCCGTAGCCGACCAGGCTGGGCCCGCAATCGGCGAAATCCGCCGCCGGGAAGCCCATGGAGAAGCCGAGCGAGACGTCGTGCCGGCGCTCGAGCTCCGCCAGCAGCGCATAGAGGCGGCGCGCCGGGTCGCTGAGCGTGCATTGCGCCACCAGCGAGACCAGGAACTCCGCCTGCCGGAACACCTTGCCCGGCCGCCAGCCGGAGAGCACGCGGTCCAGCAGCGCCGCCGCCCGCGCCCCGGTCTCGGCCATGTCGACATGCGGATAGGTGCGGTAGGGCACCAGCAGGTCGGACAGGTCGACCATCCGCTGCGTGACGTTGGCGTGCAGATCCAGGCTGGCCACCACCGGCACGTCCGGTCCGGTCACCGCCCGGATGCGGGCCAGGATCTCGCCCTCCCCGTCCGGCACGCTCTCGGTGACCATGGCGCCGTGCAGGTCGAGATAGACGGCGTCGACCGGCCCGGCGGCGCGCAGGTCCTCGGCCAGCATCGCCGTGATCCGCTCGAAGGCATCGTCGGTCACCGGCGCCGAGGGCGAGGCCGAGCACCAGAGGAGCGGCGCGATCTCGTGGCCGGAAGCCGCGGCGGCGTCGAGGAAGCCGGCGGCCGGCAGGTTGATCCCGGCCAGGGCCGGCGCCATGGCCTCGCCCCGCGACAGGCCGGGCCAGCCGTCGGCCGTCTCGAACTGCGGGAAGCCGGCCTTCGCGGTGGCGAAGCTGTTGGTCTCGTGCTGGAACCCGCCGACCGCGATCCTCATTCCCTGTCCCCCGCTCCGCCGTCCGTCACGGATGCTTGTGGATCGGGTCGACCCAGTAGACGGCTTCCGGCTTCTCCACCGGCTCGATGTCGAGATTGACCACCACCGCCTCGTTGTCGCTGCGCACCAGCACGCATTCCAGCGGCTCGTCGGTCGAGGCGTTGATCTCCTGATGCGGCACATAGGGCGGCACGAAGATGAAGTCTCCGGCCTCCGCCTCTGCCACGTATTCCAGCTTCTCGCCCCAGCGCATCCGGGCGCGGCCGCGGACGACGTAGATCACGCTCTCCAGCGGGCCGTGGTGATGCGCGCCGGTCTTGGCGTCCGGGTGGATGGTGACGGTGCCGGCCCAGATCTTCTGCGCCCCGACCCGGGCGGCGTTGATCGCCGCCTTGCGGTCCATGCCCGGGGTCTGGGCGGTGTTGGGGTCGAGATCGGTGCCGCGGATCACGCGCACCCCGTTCAGGCGCCAGTCGGGCGTCTCGTGATGATGATGGTCGGTCATGTTCGGTCCGTCCGGAAACTCCCGCGGCGTTCGGCGCCAGACTGCGCCGCGGCCGCGGCCGGTGCAACCGCGATCCACCCGCTCCGGCATTTCCCGAAGCCGGCTTCACCGGTCCGTCACGGTCCGCTGCTATTAGGAGCGGCGTCCGATTCCCCCGTTGCCATGAGACACCGATCGTGACTTCCGACAGCCGCCGCCAATTCCTGAAAGCCGGCCTCGCCGCCGCGGCCGCGATGGCCGTGCCGGCCAGCATCCGCGAGGCCCTGGCGATCCCCGCCCACAACGTCACCGGCACCCTGCGCGATGTCGAGCACATCGTGGTGCTGATGCAGGAGAACCGGTCCTTCGACCACTACTTCGGCACGCTGAACGGTGTCCGCGGCTTCGGCGATCCGCGCCCGGCGCCCCTGCCGAGCGGCCGGCCGGTCTGGTACCAGAGCGTCGGCCGCAACGGCGCCAGCCGCACCGGCTACCAGAATGTCGGCTGGGATCATTGGCACGAGCGGGAGCGCTGGTACGAGGCCGACCCCGCGGCCCAGGCGAAGCTGGACTACGTCCTGCCGTTCCGGCTCGACACCGGCAGCACCAGCGCCCAGCACATGGACGGCACCGACCACAGCTGGAAGCTGGACCAGTCGCTGTGGAAGAGCTGGGACACCTGGGTGCCGCTGAAGAGCCGGATGTCGATGGGCTATTACGACACCGCCTCCGACCTGCCCTTCTACGCCCATCTGGCGGATGCGTTCACCATCTGCGACGCCAACCACTGCTCGATCTTCGCCAACACCGAGCCGAACCGGCAGTACTTCACCGGCGGCGCCAGCGTCTATACCCTGAGCGGCCGCGACCCGAACAACCCGAAGCGCCGGCTGAAGGGCCAGGAGCTGGACAACAACTGGACCGGCGACATGGACCTGGACGAGCCCTGGGAGGGGCTGGCCTGGGAAGCCTATGCCGAGACGCTGGAGAGGCACGGCATCGACTGGCGGGTGTACCAGGCCTATTCCAACTACGGCTGCAACTCGCTGGCCTATCACCGCGACTTCCGCAGGCTCGACAAGAGCTCGGACCTGTACAAGCGCGGCCGCGCCTATGTCGGGCCGAAGCTGGCCTCGAACGAGGATCCCTACGACGCCGTGCTGGCGCGGGCGATCGCCGAGGACGTCAAGGCCGACCGGCTGCCCCAGGTGTCCTGGGTGATCTGCCCCGACGCCTATTGCGAGCATCCCAACGCCTCCCCCGCCGCCGGCCAGGCGTTCGTCGACAAGATCCTGGAGGCCCTGACCAGCAACCCGAAGGTCTGGGCCAAGACCGTCCTGATCGTGAACTACGACGAGAATGATGGCTTCTTCGACCATGTGCCGGCGCCGGTGCCGCCGGTGAACACCCGCTTCTACGGCTATCAGGGCCGCAGCACGGTCCCCGTCGGGGACGAGAACTACAACGGCGTGCCGATCGGCCTCGGGCCCCGGGTGCCGATGCTGGTGGTGTCGCCCTGGAGCAAGGGCGGCTGGGTCTGCTCCGAGCTGTTCGACCACACCTCGGTGCTGCAGTTCATCGAGCGGCGCTTCGGCGTGCCCTGCCGTTATATCTCGCCCTGGCGCCGTTCGGTCTGCGGCGACCTGACCTCGGCCTTCGACTTCCGCACCCCCGATGCCGCGCTGCCGCCGCTGCCGGACACCCGCCGCTACAAGGCCGAGGCCGACGCCGCCGCCGGCCGGCCCGGACCGGTGCCGCCGGCGAAGCCGTCGCGGCCGGTGCAGCAGCGCGGCCAGCGCCGCGCCCGGCCCCTGCCCTATCGCCTCAGCGCCCATGGCCGCGTCGACCCGGACGGGCGACGGTTCTGGATCGACTTCGCCAATGCCGGGTCGGCCGGCGCCTGCTTCATCGTCCATGCCGGCGGCGGTGCGACCTTCAACGAGTCGGGCAAGCCCTACGAGCCGGACGACACCGTGTTCCCGGACCGGCCGATGCAGCCGACCGCCGACCGGCGCGGGCCGTGGCAGTATACGGTCGGGGCCGGCGACACGCTGTCCGACAGCTGGACGCCGGACCGCCCCGGCAGCTACGACCTGTCGGTCTACGGGCCGAACGGCATGCTGAACCGGTTCAAGGGCCGCCTGACCCCGATGCTGTCGGGCACCGCCCGGCCCGAGGCGCGGCTGATGCAGGACGGCCTGTCGGGCGACGTCACGCTGCTGCTGAGCAATATCGGCTTCCGGCCCTGCTATCTGACCGTCGTCAACGGCTACAGCAGCGAGCCGGCGCGGCACCATTACCTCCGCCCGGGCGCCCTGGTCCGCGACCGCTGGTCGCTGCGGTCCAGCTTCGGCTGGTTCGACCTGAGCATCACGGCCGGGACCGGGGACGACTTCCTTCGCCGCTTTGCCGGCCATGTCGAAACCGGTCGTCCCGGCCTGACCGACCCGAAGATCGGCGGCCCGGCCGTCGAGACGGTCTAGAGACACGCGGAGCCGCGGCGCCGATCCGGTGCCGCGGCTCCCTTCCCCTCTGGCGAAAGCGGGCTGCCGGTGGACCGCCTTGGGGTCCATGCCGGGATCTGTCGGGGTCGAGGCCGGTGCCGCGAATCGATTCGCCCGGAAATTCCCGCCGGCAGGCAACCCCGCCAGGCCGAGCCGCTGCTGCCCTGCCCGCGCATCGATACAGGCGTGGCCCTGTCAACGGGCCGCGACACCGTCCCTCCGCCTGTCGGCACAGCAAGCACGGCAGCCATCAAGAATATCTTCGGACAGCAGATCGGTGGAAATGAAATTCAACCAGTATATAATAAAATTTTTCCCTGAAGAAATTATATTCCTGATCAATGAAATTTTGCGGATGTGCACCTGAAACTTTACCACGCAGATCCCCAACAATGCGTCTAACTTTGAAAAGCTTGCAATTCCTCGTTGAAGAACGGCAGGCTGGATGATCAAATTTGTATAGTTTTGATCTCGCATTGGAGATGTTCATGGCCACTTATGTCGGCACCGATGGTGCGGATACCCATCCATCCAACATTGTCAACGCTCTGCTCACCGCAATGGGCGATGACCATTTCGACGGCCGGGGCGGCGACGACACCCTGATGGGGTATGGCGGCGACGACGTTCTCATCGGCGGCACCGGCGCCGATCTCCTGATCGGCGGCGTGCTGTCCACCACCGGCATCCTCTCCGTTTCCGGCATCGACACGGCGGACTACTCCTCGTCCTCGTCCCGTGTCGCGGTCCTTCTCTATGAGACGTCCAACATCAACATTACGCTGCTGGGGCTCAGCGTCGGATTGACCGGCGTCACCACCGGCCATGGCGGTGACGCCGAGGGCGATCGCCTCGTCGGCATCACCAATCTCACCGGGTCGGCCTTCGGCGACTATCTGGGCGGCAATGCCGGCGCGAACACTCTGCTGGGCGGCGCCGGCAACGACGGCCTGGCCGGCGCACAAGGGGCCGACATCCTGAACGGCGGCGCCGGGCTGGACATGGCCGACTACATCGTCTCCAACGCGGCCGTGACGGTGAACCTGGCCCTCGGAACGGCCAGCGGAGGCCACGCGCAGGGCGACGTCCTGACCAGCATCGAGTATCTACGCGGCTCCTTGTTCAACGATACCCTGACCGGCAACACCGGCGACAATCGCCTGTCGGGGGCGGACGGCGTCGACGTGCTCGACGGCGGCGCCGGCAGTGATCGGCTGATCGGC
This sequence comes from Inquilinus sp. Marseille-Q2685, assembly GCF_916619195.1. Classification (NCBI taxonomy): domain Bacteria; kingdom Pseudomonadati; phylum Pseudomonadota; class Alphaproteobacteria; order Rhodospirillales; family Rhodospirillaceae; genus Inquilinus; species Inquilinus sp. Marseille-Q2685. The sequence continues at coordinate 911,507 of NZ_CAKAKL010000001.1, forward strand.
GGCGCCGGAGCCGACACCCTGATCGGCGGCGCCGGCGCCGATATGGCTCTCTACGACAACGCCCTGACCGGCGTGACGGCGAATCTGGGCAACGCCGCGGTCAATACCGGCGATGCGGCTGGCGACAGCTACAGCGGCATCGAGAATCTTTTCGGCTCCATGTTCGGCGACAACCTGACCGGCAGTTCCGGCGCCAACTTTGTCATCGGCTGGGCCGGCAACGACACACTCGACGGCGGCGCAGGCAACGACATCCTCAACGGGGGCACCGGAGACGACGCCCTCCAGGGCGGCGACGGCAACGACAAGCTCGTCGGTGATGCCGGCGCGGACCAGCTGAACGGCGGGGCCGGCTTCGACACCGCCGCGTACGACACCGCCACCGCCGCCGTGACCGTCAGCCTGGCCAACCCGGCGTCCAACACCGGACAGGCGGCCGGCGACACCTACTCCAGCATCGAAATCCTCTTCGGCAGCAGGTTCGGCGACACGCTGACCGGCAACAGCAGCTCCAACTATCTGATCGGCTGGCGCGGCGACGACACGCTCGTCGGCGGAGGCGGAGCAGATCGCCTGAACGGCGGCATCGGCGCGGACACCTTCGTCTTCAACGCCGTCAACGACTCTCTCGCCAAGCTCACGTTCGACCGGATCGACGACTTCTCTCACGCCCAGGGTGACAAGATAGACGTGTCGGGTATCACCGGGGGCGAGGGCAGCTTCATCGGTTCGTCGGCCTTCAGCCATACCGCCGGCGAGGTCCGCTTCATTGCAGGGGCTACCGACACCAACGTCTATATCGATGCCAATGGCGATGGCTGGGCCGATGTGCAGATCCACCTGCTCGGTTCGATCACGTTGACGGCGAGCGACTTCGTCCTGTAGCCGCCCGATCCTTTCGCCGGGCCGCCCGTCCGTCGGGCGGCCCCATTCTTTTGCGAACGGGACTCCGTCCCGCCGGCCTTACCGGTCCTTCGGCAGCTTCTCGGCGATGCCGTACAGCTTCTGGCGGCGATCCATCTCCTCCCAGACCTCGCAGGGCCGGATCTCGAGCTCGGTCAGCAGCACCGTCAGGTTGAACATCAGGTCGGCGGCCTCCTCGATCACGGCCTGGCGTTCGCCCTGGACGGCGTCGATCGCCACCTCCGCCGCCTCCTCGACCAGCTTCTGCGCCATCTTCGGCACCCCGCTGTCGATCAGCTTGGCCGTACGCGGGCTGAACTGCCTGCGCGACCGGCGCTCCCGCAGATCCTCCGCCAGAGCCTGCAGCCGGTCCCATCCGAGCGTGGTCTGATGCCCCATCATCGATCCCTTCCGCTTCCCTCCGGGAACCGCCTCCAACGGCCCTCGCGGGATCCTGCGCCGCAATGACGGCAGCAGGATGTTCCTTCCGTCAGGCCGTGGTCCCGGGCTGTTCAGGATGCGACCGGACTGCGACCGTCCGCGCCCGCGCCGGATATTTGCACGGCTGTGCAAGCTCGACACGAAACAGCCGGCCTGTCAACCATCCATAGCTCATCGGCAGTGCACCCACGCCAGCCCTGGTGCTTGTCATCTGCACGGCTGTGCATAAAATCGGCCTTCTGTCGCGCCCTGACGGGCGCTCCACCCAGGATCCTTCGTGACGCGTCGCCGCAGCTTCGCCAGTGCCCAGCAGGTGGCCGACCGGGCCGGCGTCTCCCGGTCCGCCGTCTCGCGCACCTTCACCCCCGGCGCCAGCGTCTCGGCCGAGACGCGCCGGCGGGTGCTGGAGGCGGCGGAGGCGCTGGGCTACCACGTCAACCACCTGGCCCGCGGCCTGACCCGGCAGTCGAGCCGGATCGTCTGCATCGTCGCGTCCGACCTGGAGACGCCGCTGCGGTCGCGGATGGTCGGCGCCCTGACCGACCGGCTGCAGCACAGCGGCCGCGTCGCCATGCTGATCGGCACCAGCGGCCGCGGCGACGCCGATGCGCAATCGGCGCTGCGGCAGATCCTGAACTACCGCGCCGACGCCACCATCGTGCTGTCCGGCACCCCGTCGGAGGAGATCACCCGGCTGTGCATCGCTGCCGGGCAGCGTGTGGTGCTGATCAACCGCGACGACCGGATCGACGGCCCGGACAACATCGCCATCGACAGCGCCCTGCCCGGCCGGGTGGCGGTGGCCGCCTTCCGCCGCGCCGGCTGCCGCCGGCTTTGCCTGGTGACCTCGGCCCAGGGTACGCCCGCGCTCCTGGCGCGCGAGGCCAGCTTTCTGGCCGCCGCCCGGGCAGAGGGGATCGAGCCGGCGGTCTGGCGCGGCGGCCGCACGGTGTATGCCACCGGAAGGGCGGCGGCGCACGACCTGCTGCTGCGTCCGGACCGGCCGGACGCCGCCTTCTGCATCAGCGACCTGGTCGCGTTCGGCTTCCTCGACGCCGCGCGCCACGACCTGGGCCTGCGCGTGCCCGAGGATCTCTGCGTCATCGGCTTCGACAACACCGAACAGGCCGGCTGGTCGGCCTACGACCTGACCACCTTCGACCAGTCGGTGGACGCCACCGGCGACGCGGTGATGGCCGCCCTGGACGCGGAGGGCGCGGCGCCGCTGCGGCTGACGATCCCGGCACCGCTGGTCTGGCGCCGCACCGTACGCGGCCCGGCGCCGGACCGGGCCGGCTGAGGCGGGCTCAGAGGACGAAGTCGGCGGCGGCGAGGGCGATGGCGCCGGTCAGGGTGATGTGGAAGTCAGTCACCTTGTCGCCGTTGACGTCGCCGCCGATGGTGGTGACCCCGCCGACGGTGACATAGCGCAGCTGCCCGGCGACACCGGTGTAGGCGCCGGCGCCGACGAAGCTGAAGGCTTGGTTGCCGGCGGCCGCCGTCCTGGCGTCGATCGCCGACAGGTCGATTCTGTCGCCCTGGGCATGGCTGAAATCGGTGATCCGGTCGGCCCCGGCAAAGGCCGCCGACTCGGTCTGACCGACACATCGTCTTCCGGCCGCCGGGATCGGCCCGAACCCGGGTCACGGAGGCCATGGGGCGGGTCCGATCTTCATGATGGAGAACATGCGGGCTCGGCCGTGCCTGCGACACGGCCGAGCGTGGTGTGGACGGGACGGCTCAGAGCACGAAGTCGGCGGCCACCAGGGCGATGCTGCCGGTGAGCTTGATCTGGAAGTCGGACGTGCCGTTGCCATCGACGTCGCCGGCGATCGTGGTGACGCCGCCGGAGACGGCATAGCGCAGCTGGCCGGCGACGCCGCCATAGGCGGCGGTGCCGATGAAGCTGAAGGCCTGGTTGCCGCCGGCATCGGTGTTGGCATCGATCAGGTGCAGGTCGATCCTGTCCGCCTGGGCATGGCTGAAGTCGGTGATCCGGTCCGCCCCGGCCCCGACCGGGCTGTGCGCCGGGCCGCTCAGGACGAAGCGGTCGGCGCCGAGGCCGCCGGTCAGCGTGTCCTGCCCGGCAACGCCGTTGAGCACGTCGTCGCCGTTCCAGCCCCGCAGCGCATTGACGCCGGCGCTTCCCACCAGGATGTCGTTGCCCTGGCTGCCGGAGACGTTCTCGATCCCGGACAGGATGTCGGCCGAGGCATCGCCGCCGCTGCCGGCGCCGGTGGTGAGATTGACCGAGACCCCGGCCGAACCGTCGTAGTAGCTGGCGGTGTCGATGCCGGCGCCGCCGTCGAGCGTGTCGGCCCCGGCGCCGCCGCGCAGCACGTCGTCGCCGTTCCAGCCCCGCAGCCAGTTGGCATCGACGCTGCCCAGGAGGGTGTCGTCGCCCTGGCTGCCGGAGATGTTCTCGATCCCGGCCAGCGTGTCGCCCGCAGCGTCGCCGGCGCTGCCGGTGCCGGCGGCGAGGTCGAACGTTACCCCGGTCGAGCCGTCGTAGTAGCTGGCGATGTCGACGCCGGCGCTGCCCACGAGATGATCGGCCCCGCCGCCGCCGCGGAGCAGGTCGTCGCCGATCCAACCCCACAGCGTGTTGGCACCGCTGTTCCCGATCAAGGTGTTGTTGCCCTTTCCGCCTTGGACATTCTCGATGCCGATCAGCGTGTCACCCGCGGCATCGCCGCCGCTGGCGATGCCGGCGGCAAGGTCGACCGTGACCCCGGCCACGCTGGCGAGGTAGACGGCAGCGTCGATGCCGGCGCCGCCGTCGAGCACATCGGCCCCGGCGCTGCCGCGGAGCGCGTCGTCACCGCTCCATCCCTGCAACGTGTTGGCACCGGAATTGCCGGTGAGATCGTCGTTGCCCTGGCTGCCGGAGAGATTTTCGATCCCGGTCAGCGTGTCGCCCTCGGCGTCACCACCGGTGGTGGTGCCAGCAGCGAGGCTGACCGTGACCCCGACCGAACCGCTGTAGTAGCTGACAGTGTCGGTGCCAGTGCCGCCGTCAAGCGCGTCGGCCCCGGCGCCGCCGCGAAGGATGTCGTCGTCATTGCCGCCGGAGAGCGTGTCGTTGCCGGCATCGCCATTGAGCGTGTCGTCGCCGCCATAGCCTTGCATGACGTCGCGCAGAGAGTCACCGGTCAGGGTGTCATCAGCCGTGGTTCCGAGGGTGGTGCGGATCAGCGCGTCGACCGAGCTTTGGATCGAATTGCCATCGCCATCGGTGTAACCGCTCTGCTGCACGCTGGCCACCAAGCCACCGGCCAGCCCCAGGATCTCGCCTTCATAGATGCCATTGCTGTTCCCCTCATTGGCACCGATGGTGGCGCCACTCGGGTCGTAGGCCTGATAGTAGAAAATGCCGTTGTCTCGCCAGCCGACCACGAAATAGCCGTTGGACAGGACGGTGATCGTCGGGTGGTCCTGATTGCCCGCGGTGTCGTCGTTGACCCGGATATAGCCGCTGCGTCCCGTTCCGTCGGCATTGTAGACGCGCGTCGTGATCTCGGTGCCGGTGGGGCCGCCCAAACCGTTGTCGACATAGGCGACGACGAAGCCGCCATCGTGCAGGGCCGCGACCTGGATGTCCTGGTTGATCGAGCCGGTGTCGTCGATCACGTGGTGGCCGTTGGGCGGGTCGCCCGCGACGGTTACGGGAAGGCCCAGTGCGTCATAGAGCTGGAACCAGACGGAATGGTTGCCGCCGGCGGTCGCGGATTGCTCCCAGGCCACGACGAAGCCGCCGCCAGCGAGGCCGGTGATTGAAGCATGGTCGGTGGCCCGGGCGACGCTGCCGTCGACGGCGATCGCGCCCCCGATCTTGGTTCCGTCCGCTTCGTATCGCTGAACCCAGATATCGGTGTCGCCGCCACCGAAGTCGCGCGTGTAGGCCACCGCGAAGCCATCGGACCCCAGCGCCGTGATGTCGGATTCTCGCAGGGGCTTGTCGCTGGCGGTCACTGCGAAATCCAGGAACGGGGCGCCATCGCCGAGGATGCGGACCCGGACCGTATCGGTGCCCGAACTGCTGTCGGTGAAGGTCACCACGTTGTGGCCGTTGCCCAGTAGTGCCATGCTGGCGTCGAACTGAAGGCCGGTCAGCGTAGTGTTGAGGTCGTACTCTTCGCCCGGCGTGCCGCCGGCATCGACGTATCGGCCCCGGACAAAGTCGCTGCCGACGCTCCAGGCCCCGAGATAGCCCCCGTCGGCGGTCGCGGTGATGGCGACATCCGACTGATCGCCGGCCGTCTGGCCGTTCAAGGTGAATTCGAGAATGTGGACCCATGAATAGGTGACCGTGGCCATGATTCCCCCTTCTGCTCAAGTTTCAGGTCGACTCATGCCTGTCGCCGGACCATGCCAATCGGCCGCGACACGAAGTCTCGGCTGAATGGCTCTTCATTGCTCATGGTGGTTTTCTTTCGCCGGTCCTGCCGCACTTGATTGGACCAAGAGAAGCATCGGCATCTGAAGCTCCTCCCTGGTGGCCGGAACCTGCCGGGATCCGATATGGCCGGATTCGCTCGAAAATACGGGACGGTGCATATTTTTTTATGAAACTGTGCCCGAATTGTGGTCGGCGGACCATTTCATAGGACGACCATCCCCGCATGACCTCGTGCCGCGGCCGGGCTAGGATCGGCCCGAACCCCGAGTCACGGAGGCCGCTGGATGCGTCCGATCTTCATCATGGTAAAATGCGAGCTGGGCCACGCCTATGACACGGCCGAGCATGCGGTGGACGAGATCGAGGAGGTGTCGGAGATCTATTCGATCTCCGGCCAGTTCGACCTGATGATCAAGTGCTACCTGCCGGAGGACGTCGATGTCGGCCGCTTCGTCAACAGCCGCATCCACGCCTTGCCGCACATCAAGGACACCATGACGCTGATCACCTTCAACGCCTTCGCCGGCAAGAGCTGAGACGACCATGACCGACCTCGCCGCCCGCGCCGAGCACTGGGCGCTGACCCTCACCCGCATCCCCAGCGTCACCGGCACGCCGGACGAGGTCGCCTTCGCCGAAACGCTGTGCGGCCTGCTGCGCGCCAGCCCGGCCTTCCGCGGCCGGCCCGACGACGTCTGGACCATCCCGACGGGCGACCGGCTGGGCCGCGCCAGCGTCGCCGCCCTGCTGCGCGGCCGCGGCCGCCGCACCGTGGTGCTGACCGGCCATTTCGACACGGTGACGACGGCCGATTACGGCGACCTCGAACCGCTGGCGACCGAGCCGGAGCGGCTGAAGGACGCCCTGCTGGCCCGGCTGCGGCGGGACGCGTCCACCGAGGCGGAACAGCTGGCCCTGGCCGACCTGTCCGGGCCGGACTTCCTGCCCGGGCGCGGCCTGCTCGACATGAAAGGCGGCCTCGCCGCCGGTCTCGCGGTGCTGGAGGCGGCCGCCGTGGAGCCGGAGCGCGAGGGCAACCTGCTGTTCCTCGCCGTGCCGGACGAGGAGGTCAACTCCGCCGGCGCCCGCAGCGCCGCCCGCGCCCTGCCCGGCCTGGCCGGGCGGCTGGGGCTGAGCCTCGACGCCGCGATCAACCTCGACTGCCTGGGCGACACCGGCGACGGCCGCTTCGGCCGGTCGGTGGCGCTGGGCAGCGTCGGCAAGCTGCTGCCGAGCGCGCTGGTGATCGGCCGCGCCACCCATGTCGCCGACACCATCCGCGGGGTCAGCGCCGCCGCCCTGGCCGGCGCCATCGCCGCCGCGGTGGAATGGGCGCCCGAGCTGACCGAGAGCCTGGGCAACGCCTCCGGCACGCCGGCGACGCTGCTGGGCATGAAGGACGGCAAGGCCGGCTACGACGTCACCACCCCAGGCACGGTCTGGATGTTCTGGAACACCGCGCTGTACCGGCGCGGGCCGGAGGATGTGCTGGCGCCGCTGGCCCGGCTGATCGGGGACGCCGCCGCCGGCGTCGCGGCGCAGCTGCGGCAGCGAGGCGGGGCCGACGTGCCGGACGTGCCGGTGCTGCGCTTCGCCGAATTGAAGCGCGAGGTGCTGGCGCGTTCGCCCCAGGCCGGGGCGGCGCTGGCTGCGGTGGCGGCCGAGGCGGCGCAGGCCGGCCTCGACCTGCCGGAGCAGTGCCGCCGGATCACCGAGGCGCTGTGGCGGCTGAGCGGCCGCAGCGGCCCGGCGGTGGTGCTGGGCCTGGCCTCGATGCCCTATCTGCCGGTGTCGCTGGGCGGCGACGAGGGCGGCCAGAGGCTGGAGCGGGCGACGCGCGAGGCCGCGGCCAGGGTCGCAGCGCGCCACGGCACCACCATCGGGCTCGAGCCCTGGTTCCCCGGCATCTCCGACATGAGCTTCCTCGGCACGGGCGACGAGGGCTCGGTCGCCGCCATCGCCGCCGAGACCCCGGCCTGGGGCGCCGGCCTGCCCTGGCCCGACGGCCCGGCCTTGGCGCAGATCCCGATCGTCGACGCCGGCCCCTAGGGCCGCGACTACCACACGCCGCTGGAGCGCATCTACGGGCCCTACGCCTTCCAGGTGCTGCCGGAGCTGATCCGCGAGATCGCGGATGGGGTGCTGAAGGATTGACACAGGTCGGGTTCGCTCTTGCGAACCCAACAATCGATTGGGCGGCGCCGTGTTGGGTTCGCCATTGCGAACCCAACCTACGGGACTCCTTCGTCCTACTCCCCGCCCAGGAACAGCATCCGGGTCAGCAGCGTGTAGTCGGACTCGGCCACCATGATGGCGACGAAGACCAGCAGCGCCAGGGGCGGCAGGATGATGGCGTAGACCAGGGCCAGCCGCTCCCACTTCATATGCATGAACACGGCGACGATCAGCCCCGCCTTCAGCATCATGAAGATCAGGATCAGGCTCCAGCGCAGCAGCCCCTGCAGGGCGAAGTAGTCGACCATGTAGGAGGCGGCGCTGAGCACGAATAGCCAGCCCCAGACCACCAGGTACAGCCTGATCGGGTGCTGCTGGCCCTCGGCGTGGGCGACGGCTTGCGGCTGCCCATGCCCTTCGTCGATATGCGCGGCGTGTGCCATGTCCCTCACCACAGATAGAACAGCGCGAAGATGAACACCCAGACCAGATCGACGAAGTGCCAGTACAGGCCGGTGATCTCGACGATCTCGTAGTTGCCCCGGCGGCTGGTGAAGAAGCCGCGCCGGCCGGTCTCGAAATCGCCGCGCAGCACCTTGCGGGCCATGATCAGCAGGAAGATCACCCCGATGGTGACATGGGTGCCGTGGAAGCCCGTGATCATGAAGAAGGACGAGCCGAATTGCGGCGCGCCCCAGGGATTGCCCCAGGGCCGCACCCCTTCATGGATCAGCTTGGTCCATTCGAAGGCCTGCATGCCGACGAAGGTGGCGCCGAAGGCCGCGGTCACCAGCATCAGCACCGCCGTCTTCACCCGGTCGCGGCGGTAGCCGTAATTGACCGCCATCGCCATGGTGCCGCTGCTGCTGATCAGGACGAAGGTCATGATCGCGATCAGGATCAGCGGCACCGACTCCCCGCCGATGGTCAGCGCGAACACCTCGCTCGGGTTCGGCCAGGTCTCGGCCGTCGACATCCGCACCGTCATGTAGGACAGGAGGAAGCAGCCGAACACGAAGGTGTCGCTGAGCAGGAAGATCCACATCATCGCCTTGCCCCAGGACGCGCTCTTGAAGGCGCGCTGGTCGGACGACCAGTCCTCGGACACGCCGCGCCAGCCCTTGGCGCGCTCGAGCGATCCGGCGATATGGGTTTCGGCCATCGGCGACCTCCCCTAGGTCAGCAGCTGGCTGCAGATCTCGGCGAAGCGGTCCGCCCAGCCGGTCAGCAGGGCGAGCAGGATCAGCCAGACCAGCAGCAGGAAATGCCAGTACAGCGTGCACAGCTGGACGCTCAGGCGCAGCCTGTCGGGTTCGTCTCCGCGCCAAGCCCGGGCGCCGGTGCGGCCCAGGGCCACCAGGCCGCCCAGCACGTGCACGCCATGTACCGCGGTGACCAGGTAGAAGAACGAGTTGGCCGGGTTGCTGGCCAGGAAATAGCCCAGCATGTGCAGCTGCTGCCAGGCCAGGAGCTGCCCGACCACGAACACCAGCGACGCGGCGCCCCCGGCCAGCAGGCCGGTGCGGGTGTCGGCCAGGTCGCCGCGCCGGGCCGAGGCCTGGGCGCATTGCAGGGCGATGCTGGCGGCGATCAGCGCCGCGGTGTTGATCCACAGCAGCAGCGGCACCGGCAGCGCCCGCCAGTCCGGCAGCGCCATCCGCATCGAATAGGCGCTGACCAGGAGGGCGAAGAGCGCGCCGGCGACGACCAGGAACACGCCGAGCCCGATCAGGGCCGTGGGCCGCGGCGAGGCGCCGGTCGCCGGCACGTTGCCGACCGTGCTCTCCTCCAGCCACGGCTTGGTCATCAGCCCCTGGCGGGCCAGCCACCACAGGATGAGGCCCCCGAGCGCCAGCATGAACAGGGTGACGACCACCATGGCCGGCGCCCTCAGCCGTGCCGCGGTGCGGCGCCGGGCATGTTCTGCGGCAGGTAGTCCTGCGGCGCACCCGGCACGTTGTAGTCATAGGCCCAGCGATAGACCACCGGCAGCTCGCGCCCCCAGTTGCCGTGCGGCGGCGGGGTGGTCGGCGTCTGCCACTCGAGCGTCGTCGCGCGCCACGGGTTGCCGCCGGCCTCGCGGCCGTGCCGCAGGCTCCAGATCAGGTTGAACAGGAACAGCAGCTGGGCCGCGCCGACGGTCAGCGCCGCGGCGGTGATGAAGATGTTGAGGTCGTGGGCCGAGGCCGGGACGAAGGCGGTCTCGCCGAGCTCGAAATAGCGCCGCGGCACGCCGATCAGCCCGATATAGTGCATCGGGAAGAAGATCGCGTAGGCGCCGACGAAGCTGACCCAGAAGTGGATCTTGCCCACCAGGTCGTCCAGCATCCGGCCGGTGATCTTCGGGTACCAGTGGTAGATCGCGCCGAACACTACGAAGATCGGCGCCACCCCCATCACCATGTGGAAATGGGCGACCACGAACATGGTGTCGGACAGCGGCACGTCGACCACGACATTGCCGAGGAACAGCCCGGTCAGCCCGCCATTGACGAAGGTAACGATGAAGGCGATGGCGAACAGCATCGGCGTGGTCAGGTGGATGTCGCCGCGCCACAGCGTCAGCACCCAGTTGTAGACCTTGATCGCCGTCGGGATGGCGATGATCAGCGTCGTGGTGGCGAAGAAGAACCCGAAATACGGGTTCATGCCGCTGACATACATGTGATGCGCCCAGACGATGAAGCTCAAGGCGCCGATGCCGACGATGGCCCACACCATCATGCGGTAGCCGAAGATGTTCTTGCGGGCGTGGGTGCTGATCAGGTCGGAGACGATGCCGAAGGCCGGCAGCGCGACGATGTAGACCTCGGGGTGGCCGAAGAACCAGAACAGGTGCTGGAACAGGATCGGGCTGCCGCCGCCGTATTTCAGCTGCTCGCCCATCTCGACCAGCGCCGGCATGAAGAAGCTGGTGCCGAGCAGCCGGTCGATCAGCATCATCACGCAGGCCACGAACAGCGCCGGGAAGGCCAGCAGCGCCATGACCGTGGCGGTGAAGATGCCCCACACCGTCAGCGGCATGCGCATCAGCGTCATGCCCCGCGCCCGCGCCTGCAGCACGGTGACGACGTAGTTCAGCCCGCCCATGGGGAAGCCGATGATGAACAGGGTCAGCGAGCCGAGCATCAGCAGGATGCCCCATTCGCGCCCGCCCGGCGTCCCGGACAGGATCGCCTGCGGCGGGTACAGGGTCCAGCCGGCCCCGGTCGGCCCGCCGGGGGCGAAGAAGCTGGCCACCAGCACCAGCACCGCCAGCAGGTAGATCCAGTAGCTGAGCATGTTGACATAGGGGAACACCATGTCCCGCGCGCCCAGCATCAGCGGGATCAGGTAGTTGCCGAAGCCGCCCAGGAACAGCGCCGTCAGCAGGTAGATCACCATGATCATGCCGTGCATGGTGATGAACTGGTAATAGCCGGTGGCGTCGATGAAGGCGAAGTCGTCGGGGAAGGCCAACTGCAGCCGCATCATCCAGGACAGGACCAGGGCGACGAAGCCGATCGCCAGCGCCGTCCCGGCATACTGGATGGCGATGACCTTGGCGTCCTGCGAGAACACCCAGGTCGTGAGCCAGCTCTTCGGATGGTACAGCTCGACATCCGGCACTTCGAGCGGCGGGACCGGTTCGACGGGTTCGCGGATGACGTCCACCATGGGCGTGTCCTCCTGCTTCCTCCGCGGCCGGGCTCGACGGGGATCGTCCCGGCCGGATGATGTTCCTCTCGCGGCCCCTCCCCTTGGCGAGGCCGGACCTAGTTCGCGGCGGCCACCTCGCGGTCGGCCGGCCCGGGCAGCGCCGACATCTGCGAGAAGGTCGCCTGCTGCGCCAGCCAGGCGTCGTAGTCGGGCTGGGCGTCGACGATGACGATGCCGCGCATATAGGGATGGCCGGTGCCGCACAGCTCGGCGCACAGCACCTCGAAGGTGCCGGTGCGGGTCGGGGTGAACCAGTAATAGGTGACGGAGCCCGGGATCATGTCCATCTTCGCCCGGAACTGCGGCACGTAGAAATCGTGCAGCACGTCGACCGCGCGCAGCAGGACCTTGACCGGCTTGTCGACCGGCAGGTGCAGCTCGCCGCCCTGGATCAGCACGTCGTCCTGGCCGGCCGGGTCGTCGGCATGGACGCCGAGCGGGTTCTCCGCCGTGATTGCCCGGTTCGAGGCGGCGCCGAGCTTGCCGTCCTGGCCCGGCAGCCGGTAGCTCCATTGCCACTGCTGGCCCACCACCTCGACCTCGGTGGCGTCAGCCGGGACGGTGACGAACTGGGCCCAGACCACAAGGCCGGGCGCCAGCATCGCCGCCACGCCGACCGCGGTGGCGATGGTCAGCCAGCCTTCCAGCCGCTTGTTCTCCGGCTTGTAGTCGGCGACGTTGCCCTCGCGGTGGCGGAAGCGCCAGACGCAGTAGGCGGTGAACAGCACGATCGCGGTGAACACCACGCCGGTGATCCAGAAGGTGATCTCGATCGTGCCGTCGATGTAGTGCCAGTTCGAGGCGATCGGGGTCCACCACCAGGGGCTCAGCAGGTGGAACACCACCGAGCCGACGGCGACCAGAACCAGGACGAGCGCGGTCTTCATCTCCGGTCACCCCCGTCTTGTGCTGGGACGGGAAGGCCGGCGGACGGTCGTCCTGGGACGGAAAGCGGATGCGGCGGCACAGCGCGGGGGACCCGTGCGCCCTGACCCGTCGGGCCGGCGCGGCGTTCTCCCCCTGGTGTTGGCCACATCCTCATCGATGGCGGCCTTCGCAGTCGTCGAGGCCGGCCGGCTTCTTCGTCTGGCCCGGCCGTCCCGCGTCACGGTCGACGCGAAGACGACCCCTGCAGCATCAGACTTGTCCGGCCTTGGCCTGTAAATTGATGATGCGGGTCAGCCCGCTCGATTGTCAACGCTCTCGGCCGACAGGGCCCGCCGCCTCACTTCTTCTTGCCGTCGGCGTCGTACTGCTTGAGGAAGGCGATCAGGTCGGTGATCTTCTGGTCGTCCTTGATGCCGGCGAAGGCCATCTTCGTGCCCGGGATCTTGGTGCGCGGGGCCTTGATGTATTCGCGGAACACTGTCTCGTCCCAGGTTATGCCCGAGTTCTTGTTCGCGTCCGAATAGTTGTAGCCCTCGACCGAGCCGGAATGGCGGCCGAACAGGCCGTTCAGCTTCGGCCCGACGCCGTTCTTGGCGGTCTCGCCGATCTGGTGGCAGGCCTTGCATTGCGTGAACACCTTCTCGCCGGCCGCCGGGTCGCCATCCGCCCAGGCCGCGGTGGTGGTCAGAGCTGTCAGGGCGAGGACACCGATCAGGGTCGAACGCATCATCACGCTTCCTCCTGGCTGGCTGCATCGGGCGTTGCCGATGCCCCGATACTCCGGCTTTCCGCCGCCGCCTTCAAGGGCCGCGCGATTCGCCACGTCTCGGCTGCTTCACGCCGCGCGACAAAGACAGGGGACGGAATGTCGCAGCCGGGTTATACTTTGGTCCATGGCGGGTCGCGTCGGCGTGACCGGCGGCCATCCCGGCCGCACTGCCACGGTCGAGCGAACCCCCTCGAACAGAAGTTCGGGAGGAACGGACATGACCATCCGAAACCCCCTGGAGTGGGGAGCGGACCAGCTCAAATTCGGCAGCCACGCCCTGCGCACCGGCGGCCGCACCGTGTTCCACGCCGATGAGAACCTCAACGCCCTGGCCCCGGCGGTGCACCGCATCGGCCTGCGGGACCTGCGCGAGGCCCTGGCCAAGGGCTTCGAGGATTTCGGCCACTACCGCACCGACGTGCTGTATCTCTGCCTGATCTATCCGGTGGTCGGGCTGGTGCTGGCCCGGGCCATGGTCGGGCAGGACATGATCCCGCTCCTGTTCCCGCTGGCTTCGGGCTTCGCCCTGATCGGCCCCTTCGCCGCGATCGGCCTCTACGAGATGAGCCGGCGGCGCGAGATGGGCCAGCCGTCCAGCTGGGGCGCCGCCTTCGGCGTGCTGCGCACGCCCCGCTTCGGCGTCATCCTCACGGTCGGCGCCATCCTGGCGGCGATCTTCGTGCTGTGGATGGTGATGGCCCAGGTGATCTACAACGCGACCCTCGGCCCGGATGAGCCGGCCTCGCTCGGCACCTTCCTCGGCGAGGTGTTCGGCACCACCGCCGGCTGGACCCTGATCGTGGTCGGCTGCGGCGTCGGCCTCGTCTTCGCCGTGGCGGCGATGGCGATCGGCGTGGTGTCGTTCCCGCTGCTGCTCGACCGCGACGTCGGCGCCGACACCGCGATCTGGACCTCGGTCCGGGCCGTGGCCGCCAACCCGATCCCGATGGCCGCCTGGGGCCTGATCGTCGCCGCCGGCTTGGTGGTCGGGTCGCTGCCGCTGTTCGTCGGGCTGATCGTGGTCATGCCGGTGCTCGGCCACGCCACCTGGCACCTGTACCGCAAGCTGGTGAACTGATCGCCCTGCCCGGCCGCCGGCTCGGTCCGGCGGCCGGATGCGGGGTCAATGTGCCCCACCGCCCCCGCCGGCCGCGCCCTTCCTCATGATGAAGACACAGGCGGCGGAGGCCAGCAGGATCACGCCCAGCACGGCGAAGGTGTCGCTGAAGCCCATCACCAGCGACTGCGCCCTGACGGTCTTGCCGATGGCGATCACCGCCTGGTGCTTGGCGGTGGCCGGGTCGGACACGCCGCTCGACAGGAAGTACTGGGTCAGCTGGTCGATCCGGGCGCGCGTCTCCTCCCGGAACAGCGTCACCGACTGGCCGATGATGTTCGAGTGGTACTGCTCGCGCTTGGTCACGATGGTGCCCAGGAGCGCCGTGCCGAAGGCGCCGCCGAGGTTGCGCAGCATGTTGAACAGGCCCGAGGCCGCCGCGGATTCGTGCCGGGCGATGCCGGCCATGGCGATGGCCGACAGCGGCGCCATCACCACCGCCTGGCCGATGGCGCGGACGATGTTGGGCGCGAACAGCTGGTCGCCGCCATAGACCAGCGACATGTGGGTGTTCATGAAGCAGCTGGCGGCGAAGACCAGCAGCCCGCCGGCCACCAGCCAGCGCGCGTCCAACCGCCCCATCAGCATCGGCACCAGCGGGATGATCAGCAGCTGCGGCAAGCCGGTCCAGGCCACCACCATGCCGATCTGCTCCGAGTCGTAGCCCTGCACCTGGGCCAGGTACTGCGGCAGCAGATAGGCGCTGCCGTAGAGGGCGAAGCCCAGGAAGATGTTCGCCAGCGTGCCGAAGCCGAAGTTCCACCGCGTCAGCAGGCGCAGATCGACCGCCGGCTTCTTCACCGTCAGCTCGATCCAGATGAACAGCGACAGGAAGACGGCGGCGATCACGGTCAGGCGGACGATGAAGGGAGAGCCGAACCAGTCGTCCTTGTTGCCCTCCTCCAGCACCGTCTGCAGCGCCGCCAGGCCGATCGCCATGGTGCCGATGCCGAACCAGTCTCCCTCCTTCAGGAGGGAAAGCCGCATCGGTTCGCGCTCCAGCGTCGCGGCCAGCCCGGCCAGCATGAAGGCGCCCGGCACCAGGTTGATGTAGAAGATGTACTGCCAGCCGTAATTGTCGGTCAGCCAGCCGCCGATTGTCGGGCCGATCGCCGGCGCGAAGGTGGCGGTGATGGCGAACAGCGCCATGCCCATCGGCCGCTGCGACAGCGGCAGCCTGGTCATCACCAGGGTGAAGGCCATCGGGATCAGCACGCCGCCGGTGAAGCCCTGGATGCCGCGCAGCAGGATCATCTCGTCCAGGCTGGTGGCGAAGGCGCAGGCCACCGAGAACACCAGGAACAGCGTGGTGTTGACCAGCAGGAAGCGGCGGAAGGAGAAGACCTGGCTGAGATAGGCGGTCAGCGGGATGACGATGATCTCGCCGATCAGGTAGGAGGTCGAGATCCACGCGCCGTTGTCGACGCCGGTGCCGATACCGCCTTCGATCTGCGGCAGCGAGGCGTTGGTGATCTGGATGTTCAGCACCGCCATGAAGGCGCCGAGCAGGCCGGAGAACACCGAAATCCAGGTGGTCAGGCTGGCGCGGTCGCCGGGACTGGTCGGCTGGGCGCCGGCAGTTATGCTTGCGGAAGACATGGGCTGGGCCCTCCGGGCCGGGGCTCCGCCGCACTCAGTGCGCGGCGGCGTCCTGCTTGGTATCGATCGTCGCGATCACCGACATGCCGGGGCGCAGTTGGCCCGCCAGCGGGTCGTCGCGCTCGAGCACGATCTTCACCGGGATGCGCTGCACGATCTTGGTGAAGTTGCCGGTGGCGTTGTCCGGCGGCAGCAGGGCGAATTCCTGGCCGCTGGCCGGCGACAGGCTGTCGACACGGCCGTGGATGTCGGCATCCGGGAACATGTCGACCGCGATGTCGACCGGCTGGCCCGGATGCACGTCGGTCAGCTGCGTCTCCTTGAAGTTGGCGACGACGTAGGTCTCGGCCAATGGCACCACCGCCATCAGCTGGGTGCCGGCCTGGACGTACTGGCCGACCCGCAGGCTGCGGTTGCCGATCGTGCCGGCCACCGGCGCGGTGATGGTGGTGTAGCCGAGGTTCAGCTCGGCCTGGCGCTGCGCCGCCTGGTCGGCCGCGAGCGCGGCCTTCGCCTTCTCCAGCTGGGCGCGCAGCACGTCGAGCTGCTTCTCCGCCGCGGTCACCGCCGCCTGGTCGCGCTGCAGCGTCGCGGTCGCCGACTGCAGATTGGAGGTGACCTGCTGGGCCTGCTGGACGCTGCCGTTGCCGGTCCGGGCCAGGGCGATGTAGCGGTCGTATTGCTGCTGGGCGAAGGTGACCGACGCCTGGTCCACCCCGACGGTGGCGCGGGCCTGGTCGATCGCCGCCGCCTGCTGCTGGATCGCGGCCTCGGCGTCGGCGATATCGGCCTGGGCGGCGAGGACATTGGCCTTGGCCTGGTCCAGCGCCACGGCATAGTCGCGGTCGTCGATCCGGGCCAGGGGCTGGCCCGCCGTCACCGCCTGGTTGTCCTGGACCAGGACCTCGGCGATGTAGCCGGAGACCTTCGGCGCGATCGTGGTCGAGTCGGCCTTCACATAGGCGTCGTCGGTCGATTCCTGGAACCGCCCGACGGTCCACCAGTTCCAGCCGAACCATGCGGCGCCGGCCAGGACGACGACCCCGAGCGGCAGCAGCAGGAGCCGGCGCCCGAGACGGCGTCGCGGCGCCGCGGGCGTGGCCGCGGTCTCGCTGGCCTCCGGCGCCGGCGCGGTGCGGAGCTGGGCCGGCTGAACCTGATGCGTCATGACTTTTGCCCTCCAAAGCGGAAACCGCCGGGGCGCCGGCCGTCTTCGAGGGCGGCGGATCGTCGAGGCGATTTAGGAAACTTGACGGTTTCCGTCAGAAGATGGGAGAGGGAAGCGAATTGCGCAAATGCGCGACCGAGGGGCCAGACATGCAGGAAACGCCGAAACGGCCGCGGGGGCGGCCGCAGCTGCGGAGCGACGAGGAGACCAGGCGCCTGATCCTGGCGGCGGCGACCCGGATCTTCCTGGCGCAGGGCTTCGGCGCCACCAGCATGGAGGCGGTGGCCCAGGCGGCCGGCGTGTCGAAGAAGACGATCTACCGCTTCGTCGACACCAAGGAGCATCTGCTGGAGGCGGTGATCGACACCCGGTCGGAAGCGCTGCGCTCGCCGATCGGGCACGACGCCGGCGCCGATCCGGAAGGCATGGAGCGGGCCCTGCATCAGTTCCTGCAGGAGCTGGCGCGGCTGGTGCTGTCGGAGGAGACGGTGGCGCTGAACCGGCTGGTCTACGCCGAGTCGCTGCGCTTCCCGGAGATGGCGAAGGCCTTCTACCAGGCCGGCCCGGTGCGCAACGCCGAGGCGCTCGCGGCGTGGCTGGAGACACAGCGCCGCCACGGCGTGCTGCGCTTCGGCGACGCCATGGAGACGGCCCGGATGCTGGTCTCGATGACGATCGCCGAGCCGCTGCGCGCCGCCACGCTCGGCGTCGCCCCACTGCCGACGCCGGCGGAGATCGACCGCCGGGTCGACGAGGCAGTGGAAATCTTCCTGCGCGGGTGCCTGGTGCGGCGGTAGCTCTGCGTCGGCCGGCCGCCGCTGCGCCCGGCCCAAAGAAGGTGGTATCAAGACAGGAGACGTCGGCTGAATTTGGCCACCTTTTGTCGCCAACGTCAAATCGGCAACACAGGCTTCAAGGGATCCGTCATGTCGATCTTCGGCACCCCTGGCGACGACGTGCTCGACGGCACCGGCGGCCCCGACGAGATCTTCGGCTTCGGCGGCAGCGACACCCTCAACGGCCTGGAGGGAGACGATGTGCTGCGCGGTGGCGCCGGCGCCGATCATCTCGACGGCGGCGCCGGCATCGACACGGCCTATTACGACGACAGCGCCGTCGGAGTGACCACCAGCCTGGCCGGGACCGGATCGACCGGCACGGCCACCGGCGACACCTACACCTCGGTCGAAAACCTGGTCGGCAGCGCCTTTGCCGACAACCTGACCGGCAACGGTGCGGACAACAGCTTCACCGGCGGCGCCGGTGCCGATCATCTCAACGGTGGTGCCGGGAAGGATACGGCGAGATATGCGGACAGCACGGCCGCGGTGATTGTCAGCCTGATCACCAGAACCGGATCAGGCGGCTCGGCCGAAGGAGACACCTACGTCTCGATCGAGAACATCGTCGGCGGCGATTTCGCCGACACCCTGACCGGGGACGACGGCGCGAATGTTCTTTCCGGCGGGGATGGCCAGGACATCCTCGAGGGCGGAGCCGGAGCCGACATTCTCGAAGCCGGCGACGGCGGCGGGATGCTGACCGGCGGAGCCGGGGCCGATTATCTCATCGGCGGCAATGACTACGACACGGCCGTCTACACCGACAGCACGGTGGGGGTGACCGTCAACCTGACGACCGGGGTCGGCACGACCGGCACGGCCTATGGCGACACCTTCTTCTCGATCGAGAACATCGTCGGCAGCGATCACGATGACAGGCTGACCGGCGGCAACACGTACGGCATCCTCTCCGGCGAGAACGGCAACGACATCGTCATCGCCGGTGCCGGCGTCACGAACATCACCGGCGGGGATGGCGACGATACGCTGCGGGGCGGGGCCGCGAACGATACCGTAACCGGCGATGCCGGCGCCGATGCCCTGGCGGGCGGCGCCGGCGATGACAGATTGAGCGGCGGTGCGGGTGCGGATCATCTCGACGGAGGTACCGGCAGCGATACCATCTCCTATGACGACAGCGCGGTCGGGGTGACCGTCGACCTGACCGGGACCGGGTCGGGCGGCACTGCCGAGGGCGATGCCTATGCTTCGATCGAGACTGTCTTCGGCAGCGATTTCGACGACACGCTGATCGGCGACAGCGGCGCCAACAATCTCGACGGCCGCGACGGCACCGATCTTCTCATCGGCGGCGCCGGCGCCGATCACTTCACCAACGGAACCGTCAGCTACGTCGACAGCCTCGTTGGCGTGGCTGTCAATCTCGCCACGGGAACCGCTTCGGGCGGCACCGCGGAAGGCGACACCTTCAACAATCAAGACAACTCCTTCAACGCTATTGTCCATGTCGTCGGCAGCAATTTTGCCGATACCCTGACAGCTGGCGAGGACCGATATTACTCGTTGGGCGGCGGAGCCGGCGATGACGTCCTGATCAGTGGCGAACACGACGGCGAGTGGCTGGATCCTCACGCCGACCTGTTCGGCGGCGCCGGCAACGATATCATAAAGGCCAATCTGGGCGCCGAACACTTCGACGGCGGCGCAGGCATCGACACCGTCGACTATTCCATCGGAAGCGCCCAAACCGGAGGAGCGATCATCGACCTGGAGCGGACCGTATGGGGGCGCTACGGCACCGGCCTCTACGATGGTGACGTCTATTTTTCGGTCGAGAACGCGATCGGCACCAGCGTCTCGGATAAGCTGTCCGGAACCAGCGGTGTCAACGTCCTGACGGGCGGAAGCGGCAACGACACCCTCATGGGCCGGGCAGGCGCCGATCGCCTCGACGGCGGAGAGGGCGCCGATACCGCCATCTACGCCGACAGCACCGTCCGCGTGATCGCCAACCTCACGGCCGGCGTCGGATCGGCCGGCACCGCCACAGGCGACGTCTACACGTCGATCGAGAACCTGACCGGCAGCGGCTTCGCGGACACGCTGGCCGGCAATGACGTCGCCAATGTCCTGACCGGCGGAATGGGCCGCGACACGCTGACCGGCGGCGCCGGCGCCGACCGTTTCTTCTATGCCTCCGTGGCCACCAGCCCGGCCTCGGGCCGCGACCTGATCACGGATTTCAGCCATGTCCAGGCGGACAGGATCGACCTGTCGACGATCGATGCGAACAGCCGCGTCACCGACAACCAGGCCTTCACCTTCATCGGCACCGCCGCCTACACCGATCAGGCCGGGCAGCTTCGCTACACCGTCTCGGGCGAGAAGACGGTGATCGGCGGCGACGTCGATGGCGACGGCGTCTCGGATTTCCAGATCGAGCTGCAGGGGAAACACTCTCTGGTGGCCGCCGACTTCGTCCTGTGAACCGATAGTCCGAGCCGGGTCAGCGAGCGTGCCGGGTGTTGCCGATCCGGTTTGATTTCCCTTCATCAAATTTTGATGATATCCCTTCAATCGAGGGAGGGGCTTCCGTGGCCAGGACGACGCTGCAAGACGTCGCACGGGAAGCCGGCGTCAGCGTCGCGACCGTCGATCGCGTGCTGAACGGACGCGCCGGCATCCATGCGCGCATGGTCGACCGCGTGAAGGCGGCGGTCGAACGGCTGCAATACGAGCCGGACCGGCTGGCCTCGCGCCTGTCGCGGGCGCGCGATTTCCGCTTCACCGCGATCCTGCCGGCCGGCACCAACGACTTCATGGACAATCTGGAGCGGGAGTTCCGCACCCTCGCCCGCCGCTACGAGGCCGAGCGGGTGGCGATCGACGTGCTGCAGGTCGACGTCTTCGACGGCGACGCCCTGGCCGAGGCGCTGGAAAGGCTGCCGGCGGGGCTGGACGGCGTCGCCGTGGTGGCGCTGGACCATCCGGCGGTGGCCGAGGCGCTGAACGCCCTGGCCGCCCGCGGCACCCAGGTCGTGACGCTGGTCTCCGACCTGCCGAGCGCGAAGCGGCGCCACTATGTCGGCCTCGACAACCATGCCGCCGGCCGCACCGCCGCCAGCCTGCTGGGCCGCTTTCTCGGTTCCCGCCGCGGCAAGGTCGGGCTGATCGCGGGCTCCTTGCAGCTGCGCGACCATATCGAGCGGCAGTTCGGCTTCGAGCAGGTCATCGCCCGCGAATACCCCCAGCTTGAGGTGCTGCCGCTGCGCGAGGCGCGGGACGATCCCGGCCGGGTCGAGGCCGCCGCCCGCACCCTGCTGGACGAGAACCCCGACCTGGTCGGCCTCTACAATGTCGGCGGCGGCCAGCAGGGCGTGGTCGCGGCGCTGGAGGCGACCGGCCGCGCCCGCGACGTCGTCTTCATCGGCCACGAGCTGACCGAATTCCCCCGCCGCCACCTGATCCGCGGCACCATCGACGCCGTCATCAACCAGGATGCCGGCCACATGGCGCGCAGCAGCATCCGCGTGCTGCTGGCCCTGCGCGAGGGCGCGCCGATCGTGCCGGACCAGGAGCGGATCCGGATCGACATCTTCATCCGGGACAACATGCCATGACCGCCGCCCCCTCCCCTGCGACGTCCGGGCCGGTGCTGTCCGTCCAGGGCCTCCGCAAGACCTTCGGCACCGTGGCCGTGCTGCAGGAGGTCGGCTTCGACCTGCAGCCGGGCGAGGTCCACGCCGTGATCGGCGAGAACGGCGCCGGCAAGTCGACGCTGATGAAGATCCTGGCCGGCCATCTGGCGCCGACCGCCGGCGCCATCAGCATGAACGGCGCGCCGATCCGCTTCGCCGGCCCGGTCGACGCCGAGCGGCACGGCATCGTGCTGGTGCATCAGGAGATCCTGCTGGCGCCGCACCTGACCGTCGCCGAGAACCTGTTCCTGGGCCGCGAGCTGCGGCGCGGACTGGCGGTCGACGACCGCGCCATGAACGCCCGCGCGGCCGAAGCGGTGCGGTCGCTGGGGGCGGAGATCGACCCGGCAGCCATCGTCGCCCAGCTGTCGATCGCCCAGCGCCAGCTGGTGCAGATCGCCCGGGCGCTCCTGGTGCCGCACAGCGTGGTGATCT
Source organism: Inquilinus sp. Marseille-Q2685 (assembly GCF_916619195.1). NCBI lineage: Bacteria > Pseudomonadati > Pseudomonadota > Alphaproteobacteria > Rhodospirillales > Rhodospirillaceae > Inquilinus > Inquilinus sp. Marseille-Q2685. Next base: position 933,601 of record NZ_CAKAKL010000001.1, read on the forward strand.
TCGACGAGCCGACGGCGTCGCTGACGACGCACGAGACCGACGCGCTGCTCCAGGTCATCCACGACATCCGCGCCAAAGGCGTGGGCGTGCTCTACGTCTCGCACCGTCTGCCGGAGGTGAAGGCGATCGCCGACCGGGTCACGGTGCTGCGCGACGGAAGGCTGGTCGGCACCCGGCCCGCCGCGGGGCTGGAGCCGCTCGACATGGCTCGGATGATGGTCGGCCGCGACATGGCCAATCTCTACCCGCCGCGCACCGACGCGCCCGCCGGCGATCCGGTGCTGGAGGTCCGGGGCATGACCGTGCCGCGCCATGCCGAGGATGCGTCCTTCACCCTGCGGCGCGGCGAGATCCTGGGCTTCGCCGGGCTGGTCGGCGCCGGCCGGACCGAGTTGCTGGAGGGCGTGCTGGGGCTGCGCACGGCCCATGGCGAGGTCCGGCGCGACGGCCGGCCGGTGCGCTTCGCCACGGTGCGCGACAGCATGGCGGCCGGCATCGTCTATCTCAGCGAGGACCGCAAGGGCAAAGGCCTGCTGCTGGCCCAGGACCTGCGCATCAACCTGACCCTGGCGGCGCTGAAGCGCTTCCCCCGCGGGCCGGTGATCGACACGGCGAAGGAGTGGGCCGAGTTGGACCGGGCCATCGCCGACTTCGACGTGCGCACCCGCCGGAAGGACCTGCTGGCCGGGCAGCTGTCCGGCGGCAACCAGCAGAAGCTGCTGCTCGGCAAGATGATGCTGCTGGAGCCGGAGATCGTGGTGATCGACGAGCCCACGCGGGGCATCGACATCGGCACCAAGCAGCAGATCTACCGCTTTGTCGCCGAGCTGGCGACCCAGGGCAAGTCGGTGATCGTGATCTCCTCGGAGATGCAGGAGCTGATCGGCCTGTGCCACCGCATCCTGGTGATGCGGTCCGGCCGCATCGTCGGCGAGGTCGCAGGCGAGGCGATGACCGAAGACGAGATCGTGACTTACGCCACCGGCGTGAAAACCATGGAACCGGCGCCAGCGCCGATGGGACAGGCATGAGCACCACCACCTCCACGACATCCGCCGGACGGGGCTTCAAGTTCGACATCCGCACTGCTGCGCCCTTCTTCGCGCTGGCCGTGCTGATCGTCGTCGGCGCCCTGCTGAACCCGAACTTCCTCAGCGCCGACAACCTGCTGAACGTCGCCACGCGCAGCGCCTTCATCGCCATCATCGCGGTCGGCGCCACCTTCGTGATCACGGCGGGCGGGCTCGACCTGTCGGTCGGGTCGATGTCGGGCTTCGTCGCCGGCGCCATGATCCTCTTGATGAACGCGGCGCCGCTGGGCGACGGGGTCAGCCTGATCGCGCTGGCCATGGCGTCCGCGATCATGCTCGGCGCGCTGTGCGGCCTGGGCAACGGGCTGATCACCACGGTCGGGCGGATCGAGCCCTTCATCGTCACCCTCGGCACCATGGGCATCTTCCGCGGCCTCTTGATCTGGCTGGCCGAGGGCGGCTCGATCGCGATGAAGGCGTCGGACCTGCGGGCGCTGTACCGCCCGGTCTATTTCGGCACCGTGTTCGGCGTGCCCGTGCCGATCCTGGTGATCCTGGCGGTCGGCGCGCTCGGCGCCTTCGTGCTGTACCGCACCGCCTTCGGCCGCCATGTCCGCGCCGTCGGGTCGAACGAGGATGTCGCCCGCTATTCCGGCATCGCCGTCGACCGGATCCGCACCCTGACCTACGTCATCCAGGGCGTCTGCGTCGCCGTGGCGGTGCTGGTCTATGTGCCGCGGCTCGGCTCCGCCACCTCGACCACCGGGCTGTTGTGGGAGCTGCAGGCGATCACCGCCGTGGTGGTCGGCGGCACCGCGCTGCGCGGCGGCGTCGGCCGGATCTGGGGCACGATCTGCGGTGCCCTGATCCTCGAGGTCGTCGGCAACATCATGACCCTGTCCAACCTGGTCAGCGAATACCTGATCGGCGCGGTGCAGGGCGCCATCATCATCATCGCCATGCTGGTGCAGCGGTCGCTGCTGCGCCGGCCGGGCACGTAAGCGGGGCAGAGCCGCCCGTCCGCAAGGGGCTCGATTCCAGGGGAGGAATTCATGCATCTCAAATTGATTGGCCTGGCCGCCGCGGCCCTGTTGGCCTTCGGCGCCGCCCAGGCGCAGGAGAACAAGACCATCGCCGTGTCGATCCCGGCCGCCGACCACGGCTGGACCGGCGGTGTCGTCTATCATGCGCAGGAGCAGGCGAAGGCGCTTGAGGCCCGCTATCCGGGGCTGAAGGTGATCGTCAAGACCTCGCCGGACGGCGCCTCCCAGGCCAATGCACTGGAGGACCTGACCACCCAGGGCATCAACGCGCTGGTGGCGCTGCCGCACAACTCCGACGAGCTGACCGACCCGATCCGCCAGGTGAAGGACAAGGGCGTCTTCGTCACCGTGGTCGACCGGGCGCTGAGCGACCAGTCGATCCAGGACCTCTACGTCGCCGGCAACAATCCGGAGCTCGGCCGCGTCGCCGGCAAGTACATCAAGGACACGCTGGGCACCGGCGACGTCGTGGTCATCCGCGGCCTGCCGATCGTGATCGACGAGGAGCGGATCAAGGGCTTCGACGAGGCGATCGCCGGCAGCGGCATCAAGGTGCTGGACAAGCAGTTCGGCAACTGGAGCCGCGACGACGCCTTCAAGGTGATGCAGGACTACCTGGCCAAGTACCCGAAGATCGACGCGGTGTGGTGCCAGGACGACGACATGGCCGTGGGCGTGCTGGGGGCGATCCAGCAGGCCACCCGCACCGACATCAAGTTCGTGGTCGGCGGCGCCGGCATGAAGGACATGGTCAAGCGGGTGATGGACGGCGACAAGATGACCCCCGTCGACGTGCTGTCCCCGCCGGCGATGGTCGCCGTTGCCATGGATCTGACCGCCGCCAACCTCTACGACCATCTGCCGGTCCGCGGCCGCTACATCCTGGACGCCACGCTGGTGACCAAGGAGAACGCCAAGGAGTTCTACTACCCGGACTCGCCGTTCTGAGGCTGTCCCCTGCCCCTGTTGTCATGCCCGGGCTTGACCCGGGCATCCAGAGAGCGTCGACATCTTCTGGATTGCCGGGTCAAGCCCGGTAATGGCAGGGTGGAGTGATCAAGACAGAAACCCCGGCCCGAGGCCGGGGTTTTCCTTTCAGAAGTTCAGCGCCTTGGCCTGGACCACGCTGGGCAGGCCCAGCACGGTCTTGACGATCTCCTCCGGCACCGGGCTGTCGACCGAGACCAGGGCCAGCGCGCTGCCGCCCTCCGGCCGGCGGCCGAGGTTGAAGTTGGCGATGTTGATCTTGGCGTCGCCCAGCACCGTGCCGAGGCGGCCGATGAAGCCCGGCTTGTCCTCGTTGCGCACGAACAGCATGTTGCGCGCCACCTCGGCCTCCAGCGCGATGCCCTCGACCTCGACGATCCGCGGCTTGGTGCCGGCGAAGAGCGAGCCGGCGACGGTCCGGGTCTGCCGCTCCGTCGTTACCGTCAGCCGCACCAGCGTGTGGTAGTCCTCGCAGGTCTCGCGCTTGGTCTCGCTGACGTCGATGTCGTATTCGCGCGCCACCACCGGCGCCGACACCATGTTCACGCTGTCCAGCAGCGGCCGCAGCAGCCCGGCCAGGATCACGCTGGTGATCGGCTTGGTGTTGAGCTGGGCGACGTCGCCTTCATAGGTGATATTGACCGCCTTCAGCCGGGTCTCGGTGATCTGCCCGGCGAAGCTGCCGAGCTGCTCGACCAGGGCGAGATACGGCTTCAGCTTCGGCGCCTCCTCCGCCGTCACCGACGGCATGTTCAGCGCGTTGGTCACGGCGCCGGAGAGCAGGAAATCCGAGATCTGCTCGGCCACCTGCAGGGCGACATTCTCCTGCGCCTCGGTGGTGGCGGCGCCGAGATGCGGGGTGCAGACCACGTTCGGCAGGCCGAAGAAGGCGCTCTCCTTCGCCGGCTCGACCGCGAAGACGTCGAGCGCGGCGCCGGCGACATGACCGGACTTCAGCGCCGCCAGCAAATCCTCCTCGACGATCAGCCCGCCGCGGGCGCAGTTGATGATGCGCACGCCCGGCTTCATCTTCTGGATCGCCGCAGCGTCGATGATGTTGCGGGTCTGGTCGGTCAGCGGCGTGTGCAGGCTGATGAAGTCGGCGCGCTGGAACAGCCCGTCGAGCTCGACCTTCTCCACGCCCAGGTCCAGCGCCCGCTCCGGCGACAGGAACGGATCGTAGGCGATCACCTTCATCTTCAGCCCGATGGCGCGGTCGGCGACGATCGAGCCGATATTGCCGCAGCCGATCAGGCCCAGCGTCTTGCCGAACAGCTCGACGCCCATGAAGCGGGATTTCTCCCACTTTCCGGCATGGGTCGAGGCGTTGGCGTCCGGCAGCTGCCGGGCCAGCGCGAACATCATGGCGATGGCGTGCTCGGCGGTGGTGATGGAGTTGCCGAAGGGCGTGTTCATCACCACCACGCCGCGCTGGGTGGCGGCCGGGACATCGACATTGTCGACGCCGATACCGGCGCGGCCGACGACCTTGAGGTTGGTCGCGGCGGCCAGCACCTCCTTGGTCACCTTGGTGGCCGAGCGGATGGCGAGGCCGTCATACTGGCCGATGATCGCGCGCAGCTCCTCGGGCTTCAGGTCGGTCTTGACGTCGACCTCGACGCCGCGGTCGCGGAAGATGGCGACGGCGGCCGGGGACAGGCTGTCGGAAATGAGAACCTTGGGCATCGGTGTGCTCCATGAATTCGGCCGTCATCGCGAGCCCCGAAGGGGCGTGGCGATCCAGGGCGGCTCGTGCGGCCCTGGATCGCTTCGCTGCGCTCGCGATGACGAAAAAACGGGAGAAGGAATCAGGCGGCCAGCTTCAGCTCGGCCCGGGCGCGGTCGAAGGCCCAGTCCAGCCAGGGCAGCAGCGCCTCGAGATCGGCGGTGTCGATCGTGGCGCCGCCCCAGATGCGCAGGCCCGGGGGCGCGTCGCGATAGCCGTTGATGTCGAAGGCGACGCCCTCCTTCTCCAGCAGCGAGGCGATCTTCTTCGGCACCGCGGCCTGCGCGTCGGCGTCCAGCGCCGTGACCGCGGGATCGACGATCTTCAGGCAGATCGAGGTGCAGGACCGGACCGCCGGATCCGCGGCCAGGAAGTCGACCCACGGCGTGCGCGCGACCCAGGCGGCGACGGCGGCGAGGTTGGCCTCCGACCGCTCGATCAGCTTGTCCAGGCCGCCGATCTCCTCGGCCCAGGCGAGACCGTCGATCGCGTCCTCGACGCACAGCATCGACGGGGTGTTGATGGTCTCGCCCTTGAACGGGCCCTCGGCCAGCTTGCCCTTGGAGGTCAGGCGGAACACCTTCGGCAGCGGCCAGGCCGGGGTGTAGGATTCCAGCCGCTCCACCGCGCGGGGCGACAGGGCCAGCATGCCGTGCGCGCCCTCCCCGCCCAGCACCTTCTGCCAGGACCAGGTGACGACGTCGAGCTTGTCCCAGGGCAGGTCCATGGCGAAGGCGGCCGAGGTGGCGTCGCAGATCACCAGGCCCTGGCGACCGGCCGGGATGGCGTCGCCGCTCGGCATGCGGACGCCGGAGGTCGTGCCGTTCCAGGTCAGGACCACGTCGCGGTCGAAATCGACCTGCGCCAGGTCCGGCAGCTCGCCATAGGGCGCCTTGAAGGTGCGGACGTCCGGCAGCTTCAGCTGCTTGACGACGTCGGTGACCCAGCCCTCGCCGAAGCTTTCCCACGCCAGCAGGTCGACGCCGCGGGCGCCGAGCAGGGTCCACAGCGCCATCTCGACGGCGCCGGTGTCCGATCCCGGCACGATGGCCAGGCGCCAGCCGGCGGGCATGCGCAGCACGCGCTTCGACCGCTCGATCACGTCGGCCAGCCTGGCCTTGCCGATGCCGGCGCGATGCGACCGGCCGAGGGCAGCGTTCTGCAGCGCCTCGAGCGACCAGCCGGGACGCTTGGCACAGGGACCGGAGGAGAAATTGGGGTTGCGCGGACGGAGTCCGGGCGTAGGGGCGAGCGCACTCGCAGTCATGTCTATCCTTCCAGATAGCAGCGTCCCGGTGGGGGGACGTGGCCCGCCGCCGAGCATATGGATCGGCGGGTCCGCGTCAATCGCTATCTGCAAAGCGTCCGGCGCAGGTCAGGTTGCGCAATTTTGCGCAAGGCTGCCGCTGGCAGGATCTTGGTCCGATTTGCCGGCATCTCATCGATCATGCCCTCCAAAAGCCGCTTTCCAGGCATCGTATCCGAAGTAACGGCGATCGGTCCGTACCGAGCGTACAAACCAGAGCCTTGCGCGCTCTATGCTTGAGCCACATAGGACGTGGAATAAAAATCAATGAAGGCGAATAAAGATGAAAATTCGAATCGTTTTAATATTAACAATTTTTCTCTTCGGTTGCCAAAATTCGATCCAAACAAATGCGAAAAAACAATCATCGCAAAACCTCGACACCAAATCAGAATATATGAAATTCACCGTTCCCACCGATTCAAAAATTGGATACGAGGCCTACAATTCCTCTCTCCACATTGTGGAATACATAAAAAACAATGAATCCGTCCACAAATGGACAGCCATGATCACGTTATTGGCCCTGAACCGCAGCTCACATTCCGATATAGATGAATTCTTCCGGACCGCGTCGGACAGGCTGCGTTCAGGATGTGCTGTGGAAGCGATCGTAGAGTCACCGCGACGCTTTGTCGACGGCCCGCATCCAGCCGGAATGCAGACGGCGATATGCGGTAGGACCAAGAGTTTCGGCCAAGGAGAAATCCTGATCTACAAGATGATCGAAGGAAAATACGGCTTTTATCAGTTGCAGTATGCGTGGAGGGTTCCTCCCGTCGCTGACTCCCGAGAGATCACTCTGCCGGAACAGGCACGCAAAGGCGCAGCGGAACTCCTCGCCCAGGCTCACCTGTGCGATCGAGAGCAGCCGCGCCCGGAGTGCTGATACGAAGAAACGTTACGCCGCCGCGGTCTCGATCGTGGCGCAGATCTCGCCGACCAGGGTCTCGATCAGCCCGGCATCCTCGCCCTCGGCCATCACCCGGATCACCGGCTCGGTCCCCGACTTGCGGATCAACAGCCGGCCGTCCTTGCCCAGCCTGGCCTCGGCCGCGGCGATCGCCTGCTTGACCGGCGCCTGCTCCAGCGGCGACGGCGCGCCCGGCACCGGAGTGAAGCGCACGCTGCGCAGCCGCTGCGGCATCGGCTCGAACACCCGGAACACCTCGCTGGACGGCCGGCCGGACTGCTGGATCACCGCCAGCACCTGCAGCGCCGCGATCAGCCCGTCGCCGGTGGTGGCGTAGTCGCTCATGACGATATGGCCGGACTGCTCGCCGCCCAGGTTCAGGCCGCGCTCGCGCATGGTCTCGACGACGTAGCGGTCGCCCACGGCGGTGCGGATCAGGCTGATGCCCAGCCCGTCCAGGAACCGTTCCATGCCCAGGTTGGACATCACCGTGGCGGCCACGGCCGGCTGGGCCAGGCGGTCGCCCGTCGCCCAGTCGCGCGCGATCATCGCCATCAGCTGGTCGCCGTCGATCTGCCGGCCGGTCTCGTCGGCCATGATCAGCCGGTCGGCGTCGCCGTCCAGCGACAGGCCGAGATGGGCGCCATGGGCCACCACCGCCTGCTGCATCACGTCGGTCGCGGTGGCGCCGCAGCCCTTGTTGATGTTGAGGCCGTCCGGCGAGACGCCGATGGTCACGACCTCGGCCCCCAGCTCCCACAGCACCGCGGGGGCGACCTTGTAGGCGGCGCCGTTGGCGCAGTCGACCACCACCTTGAGCCCGTCGAGGCGGAGGCCCTTGGGGAAGGTGTTCTTGGCGTATTCGATGTAGCGGCCGGAGGCGTCGTCCAGCCGCCGGGCGCGGCCCAGTCGGGCCGGCGGCGCCAGCTGGTCCTCGGTCGGCTGGGCGATGCGGTCCTCGATCGCCTTCTCGACCTCGTCCGACAGCTTGTAGCCGTCCGGCCCGAACAGCTTGATGCCGTTGTCCTCGAACGGGTTGTGCGAGGCCGAGATCATCACCCCGAGATCGGCGCGCAGCGACCGGGTCAGCATGGCGATGGCCGGGGTCGGGATCGGGCCGACCAGGGTGACGTCCATGCCCGCGCCGATGAAGCCCGCGGTCAGCGCCGGCTCCAGCAGATAGCCGGACAGGCGGGTGTCCTTGCCGATCACCACCAGGTGGCGGTGGTCGCCGCGGCGGAACTGCGCCGCCGCCGCCGTCGCCACCTTCAGCGCCGTCTCAGCCGTCATCGGTTCGACATTCGCGCGACCGCGGATGCCGTCGGTCCCGAACAGCTTGCGCGTCATCTAATCCCCTGCCTCCAGCTCCGTCCCCACCTGCAGCGCCGACCACACGGCCAACGCCTGCCGCGTCTCCGCGACATCATGTACCCGCAGAATCTGCACCCCTTGGGCCACGCCGTACAACCCCGCTGCGATCGACCCCGATACCCGCCCCTTCGGATCCGCGGCGCCGGAGAGGGTGCCGATGAAGCGCTTGCGCGACACGCCCAGCAGCACGGCGCAGCCGAGTCCGTGCAGCAGAGAGAGACCACGCAAAAGCGGCAGATTGTGGGTCAGCGATTTCTTGCCGAAGCCGATGCCGGGATCGACCGCGATGCGGCCGGGCGGGATGCCGGCGGCCGCGCAGGCCGCGACCCGCTCCTCCAGCCAATCGAACACGTCGAGCAGGACGTCGTCGTAGACGGGGTTCTCCTGCATCGTCCGCGGCTCGCCCCGGATGTGCATCAGCACCACCGGGCAGCCGGCGCGGGCGACGACGCCGAGGCTGGCGGGATCGCCGGTCAGGCCGGTGACGTCGTTGACGATCCGGGCGCCGGCGGCCAGCGCCGCCTGCATCACCGTCGCATGGCGGGTGTCGACCGATACCGTCAGGCCGCGATGGGCCAGGTCACGGATCACCGGCTCGATCCGGGCAATCTCCTCCGCCGGCGACACCGGGGCGGATCCCGGCCGCGTGGATTCGCCGCCGATGTCGAGGATCTCGGCCCCCGCCTCGGCCAGGGCCAGGCCGTGCGCGACCGCGCGGCGGGCGTCGGCGAAGTCGCCGCCGTCGGAGAAGCTGTCGGGGGTGACGTTGACGATGCCCATCAGCCGCGGCCGGTCGAGATCGAGCCCGGCGAAGGCCGGACGCGGACGGCTCAGCCGGTCGAGCCGATCGTCGACCGCGGCGCCAAGGCCGTGGCGCCCGGCCCAGCGGCGGAGCGTGGAGAGATCGGCGACCGCGCGGACGGTTTCCGACGACGGATAGGCCGGCGCCACCCCCTCACCCGGAACCGCTGACGCGGTTCCGACCTCTCCCCGGGGGAGAGGTGACGGTTCCCCTCTCCTCGGGGAGAGGGAGGGGCCCGTTCGCGTTGGCGAACGGGAGGGTGAGGGGGACTCCCGCCGCAGGATCAGCTCGACCCGGTCGAAGGACAGCGGCCCGCCGGCGAGCGGCAGCGCGCCGGGCGCGGCGTCGGCCAGGCCGGGAGGGCGCAGATACAGTCGCACCCCGGGCTTTCCGGCCCAGGGCGCGAAATCGTCGGAGAAGAAAACGGCACGGGCCGCGTCGGAACGCGGCCCGTGGTCGGTCTGGGTCGTCACCCGGTCAGGTTCCCGCCCGGTTACGTACCAGGTTGCGGCTCCGGATCGATGCCCTTGGCACCGCCCGAGGGCACCGAGGTGCGCTTGCCGCTGGTCGGGCGCTTCGGCGGCGGCGGCTCGTCGTTCGGCTCCGGCCGCACGATCGGCTCGCCGCGCAGGATCAGGCCCCGCACCTCGTCGCCGGTCAGCGTCTCGTATTCGAGCAGCGCGTTGGCCAGCAGATGCAGCTGGTCGATATGCTCGGTCAGGATGGTCCGGGCCTTGGTCTCGGCCTCCTCGATCAGGCGACGCATCTCCTCGTCGATGATCTTGGCGGTCTCTTCCGAGACGTTCTGCGTCTGGGTCACCGAATGGCCGAGGAACACCTCCTGGCCGTTCGAGCTGTAGCGCAGCCGGCCCAGCTTGGGCGACATGCCCCATTCGGTCACCATGGCGCGGGCCAGGTTGGTCGCCGCCTGGATGTCGCTGGCGGCGCCGCTGGTCACCCGCTCCGGCCCGAAGATCAGCTCCTCGGCCAGACGGCCGCCGAAGGTCATGGCCAGGCGGGATTCCATCTGGATCTTGGCCCAGCTGATGCGGTCGTTCTCCGGCAGGCTGACCACCATGCCGAGGGCGCGGCCGCGCGGGATGATCGTCGCCTTGTGGATAGGATCGTGCTCGGGCACGTACAGCCCGACGATAGCGTGGCCGGCCTCGTGATAGGCGGTGGTCTTCTTCTCCTCGTCGGTCATGACCATCGAGCGGCGCTCCGCCCCCATCATGACCTTGTCCTTGGCCTCCTCGAACTCGGCATGGGAGACCACGCGCTTGCCGCGCCGGGCGGCCAGCAGCGCCGCCTCGTTGACGAGGTTGGCGAGGTCGGCGCCGGAGAAGCCGGGCGTGCCGCGGGCGATGACGCGCGGGTCGACATCCGGCGCCAGCGGCACCTTGCGCATATGGACCTTGAGGATCTTCTCGCGGCCCATGATGTCCGGGTTCGGCACCACCACCTGGCGGTCGAAGCGGCCGGGGCGCAGCAGCGCCGGATCCAGCACGTCCGGACGGTTGGTCGCGGCGATCAGGATCACGCCCTCATTCGCCTCGAAGCCGTCCATCTCGACCAGCAGCTGGTTCAGCGTCTGCTCGCGCTCGTCGTTGCCGCCGCCCAGACCGGCGCCGCGATGGCGGCCGACCGCGTCGATCTCGTCGATGAAGATGATGCAGGGGGCGTTCTTCTTGCCCTGCTCGAACATGTCGCGGACGCGGGAGGCGCCGACGCCGACGAACATCTCGACGAAATCCGAGCCCGAGATGGTGAAGAACGGCACGTTGGCCTCGCCCGCGACCGCGCGGGCGGTCAGGGTCTTGCCGGTGCCGGGCGGGCCGACCAGCAGCACGCCCTTCGGGATCTTGCCGCCCAGGCGCTGGAACTTCTGCGGGTCCTTCAGGAACTCGACGATCTCCTCGAGCTCCTGCTTGGCCTCGTCGATGCCGGCGACGTCGTCGAAGGTGATGCGGCCGGTGCGCTCGGTCAGCAGGCGGGCGCGGCTCTTGCCGAAGCCCATGGCCTTGCCGCCGCCGGACTGCATCTGGCGCATGAAGAAGATCCAGACGCCGATCAGCAGCAGCATCGGCAGCCACGACATCAGCGTCGTCAGCAGCAGGTTCGGCCCCTCGGGCGCGGCGGCCTGCACGCGCACGCCGGCCTGGATCATCTTGTTGACGATGTCCGCGCCGTCCGGGACATAGGTCTGGAACGACCCGCCGCCGCCGTTCTGGTTGTAGTGGCCGATGACGGTGTTGCCCTGGACCTTGGCGTCCAGGACCTGCCCCTTCTCGACCGCGGTCACCAGGTCGCTATAGGCCAGCTCACCCTGCGGGCTGCGGCCGCCGGAGCTCTGAAACAGGTTGAACAGCGCCAGGAGGAGCAGGCCGATGATGATCCAGAGCGCAAAGTTCTTGCCGAAATTGTTCACGGACGGTCGCCTCATGTCCCGCGCATACCGCTTGCGCGGCGCCACGGCGTCGTGGGTCCCCGGAACGCTCCGGGGGCTGGCTAGTAGATAATATAGCGCCGCCTCTAAACAACCGGGAATCCATTCGGCAGCAGCGGCCGAAGCGGCTCGAACCGCAGGAACAGGCCGGTTTCGGTCGCTTCCATGACCGGCCGGCGCAGCACACGGCCGTTCCGCCACAGCGCCGGCAGCACCGCGGCGGCGTCGAAGGGCAGGCCCTCGGGACGCCCCTCCCCGGCCGCGGCGTCGCCCCAGGCTGCGATCCGATCGTCCGGCGCGGCATCCGCAGGCGTTTCGATGCGGAAACGGCCGTCCCAGAGCAAGGATGTGCCGGGCAGCGGGCCGGCCACCTCGGGCAGGCGGCGGCGCTCGCGGAACACCAGCAGCCGGTCGCCGGCCGCGCGAAGGCGGCAATGGCCGAGGGTGCGACCCAGCAGCGCACCGCCCTGCACCGCGCCGGCCAGCCGTTCCAGCGCGTCGAAGCGGGCCTCTGTGCCGCCGCCGATGCAGGCGGTGACGGAGGCGAGCAGCCGGCGGGCGATCTCCGGATCCGCCTGGCGCAGGGCCGGAAGGTCGATCGCGGCATAGCCGGCGGGGTCCAGCCGCACGATGCGCGCGCCCAGCTCGGCGGTGAAACGCTCCAGCGCCGCCCGGGCCTGGCCGGCGCGGCGGGCCAGGGCGAACAGCCGGTCGTCGGTCAGCCCTTCCGCCGCCAGCACCTCGCGGGCGGCCCGCAGCCGGGCGCGGGCGTAGCGGCTGCGGCGGTTGGAGGGATCGTCGGCCGGGACCACGCCGAACCCGGCGCAGGTGGCGACCAGCCGGGCCTTCGGCAGGTCCAGCAGCGGCCGCAGCAGCCGGCCCCAGGGCGCCGGGCGCCAGGCGGCCATGCCGGCCAGCCCGTCGACGCCGCTGCCCTTGGCCAGGCGCAGCAGCACGGTCTCGGCCTGGTCCTCGCGGTGATGGGCGACAGCCAAGTCGCGGATGCCGGCCTCACGGCAAGCCCGGTCCAGCAGGGCGTAGCGGGCGCAACGCGCCTGGTCCTGCGAGGCCCGGGCGGGGGCATCGGTCCAGGTCAGGATCCGGTGCGGAATGTCGTGGCGGGTCAGGGAAGCGCCTGTGGCGGCGGCTTCGGCGGTCGAGTCCGGGCGGAGCCGGTGGTCGACGGTCAGGGCCAGGATCTGGCCGCCCCTCTGCCGGACCCAGCGTGCGGCGAGGAGGCTGAGCGCCATGCTGTCGGGGCCGCCCGAGACGGCGACGGCAAGGCGGAAAGGCCGGTCGAACGGGCCGAGGCGGTCGAGCCGCGCGGCGAATTCCTCATCCGAGACGGGCTCGGCGACGACCGGGTTGGCCTGCATATCTCACCCCCCTTGCGCCCTGCGTCGCCTTGCGGCGAGTCGGATGAGGGCGCGGGCCACGAAGAGCGTATCGGGTTATACGGGCGAGTGGCCCGCGCCCGCAGGCGGCCGTCGCGAGGCGACCCTCCGGGCCGGTTGAACATGCCGGCAGGGTGCGTCGAACGGCTTCCGCGATGTATCACATCGCGCTGCACCGCTCTCCTGCCCTGCCAGCATGTTGAACCGGCGCAGGACGTAAGGGGGGTGGGATATGCAGGCTTCATGCATCAGCAGCGCATCAGCAGCTGCTGGTCCTTGGCACGGCGCAGCATCTGCGCCGGGGCGTCGGGATAATCCGCCACCAGCCGGGCGAAGGCGTCGCAGGCCGAACGCTCCTGCCGGGCGGCGACCAGCGACTGGCCCAGGCGCATCAGGGCGTCCGGCGCCCGCGGTCCGCGCGGATCCATCGACCAGGCGGCGTTGAAGGCGTTGGCCGCCTCGCCCGGCCGGCCCTTGGCCAGCAGGGACTCGCCGAGCCAGTAATTGGCGTTGCCGGCCAGGCCGCCGCCGGGGTCGGCGGCGATGACCTGGCTGAATCCAGCGATGGCGCCGTCATAGTCGCCCTGGTTGTACAGGCCCTGGGCCTGGTTGTACCAGGCCGTGGCGTCGCCCGGCGCCGCCCCGCCCAAGCCGTAGGATTGCGGCTCGGTCGAGGCGAAGGCCGGGACCGGGGGCGCGGAGCCCGGATCGGCCGCGCCCATCTCCTGCGGCGCGCCCAGGCTGTCGCCCTGGCCGTCGTAGACCGGGGGCCGCGGCTCGGCGTCGGACCGCTTCGGCGGCACCAGCGGCGTCGGGGTGAAGGGCTGCGGCGTCCGTGGCGCGGCCGGGGCGGTCTGGGCCGGCGCCCGCTTGGCGGGAGCCGGGGCCGGGGCAGCCTTGGTGCTGCCGCCACCGCCGCCTTCGAGCTCGTTCAGCCGGAACTCGATATCGGCCTGGGCCCGCTTCAGCTGATCGGCGAGCTGCTGGTTCTGATACTGCAGCTGCTCGATCTGGCCGGTCAGCTGCGAGATCTGCTGCTCCAGCGTGCTGACCCGGACCTCGAGCTGGGCCTCGTAGCTCTGCGCCCGTCCGGGCCCGGACGGGGCCAGGACCGCGACGGCGAGCGCCGCGGCCGCAAGAATACTCCATCGCCTCTGCGAAACCGGCATGTCGCCTCCACCTCCTGGTTCGGGGCACGGGTTCGGTCTTGGCCGCAGGACCGATCCTGAGCCGATCCCAGCGGCGAAAATAAGACGCGCCGGTCGCAGCGACAACGGCAATGCCGCTGCCGCCGCCCGGCGCGCAAGTCGTCCGACCGGCCGGCGGGCCACGCCGCGAAGGCGCCGCCCGCCGTCCCGGCGGCGATCAGTTGACGACGGTGACCGCCCGGCGGTTCTGCGCCCAGGCCGACTCGTCGTGGCCCGGCACCGCCGGACGCTCCTTGCCGTAGCTGATGGTGGTGACCCGCGACGGAGCCACGCCATTGGCGATCAGGTAGTTGCGCACCGAGTTGGCGCGGCGGTCGCCGAGCGCGAGGTTGTACTCGCGGGTGCCGCGCTCGTCGGCGTGGCCTTCGACGGTCACGGCGACGTTCTGGTACTGCTGCAGCCAGCCGCTCTGCTTGTTCAGCGTGGCCTGGGCCTCGGGGCTCAGGTCGAAGCCGTTGAGCGAGAAGAACACCCGGTCGCCGATGTTCTGAGCCAGATCCTGCTGCGAGCCGGGAACGGCGGTGCCGCCCGTGCCGAGGCCGCCGGCGCCGGCACCGGTGCCGGCGTTCTGGGTGGAGCTGCAGGCGGTGGCCAGCAGCAGAGCCCCCATGAGGGACACAATCTTGAGACGCATGGTTCTTTGCCCCTGACGTGGATCCGACTTTACGATTCGGAAAGCGGTTGAGGGAAAAGCAGGTTACTGCCCGCTCCGCAAGGTATTTCTTGCGGTATTTCTAGCATTTCTGCGGCTTGTCGTCACGGCAGCAGCGGCGACCAGGCGGCGTCGGACGCGTCGAAGGGCGTCGGCACCGCGGCGCTGACCCGCCCGGTGATGTCGACGGTGACCAGCTTGCTGCTGCCGCCGCCGCTGGCCGTGTACATCAGCACGCGGCCGTTCGGCGCCCAGGTCGGGCCTTCCGCCAGGAAGCCGGAGGCCAGGTCCCGCTCGCCGGTGCCGTCCGGGCGCATCACGCCGACCGAGAAGCTGCCGCCCGTGATCTTGGTGAAGGCGATCAGGTCGCCGCGCGGCGACCACACCGGGGTGCCGTAGCGGCCCTGGCCGAAGCTGAGGCGGCGCACGCCGGAGCCGTCGGAGTTCATGATGTAGAGCTGCTGGCTGCCGCCGCGGTCGCTCTCGAACACGATCTGCGACCCGTCCTTGGAATAGGAGGGCGAGGTCTCGATCGAGGGGTCGGAGGTCAGGCGCTGCACCGACCGGGTGCGCAGGTCCATGACGTAGATGTCGGTGTTGCCGGCCTGCGCCATGCTGAAGATCACCCGGTTGCCGTCCGGGCTGAAGCGCGGCGAGAAGGTCATGTTGGCGAAGTCGCCCAGCGATTCCTGCCGGCCGCTGCCGAGGTCGAGCAGATAGACCCGCGGCTTGTTGTTCACATAGGCCAGGTAGGTGATCTGCTGCGTGTTGGGCGAGAAGCGCGGCGTCAGCACCAGCTGGGAGCCATCGGTCAGGAACTGATGGTTGGCCCCGTCCTGGTCCATGATCGCCAGGCGCTTGACTCGGTTGGTCTCGGGCCCGGTCTCGGAGACGTAGACGACGCGGGTGTCGAAATAGCCATCCTCGCCGGTGACGGCGCGATAGATCTCGTCCGCGATCTTGTGGGCAACGCGGCGCATCAGGGCGCTGTCGCCGGTCAGGGTCAGGCCGGTCAACTGCTGCTCGGCCGCGACGTCCCAGAGCCGGAAGTCGACGTCGAAGCGGCCGTCGCCGCGCGGCCGGACCTGGCCGGTGACCAGCGCCTGGGCCGCCAGCACCTTCCAGTCGGCGAAGCGCGGACCCTGCTGCAGCGAGGCCGCATCCTGGGTGAAGGCGCGCGGGTCGATCGGCGCGAACAGGCCGGAGCGCTGCAGATCCGCCGTGATGATCTGGCTGATCTGGCTGCCGACCGAGTCACCGGGGAAGTCGGTGATCGCGATCGGCATCGGCTGGGTCACGCCCTGGTTGATGTCGATCCGGATCTCGGCCTGGGCCGGCGCCGCCGTCAGGGAGAGGGATACGACCGCAGCCAGGGCGGCCAGCGTGGTCTGGAGGAAGCCTCGTTTCATTCTCTGCACCTCGGTTCCTGGCTGGTCAGAACATGTCCTTGGGATCGAACACAAGAAGGAACGAATCGTTCGGCCACCCGCCGCTCGGCATCGGCCAGGGCTGGCAGGTCGGGTTCGCGACGGCCCGCCGGGCGGCATTGGCCCAGGCGCGATCGCCGCCATCGTCGGCGACAGTGATGTCCTGGGGCCGGATGGTGCCGTCGGGCTGGACCTGGGCGACCCGGATCTGGACGACCGGCTTGTTCATCGCGCCTTCCAGTGGGCCGGTGTTCCAGCACTGCTTGACCGTGTCGCGGATGGCGCCTTCGTCGCCGCGCGACAGGCGGGTCTCGCGGCCGCCCTGCCCTGCCGCCCGCTGCTGGCGGTTCGACTGGCGGCTGGACTGGCGCCCGCCGGTCTGGCCGTCCAGAAGGCCCGCGATCTCGTCGTTCTGCGGCTGCGACGGCGCAGTCGACCGCGTCGGCGTGGCCGCGCCCTGCTGCGTCGGCGCCGGCGGCGGCGCTTTCGGGCGCGATCCCGGACGCGGCGCCTCGGTCGGCGAGATCGCCATCGGGTCGGCCTGCGCCGTCTCGGCCGGCGGGGTCGGCGGCGACGGCGTCGGGGTCGGCTCCGCCTGCGGCTTGCCCGAGGGCGGGTTCGGCCGCTGCTGCGGCGGGGGGGGCGGCGGTTGCGTCGTCGGCGGAGGTGGCGGCGGCGGGCGCGTTGCCTCGGGCGACGGCGCCTGCACCGGCGGTGGCGGCGGCGCGGGCGGCGGCGAGTCGGGGTCGGCGGCGTCGGCAGCTCCGGCGCCTGCGGCGTGGCCTTGGGCGTCGGCGGGGTCGGCGGCGGAGGCGGCGGCGAGGCCGGCTCGGGCTCCGGCGCCGGCCGCGCCTGCGGCGTCGGCTCGGACTGGCGCGGCTGCGGCAGTTGCGCCACCTTCGGCGGCTCCGGCCGCTGCGCCGGCGGCTTCGGCGCCGGCGGGGTCTTGGCCGCGGCCGGCGGCGGCGGCGCATCGGCGTCGCCCGTGGCCTCGGGGGCCGGCGGGCGGTCCGGCGCGATCTCGCCGGTCGCGCCTGCGCCGACCGCGTCGGCGCTGACGATCTCCACCGGCACGACCGCGATCGCCGGCGCGTCGCGCCGGAACAGCGGCAGCCCGAACATCAGCACGACCAGCAGGATCGCGTGCAGGGCCAGGGAGATGATGAGACTGGGACGCATGGGGCTCTTGTCAGCGCCTCGGTACCGGTGCGGCGGCCGCCGGAGCCGGCGTCAGGGCAGCCTGCCCCTTCGGCGTCTCGGAGATCAGCGCCACCCGGGTGAAGCCGGCGGAGGTGATCGCGCCCATCACCTGCATGATCCGGCCATAGGCCAACGCCTGGTCGCCGAACACGAAGATCCGGGTCTCGTTCGGGCCGCCGCCCGCGGCCGAGGCCTGGGCCTTGGCGATCGCGGTCAGCATAGGCACCAGGTCCTCCATCGCCACCTGCTTCTTCTGCACGTAGATCTGGCCCTGGGCGTCGATGGTGACCTGCAGCGGCTCCTCCTTGGTCGGGATGTTCTGGGCCCGGGTCTGCGGCAGGTCGACCGGCACGCCGACGGTCAGCAGCGGCGCCGTGACCATGAACACGATCAGCAGCACCAGCATGACATCGACGAAAGGCGTGACGTTGATGTCGGCGTTGGGGCGGAGGGTGCGGCGGCCGCCGCGCCCCCGGCCGGTGGCGTGGGAGAGCGAGACACCCATCAGCTGCGGTCCTCGAGATAGCGCGACAGGATCGCGCCGAACTCGCCGGCGAAGTTCTCCAGCCGCTCGGCGTATTTGTTCAGGTCGTTCGAGAACTTGTTGTAGGCGGTGGTGGCGGGGATGGCGGCGAACAGGCCGATGGCGGTGGCGAACAGCGCCTCGGCGATGCCCGGCGCCACCACGGCGAGGCTGGTGTCGGCCTGGGCGGCGATCGACTGGAACGAGTTCATGATGCCCCAGACCGTGCCGAACAGGCCGACGAAGGGCGCGGTCGAGCCGACCGAGGCCAGCACGGTCATGCCGCGCTCGACCCGGCCCAGCTCACGCGTCATGGTCACCTGCATCACCCGGTCGATGCGCTGCTGCAGCCCGGCACGCATGCTGCCGGACTGGCTGAGGCCGCGGTCGGCGGCGATGCGCCATTCCTTCATGCCGGCGGCGAAGGTGGCGGCCATCGGGTCGGGCGGGTTGGCGCCGACCTGGTCGTACAGGTCGTCGAGCGACCCGCCGGACCAGAACGCATCCTCGAAGGCATCGGCCTGGCGGTTCAGGCGCCGCACGCGGATCCACTTCTCGAAGATGATCGCCCAGCACCAGACGGATGCCGCCAGCAGCAGCAGCATCACGAATTTGACGATCACGTCGGCCTGCAGGAACAAGCCCCACATGCTCATGTTGTGCACGGCACCCTGCCCGACCGCCTGGGCGGTTTCGATCACCGACTGCTCCATACCTTCGCCCTTCACTCCGCCGCGTGCGACGCGGTCTGGTCCTTGATCGCGTTGAAGACCTCGCGAAGCCGCGGCGGCATCCGCGCCGCCCGGCCGTCACGAGTGATGCAGGCCAATTTCAGCAGCAATGTGACGATGTCGTCCCCATCGCGCCGGATCGCCTGCGACATTTCGAGACTGGCGCCGCCGATCGCCGTCACCCGCGTCTCGACCAGAAGCTGGTCGTCCAGGCGGGCCGAACGGCGGAAATCGATGGCGCAGTGGCGCACGGCGAAGGCGATGCCGGTCTCTGCCAGCATCGACCACTGCTCGAACCCCGCCGCGCGCAGCAGCTCGGTCCGCGCCCGCTCGGCGAAGCGCAGATAGGAGGCGTGGTAGACGATTCCCGATCCGTCCGTGTCCTCCCAATAGACCCGGACGGGGAAGCTGTGCGGCGCTGCGGTCACGGCTCGTCTTCCAGCAGGTCGAGCTGGGAGGCGGCACGCTTCGGCTCGGCCAGGCCGAGCGCGCGGTAGCCGCGGTCGCCCAGGACGCGGCCGCGCGGCGTGCGCTGCACCAGGCCCTGCTGCAGCAGATAGGGCTCGATCACGTCCTCGATCATGTCGCGCTGCTCGCTCAGCGCCGCCGCCAGCGTCTCGACCCCGACCGGGCCGCCGCCGTAATGCTCCGCGATCAGGCGCAGATAGCGCCGGTCCATGGCGTCCAGCCCGGCCTCGTCGACGTCGAGGCGGCGCAGCGCCTGGTCGGCGGCGCGAGCGTCGATCTGCGCCAGCCCGGCAACCGCGCCGAAATCGCGCACCCGGCGCAGCAGCCGGCCGGCGATGCGCGGGGTGCCGCGGGAGCGCTTGGCGATCTCGTGCGCCCCCTCGCCGGTCAGCGGGCAGCCGAGCAGCCGGGCGCCGCGGCTGACGATCGATTCCAGCTCCGGCGTGCCGTAGAAGTTCAGCCGCAGCGGGATGCCGAAGCGGTCGCGCAGCGGCGTGGTGATCAGCCCCGACCGGGTGGTGGCGCCGACCAGGGTGAAGGGCGGCAGGTCGATGCGGACCGACCGCGCGGCCGGCCCCTCGCCGATGATCAGGTCGAGCTGGAAGTCCTCCATCGCCGGGTAGAGGATCTCCTCCACCGCCGGGTTCATGCGGTGGATCTCGTCGATGAACAGCACGTCGCGCGGCTGCAGGTTGGTCAGGATCGCCGCCAGGTCACCGGCGCGGGCGATCACCGGGCCGGAGGTGGCGCGGAAGCCGACGCCGAGCTCGCGCGATACGATCTGGGCCAGCGTGGTCTTGCCCAGGCCGGGCGGACCGAACAGCAAGACGTGGTCCAGTGCCTCGGCCCGGCTGCGGGCGGCGGTGACGAAGACGCGGAGATTTTCGCAGACCTCGCGCTGGCCGACGAAATCCTCCAGCGTCTGCGGCCGCAAGGAGGAGTCGTCGTCGCCCTGGCGCTCGCCCGTGACGATGCGGTCGGTGTCGCCGGTCATGACGCCAGCTCACGCAGCGCGGCGGGGATGATCGCCGACACGGTCGCCTCGGGCCCCAGCTTGCCGCCGGCCCTGGCCACGGCGGCGAAGGCCTCGGCCCGGCCGTAGCCGAGATTGACCAGGGCGGAGACCGCATCGGCCGCGGCGCCCGCCTCGGCCGGCGCGGCAGGGGCTGCAGCGCCGCCGCCATGGAAGGCGGCGACGGCCGGCCCGAGGGCGATGCCGCCGACCTTGTCCTTCAGTTCCGACGCGATCCGGCCGGCCAGCTTCGGCCCGACGCCCTCGGCCCGGGCCAGCATCGCCTTGTCGCCGGCGGCGATCGCGGTCGCCACCTGGTCCGGCGACAGCACCGACAGGATGGCCAGCGCCACCTTCGCGCCCACCCCCTGCACCGTGGTCAGCAGGCGGAACCAGTCCCGCTCCGCCGTATCGGCGAAGCCGTAGAGATGGATGTGGTCCTCGCGCACATGCGTCTCGACGTGCAGCGCCACAGCCTCGCGCGGGCCGCCGAGCAGGCCGAGGGTGCGGCGCGAGCAGAAGACCAGATAGCCGACGCCGTTGCAGTCGATGACCGCATGATCGGCCCCGGCGCTGTCCAGCAGGCCGCGCAGCCGGGCGATCATCGCGCCACCTGCAGCCGGATGCCGGCGATGCTGGCCTCGGTCTGGCGGTGATGGGCGTGGCAGATCGCGACCGCCAAGGCGTCGGCCGCGTCCGGGGTCCGGAAGGTGGTGCCGGGCAGCAGCATCCGCACCATGTGCTGGACCTGGGTCTTGTCGGCATGGCCGGCGCCGACCACGGACTTCTTGATGTGGTTGGCGCCGTATTCCGCGACCCGGATTCCGGCCAGGGCCGGCACCAGCAGCACCACGCCGCGGGCCAGGCCCAGCTTCAGGGTCGAGGTCGGGTTCTTGTTGACGAAGGTCTCCTCGACCGCCGCCTCATCCGGCGTCCACTCCCGCAGCACCGAGGCCAGCCCGTCATGCAATTGCACAAGCCGCGTGGCGAGATCGGCCTTGTCGTCGGAATCGACGCTGCCGTCGGCGATGTAGCGCAACCGGTTGCCGTCGACATCGAGGACGCCCCAGCCGGTGTGGCGCAACCCGGGGTCGAGGCCGAGGATCCTCATCGGCGCTCCATCCCCCCTGCCCTCGCCATCCCCCGAAATTCCATCACCCCTCCGCCGGCTCAGGCCGTGAGCCGCGCCATGATCTCGTCCGGGATCTCGAAATTGGCCGAGACCCGCTGCACGTCGTCGCTGTCCTCGAGCGTGTCGAGCAGCTTCAGCAGCGACGCCGCCTGCTCCTCGTTCAGCGCCACGCTGTTCAGCGGCCGCCAGACCAGGCCCGAGGAATCCGGCGTGCCGAACTTCTCCTCCAGCGCGTCGCGCACCGCGGCGAAGCCCTCGACCGTGGTGGTCACGGTATGGGTCTCGTCGTCGCTCTGCACGTCGTCGGCGCCGGCCTCCAGCGCCGCTTCGAACATCGCGTCGGCGCTGGCGGCCTTGGCCGGGAACACCAGCTCGCCGACCCGGTTGAACATGAAGCTGACCGAGTTGGTCTCGCCCAGCGATCCGCCATGCTTGGCGAAGATCGACCGGACCTCGGCGGCGGTGCGGTTGCGGTTGTCGGTCAGCGCTTCGACGATCACGGCGATGCCGGCCGGGCCGTAGCCCTCGTAGCGGATCTCGACATAGTCGCTGTCGTTGCCGTCGCCGGTGGCGCGCTTGATCGCCCGCTCGATATTGTCCTTCGGCATGTTCTCCTTGCGCGCGGCCTGGATGGCGGCGCGCAGGCGCGGATTCATCGCCGGGTCGGGCAGGCCGAGCTTGGCGGAAACGGTGATCTCGCGCTGGAGCTTGGTGAAGATCTTGGCCCGCTTGGCGTCCTGGGCGCCTTTGCGGTGCATGATGTTCTTGAACTGTGAATGACCGGCCATGGGGCTGCGCCTGACTGACTTGGAGAACTCGCGGCGGGAGACATATGCGGCCGGCCCGGCGACGGCAAGCGCCACCGCACGGTCACCCGCGCCGCGTTAGGCCCAGACTATGGCGCTTTTGTGGCCCGGAGGAAAGGGACACGAAAATTTCCGGTCCCGGATATTCCGTTTCCCAGCAATCGGATAGACGCAATTGTAGAGAAACAAGGTGAATAGGATCAGCTTGCCGAGTCGGCAGGGGCGAAGCCGGCCGGCCAAGCCGGGGCCAACCGTCCGCCGAGGCGCAGAGGCTCGGCCCTTCGGGCGAGTCCCGTGGTCTCGTCGGTCTCCAGCACCAGGCCGCAGATCGTCGGCTGGCCGTCGGCCGGGGTCAGCCGCTCGGTCGGCATCTTGCGGATGAAGCGGGCGATCGCCGGCTCCTTCACCATGCCGATGACGCTGTCGTAGTCGCCGCACATGCCGGCATCGGTCTGATAGGCGGTGCCGCCGCGCAGGATGTGCAGGTCCGCGGTCGGGACATGGGTGTGGGTGCCGACCACCAGCGTCACCCGGCCGTCGAGATGGTGGCCCATCGCCATCTTCTCGCTCGAAGCCTCGCCGTGGAAGTCGACGATGATAGCGTCGACCACGCCCGGCATGGCCATGTCGGCCAGCAGCCGGTCGACCGCGGCGAAGGGGTCGTCCAGCGCGTCCATGAACAGCCGCGCCATCAGGTTGATCACCAGCACCTGCCGGCCGCCGCGGGCCTGCAGCAGGGTCGCGCCGCGCCCGGGCGTGCCGGCCGGGAAATTGGCCGGGCGCACGATCCGCGGGTCGCGGTCAATCGAGCCCAGCAGCTCGCGCTGGTCCCAGACATGGTTGCCGGTGGTCAGGCAGTCGACACCCGACTCGTAGAACTCCTCGGCGATCTTCTGGGTGATGCCGAAGCCGCCGGCCGAGTTCTCGCCGTTGACCACGACGAAATCGAGGTCGAGGCGCTGCCGCAGCCGCGGCACCTGCTCCATCACCGCCAGGCGGGCGGCGCGGCCGACGACGTCACCCAGGAAAAGAATGCGCATCCGAAATCCGTCTCAAACAGCGATGCGGATCGCCTCGCGATCCGTCACGATCCAATCCAGGGCCTCGTCGTGCAGGCCGACCGGCACCGCCGTGACCTCCTGCCCGGCATAGCCGATGCCGACCGCGACCACCCGCCGCTGCGCCCGCAGCCCCGCCAGGGTGCGGTCGTAGAAGCCGGCGCCGTAGCCCATGCGGAAGCCCTTGCGGTCGAAGCCGAGCAGCGGCACGAACAGCAGGTCGGGCACCCGCTCGGCCGCCGAAGGCGCCGGCACCGACACCCCGAACACGCCCTCGACCAGCGGCGCCTCGGGCGTCCAGTCGCGGAAGATCAAAGGCTGGCCCTTGCCCTGAACCACCGGCACGCAGGCGGCATGGCCGCGGTCGATCGCGGCGCGCAGGAGCGGCAGCGGGTCGAGCTCGTCGTCGATCGGCAGGTAGCCGCTGACCACCCCGCCCGGCGGCAGGGGAATCGCCTGCAGGACGATGTCGCGGAGCCTCTCGCCCGCCTCGGCGCCGTGGTCCCGGTGGTAGGCCGCACGCCGCTCACGCGCCACGGCCCGGAACGCCCTCTTGGCGTCGCGCAGCTCGGTCCCGTCAGGCATGGCGGCTGGGAGAGAAGGAAAAAGAAGTGGCAGCGGAGCCGCATCGGCCGGTGGTCATATCGTCTCCTCTTGGGCCCTGCAACAGCAGGTGGGTGCCGTGTGTCCAGGACCACGATCCCGGCAGGGACAGCCCCCTAAGAGAAGCGCATCGGCCCCAGGGACAAAGCGACCTGTCGCACCGCGCAGCCCCGCTCCGCGAACAGATTTAGGGCGTCTCGACCCGGGCTGCAATGGCCTCGATCCGATCGGCGAGTTTCTGCAGCCGCGACGCCAGCTCCGGGTCGTCCAGCGGCGACGGCGCCGGGGCGGGCGCGCCCGGGACCTTGCCCTCGCGCAGGTCCAGCAGCTCGTCGCCCAGCATCAGCGCGACCATGACCAGGAGATGGGTGTCGGTCGCGGTCCGCACCGAGCCCTGGATCTCGCGGATCCGCTCCGCCACGAAGGCAGCGACCTCGCGGACGCGACCTTCCTGCCCGTCCTCGCAGGCGATCGGATACGGACGGTTGTTCAGAGTGATTTCGACCCGGGCCACGGCGCTACTTTTCCAAAAGGGTCTCGATGCGCTGGATCACCTGGTTGACCCGCGCCGCCACCGTCGCCGTGTCCTCGCGCAGCTCGGTCTCAATCTCGGTCACCGCCTGCGAGCGCACGCGGTCCGCGATCTCGTCGATCTGCGTCTGGCGACGCTCCTCCTGGGCCGCCACGGCGGCGTCCAGGCGCTCCAGGGCGCGCTCCAGGCGGTCGAGCTCCGCGGTCAACCCGCTCATGGGCGGGACTCCAGATCCAGCGTCATCCGGGTGAAACTATGCGCCGGCCTGCGCCCCGTCAACGGAAGCCTCCGGTACCGCGACGCCGACGGTGCCGGCGAAGGCTACGAGACGCTCCCAGGTGCGGCGGTCCAGCGGCACGCCGAGCCGGGCACGCTCCGCCGCCTCGCGCTTCTCCGGATCGCCCGGCGCCATCACCTCCTGCCCGGCCTGGGCCGGCTGCGTCCGCAGGTCCGAGAGAATCGCCGCGAGCGATTCCTCGAAGCCGCCGGCGGCGAAGGCCCGCGGCTTCAGCAGCAGGAAGAAATGGCCGATCTGCACCGGCTGGCCCGGGCCGGTGAACTTGGTCATGCGGAAGCCGTGCGGCATGCCGGTCAGGCTGGCGCACAGGATCTCGACCATCATCGCCAGGCCGGCGCCCTTGTAGCCGTAGCCCAGGCCGCCGACCGGGATCAGGCCGGTGGCGACATGCGGATCGGTGGTGGCGATGCCGTCGTCGCCGACCGCGACCTCCGGCGGCAGCGGGGTGCCGGTGTCGCGGCGCAGATGCACGCGGTTCAGCGGGATGGCGCTGGTCGCCATGTCCAGCAGCACCGGCTCCTCGTCCCGCGCCGGGGCGGCGAAGCTGATCGGGTTGGTGCCGAAGAACGGCCTCACCCCGCCATGCGGCACCACCAGCGCATCGGCATGAGTGCAGCCGAAGGCGACGAAGCCGCGCTTCGCCGCCGCCAGGGTGTAGACGCCGGTGGCGCCGTGATGGGAGGAGCGGGTGACCACGGCGGCGGCCAGTCCGGTCCCCTCCGCCAGGCTTGCTGCCTCTTCGATGGCGCGGTAGCTGGCGAGGTGGCCGAGCCCGCCATCGGCGTCGACCACGACGCAGGCCGGCGCGGTTCGGGTGGCGGTCACCGCCGGTGCCGGATTCACACGCCCGTTCTGCAGCTGGTCGAGATAGAACGGCACCAGCCGCACGCCATGGGTGTCGACGCCGCGGGCCGAGGCGTCGGTCATCGCCCGCGCCGTCGCCGCCGCGCTGTCCTCCGACATCCCGGCGCCGCGCAGCAGCGCCGCCGCGAAGTCCTCCAGCGCCGCCCGCGTCAGGCGCACCCCGTCGAAACGCTCCATCCCTCGTCTCCGAAAACCCTCTCGCCGGCGCCGCCGCCGTTATGTCCGACGTATGTAGCGCGGCGCCGGGACGGTCTCCAGACTTATTCGGCCGACGCGACAGGCCCGCCGTAGCGGAGGCCGAAGCCGAACGGGTACAGCGGCGCCCGGCTGTCATAGGGCGCGTCCGAGGCCTGGGCCAGCACCGCCGCCATCGAGGACGGCAGCTCGAAGGGCAGCCGGCCGCGCGGCCGGGCCTTGCCCTGCAGCACGTCCAGCAGGGCGTCGTCGGTGACGCCGAAATTGCCCAGCAGCGCCGCGGCGCGGCTGGCGACGTTGGTCAGCACCGCCGGCCGGTCGAGATAGACCGTAACCACCGTCGGCACCACGGCCGAGGCGCGCTTGATCGCCTCGTAATCGGCATCGCCGTCGCGGAAGTCCAGCCGCCCTTCATGCTGCCGGCTGCCGAAGGTGTAGTTCGGGTGCAGGATCTCATAGGGCGTCGCCGTCCGCACCAGGGCGAAATCGGCCAGGGCCGGGTCGTCGACCACGGTGAAGCCGCGGGCGCGCACCGCCGCCGCGTCGACATTGTGCAGCCAGACCCGCTTCAGCGAGGGGTTCAGCGGCAGCATCGGCCGGCCGCGGCCGGCGCCGCGCACCGCCGCGGGCCTGTTCTCCAGCAGCACCAGCGAGGCCTGCTGGGCGGCCTTGCCCTCCGCCACGAAGCGGGCGTTGCCGGCGATGCGGCCGGCCGCCGCCTCGTCGACATAGGGGTTCTCGAACAGGCCGAGGGCGAATTTCTGCACCAGGATACGGACCACCGACTGATCGATCCGGCGCTCGCTGACCTGGCCATCGCGCACCGCCTGCACGATCGGCGCCGGATCGTCGCTGGTGCCGCCGAACTGGTCGATGCCGGCGTCGATCGCCTTGACGAAGCGCTGCTGGACCGTGGCCTGCTCCATCCCCCAGGGCGTGCCGAAGCCGGCGAAGCCCGGCGCCTGCCCGTCCGGCCAGCCGTCGCGGCAGTGGGCGTCGCAGTCCTGGGTGATCGCCCAGTCGCTGAGGATCAGACCGTCGAAGCCGTAGCGGCCGCGCAGCAGGTCGGTCAGCAGCTGCTTGCTGAAGCCGGCGCCGACCCGCTCCAGCGGCCGGCCGAACAGGGTCAGCCCCGCCGGCGGCACCGAATAGGTCGGCATCACCCCGGCCACGTCGGCGGCGAAGGCGCCGCGGAAGGCCCGGACATGGTCCTGGAAGCGGCCGGCCGGGAAGGTCAGGTCCTGGCCGTAGTGGTTGTGGCCGTCGAAGCCGTCGACCGCGGCGCCGTAGCCGACCCAGT
Organism: Inquilinus sp. Marseille-Q2685; assembly: GCF_916619195.1. Lineage (NCBI taxonomy): Bacteria > Pseudomonadati > Pseudomonadota > Alphaproteobacteria > Rhodospirillales > Rhodospirillaceae > Inquilinus > Inquilinus sp. Marseille-Q2685. The sequence goes on from NZ_CAKAKL010000001.1 coordinate 960,629, forward strand.
GTTTCACCACGGCGACGACGCTGCCGCGGTTGAGGCCGCGCTCGCCGTTCTGGAAGCCGGCGACATAGGCCTCGACCAGGCGGCTCGCCAGGTCCGGATCCTCGCCGAAGGTGCCGTTGATGCGCGGCCAGCGCGGCTCGGTCGACAGGTCGGCCTGCGGCGACAGGGTCATGCGCAGGCCGATCGCCTCGTATTCCTGCCGGGCGATGTCGCCGAAGCGGCGCACCAGCCGGGGATCGCCGATCGCTGCCAGCCCGGTCGTCTCCGGCCATTGCGAGAACGCCGTGTTCTCGACGCTGGCGCCGGGCACGTACTGGAAATGGTTGCGGGGGTCGGAGGCGAGCATCACCGGGATGCCCAGCCGGGTCTGCTCGGCCGCCGCCTGCGCCTGGTTGGCGGCCAGCGCCTGGGCCTGCGCCGTGCCGGCCAGGCGGCTGATCATGGCGCCGACATGCCGGCCGCCGATCAGCGCCGACAGCGACTCCGCGGTCCAGCCGTCGCCGGTCGCGGTCGAGACCGGCGTGGCGTGCAGCATCTGGCCGGCCTTCTCCTCCAGCGTCATGCGCCGGACCAGGTCCTGCGCCCGTACCGCCGGCGGCAGGCGGCGGTCCTCATAGGGATCCAGGCGGCCGTTGCGGTTCAGGTCCTTGTACGGGAAGCCGCGCTCCGCCAGCAGCGGCGCCGAGCGCGCGGCCAGGGCCGGCATGGAATCGGCGAGGGCCGGGCCGCAGGCCAGCCATCCACCCAGGCCGATCGCGGCCGCGGCAGGCCAGAAACGGGACAATTTCATTGCTCTCCCCTCCTCCGATGTCTTCGTTGGCTATAGAGCGATTCCACATTTCATCAATTCAAATCCGAGACCGTGAATGTTTATGCAGAGAGGATCAAAGATTTCGATTTGAATTCTCTAAAACTTTATGTTTTCGAACCAGTGAAGCCGGCAATCAGCCATGCGTGACCGGGAAATTCCGCTTCGCCAATGTCCGACCTTTCCGCCGGCATTTCGGGCCCGAATTGGGCATTTGGTGGCATTGACGCGAGGGCACCGGGGCTGCATGGTGCCGCCGCCCCGACGAGAACCACGCGCGGGTTCTCGTCGGGGGTCCCCGTGCCCCGCAACGGATCGATGCCATGAGCGACAGCCCCCGGACCGTGACCCACTCAGACATGGCGAACGCCATCCGCTTCCTGTCCCTGGACGCGGTCGAGGCGGCGAAGAGCGGCCATCCCGGCATGCCGATGGGCATGGCCGACGTCGCCACGGTGCTGTTCAGCCGCTACCTGAAGTTCGACGCCGCCGCCCCGACCTGGGCCGACCGTGACCGCTTCATCCTGTCCGGCGGCCACGGCTCGATGCTGCTCTATTCGCTGATGTACCTGACCGGCAACAGCAAGATCACGCTCGACGAGATCAAGCATTTCCGGCAGCTCGGCCACCACACTGCGGGCCATCCCGAGGTCGACCACGAGGCCGGGATCGAGACCACCACCGGGCCGCTGGGCCAGGGCCTGGGCAACGCCGTCGGCTTCGCCCTGGCGGAGCGCATCCTGAACGCCCGCTTCGGCGACGATCTGGTGAACCACCACACCTGGGTCACCTGCGGCGACGGCGACCTCGAGGAGGGCATCAGCCACGAGGCCTGCTCGCTGGCCGGTCATCTCAAGCTCGGCCGGCTGATCGTGCTGTACGACGACAACCACATCACCATCGACGGCCCGACCAAGCTGTCCTTCAGCGACGACACCCAGAAGCGCTTCGAGGCCTATGGCTGGCACGTCCAGCGCATCGACGGCCACGACACCGACGCGATCGCCGCCGCGATCGACGCGGCGCTGGCCGATGACCGGCCGAGCCTGATCGCCTGCAAAACCATCATCGGCTGGGGCGCCCCGAACAAGCAGGGCACCAGCGCCACCCACGGCTCGCCGCTGGGCAAGGACGAGGTCGCCGCGACCCGCGAGCACCTCAACTGGCCCTACCCGCCCTTCGAGGTGCCGGAGGCCACGATCGCGGCCTGGCGCGAGATCGGCAAGCGCGGCGAGGCCGAGCGCCTGGCCTGGGACCAGCGCCTCCTGAAGACGCCGGCCGAGATCCGCGCCGCCTTCCGCCAGGCCAACACCGGCGCCCTGCCCTCCGGCCTCGACGGCATCCTGGCCAAGTTCAAGGCCGAGATCTCGGAGACCAGGCCGAGCCTGGCCACCCGCGTCGCCTCCGGCCAGGTGCTGGAGCTGCTGGTGCCGGCCATTCCGGAGCTGATCGGCGGATCGGCCGACCTGACGCCGTCGAACAACACCAAGACCAAGGCCTCAACCGATATCGAGCCCGACAAGTACGGCGGCCGCTACGTCCGCTACGGCGTGCGCGAGCACGGCATGGCGGCGGCGATGAACGGGCTGGCGCTGCATGGCGGCATCATCCCCTACGGCGCCACCTTCCTGACCTTCACCGATTATTGCCGCCCGTCGATCCGCCTGGCGGCGCTGATGCGCCAGCGCGTCGTCTTCGTCATGACCCATGACTCGATCGGCCTCGGCGAGGACGGCCCGACCCACCAGCCGGTCGAACATGTCGCGGCGCTGCGGGCGATCCCGCATCTCCTGGTGTTCCGCCCTTGCGACGCGGTCGAGACCGCCGAGGCCTGGCAGATCGCGCTGGAGACCGAGGACGCGCCGTCGGTGCTGGCGCTGACCCGGCAGAACCTGCCGACGCTGCGCCGCAACGCCAATGCCGAGAACCTGTCGGCCAAGGGCGGATACATCCTCGAGGAGGCGACCGGCACGCCGCGCGTGCTGCTGGTCGCCACCGGCTCGGAGGTGTCGATCGCCAAGGAGGCGCGCGACGCGCTGGAGGCCGAGGGCATCGGCACCCGCCTCGTCTCCATGCCCTGCTCGGCGCTGTTCGACCGCCAGCCGTCGGATTATCGCCGCCGGGTGCTGGGCCAGGGCGTGGTCCGCATCGCGGTCGAGGCCGGCGTGCGCCAGGGCTGGGACCACTATATCGGGCCGGAGGGCGGCTTCGTCGGCATGACGGGGTTCGGCGCCTCGGGCCCCTACGACCAGCTGTACAAGCATTTCGGGATCACGGCCGAGGCGGTCGTCGCCGCCGCCAAGGCCAAGCTGTAACGCCGAGGCCGGGAACCAGCCCTTCCCAGACGGAAGGGAACGGGTTGGTTTCCCATCCGCTATCGGTACGAGACCATCGGATCGGAGAAGACGACATGGCCGTGAAGGTTGCCATCAACGGGTTCGGGCGCATCGGGCGCCTGGTGCTGCGGGCGCTGATCGAATCCGGACGCAAGGACATCGAGGTGGTCGCGATCAACGACCTCGCCGACGTCAAGACCAATGCCCATCTGCTGAAATACGACAGCGTGCACGGCCGGGCGCCGTTCGACGTCCAGGTCGAGGGCGACACGCTGATCGTCAACGGCCACGGCATCAAGGCGGTGCAGCAGCGCGACCCGACCCAGCTGCCCTGGGGCGAGCTCGGCGTCGAGATCGCGCTGGAATGCTCCGGCATCTTCACCAAGCGCGACGACGCCGCCAAGCAGCTGACGGCCGGCGCCAAGAAGGTTCTGATCTCGGCCCCGGCGACGGACGAGGACCTGACCGTCGTCTACGGCGTCAACCACGACAAGCTGACGGCCGAGCACAAGATCGTCTCCAACGCCTCCTGCACCACCAACTGCCTGGCGCCCGTCGCCTGGGTGTTGCACGAGGCGATCGGCATCGATCACGGCTTCATGACCACGATCCACAGCTACACCGGCGACCAGCGCATCGTCGACACGATGCACAAGGACCTGCACCGGGCCCGGGCCGCGGCGCTGAACCTGATCCCGACCTCGACCGGCGCCGCCAAGGCCGTCGGCAAGGTGCTGCCGGAGTTGAAGGGCAAGCTGGACGGCACCTCGATCCGCGTGCCGTCGCCGAACGTCTCGGTGGTCGACTTCAAGTTCGTCGCCAAGCGCCCGACCACGGTCGAGGAGATCAATGCGGCGATCAAGCAGGCCGCCGGCGGCAAGCTGAAGGGCATCCTCGGCTTCTACGAGGAGGATCTGGTGTCGACCGACTTCAACCACGACCCGCACTCCTCGATCTTCGCGATCAAGGAGACCAAGGTCATCGACGGCACCTTCGTCCGGGTGCTGAGCTGGTACGACAACGAATGGGGCTTCTCGAACCGGATGGGCGACACGGCGATCGCCATGTCCCAGGCCCGCTGACACGGATGCCGTACCGCAAGTCCGCTGACGCGGACGCGGTTCAGGACTGCGGGAGGGCGGCTTCGGCCGCCCTCTTCCTTTTTTGCCCAAGAAATCGGCAGTCCGCCCCATGGGCAAAAAAGAGGGGCGTCCCGAGGGACGCCCCAAGTCTGGCCGCCACTTTGCGACGCGCTATTGCACCGCCTCGCCGTGCAGGGCGAGGTCGAGGCCGTCGCGCTCCGCCTCTTCCGAGACCCGAAGGCCCATGACCGCCTTGATCAGGAACAGCAGCACCAGGGTGACGACACCGCTCCAGACCAGGGTCGCGATCACGCCTTCGGCCTGGACCCAGAGCTGGGCAGGATTGCCGTAGAGCAGGCCGGCATAGTCGCCCGCCCCGGCCGAGATCGCCGGGTCGGCGAAGACGCCGGTCAGCAGGGCGCCGACGATGCCGCCGACGCCATGGACGCCGAACACGTCGAGCGAGTCGTCATAGCCGAACGCCTTCTTGACCGAGGTCGAGGCGATGAAACAGACGATGCCGGCGACGATGCCGATCACCAGCGCCCCGGTCGGGTTGACGAAGCCGCAGGCCGGGGTGATCGCGACCAGGCCGGCCACCGCGCCGGAGATGACGCCGAGCACGCTCGGCTTACCCTTGGCCGCCCATTCCACAAACATCCAGGCCAGCGCCGCCGCCGCCGTGGCGATGTGCGTCGCCGCGAACGCCATGCCGGAGCGGCCGTCGGCGGCGAGCCAGGAGCCGGCGTTGAAGCCGAACCAGCCCACCCACAGCAGCGAGGCGCCGATCACGCTGTAGACCAGGTTGTGCGGCGCGAAGGCATGCGCCGCGCCGGTGCCGTAGCCCTTGCGCTTGCCGATCACGATGCAGGCGACCAACCCGGCGATGCCGGCGTTGATGTGCACCACGGTGCCGCCGGCGAAGTCGAGCACGCCCAGGCCGAAGAGCCAGCCGTTCGGCTGCCACACCCAATGGGCCACCGGCGCGTAGACGAGCAGCGACCAGAGCAGCATGAAGACCAGCAGCGACGAGAATTTCATGCGGTCGGCGAAGGCCCCGACGATCAGCGCCGGCGTGATCGCGGCGAAGGTCATCTGGAACATCATGTAGACCGATTCCGGGATGACCGTGGCCACCGGCGTCGCCGCCCCGCCCTCGCCGAGCGTGAACACGCCCGAGACCGGCAGGCCGTTGAGGAAGAAGCGCGAGAGGTCGCCGAGATAGGGACCGCCATTGGTGAAGGCGAGGCTGTAGCCGAGCACCATCCAGGCGATGCTGATCAGGCAGGTCGTGGCGAAGCACTGCATCAGCATCGACAGCACGTTCGCCTTGCGCACCATGCCGCCATAGAACAAGGCCAAGCCCGGAATGGCCATCATCAGGACCAGCAGCGTGGAGGTCTGCATCCAGGCCGTCGCCCCCGCATCCGGCGTGGCCGGCGCGTCCTGCGCCAGCGCCGGCAGGGCCAGCAGCAAGGCCGCCCCGATTGTTCCTATCCCCCAAAACGTCCGCTTCATTGAGTGTTCTCCAGCCTACGTCCTTCCGGCTGACGGTCGGCAGCCGCCCTGTCGGCACCGGCACGAACCGCCCTTCGCCCCGGTCCAAGCAAGTGTCGTGCCGATTTTGCCGGAGTGAGCGAAGGCGAGCCTCTTCATCGACGAGCAGATCATGGCTGGTCAAATTTTAGGCAATGAATGCAGCGCTGACGAAAATTTGGACAGCATCGTGGCGGATGCCTTCCTGCGGCCGCTGCGCTAGGGTGCCGCGCCCTTAGCCAGAGTGCCGCCATGAGCAAGACCGTCAGCCAGATTCCGCTGCCCTCTCCCAGCCCCGGGACCAGCCGCACCGTGACCGTGCACCGCTACGGCCGGCCCGGAGCGCGCCCCAAGGCCTATGTCCAGGCCGGGCTGCACGCCGACGAGCTGCCGGGCATGCTGGCCGCCCATCATCTGCTGCGCCGCCTGGACGCGCTGGACGCCGCCGGGGCGATCGAAGGCGAGATCGTGGTGGTGCCCGCCGCCAACCCGATCGGGCTGTCGCAGTCGGTGCTGGAGTATCATGTCGGCCGCTTCGCCCTGGATGGCCGCGGCAACTTCAACCGCCACTACCCGGACCTGGCCCCGATCGTGGCGCCGCGCATCGCCGGGCAACTAACCGGCGACGCCGACCGCAACGTCCGGCTGGTGCGCGCTGCCCTGCTGGCGGCGCTGGCGGAGCAGCAGCCGGTCGACGAGACCGGCGCCCTGCGCAAGACGCTGCTGGGCCTGTCGATCGACGCCGATCTCGTGCTGGACCTGCATTGCGACAACCGGGCGCCGGTGCATGTCTATCTCGGCACTCCGCTGTGGCCGGACGCCGAGGACCTGGCCTGCGAGTTCGGGGCCGAGGCGGTGCTGCTGGGCGAGGAATCCGGCGACAACCCGTTCGACGAGGCGAATTCGGCGCCGTGGTGGATCCTGCGCCGGCTGCTCGGCGACGAGCATCCGCTGCCGCCCGCCTGCCTGGCGGCGACGATCGAGTTGCGCGGCCAGGCCAATGTCGACGACGACACGGCCGGGGCCGACGCCGACGCGCTGATCCGCTTCCTGCAGCGCCGCGGCGTGCTGGCCGGCGACCCCGGCCCGCTGCCCGCGGCGCGGTGCGACGCCACGCCGCTGGCCGGCAACGAGATGCTGCGCGCCCCGGTCGCCGGCATCGTGACCTATTCCCGGCCGCTCGGCGCCCGGCTGCGCCGCGGCGAGCACGTCGCCGACATCGTCGACCCGACCGCCGATCCGGCGCAGGGGCGCACGCCGCTCCACGCGGGGGTCGATGGGGTGCTGTGGTCGCAGTGCCTGCACCGCCTGGTGCGGCCCGGCGACATCGTCGCCAAGATCGCCGGCGCCGAGCCGATCGAGGGCCGCGGGGCCATCCTGCTCACGACCTGATCCGTCCCGGATCCGCCTCGCCGCGGTGGCGGGAGCCATGCACGCCATGCGTGCACTTCCCTCTCGCCTTCCCCGGCCGATCACGGCAGGATGCTCCTGCTTGGGCCATTGCACGGCCAGACTGCCCGTGCCTCGCCATCGGACCCTCGGCCGGCAGAGTCACGGCCCAGGTCTCCGCCAATCGGATCGCCCCATGAGTGCCCCGAACCGTTCCCCGATCCCGCTCGTCACGCGCGCCGGATCGAAGCCGACATCATCCTTTCCGGCGGCCGAGACCGCCCGCGCGGCCACCTATCTGATCCGGCTGCGCCATTTCGTCGTGCCGATGTCGATCGGCGTCTATGCCCATGAGGAGGAGCGGCGCCAGCGCGTCCGCATCAGCGTCGAGATGGAGGTCGAGCTGCCGGCCGGCGGCATCGGTGACGACATCGGCCGCGTCCCCTCCTATGAGGGGCTGGTGCAGGGCCTGCAGGCGCTGGCCGAGAAGGAGCATGTCCGGCTGATCGAGACCGTCGCCGAACATGTGCTGGACCTCGCCATGGCCCATCCGATGGTGCTGCGGGCGGTGGCCGAGGTCGAGAAGCTCGACGTCTTCCCCGAAGCCGATTCCATCGGCGTCCGCTTCGAGCGCCGCCGCGAGGGCTGAGCCCCTCAGTCGTACTTCAGGTAGGCGAAGCGCGGGTCGGACGGCGTGCCGTCCAGCCCGGCGCCGTCGCGGGCCGGCTGCCAAGCCACCACCTCCTCGATCTTGCGGGCCAGGGCGAAGTCGCGGTCGGTGATGCCGCCGCCGGCATCGTGCGTGTTCAGCCGCACCTCGACCCAACCCCAGGAGGCGGCGATCTCCGGATGGTGCCAGGCGGCCTCGGCCAGGTGGCCGATGGCGCCGACGGCCAGCATCGTGCCCTTCCAGCCATGCGTCTCGTAACGTCGGCGGATGGTGCCGCCCTCGAAACGCCAGCGCGGCAGGTCGCGGGCCAGGCGGGCCTCGACCTCCGCGGGCGGATAGGCGTGCGGTTTGGCGGCCATCGCGGTTCTCCTGGTGGATCGGCGGCCCCGGCGGGCCGCCCCTTCCCGCAAGGATAGTGCGTCAGTCGCGGACGGCATCCCCCCGCGCCGCCACCACGGCGAAGCGGTCGGCCAGGGCGGCCAGCGCCGCCCGGTGCACCTCCGCCGCCGGCCGCACGCCGCCCAGCGGGTCCGGCAGGTCGCGGCTGGCGCAGGCCGCGGCCACCACCGTGCTGAACAGGCCGTGATCAACCGCCGAGCGGGTGGTGGCGTCGACGCACATATGGGTCATGAAGCCGACCGTCACGAGCGTCTTGCGGCCGGTCGCGGCGATGCGCTCGGCCAGGTCGGTGCCGGCGAAGGCGTTGGGCAGGCCCTTCTTCACCACCACCTCACCCTGCGCCGGCGCCACCGCCGCGATCGGCGCGACATAGGGGCCGTCGACGTCGAACAACCCGCCCTTGCGCTCGTTCAACACATGGATGACCGGGGTGCCCAGGCGGCGCGCCCGGGCCAGCAGGGCCGCGGCTTCCTCCACCGCCGGGCCGACGCCCGGCAGGGCCAAGCCGCCATCGCTGTATTCGCGCTGCATGTCGATCAGGACCAGCACCGACTCCGACAGGGCGGCAGGCTCCAGCTTGGCGCCGGCGTGGTCGAGCAGGGTCTTGGGATGCATGGATCGTCTCCTGGATGGCAGGGAATCAGGCGGCCTGCGCCGACGTCTCGGCGGCCAGCGCGGCGGCCACCGAAGGGCGGGCGCCGATGCGCTGCACATACTTCGCGATCGCCGGCCAGCGGCCGAGGTCGATGGCGAAGAACCGGGTCCAGCCGAGCAGCGTGAACAAATACACGTCGGCGACGCTGAAGCCGCCCTCGAGCAGGTAATCCCGGGCCTGCAGCGCGTCCTCGACCACGGCAAGGCGGCGGAACAGCTTGTCGCGCAGGATCGCCTTCGCCTCCTCCGGCAGCGCCGGGTTGAACAGCGGGCTGAAGCCGGCATGGATTTCGCTGGTGATGAAGCTGAGCCATTCCTGCAGCCGCACCCGCTCCCACGTCCCGCTGGCCGGCGCCAGACCGGCTTCGGGCTTGAGATCGGCGAGGTATTGCACGATCACCGCCCCCTCGGTCAGCACCCGGCCGTCGTCGAGCTGCAGCGCCGCGACATAGCCCTTGGGGTTGACCGCCAGGAAGTCGCCGCCGTCGGCGGTTTTCTTGGTCCGGTTGTCGACCCGGACCAGGGTGTAGGGCAGGCCGAGCTCACGCAGCACGATGTGCGGCGACAGCGAGCAGGTGTCGGGGGCGTAGTACAGCTTCATCGGACACTCCGGCATCAGGCCGCCGCAGGGAGCGCGGCGGTTCACGCACTCAGATTTGGCCGGCGCCCAGCCTGCAGGAAAGCCGAGATTCTGCCGAAGCATTCTGCAATACTGCAGGCATGGATTGGGATCTCGCCCGCTTCGTCCTGGCGCTCGCCCGGCACGGCACCGCCTCCGCCGCCGCGCAGGCGCTCGGGGTCGACCAGACCACCGTGTCGCGCCGCCTCGCCGCCGCCGAGGACGCCCTTGGCACGCCGCTGTTCGAACGGGTCGACCGGCGCTTCCGGCCGACAAGCGTCGGCGCCGCGGTCGCGGCCCAGGCGGAGGTCATGGAGCGCGCCGCGGCGGCCATCGAGCACGCCGCGCGCGACCGTGATGCCGCGGTCTCCGGCCCGATCCGGATCGCGGCGCTTCCCAGCTTCGCCTCCTGGCTGATCCCGCGCCTCGGCGCGCTGTACCGGCACCATGCCGGGCTGCGGCCGACGATCCTGAGCGCAGAGACGAATGCGGATCTGGAGCGCCGCGACGCCGACATCGCCCTGCGCCTGGCCCGGCCGCGCGCCGGCGACCTGGCGGCGCGGCTGGCGGCCCGGGTCGGCCACGCCGTCTATCGCGCGCGGGGCACCGATGCTGCTGGCTGGATCGCCCTCGACGAGGCGCATGAGGAGCTGCCGCAGAGCGTCTGGCTGCGCGACCAGCCCGGCGGCCGCGACCCGCTGCTTCGGGTCAGCGGCGGCATCGAGCTGCTGGCCGCGGTGCAGGCCGGTCTCGGCCGCGCCATGTTGCCCTGCTTCATGGCCGATGAGGAACCGGGGCTGGAGCGCCTGTCGGGCCCCGTCCCGGTCGTCACGCGCGAGCTGTGGCTGCTGCTGCCCGGCCCGGCCAGGGACGTGCCGCGCATCCGCACCGTGGCCGACTGGCTGGCGGCCGCGCTTGCGGAAGACCGCGTCCGGCTGGAGGGCGTTCAGACCGGATCCGGCTCCTGAACCCAGCTGCCCTCCCGGTCGGCGTGACCGTAGAGGCGTTCGACCAGCAGCCGGACCGTCGGGTCGCTGTCCAGCGCCTCCTGCATCCGGCTGAAGGTGCGGGTCCGGGTGACGCCGTGCTCGTGCCAGGACTTGCCGCCGCTCATGACGTTCTGGGCGAAGGCCTGCAGCCGGTCGAGGGCTCGGGCGAAGCGAGCCTCCGGCGTCTCGCCGGCCTCGAACTCGGTCCACCAGCCATGCACCCTGTCGCGCAGGTCGGGCGGCAGCAGGCCGAACAGCTTCACCGCCGCCTCGGCCTCGCGCGCCGCCTGGTCCTGCCGGCCGACATCGTCATAGGCGAAGGTGTCGCCGGCATGGATCTCGACCAGGTCGTGCACCAGGACCAGCGACAGGACCTTGGCGATGTCGACCTCAAAGCCGATCTCGTCCTTCAGCAGCAGGGCGTACAGCGCCATGTGCCAGGTGTGCTCGGCGTCGGTCTCGCGCCGGCTGCCGTCGGTCAGATAGTTCTGCCGGGTGACCTGCTTGAACCGGTCGCAGACCAGCAGGAACTCCTGGATCCGGGCCAGGCGGTCGCCAGGAATCGGGGCGGCGGGCGGGGGCGTTTCGCTCATGGAGGTCACCAGACGGGATCGATGCTGCGTTGACCGAGGATCTCCTGGATCCGGCGGTGGGTCGCGCCGTGGATGTCGCGCGGCAGGTCGTCGGCCGGGAAGAAGCGGGCCTCGGCGATCTCGTAGGACAGCCGGCCGCCGGAAGGGCGCCAGCGGTCGGCCAGGAACACCGCGACATGGTCGCAGCGCAGCTGGTCGAAATGGGCGTAGACCGAGAACAGCCTGGCGCCCGATTCGACCTCGACCGCCGCCTCCTCGCGCGCCTCGCGCACGGCGCAGGCCTCGAAGCTCTCCCATTTCTTGACCCCGCCGCCGGGGAAGAACCAGCCGGGACGGTAGGTATGGTGCACCAGCAGGAAGCGCCCCTCCCCGTCCCGCACCACCATGCGGGCGCCGAGGGTCAGCGGCTTGCGCAGGCGCAGATAGGCGTTGTGGGCGCGGTGCAGCAGGCGCGGCAGGGTGGTGCGACGGGCCGAAGTCATGGCCCGCAGATGACCCGGCGGAGCGGGCCCGTGTCAACCGCGCCGGATGCCGCCCTGCCTCCCCCGCGGCGCTTATCGCTCGACCGACAGCCAGCGCGTCGGGTGCTGGTCGCGCAGGTTGTCCTCCCAGCCCTTCACCGCCGGCGAGACCAGGTGCCGGCTGGTGTAGAAGAACAGCGGGATCACCGGCGTGTCGGCGATCATCAGCTGCTCCGCCTGCTGCAGGATCTGGGCCCGCTTGGCCGCGTCGGTCTCGGCCGAGGCCTGGTCCAGCAGCGCGTCATAGGCCGGGTTGGAATAGTCGGAGGTGCTGAGCTCGCCGATGCCGCTGCGCTGCAGCTCCAGGAAGAAGTTCGCGTCGTTGTACTGCCCGATCCAGCCGGTGCGGGCGAAGTCCTGGAACTCCTTCCGGTGGTGCTGGGTCAGGTAGGTCGACCATTCCAGGTTCTCGAGCGTGGTCTCGACGCCGAGCTTCTGCTTCCACATCGCGGCGATGGCGACGGCGATCTTCTTGTGGTTCTCCGAGGTGTTGTAGGTGATCTTCACCTGCAGCGGCCGGTCCCGGCCGTAACCCGCCTGGGCCAGGAGGGCCTTCGCCTCCTCGTCACGGCGCGCCTGGGTCCAGCCCGCCTCCTCCGGCTGCCAGGCCGGGAAGCCCTCGGTCCCCGGCGGCACGAAGCTGTAGGCCGGAGTCTGGTTGCCCTGCGCCACCTTGCCGATGATGACGTCGCGGTCGACCGCCAGCGACAGGGCGCGGCGCAGCGTCGGGCTGCTCTTCCACGGCTCGTGGTTCAGGTTGATGGCGTAGAAGTAGATGCCGAGATAGGGCGCGATGTGCAGCTCGTCGGGATGGCTCTGCCTCAGCGCCGGCACCTGCTGGCTCGGCACTTCGGTGGTGACGTCGAGCTCGCCTGCCTGGAAGCGCGACAGCTCGCTGTCGACATCCTCGGTCACGACATAGCGCACCGCGTCGATCTTCACATTCGCCGCGTCGTGGAACTGCGGGTTCCGGCGCAGTGTGATGTGCGACTGCGGCACGTCCTCGGCCAGCACATAGGCGCCGTTCGAGACCAGGTTGCCCGGCCGGGCGAAGGCGTCGCCGAACTTTTCGACGTTCGCCCGGTTGACCGGGAAGGTCGAGTTGTTGACCAGCATCGACAGGAAATAGGAGGTCGGGCCGACCAGGCTGACCTCGAAGGTCCGGTCGTCGGCCGCGCGGACGCCGAGATCCTCGGGCGGCTTCTGCCCTAGCCGCACCTCCCTGGCGCCGACGATGCGGTCGAGGAAATAGGCGTAGGGCGCGGCGGTCTTGGGGTCGACCAGCCGGCGCCAGGAATAGACGAAGTCCTGGGCGGTCACCGGGCTGCCGTCCGACCATTTGCCGTCGGCGCGCAGCCTGAAGGTGTAGGTCCTGCCGTCGTCGGAGACGGTCCAGCTTTCGGCCGCGCCGGGCACCAGCTCGCCCTTCGGCCCCGGCGCCAGCAGCCCCTCGAACAGGTCGAGCTCGATCCAGGATTCCGGGATGCCGACGGATTTGTGCACGTCCAGCGTCTCCGGCTGGCCGCCATTGCCGCGGGACAGGATGGTCTCGGCCCCGGCCGCGCCGCTCCACAGCGCGGCGGCGGCCAGACCGATGAGGATGTGATGGCGCATCGAATCGTCCTTCCTTCTGTTGGACGAAGCCGTGCCATCATGTGAAATTCGGATCAACTACGTATATTTTTTGCAAAATTAGCCAACCACCTCCCTTGCTGTCATTGCCGGGCTTGACCCGGCAATCCAGGGGCCACCGAGAACTGTTTTGAAAGCCCCTGGATCCTCGGGTCAAGCCCGAGGATGACAGTGGGAGCGGGGGAAGAACCTTCAGCCCGCCACGAACTCCGTGATCGCGGCCCGCAGCGCCTCCGGCTCGTCCACGCGGATCGAATGGCTGCTGTCCTCGAAGATGCGCAGGGTCGAGCCCGGGATCAGGCGGTGGATCTCCTCGGAGAATTCCGGCGGACAGATCCAGTCGTAGCGGCCGGCCAGGATCAGGGTCGGGGCGGTGATCCGCGCCAGCTCCGGCCGCAGGTCGAGCCGGCGCAGGAAGCCGTCGGGGCCGAAGGCGCGGTTGATCGCCTCGGGCGAATGGATCGCCCGCCCCCGTGTCGCCGCGGCCGCCGCCGGGTCGTACCGGCGGGAATAGAGCGAACCCATCGCCTCGTAATAGGCCTCGAGATCCGCCTCGCTGCGGAAGCCGCCGGCCCACAGGACCTCCCCGGCCGCGACCTGCTCGGCCGAGCCGCGCTCGCGCAGGATCTGCTGCGCCCGCGGGATGAAGCCGGCATGGGCGGCGGTGACGATCAGCACCAGATGCGACACCGCCTCCGGATAGCGCGCCGCATGCGCCATCGCGACCATGCCGCCATAGCTGGTGCCGATGCTGGCGATCGGCCCGAGCCCGAGATGGCGGCGCAGCGCCTCCATGTCCTCGACATTCTCGTCCAGCGTGTAGCGCGCCGGATCGCCGCGGGCGGAGCGGCCCTGGCCGCGATGGTCGAAATAGACCAGCTGCATGTGCTGGGCCACCAGGCTCATGCTCGGCTTGAAGCCGCTGTGGTCGGAGCCCGGGCCGCCATGGACCAGGAAGCCGGTCGGCCGCTGCCGCATCGCGCCGCCGTCCGGCACCAGCCCGGCGCCGTCGATGTCGAACCAGATCTCGGTGTCGCGGATCTTCGCGCGCATGCCGCCGTTCCTCACAACCCTGCGTGGACGGCGACGCCGGCGGCGAGGCGGCGCAGGTCCAGCCGGGCCTGCCGCCGCCGCTCCTCGGCCTCGGCCAGCCCGACCGGCACGAAGCGCAGCACGTCCCCCGGGCGCAGCTGGCCCAGCACCGGCAGGTCGGATTCGATCACCTGGGCGATGCGGGGATAGCCGCCGGTGCTCTGGGCATCGGCCATCAACACGATCGGCTTGCCCTCGGGCGGCACCTGGACCGTGCCGGTGGTCACCGCCTCGGACAGCAGGTCGCGCGGCTGCGACAGGGTCAGCGCCGGTCCGTCCAGCCGGTAGCCCATGCGGTCGGAGCGCGGGCTGACGGTGAAGCGCTCGCCGTGGAAGGCGGCCAGGCTGTCGCGGTCGAAGGCGGTCGCCTGCAGCCCGGGCAGCACCCGGACATGCGGCGACCGCCGCAGCGATGGGTCGAGATCGGCGGCGGCAGACCAGCCGGTGGTGGCGAAGGGCCGGTCGCCGCGCTCCGCCGCCAGCAGCCTGGCTAGGCGCTCGCCCAGCGCGGTCGGCGCGCCGGCCGGCAGCCGGTCGCCCGCCTTGAGCGCCCGCCCCTCAAATCCGCCGAGGCCCGCCCGCAGATAAGTCGAGCGGCTGCCCAGCATCGGCGGCACGTCCAGCCCGCCGGCCACCGCCAGATAGGTGCGGCAGCCGATATTGGTCGGGGTGAAGCGCAGCTCCGCCCCCTTCGGCATCAGCACCGGCCGGCGCGGCGGCACCGCCTCGCCGCCCACCGTCCCGCGCATGCCGCCGCCGGCCAGCGCGATCAGCGCGTCGGCCTCGAAGCGAAGCGCCGCCCCCATCAGCGTCATCTCCAGCGTGGCGGCGTCGGGGGCGTTGCCGACCAGGATGTTGGCCACGGCGTGCGAGCGCCGGTCCATCGCCCCGCCCACCACCACGCCGTGGCGACGATGGCCGAAGCGGCCGAGATCCTGCACCGTCGACAGCAGGCCGGGTTCGAGAACGGCAATGCTCACTTGGCGTCTCCGGCCGGGGCCTCGAACTCCTCCGCCGCGATCGGGCGGAAGCGGATGCGGTCTCCCGCCTGCAGCAGGCAGGGCGGGTCCTGCCCCGGCAGGAACAGCGCCAGCGGCGTGCGGCCGATCAGGTTCCAGCCGCCCGGGGATTCGACCGGGTAGATCCCGGTCTGCGGCCCGCCGATCGCGACCGAGCCGGCCGGGATCTTCAGCCGCGGCGAGGCCCGGCGCGGTGTCGCCAGCCGCTCGGCCAGCCCGCCGAGGAAGGGGAAGCCGGGGCTGAAGCCGATCATGTGCACCCGGTACTCGCCGCCGGAATGCAAGGCGATCACCTCTTCCTCGGTCAGGCCGTGATGCTGCGCCAGCTCGGCCAGGTCCGGACCGAAGGCGCCGCCATAGGCGACCGGGATCTCGACCAGCCGCGGCTCGCCCAGCGCTGCGGGATCGAGGCCGCCGAGCCGCGCCTCCAGCAGGCGCTGCACCGTGGCCGCCGGCGGCTCGTCGCGGTCGCGCGGCACGGCGTCGGGGTCGAAGAACACGGCCAGCGTGGCGAAGCCGGGCGAGGCCTCGACGAAGCCGGGGAACGGATCGCGCTCCAGCGACAGGGCCAAAGCGTGGATCGCGTCGGCGATCGCGGCGTCGATGGTCTCGCCGAAGCGCACCACCATCGCGGTCTCGGTCATCACGGCGATCGACGCAGCGGTCACGGGCCTCTCCTCTCTGCCTGCCGCCAAGCCATAGCGCGGCAACGCCGCGGGCGGAAGTACGGCAGGAGAGGCTCTACTGATCTCCGCCCTGATGCGCTGCCTTCGCCAGCCACCCTCAACTCGAAGCACAGACGCACGAGACGGTTTCAAGACCTGGTTCTCAGAATCAGACAGCTATCGCCGCCTCGCCACGCGGCCCTTACACGGTGGACCGGCCTGCTGCCGGCGCGGCCCCATGCCCCTTGCACATATCTTCATCAGACATCGTCATGCGCCGTCCGGAGACGCGCGGGCAATATTCGCTTCACCCGCCCCGACCTCAGACGAAGGAGACCGAGTCGATGACCGATGCGCAGCGTTCCCCGATCGACGACATCATCGAGACTGTGGACATCGAATCCGACCAGCCGCTCGATCAGGCGAAGGTGCGGGCGGATCTCGCCCGATATGCACGGATCCTGAGCACGGGAACCGAGCTGTCCCTGCCCCCGGAACTCGACGAGGACACCCGCCGGGACCGGGTGCGGGCCATCCTCCTCAAGGCGAGCTACTTCTGCATGCTCGATACCGCCGCCACCGACGCGGGTTCCGCCGACAACCAGCTCCGGATCGTCCTCGGCGGCCTCGACGGGCATGAATACAAGGGCCTGACGCGGAAGCAGGAGCGTGAGATCCGCACCTTCATCGAGGCGGCCCACGCTGACGGCAAGGTCACTTTCGAGGAGACCATCGACTTCCTCGTCCTGGTGAACCGCGCGACCGACGACGCCGCACCCGACCTTCCAGCCTCCACCCTCGCCACGGCGAGGTTCTATCTGGAGGAGCACGGCATCGAGCCGACCGAGGCGCGGGTCCGGGCCCTGGCCGAAGCGGCGGAAACCACCGTGGCCGACACGATCGAGGAGGTCGAGGAGGCCGCCGCCTGAAGCCGCGGCCGGCGGGGCGGACGGCGATGATGCAGCCGCCCGCCCTGCCGCTTCACTCCGCCGGGGCGGGGACCGTGCCTTCGTCCGGCGCCGGCAGCGGGTCGCCGGACAGGGCGGCCTTCAGCCGGGTCTCGTCCAGCGCGCCTTCCCAGCGGGCGACGACGACGGCGGCCACAGCGTTGCCGATGAAGTTGGTCAGTGCCCGGCATTCCGACATGAAACGGTCGATGCCGAGGATCAGCGCCATGCCGGCGACCGGCACGGTCGGCACCACCGACAACGTCGCCGCCAGGGTGATGAAGCCCGAGCCGGTGACGCCGGCCGCGCCCTTGGAGCTGAGCATCGCCACCAGGAGCAGCAGGATCTCGTCGCCGAGCGACAGATGCGTGTCCGTCGCCTGGGCGATGAACAGCGCCGCCATGGTCATGTAGATGTTGGTGCCGTCGAGGTTGAAGGAGTGGCCGGTCGGGATCCCCAGCCCGACCACCGGCTTGGCGCAGCCCGCCCGCTCCATCTTCTCCATCACCGCCGGCAGCGCGGCCTCGGAGGAGCTGGTGCCCAGCACCAGCAGCAGTTCGGCCTTGATGTAGCGGATCAGCGCCAGGATCGAGAAGCCGTTGTAGCGGCACACGGCGCCGAGCACGACCAGCACGAAGATCAGCGCGGTGACATAGAAGGTGCCGACCAGATAAGCCAGGTTGGCGATCGAGCCGATGCCGAACTTGCCGATGGTGAACGCCATGGCGCCGAAGGCGCCGATCGGGGCCACCTTCATCAGGATGGCGACGACCTTGAACACGGCGCCCGACACCGCCTTCAGGAAGTTCAGCACCGGCGCGCCCTTCTCGCCGGTCATGGCGAGGCCGACGCCGAACAGCACCGAGACGAACAGCACCTGCAGGATGTCGCCGCCGACGAAGGCGCTGAACATCGTCGCCGGGATGACGTTCAGCAGGAAGCCCTGGATCGACTGGTCATGCGCCTGGGTGGTGTATTTCTCCACCGCCTTCGGGTCGAGCGTCGCCGGGTCGATGTGCAGGCCCGAGCCGGGCTGCACCAGGTTGGCGATCACCAGCCCGACGATCAGCGCCAGGGTCGAGAACACCAGGAAATAGATCATCGCCTTGGCGCCGACCCGGCCGACCTTCTCCAGGTCGTGCATGCCGGCGATGCCGGTGACCACGGTCAGGAAGATGACCGGCGCGATGATCATCTTCACCAGCTTGATGAAGCCGTCACCGAGCGGCTGCAGCGCCGTCCCGGTCTCGGGGTAGAAATGGCCGAGCAGGACGCCGATCACGACCGCGATCAGGACCTGGACGTAGAGATGGCGGTAGAAGGGGATGGGACGCGGGGCGGCGTCGGCAGTGGCCATGGCACACACTCCTCGGGGCGTGGACCGCGATGACCGCGGCGACGCCGGCATGGGGTTTCCTGCCGCCCCGGGGATGCCCCTTCTTGCGGACGGCGCCGGAGAGGGTGCAATCGCCGTGCCAGCCGAAGCGTGTACCTGCCTGAGTTCCGCCATCTTGTTGATCGGAAAGAATTACGGGTCCGAGGGCGCTCCTCGCCGACCGCCAATCTGTGCGGAATCCCGCACAAGTCTGGCCCGAGCCGGGCGGAGATCCGCACATCCGTCGCCGCAGTCATCCCGACCTCGCGGTGCTAGACTCCCGGCATGACCGCCGTTGAGCGCCACCCGATCGCCGCCCCAGCAGCCCGGCCCGCCGCGCCGCACCGGTGGCGCAGCTGGGCGGTCTTCGCGGCGTTCGGCGCCGCCCTGTTCGCCGCCGTGGTCTGGCTGGCCGGGCCGGTCGGGCGCGACCGGGCGCTGGGCGAGATCGCGCGCTCGGCCGAGGCGGCGCTGGGCCTGCATGTGGCGATGCTGCGCAGCGAGCTGGAGAAACAGCGCTCCCTGCCCTTCGTCCTGGCCCAGGACCCGGATGTCCGCGCCGCGCTGACCGCGTCGAACGACCGGCAGCGGCTGGATGGGATCAACGCCAAGTTCGAGGCGCTGAGCCAGGGCACGCGGGCGGCGGTGA
Source organism: Inquilinus sp. Marseille-Q2685 (assembly GCF_916619195.1). NCBI lineage: Bacteria > Pseudomonadati > Pseudomonadota > Alphaproteobacteria > Rhodospirillales > Rhodospirillaceae > Inquilinus > Inquilinus sp. Marseille-Q2685. The sequence continues at coordinate 979,604 of NZ_CAKAKL010000001.1, forward strand.
TCTATCTGCTGGACCGCGGCGGCACCGCGATCGCGGCCAGCAACTGGCGCGAGCCGATCAGCTTCGTCGGCCAGCATTACGCCTTCCGCGCCTATTACCAGCGTGCGGTCGAGACCGGCTCGGCCGAGTTCTTCGCCATGGGCACGATGAGCCGCAAGCCGGGCTCATACCTGTCGCGCCGGATCGACGGCCCCACCGGCCTGCTGGGCGTGATCGTGGTCAAGGTCGAGTTCGACGAGATGGAGGAGGCCTGGGGCCGTTTCGCCGAGACCGCCTTCGTCACCGACGAGCGCAACGTCGTGCTGCTGACCGACGTGCCGGAATGGCGCTTCCGCAGCTTCGGCCCGCTGCCGGAGGCGGAGCGCGCGGCGGTGCGCGAGAGCCTGCAATACGGCGCCGCCCCGCTCGATCCGCTGCCGATCACGCCGGATGCGGCCTCGCCCCGGCCCGGGGCGGTGACCGCGACGCTGCCGGGCGCGCGCATGCCCGGCCGCTTCCTCGCCCTTTCGGCCCCGGTGCCGACCACCGGCTGGAGCCTGCATCTGCTGGCGCCGACCTCGCCCGCCGTCGGCCGCGCCGTGATGGACACGCGGCTGATCGCCGGGCTGGTGACGCTGCTGGCCCTGGCCGCCGCCGCCGCCCTGCTCTACCGCCGCAACCGCGCCCTGACCAACGCGGCGCGGCAGGCGGCGGCGCGGGCGGAGCTGGAGCGCCGCGTCGCCGAGCGCACCCGGGCGCTGAACGACGCCAACCAGCGCCTGACCGAGGAGATCGAGGAGCGGCGCCGGGCCGAGCAGCGGCGACAACAGCTGCAGGAGGAGCTGACCCAGGCCAACCGCCTGGCCATCCTGGGCCAGGTCGCGGCCAGCGTGGCGCATGAGATCAACCAGCCAGTGGCCGCGATCCGCGCCTATGCGGACAACGCGTCGGTGTTCCTCGACCGCGACAAGCGGGAGGCGGTGCGCGAGAACCTGTCGACCATCGCCGGGCTGACCGAGCGGGTCGGCACCATCACCCAGCACCTCCGCGCCTTCTCGCGCAAGGCGACCAACCGGATCGAGGCCACCTCCTGCGCCGATGCGGTCGAGGGCGCGCTGATCCTGACCCGGCCGCGGATCCGCCGCCAGTCGGTGCGGCTGGTGCAGGACCTGCCGCGGGAAGACGTCCGGGTGGTGGCGGAGCGGGTTCGGCTCGAACAGATCCTGGTCAACCTGCTGCAGAATGCGCTCGATGCCGTCGCCGGCCTGCCCGAGCCCGAGATCCGCATCGCAGTGGACGCCACCGTGGACGCAGGGGGGGTCGAGGAGGTTAGGATCGCGGTTTCCGACACGGGCAAGGGCCTCGACCCCGACACGATGAAGGCGCTGTTCATCCCCTTCGCCACCTCCAAGCCGGCCGGGCTGGGCCTCGGCCTGGTGATCTGCCAGGACATCGCGCGCGAGTTCGGCGGCAGCATCGCCGCCGCCAACCGGGACGGCGGCGGGGCCGTGTTCACCGTGACGCTGAGACGGGCGCAATGAGGGCGCCCGGGAAACGGGCCGCATGAGCGCGGGGCAGGTCGTCTTCGTCGACGACGAGGCCGAGATCCGGCATGCCAATGTGCAGAGCCTGGAGCTGGCCGGCTTCGAGGTCACGGCGCTGGACTCCGCCCGCGCCGCCCTCGCCGCGGTCGACCGCGACTTCCCGGGCGCCGTGGTCACCGACATCCGCATGCCGGAGACCGACGGGCTGGCGCTGTTCGGCCAGCTCCGTGAGCGCGACCCCGACCTGCCCGTGATCCTGATCACCGGCCACGGCGACATCGCCATGGCGGTCGGCGCGATGCGGGACGGCGCCTACGACTTCCTGGCCAAGCCCTACCCGGCCGAGCGGCTGGTCGACAGCGTCCGCCGGGCGGTGGAGAAGCGGCGCCTGGTGATCGAGAACCGGCGGCTGCGCGCGGCGCTGGAAGCGGCCGACGACCTCGCCTTCCTGGGCGACACGCCCGAGATGGAGCGGCTGCGCGATACCGTGCGCAACGTGGCGGACGCCGATGTCGACGTGCTGGTGCTGGGCGAGACCGGGTCGGGCAAGGAGGTGGTGGCAGAGGCGCTGCACCGCTGGAGCCGCCGCCGGTCGAAGCCGCTGGTGGCGCTGAACTGCGGCGCGCTGCCGGAGAGCGTGATCGAGAGCGAGCTGTTCGGCCACGAGGCCGGCGCCTTCACCGGGGCGCAGAAGCGCCGCATCGGCCGGATCGAGCACGCCGATGGCGGCACCTTGTTCCTCGACGAGGTCGAGAGTATGCCGGCGGCGCTGCAGGTGAAGCTGCTGCGGGTGCTGGAGGAGCGGGCGGTGGAGCCGCTGGGCACCAATGAGCGCCGGCCGCTGGACCTGCGCGTGGTTGCCGCCACCAAGACCGACCTCGCCGCCGCGTCGCAGGAGGGGACGTTCCGGGCCGATCTCTACTACCGGCTCAACGTGGTGACGCTGCGCATCCCGCCTCTGCGCGAGCGCCGGGCCGACATCCCGCTGCTGTTCGCGCATTTCCTGGCCCGCGCCGCCGAACGCTTCCGCCGCGACCCGCCGCCGCTGGGCGACGCGGTGCGGCGGCACCTGCTGGACCATGACTGGCCGGGCAACGTCCGCGAGCTGGCGCATTTCGCCGACCGGGTGGCGCTCGGCCTCGGCGGCATCGACGCACCGCCGCCGCCCGAGGCGCCGGCCAGCCTGCCGGAGCGGGTCGAGCGCTACGAGGCCGCCCGGCTGCGCGAGGCGCGGGCGGCGCACAGGGGCGATGCCCGCGCCCCCACCGAGGCCCTCGGCCTGCCGCGCAAGACCTTCTACGACAAGCTGACCCGCCACGGCATCGACCCGAACGACTACCGGGCGGAGCCGATCGGGAAACGAGCGGGGTGAGCGGGATGCGGCGGTCCGGGGTCGGTCAGCCGGGGCTGCACTGCTCGGCTTCAGCGATGATCCCGTCTATCTCCGCCAAAGCCTCGTCCAGCGTCACCGCCCCCTCGCAATTGGTCTCTTTCTCGACTTGCCGGAGCATCTCCATGAAGGCGCGGCGGCGCTCCTCAGCAGATTTGTAGGCAAAGCCTTCGAGCTTCGACGTCAGATCCGGATCGGTCGTCATGATCAGTCCATATCAAGACAGAGACAGAATGAGGCTGGGCAATACCGAAGGCAACAAGCGTTGCCTCTCCCGCTTGCGGGAGAGGTCGGAGACGCGAAGCGGCTCCGGGTGAGGGGATTTTGTCGAGGCCGGTGCCGGCCCTCACCCGCCAGCGCTGCGCGCTATCGACCTCTCCCGCCCCGCGGGAGAGGCAACGCAAAAGTACGAGCCGGCCCTTCGTCTAAGGCAGCCTGACGAAATCCGCGTCGATCGTGGTCTCGATCTTGCCGTTCACCGCCCGCGTGTAGTGCAGCGACAGCTTGCCGGGCGCGATCAGGGTGCGGCGGTAGGTCTGCAGCTCCGTCTTGCCCCCGGCCTTCGCCGTCAGCTCGACGGTCAGCACCGATCCTTCCAGCCGCGCCTTGGCCTGGGCGCCGCTGTCCAGCCTGGCCGACCAGACATTCGGGGTCTTGCCGGGTGCGAAAACCGCTGTGTTCTCGCGCATCTTGAGCTGGTCGTCATTGGTCTCGCCGTCGCGCGGCCCCTCGGCGCTGCGCCAGCGCAGGAACAGCCCGCCATCGGCCGAGGCGTCGATCACCAGCGCCGCGGCCCGGCGGGTGTCGCCCTCGCCCTGGCTGGCGCCGACCCAGGAGCCGCGGAACGCCGCGATCCCGGTGGCCTCGGCCGCCGGTGCCGCAGCGACCGGAGCGGCTGGCGGCCTGGTCTCCCCCGATGCCGGAACGCAGGCGCCCAGCGCCGTGATCGCAGCCACCCCCAGGATGGCGTGCCGCAGCCTCATTCTGTCCCCCTTCCCGTCCCCTCGGGATCGATTCGGCCGCCATCATCGCCGATGCGGCGCCTCTGCCGCACGGGAAATCGGCCCGCCGCAAAGCAAAACGGCCGCCCCGACGGGTCGGGACGGCCGCTTGTCGCGCGTCGGAGGAGAACGTCAGGCCCGGATGACGCCCGTGGCCGGAGCGTCAAGGCCGAGCGCCGCCGCGGCGGTGGCGACGATGTCCTGCGCCGACAGCGCCGCCTCGGCATATTGCAGCTCCGGCTTGTCGTGGTCCTGGAACCGGTCCGGCAGCGTCATCGGCCGAACCTTCAGCCCGTTGTCCAGCAGGCCGGCGCGGGCCAGGTGATGCAGCACGATGCTGCCGAAGCCGCCTTCGGCCCCCTCCTCCACCGTGATCAGCACGGCGTGGTGGCGGGCCAGCTGACCGACCAGCTCGGTGTCGAGCGGCTTGGCGAAGCGGGCGTCGGCGACGGTGGTCGACAGGCCCATCCCGCCCAGGGCATCGGCCGCCGCCAGGCATTCCTGCAGCCGGGTGCCGTAGCTGAGCAGCGCGATGGTCGTGCCTTCGCGCAGCACGCGGCCCTTGCCGAGCGCCAGCGGCCGGCCGCGGGCCGGCAGCTCGACGCCGACGCCGTCGCCGCGGGGGTAGCGGAAGGCAGAGGGCCGGTCGTCCAGCGCGGCAGCGGTGGCCACCATATGCACCAGCTCGGCCTCGTCGGCCGCGGCCATCAGCACCATGCCGGGCAGGCAGCCGAGATAGGAGATATCGAAGGCGCCGGCATGGGTGGCGCCGTCGGCGCCGACCAGCCCGGCCCGGTCGATGGCGAAGCGCACCGGCAGGTGCTGGATCGCCACGTCGTGCACCACCTGGTCGTAGGCGCGCTGCAGGAAGGTCGAATAGATCGCGCAGAACGGCCTGAAGCCTTCGGTCGCCATGCCCGCCGCGAAGGTCACCGCATGCTGCTCGGCGATGCCGACGTCGAAGCTGCGGTTCGGGAAGCGCTGGGCGAACTTGTCAAGGCCGGTGCCCGAGGGCATGGCGGCGGTGACGGCGACGATGCGCTCATCCTCCTCCGCCTCCTGGATCAGGGCCTGGGCGAAGACGCCGGTGTAGCTCGGCGCGTTGCTCTTCGGCTTGGACTGGGCGCCGGTGATGACGTCGAAGCGGGTGACGCCGTGATACTTGTCCGGCGCCGCCTCGGCCGGGCCGTAGCCCTTGCCCTTCTGGGTGACGACATGGACCAGCACCGGGCCGTCATCGGCGTCGCGGACATTCTCGAGCACCGGCAGCAGGTGGTCGAGATTGTGCCCGTCGATCGGGCCGACATAGTAGAAGCCCAGCTCCTCGAACATGGTGCCGCCGGTGACGAAGCCGCGGGCGTATTCCTCGGCCCGCTTGGCGGCGCGCGCCACCGGCTTCGGGAACACCGCGGTGACGTCGCGCATCAGGTGCCGCAGCGAGCGGTAGGAGCGCGAGGAGATCAGCCGCGACAGATAGGCGCTCATGGCGCCGACCGGCGGGGCGATCGACATGTCGTTGTCGTTGAGGATGACGACCAGGCGGCTCTTCAGTGCGCCGGCGTTGTTCATCGCCTCATAGGCCATGCCGGCGCTCATCGCGCCGTCGCCGATCACGGCGACGACTCGGAAGTCCTCGCCCTTCAGGTCCCGCGCCACGGCCATGCCGAGGCCGGCCGAGATCGAGGTCGAGCTGTGCGCCGCGCCGAACGGGTCGTACTCGCTCTCCGACCGCTTGGTGAAGCCGGACAGGCCGCCGCCCTGGCGCAGGGTGCGGATGCGATCGCGCCGCCCGGTCAGGATCTTGTGCGGATAGGCCTGGTGGCCGACATCCCAGATCAGCTTGTCCCGCGGCGTGTCGAACACCCGGTGCAGGGCGACGGTGAGCTCGACCACGCCGAGCCCGGCGCCGAGATGGCCGCCCGTGGTCGAGACCGCGTCGATGGTCTCGGCCCTCAGCTCGTCGGCGACCTGCTTCACGTCGGAAGCCGGCAGGAGTCGGAGGTCTTCGGGGGTATGGATGGTGTCGAGCAGCGGCGTGACTGGCTTCATTCAGCTTCGCTTTCGGCAGGCTTGATCCAGCGGTTCGGGCGGCATCGGCGTCGGTCTCTCTTGCACCGTGACGGCAGACATTCGGCCGAAGCACCCAACAATTTTCCTGCCCGGTAGTCTTTCCAGCACTATAGGGGAGCGATGGCGCGATCAAGAAAATCCGGTGACGGGCCCATGACCGGATGCCGATTTGCCACAGGCTGAGGCGGCTGCGCCACGTGTGGCGGCGGATGCTGTTTTCCACTGTTGTCCCGCCGATCTCTCTGCTCAAGCCCAGGAAGACGCCGGCGCAGCTCGCGAGCCCGTGGAACCGGATAAAGTCCGATTCCGTCCTCGACATGATCCCTCAAAAACGCAAGCGCCTCCTCCCCTCCCGCCGCGCGGGAAAGGCAAGAGCCATACGAACCTGTCAGCAGAAGCATCTTGTGGCGGCGCCAGCGCTCAACTGCTGTCCGGCTTCGGAGGACTGGATGGCAGACGGCCGGCGTCGAGCGTGTCCGGCTGTTCGGGCCGGTCGTCCCCGGCGTCGGAAGCCATGGCGACGGCAGCCGTGCCGTCACCGGACGAGCCGGCGTTGTCGTTGGCCCCGAGGACGTCGTCCCAGCCCTGCGGCAGCCGGCTCGGGTCCAGCCGGCGGCCGAGCCAGCGGCAGACCTCCCGCACGAACTCGCCGGCCGGCAGGGTGTCGAGCTGCACGTCCAACACCTCGTCCTCGGTCAGCCGCTCCCACACCTCGGACCGCAGGCGCTCGGTCTCCTCGGGATCGACGGCCGCAGCAAGATCCGCGGCCTCGGCCGCCCCGACCGCCTCGACCACCGCCTGCACGGCCTGCTCGCGCCGCCGGCGGCGGCGCTCCAGCGCCCCGGACGCCTCGCCTTCGGCCCGGCGGTGCAGGTAGTCGCCCCGGATCCGCTCGGCCATGGCGATCGACAGCCGGATCGAGCGCGACAGGCGCGACTGCATCAGCGGGAAATCGGACGGCGTCTCCGACCCCGCCGGGGTCGCCTGCTGCTGCCGCTCGGTCAGCCGCTTGCAGCGGGCGTCGATCTCGACCACCTCGCGCAGCTTCTCCAGCGCCCATCCCGTCCACTTCAGATCGGGATCGGACGGCCGGGCCTCGCCGGAATCAGCATCGGTCTGCGCCATGGTCATGGAACATATCATGAACATACTTGCAAATTAAAGCAACTGGTATCGTGTTCGGCGCCCGAATCCGTCCAGGCCGCGGGCCGTGATTGACAAGCCCCGCCCGCCCCCTTAAGAACCCCGGACCGAGCGGCACCGCCGCTGGACGGAGGGGTGGCCGAGTGGCTGAAGGCAGCGGTTTGCTAAACCGTCCACGGGGGAAACCCCGTGCCCGGGTTCGAATCCCGGTCCCTCCGCCATCCTATGCCTGCGGCTTCGGATGGCAGGCCATCTGATCCGGCAGCCAACGCCGGCAGGCTCGCTCGGCCTTGGAACAGCGGTTTTGTAAGCCGGAGGTTGCGGTTTTCCCATATCCGGCTTGTTCTGTGTCATCGACCCGCATTCGTGGGCTGCTGAAATCCAGAGCGTCCACCTTCGAGTACCAGTATCGGCCCAGCTCCGATTCTCGGGACGGCCTTCCGCAGGAACAAGCCCCCCACTGTATTGTGAAGCGACCGATCGGCGCCGAACTGGCGCTTCGTGTCGCCCTGTGTCACAAATCGAGCGAATTTGAGGGAGGGGAATTCCGTTCATGCATTTGCTCGGCTTGAAGACTATTTTCCGCATAAGCGCGGCTGTCGGTCGTCCGTCGTAAGAGCGAGACCCCGGAGCCGCAGGCGGTGCGTGCACCGATGGTGCCCACGGCCTGCGCAAGCCCATTCCGATTCTGCTTCGACAGGCACATGAGCCAGTTTTTCGAGTCACCGATCCTCAACTCGCCCTACGAGGCGCCGGGCCGCCATTGGGAGCTCGACGCCAACGGCCAGCCGACGACGCTGATCGTGCCGCGCCGGCGCCCCAGCGCGCTGGTCTCGCCGATCCCGAAGCCGAAGAAGGTCAGGGGCAAGGCGGTGCAGCCCGACCTGCTGGCCGATGCCGACACCGGCCAGGAATACAACCCCACCGAGGTCATCAACGGCATCCGCTCGGCGGTGGAAAGCTGGCGCACGCTGCCCGAGAGCCAGTGGCAGGTGACGCCGTCTACGGCCCGGCTGCTGCGTCACTGGCGCAGCCACGAGTTCGCCAACCAGCGCCCCTTCTTCTGCCAGATCGAGGCGGTCGAGACGGTGATCTGGCTGACCGAGGTGGCGCCGCGCAACTCCTCCCAGGGGCGCCGCTTCTGGACGCATCTGGACGCTGCCAACGCCGCGTCGAACCCCGAACTGCTGCGCCTGGCGCTGAAGCTGGCGACGGGCGCGGGCAAGACCACCGTCATGGCGATGCTGATCGCCTGGCAGACGGTGAACGCGGTGCGCCACCCCAATGCGCGGCGCTTCTCCAAGGGCTTCCTGGTGGTGACGCCCGGGATCACGATCAAGGACCGGCTGCGGGTCCTGCTGCCCAACGATCCCGACAGCTACTACAAGTCGCGCGAGATCGTGCCCGAGGACATGCTGCCCGACCTCGGCCGCGCCAAGATCGTCATCATCAATTATCACGCCTTCAAGAAAAAGGACGAGCTGCCGCTGAACAAGGTACAGCAGGCGGCGCTGCGCGCCACGCCCAGGCCCGAGAGCGATGGTGCGATGATCCGCCGCGTGGCGGGCGAACTGATGGGGCTGAAGAACATCGTCGTGCTGAACGACGAGGCGCATCACTGCTATCGCGAGCGCCCGCTGACGCCGGAGGAGCAGGCCGCGCTGAAGGGCGACGACCTCGCCGCGGCGAAGCAGAACAACGAGGCCGCACGGCTGTGGATCTCCGGCCTCGAGGCAGTGAAGCGCGAGCTCGGCCTGCAGATGGTCTACGACCTGTCGGCCACGCCCTTCTTCCTCAAGGGCTCGGGCTACCGCGAGGGGTCGCTGTTCGGCTGGGTGATGAGCGACTTCTCGCTGATGGATGCGATCGAGTGCGGCATCGTCAAGCTGCCGCGCGTGCCGATCATGGACAACGTGCCGGGCGGCGACACGCCCCTGTTCCGCAACCTGTGGGAGCATGTCGGCAAGCACCTGCCGAAGAAGGGGCGCGCCAGCGAGAAGGGGCTGGACCCGCAGAAGCTGCCGAACCAGCTGCTGACCGCGATCGACGCGCTCTACGGCCATTACGAGAAGACCCATAAGCTGTGGCGGGAGGCCGGGATCAGCGTCGACCCGGTCTTCATCGTGGTGTGCAACAACACCGCCACCTCCAAGCTGGTGCACGACTACATCGCCGGCTACGTCCGCGACAACGGCGACGGCACCGAGACGCCGGTCGCCGGCCGCTGCCCGCTGTTCCGCAACTTCGATCCGGACGGCGCCGCTCTGCCGCGCATGCGCACCCTGCTGATCGACAGCCAGCAGCTGGAATCGGGCGAGGCGATCTCGGCCGAGTTCAAGGAGGCCGCGAAGGAGGAGATCGCCCGCTTCAAGGAGGAGCTGATCCAGCGCACAGGCGACCGCAGGGCAGCCGAGGCGGTCGGCGACGACGCGATCCTGCGCGAGGTGATGAACACCGTCGGCCGCAAGGGCGCGCTGGGCGAAGGCATCCGCTGCGTCGTCTCGGTGTCGATGCTGACCGAGGGGTGGGACGCCAACACCGTGACCCATGTGCTGGGCGTCCGCGCCTTCGGCACCCAGCTGCTGTGCGAGCAGGTGATCGGCCGGGCGCTGCGCCGCCAATCCTACGCCCTGCAACCGGACGGCAAGTTCAAGGTCGAATACGCCGACGTGCTGGGCATCCCCTTCGACTTCACCGCCCAGCCGGTGGTGTCGAAGCCGTCGAAGCCGGACGACATGGTGCGCGTCCATGCCGTCAGCCCTGAGCGCGACGCGCTGGAGATCCGTTTCCCGCGGGTCGAAGGCTATCGCGCCGAGCTGCCGCAGGACACCTTGACCGCCGCATTCACGGCCGACAGCACGCTGGAGCTGACGCCCGAGCTGGTCGGGGCGACCGAGACGATCAACGCCGGCATCATCGGCGAGCAGGCGGACCTGACGCTCGAACACCTGGCCGAGCAGCGCCCGGCAACGATCGCCCTCAAGCTTGCCGTGCGCATCCTGCAGCGGCACCTGACCGACGCCGACAAAGTGCCGCAGCAGCATCTGATCATGCCGCTGAAGTCGATCGTCCGCCGCTGGATGACGGATCACCTGGTCTGTTCGGGCGGCACCTATCCGGCGCAGCTGCTCTACTACAACATCGCCGACCGGGCGGCGGAGCGCATCATGGCCGCGATCACCCGCGGCCAGGAGGGCGGCGGGGTCGTCAAGGTGATGCTGGATCCTTATAACCCGACCGGCTCGACCCGGCATGTCGGCTTCATGACCTCGCGCGACCGGTTCCAGACCGCGCCCGACAAATGCCACGTCAATTATTGCGTCCTGGACAGCGACTGGGAGGCCGAGTTCTGCCGGGTGGCGGAGCTGCACCCGCGCGTCCTGGCCTATGTGAAGAACCACAATCTCGGCTTCGAGGTGCCCTACCAGTGCGGCGGCGAGGTGCGGCGCTATCGCCCCGACTTCATCGTCCGGGTGGATGACGGCCGCGGCTCCGACGATCCGCTGAACCTCGTCATCGAGACCAAGGGCTATCGCAAGGAAGACGCCAAGGATAAGGCGGCGACGATGGAGACCTATTGGGTGCCCGGCGTGAACCGCCTCGGCACCTATGGCCGCTGGGCGTTCAGGGAATTCAAGGAGGTCTGGACGATCCAGAGCGAGTTCGAGGCGGTGATCCGCAAATGGCTGGATCAGGTGACGGGCGTGACGGTGACGGAGGCGGCGGCGTGAGCTTCGATACGACGAAGACGAACCTCAAGGATCTCCTGGAGGATATCGACGAGGGCAAAATCCAGCTGCCGGAGTTCCAGCGCGATTACGTGTGGAACGAGGACGATGTTTGCAGCCTGATCGCCAGCATCGCGAAGGGCTTCCCGGTGGGCGCGCTTCTGATGCTCGAGCGCGGCGGAGACGTTGCGTTCAAGCCACGAGGCATCGAAGGCACGAAGGTCGAGGGTATTGAACCCGAGCTTCTGCTCCTCGACGGCCAGCAGCGGATGACCTCCCTGTATAAGACCATCTATTCCAAAGAGCCTGCCCGCGTCCGGACAGCGAAGGGCCAGGTGGTCGAGCGCCACTTCTATCTCAGGATTCCTGCCACGCTCGGCCCCCTGGTCGAATTCGAAAGTGCGATCGAAACCGTTCCGGCCGACCGGATCCGTCGTGTCAACTTCGCCAAGGAGATCGAGCTCGACCTCTCCTCGATCGAACGTGAATACGAGAATCTCCTGTTTCCCCTCGACCAGGCTCTCGATCCCGTCGATTGGATCTTCGCCTGCCAGGAGTATTGGGCCGACCGGGATTCGACAGTCAGATCGCTGCTGACGGATTTCCGGAAATCCGTCCTCAGCCCAATTCAATCTTACGCGATGCCGGTCATCAGGCTGTCCAAGGCGAATAGCCGGGAAGCGATCTGCACGGTCTTCGAGAAGGTCAACGTCGGAGGCAAGAAGCTCGACGCCTTCGAACTCGTGACGGCGATCTATGCCGCGTCCAGCTTCGACCTTCGGGAAGACTGGGCCGGCACGAAAGAAAAGCACGGACGCCTGGGCCGCATGAGAGCGTATCTCCCTGCTAAGGGCGTCTTCGCGGATCTGGCCAGCACCGACTTCCTTCAGGCCTGCACGATTCTTCATACCCTGGACCTCCGCAACACGGCCATTGCCGAGGGGAAGGCCGGCAAGGAGCTTCCGCCGGTCAGTTGCACGCGCGAAGCCCTGCTGGGCCTGCCCTTGTTGGCCTATCGCAAGCATGCCGATGCGGTCGAGAAGGGGTTTGTCGAAGCGGCCAAGTTCCTCAACGAGCAGAAGATCCTGTGGGGACGGGACTTGCCCTATCCGCCGCAGATGGTGGCGATGGCGGCGCTGTTCGCGCTGCTTCCGGCGGAGCGAAGGACTGCCGTTGCCTATGCTCGCCTCGCCGAATGGTACTGGTCGGGCGTCCTGGGGGAATTCTACGGATCGGCGACGGAAACCAAGATCGCCCGGGATGTACCCGACCTTCTGGCGTGGCTGGAGGGCGGACCACAGCCCCGCACGATCGCCGAGACGTTCTTCCAGGTCTCCCGCCTGGATACGATGCGGTCACGGCTCTCAGCGGCCTACAAGGGATTTCACGCCCTGCTCATGCGGCGCGGCTGCCGGGACTTCATCAGCGGCAAGGGTGTGGAGGTGATGACGGTCTATGCCGATGCGCTGGACATCCACCACATCTTCCCGCGGCGGTGGTGCGAGGATCGGAAGATTCCGCCATCTGTCTACAACAGCATCGTCAACAAGACCGCCCTTTCGGCCGCATCGAACCGGACGATCGGCGGGGATGCACCCAGCCGGTATCTCGCCCGCATCGAGACCAGGTCCGGAATCTCCTCCGATGATCTCGATGAGATTCTGCGATCGCACCTGATCGATCCCGCTGCGTTGCGCGCCGATGACTTCGAAGCCTTCTACAAGGCCCGCAAAGCTGCGCTGGCCAGCCTCGCTGCTGAAGCACAAGGCAAGCCGGTGATGGTCGATGCTGCGCCGCCCGAAGGCTTCGCCGATGACGACGGAATGACCGTCGACGAAGAAGAATCGCTGGAAGAGGTCGCCTGATGGCCAAGTCCCCCCTCGAAGTCGAGGCGCTGACCCACAAGGAGGCGACCCGCCGCAATGCGCCGACGGCGGAGCTGGAGCCGTTCGTCGATGACGAAATCAAGCGGCCGATCCTGGCGGTCTATCGGCGGCGCGACCCCGATCTCGACCCCCAGCTGGTTTGGCGTGGGAAGGATGTGGCGGACTGGTCGGACCTGGTGGTCAACGCGCCGCCGCTCTACATCCAGGAGAAGATCCACCCCAAGGCGATCATCGAGGACCTGAAGCGTGCCGCCAGGCGCAAGGCCGAACCGGAGCCGATGGCCGACCTGTTCGCCGACTTCAACGGCCTGGACCCCGAGCAGCGCACCGAGTTCTACCAGCACGACCAGCACTGGTCGAACCGGATGATCCTGGGCGATTCGTTGCAGGTGATGGCGTCGCTGGCGGAGCGCGAGGGGCTGAAGGGGCAGGTGCAGTGCATCTATATCGACCCGCCCTACGGCATCAAGTTCAACTCCAACTTCCAGTGGTCGACCACCAGCCGCGACGTAAGGGACGGCAAGGCCGACCACCTGACGCGCGAGCCTGAGCAGGTGAAGGCATTCCGCGACACCTGGGCGGACGGCATCCACTCCTATCTCACCTATCTGCGCGACCGGCTGACCGTGGCGCGCGACCTGCTGTCAGAGAGCGGCTCGATCTTCGTCCAGATCGGCGACGAAAACGTCCATCGCGTGCGGGCGCTGATGGATGAGGTGTTTGGGAATGAAAACTTTGTTTCTCAGATACAGATGAAAAAGTCTGGCGGCGCTACCAGCTCCTTCTTGCCTGGCATTACCGATTTCTTGTGTTGGTTTGCGAAAGATAGATCAAAACTCAAATATAGAACTATCTATCAGGCTGATGGATCACGTCGGGATGAGGATTATGGACTTATTGAGTTTGGCATCGATCAGTGGGCAACGGCGACCGAGGCCGAGGCAAATGGTCTTAGTGGTCGGGCACTACAGCTCATTACGCTGACCAGCCAACGGCAGGGGCGTGACACGTCTGAAGCTTCGGCAATGGGATATGCCTTTCCCTTTCGAGGCATCGACTATCGACCTTCGAAAGGCCGGGGTTGGACGACGACCAAGGAAGGTATGAAGCGGCTTGACTTAGCCTGCCGAATTGCACGGTCCGGGTCGAACATTCGATTGAAGAAGTATCTGGACGACGCGCCAGGTCAGGTGGTGACTGATTTCTGGGATGACATAATCGCCGGTGCCGGGCGGGATAAGGCATACGTGGTCCAGACTGGAGCGGCGGTGATCCAACGCTGTATCCTGATGACCACCGATCCCGGCGACCTCGTGCTCGATCCTACTTGTGGGTCAGGCACGACGGCTTACGTCGCCGAGCAATGGGGGCGGCGGTGGATCACGATCGACACCAGCCGGGTGGCGCTGGCGCTCGCCCGGGCGCGGATCATGGGTGCGCGCTATCCCTGGTATCTGCTGGCCGACAGCCGCGAGGGGCAACTGAAGGAGGCCGAGGTCACACGCACGCCGCCTCGCGACGCCCCGACCCATGGCCGCATCCGCCAGGGCTTCGTCTACAGGCGCGTGCCGCACATCACGCTGAAATCCATCGCCAACAACGCCGAGATCGACACGATCTGGGAGCGGTATCAGCAGACGCTGGAGCCGCTGCGCGCCGCGCTGAACCAGAGCCTGGGCCAGGACTGGCAGGAATGGGAGATCCCGCGCGAGGCCGGCGCCGGCTGGCCGGAAGCGGCGACGGCGGCGCATGCGGCCTGGTGGCAGGCGCGGATCGCCCGGCAGAAGGAGATCGACGCCTCGATCGCCGCCAAGGCCGAGACGGAATACCTCTACGACCAGCCCTATGAGGACAAGGGCCGGGTGCGCGTCGCCGGGCCGTTCACGGTGGAGAGCCTGTCGCCCCACCGCGTGCCGGCCGTCGACACCGACGACAGCCTGTTCGACGAGCTGGAGGCCGCGGAGGGGCGGCGGAGGAAGGCCGACCCGTCCACGGCGAACGAAAGCTTCGACTTCGCCGGGATGGTGCTGGAGAACCTGCGCAAATCGGGCGTGCAGCAGCGCGACCGGCAGGACCGGCTGGTCTTCGCCTCGCTGAAGGGCTGGCCCGGCCGGTTCATCTGCGCCGAGGGCATGGTGCGGCAGGCTTCCGACGCCGAGGACACGCCGCCGCGCCGTGCCGCCATCCTGGTCGGCCCCGAATACGGCACCGTCGCCCGCGTCGACCTGGTCGAGGCGGCGCGAGAGGCGGCGGATGCCGGCTTCGACCTGCTGATCGCCACCGCCTTCAACTTCGACGCCCATGCCAGCGAGTTCGAGCGGATCGGCCGGCTGCCGGTGCTGCAGGCCCGGATCAACCCCGACCTGCACATGCCCGATTTGGCCGCGACCGGCGCCGGCAACCTGTTCACCGTATTCGGCGAGCCCGACATCGCGGTGCATGACGAGGGCGAGGGACCGGACGGCGAGAGGCTGATCTCGATCGAGGTCGCCGGCATCGACATGTACAAGGGCGGCCAGATCGAGAGCGCCGATGCCGACGACATCGCCGTGT
Source organism: Inquilinus sp. Marseille-Q2685 (assembly GCF_916619195.1). Classification (NCBI taxonomy): domain Bacteria; kingdom Pseudomonadati; phylum Pseudomonadota; class Alphaproteobacteria; order Rhodospirillales; family Rhodospirillaceae; genus Inquilinus; species Inquilinus sp. Marseille-Q2685. The sequence continues at coordinate 994,898 of NZ_CAKAKL010000001.1, forward strand.
GGTTCCTCGACACCGACTACAACTACGAGAGCTTCTTCGTCCGCCACGCCTATTTCCCCGGCGCGAACGACCCCTACAAGGCACTGAAGACCACGCTGAAGGCCGAGATCGATGAGGACGCCTGGGCCAGCCTGAAGCGCACCCGCTCGCGCCCCTTCCCCAGGCCGGCCTCCGGTCGCGTGGCGGTGAAGGTGATCAACCATCTCGGCGACGAGGTGATGAAGGTGGTGGGGGTGTGATGCAGTCCGACCTGGCCTGGGTGCGCCGTTCTGGCCGACTGATCCGGATGGTCAGCGAGCTGCATCGCATGGGCTACCAGCACGCCAGGATCATGCCCTATGAGTATCCGCTGGCGTATCGGATTGTGATAGCGCCTCGATCCGAGTTCTCGCTGATGAACGGCGCCTACTTCAACGAAGGACCATCGAGAAACTTCGCCAGATACAGCAGCGCCGATGAGAATCACTACTTTGGATGGAAAGACGCCGAAGCCGACAACGCCCGTCAGCTCGCGGACAAATTTGTCGCTCGCTTTCCAGAGCTGATTCGCTCGATGTGCGGAAGCGATTGGCGATATGCCGGTTGGCTTGCCGATCTGCTCAGCCACCTGGAACGATTCCCCGGACGGCTGCCGATTGTCGTCGCTGAAAGCCTGGAGACACTACCCGAGGCGCTCCCGTTTCTGCCGCTGAAGTTATATGGCCCGCGCTCCTCCGAGGATGACGGCGAGGACAGGCACTTTCCACTTCCACCGCCGCCAGTATGACCCTCCTTTACGCCTCCACCTTCCAGGCCGCGCTGGGTCGCCTGACCGCGCAGGAGCAGAAGCAGGTTAAGGTCACCACGTTCGACCTGATGCTCGACCCGCGCGGCAACGGGCTGCAGATGCACCGGATCGAGAAGACAGACGGCTTCTGGTCGGTGCGGGTCAGCCAGGACCTGCGCATCATCCTGCACAAGGCGGGCGACGCCACGCTGCTCGCCTATGTCGACCACCACGACGCCGCCTACCGCTGGGCGGAGCGGCGGCGCCTGGTGCCGCATGAGCGCACCGGGGCGATGCAGTTCGTCGAGATCCGCGAGGTGGTGGAGGAGGAACGGGTCTCCGCCCCCGTCCGGATGGCGCCGGCCCGGCGCCTCTTCGCCGCGCTGACCGACGACCAGCTGCTAGACGTCGGCGTGCCGCGCGAGTGGCTAGCGGCGGTGCGGGAGACCACAGAGGACGACCTCTTCACGCTGCTCGAGGCGCTGCCGGCCGAAGCCTCCGAGGCGCTGCTCGACTATGCCGCCGGCGGCCGGATCGAGGATCATGTCGCCTTCATGGCGCTGCCGCATGCCGACCCCTTCGCCCATCCGGACGCGCAGCGCCGCTTCCGCGCCGTGGACGGCGTGGAGGAGCTGCGGGCCGCGCTGGACGCGCCGTTCGAGCAATGGGCGGTGTTCCTGCATCCCACCCAGCGCGCCCCGGTCGAGCGGCGCTGGTCCGGCCCCGTCCGGGTGTCCGGCAGCGCCGGGACGGGCAAGACGATCGTGGCGCTGCACCGCGCCGTCCATCTGGCGCGCCGCAATGCGGATGCCAGCGTTCTGCTCACCACCTTCTCGGACTCGCTCGCCGCGGCGCTGGCCGCGAAGGTCGAGATCCTGACGGCGGCGGAGCCGGCACTGCGCGCCCGCATCGCCGTGCGCGCGCTCGACCGGGCGGCGCTGGAGATCCATGAGCGCGCCTTCGGCCCGGCGACGCTCGCCTCGGCCGACCAGATCCGCGCCGCGATCAAAGCGGCGAAGGATGAGGGTCTCGGCGCCGGACTCACGCCCGAATTCCTGTTCGAGGAATGGGAGGAGGTGGTCGACGCCTGGGCGCTGGCCGACGAGGAGAGCTATGCCACCGTGCCGCGGCTCGGCCGGAAGACGCGGCTGGGCGCGAAGCAGCGCGCCGAAGCCTGGGCGGTCTTCGCCTTCCTTCGCGCCCGGCTGGCCGAGCAGGCGCTGCTGACCTGGCCAGCGCTCTACGGACGGCTGACGGACCGGCTGGCCGGCGGCAGCCCGTTCCCCTACACCCACATCGTCGTCGACGAGGCGCAGGACCTGACGGTCGCGCAGGCGCGCTTCCTCGCCGCGGCGGGCCAAGGCGGGGCGGAGGCGCTGTTCTTCGCCGGCGATCTGGGCCAGCGCATCTTCCACCTGCCCTTCTCCTGGGCGCGGCTGGGCATCGACATCCGCGGCCGGTCGCAGACGCTGAAGGTGTGCTACCGCACCTCGCACCAGATCCGCACGGCCGCTGACCGGCTGCTGCCCAGTGCCATCGCCGACCTGGACGGGATCGAGGAGGGCCGGCGCGGCACGGTCTCCGTCTTCGACGGCCCGCCGCCGGAGATCGCTCTGGCGGAGGACGAGGCGGAGGAGACGGCGCGGGTCGCCGGCTTCCTGCGCGGCTGTCTCGAGAGCGGCATGCGCCCGGGCGAGATCGGGGTGCTGGTGCGCGGCCCCGGGCAACTCGATCGAGCCAGGGCTGCGGCGGAGGGGGCGGGAGAGCCGGGCGTCGTCATCGCCACCATGCACGACGCCAAGGGGCTGGAGTTCCGCGCCGTGGCGGTGATGGCCTGCGACGAGGACGTGATCCCCGATCCAGCACGCCTCGCCGCGGTGGGAGACAGTGCGGATCTGGAGGCGGTCCACGACACCGAGCGGCATCTCCTCTACGTCGCCTTCACCCGGGCGCGCGACCGACTGCTCGTGTCCGGCTTGAAGCCGGGGTCCGAGTTCATCGACGACGTCAAATAGCCCCTAACCGCCCAGAAAGTTAGATTTGCCCCTCCAATCGGGGGGTGACGACCCCCCGGGCCCGATGGTCGTATGGCGGCCACCGCGGCGGTTGCCGCGGCATGGGCCGCGTCCACTCCCGGATGCGCGCGCATCGATCCTGCCGCTCCCGCCGATCCGGCTCGGCGGGCATCCGGATCGCGGCGCGTGCCGTTTGCGGATCGGGAGTGGGCGCCGGCTTCTGCGATTTCAACGGAGCGGATTTCATCCATGGCCACCTATACCGGCACCGAAGGCGCCGACACGCTCACCGGCGACGGCGATTCCCTGTACGGCTTTCGCGACAATCTCTACGGCCTCGGCGGCAACGACACGCTCAATGGCGGTCTGGCGTCCGATACCGCACTCGGCGGCGACAGCAACGACACCCTCAACGGCGGATTCCAGGGCGACCTCCTGATGGGGGATGCCGGCGCCGATATCCTGCAGGGCGGCTCCGGCGTCGACACCCTGATGGGCGGCGAAGGCGCCGACATCGTGCGGGCCGGCACCGGCGACGACATCGTCATCATCGACGATCCGGCCGAAGGCGTCGGCGACCAGGTCGACGGCGGCCTCGGCTTCGACATGCTGATGATCGACTATTCCGGCCGCTCGGCGGGGCTGTCCTTCGCCGTGACCGATCCGGTCGCTGCGCGAACGCTGCCGAGCAGCGCCAGGATCGTGAACATCGAACAGTATAACATCACGGGAACGGATTTCGCCGACACGCTGACGGGTGGCCGCTGGACCGACATCTTCCTCGGCGGCGACGCCAGGGACACGCTGCGCGGCGGCGGCGGGTCCGACCAGCTCGACGGCGAGGCGGGCGACGACATCCTGGAAGGCGGCAACGGCGCCGACGTGCTGACGGGCGGAGGGGGCGCCGATTCCGCCCGCGGCGGCTACGGCTGGGACTACATCACGGGGGGTGCCGGGGCCGACAGCCTCTACGGCGAGGCGGGGACCGACTGGATCTATGGCGGCGACGATGCCGACCTGCTCGATGGCGGCACCGGGGGTGATACCCTGTCCGGCGGCACCGGGGACGACAGGCTGGGCGGGGGCGACGGCGATGACGACCCGACGGGCGGCGCCGGCGCCGACACGATCTCGGCCGGCGGCGGGGACGACACGGCGACGGGGGCGATCGGCCAGGGCGCCGACCAGATCAACGGCGGCGGCGGCACCGACCGGCTGGTCGTGACCGGCCTGGCCGGGAACTTCACGGCACAGGCGTCCAACGTGACCGGCCAGCTCGCCGACGGAACACGCTTCGTCGGCTTCGAAGCCTATACGATCAGCGGGACGGCGGGGGCCAACACCATCCGCGGCTATGCCCTGGACGACGTCCTGAAGGGCCTGGGCGGCAACGACACGCTTGCAGGACGGGCCGGCGACGACGTGCTCGACGGCGGGACCGGCATCGACGTCCTCGACGGCGCGGACGGAAACGACCGGCTGATCGCCGCCGGCGGCGGTGCCGACACGATCCGTGCCGGCGCAGGCGTCGACACGATCGAACTGGACCGCAGCGCCTTTACCACGGCGCTGACCTTCACCGTCTCGGGCGCCCCCGCGACCCTGTCCGAGGGCAGCGTGATCTCCGACGGCGAGATCTTCCTGATCACGACCGGATCCGGCAACGATACGCTCAGGGCCGGCACCGCGCAGCAGGTCGACTTCACCGGCGGGGCCGGCAACGATATCCTCGGCGGCGGCACGGGTGACGACAGGCTGTCCGGCGGCGCGGGCAACGACACCATCGGCGGCGGCGACGGCGACGACACCATCCGCGACGCCGGCGGCACCAACACCATCAATGCCGGCAATGGCGACGACGACATCCAGGTCGACGTCACCGCCGCCGGAACCAATGCCAGCAGCATCGTCGCCGGCGCCGGCAACGATGAGATCTATCTCGGCGTCAACGGAACCGGCGTCAGCGCGACGTTCCGGGCCGACGGCGGGACGGGCACGGACTACGCCTGGATCGACCGCAACGACGGCACGGCGAACATGACCTTCACGCTGTCGGCGAATGCGGCCCTGGTCAATGGTGGCGTCACCCTGCTCAACGTCGAGCGTGTTCATATCGAAACGGGCTCGGGCGCCGACCGGCTGACCGGCGGCGCGCTGGACGACGAGTTCAAGAGCTTCGGCGGCAACGATGTCCTGAACGGGCTCGGCGGCGACGACACGCTGCTCGGCGGCGATGGCGCGGACACGCTGCTCGGCGGCGACGGCAACGACGTGCTCTGGGGCCGAGACGGGCTCAGCGACGCTTTCGCCGACTCGCTCGACGGCGGCGCCGGCGACGACGCTTTGCACATCAACAAGGGCGACACCGCCGCCGGCGGCGCCGGGAACGACCGCATCTTCATCGATCTTCGGGACGAGAATGCGGGCGTGACCTTCGCCTTCACCACCGGCACGGTCAACGTGGACGCCACCACCCGCTTCAGCGGCATGGAGTCGCTGGAATTCGACGGCAGCCGGGGCAACGACACGGTCACCGCCGGGGCCTTGGACGATCGGCTCGAGGGCAACGGCGGAAACGACGTGCTCCGCGGCGGCGCCGGCGGCGACACGATGTTCGACGGCTCCGGCAGCGACCAGCTGTTCGGCGATGCCGGCAATGACAGCATCACGCGCGACTACAGCACCAGCGGCGAACTCGACCGCTTTGCCGGAGGCGACGGGATCGACACCTTGTCCTTCATGGGCGACATCTTCCTGTCGGTGATCCTGGACCTGGCCGACAGCAGCAAGAACAACGGCTTGGCCAAGGGGCTGACCGTGTCGGGCTTCGAGATCGTCAACGGCAGCATCAACGACGACGATATCCGCGGCGCCGCGGTCGCGGAGTCGTTCTCGGGCGATGCCGGCGACGACACCCTGGACGGCCGGGCCGGTGACGACGTTCTCGAGGGCGGCGCCGGCGGCGACCTGCTGACCGGCGGCGCCGGCCGTGACTGGTTCGTCTTCGGCGCGGACGCCACCGCCTCGGGCGACCAGATCACCGACTTCACGCGAGGCACCGACCGGATCGTGATCGAGCGGTCGGGCTTCGGGCTCGACGCCGGCTACCAACTGTCGCTGGTCACCGGCGCCGACCCGCAGGCCACCGGCAACGGGCCGCAATTCCTGTTCGAGACCAACACCGGCCGGCTCTGGTTCGACGCCGACGGCGCCGGCAACGAGGCGGAAGCCGGGCTGGTCGTCACCCTGACCGGCATCACCACGCTGGCCCAATCGGATTTCCTGCTGGAATGACGTCTCCGAAGCCGCCCGGGGAAGCTCTCCCCCGGGCGGCACCGTCCTGTCGCGGCAGCAGGCCGCCGGAATTGCCGGATGGCCCTGCTGCCGCTGGACAGAGGCGGCGGGACTCGATAGGGAATGGGCCGGCGCCGGATTAGCTCAGTCGGTAGAGCAGCGGTTTTGTAAACCGAAGGTCGCGGGTTCGACCCCTGCATCCGGCACCATTCCCCCCTTGTCGTGGGCCAGTCACCCCTGTTCGCCGCGCCCGCCGGGAGCGCCGTGTCACCGTCCCGGGCCGCCGATGGGCGGATCTTCATTCATCATCCCGCTTGCGATCGGTCGATATCGATCGCCGATATCCAAAATTATCCTAAGTTAATTTCTGAAAATCTGCTTCTGAAAACCACAGCTATCGCCCTTATACTTGCGAGGTACAGGATCTTCAACAACATACCTGCCATCGATCCCGGATAATCCGAAACAATGCGGCGCCGAGAGCGGTGACGTTATTGTGACGCGTTCGAATCAGGAATTCGCAGCGGATGCTCTGCGCCGGCTGACGATATTCGGGACCTGCAAGCCGCAACGGGGCGTTCGTTGGAGAATAGTCTGGGGGCGCGGAATCCGGGTTCGCCTGAGCCGTCGCGGAATCTGGTCTCGCTGCTGCGCCTCTCCGCCGCCGATCCGCGGCAGACGATGGCCAGGGCCGGCCAGGAGATCTGGCCCGAGGGGCGGCCGAACCCGCCTGTCATCCACATCACCGCGGGCTGGGCGGCCCGCATCCGGCGACTGCCCGGCGGGGCACGGCAGATCGTCCGCTTCCTGCTGCCGGGCGATATCGCCGGGCTCCATTCCCAGTTCCTCGGGGCCTCGATCAGCGCGTTGCAGGCCATCACCGACGTGTCGCTGGTGGAGATCCGCCCCGGCCGGCTGCGCGACCAGATCCGGCAGATCCCCGAGCTCGGCTACGAGATCGGCCTTCTGGCGGCGCGCGAGAAGCGCGACCTCGAGGACCAGCTGCTGGCCATGGGCCAGGACGGCGGCCTGGGCAAGGTGGCGTTCCTGCTGACGACGCTGTTCCGGCGGGGCGTGCAGGCCGGGCTGGTGTCCGGCGCCCTCCTGCCCTTCCCCCTGACCCAGCGGCATGTCGGCGACGCGCTGGGCCTGTCCGTCGTCCATGTCAACCGGATGCTGCGGCAGCTGCAGCGCGAAGGCCTGGTGCGGCTGAAGCGCGGCCGGCTGGAGATGCTGGACGAGCCGGCGCTGGCCGCGATCGGCCATGTCCCGGACCGCCGGGACGACGCGCCCTGAGCCTCAGGCCGGCCGGGGCGGCGGGCTGCGCCGCAGCCGGACCACGGCGGCGTCCAGCGCCGACAGGAAGGCGGATTTGTCCTTCCCCGACATCGGCTTGTTGCCGCCGCTGACGGTGCCCATGGCGCGCAGGTCGGCCATCAGCGCCCGGCTGGCCAGGGCCATGCCGATCGAATCCCTGGTGAAGGGCCGGCCGGTCGGGCCGATCACCGTGGCACCCGCCTTCAGGCAGCGGTCGGCCAGCGGGATGTCGGCGGTGACGACGATGTCCGCCGGGCCCGCGCGCTCGGCGATCCAGTCGTCGGCCGCGTCGAAGCCGTCGCTCACGATCACCAGCCGGATGCGCGGGTCGCGCGGCACCAGCACCCCGCCATTGGTGACAACGAACACCTCGAGCCCGTAGCGCTCGGCGACGCGGTAGATCTCGGCCTTCACCGGGCAGGCATCGGCGTCGACGAGGATGCGGATCGGGTCGGTCACAGGCGGCGGCGCGGTTGCGGTCGGGACCGGAACCATAGCGGCGGCGGCGCCGTTGGTCCAAGCGCTGTTCCCCGCCGAAGGACCCGCCCACCCCGAATGGCCGACACAGCCGCAGTCCCGGGCGCGCCGCCCAACCCGTCCCCGCCCGAGGAGGCCAAGGCCCACGGGCTGCGCTACGTCTCCGACACCGATCCGGGGATCCGGCGGCGCCGGTCCGGCAAGGGCTTCGCCTATAGCCTGCCGGACGGGCAGCCGGTGCGGGACCGGGACACGCTGGCCCGGATCCGCAAGCTGGCCATCCCGCCGGCCTACACCGATGTCTGGATCTGCCTCGACCCGCGCGGCCATCTGCAGGCCAGCGGGCGCGACCAGCGCGGCCGCAAGCAGTACCGCTACCACCCGCGCTGGAAGGAGGCGCGGGCGGAAACCAAGTACAACCGCATGGTCGCCTTCGGCCGCGCCCTGCCCCGCATCCGCAAGCAGGTCGACGCCGATCTGGCGCAGCGCGGCCTGACCCGGGCCAAGGTGCTGGCCGCGATCGTCCGCCTGCTGGAGGCGACGCTGATCCGCATCGGCAACGACGAATACGCCAGGACCAACAAGAGCTTCGGCCTGACCACGCTGCGCAAGCGCCATGTCGACGTCGAAGGCGGCGCCGTGCGCTTCGAGTTCAAGGCCAAGAGCGGCCGGCTGCACCGCGCCGCCTTCCGCGACCGCCGCATCGCCCGCATCGTCCGGTCCTGCCAGGACCTGCCCGGCCACCGGCTGTTCCAGTATGTCGACGACGAGGGCGAGCGGCATTCGGTCGGGTCGGACGACGTCAACGAGTATCTGCGCGAGATCTCCGGCCAGGACTTCACCGCCAAGGATTTCCGGACCTGGGCCGGCACGCTGCTGGCCGCGAAGATCCTGGCCACGGAGTCGGAGCCGGACGCGCCGCCCACCAAGGTCGCGGTGGTGCGCTGCATCGAGCAGGTGGCGGTGCAGCTGGGCAACACGCCGGCGGTGTGCCGAGCCTGCTACGTCCACCCGGGCGTGGTCGGCGCCTTCCTCGACGGCGATCTGGCGGCGACCCTGCGCTGGCCGCCCGGCGACGATCCGGACGGCCGCCGCGGCGAGGCCGCGCTGCTGCGCTTCCTGAAGCGGCTGGAGGCCGCGCCGGCCGGCCGCGCATGACCCCTTCCTTACAAATCGTACAGGACCGGAAAACGGCTTGACCGTTTCGCTCCGCGGAGCGATATCGCCCTCGTCGGGACAAGCTCCCCGACGCAACCAAGGACCCACCGCTCCGATGAGCACGCCCAGTCGACCTAGCGCGACCTTGCCGGCGCCGACGCAGCGAGCCTGACCCCCGGGGTCCGGTTCACCCCGTCGCGCGGCCGGGCCGCGCCGGTGCGAGGTGAACCATGAAGCACCAGTCTTTCAACCATCGTCCGTCCTATCGGCGCGCCACCCTGGAGGGTGACGACCGAAGGCAAGGCTGACGCCGGCACTCCGCCGGCCGTTCCGCACCGCGCGTCCCAACGACGCGCGGCGACCGCGACTGCCTGCCTTCCGGACGGACATCATGGCCTTTCACACTCCCGCCCTCACGGCGGAGCGTCCCCGCGCCTTGCCCAATCTCTGGGACCTGGTGGCGTTCTCTCTCGTCTTCGGCGCCATCGTGCTGGTCGCCCATGGCGGCCGCGCCACCCTGGCGCCGCTGGCCGGCCTCGAGCAGACGCCGATCTCGCTCGACCCGCTGGCCCTGCCCGACTACGCGCTGCGCACCACCCTGCGCATGCTGGCGGCGATCGTCGCCTCGCTGGTCTTCACCTTCGTCTACGCCACCGCCGCGGCCAAGAGCCGGCGGGCGGAGATGGTGCTGATCCCGCTGCTCGACATCCTGCAGTCGGTGCCGGTGCTGGGCTTCCTGTCCTTCACCGTGGTCGGCTTCATGGCCCTGTTCCCGGGCCAGGTGCTGGGCGTCGAATGTGCCGCGGTGTTCGCCATCTTCACCTCCCAGGCCTGGAACATGACCTTCAGCTTCTACCAATCGCTGAAGACCGTGCCGCGCGACCTGGACGAGGCCAGCCGCAGCTTCCGCCTTTCGTCCTGGCAGCGCTTCTGGCGGCTGGAGGTGCCCTTCGCCATGCCCGGTCTGGTGTGGAACACCATGATGTCGATGTCGGGCGGCTGGTTCTTCGTGGTGGCGTCGGAGGCGATCTCGGTCGGCGACACCACCATCACCCTGCCCGGCGTCGGCTCCTACGTCGCCCGGGCGATCGACCAGCGCGACCTGGCCGCCGTCGGCTGGGCCGTGCTGGTGATGGGGGCGGTGATTCTGGCCTATGACCAGCTGCTGTTCCGGCCGCTGGTGGCCTGGGCCGAGAAGTTCCGGTTCGAGCAGTCGGCCGGCACCAGCGCCCCCCGCTCCTGGCTGCTGACCCTGGTGCAGCGCACCCGGCTGTTCCAGCTGGCGCTGTCGCCGGTCGGCGTCCTGGTGCGCACCGTGTCGCGCCGACGCTTCGCTTTCATCCCGGCCGGGACCGTCGACGACGGCATGGTCGCCCGCATCTGGTCCAGCCGCTGGGCCGACTGGGGGTTCTTCGCCCTGCTGGCGGCGGCGATCGCCTATGCCCTGTGGCAAATCATCGGCTTCGTCGCGACGGAGCTGAGCTGGGGCGATGCCGGCGAGGTGCTGCTGCTCGGCGTCTACACCCTGATCCGGGTGGTGGTGCTGATCGCGCTGGCGACGCTGGTCTGGGTGCCGGTCGGCGTCTGGGTCGGCCTGCGCCCTCGCGTCGCCGAGCGGGTGCAGCCGCTGGCCCAGTTCCTGGCCGCCTTCCCGGCCAACATCGCCTTCCCCTTCGCGGTGGTGGCGATCGTCCGGCTGGGCCTGGACCCGGATGTCTGGCTGGCGCCGCTGATGGTGCTGGGCACCCAGTGGTACATCCTGTTCAACGTCATCGCCGGCGCCAGCGCCTTCCCGACCGACCTGAGGGAGGCGGCGGCCAGCTTCCGCATCGGCGGCTGGAACTGGTGGCGCAAGGTCATCCTGCCCGGGATCTTCCCCTACTACGTCACCGGGGCGATCACCGCCTCGGGCGGGTCCTGGAACGCCAGCATCGTCGCCGAGGTGGCGAGCTGGGGCGACACCACCCTGACCGCCCACGGCCTCGGCGCCTACATCGCCCAGGCCACCAGCGCCGGCGACTATCCGCGCATCGTGCTCGGCATCGCCGTGATGTCGGTCTTCGTCACCCTGTTCAACCGGCTGCTGTGGCGGCCGCTCTTCACCTACGCCGCCCGCCGGCTGCGCCTCGACTGAGGGCCACGACCATGTACCAGACCATTGCCCACGCCCCGACCACCTCGGTCGCCAACGACAACCCCGTCCTGATCGACATCGCCGGCGTCCGCCAGGCCTATCACAAGGGCGACAGCGCCGACCTGCTGGTGCTGGACGACGTCTCTCTGACCATCCGCGAGGGCGAGATCGTCGGGCTGCTCGGCCGCTCCGGTTCCGGCAAGTCCTCGCTGCTGCGGATCATCGCCGGCCTGGTGCCACCCAGCGCCGGCAAGGTCAGCTGGTGCGGCCGGCCGGTCGAAGGTCCGTCCGAGGGCCTGTCGATGGTGTTCCAGAGCTTCGCCCTGTTCCCCTGGCTGACCGTGCTGCAGAACGTCGAGATCGGGCTGGAGGCCCAGGGCATCCCGGCCACCGAGCGGCGGCGCCGGGCGCTGGAGGCGATCGACCTGATCGGCCTGGACGGGTTCGAGAGCGCCTATCCGAAGGAGCTGTCGGGCGGCATGCGCCAGCGCGTCGGCTTCGCCCGCGCCCTGGTCGTGCATCCCCGTCTGATGCTGATGGACGAGCCGTTCTCGGCGCTGGACGTGCTGACGGCGGAGACGCTGCGCACCGACCTGATCGACCTGTGGATGGAGGGCCGGCTGCCGATCAAGTCGATCCTGATGGTGACGCACAACATCGAGGAGGCGATCCTGATGTGCGACCGCGTCCTGATCTTCTCCTCCAACCCCGGCCGGGTGGCGGCGGAGATCCGCATCGACCTGCCGCATCCGCGCAACCGCCTGGACCCTGAGTTCCGGCGCATGGTCGACGACATCTATGCCCGCATGACCAATCGCGGGCCGGCAGAGAAGGCCGGGCCGAAGGCGGGATTCCACGGCACCGGCATCGGCATGGAGCTGCCGCATGTCTCGACCAACCTGATGTCGGGCCTGATGGAGGCGCTGGCCGCGCCGCCCTATAACGGCCGGGCCGACCTGCCGGACCTGGCGGCAACCCTGCAGATGGAGGCGGACGAGCTGTTCCCGATCGCCGAGACGCTGCAGTTGCTGCGCTTCGCCGATCTGGCCGACGGCGACATCCACCTGACCGAGCAGGGCCGGCTGTTCGTGGACTCCGACGTCGACCACCGCAAGCGGCTGTTCGCCGCGCATCTGCTGGCGCATGTGCCGATCGCGGCTCTGATCCGGCGGGTGCTGGACGAGCGGCCGAGCCATCGCGCCCCGCGGCTGCGCTTCAGCGAGGAGCTGGAGGATTTCATGTCCGAGGACCGAGCGGAGGAGACGCTGCGCGCCGCCATCTCCTGGGGCCGCTACGCCGAGCTCTTCGCGTATGACGGCGAAAGCGGCCAGTTCAGCCTGGAGGATCCGGTGTAAGGGCACCGGCCGTCCAGGATCCGTAGGTTGGGTTCGCCATGGCGAACCCAACACCGGCTCGGGCGGTTGAATGTTGGGTTCGCATTCGCGAACCCAACCTACGTCTCCTATCGCGGGAACCGCAGCAGCGATTCCAGACCCTTCCGTCCCCGGGCCAGCAGGCGGTCGCGGGCGTCGCCCTGGGGCGGGTCGCCGGCGGCGCCGCGCAGCACCGCCAGCAGCCGCTCCAGCACGACCTGCGCCTCGCCGTCATGCTGGTTGCAGGGGTCGAGGTAGAAATAGCCGTGCTCGACCTCGTGGTCGCGCACGATCACCGGCGGGTCGCCGGCCGCCAGCCGGTCGGCCACGTCCCAGGCAGCCAGCCCCGCCTTGGCGGGGTCGATCGTGACCCGCAGCCGGTCCAGCGGGTTGTCGGTCGGGTCCGGCTCGACCACTGCGGTCACGCCGGGCAGCCCGGCCAGGCCCTCGCGCCACAGCTTCAGATGGCCGTCCTCGCGCGCCCGCGCCGCGGCGTGGTCGCGCGTCTCCCAGGCGCCGAGCGCGGCGATGGTGCCGACCACGCCCTCCTTGCCGACCTTCATGCCGCGGCCGATGCCGCGGTTCTGCAGGAAGGCGGCGCGCACCAGATCCTCGCGCCCGGCGACGATGCCGGCGGTCGGCCCGCCGAGGAATTTGTGCGCGCTGTAGATCGCCAGGTCCGCGCCCCGGGCCAGGAAGCCGGTCAGGTCGTATTCCGAGGCGGCGTCGACGATCACCGGCACGCCCTTGGCACGGCAGATCTCGGCGAACTCCTCGAGCGGGATCTGGCCGTATTGCACGACATGATGCGAGACGACGTAGAGCGCCGCGGCCGTGCGCTCGGTGATCGCCCCGTCCAGCTGGTAGCCCGCGGCCGAGGTGGCGGTGCCGACCGGCACCACCCTGGCGCCGGCCAGCCGCACCGCCTGGTCGACCGGGGCGCCGTAGCTGACCATGTGGCCAACCTGCAGCAGCACCTCGGTCCTCGGCAGGCCGGTGGTGTCCGGCAGCCGCTCGATCGCCAGCAGGTCGTCGCCGGTCATGGCGCCGGCCACGGCCAGGCTGATCCCGGCCGAGGCCGAGGCGGTCACGAAGCCGGCCTCGGCGGCGCAGGACTTGGCGATCCGGGCGCTGGCCTTGCGCTGCAGGTCGGTGATCTCGACGAATTGCGGCAGGATCTCGGATACGGCCTGCACCGCCTCCGGCACCACGATCGAGGCGCCCAGCGAGGTCATGGTGCCTGAGACGTTGATCACCGGGCGCAGGCCCAGGCGGCGGCGGATATCCTCGTTCGACTTCATGGCTGCACTTCCTCGGACGGGCTGGCGGACGGGATGGGTTCTGGCGCTACTCCCCCGCTGTCATTGCCGGGCTTGACCCGGCAATCCAGAAGATGTCGAGACCCTCTGGATGCCCGGGTCAAGCCCGGGCATGACAATAGGCGGAACCGGGTCAAGTCCATCGGCATCACCGCGCGAATTCGACGACGGCTTCGATCTCGACGGTGATCTGGCGCGGCAGCGATCCCATGCCGACGGCCGATCGGGCGTGGCGGCCGATCTGGGGCCCGAACACCTCGACGAAGAGGTCGGAGCAGCCGTTGATCACCTCCGGATGATGCTCGAACTCCGGCACCGCATTGACCATGCCGAGCAGCTTGACGATGCCGGTGACGCGGTTCAGGTCGCCCAACGCCTCCTGCATCACCGCCAGCAGGTTGATACCGGTCAGCCGGGCGTGGCGGTAGGCCGTCTCGCGGTCGACCGTGGCGCCGACCTTGCCGCGGTGCAGGGTGCCGTCGGCCTCCAATGGTCCCTGCCCCGACAGGAACAGCAGCTGGCCGGAGACCCGGTGGGTCTCGAAATTCGCGACCGGCGGCGGCGCCTTGGGCAGCGTGATGCCGAGCGCGGCAAGGCGGTCGTAGACGTTGGGCATGGTCAGTCCGTCGTTTGGTCGTTCAGTTCGGCATCGCGGATGCAGGCGACGAAGCGGCCGGGCTCGCGCTCGGCCAGCGGTGGCACCGCCCGGGCGCAGGCTTCGACCGCCATCGGGCAGCGGGTGCGGAAGACGCAGCCAGAGGGCGGCGCGATCGGGCTCGGGATATCGCCCTTCAGGATGATGCGGTCGCGCTTCGCCCGCGGGTCCGGCACCGGCGCGGCCGACAGCAGGGCCTTGGTGTAGGGGTGGCGCGGCCGGTCGTAGACCAGGCGGGTCGGCCCCTTCTCCATGATCCGGCCGAGATACATCACCACGATCTCGTCGCAGAGATAGTCGACCACGGCGAGGTCATGGGCGACGAACAGCAGCGTCAGGCCGAGGTCGCGCTGGATGTCCTGGATCAGGTTCAGCACTTGGGCCTGGACCGAGACGTCGAGGGCCGAGACCGGCTCGTCCGCCACGATGAAGTCGGGCTCCACCGCCAGCGCCCGGGCGATGCCGATGCGCTGGCGCTGGCCGCCGGAGAATTCGTGCGGGAAGCGGCGCTGATGGTCGGCGTTGAGGCCGACGCGCTCCAGGAGTTCGCCGATCCGCTGGCTGCGGCGGCCTTTCGCGAGGCCGTGCGTGTCCAGCGCCTCGCCCAGGATCTCGGCCACGCTCATGCGCGGGTTGAGGCTGGCATAGGGGTCCTGGAACACGATCTGCATGCGCCGGCGCCAGGCGCGGAACTGCTTCTCCGGCAGCGCCGTGACGTCGGTGCCGTCGAACAGCACGCGGCCGCCGGTCGGCTCGATCAGCCGCAGCACGGCACGGCCGGTGGTGGTCTTGCCGGAGCCGGATTCGCCGACCAGCCCGACGATGCTGCCGCGCCGGATCGACAGGCTGACGCCGTCGACCGCGCGGACGACGCGGCCGCCGCCGATCGGGAAATGCACCGACAGGTTCTGCACATCGAGCAGCGGCGCGGCGGGATCGGCTTGAGGAGCAATGCGGAGGGCGGCGGCGGTCACAGCTGGTCGGTCCTCCGGCAGCGGGAGCGGTGGCCCGGCTGCACCGCGGCGAGGTCCGGCACCGCAGCCTCGCAGGGCGCTTCGGTCAGCGGACAGCGCGGGGCGAAGGCGCAGCCGGGCGGCAAGGCCATGACGCTGGGCACGGTGCCCGGGATCGGCTGCAGCCTTGCGTCGTCGTGCCTTCCGCCGGTGCGGGCGTTCGGGATGCAGGACAGGAGGCCGCTGGTATAGGGGTGGCGCGGCCGGTCGAACAGCTCGAGCACCGGCGCCTCCTCCACCACCCGTCCGGCATACATCACCGCCACGCGGTGCGCGATCTCGGCCACCACGCCCATATTGTGGGTGACGAACAGGATCGACATGCCGATCTCGGCCTGCAGCCGGCGCAGCAGGTCCAGGATCTGGGCCTGGATGGTGACGTCCAGCGCCGTGGTCGGCTCGTCCGCGATCAGCACCGACGGGTTGCAGGACAGGGCCAGCGCGATCATCACCCGCTGGCGCATGCCGCCCGACATCTGGTGCGGATAGTCGTCGAGGCGCGACGCCGCCGCCGGGATCTCCACCAGCTCCAGCATCCGCCTGGCCCGCGCCATCGCCTCGGCGCGGCCGACGCCCTCATGCAGTTGCACCGCCTCGGCGATCTGGTCGCCGACGGTGAACAGCGGGTTCAGGCTGGTCATCGGCTCCTGGAAGATCATCGCGATCTCGGCGCCGCGCAAGCGGCGCAGCAGCGCCTGGGAGGCGTGCGCCAAGTCGTGCGTCGTGCCCTTGCGGTCGCGGAAGCGGATGGCGCCGCTCTCGATCCGGCCGGCCGGCTTCGGCAGCAGTCCCATGATCGACAGGCTGGTCACCGACTTGCCGGAGCCGCTTTCGCCGACGATCGCCAGCGTCTCGCCGCGCGCCAGGTCGAAGGTCACGCCGTCGACCGATTTGGCGACGCCGTCCCGGCTGTGGAACCAGGTCCGCAGATCCTCGACCGCGAGGACGATATCGCGGGTGGACGCACTCATTCGTGCGCCGCCGGGTCGAACAGCCGGGCCGCCGCCACCGATTTGGTGCCGAGCACGGCGTGGCGCGGCGCGAACAGCCGGTCGAGCGTGGCGCTGTCGCCGGAGGAATCCGGCAGCGTCACCGACGCATCCTCCAGCCCGAAGACGGTGAAATCCGCCTCTGCCCCCACCCGCAGGTTGCCTTCCCCCGCCAGCCCGATCACCGAGCGCGGGCGGGTGCTGGCGGCGGCCACCACCTCGGCGAAGGGCATGCCGACGGCCAGCAGCTTCGACATGGTCGTCGCCATGTCCCAGACCGGACCTTCGATCGAGCGCAGATGCAGGTCGGTGGAGATGGAGAAGGGATAGAGGCCGCGCTCAATCCCGGCCCGCGCCACCTTGAAGGAGAAGGAGGCGCCGCCATGGCCGACATCGAGCCGCACGCCGGCCTCGGCCACCTGCCTGGCGATGCCGAACAGCTCCTCGTCCTCCAGGATGTTGCCGCCCGGCTTGCCGTGGAAGCAGTGGGTCAGCACGTCGCCGGGGGTCAGCACCGCCAGCACCTCCTCCAGCAGCGGCGGCGGCTCGCCGACATGGACCATCAGCGGCAGGCCGCTGATCTTGGCCACCTTCTTGGCGATCTTCACCGGGGTGATGCCCCAGGCGCCGGTGACCGTGCTGCAGGCCCGGCACTTGATGCCGCGGATGATGTCGCGGTTGGCCTCGATCACCTTCAGCGTGCGGGTGATGTCGATCGAGCGCTGGTCGATCAGCTCGCTGACCCGGTTGCAGGCGACGAGGCCGATCGAGCCGATGTTGAGGAAGGCGACCACCCGCTCCGCTGCCGGCTCGGCGATGAACTCGCGGAAGCCGACGAAGTTGCCTTCTCCGGAGGAGCCGGCATCGACGATGGTGGTGACGCCATGCGCCAGCCCGCCCTGGGACGGGCGGATCGAGATGTCGGTGCCGCCGTGATAGACATGGGCGTGCAGGTCGGCCCAGCCGGGCGACACCCAGCCGCCACGGCCGTCGACGATCTCGGCCCCGGCGGGGGCGTTGATCCCCTGCCCCACCGCGGCCACCCGGCCATCGGCGATCAGGATGTCGATCGGGGTGTCACCGGGGTGATCGGGGAAGCCGACCGGGCGGGCGGCGCGGATCAGGACGGGCATCACAGTTCCTTGCGCAGGCGGGGGTCGAGGATGTCGCGCAGGCCGTCGCCGACCATCTGCAGCGACACCACCGACAGCACGATGGCGAGGCCGGGGAAGACCATCATCCAGTCGGCCGTGCCCATATATTGCTGGCCGGCATTGATCATGGTCCCCCAGGTGGGGATCTCGGGCGAGACGCCGACGCCGAGGAAGGACAGGCCGGCCTCGGCCAGGATGGCGTAGGCGAAGATGAAGGTGCCCTGCACCAGGATCGGCGACCACAGGTTGCGCAGGACATGGGCGGTGACGATCCGCCAGGTGGAGACGCCGAGCGCCCGCGCCGCCTCGACGAAGGGCAGCTCCCGGATCACCAGGGTCGAGGCGCGGACGATGCGGGCCAGCCGCGGCGTGTAGACGATGCCGAGCGCGACGATGACGTTGACCAGCGACGGCCCCAGCGCCGCGACCAGCGAGATCGCCAGCAGGATGTCCGGGAAGGCCATCATCGCGTCGATCACCCGGGCCACCACCTTGTCGGCCGGCCGGAAGAAGCCGGCGACGAGGCCGAGCACGATGCCCAGCACCGAGGACAGGACGACCACCGCGAAGCCGACGAACAGCGACAGCCTTCCGCCATAGACGGCGCGGGTGAAGACGTCGCGGCCGAACTCGTCGGTGCCGAACCAATGCGCCGCGCTCGGTGGTTTCAACCTGTTCACGATCGACAGCTTCTGCGGCGCGTAGCCGGTGATCCAGGGCGCGAAGGCCGCGGCCAGGACCAGCACGACCAGGATCGCCAGCCCGATCATCGCGGTCTTGCGGCGCAGCAGCAGGCGGGCGAGCTTCATGCGCTCGCCGGCCATGGAGGCGGAGGCGGTCGCGGCCATCAGGTGCGCACCCTCGGGTCGACGAAGAGGTAGAGGAGATCGATGGCGAGGTTGATCAGGACATAGAGCGCCGCGATCACCAGCAGCGCCCCCTGGATCACCGGGTAGTCGCGCCGCAGCACGCCGTTGACCACGAGATTGCCGACGCCCGGCAGGCCGAACACCGTCTCGGTGACGACCGCGCCGGAGACCAGCAGCGCCGTGGTCAGGCCGATCACAGTCAGGATCGGGATCAGCGCATTCTTGAGGGCATGCTTCAGCACCACCCGCCGCTCCGGCAGGCCTTTGGCCCGGGCGGTGCGGACATAGTCGTCGTTCAGCACGTCCAGCATGCTGGCCCGGGTGAAGCGGGTGATGAGGGCGGAGTTGACGAGGCCCAGCACGATCGCGGGCAGCACCAGGTGGCTCATCCGCTCCAGGAAGGTGGCGCCCGGCCCGCCATAGCCCGCCACCGGGAACCAGCCCAGCTTGACCGCGAAGACCTGCATCAGGATCAGCCCTAGCCAGAAGCTGGGGATGCTGGCGGTGAACATCGACAGGGTCAGCACCGATTGGTCCAGCGCCGAGCCGCGCCAGACCGCGGAGGCGATGCCGACCGGCAGCGCGATCGCCACCGCGATCAGGATCGACAGGACGGTCAGCATCAGCGTCGGCTCGGCCCGGTCGCCGATGGCGCTCAGGACCGGCTGGTTCAGGAAGATCGACTGGCCCAGGTCGCCGACCGCGATCTGGCCGAGCCAGGTGACGTATTGCACCGGCAGCGGCTGGTCGAGACCGAGCTTGGCCCGCAGATCGACCACGTCCTCCGGCCGCGCGTCGGGGCCCAGCATCACCGCGGCGGGGTCGCCCGGCGTCACCCGGATGATGACGAAGACGACCGTCGCCACGATGAACATCACCGCGACCATGCCGATCAGGCGATTGACGATGTAGGAGAGCATGGCGGTCAGCGCGCTCCGAGGAGCATGGAAGGCCTCTCCTCTCCTGTCATTGCCGGGCTTGACCCGGCAATCCAGGGGCCACCAAGAGCGGCTCTTGCCGCCCTGGATCCTCGGATCAAGCCCGAGGATGACAATAAGGAGGAATCGTAGGTTGGGTTCGCGACAGCGAACCCAACGCGATGCGGGGCGGCGGGATGTTGGGTTCGCCGGGGCGAACCCAACCTACGAGCGCCTGGATCGGCCGGCGCCGCCCCCTCACCCTCCCGGCCCAAGCGGGCCGGGCCCCTCCCTCTCCCCAAGGAGAGGGGAACTTCACCTCTCCCCCGGGGAGAGGTCGGAACCGCGGCAGCGGTTCCGGGTGAGGGGGTGGCACCGGCCCATCCGCCGACAGCGCCTTGAGACACCGGCACGGCCCTCACTTCTCCACCCAGGTGTTCCAGAAGGACGGCCAGGGCGACGGGTCGTAGCCCTTCAGCTTCGGCGACTTGGCCGAGAGGGCGTTGAAGTCGCCGACCTTGATGAACGGCACCTCGGCCATGATCGCGGCCTGGACGTCCGCGTAGAGCTTCGCCCGCTGTGCCGGGTCGGACGCCGCGTTGAAGGCGTCGAAGGCGGTGCGGCGGCGCTCGGTCGACCACCAGCCCGGGCCGCTCTCGGACATGCCGAGATTCAGCGCCGGCTCCGGCAGGAACGGGCTGTGTGTGAAGAAGATATCCCACAGCGCCGGGTCGTTGCGGCGCTGGGTCAGCGTCGCCCAGTCCGACACCTGCAGGTCGACCTTGAAGCCCGCCGCCTTCAGGTACTCCGCCGCCACCAGCGCCATCTTGTAGTGGAACTCGTATTGCTGGCTGGTCAGGATCCGGATCGGCTCGCCGGCATAGCCGGCCTTCTCCATCAGCGCCTGCGCCTTCTCCGGGTTGCCCTGGTCGTAGGTGTCGACCCCGGCGTCGTTGCGCCAGGGGAAGCCCTCCGGATACATGGCGCCGTCGACAGTGAAGAATTCCGGCTTGCCAAAGGCGGCCAGCATCATGTCGCTCTCGCTCAGCGCCGCCTGTACCGCCTGGCGCAGCTCCGGCTTCGCCAGCGGCCCCTGCCTGGTGTTGAGCATCATGATCGGGTAGCCGAAGGACTTCAGGATCACCGGCTCGGTGGTCGAAAGGCCGGTCAGCTTGTCGTAGGATTCGACCGGCAGCAGGTCGGAGAAGTCGTACTGGCCGGAAATCGCGCCCTCGATCCGGGTGTTGGCGTTCGGCACCGGGAGGAAGCGGATCTCGTCGAGATACGCCGTGCGCCGGCCGGCATAGCGGCTGGGCTCTTCCGTCCGGGCGGCATAGCCGTCGAAGCGGGTCAGCAGGATGTACTGGTCGGGCTTGCGCTCGGCCAGCTTGTAGGGGCCGGTGCCGACCACATCGGTCAGCGGCTCGTCCATATGCGCCTTGGGCATGATGACCGCGGCGCTGTTGTTGAAGGCCAGCAGCGACAGCAGCGGCGCATAGGCCTGCTTCAGCGTGATCCGGACCGAGAGGTCACCGGTCGCCGTCACGCTCTCGATCATCGGCGCCGCCTGCTTGCCGCGTGAGGCCACCCGCATCCAGCGCTCCAGCGAGGCGACGACGTCGGCCGCGGTCAGTTTCTCGCCGTCATGGAAGGTGACGCCGGAACGGATCTTGATGTCGTAGGTGCGGCCGTCCGCGGAGATCGCCGGCATCGCCTCGGCCAGCAGCGGCTGCAGCCGCCATTCCCCGTCGAAGGTGAACAGCGTCTCGTAGATATGCTGGGTGATCATGCCCAGCAGGTCGCCGGTGTTCGCCATCGGGTCGAGCGTCGGCGGCTCGCCGATGGTGGCGACGTCGATCTTGCCGCCCTTCACCGGGTCGGCGATGGCCGCGCCCGGCACCAGGGCGGCGGCCACGAGGAGGGAGAGCAGCAGGCGGCGCATCGGCTGGCTTTCGGTTCCTTCGGTTGACGGCGGCTCTCCCCCTCACCCTCCCGCCGCCTTCGGCGTCGGGCCCCTCCCTCTCCCCGAGGAGAGGGAATTCACCTCTCCCCCGGGGAGAGGTCGAAATCGCGGAGCGATTTCGGGTGAGGGGGTGTCTCAGCCGCCGCTACTTCTCCACATAGGCGTTCCAGAAATACGGCCAGGGGGCCGGGGTCACGCCCTGCAGCGTCTTGGCCTTGGCCGAGAGGGCGTTGAAGTCGCCGACCTTGATCAGCGGCACCTCGTCGGCCATCACCTGCTGCACGCCGGCCCACAGCTTCACCCGCTCCTCCTGCGTCAGCGCCTGGTTGAAGGCGCCGACCGCCTTATCCTTGGCCGGCGTGTCCCACCAGCCGGGCGAGCCCTTGGCCAGGGCGCCGATCAGCGCCGGCTCCGGCAGGAACGGACTGTGGCTGATATAGATCTCCCACAGGGCCGGATCGGTCCGGCGCTGGGTCAGCGTCGCCCAGTCGGTGACGTCGAGCTGGACCTGGAATCCGGCGGCCTTCAGGTATTCCGCCGCGACCAGCGCCATCTTGTAATGGAACTCGTATTGCCGGCTGGTCAGGATCCGGATCGGCGTCTGACCGTCATAGCCCGCCTCCTCCAGCAGCTTCTGCGCGCCCTCGGCATCGCCCTTGTTGTAGACCTCGGTGCCGACCTCGGTCCGCCAGGGGTAGCCCTCAGGGTACATGGCGGCGTCGAGGGCGTAGAAGTCGGTGCTGCCGAAGGCGGCGGCCAGCATGTCCTCCTCGTTCAGCGCCAGCTGCACCGCGCGGCGCAGCTTCACGTCGCTGAGCAGGCCCTGCTTGGTGTTCATGACGAAGACGGGCCAGCCGAAGGGCTTCAGGATGATCGGCTCCGACGCGCCGACCTTGACCTTGTCGAAGGATTCGACCGGCAGGGAGTCGGTGTAGTCGTACTGCCCGGCCACCGCGCCCTCGACCCGGGTGTTGGCGTTCGGCACCGGGGTGAAGCGGATCTCGTCGAGATACTGCTTGCGGGCGCCGCCATAGCCGTCCGGGTCGCCTTCGCGCGGCTTGTAGCCGTCGAAGCGGACCAGCTGGATGTACTGGTCGGGCACCCGCGCCTTCAGCATATAGGGGCCGCTGCCGACGATGTCCTTCAGCTCCGGCGCGATCTTTTCCGACGGCAGGATCACCGCGGCGCTGTTGTTGAAGGCCAGCAGGGCCAAAAGCGGGGCGAAGGGCTGCTTCAGCGAGATCCTGATGGTCGAGGCGTCGACCTTCTCGATCGCCTCGATGTTGGCGGCGGCCAGCTTCCCGCGCGATGCCACCTCCGTCCAGCGCTTCAGCGAGGCGGCGACGTCGTCGGCGTCCAGCGCCGAGCCGTCGTGGAAGGTTAGGCCCTGGCGGATCCTGATGGTGTAGACGCGGCCGTCGGCGCTGATCTCCGGCATCGCATCGGCGACCAGGGGCGTGACGTTCCAGTTGGCATCGAAGGTGAAGAGCGTCTCGAAGATGTGCTGGGTGATGATGCCGACCAGATCGGCGGTGCTGACCATCGGGTCCAGCGTCGGCGGCTCGCCGATCGTCGCCACGGTGATCGCCCCGCCCTTGGCCGGGGCGGCCGTGGCGCCGGACGAGACCGGCAGGATCGCGAGCGCCACCAAGCACAGGATTCGCAGCATTGACTCCCCCTGTCGTGAGTCTCTAATATTCCGTTATTAGGAAGTAACATCTTCCGTTGCGGAATACGCTAGTGCTATCATGACCGGGACGTCAACCCTGTCCGATCAGGTCGAATGGCGGAATCGCTCGGCGATTGACCGCAATGCGGGACAAAGCCTAGCTTCAAGCCTGTGAGGGCTATACCACTCGGCCGGAGCACCGGCCGGGACCAGACGGGACGGGATCATGGCGGAAGCAGCGGCGGCCAAGGCCGAGAAGGCGAGCGAGCGCAGCCGGGTCAGCGGCATCGAGCGCGCAGTGCAGATCTGCGACCACCTGCTGGCCGTGGGTCGCCCCCTCACCGCCTATGACGTGTCGAAGGCGCTGGGCGCGCCGATGTCGACGATCTACGGCGTGGTGGATTCGCTGCTGCGTCAGGACCTGCTGTCGCGCGACGGCGACGGCCTCCTGTGGTTCGGCCCCCGGCTCTACCATTACGGCCTGGCCTATGGCCGCAGCCTGAACCTCCTGGAAACGGCGTCGCAGGAGATGCGGGAGCTGAGCCGCCTGCTGGGCGAGACCGTCCAGGTCTGCGGCCGCGACGACGGCCATATGGTGGTGCTGGCGATGGCCGAGCCGCCGGGGCATTTCCGGGTCTCGTCCAAGGTCGGCACCCGGGTGCCGCTGAACTGGACCGCCTCCGGCCGCCTCCTGATCGGCCACCTGCCCTGGGCCGAGCGGATCGAGCTGATGCGCCGCGCCGCCCAGCCCTCCCCCACCGGCATGGCCGAGACCGACCCGGAGGCGCTGTGCCGGGCCGGCGAGACCGCGCTGGCCGAAAAGCTGGCGATCCAGCTCAGCGAATCCGACTTCGCCGTGGCCTGTATCGCCGCGCCGATCTGCACCCCGAACGGCGATTGCGAGGCCACGATCAGCGTCGTGCTGCCGGAGCAGAAGGCACGCGAACGCGAGCGCACCTACAGTGTCGCGGTGCAGGAGGCGGCCAGCCGGATCGAGCGGCTGCTCGGCTGGACCGCCTGAGGCCCTGACCTAACGGCGCCGGGCGGCGAGGTCGCGGACGACCGGATCCACCATCTGATCGAAGGCCGCCGCCTCGGCCACCGCGGTGCGGAGCGCGCGCCGCTTCTCCGCGACATAGGCCGCGCCGGTGATGCCGGACGGAGCTGCCGGGTCGTCGTGGCGGAAGGCCTGCCGCGCCCGGCTGGTCGCCCGCGCCGCGTCCTTGGCCCGCGCCACCTGGCGCGTGAAATCGCGATCCATGGCGATCTCTCCTGGTTCGGGATGCGGGACACCGCATCCGGTCGACGTCGGTGATCGGAAAACGCGCATGACGGCGACCGTGTTCCCAGGCAGATCATGTCCGATGCCGATCCCGGCGAGCCATCGGCATGAACTGATCCTCGTTCAATTCACCCCGTCTGAATTGACATCGAAGAACAAGCCATGCCGAGCATGGCTCAATTCCTACCATCACCTCTGCCATACATCGTACATATCAATGTCGTATGCGCATGATGATATCGATCACACAAAGTTTTACTTAAATTTCAAGATCACACGACCGGTTAATGTCCGACGATCGGACGACTGATCAACAACCACCACAAGCGCATTTTTGTTGAACATCCTGAGAAGAAATGCCCAACTGTGACGCCCTCTTCATATCGGGCCCATTTTCATATAGGGGGAGGAATTTCATGGCCACTTTTGACGGCTCTAACAACGCCGAGATCATACCGAACCTCGTCATCGGACCCGTCCAGGCGATCGGGAACGACTTCGTCAACGCGCTCGGCGGCGACGACGTCGCCATCGGCTGGTCCGGCGACGACGTGATCCGCGGCGGCGCGGGGGCCGACGTGATCATCGGCGGTCTGCTCAACGCCGCCGGCGTCATCACCCTCTCGGGCATCGATGCGGCGGACTACACCACCTCGGTCGACGGCGTGACGGTCGACCTGTCGGTGCTGGTCAGCCTGACCCTGCCGATCCTGGGCATCAACATCCAGCTCACCGGCGCCTCGCAGGGCTTCGGCGGCGACGCCCAGGGCGACTACCTGGTCGGCATCGTCAACTTGATCGGCTCCAACACCGGAGGCGACAATCTCAGCGGCAGCGCCGCGGCGAACACGCTGAACGGCCAGGCCGGCGACGACACTCTCGACGGCCAGGGCGGCAACGACATCCTCCTCGGCGGCGTCGGGGACGACCTGCTGGTCGGCGGCGGCGGTGCCGATTCGCTGCAGGGCGGGGCCGGCACCAACGACACCGCGGATTATTCCGGCTCCGCCACGCCCGTGACCGTGAACCTGACCACCGGCACCGGCAGCGGCGGCGACGCCCAGGGCGACACCCTGACCGGCATCGAGCGCGTGATCGGGACGGCCGGGAACGACAACCTCACCGGATCGGCGGGCAACGACACGCTCGTCGGCGGCGCCGGGGCCGACACCCTCACCGGCGGCGGCGGCGTCGACACGGCCGACTACTCCGGCTCCGGCGCCGGCGTCGATGTCGATCTGCAGAACGGCACCGCCAGCGGCGGCGACGCCGAAGGCGACACGCTGAACGGCATCAGCAACCTGACGGGCACCGACTTCGTCGACCACCTCTACGGCAACGCGTCGGCCAACACCATCCTCGGCCTCGACGGCAACGACACGCTCCGCGGCGGCGGCGGCGGCGACGCCATCGACGGCGGGGCCGGCTCGGACTTCGCCAACTACCAGGGCTCGGCGGCCGCGGTCTCGGTCAACCTGCTGACCGGCGCCACCAGCGGCGGCGACGCGGCCGGCGACGTGCTGACCAATATCGAGAACCTGTACGGGTCGAGCTTCGACGACACCCTGACCGGCGACAACGCGCGCAACATCCTCGGCGGCGAGATCGGCAACGACACGCTCGTCGGCAATGGCGGCGACGACGCGCTCTCCGGCGAGGACGGCAACGACAACCTCGACGGCGGCGACGGCAACGACCGCCTCGTCGGCGGCGCCGGCAACGACATCGCCAATGGCGGGGCCAACGCCGACTCGGTCGACGGCGGCGCCGGCGACGACACCATCAACGGCGATGCCGGGGCCGACGCGCGCGCCGGCGGCGCCGGCACCGACACGATCAACGGCAAGGACGGCAACGACATCGTCAACGGCGGCGCCGGGGCCGACGCGATCGACGGCGGCGCCGGCATCGACACCGCCTACTACATCGACAGCGCCTCGGGCGTGACCGTCAACCTGACGGCGGACACCGCCTCAGGCGGCGACGCCACCGGCGACACACTGGACAATATCGAGCAGCTCTACGGCTCGAACTTCGTCGACACGCTGACCGGCGACACCGGCAGGAACCGGCTCTGGGGCAATGGCGGCGACGACGTGCTGACGGGTGGCGCCGGGGCCGACACGCTGAAGGGCGGCGCCGGCAACGACAGCTTCGTCTACACCGCGGTCGGCGACAGCACCCTCGCCGCGGCAGGCCGCGACACGATCGAGGACTTCTCGACCGGCGACCGGATCGACCTGTCCGCGATCGACGCCAACGGCTCGGGCGGGGCCTTCACCTTCGGCACCGGCAACTTCACCGGTGTGGCCGGAGAGCTGCGGGTGGTGGCCATCCCCCACGGCTACCAGGCGGTCTATGGCGACACCAACGGCGACAAGGTCGCCGACATCGCCATCGTCGTCCTGTCCGACCACACCCTGACCGCCAGCGACTTCGTGCTCTGAGTCCCCTCGGGCACAGCCCCGCCCTGCTCCGGCAGGGTGGGGCTTTTTTGTCCTGCTCCCCGGCGGCGGTACGCGCAGCTTGGCCCGGGCCGGTGCTGTGGCGGATACTCCGCTTCGGCAGGCCGGCCGGGACCGGTCGCGGGAGAGGCGGAACGGGGATGCGGCTCACATCAGCTCTGCTCGCGGGCGCGCTTCTCGCTCTCTCCGCCCTGGCCGCTTCGGCCGCCGCCCCGCTGCTGCCGGGGCTCGGTCCCGACGATCGGCGCGTGCCGGTGGACGGCACCGCCGCCCCCTGGCGCAGCCTGACCAAGGTGCAGACCGGGATCGGCGGCCGCTGCACCGGGGCCCTGATCGGCCCCCGCCGCGTGCTGACCGCGGCGCACTGCCTGTTCAACCCGCGGACCCAGCGCTTCCTGCCGGCCTCGTCGCTGCATGTGCTGTTCGGCTACGAGCGCGGGGAGTTCCTCGAGCACGCCCTGGTCACCCGGGTGATCCGTGCCGACGCCTATGACCCGCAGCGGCCGCGCGAGGACTATGCGGCGGATTGGGCGATCCTGGTGCTCGCCGCCGATGCGCCGCCACAGGCGCCGCCGCTCCTGGTCGCGGATGCGATGCCGCAGCCGGGCACGGCGGTCGTTCTGGGCGGCTACAGCCAGGACAAGGCGCAGATCATCACCGCCGACACCGCCTGCATGGTGCTGGGCACCGACCGCACGACCAAGGGGCCGGTGCTGATCCACGACTGCAACGGCACCCGCGGCACCAGCGGCAGCCCGCTGCTCG
The DNA here is from genome assembly GCF_916619195.1 of Inquilinus sp. Marseille-Q2685. Lineage (NCBI taxonomy): Bacteria > Pseudomonadati > Pseudomonadota > Alphaproteobacteria > Rhodospirillales > Rhodospirillaceae > Inquilinus > Inquilinus sp. Marseille-Q2685. The sequence goes on from NZ_CAKAKL010000001.1 coordinate 1,022,492, forward strand.
AGCTGCGGGACGGCGACTGGCAGGTGGTGGGCATCGCCGTCGCTGGCTCGATCGACCGGCTGGCCCTGAACTTCGCGGTCCCGTCCTCCGCCTTCGCCGCCGAGGTGCGGTAGCGGCGTCAGCCCTTCTCCTGCCGCCGGTCGCAGACGACCTTGAGATAGCGGCCCTCGCCCAGCTCAGGCCCCAGCGCGGTGCCGGCCAGCATCGCTTGGCCGGTGAAGCCGCAGCCGAGCGGCGACGGCGCCGCCGGACCGGCGACGACATCGACCGCGGTGTCCCGGTTGCAGTCGCGCTGCGGCATCGCCGTGGCGCAGACGAGGATGAGGGTCGTGAACATGTCCATGATGCTTCCGCTCCCTGGGTTGCGCACCACCCCGGGGCTTCCTCCGGCACATTGGTCCTGGATCGACAACCGATCCGCGCGAAGGCTGGTTTCCTCCGCGGCCGCGATGATCGCCTTCACGACGTAGGTATTGTGCACCGCAACATAGACGGGGGCAAGCCGACCGGCGTGCCGGAGCCAGCCTCACAACCGCCATGGAATGATGGTACAGGTGGATGCAGGTGAGCAGGGGCGGCTCTGCCCGAACCGTGGATGAGCCGGCCTGCGCGGGCAGTGTTCGTCTGATCGGGGGGGAATGATGCAGCGGATCCTACTGTGCGCCTTCATCTGGATGGCCGCGATCTGGCCGGCGGCGGGTCAGGCGCAGGACATGTTCTGGTCGACGACCCTGCCTGCGATCACCGGCACCGATACGCTCGGCCTTCACCTGCGCAGCCTGAGGGAGCAGCAAGACGGGAGTCGGCAGAGCGCGCAGCCGGCCCCCGCCCCCTCCGCCACGGCCTTCCGCTACACCCCGTCGCCCCGGCGTCGTGCCGCCAACCTGGCGCAGTTCGTAGCCAAAAGCCGGCAGAACGATCCGAAGGGCGCCGCGGATCTCGAAAGGCTGTTCGCCTCCACCGACGTGGTCGAGGCCATGCGGGCCCCGCTGGCCGAGGCCGGGCTGCGGATCGACGATGTCGCCGATGCCTATGCCGTCTACTGGATCAATGCCTGGCAGGCCAGCCGCGGCGTCGACGACGACGTCAGCCGCCGCATGGCGACGGCGGTCAGGAACCAGGTGGCCGGCGTGATGGCGTCCACCGGCGCGTTGCGCGGAGCGAGCGACGCCGCCAAGCAGGAGATGGCCGAAAGCCTGCTGATCCAGGCGGCGCTGATCGCGGCGGCAATGGAGCAGAGCAAGAGCAGTCCCGAGCTCGGCCGCCAGCTCGCTGCAGCGGTGTCGCAGGGTGCGCGCGGGATGAACCTGGATCTCGCTGCCATGACCTTGACCGAGGACGGGTTCGTCCCCGCGAACTGAGCTCGTCTCTAAGCCGGGCGCGGATCACGCCAGCTGTAGCGGGGCTCGTAGCCGAGCACCCGGCGGGCCTTCTCGATCGACAGCAGGGTCTCGTTCGGGCCGAAGGCGCGCTTGCGCGGCACGCCGGGATAGACGGCATCGAGCAGCGCGTCGTTCGGCGTGCTCATCACCGTGTCGGCATTGGCGATGACGAAGACCTCGGCCCCGGTCAGCCCGGATTCCAGCGCCAGCCGGATCGCCTGAGCTGCGTCGCGCGCGTCGATATAGGCCCACAGGTTCCAGTTCCGCTTGCGCGGATCGTCGTCGAAGCCCGGGAACTCGGCGTAGCGCTCCGGGTCCATGACGTTGGACAGGCGCAGGCCGATGATCTTGGCCGCGGGATCCCAGCGGCAGAACTGCTTGGCCATCTCCTCGCCCATCAGCTTGGACAGGGAATAGGCGGTCTCCGGCCGGCCGGGGTACTCCTCGTCCACCGGCACATAGGGCGGAGGATTTTCGAAGGGCAGGCCCAGCACGGTCTCGCTCGAGGCCCAGACGATGTTGCGGATCTTCAGCTGCCGCGCCGCCTCGAACACGTTGTAGGTGCTGACCGTGTTGGTCTCGAAGATAACGTGGTTCGGCGCCAGCCCGGGGGCGCGGATGGCCGCCAGATGGACGATGCCGGTGACCTGCGACACCCGGTCGTCGATCGCCGAGAAGGCGGCGATGGTCTGGCCGAAATCGGTCAGGTCGACCCGGCTGTGCCGGACCGACGGGTCCGCCGGCGGAGCCAGGTCCACCGAGCAGACGTCGTAGCCATGCGCGATCAGGTCCTTCAGGCAGGCGCGCCCCGCCTGGCCGCTGCCGCCGGTGACGATGATCATCCACTCCTCCCTCGCCGAACTATTGTCTGACAATATAGGTCAGGGATCGAGCTCGGGATAGTGGCGGAAGATGCCCATCCGGTTGAACGGGATGCGCCGCGGCGAGGCGAGATAGGCCCTGATGCGCGGCAGCGCCGCCACGCGGTCGTGCAGCGTGGCGAGGCGCGGATGTTTCGGCTCGGCCCGTGCCATCGCCTTCGGGAAGGCGTAGCGCAGCCCGGCGATCATCTGGAACATTGACAGGTCGGCGGTGGTGACCTGGCCCCCGACCATATGCGTGTCGCCGGCGGGGTTGCGGGCTAGCACCCTTTCGAAATAGCCGAGGAACTTCGGCAGGCGATGGGCCAGGAAATCCTCGGTCCGGCGCTTCGCCTCCGCCTTCTGGTCCTCGTAGTACAGGCCGCTGCCGATCGGGTGGTGGGTGTCGTGCACCTCGACCAGGAAATCGGCGATGGTCAGCTGCAGCTGGTGCGTCCACAGCCGCCCCGCCTCCTCCGCCGGTGCCAGCCCGTGCCGGTCGCCGAGGAACAGCAGAATGTTGGCGGTCTGGCCGATCAGCAGGTCGCCGGCCTTGAGATAGGGCGGCGCGAAGGGCGGCTCGGCCACCGACCTGTCCTGCAGGAAATGCATCAGCCCGGGCCGGTCGTCATCCTCCTCGCGGGCGACGTCGACATAGTCGGCGCCGGCCTGCTCCAGCGCCAGCCGGACGAACTCGCCGCGCCCCTGGATCTCGGGCCAGTAGTAGAGCTCATAGGTCATCCGCAACATCCTTTCGCTGACGAACGCCATCGCGAAACGATTTCACGATCGATTCACGCGGGCCGGCTATGCTGACCAGGCTATCCACCCGGATGGTACGCCCATCGGGCCTGACGAGGGCTCGTTTCGAACAAGGGTGATTTGAGGTCGTCGATAGTCAAACGGGCATTTCGGTCGCCCGCACTCAGACCTCGATGGGCGTCTCTACAGCGGCCGGCGGACGCAAGCGAGGCGGCAGACCGTCAGGAGGTCGGCCCCATCCCCAGGGCCAGCGGCGCGTCCGCCGGCTCGTCGCGTGACCGTAGCCATTTCGCCACGGCGCTGTACACCCCGCCGCAGACGATCAGCCCCGCCCCGATCAGGCTGGCGGCCGGGATCTCCTCGTGGAAGACGAAGACGCTGAAGGCCGCCGCCCAGGCGAAGATCGAATAGTCGATCGCCGCGACGTCGGAGACGCCGCTCAGCCGCAGCCCGCCGATATAGAGCAGGTTGGCCAGGCCGCCGGCGAGCCCGACGCCGATGAAGGGCAGCCAGTCCTCGGCCGTCGGCCAGACCCATCCCGAATGCAGGATCATGGCCGCGGAGGCCGCCACCATGACGGTGTTGCCCCAGATCGCGGTCACGATCGGCGGGTCCGCCTGCCCGGCCCGGCGCGTCGCCACCACGCCCAGGGCGTAGAACAGCGCCGACGCCACGGCGATCAGGGCATAGAGGTTGATCCCGTCGGTCGGCCGCACGATCAGGAGGCCGCCGGCCAGGGCGACGGCGATCGCGACAATGGTCTCCCGCCCCGCGGGCTCGCGCAGCACGGTGATGCCGAACAGCGCCATGAACACCGGCGCGGCCAGGGAGATCGCGGTCGCATCGGCCAGCGACAGGCCGGACAGGCTGAGGAAGAAGGTGGCGCCGGCGGCCAGGACGCAGCCGCCCCGCAGCAGCTGCAGCAGCGGCCTGCGCGACCGCACCGCCTGCATCCCCCTCTCGGCGCCCATGCGGTACTGGACCAGGATCGGGATGTACCCGAACAGGGCCCGGATCAGGATGATCTCGGCGACCGGGTAGCTGCCGCTGAGATACTTGGCGAAGGCGTCCATCGTCGCAAAGGCGCCGACGCCCAGGGCATAGAGCGCGAGTCCCTGCATCTGACGGGGAGAGGTGCGCACGGCGAATGGACCTTCTCAAATAAGCGGCTGCCGGGGACGGCACGAATGACGCCATCACAGCAGGCAATCATGGCCGCATTTGCGCCGGACCGCGCCGGATTGCGGTCTTCTCGTGGCTAGAACAGGCTCAGCTGCCGCTCGGCCGGGCGGCGCGGCGCCGGGTCCGGGCGGCGATGGGCCAGGAGCTCGGCCTCGATCTCGCCGAGGAAGGGCGACGCTTCCAGCCGCACCGTGCCGCCGCGCCAGCGCCGCTCGCGCGCCCGGCACAGGAACAGCCGGTCCATCGCCCGGGTCATGCCGACATAGAACAGCCGCCGCTCCTCCGCCGTCGCCGCCGGATCCGCCTCGCCGAAGCGCAGCGGCAGCACGCCGTCCTCCAGGCCGAGGATGAACACCACCGGGAACTCCAGCCCCTTGGCGGCATGCAGGGTCAGGAGGGAGACCCGGTCGGCGCGCGGGTCCCAGAAATCCGCCTCGGCCGCCAGGGCCACCGCGGCCAGGAATCCGGCGCGGTCGTCGATGCCTGAAGCCTCGGCCTGGCGGGAGGCGATCAGCGACAGGCGCTGCAGCGCCGCCGTGGTCGCCGCCGGGTCGGCGCCGTCGCGGCGCAGCGCTTCGGCCGCCCGCTGCAGCTGCCGCGGCAGCGGCCCCTCCCCCGCCTCCGGCTCCAGCGCCGCCAGCAGGGCGCGCACCGCCGGGTCTTCCGACAGCGGCGCCAGCGAGCTCTTCTTGAACGGCATGCCGCCGCGGGCCAGAGCCTCCGCAACCGCCTCGGCCTGGGCGTCGGTCCGGTACAGCACGGCGATGTCGCCGAAGCCGAGCTGGTCGCGCGCCATGCCATCGGAACGGCCGCTGTCGATCGAGAAGAAGCTGTGGCCGCCCAGGAGGGCCTCGATCTCCGCCACCACGAACTCGGCCTCGGCCTTGTCGCTGGCGGCGGCGTGGACCGAGATGCGGTCCTGCATCGCCCGCACGATCTCTGCCGCCGGCTCCGCACGGCCCCCATTGGCGTTTCGGCCGGCGCAGATGAAGCGCGAGGCGGCGGTGACGATGGTGCCGGTGGAGCGGTAGTTGCGCCGCAGCCGGATCATGGCGGCGCCGGGATGGTCCTGGTGGAACCGGTCGAAGCAGGAGGCGTCGGCGCCGCGGAAGCCGTAGATCGCCTGGTCCGGGTCGCCGATGACGCAGAGGTTGCCGCCGGACGGCACCAGCAGCGATAGGAGGCGCACCTGGCTGTCGTCGACGTCCTGGAACTCGTCGACCGAGACATGGCGGAACCGGTCGCGCATGCGGGCGACCAGGCCGGGATCGCCCTCCAGCGCCGCGATGCTGCGGCCGACCAGGTCGTCGAAATCGATCCAGTTGCGCAGCGCCAGCGCCTCGTCGTAGCGGGCCAGCGCCTCGGCGAGGTCGAGATCGGCCGGCGTCCCGGTGCGCTTGGCGCGGGAGATGGCGCGCAAGAGCCGCTCCGCCTTGGTGCGGGACACCTCCAGCACCTCCTGCAGCAGGGTCGCGCGCTCCGCCTCCCCCGCCACCCGGAAATCGCGATGCAGCCCGGCCGCCTCGCCATGCTCGCGCAGCAAAGCGAGGCCGAGCGAGTGGAAGGTGTGGATCGGCATCCGCGCCGCCGCGCCGGGCAGCAGCGCCTCCAGCCGTTCGCGCATCTCCGCCGCCGCCCGTCGGGTGAAGGTGATGGCGAGGCAGGATTCGGGCGCAGCGCCGCTGGCGACCAGATGGGCGATGCGATGGGTCAGCGTCCGGGTCTTGCCCGATCCCGGCCCGGCGACGATCAGCAGCGGCCCCTCGACCCGCTCAGCCGCCGCCCGCTGGTCGGGGTCGAGGCGGTCGAGGAGGTTACTGGAGCTGGCCGTTTGTGTGCCTCTCCCGCTTGCGGGAGAGGTCGGAGCCGCGCCAGCGGCTCCGGGTGAGGGGGTTTCGTCGAGGCCGGGGCCCGCCCTCACCCGGTCGTCCTGCGGACGCCCGACCTCTCCCGCCAGGCGGGAGAGGTTGCGCGTTGGTTCGTCGAGGTTGGAAACCGATGGCGCCACCTCGACCTTCGCCTCCGTCCGCCTCTGCGGCAGGTCGAACAGCAGCCCGCCGGCGGTGCGGCTCTTCAGCTCCTGCGGCTCGAACAGGCGGATCACGCCGTATTCGCCGTCATAGCCGGCGTCGCGGATCACCTGCCCCTTCCGCAGCCGGGTCACCGCCTCGGCCAGCAGCTCGGATTCGGCACGGGCGATGTCCTCGACCGGGATCTCCCCGAGGATCGCCAGCTCCGACCCCAGCGTGCCGACCAAGCGGTCGTAGCTGCGCTCCACCGCCTTGCTGGACGGACCGGTCGCCAGCAGCTCCGACAGGATCTCCGGCAGCGGCACCAGGCTGGCGATCTCGCCCGCCGTCGGCGGCGGCACCGCCTCTTCCTCGCTGCGGTCGGCCAGCGTCTCGATCCGGTGCAGCACGCCGACCGTGACCGGCTGGCTGCAGACCGGGCAACGGCCGTCCAGCGCCAGCGTCTCCTGCGGGCTCAGCCGGACATCGCATTTGCGGTGGCCGTCGGCGTGGTACTTGCCCTCCTCCGGGAAGAACTCGACGGTGCCGACGTAGCCCTCGCCGGTCTCCAGCGCCCGGCGGATGGCGTGGTAGTCCGGGTCGCAGTCGAAGGCCGTGGCCTCGCGCCCCAGCTTGCCGGGCGAATGCGCGTCGGAGTTCGAGGTCAGGCGGTAGCGGTCGAGGAAGGAGATCCGCCAGTTCATCGCCGGGTCGGAGGACAGGCCGGTCTCGACTGCGAAGATATGGTCCGACAGGTCGCCGTAGCATTCGGCGATGGAATCGAAGCCCGACTGCGACCCCAGCGCGGCGAACCAGGGGGTCCAGATATGGGCCGGCACCAAGTATGCGTCGGGGCCTGAGGCCAGCGTGATCTCCAGCAGGTCGCGGGAATCGAGGCCGAGGATCGGCCGGCCGTCGGAGGCGATGTTGCCGATCCGCGCCAGGCTGGCCTGCAGCCGGTCGATCGTGTCGAAATCCGGCCCGTAGATCAGGTGGTGGATCTTCCGGGTGCGGTCGCCCTTCTTGTAGATGGTCGAGATCTCGGTCGACAGCATGAAGCGCACGGGCGTCCGGCACGGCGCCGGCAGCGTCGCCATCACCGCGGCCTCGAGGTCCGGGCGCAGCCGGAACAGGCCCGGCGTGTCCGGCACCAGCTTGTCCTTCAACTCGGCCAGCCAGGCCGGGTGCACGCAGTCGCCGGTGCCGACCACGCCGACGCCCTTCCGCGCCGCCCAATGCGCCAGATGCTCCAGGTCGAGATCCCGGCTTGTCGCCCGCGAATGCTTGGAATGGACGTGCAGATCGGCGTGAAAGCGCATGTCGGCTCCGTGTTCCCCGCGCCCGCGGATCCCGTGAAGACTCGGGCGCCGATCGGGCGATGATAGGACGCGGGGCCGGGGCGGCAAACGCCGGATGGCTATTCCGCCGTCACCGGCAGGAAGCGGGCGAAGGGCTCCTCCACCGTCCGCCGCAGGATGTCGCGGTAGCGGGGATGGCAGGGCTGGTCCGGCCCGATGCGGCCGAACTCCGCCGCCGATCCGGCAGCCGCCATCGGCACCAGCACGATCGGTGACGCCACCGGCGTCAACTGCGATCCGGGGCCGGCCTGCAGCGTGGTCAGGATGCCGTGCATCTCGCCGGTGATGGTCGGTCGGCCGAGGATCGCCATCCGGTACTGTCCGTGGGTGTTGGTCACCAGATAGATGTGGCCGGACTGGTTCGGCACCGACACGACGCCGTGCTGGGTGAAGGCCGCGTCGACCCGCTCGGATTCCCGGAACGCCAGGCGCGACCCGGCATCGTCCCAGTGGATTTCGGTGCGATAGGCATAGATCGCCCGGCGGTCGCCGAAGGACGGCCGCAGCGTCAGGTAGACGCCCTCGATCCAGGACACGGCCGGCCGGGCGTAGGAGCCGAGATCGGCCGCGGCGACCCCGACCGGCAGGGCCGCCGGCGCGGCGACGACGGGGGCGACCGGCCGCGGCTCCGGGTGGCGCAGCCTGACGCCCAGCGCCTCCTCCAGCCGGATCAGCGTCGCCAGGGTGAAGGGCCGACGCCCGGACAAGGCCTTCTCCAGCGTCGACAGGCTGATCTTCGCCTGGTCGGCCAGGAACTGGCGGGAGATGCGGCGGCGCGCCAGCTCCTCCCGCACCAGCCCAGCGACGGCGTGGCTCTGCTCCTCCGACAGCTCGTGCTCGGCTGGGTGCGTCGACAACCCGACCAAGGCGCCCTCCTCCGCACAGATCCGCACCGATCCGCACAGGGCGGTGCGCAGCAAGACCTATCCCGGCCGCCGCCTGCGGAACAAGCCGGATCATCACCGTGGCCGGACAAAGCCCCTCGGACCGACAAAAAACCCAGGCCGGACGGACGCCGGCCGAGGTTCACGGAGGGTTCGATGAATTCCATGACGAGGGAGACGCCGGCGGGGCTGCGGCCGGCGCTCCGATCCCGGTTCTGGCATGCGGCGCCGCTGCTGCTCTCCCTGCTGCTGGCCGTTCTGACCCTGGCCGTCGGCGGCCGCACCGCCCGGGCCGAGGCCGGGCCGGCGCTGGTGACGCCCGGCGAGATGCAGTCCGGCGCGCTGCTGTTCCGCGCCAATGAGAAGGGCCGCTACGTCGAGGCGCCGCGGCTGGGCACCGATGTCGACCTGACGGTCAGCGGGCCGACGGCGCGGGCCCATGTCACCCAGGTGTTCCAGAACCCGACCGACCAGTGGGTCGAGGCGGTCTATGTCTATCCGCTGCCGGAGGACGGCGCGGTCGACACGCTGAAGATGGTGGTCGGCGACCGCGTCATCACCGGCGACATCGCCGCCCGCGAGGAGGCCCGCCGCACCTATGAAGCGGCGAAGCAGGCCGGCCAGACCGCCGGGCTGGTCGAGCAGGAGCGGCCGAACCTGTTCACCACCTCGGTCGCCAATGTCGGCCCGGGCGAGACCGTGCTGATCCAGATCGAGTACCAGGAGAGCGTGCACCAGTCGGGCGACCGCTTCTCGCTGCGCGTGCCGCTGGTGGTCGCGCCGCGCTACAACCCGGCGCCGGTGCGGCAGTCGGTCGACTTCACCCCCGGCCAGGGCGGCTGGGGCCAGACCACCGACCCGGTGCCGGACCGCGACCGCATCACGCCGCCGGTGCTGGACCCGCGCGAGAATGCCCCGGTCAACCCGGTGACCCTGAAGGTGCGGCTGCAGGCCGGCTTCCCGCTGGGCGAGGTGGTCAGCGCCAACCATGCGGTCGACACCGAGGCGCAGGGCCCGGACAGCCGCGTCATCACGATGAAAGGCCCGGTCCCGGCCAATCGCGACTTCGAGCTGAGCTGGACCCCGGCGGCAGGCGCCGCCCCCTCGGTCGGGCTGTTCCGCGAGAGGGTCGCCGGCGACGACTACCTCCTGGCCTTCGTCACCCCGCCCGCCCTGCAGCAGGCGGACGACAAGCGGCCGCGCGACGTGGTCTTCGTGATCGACAATTCCGGCTCGATGGGCGGCGCCTCGATGGACCAGGCCAAGGCCAGCCTGCTCTACGCCCTGGGCCGCCTGTCCCCCGCCGACCGCTTCAACGTGGTGCGCTTCGACGATACGCTCGACGTGCTGTTCCCCGACGTGGTGCCGGCCGATGCCGGGCATGTCGGCCGGGCGAAGTCCTTCGTCTCCGCGCTGGAAGCCTCGGGCGGCACCGAGATGGTGCCGGCGATGCAGGCGGCCCTGACGGATCACGGCGCCGACGGTGCGCCGCGCCTGCGCCAGGTGGTGTTCCTGACCGACGGTGCCATCGGCAACGAGCAGCAGCTGTTCGACACCGTCGCCGGCATGCGCGGCCGGTCGCGGGTGTTCATGGTCGGCATCGGCTCCGCCCCCAACACCTATCTGATGACCCGCGCCGCCGAGCTGGGCCGCGGCACCTTCACCCAGATCGGCGCGCCCGAGCAGGTGGAGGAGCGGATGCGCAGCCTGTTCGAGAAGCTGGAAAGCCCGGTCGTCACCAACCTGTCGGCCCGCTTCTCGGCCGGCGGCGCCGACGCGACGCCGGAGACGCTGCCCGACCTGTATTGCGGCGAGCCGGTGGTTCTGGCGGCGAAGCTGGCCGCGCTGTCCGGCACGATCGAGGTCAAGGGCATGATCGGCGACCGGCCGTGGATCGTCACCCTGCCGGTGGCGCAGGCGGCGAAGGGCGAAGGCCTGTCCAAGCTGTGGGCGCGGCGCAGGATCGCCGATGCCGAGGTGGCGCAGACCCTGGGCCAGATCAGCGCTGAGCAGGCCGACCAGCGCATCCTGTTCCTGGCGCTGCAGCACCATCTGGTGACGCGGCTGACCAGCCTGGTCGCGGTCGACCGGACGCCGCGCCGGCCCGAGGGGACGACGCTGAGCCGCAACGACATCCCGCTGAACCTCCCCGCCGGCTGGGATTTCGACAAGGTCTTCGGCGAGGCCAGGCCGAAGCCCGAGTTCCGCCAGGCCGGCCTGCTGCTGCCCGCCGCCGCCCGCTCCGACGCCCCGGCCGCCGCGGGCAGGCCGCAGCCGGTCGAGGAGGTGGTGCTGCCGCAGACCGCGACCGACGCCGAACTGCGGATCATCGCCGGTCTCCTGCTGCTGCTGGCCGGGTTGGCAGCCTTCGGGTTCGGCCGCCGGTCGAAGAGAGGTGAGGCATGAGCGCGACCCTGCCGCTGTCCCATCCGCTGGCCGGCGAGCGCCTGCCCCGCAGGCAGAACCTGCCGCGGCAGCGCCGGTCGAGATCCCGCTTCGTCGCCCTCCTCCTCGTCCTGGCCGGTCTGGTGCTGGCCGGACAGGGCGTCTGGATCCATGCCAAGGCGATGCTGGCGCAGGTGCTGCTGGACCGCGCCTTCGCCGAGACCCTGGCGACCGGCCGGTCGGTCAAGCCCTGGCCTTGGGCCGACACCTGGCCGGTGGCCCGGATCGAGCTGCCGCGGCTGGGCGAGAGCGCCATCGCCTTGGCCGGCGCCAGCGGCCAGGCCCTGGCCTTCGGCCCCGGCCATGTCCAGGACACGCCGGAGGCCGGCGACCCCGGCACCGCGGTCTACGCCGCCCACCGCGACACCCATTTCCGGGTGCTGCGCGACGTCAAAGTGGGCGACGAGATCGCCGTCACCCGCCGCGACGGGCGCCGCGTCACCTTCAAGGTGACCGGCACGCGGGTGGCCACCTGGGACGTCTCCGGCATCGACCCGCGGGCGCCCGGCCGCAACCTGGTGCTGGCCACCTGCTGGCCCTTCGACGCCACCACCCGCGGCCCCTATCGCTACCTGGTGGAGGCGGAGGAGGTGGCGGCCGGGACGGCTGTGGCCGATGCTGCTACAGCCCCGCGACGGTGAGGGCGTTGCCGAGGGCGGCGAAGGCGGCGGTGTTGTCGAAGATGCACCAGGCCGGCACGCCCGCCGCCCGATGCGCCTGCAGCCGCCGCCGCATCCCCGCCAGCACGGCCTCGTCGTAATCGGAGTAGTAGATCCGCGGCGACCCGTGCAGCCGGTAATAGACCAGCCCGCCCCAGCCCCCGGCTCCCCTGCCCCGGCGGCCCGGACCGGGTCGGCGGCGACGCGGGCGACCCGCAGCCTCTCGAGGAGATCCTCCGCCTCCGGCTCGAACCAGCCGGCATGGCGCGGCTCGCAGACGACCGCCGCATCGGTCCGGCGGCGCAGCCCCGTGAAGAATCCCTCCGCCACCTCCGCCTCGAAGACCAGGCTCGGCGGCAACTGCACCAGCAGGACGCCGAGCTTGCGTCCCAACCCTTCGGCCTCGGCGACGAAGCGGTCGAGCAGGTCGCCGCAATCCTTCAGACGCCGCTCCTGGGTGACGGTACGCGGCACCTTCACGGCAAAGCGGAAATCGTCAGGCACGCTGGCAGCCCAGCGTTCGTAGGTCTCCCGCCGATGCGGGCGGTAGAAGGAGGTGTTGATCTCGACCGCGTTCAGCCGTCGGGCATAGCGCTCGAGATGCGAGCCTTCGGCCGGGAACTGCCCGGCATAGCGCGACGGCACGCTCCAGCCGGCGGTGCCGATATGGGTCGGGGCGTCGGTCATCCTGCAATCAACACCCCGGCGGGGATTTCCGTCGGCGTGGTGTAAGGTGCCGCCAGCGGAGGGAGGCAGCGGATTGGCGACGGAGGCGGAGACCACGACGGATCGGCGCGCCGTGCCCGCCCGGCGCCGCACCATCCCGCTGTCCGGCACGCTGGCCGTGGTGATGGCTGGGCTGGTGGCGCTGACCACGATCGACGTGCTGGCGGTGTTCTGGTGCATGACCGCCGGCACGACGCGCGACCTGCTGGTCCGGACGGCGCAGCTCGGGCTGGACTCGGTCCAGGCCCGGATCGGCGACCGCTTCACCCCGGTCGAGGACCAGCTCGCCTTCCTGGCGCGGGAGATCGCGTCCGGGCGGGTGGACCCGGCGGACGGCGTGGCGCTGGAACGGCTGATGACCGGTGCCCTGGCCGGGACGCCGCAGGTCCGGGTCCTGTCCCTGACCGCGCCCGACGGCAAGATCCGCGGCGTCACCCAGGGCCCGCACGGCGTCTTCGCCTTCACCGACACGATCCGCACCGACAATGAGCGGCACGAGATCGACGCGGCGCGCGGCAGCGACGAGGCCATCTGGGGCCCGGTCTATTTCGTGCCGGCGGAGGCGATGCGCACCTCGGTCGCCAATCTGCGCCGGCCGGTCCAGGCCGAGGGCCGCTTCGCCGGGGTGCTGCGGGCCACGATCACGGTCGACGCTCTGTCCGACCATCTGCGCACGATCGCCGAGGCCAATCCCGGCACCACGCCCTTCATCCTTTACGGCCGCGACCGGGTGCTGGCGCATCCGGCCATGGCGACGCAGCGCCCGGCGCTGTCGCCCGAGCATCCCCTGCCCTCGCTCGACGAGGTCGGCGACCGGTTCCTCGCCGCGCTGTGGACCGAGGACCGGCCCGACGCCGTCGAGGGCGACCTGGAGGTCCGCGTCGTGCGCCTCGGCGACGACGGCCGCGTCATCCTCACCCGGACCATCGACGGCTACGCCCCGGCGCCGCTGATCGTCGGCGTCGAGGTACCGGTCGCGGTGCTGGACAAGCCGGACTCGGACCTGCTGCGCGCCGGGCTGGCCGGGCTGGCCGTGCTGGCGATCGCCATCGGAATCGCGATCCTGGTCAGCCGCGCCATCGCCCGCCCGGTCGGCGCCATGGCGCGGGAGGTGCGCGCCGTCGGCTCGCTGGACTTCGCGTCCCTGCGCCCCCTGCCCGGCAGCCTGTTCTCGGAGCTGAACGAGCAGGCCCGCGCCTACAACACCATGCTGACCGGGCTGCGCTGGCTCGAGACCTATGTGCCGAAGGCGCTGGTGCGGCGCCTGCTGCGCAGCGGCGGCGCCGTGCCCTCGGCGGAACGGATGGTGACGGTGATGTTCACCGACATCGTCGACTTCACCGCCACGGCCGAGCGGATGCCGGCGGCCGAGGTCGCGTCCATGCTGAACGCCCATTTCGACCTGCTGGGCCGCTGCGTCGAGGCCGAGGGCGGCACCATCGACAAGTTCATCGGCGACTGCGTCATGGCTTTCTGGGGCGCGCCGGACGACCAGCCGGACCACGCCGACCGGGCCCTGCGCGCCGCCCGCGCCATCGCCGCGGCGGTGGCGGCCGACAACGCCGCCCGGCGCGGTCGCGGCCTGGCCCCACTGCGCCTGCGCATCGGCATCCACAGCGGCCGGGTGGTGGCCGGCAACATCGGGATGAGCGGCCGGTCGGGCTACACCATCGTCGGCGACGCGGTGAATCTCGGCAACCGGCTGGAGCAGCTGGGCAAGGCCGTGGCGCCGGCCGACGAGATCGTGGTGCTGGCCAGCGGCGAGACCGTGGCCCTGGCCGCGGACGACCGGTCGGACCTGCGCAGCCTCGGCGCCCGGGCTGTCCCGGGACGCCGGATGGAGATCGAGATCTTCCGGCTGGAGGCGACGAAATCCTGACTCGCCGGTAAGACGCCGCGTGTCAGGCAGGTTTCGTGCGCGGACGGCATACGCCCGACGCCTGACTCCATAACGCAAGCGCATGGCGCTGCCGCGCCCCGTCCGGGACATGATGGGTCCGGCTCGGGACGTCGCCTCCAGGAGCCCCGCCGCCGCATCGGCTGCCGCAACCGACAAGAGGGCCCCGTGGATATCCTGCTCTTCGCCTCGGCCTATAACGGCATGGTCCAGCGCGTTCACTGCGAACTGGAAGCGCTCGGCCACGACGTCTCGATCGAGCTCTCCGACAATGAGGCCACGATGGTCCGGCGGGCGGAGGCGGTCGCCCCCGATCTGATCATCTGCCCGTTCCTGAAGCACCGCGTGCCGGACCGCGTCTGGCAGTCCTATACCTGCCTGATCGTCCATCCCGGGATCGAGGGGGATCGCGGCCCGTCATCGCTCGACTGGGCGCTGACCCGCGGCGAGCATCGCTGGGGCGTCACCCTGCTCCAGGCCGACCGGGAGATGGATGCCGGGGACATCTGGGGGACGCGTGAGTTCGACATGCGCCCGGCCGGCAAGGGCAGCCTCTATCGTCGGGAGGTGATCGGCGCCGCGGCCGATCTCATCCGCCAGGCGCTCGAGGACCGCCTCGACCCGGACTTCCGGCCGAGGCCGCTGGACTATGCCCGGCCGCAGGTCCAGGGCCGGCTGCACGAACCGATCCGCCAGGCGTCGCGGCGCATCGACTGGAGCCGCGATTCGACCGCCGAGATCGTGACCAAGATCCAGGCGGCCGATGGTTTCCCCGGCGTGCTCGACCAGATCGGCGGCGAGGCGGTGCACCTCTTCGGTGCCGTCGCCGATCCGGGCGTCCGGCACGACAGGGCGCCGGGCGAGCTGCTCGGCCAGCGCCACGGCGCGATCTGCCGCGCGACGCGGGATGGCGCGGTGTGGATCCGCCAGCTCCGGCAGGCAACCAGGGACGGGCGGCGCTTCGCCAAGCTGCCGGCGATGCTCGCCCTCGGCTCGATCGTTCCGGGGTTGGCCGACACTCTTGCGCCGCTCGATCCATCGCCTGCCGACGAGATCCGCGTTTGGCTCGACGACGGCGTCGCCCACATCGAGTTCGACTTCTACAACGGCGCGATGAGCACCGAGCAGTGCGACCGGCTGGCCGAAACGCTGCGGGCGGTCAAGCGCCGGGACGACGTGCGCGTGATCGTGCTGATGGGCGGGCAGGATTTCTGGAGCAACGGCATCCATCTCAACTGCATCGAGGTCGCCGACAGCCCGGCCCTGGAATCGTGGCGCAACATCAATGCGATGAACGACCTGGTCCGCGAGATCATCCTGACCCCGGACAAGATCACCGTCGCGGCGCTGCGCACGAATGCCGGCGCCGGCGGGGCGATCCTGCCGCTGGCCTGCGACGTCGTGGTCGCGCGCAGCGGCGTGGTCCTCAACCCGCACTACCAGACCATGGGGCTGTACGGCTCCGAATACTGGACCTATCTGCTGCCCCGCCGCGTCGGCCTCCCCTGCGCCGAGGCGCTGACCACGTCTTGCCTGCCGGTGCTGGCGGACGACGCGCTGCGCCTCCGTCTCGTCGACCGGGTGCTGCCGGAGGACTGGCGCCAGTATCATGACGTGCTGGCCCGGCATTGCCGGACCCTCGCGGGCGACGAGACGTTCCGGCGCCGGCTCGCGGCCAAGGCCGGGAACCGCGCCGCGGACGAAGCCCGGCGCCCCCTGGAGTCCTATCGCGAGGAGGAACTGCGGCGGATGAAGGCGACCTTCGACGATCCGGGGGCGAGCTATCACCGCCTGCGGCGCGATTTCGTCTACAAGATCACCTGCGGCGGCACGCCGGCCCGGCTGCTGGCCCTTGGCAGAGGCCTGGCCGTCTCTGCGAATGTAAACCCGCCGGCGGCGCTCACGATGGCGGGCTGAGGACAAGCGTCGCGAGCGGCGATATCTCGCCGCTCCGCCGACCGGCGTCGTATCCTCGGCGCGTCCGCCGAGGAAAGGCATAGGCATCCTTGATGAGGTAACTATGCCAGGTCGAGCTGCGGCGTCGGCTGCGTCCGACCTCCTCTGGGGCCGCGGCACCGGCACGACAGAGCCGAGCTCCATCAAACCTGCACCAGAGCCGAACTTGGCGCCCCGATCGATCTGCGGTTTCAAATTTGTCATAGTGCCTTAATCGAAATTAAATATCCGTATTGTATGCGATAGGAATCTTTGGCTAAATCAGAGACGAATTGTGACAAAAATGGCAAATAAAAGTGAGGTAAGTATCCGGCTTCATCTAAATGAGCCATGGGATGATTTGGGTTCAGACTGGTCGACGTATCCCGATACGGAGCCGTTGAGAGACAGGCTGGCGAATCTGTTCAACCTCGATCCAGAAAACCTGTTGATCACAGCCGGTAGCGATCAGCGAATCGAGAGCGTAATGCGCTCGGTGAACGGACCAGTTCTGGTGCTGGATCCGGACTTCTCTCGTTACGCCGAACATGCAGAAAACGCCCTGATCCCCCTGTTGAAGGTTGAACTAGCGGTACGCGGCGACAGTTTCCCGGAAGCGGAGATCATTGCCGCGGCCTCCGATGCAAGATTGGCGATGTTCAGCACGGTGGGAAATCCAACCGGCTACACGATACCGGACGATTTTCTCGTCACCCTCCGCCGCTTGCACCCCGATCTCGTGATATGCCTCGACGACTGTTACGGCGCTTTCCTGGGAAAGACTTGTCACGAATGGGCTGTGCATACCCCGAATACGGTCATGCTGGGCTCCTTCTCGAAGATCGGATTTCCGGGTTTGCGGGTAGGATTTGCGATTGGCGCACCCGAGCTCGTCGAACGCATGCGCAAATTTGTTTCGCCCTTCGCCGTGGCGGGTCCGAGTTTGGCCGCGGCGGAGCGGCTGATCGGGCGGCCGGATTTTGTCCGGCTGATCGAGGCCAACGTCGAGCGCCAGCAGCAGGCCCGGGATTTCTTGTCGTCCGAGTTGACGCGGCAGAATTTCGAGATAGCCCGACCGACAGGGAACTGGATCCTGGCACGGCTGGGCGATGGCGCAAAAAGGCTCGCGGAAGAGCTCGGGCGGCGCAACGTCCTGGTCCATGCATCGTCTCATCCGCGCCTCCGGCAATGGCTCCGCATTTCGACACCGAATCTTCAGGCGGTGCAGCAGTTCGTGGTCACGTTCGGCGACATCTTGGAGAGTGCGGTCATTCTTCGAGATGGTCTTTTCCGATTCAATATAGACCACCTCAACCCACGGCGTTGGAATGAAGCATCGTTCGTTGTCCGTATCGGGACGGAAGTGCTCGGCGTGGATCACGTCGCCATTGTCCTGGGAAGCGCTGCGGCTTACGAGGAACTGGTTGCCGATCTCGTTTCGCATGGTGGCGTGATCCTAGAGGGGCCGGGAATCTGGCCCGACGACTTTTGCGAACATTTAGAGCATGTCTCGCCCGACCTCAGCATGCGGTTCGCGACCGTCAAGCTCGAAAGCGGCGGCCTGCTGGTGATCTCAGCGCCCGTCGCTGCGGGAGATCAACTCGATCGCTGGCGGGCTGCGCGCGGCGGCGACGCCGTCCATCACGTCGCGATTCACACGGACTCGCTCACGTCCTTGGCCGAGACGCTGACAGCGCAAGGCTGGAAGCCGATGTCGGAAGAGCCGGTGTCGGATGGCGTGCTGGAACAATGGTTCCTCCGCAACGAGGAAGGCCAGATCCTGGAACTGATCGCACGCTCAAGCGAAGGCTCTGCGACCTTTTCCTGTACCAACATTGGCAAGCGGCGCCGGATCGAGGTGCGGCGCAGTGCGGCGGACAGCGCGCATGAACCCGCCTAGCGGTGAACCATCCGTGGCCAGCCATCGAGGCAAAATGAGTCGCGACGCTTTGCAGGCGCTCGCGAATGTGCTCGGCCCTGATGTCGTGCGGTTCGGCGATCGCATCGAGAACCGTCACGGCCGAGACTACAATGGATTGCCCTTCATTTTGCCGCGCGCCCTGGTGTCGCCCCGCAGCGTCGAGGACGTCTGCCGAGCCTTGGCGGTGTGCCACGAGTACGGCCAGTGCGTCACGGTGGAGGGGGGAGGGACCGGACTAACGGGCGGAACTCGGCCCGACCCGGACGACGTCGTCCTTTCGTTGCGGCGCTTGGCCGGCGTCGAGGACGTCGATGCCGTCGGCGGGACGCTCGTCGCCCTGGCCGGCACTCCGTTGAGCGCGGTCCAGGAAGCCGCGCGATCTGCCGGCTGGCAATGCGGCATCGATATCGGCGCGCGTGACGCGTGCACAATCGGCGGGAATGTCGCGACCAACGCCGGCGGATCCAAGGTGCTGCGATACGGCATGACGCGCGAAAACGTGCTGGGTCTGGAAGCCGTGTTGGCCGACGGCACCGTGCTTCGCTCGCTGAACAAGATCCCCAAGAACAATGCCGGCTTCGACTGGAAGCACGTCTTCATCGGCAGCGAGGGCATCCACGGCGTTATCACGCGAGTCGTGCTGAAGCTTCATCCGGCGCCGGGGCGGCCGCGAACGGCGCTGTGCGGAGTGTCTGGCGTGGACGCAGCGATGGCCGTGCTCAAGCGTATTGAGCAGGGCTTGCCCGGGACGCTGGTCGCTTTTGAAGGAATGTGGCCCGAATTTTGCTCCTTTGCGGCGCGTGCGACCGGAAACACGTTCCCGCTCGCCTCGCAGCATCAACTGTGCCTGCTCGTGGAGTGCGACTGTCCGCTTGGCGAAACCAGCTCGGATGCGTTCGACGCCTTGATCATGGAGCTGCACGAGCAGCATCTGATCGCCGAGGCAGTGGTCGCCAACTCGGAGGCGCAGCGCCAGCGGCTTTGGAAATTTCGCGATGCGACGGCATACTTCAACCAGTACCTGCCAGGCCATGCTTCATTTGATATCGGTTTTCGGCCGCCCGGCTTGGGCGAGGCCACCGACGCGCTGCGGGCCGCATTGCAGGGACGATGGCCCGAGGCAACGACGCTCTTCTTCGGCCATCTCGGGGATGGCAACCTCCATATCGTCCTCTTCGCGAATGGGCACCCGTCCGGCTTCGATGCCGAGGCGGAGGAACTGGTATACGCGGTCACGGCCTCGCTCGGCGGAACGATCTCGGCCGAACATGGAATCGGGCGCTGGAAGCGGCCGTACTTGCAGTTCAGCCGCACAGCGGAAGAGATCGAATTCATGCGTGTCATCAAGTCGACGCTGGATCCCAGGGGAATTCTCAATCCCGGTCGATTGTTGTAGCCGTCCGTGTTGTCCATCCGCCAATTGACGGGCTCACCCTCGGGCGCAGCCGGCGGAGGATCAGGATCGACCATTTGTGCGCATTTGCTCCAGAACCGGACGAACGTCCCGCCCGGCCATCTCGGCCAATGTCCCCAGCATGGCGTCAAAGACCCGGTTTCGACCCAGCGCCGTAGAGCGGCCCGATCAGCGCCCATCGTCCAATAAGCGGATCCGTTCACCCAAGTTCGTAGGTTGGGTCGCGGCATGCGAACGCAACAACAATGGGTGCCGCTGAGCGGTGGGATGTCGGGTTCGCTTGCGGCGAACCCGACCTACGCTCGACTGTAAAGGGGTCGACAGAGGTGTCTCCCCGACTGCCTCTACCCTACAGCCCCACCGCCCCCGGCGGCGCGAGCGACAGGCGGCGGGCGGCGGCGAGCAGGGTGTCGAGCAGCGCGCCCTGCCGCTCTTCCGGCGTGTCCAGCGGCGTGACCAGGCACAGCGTCGCCACCGCCCGCCCGTCCCGGTCCACCACCGGCGCCGCCAGGCAGCGGGTGAAACGGTCGACCAGCTCCTGGGTCACGGCATAGCCGCGCGCCCGCGCCGCCTCGGTCTCGGCGACGAAATCCTTCGGCTCGATCCGCTCGCCCGAGGGCAGCGTGAAGTCCTCGGCCGGGACGAAGCCGGCGATCTCAGCCGCGGTCATGTGGGCGACCAGCAGGCGGCCGGACGCGGTCCAGGGGATCGGCAGCCGGATCCCGACCTCCGAGGTGATGCGGAAGGTGCGGCGCCCCGGCTCGTTCAGCATCACCACGTATTTGTCGCCGTCGAGCATGCAGAACTGCGCCGTCTCGCCGGTCTCGGTCGCCAGCCCCAGCACCTCGCGCCGGGCCCGGCTCAGCAGGTCGACGCCGGCGACATAGGTCTGGGCGTAGTAGTGCACGGCGCGGCCGAAGAACACCGCCCCGCCGTCGCCCGCCGGCTCCAGGATCCGCGCCGCGGTCAGCCGGCCGACGATCTCGTAGAGGGTCGAGCGCGGCGCGCCGGTCGCCTTGGCCAGCTCGCCCATCCGCACCGGCCCGCGCCGCGCCTGCAGATGCTCCAGGATCGCCACCACCCGGTCGATCCCCCGCTCCCGGCTGGTTGCCATGGCTCCCCCCTTCGCCGCGCTCGATTGCATTCGCCTCGAGCCGAGCCTATCGTACCGATTGTCCGACATACAAGATCATTGTCCGATATACCGGACAGAAAACGTGGAGGCTGAGATGCGCATCGTGACCCGGACCCTGCTGTCCGCCCACACTTTGACGTCAGTCTGCGCCGCCGCCCTGCTGCTGGGCACCGCCGGCGGCGCCCTGGCGGCCGACAAGCTCCAGGAGGTGCTGAGCCGCGGCAAGCTGATCGTCGGCACCGGCAGCACCAACCCGCCCTGGCATTTCAAGACCGAGCAGGGCGACCTCGCCGGCTTCGACATCGACATCGCCAGGATCATCGCCAAGGGGCTGTTCAACGACCCCAGCAAGGTCGAGTTCGTGGTCCAGTCCTCCGACGCCCGGATCCCGAACCTGACCACCGACAAGGTCGACATCACCTGCCAGTTCATCACCGTCACCGCCGCCCGGGCGCAGCAGGTGAACTTCACCATCCCCTACTACCGGGAAGGCGTCGGCCTGCTGCTGATGAAGGACGGCCGCTACAAGAGCTATGACGAGCTGAAGGCGGCGGGCAGCGGCGTCACCGTCTCGGTGCTGCAGAACGTCTATGCCGAGGCCATGGTGCATGCGGCGCTGCCGGAGGCGGCGGTCGACCAGTACGAAAGCACCGACCTGATGTACGAGGCGCTGAACTCCGGCCGCGCCGACGCCGCCGCCACCGACATGTCGTCGCTGCGCTGGTTCATGAAGCAGAACCCGGACCGCTATGTCGACGCCGGCTATGGCTGGAACCCGCAGACCTATTCCTGCGCCGTGAAGAAGGGCGACCAGGACTGGCTGAACTTCGTCGACACCGCGCTGCACGAGGCGATGACCGGGGTCGAGTTCGACACCTACGCCGCCTCCTTCGAGCAGTGGTTCGGCCAGCGCCCGCCGGCGCCCGCGATCGGGTTTCCCACCGAGATGCGCTGAGCCCTCGCCCAAACCTTCCTCGCCATCCCCGCGAAAGCGGGAATCTCGTCCCGCTCCTGTGGCGAAGAGATCCCTGCTTGCGCGGGGATGACGGGGTCGGGAAGGCGGATCCGCGGAGAATACAGGGTGAACTACCAGTTCAATTTCGGTGCGGTCTGGGACAGCCGCGACCTGCTGCTGAGCGGCCTGGCGCTCGGGCTCGGCCTCGCCGTGGTGTCGATCCTGATCGGCTGCGTCATCGGCCTGGTCGGCGCCTTCGCCGCCACCTCGCGCAGCCGGGTCGCCCGCGGCCTCGCCTCCGGTTACGTCACATTCTTCCGCAACCTGCCGATCCTGGTGATCCTGCTGTTCGTGTTCTTCGCCCTGCCGCGGGCCGGGATCCGCCTGGACAAGATCGACAGCTTCGTCGCTTCGCTCTCGGTCTATGCCGGCGCCTATCTGATCGAGGTGTTCCGCGCCGGCATCCAGTCGGTGCCGAAGGGCGTGGTCGAGGCCGGCACCGCGCTGGGCCTGCGGCCGATGCAGATCCGCCGGCTGCTGGTGGCGCCCTTGATGCTGCGCAACATCCTGCCGGCGCTGGGCAGCAACTTCATCTCGCTGTTCAAGGACACCTCGCTGGCCGCCGCCATCGCGGTGCCGGAGCTGACCTTCTACGCCCGCAAGATCAACACCGAGAGCTTCCGCGTGATCGAGACCTGGCTGGTGACCAGCCTGCTCTATGTCTGCGCCTGCACCCTGATCGCCTTCCTGCTGCGCCGGCTCGAGGCGCGGCTGCGGCTGCCCTGAGGGATCGCCGATGGACGCCTTCCTGCAGCAGCTCTGGGCCGCCCGCTGGGCCCTGCTCGACGGGGCCTGGCTGACGGTGCAGATCTCCGTCGTGTCGATCGCCGCCGGCACCGTCTTCGGCGTGCTGGTCGGGCTGGCCCTGACCTATGGCGGCCGCGTCCTGCGCTGGCCGGCGCGGCTGTTCGTCGACTTCATCCGCGGCACGCCGGTGCTGGTCCTGGTGCTGGCCGCCTTCTACGTCCTCTCCGTCGTCGGCATCCAGCTGACCGCGGTGCAGGCCGGCATCTTCGCGCTGGCCGTGTTCTGCAGCTCGCATGTCGGCGAGATCGTGCGCGGCGCGCTGCAGGCGATCCCGCCGGGCCAGACCGAGGCGGCGAAGTCGCTCGGCCTCGGCTTCCGCCAGACCGTCGTCCTGGTCCTGCTGCCGCAGGCGCTGCGCCAGATCCTGCCCAGCTGGGTCAACACCGGCACCGAGATGGTCAAGGCCTCGACCCTCTTGTCGGTGATCGGCGTCACCGAGCTGCTGCTGACCACCAAGGAGGTGATCAGCCGCAACTATATGAGCCTGCAGTTCTACCTGTTCGCCGCGGTGGTCTACTTCGTCGTCAACTTCGCCATCGAGCGCCTCGGCAAGACCCTCGCCCGCCGCACCGCCCTGAAGTGACCACCCGGGCGGCGGGATGCGCTGCCGCAAGACATCCCATTCTCTCCAAAATTGCCTCAAATAAATATTACCTGTTTATGCAAGATCCAACTTGAAATCCGATGCAGATCATTTGGTTCAATTTTGTCATGTCGGAGAACAAGATTTCGATAGAT
The DNA here is from genome assembly GCF_916619195.1 of Inquilinus sp. Marseille-Q2685. NCBI lineage: Bacteria > Pseudomonadati > Pseudomonadota > Alphaproteobacteria > Rhodospirillales > Rhodospirillaceae > Inquilinus > Inquilinus sp. Marseille-Q2685. Next base: position 1,045,621 of record NZ_CAKAKL010000001.1, read on the forward strand.
AGAATCCACTCCCTATTCCGACGGGATCGAGTCTATATAGACTTCGAATCGGCCACGAAGTCAGCCAGAAGCCGGCGAAATCTTTTCAGCCCCGGCTCCGCCATCCTTCGTGGTCGCCCGCGGCCTTTCCTTCGGTGGGGCCGCATCCCGGCCGGGCGAGCAGCGGCCTCCAAGGCCCTTGCCCCGCGACGGGCACCGTCTTCGGACGACGCGTGTGACATGCAAGGGGGACATGGACATGACTGCGACCAGCGACAATTCCGACATCATCATCGGCACGCCGGGCGACGACGTCATCGATGCCGGCAACGGCAACGACGTGGTGAGCGGCGGCGGCGGTGACGACGTCATCAACGGCGGCAACGGCTTCGACGTGATCACCGGCGGCGCCGGCGACGACGTCATCGACGGCAGCGAGGGCTTCGACGTCATCGATGGCGGCGGCGACGCCGACTGGCTCCGCGGCGGCAATGGCGGCGATGTCGTCACCGGCGGCGAAGGCCATGACAGGATCGCCGGCGGCAACGGCGCCGATACGCTGGACGGCGGCGCGGGCGACGACCTGCTGCGCGGCGGCGCCGGGCCCGACATCCTCAGCGGCGGCGACGGACTCGACATCGCCAGCTATGCCGAAAGCGACGCCGCGGTCTCGATCAACCTGGCGACGCATGTGAACCACGGCGGCAACGCCGAGGGCGACGTCATCGCCGGCGATATCGAGACGATCCATGGCAGCCGCTTCGGCGACACGCTGACCGGCGACGCCGGCGACAACATCCTGCGCGGCCTGGGCGGCGACGACACGCTGGCTGGGGATGCCGGCACCGACCGCCTGGTCGGCGGCGACGGCAGCGATCGGATCGAGGGCGGCGCCGGCGCCGACACCCTCTACGGCGGCGCCGGCGCCGACCGCTTCGTCTATGCCGCGGCCGGCGACACCGGCGCCGATATCACCACCCGCGACGTCATCGGCGACTTCTCATCGGCCGATGGCGACAAGATCGACCTCTCCGGGATCGATGCCGACGGCGATGCCGGCAACGGCGACACCGCCTTCACCTTCATCGGCGAGGCCGCCTTCTCCGGCCAGGCCGGCGAGCTGCGCTTCGCATCTGCCGGCGGGCTCACCGCGGTCGTCGCCGATATCGACGGCGACGGCCAGGCCGACCTGTCGATCGCGCTGATCGGCGGCCAGGATCCGGTCGCCGACGACTTCGTGCTGTAGCGCCGGCAGCGGGACGGAACAAAGCGCGGGCGCCGCGGGTTGCCCGCCTCGTTCCGTCCCGTCCCGAGAGTCCGATGACCCGCCGCCTCCTGCCGATCGCCCTCGCCGCCGCCCTGCTCGCCGCCGGCTGCACCAATATGAGCCGCGAGGCCCAGGGCACGCTCAGCGGCGCCGGCATCGGCGCGGCGGGCGGCGTCGCGCTGACCGCGCTGACCGGCGGCAGCCTGCTGGCGGGCGGCGTGATCGGCGCCGCGGCCGGCGGCGTGGCCGGCAATCTGAAGAGCAAGGGCTATTGGTAGCCGGACCGGCGGCAGGGCGCTTCGATCCTCGCCGCCAGTAACCTTCCCGGTCCTGCGAATGAGTGTTTGATTATCCCCCCAGAAGGCGGAATACTCGTTCCGCCAATTCAGTCGGGAGGAAATAATGGTATCAATATCCATTAGACCCCTGCTTCTGGGGGCCGCGCTGATCGTCGCCGCGGCGGCGATGCCGGCCCGGGCCGGGGATGTCCCGCTGGTCACCGGGGAGCACTGGACCAAGGCGTCCGAGGCCGAGAAGAAGGCCTTCCTGGTCGGCGCCGCCAACGTCATCTCGGTCGAATACGAGCTGCGGAAGGACGACCGCCGCACCCGGCCGGGCATGATCAACGCCCTGATCACCAAGCTGCAGCCGATGTCGCTGACCGACATCTCCAAAGGCATCGACGACTACTACACCGCCCATCCGGACCAGCTGTCGCGGGCGGTGGTCGAGGTTATCGTCACCGACGTGGCCAAGATCGAACCCCGGCGGAAATAGGGAGGGCGCGATGATGAAGCGGATTCTTCTGCCCGCGGCGCTGTGCGGCGCGCTGCTCGCCGGGGCCTGCAGCAACATGACCCGCGAGGAGCAGAGCACGCTCAGCGGCGGTGCGATCGGCGCCGCCGGCGGCGCCGCGATCAGCGCGCTCGCGGGCGGCAATGCCGGCGTCGGCGCCCTGATCGGCGGGGCGGCCGGGGCCATCGCCGGCAATCTCAAGGGCAAGGGTTACTGGGGACGCCCGGCGCGGTCCGCCGCGCCGGCGGGCCGCGCCCATTTCAACCGACAGCAGGAGGGCGAATGATGCGCGCATGTCTTGTGCTGGCCGCCCTGGCCGGGATCGGCCTTGCGGCAGGTGCCGCGAAGGCCGGTGAGAGCAGGCTCGAAGGCCTCGGCAAGCCGGTTTCCGTCACCATGGACAGCGTCGCGGCCGTGAAGCCGGCCGCGATCGAGGCCAAAGGCAAGGGCAAGGGAAAAGGCAAGTGATAGGATCGTTATCCATCCATCCGAAGCCTGTCCTTGACGCGAAGCCTTTTGCCCGCGATACAGATGCGATGTCCGAGATCGTGTCCCACATCGTCGTCAGACGCAGCCGCATAACCGTCGGCGGGACGCCCGGACTCTGCGTGTGCCGGCCCTTGGTCGGCACCTGATCCCATGCAGCCCCGCCGGAAACGGACGGGGCTTTTTCTTGGCCATCGCGCACCCCGTCCGCCCGTTTCAGATGGAGTCCGCAAGATGACCCAGAACATCTACGACAACCCCGCCTTCTTCGCCGAATACAGCCGCCTTCGCCGGTCGGTCGAGGGTCTCGGCGGCGCCCCGGAATGGCCCGCCCTGCGCGCCCTGGTGCCGGATCTCACGGGCCGCCGCGTGGTCGATCTCGGCTGCGGCTTCGGCTGGTTCTGCCGCTGGGCGCGGCAGGCCGGCGCCGCCGAGGTGCTCGGCCTCGACGTCTCGGAGAACATGCTGGCCCGCGCCCGGGCCGCCGATCCGGACGCCGCCGTGACGTACCGCCGCGAGGACCTGGAGCGGCTGGAGCTGCCGCCGGCGTCCTTCGACGTCGCGTACAGCTCGCTGGCGCTGCACTACATCGCCGACCTGGAGGGGCTGCTGGCCCGGCTGCACCGGGCGCTGACGCCGGGCGGCCGGCTGGTGGCCTCGGTCGAGCACCCGATCTATTCCGCCCCCTCCGATCCGAAATGGGTGCGGGACGAGGCCGGGCGCGACGTCTGGCCGGTCGACCGCTACCTGGACGAGGGGCCGCGAGTCACCGACTGGCTGGTCAAGGGCGTGGTCAAGCAGCACCGCACCATCGGCAGCTATGCCGGGCTGCTGCTGCGCGCCGGCTTCACCCTGTCGCATCTCGAGGAATGGGGCCCGACCGCGGAGCAGATCGCCGAGCATCCGGAATACGCGATCGAGCGCGAGCGCCCGGCGTTCCTCCTGCTCGCCGCTGATCGTTAAGCCACGGGACCCGTGATCCGCCCCCGCAGCCTGCCCTTCCTGGTCCTGCTCGCCGCCCTGGTCGCCCTGGGCGGGCTGGCGGTCGACATGTACCTGCCGGCGCTGCCGACCATCGGGGCGGAGTACGCGGCCGGGCCGGACCGGGTGCAGCTGACCATGAGCGTCTATCTGCTCGGCTCCGCCGCCGGGCAGATCGTGATCGGCCCCCTGAGCGACCGGTTCGGCCGCCGGCCGGTGCCGATCGGCGGCTTCGTGCTTTCGCCGCCGCCATGGCAGCGGTCGCCCCCGCCGCGCTGCTGGCCGAGCGCATCGCCGCCGTCCACAGCCGCCGCGCACAGACGGCCTGAACCGCCCATCGATCCCTCTTGACCTGATGTTCCGCATATGTTCTCTTGACCTCGCAAGGAACATAAAGGGAACATCATGAGCGACTGGACCTTCATCCGCGAGACCGTGACCCTCACCCTGCTGTTCGGCGCCTGCTACGGCCTGGCCGTCGTCGGCTACGCCTGGGGCCTGTGAGCCCGCCCTACCCGATCGCGGTCTGCTCCGGCGGCAGGGGGCGGGACTTGCCCTCGCCGTCGATCGCGACATAGGTGAAGGTGCCGTCGGTGACCTTGACCACGCTGTGGTCGGTGCGGCGCTGCACGAAGGTCTCGATCCGCACCTTCATCGAGCTGCGGCCGGTCGACACCAGCTCGGCATAGCAGGAGACGGTGTCGCCGATCCTGACCGGGGCCAGGAAGCTCATCGCCTCCACCGCCACCGTCGCCGTGCGGCCCCGCGCCCGCTCATGCGCCACCACCGCGCCGGCCAGATCCATCTGCGACAGCAGCCAGCCGCCGAAGATGTCGCCGTTCGGATTGGCGTCCTTCGGCATGGCGATGGTGCGGAGGGCCGGCATCCCGGGCGGCAGCAGCAGGGTGGTCACGGAGGGAATCCTAGATTTGGTTACGCAGAGGCCGGAAGTGTCTATATGATGGAGGCAGCCCGCACATCCACGAGAAGACCCCGAATCCGGATCATGGCAGATCTGTTCGAGCCCGGCACCAACTCCAACGGCCGCTACACCGCCAGCGACATCGAGGTCCTGGAAGGTCTGGAGCCGGTGCGCCGCCGGCCCGGCATGTATATCGGCGGCACCGACGACCGTGCCCTGCACCATCTGGTGGCGGAGGTGCTGGACAACTCCATGGACGAGGCGGTGGCCGGCCATGCCAACACGATCGACCTGTCGCTCGACGCCGACGGCTTCGTCACCATCCGCGACAACGGCCGCGGCATCCCGGTCGACGAGCACCCGAAATATCCCGGCAAGTCGGCGCTGGAGGTGATCCTCACCACGCTGCATTCCGGCGGCAAGTTCTCGAACAAGATCTACGCCACCTCGGGCGGCCTGCACGGCGTCGGCCTGTCGGTGGTCAACGCCCTGTCGGACGAGCTGCGGATCGAGGTCGCGCGCGACCGCCAGCTGTACCTGCAGCGCTATTCCCGCGGCCTGCCGCAGGGCTCGCTGGAACGCGGCGGCGCGGTGCAGAACCGGCGCGGCACCACCATCAGCTTTCACCCGGACCCGGAGATCTTCGGCGCCGACGCCCGGCTGCAGCCCGGCCGGCTGTACCGGCTGGCCCGGTCCAAGGCCTATCTGTTCCGCGGTGTCGAGATCCGCTGGCGCTGCGACCCGGCGCTGGTGGCGGGCGACGACCGCACCCCGGCCGAGGCGGTGCTGCATTTCCCGGGCGGCCTGTCCGACTACCTCAAGGCGGCGCTGAACGACCGGCCGATGCGAACCCCGACCGCCTTCGCCGGCACCGCCACCTTCCCGGACGGCGGCGGCCAGCTGGAATGGGCGGTGGCCTGGCCCGAGGACGACGACGAAGGCTTCGTCCACACCTATTGCAACACCATCCCGACGCCGCAGGGCGGCACCCATGAGCAGGGCCTGCGCAGCGGCCTGCTGCGCAGCCTGCGCGGCTTCGCCGAGCTGGCCAACCACAAGCGCGCCGGCCAGATCATCGCCGACGACGTCATGTCCGGCGTCGCGGTGCTGCTGTCGATCTTCATCCCGAACCCGCAGTTCCAGAGCCAGACCAAGGACCGGCTGGCCTCGCCCGAGGCTGCCAAGCTGGTCGAGGGCGCGATCAAGGACCACTTCGACCATTGGCTGTCGGCCGACCCGAAATCGGCCGAGGGGCTGCTGGAGTTCCTGACCGAGCGGGCCGAGGAGCGGCTGCGCCGCAAGCAGGCCAAGGAGAACGGCCGCAAGACCCCGACCGCCCGTGTCCGCCTGCCCGGCAAGCTGGCCGATTGCAGCCGCACCGCGCCGGAGGGCACTGAGATCTTCCTGGTCGAGGGCGACAGCGCCGGCGGCTCGGCCAAGGCGGCGCGCAGCCGCGAGACCCAGGCGATCCTGCCGCTGCGCGGCAAGATCCTGAACGTGGCCAGCGCTTCGGCCGACAAGCTGGCCGGCAACCAGGAAATCGCCGACTTGACCCTGGCGCTGGGCTGCGGCACCCGCAGCCAGTATTCCAGCGACAAGCTGCGCTACGAGCGGGTCATCATCATGACCGACGCCGATGTCGACGGCGCCCATATCGCGTCGCTGCTGATGACCTTCTTCTACAAGGAGATGCGCGGCCTGATCGCCGACGGCCACCTGTTCCTGGCGCAGCCGCCGCTGTACCGGGTGCAGGCCGGCACCACCACCGTCTACTGCCGGGACGACGCGCACAAGGACGAGGTTTTGGCCACCCAGTTCGCCGGCAAGAAGGTCGAGATCAGCCGCTTCAAGGGCCTCGGCGAGATGATGCCGGCGCAGCTGCGCGACACCACCATGGACCCGGCCAAGCGGTCGCTGCTGCGGGTCGAGCTGGCGGACGATCCGGACGACGAGATCGACGGCCGCCGCACCGCCGACCTGGTCGAACAGCTGATGGGCCGCAAGCCGGAGCTGCGGCTGCGCTTCATCCAGCAGAACGCGGACAAGGCGACCGAGCTCGACATCTGAGGCGACGACGCCCGAGCGGGCTGTCCTGCAAGAGAATTGTCATTGCGAGGAGGCGAAGCCGACGAAGCAATCCAGGGGCCACGCCAAGCGGCCCCGGATTGCTTCGCCGCGCTCGCAATGACGATCCTTTCATCGGCATGAAGTTCAAGGTCGTCCAGGACATCCGGCCGCAGGCTGTGACCCGGGGCACAAGCGGGACCGAACGGTCAGCGTAGAACGGCGGAGCCTGCCGATTGGCGACTCTCCGCTTCACGCCATATCATCGAGACCGGCCGCATCGAGAACGGACATGACCCAGCATCGCCTCCCGCCTCTCGTCGCCTTCGCCCTGACCGTCCCGATCCTGGCCGGCTGTGCCGGCGACCGGGTGGTGGTCGACGACATCGGCATCCGCTATTCCCGGGCCGAGTTCTCGGCGGCGGCCGACGGCCGCGACCTGCGCACCGTGGTCCAGGGCAATCCCTTCGGCACGCCGGGCTTCGACCAGGCGGTGACCCGGATCATGAACCGCACCTATGTCGGACCGCGCACCAACTTCACCACCAACCCCGGCCCGACGGCCAAGCGCGACTATTTCGTCTCGCTGGTGTTCAACCCGTCCCCGGACGTCACACCCTTCGCGCTGTGCAACAGCGCTCCGATCCCGACCGCAGCGCCGAATCCGGGCCGGATCACCGCCCGCGCCGCCTTCTGCATCACCGGCGGCGAGGCCACGGCCGTCACCGGCTATGTCAACAACGTCACGGGACCGGACGACCCGAATTTCGTCAGCATGATCCAGCACATGATGCTGGCGATGTTCCCGTACTGATCGCGACGCGGCGCCGGCCGGGCCGGCGCCCTCCGCGCAAGCCTGAAGGGGAGAACGCCATGGTCCTGCTCCGATGCGCTCTCGCCGCCGTCGCGGTGCTGGCGCTGGCCGCCTGTTCCGGGCCGCGGATCGTGCGCAGCGATCTCGGCATGATGTATTCGACCGGCGAGCTGTTCGCCGCCGCCGACGGCCGCGACCTGCGCACCGTGGTCCAGGGCAACCCCTTCGGCGCGCCGGGCTTCGACCAGTGGGTGACGGAGATCATGACCGGCACCTATGTCGGGCCCAGGACCCGCTTCACCACCACGCCCGGGCCGACGGAGAACCGCAACTACTTCGTCTCCGTGGTGTTCAACGCCCAGCCCGAGGTCAACCCGTTCGATCTGTGCGACCGCAAGACCTGGACCACGGCGCCGGCCAAGCGGCCGATCGTGGTGCGCGCTGCCTTCTGCATCCTGGGGCGCGAGCAGTCGGCTGTGGCGGGCTATCTCGACCAGGCGACCGGGCCGGACGACCCGCAATTCGTCTCCCTGATCCGCCACCTCACGATCCAGCTCTTCCCCTACGTCTCGCCCCTGCCCTTCGGCCGGCCGGACTTCCCCTAGGCCGGCAAACGCCCAAGCCACGCGGCCAGTGCGGCGTTGACCGCCTCCGGCTGCTCCATGGTCGAGAGGTGGCCGCTGTCCTCGACCACGACGAGATCCGCGCCGGGGATCAGCCCGGCCATCTCCTCTGACACCGGCAGCGGCGTCAGCTCGTCCTGCCGGCCGCACACCACCACGGCCGGGCAGCCGATCCGCGACAGGTCGGGCCGGCTGTCCGGCCGCCCCAGGATCGCGGTCTGCTGCCGCAGGAAGGCGTCGCGGCCGATCCGCGCGGCCATCGCCATCACCCGCCCGGTCAGCACCGGGTCCTCGAGCCGCGAAGGATGCAGCAGCAGCGGCAGCAGCCGCGGCGTCACCCCTTTGAACTTGCCGGTCCGGGCCAGCGCGATCAGGGCGCGCCGGCGGCGGCTCTGCTCCTCCGTATCCGGCCGGGCCGAGGTGTCGATCAGCGCCAGCCCGGCCACGCGTTCCTGCGCCCGGCGCATGATCTCGAGCGCGACATAGCCGCCCATCGACAGCCCGGCCAGGGCGAAGCGCCGCGGCGCTGCGGCCAGGGCGGCCTCGGCCAGCCCGGCCACGGAGTCGGACCCAGCCAGGCTGGCCACCGCCACCGGCCGCTCGGCCGAGAAGGCGTTGAGCTGCGCCGTCCACAGATCGGCGTCGCACAGGAGGCCGGGCAGGAACAGGATCGGCAGGGTCATCGCAGAAAGGCGCTGACTTTGCGGAAATCGTCGGTCGCGGCCTCGCCCAGCCATTCGAAGCAGACCATCTCGGCGGTCACGATCTCGATGCCGCCCTGCACCAGCCGAAGCTCCGCCACCGCCGTGCTGCGCGGCGCCCGCGCCGTGGTGGCATCGATCGCCACCACCGGCCGGAAGCCGGCATCATGCAGGTCGAAGGCGGTCTGCAATACGCAGACATGGCTCTCCAGGCCGCACAGCACGATCGTGCGGCGGCCGATGCCCTCGAGATGGTCCAGCAGCGCCGGCTCCCCGACGGCGGAGAACCGGACCTTCGGCACCACCGGCGCATCCGGCGCCAGCGCCGTGAGATCCGGCAGCGTCGGGCCCAGCCCCTTCGGGTACTGCTCGGCGAACAGCACCGGCACGTCCAGCGCCACCGCGCTGCGGATCAGCGTCTCGATGCCCTTCCGCGCCGCGGCGAAATCGTGCATCGCCGGCACCAGCTTCTCCTGCACGTCGACCACCAGAAGGACGCCGTCGTTCCGATCGAGCAGCATTCGTCACCTCGTTCCCATTCGTCGCTGCGGCCCTGCGAGTCGCGCCCGGCTAGGGTGAGCCATGCCCAGGAGTCTCGATAGTTTCAATTGACTTGACGCTGGTTTTTCCCATTTAAAGGGCCTGCGGCGGGCCGCTCGGCGCGCCCCCATTAGGTAAGATTCCTGTACGATGCTCTTTTCGGATCTTGGGCTGAAGCCCGAAATCCTGCGCGCCGTGGACGATGTCGGCTACACCACGCCGCCCCCGATCCAGGCCCAGGCCATACCCTATGTGTTGATGGGCCGCGACGTCCTCGGCATTGCGCAGACCGGACCCGGCAAGACCGCCGGCTTCCCCCTGCCGATGATCGAGATCCTCGCGTCCGGCAGGGCCCGGGCGCGCATGCCCCGCTCGCTGATCCTGGAGCCGACGCGCGAGCTGGCCGCCCAGGTGGCCGAGAATTTCGAGCTGTACGGCAAGTACGAGAAGCTGTCCTACGCTCTCCTGATCGGCGGCGAGAGCTTCGAGGACCAGATCAAGAAGCTGGACCGCGGCGTCGACGTGCTGATCGCCACGCCCGGCCGGATGCTCGACCTGTTCGAGCGCGGCAAGGTCCTGCTGGCCGACGTCAAGATCCTGGTGATCGACGAGGCCGACCGCATGCTCGACATGGGCTTCATCCCGGATATCGAGCGCATTGTCGGCCTGCTGCCGCCGCTGCGGCAGACCTTGTTCTTCAGCGCCACCATGCCGCCGGAGATCCGGCGCCTGTCGGACGCCTTCCTCAGCAATCCGAAGCAGATCTCGGTGGCCCCGCCGGCCACCACCGCCGACACGGTCGAGCAGAGCGTCGTGATCGTCGAGGCTGAGGACAAGCGCAAGGCGCTGCGCCACCTGCTGCGGCAGGAGGACGTCAAGAGCGCCTTCGTCTTCTGCAACCGCAAGCGCGACGTCTCGGTGGTGTTCAAGTCGCTGCAGAAGCACGGCTTCAACGTCGGCCAGCTGCACGGCGACATGGTCCAGTCGATGCGCAACGAGACGCTAGACCGGTTCCGCCGCGGCGAGATCGCCACGCTCGTCTGCTCCGACGTCGCGGCGCGCGGCATCGACGTCAGCGACATCGGCCACGTCTTCAACTTCGACGTGCCGATCCATGCCGACGACTACGTCCATCGCGTCGGCCGCACCGGCCGCGCCGGCAAGACCGGCAAGGCCTATTCGATCGCCACGCCCGAGGAGGGCCGCTTCGTCAAGGCGATCGAGACCCTGATCAAGAAGCAGATCCCGCTGCTGGTGCTGCCGGAGATCGGGGTCGAGGGCTTCCTGTCCGAGGACGAGATCAAGCAGCGCGGCAAGGCCCGCCGGCGCGGCGAGCGCCCGGAGGCCGCCAAGCGCGGCGAGCGTTCGGAGCCGGCCCGGCGCCGCGACCGCGACTCGGCGCCGGAGTCGCGCCGCGAGGAGCGCGCCGAGGCGGCGCCGCGTCCGGTCGAGGACCGGCCGCGTTCCGACGAAACGCGGCGCGGCGGCGATCGGCCGCGGCGTGAGGATCGCGAGCGCGACCGGCGGCGGCACCGCGAAGATCATGACGACGTGCCGGTGCTTGGCCTCGGCGATCATGTCCCGGCCTTCCTGCTTCGGCCCGTTCCGCAACGGAAACGCAGCGCGGCGGAGGTCACCGAAACCGCCGCCTGAATTACCGCACCGCCGTAACCGGCGTTGACTTCGCCCCTTCGCTTTCGGCACAAGGGGCGACGGCTCGCGTCGGAGCGTGGAAGCGGCAGTGAAGCGAATCAATCGGTTATCGACCTTTCTCGGCGCCGTTTCCGTGACAGCCATGCTCACGGCGATCGGCGCCTCGGCCCAGGAACAGGCCCCCCAGCAGACGCCGCCCGCCGCACCGGCCGCGCAGCAGCAGCCCGCCGGGCAGCAGCAGCCGCCGGTGATCAGCGCCGACGAGCTGATCTACGACCAGACGCTCGGTCTCGTCACCGCCCGCGGCAAGGTCGAGATTCACCAGAATCACCAGATCGTTCGGGCCGACCAGGTCACCTACAACCAGAAGACCCAGGTCGTCGCCGCCAGCGGCCACGTCACCATGGTGCAGCCGGGCGGCGAGGTGATGTTCGGCGACTATGCCGAGCTGACCGATGACCTGAAGGACGGCTTCATCCAGCAGGTGTCGCTGATCCTGTCGGACAATTCGCGCATGGTCGGCAACAGCGCGGTGCGCGAGCGCGGCGAGGTCACCACCATCGACCGCGCCGTCTACTCGCCCTGCGAGCTGTGCAAGGACGATCCGACCCAGCCACCGCTGTGGCAGATCCGGGCCGTACGGGTGACCAACGACGCGGTGTCGAAGGACATCATCTATCACGACGCCTTCATCGACCTGTTCGGCGTGCCGCTGTTCTACACGCCCTACTTCTCGATGCCCGACCCCTCGGTCGACCGGCGCCAGGGCTTCCTGTTCCCGACCTTCGGCGCCACCTCCGATGTCGGGCCGTTCTTCGGGCTGCAATACTACTTCGACATCTCGCCGGACCAGGACGCCACGCTCGGCGCCCTGCTCACGCGTGATGCCGGCCCGATGTTCAGCGGCCAGTACCGCAAGCGCTTCGACAAGGGGCTCGTGACCCTCGAAGGCAGCATCAACCAGAGCGGCTACAGCAAGATCCTGAACGACAATTCGGGACCCAACGGCACCAATCTCGACTTCCGCTCGCAGCAGGTGCGCTGGCACTTCTTCGGGTCGGCCCGCTACGACTTCGACCAGAACTGGCGGTTCGGGGCCGACATCCAGCGCACCTCGGACCGGACCTATCTCGACAACTTCAACATCTCCGGCGCCGACGTGCTGCAGAGCCGGGCCTATGCCGAGGGCTTCTACGGCCTGAGCTACATCTCGATCGAGGCGCTGGACTGGCAGGACCTGCGCACCCCGGGCACCGGGATCGGCAACAAGGGCTTCTCGCCCACCGTCCTGCCCTGGGCCCAGGCCAACTACGTCAGCGAGCCCAACACCATTCTCGGCGGCCAGTGGTTCGCCAATGCCAGCGCCATCAGCCTGCTGCGCGACTTCGACGCGGTGACCAGCGATCCGGGCCGCGGCATCGACACCCGCCGCTTGTCCGCCCAGGTGGGCTGGCAGCGCGAGTTCTACACCGACAGCGGCATCGTGCTGAACGCGCGCACCTATCTGCGCGGCGACCTGTACCAGTCGGACGGCATGCCGGACGGCATCAACGTGGTGAACGGCGGGCCCGACGAGGTCCTGACCAAGGACGGCGTCGGCGCCGCCCGCCTGTTCCCGACGGCCACCCTGACCGCGCGCTATCCGTTCGTCGGCCAGATCGGGACTTACCAGCAGCTGCTGGAGCCGATCGTCAGCTTCAGCGCCGCGCCGAAGATCAGCAACGGCAACAAGATCCCGAACAACGACAGCGCCGACATCGAGTTCGACGAGATCAACCTGTTCAGCGAGAACCGCTTCCCTGGCCTCGACCGGGTCGAGGGCGGCCAGCACGTCTCCTACGGCTTCCGCTACGGCCTCTATGCTCCGGACGGCGCTTCGGCGACCTTCTTCCTGGGCCAGAGCTACCGCTTCGAGGAGGATGACGACTTCCCGGAGAGCTCCGGCCTGCGCGACAAGGTGTCGGACTATGTCGGCCGCGTCACCCTGCATCCGGGGCCGTATCTGAACCTCGACTGGCGGTTCCGGCTGGACAAGGACAATTTCTACAGCCGCCGGCAATACATCCAGGCCAGCACCACCCCCGCGGATTGGCTGAACCTGAACGTCAACTACAGCCTGCTCGACGACAAGGGGCCGGACGACGACGGCAACATCTTCAACCAGCAGCAGCTCGGCGCCGGCGGCACCGCCAAGATCTCGGACTATTGGTCGGTGTCGACCGGGATGACCTACGACATCGAGGCCATGCGCCCGTTCACCTACAGCCTCGGGGCGCAGTACCAGGACGAGTGCTTCACCTTCGGCGTCACGGCGCAGCGCCGGTTCACCACCGCCGAGGATCAGAAGGAGGGTTATTCCTTCTTCCTGACGCTGAGCCTGAAGAATCTGGGCGAGGTGCCGCTGAAGCTCAGCGGCGAGCAGAGCCGCACTCCGGGCACCTGAGCGGCCGCCGGTCTCATGAACCGTCCCGCCCCGGCGCCGCGATGCGGGACCAGGGCAGGACATAGTCGACCCCGTCGCGTGCGCCGCGCTGCACCTCCACCGCATAGGCGCGGCGGAGATGGTCGTCGGTCAGCACCTCGACCGGCGGGCCGTCGGCCAGAACCCGGCCCTCCTGCAGCAGCCCCAGCCGGTCGCAGAATCGGCCGGCCAGCGCTAGGTCGTGCAGCACCACCAGCACGCCGGCGCCGCCCCGGGCGCGGGCCTGCAGCAGCTCCATGATCTGCAGCTGGTGGAACGGATCCAGCGCCGCCACCGGCTCGTCCGCGAACAGCAGCGGCGCCTCGACCGCCAGCGCCCGGGCGAACAGCACCCGCATGCGCTCGCCGGCCGACAACATGGCGACCGTGCGAAGCCGCAGATGCGCCGCGTCCGCCGCGTCCAGCGCCCGCGCCACCGCCGCGTGGTCCGCCGCCGACATCCCGCCCGGGAACCGGCGGTGCGGCAGCCGCCCCAGCGCCACCAAGTGGTCGGCCCGCAGCGGCCATTGCACCTCGTCGCCCTGCATCAGCACCGCCAGGCCCCGCGCCAGCCGATCGCGGCCGAGCTGGCGCGCCGACAGGCCGTCGTAGCGGACCGTGCCCGCATCCGGCGCCTGCAACGAGGCCAGCACGCGCAGCAGCGTGGTCTTGCCGGCCCCGTTCGGGCCGATCAGTCCGACCAGCTCGCCCGGCGCCAGCGCCAGGTCGATCCCGGCGAGGACCGGCCGGCCGCCGAGGGCGAGGTGAAGGCCCGTCGCGTCGATCCGCATCAGGCGCTCCGCCGCAGCCGCCAGATCAGGCCGAACAGGAAGGGTGCGCCGATCACCGCAGTGACCACGCCCAGCTTCAGCTCCGGCTGCACCCGCACCAGCCGGAGGCCGACATCGGCCAGCAGCAGCAGCACGGCGCCGCCCAGCCCACTGACGAACAGCAGCCGCCCCGGCCGGTGCCCGACCAGCGGGCGCAGCAGATGCGGCACCACGAGGCCGACGAAGGCGATCGCCCCGGTCACCGCCACGGCGCTGCCGACCGCGAGCGCCGTGCCGGCGATCAGCTGCAGCCGCAGCCGGCCGAGGTCAAAGCCGAGGCTAGCCGCCGTGTCCTCGCCTAGGGTCAGCGCGTCCAGCGCCCGCGCCCCGGCCAGGATCAGGGCCCAGCCGACGGCCATCGGCGGCAGCACCAGCCAGACATGGTCCAGGCTGCGGTCGGCCAGCGATCCCATCAGCCAGAACACGATCTCCAGCGCGGCATAAGGGTTCGGCGACAGGTTGAGGGCCAGGGCGGTCAGGGCGCCGGCGGCGCTGCTGATGGCAACGCCGGCCAGGATCACCGTCGTGGTGCCGGCGCCGCGACGGGCCAGGGCCAGCAGCAGCAGCGTGGCCGCCACCGCCCCGGCGATGCCGCCCAGCGGCAGGGCCAGGGCGAAGCTGCCGGCGAGCCCGGTGTAGAACACCAGCACCGCGCCGAGCGCCGCCGACGCCGAGACGCCGATCACCCCGGGCTCGGCCAGCGGGTTGCGCAGCAGCCCCTGCATCGCGGCGCCGCCGATGCCGAGGCTGACCCCGACCAGCAGGCCGAGCAGCGCCCGCGGCAGCCGCAGCTCGAACAGCACCAGCGCCGGCAGGCTCTGCCGCCCGGCCAGCACGTCGCCGATCGCGACCGGCAGGTCGAGCGGCGCGTAGCCGGTGGCGACCGACCCGGCGAAGCAGGCCAGCACCGCCAGCACCAGGCCGGCGGCCAGACCCCCGTAGGATGGCGCTATGGCGCGGCGGCCTGCGGTCACAGCGGTCACCTCCCCTCTCCCGTCGCCTCGCGGGCGGCGTCGGCGATCAGGGCGGCGGCCTCGGCCACCTCCGGCCCGCCGCAGGTCCACAGCCGCGACGGCACCCGGACCACGCGCAGCCCCGGCAGCGCCGCCAGGATCGGATGGTCCAGCATCGCCTCGCCCAGGGATGGCGCCCCGTTCTCCGGCTGGTTCAGGATCAGGAGCCGCACCCCGGCCAGGGCCACGGTCTCCAGCGGGATCTCGCCGTAAGCCTCCAGCCCCCGTTCGGCGGCGAGGTTGCGGACACCGGCCCGGCGCAGGATCTCGTCGACCAGCGAGCTGCGGCCGGCGGTGAAGCCGTTCGGGCGCAGCACCACTGCCAGGGGCGGCGATGCCGGGCTTCGAACGGCCGCCAGCCGGCCGTCCATCGCCGCGATCATCTGCTCGCCGCGCTCCGCCTGGCCCAGCGCCGCCGCCATCTGGCGGATCTGGGCCCGGATCCCGTCCAGGCTTTCCGGCACGCCCAGCTCCAGCAGCGGCATTCCCAGGCGGCGCAGCAGCGCCACCGTGCCGCGGGGCGTGAAGGCCCCGACCACGACCAGGTCCGGATCCAACGCCGCGACCTCCTCCGCCAGGCCGCGATTGACCGGCACCGAGGCCGCCTCGGCCGCGACCACCGAGTTCTCCGGGTCGCGCGCCAGCCAGGTCACCGATTGCACGTCGGCGCGGTCGGCCAGGCGCAGCACCAGCGCGTCGGCGCAGAGATTGAGGGAGACGACCCGATGCGGCCGGGCCATGGCGGGCATCGCCGCGAGACCGAGGACCAGGAGCAGCGGGATCACGGCAGGGCGGCGCATCGCGATCAGAAGCTGACCTTCATGCCGAGATAGCCGGCCCGCCGCAGCGAGCCGTAGGACCAGACCTCCTCATAATCCTCGTCCAGCAGGTTGTCGATCCGGCCATAGACCTGCACCCTGTCGGTCACCTGGTAGGACGCCGCCAGGTTCACCAGCGTATATCCGTCCAGCGTCACCGGCGACGAATTGTAAGCCTCGTCGAAGGCCAGGTCCTTCTGCGGACCGTTATAGTCCACGCCGAGATTGACGGTCGCCGCGCCGTCCAGGAAGCGGTAGCTGACGTCGAGGCTGGCGATGTTGCGCGGCCGGCGCACCAGCTCCGCCCCCGTCGCATCCTCCGCGTCGGTATAGGTGTAGGCGGCGCGGATGGTCAGGTCGTCGACCGGCGTCACCGACAGGCCCAGCTCCACCCCGCGCGCCGTCGCCGTGCCCGGCAGGTTGGCCGAACCCTGCCCGCTGCCGACGATCAGGTCGCCGATCCGCTGCTCGAAATACGTGGCGTCCAGCACCACACGGTCGCCCCAGATCTCCTGGTCGAAGCCGGCATCCCAGCCCTCCGCATGCTCCGGCTTCAGGTCGGGGTTGCCGCGATAGGTGTTGGTGAAGCCGTACAGCTCGAACAAGGTCGGGTTCTTCACCCCGGTGCCGTAGGAGGCGCGCAGCTTGGTGCCCGTGGCGTCGACCTTGTAGGCCGCGGTCAGGCGCCAGGTGGTGGTGTCGCGGAACAGGTCGTTCAGGTCGCGGCGCACGCTGCCGGTCAGGAACAGGCTGTCGAACAGCCCCAGCTGATATTGCCCGACCAGGCCGGTCGTGCCGATGCGGCGGCTGAAATCGGCGAAGCCGCTATCGCTGTCCGCCTGCTGCTCCTCATGGTCGACGGCGAAGGTCAGGCGGTGCTCGGCCGGCAGCAGCGCCTCGCTGTCCAGCGTCAGATTGGTCTGGTAGTCGACCCGCGTGGTCTTGCCGCGATAGCTGGCGGTGATGGCGTCGTCGCTGTCGTGATAGTCGCGGCTGTCGTCGAGATAGGACAGGCCGACGATGTGCTCCCACCGCCCGTCCAGCAGCTTCAGCCTGCCCTGGATGCGGCCCAGGAAGGTCGAGCCGTCGACATCGTCCTTGCTGTCGATCGCGCCGACGCCGCCCAGGAAGCCATCGAGGTCGGTGTTGAAGCGCGTGGTGCGGCCGACCACGTCGATGTCGACCAACTCGCCCGGATGCAGCCCGATCTTCGCATAGACCGTGCCGTTGCGGGTGCCGTCGGCCTCGCTGCCCCGGCGCGCGGCCGAGGCGCCGTCCGTGCGCAGCCCGGCGGTGCCGATCAGGTAGTCGATGTCGTCGTTGCCGCCGCTGACCGAGGCGTGGCCGCGCAGCGTGCCATAGCCGCCGCCTTCGACCGAGGCGGTCCCGGCGGCCGGCCCCTCGCCGCGCCGGGTGACGATGTTGACCACGCCGCCGATCGCGTCCGATCCGTACAGCGCGCTCTGCGGCCCGCGCAGCACCTCGATCCGCTCGATGTCGTCGGCCATCAGATGGGCGAAGTCGAACTCCGACTCCGATGACGGGTCGTTGACCTCGACCCCGTCGATCAGCACCAGCGTCTGGTTGCTCTCGGAGCCGCGGATGCGGATCTGCGTCGTCTGACCGGCCGGCCCGGTGCGGCTGACGGCGACGCCTGGCACCTGGCGCAGCGCGTCGGAGAGCTGGCGGATCTGCCGGTCCTCCAGCTCCTGCCGCGTGATCATGGTGACGGCGCTGCCGACCTCCGCCGACGGCGTCGGCATGCGGTTGGCGGTCACCACGATCGGCTCGAGCGTCAGGGCCGAAGGGGTGTCCTGGGCCTCTGCGGGCACGACAGCGCCTGTCGCGAGCAGGACCAGGATGCAGCGGGACGGAACGGGCATGGAGACCTCGGGGGACACGCCTGTGGCACGTCACCGCGAACGCTGTCTCCCCGGCCTCGCCGGTTCGGCAACCACCAGGGCACCCCGCCCGGCGTGCTCGCGCGTGACCACGACCGACGGCAGGTCTCCTGGCTTGCGGGTCACGGCCTCTCCGCCGCCTTCCCGGGCCCCGAGGGGCCCAGTGGCCTGATGGCGGAGCGCTCGCCGCTCACAGTTGCGGGGGCAGCCGCAGCATTGGGCCGAGGCCCGCACTGCGTTCCCATTTGATCCCGAAGGAACCGTCGCGGCGAAGCTAGTGGGCCGCCGGCCGCGCCGTCAACAGCGCATCGAGGCCGAGCGCGGCGGCATTGGCGCCGGAATCCCGATAGGGCGGCAGCCGGTCCTCCTCGCGCAGCTCGCTGTCGCAGATCGCCACCATCCGCGGCACCCAGCGGACGACGTGGTCGACCAGGGCGCGCACCGCCGGCACCAAGCCGCGGCGCGAGGCGAACACCGCCTGCACCTCGCCCTCCGGCATACGCCAGTCCAGCAGCACATGCTCCAGCAGCCCGGCCTGCACCGCCGGCCGGCAGATATAGTCCGGCAGCAGCGCGGCGCCGAGCCCGTCGATCGCGGCCTGGCGCAGGGTGAACATGTCGTCGCTGGCCAGCCGCGGCACATGCGGCACCGACTGGGTGGCCCCGGCGGCGTCGGCCAGGGTCCAGACATGGCGGCCGTCGGCGCGATGCAGGTCGAGCGTGCCGAGGCGGATCAGGTCGACCGGCTCCACCGGCCGGCCGACGCGGTCCAGCAGGTCCGGCGCGGCCACCACCACGGCCCGGCTGTGGGCCAGCACCCGCACCACCACGTCCGAGGGCTCGGTCGGCGGCCGGCGCACGCGGAAGGCGAGGTCGACCCGCTCCTCGATCACGTCGACGCGGCGGCCGGTCAGCTCCATCGAGATCCGCACCGCCGGATGGTCGGCCAGGAAGCTGTTGATCAGCGGCGCGATCATGGTCTGCGCCAGGATGTGCGGGCAGGTGACGCGCACCAGGCCGCTCGGCTCCGACCGCGCCTGGGCCACCGCCTGCTCCGCCGCCTCGGCCTCGGCCAGCAGCGCCTCGCAATGGCGCAGGAAGGTCTCGCCGACATCGGTCAGCGACAGCCGGCGGGTGGAGCGCTGCAGCAGCCGCACGCCCAGCTCCTCCTCCAGCGCCGCGATCCGGCGGCTCAGCCGCGACTTGGGCAGGCCCAGCGCCCGGCCGGCGGCGGTGAAGCCGCCCAGCTGCGCCACCTTGGCGAAAAGGCGGAGGTCGTTGAGGTCGAGCATGGCTTTCATCCGAACTGGATTGTCCCATTCATAGAACGATCCATCGCGAAATTCCAGACTACAGACGGATTACCCTCGTCCGTAAATGCAATTCCGATGTTATTTGCAACATGGAGGGGTCCATGAAGATCCTGCAGATCGATTCCAGCGTGCTCGGCGACGCCTCGGTGTCGCGCCAGCTGACCAAGGCAACCGTCGACGCCTGGAAGGCCCGCTACCCGCAGGCCGAGCTGGTGTACCGCGATCTCGCCGCCGCCCCGCCGGAGCACCTGTCGGCCGAACGCGCCGCGGTGGTCAAGTTCGGCAAGGATGCCGACCTGACGCCGGCGCAGGCCGAGGAGCGCACCTTGATCGATGCGATCGTCGGGGAGTTCCTGTCGGCCGACGTCGTGGTGATCGGCGCGCCGATGTATAACTTCACCGTGCCGACCCAGCTGAAGGCCTGGATCGACCGCCTGGCCCAGGCCGGCCGCACCTTCCGCTACACCGAGACCGGCCCGGTCGGCCTGGCTGGCGGCCGCAAGGTGATCGTGGTCTCGTCGCGCGGCGGCATCTACACCGCGGGCCTCGAGGCGCTGGATCACCAGGAGGCCTATCTACGCGCCATTCTGGGCTTCATCGGCGTCACCGACATCGACTTCGTCCGCGCCGAGGGCCTGGGCTACGGCCCGGAGCATCGCGACCGCGCGGTGGCCGAGGCACACCAGCAGGCCAAGGCCTCGCCGGATCTGGCCGCGGCCGCCTGAGAAGCCTGCTTCGCAGGTTGGGTTCGCGCCAGCGAACCCAACCTGCGTCTGCACTGCCTATCTCATGACCGGCATGGTGAACTCCGCCCCGCCCTTGATGCCGGTCGGCCAGCGCTCGGTCACCGTCTTCAGCTTGGTATAGAAGCGCACCCCGTCCGGCCCGTACATGCCGAGATCGCCGAAGGCCGAGCGCTTCCAGCCGCCGAAGGTGTGGAACGCCATCGGCACCGGGATCGGCACGTTGACGCCGACCATGCCGACATTGCAGTTGCTGACGAAGGTCCGCGCCGCGTCGCCGTCGCGGGTGAAGATCGCGGTGCCGTTGCCGTATTCGTGCTTGTTGACGAGGTCCAGCGCCGTGGCGAAATCCGGCGTCCGCACCACCGACAGCACCGGCCCGAAGATCTCCTCTTTGTAGATCCGCATCTCCGGCTGCACCTGGTCGAACAGGCAGCCGCCGATGAAGTAGCCGTTCTCGTAGCCCTGCAGCTTCAGGCCGCGGCCGTCGACCACCAGCTTGGCGCCCTCCTGGACGCCGATGTCGACATAGCCGCGCACCTTGTCGTAGTGCTGCTTCGTCACCAGCGGCCCCATCTCGGCGTCCGGATCGGTGCCGGGGCCGACCTTCAGCGCCCGCACCTTCGGCTCCAGCTTCTGGATCAGCTTGTCGCCGACATCGCCGACCGCGACCGCCACCGAGATCGCCATGCAGCGTTCGCCGGCCGAGCCGTAGCCCGCGCCCATCAGCGCGTCGACCGCCTTGTCCAGGTCGGCGTCCGGCATTACCACCATATGGTTCTTGGCGCCGCACAGCGCCTGCACCCGCTTCCCGTGCACCGCCGCGGTCGCATAGATGTACTCGCCGATCGCGGTCGAGCCGACGAAGCTGACCGCCGCCACGCCCGGATGGGTCAGCAGCGTGTCGACCGCGACCTTGTCGCCATGCACTACGTTCAGCACGCCCGGAGGGGCCCCGGCCTCGATCAGCTTCGCCGCCAGCCAGTTGGCGGCGGACGGGTCCTTCTCCGACGGCTTCAGCACGAAGGTGTTGCCGCAGGCGATGGCGATCGAGAACATCCAGAGCGGCACCATCACCGGGAAGTTGAACGGCGTGATGCCGGCGCAGACGCCGACAGGCTGGCGGATCGAGAAGCTGTCGATCTCGCGTCCGACATTCTCGCTGAACTCGCCCTTCAGCAGGTGAGGGATGCCGCAGGCGAACTCCACCACCTCGAGGCCGCGCTGGATCGACCCCTTGGCGTCGGACAGCACCTTGCCGTGCTCGGCGGTGACGATCCGCGCCAGCTCCTCGATGTTCTCCTCGATCAGTTGCTTGAAGCGGAACATCACGCGGGCGCGGATCACCGTCGGCGTCGCGGCCCAGCCGGGCAGCGCCTTCTGGGCCGAGGCGATGGCGGCGCCGACCTCCTCGGCCGAGGCGAAGTCGACGCGGCCCGAGACCTCGCCCGTCGCCGGGTTGCACACGTCCCCGGCCCGGCCGCTGCGGCCGGGCGCGGCCTTGCCGTCGATGAAGTGATGGATCGAACCCACGCTGCGCTCCTCCAGAACAGAATTTTCTCGCCGACAGGCCGGGCAGTCGCCGATTTGCCGCGCCCCTCGCGACGGGCTTGGCGGCCGGGGGCCCCCTGTCGTAACAGTCGGGCCATGCTACGGCGGCAGGCTTCGCCGGCAAAGGGTCAGGATAGGGTTCATGGGTCTCGGTCTCTACGATCCGGAGCGCCGCTACCGGCGGCGCGTCTGGGGCGCGATCATCCGCGTCTTCTTCTCGATCACCGTGCTGGTGGTGGTGGCGGCCTTCGCCTATCAGATCGGGGTCGAACGGACCCGCGGCCAGATCGCGACGCTGCAGGCCCAGGTCGGCACGCTGACCCAGGACAAGAGCGGGCTGGAGCAGGACCGGGTGCGGCTGCAGGCGGCGGCGCAGACGGCGCAGATCCAGTACCGAGAGCTGATGACCCGATTCGAGCGCGAGGTGCCCACCGGGGTCTATCGCGACCTGGCCGACAAGGTGGCGCAGCGGCTGCAGACCGGGCTCGACCCGCAGCGCCTCGCTTTCTACATCGACCAGGCCTCGGCGCCGCGCGACTGCAAGCCGGGCGAGAGCAAGCGCTTCATCCTGCCGACCCAGAACGCGACGGGATCCAACAGCTCCGTCGCCTTCGCCAACAACACCATCGCCGTGACCGGCCGCGGCGAGAGCGCGGTGGACGACAACGGCAAGGCGCAGGCCTGGTTCGATCCGGCCAAGAGCGTGACCGTGAACTTCCGCGGCATCGACGGCAAGCAGGCCACCGCCACCGGCGTGCTGCCGCTGTTCCAGACCATCGTCATGGGCGACAAGGAGTACCGCTTCAGCCTGGTCGAGGGCGAACGCAGCTTCGTCCGCGTCACCAACGAGGTCTGCGCGTTCCCGTGAGCGGACCCGACCGCCTGCTGCCGCGTCTGCCCGCCGGGCGCGAGTGGATCCCCGTCCGCCACGGCGAATCCGGCGATCGGGTCTACCGCCGCAGCGACGGCGTCGCCTTCGCCAAGCTCTCCACCGGTCCCGGCGCCGCCCTGCTGGACGGTGAGCGCCGCCGCATCGACTGGCTGGCGGGATCCGGCCTTGGCTCCCCGTCGGTGCTCGACTGGACCGCGGCCGGCGACGCCGCCTGCCTGGTGATGAGCGCCGTGCCCGGCGTGCCGGCCAGCGAGCTAGCGGCGCCGGACCTCGCCCGGATCTGGCCGTCGATCGCCGAACGGATCGGGGCGCTGCACGCCCTGCCGGCCGTCGACTGCCCGTTCGACCGCGGCTTGGTGGGCATGTTCGCCAGGGCCGAGGACGTGGTGGCGCGCGACGCGGTCAATCCCGACTTCCTGGCAGAGGAGGATCGGGACGTCCCCTCCTCCGCCCTGCTCGACCGGCTGCGGGCGGAGCTGCCGCTTCGTCTGGCGCAGGAGGCGGCCGACCGCGTCGTCTGCCATGGCGACGCCTGCATGCCGAACCTGATGGTCGATCCGGAGACGCTGCGCTGCGTCGGGCTGATCGACCTGGGGCGGCTCGGCACGGCCGACCGCCATGTCGACCTCGCCCTGATGCTCGCCAACGCCCGCGAGACCTGGACCGGACCGGAGCAGGAACAGGCCGCCCATGACCGCCTGTTCGAGGTCCTCGCCATCCCGCCGGATGCGGGCCGCCTCGCCTTCTATCTCCGCCTCGACCCGCTGACCTGGGGCTGACCGTCCGGTCTTTGACCGCCGCCGCATCTGGTCCAAGATCAATCGCAGGGAGGAGCCGGCCGATGTCGATGGAAACGCCGAAGCCGATCTCGTCATCCGACGTGGCGTGGGAGGAATGGTCCGATATCCCCCGCTTCGTCACCCGCTATCGGCACCTGACCCGGGCCGTGCTCGGCGACGACTATCATGTCGGCGTCGCCATCGAGGAGCTGGGGCCGGGCATGCAGAGTTGCCCGGCGCATTACCACATCTTCGAAGAGGAGCATGTCTATATCCTCGAAGGCACGGTCACCGCGCGCATCGGCGCCGACCGCCATGAGATGAAGGCCGGAGACTACGTCTGCTTCCCGGCCGGGCAGAAGGCCGGGCATTGCCTGGTCAACACCGGCGACACGACCTGCCGCTATGTGGTGGTGGGCGAGAAGAACCCGAACGAGGTCTGCGTCTACACCGACACCAACAAGGTGCTGGTGCGCCCCCTGGGGCGGCGGGCGATCTTCGACATGGCGGCGATGCGCAATTACTGGGACGGCGAGGACACCGGCCTGCCGCCGGGCGTCACCCCGCCCGCCGATGCCGCGGTGGCCGACGCCGCGGTGGCGCCGAAACCGCCGATCGCCGAGGCATCGGTCGAGTGGCACGAAGACGGCGTGCCCGGCAGCGCGCGGTTCGGCGGCCGCTCGAAGCACCTGACCCATGCGGCGGTCGGGGCGGGCTACCGGGTCGGCGTGCTGATCGAGTCGCCGGCGCCCGGCAAGCGCCTGTGCCCGACGCACTACCACATGCTGGAGGAGGAGCACGCGCTGATCCTCGAAGGGGAAGTGACGCTGATCCTCGGCGACGAGCGCCACGAGCTGAGGGCCGGCGACTATGTCTGCTTCCCTGCCGGCCGAAAGGTCGGCCATTCCTTCCTGAACAGCGGCCCCGGTCCCTGCAGATACCTCATGATCGGCGAACGCAATCCGAACGAGGTCTGCGTCTATCCGGATTCGAACAAGATGGCGGTCGGCGCCCTGCGCACGCGCGACGACATCTTCGACATGTCGGGGCTGCGGCAGTACTGGGACGGCGAGGAGCCGCCCGGCTGAGTCTCGGCGGCTGCCGCGCCTGAGAGACGCGACCCGCGCGCCCTCCCCCGATGACATTCCACGCCTGGGCCGCCGGCAGCGGGTGTGGCCGGCCCGCAACAGAGCGTCGTTACCGCAAACTATACATTTTTGTATGTATGTTACGTTTTTGCGCAGGCCTAGGGTCCCTCCTGTCTCAGGCGCCCCGGCCAGAGCGGCCACCAAGCCCGATCGACTGTGCCTTCGACGACACAGGGCTCGGCCAACGGGCGGGCGTCTCGCGTGAATCGCCCCGCGTCGGTGCGGGCAGAGGGAGGCAGAATGAAGCAGGTACTGCTGGTGGGCACGGCGCTGGCCGCTGCTGCGTTGATCGGGGCCATGCCGGCGTCGGCGGCCGATGCGAATGTGACGTCCGGCCTGCAGCTGAAGATCACCGGGTTCATCGCCGCGCAGTCCGCGCTGGTGCTCACCGACACCCAACACTCGGGCTTCGACCGAGACTACGACTTTCAGTCCAACGCGCGGATGCAGTTCGACGTCAAGAATGTCACCGACTCCGGCCTGGAATATGGCGGCCGAATCCGCTTCGACTCGGTGAATCGGCGGGACGGCGTCCAGGTCGACCGCACCTATGTCTATGTGAAGGGCAGCTTCGGCACCATCACCTTCGGCGACGGGCCGACCGTCGCCGACGACTTCGGCTATATCTACGCCCATGACGAGCTGGCCGGCGCCGTCGGTGCCGGCGGCATGGATTTCGGCGACCTGCTGGACGGCGACTTCCCCCTGGGCGGCGGCAATTTCTACTCGATCGACGCCACCTATCTCGGCGGCCTCACGAATGACGACACCCGCATCAAATACACCTCGCCGACGATCAACGGCTTCAGCTTCGGCGTCGACTTCACCCCGGTCGTGGGCGGGTCGACCCATGCCGGCCCAGGCGGCCGCAACGACCTGATCAACGACAGCAGCACGCTGTACGAGAACGTCGTCACCGGCGGCGTCGGCTATGACGGCGACATCGGCGGCGGCGTCGGCCTGCGCCTCGCCGCCACCGCCGCCTACGGCAACGGCGTCACCACCGACAACAATCCGGAGCATCACGACCTTGAGGCCTATACCCTCGGCGGCCGGGTGAAGTCGGGCGGCATCGCCGCCAGCGTGAACTGGACCCACTATTCCAGCCTGTACCTGACGAGCAAGCCGGTGGACACCGTCATCGGCGATCTGAGCTATCAGTGGGGTCCGTTCCTGACCTCGGTGTCCTATGCCTATACCTGGGCCGGCAACAACAACGGCCTGGAGCAGCCCTACACCGGCGCCACCAACCTGCAGGACAACCACATCGCCGGCGTGAACCTGACCTACACGCTGGCGCCGGGCCTGAACACCTATGCGGAAGTGATTTACGAGAAGCAGAACTTCCGCGAGGGCAAGGATTTCGAGAACGCCAATCTGCTGACCGGCATCAATCTGGCCTTCTGAGGTTCCGGGTCGACCCGGACGCGACAGACCGCTTCCTAACGGCCTCTGTCTCGTTCCCTCCTAGGCTGAAGATCGCGTCCGGTCGATGGGGATGCGCGGCGCTGCCGGCCGCGCATCCCCTTTTTTCAGGGGCTTCCGGAGCATCGGATCGCAGTCACGCCGATCATCGGGCCAGTTCGCAGGCCCCGACGGCGATCGCGGTCGCACCCGTCCACAGCGCGGCGACGATCGACAGCAGCGCGACGACGCGGGCGATCAGAAGCAGATGCCGCGGATCGTCGTCCGGCCCGTCGAGCCCGACGAGCGCGGCCGGCCGGGACGGCGCCCACGCCACCGGCAGCATCGCGACGGTCGCGGCGGCAGTCAGGATCGCCGCGAGCGCGGTGGTCGCCCCCGGCGCGGCGCCGAGCGCGCAGAACCAGGTGTGGCCGAGATAGATCGCGGTGAACTGCAGGCCCCAGACGATCAGTCCCCACATCACGAAGACCAGCGTGCCGATGGTCGAAGGTTCGCGCCGCCGCATCAGCCCGCCACCCTGGGAAAGCCGTGCACGAGCAGGAGGCCGAACACGATCTGTCCGGCGGTGTAGGCCGAGAGCAGCGCGGCGACCTCGAAGCCGACCCGCCGCTCGCGGTCAAGGCGACGGGTCGCCGCGCGGGCGACGGCGAACCCGAAGAGCATGGCGACAGCGACGGCGAGCTGGGCGTCAAGCACGCCGGCCATATAGACCATCGCGCCATAGGCGTTGTCGGTGGGGCGCAGCCCGGTTTGCCAGTGGCTGCCGATATTGAGCGCCACCGCGCCGGCGAGGCAGGCGGCGGCCAGCGCGAACAGAAGGGGTGCGCCGAAGCCGCGCCGGCCGGGTGCGGGAAGCAGCCGTCCGGCGAGGAAGGTCGCTGCGGTCCCCGCCAAGGCGAGGCCGGCGGCGGCGAAGGCCCAGGCGGGATGCGGCAGCTCCGGCGAGCCCCGCGGCGCCCAGACGTCGGGCGAGACGATCCAGAGATAGAGGTAGGAGAAGACGAAGGCGAGGTAGAGCGAGCCGGCGACGAGGATCAGCACCACCGTCGCCCACCAGGAATGGGACATCGGGCCGGTCTGGTAGGTCGGCAGGCGGATGCCGCCACCGATGTCGACGGATCGGCCGGGCGGCTTGTCGAGCGCCCAGGCCCAGACCAGGCAGGCGCCGACGGCGACGGCGCCGCAGGCGATCGCGATGGTGACCAGCTTGACGGTCAGCAGCAGGAAGAACGCTGCCGTGAACACGGCGGCGATGACATGGGCGAAGCCCGGCCCGGGCATGCGGATGACATATTGCGGCCGGCCCTCGACGGCGCTGGTGACGATGGTCTCGCGGCCGCCGGTCGGGGCATTGGGCAGGAAATGCCGGCCTTCCTTCACGTCCTCAGGCAGGTCCGGCTGGTCCCACAGCGGCTCGCGGCTCGTCACCAGCGGGATGCTGCGGGTCGAGTAGACGTCGTTTGGCAGCCACTCCAGCGTGCCCGCGCCCCAGGGATTGTCGGGCCCGCCGGAGGCGCCGACGGACGGCCGGAGGTTGCGGCAGAGATCGATCAGGAACAGCAGCACGCCGGCGGCGAGGACATAGGCGCCGATGGTCGAGACCAGGTTCAGCGTGTTCCAGCCGAGCTCGCCGGGATAGGTCCAGACGCGCCGCGGCATCCCCAGCAGCCCCGCCAGATGCATCGGGAAGAAGGCGATGTGGAAGCCGGTGAACATCAGCCCGAAGACCCAGCGCCCGAGGCGCTCGGACAGCATCCTCCGGCTCACCATCGGCGCCCAGTAATAGAAGGTCGCGAACAGCGGGAACACCATCCCGCCGATCAGCACGTAATGGAGATGGGCGACGACGAAATAGCTGTCGTGCACCTGGAAGTCGACCGGGACCAGGGCGACCATGACGCCGGTCAGCCCGCCCATCGTGAAGATGACGAGGAAGCCGAGCACGAACAGCGACGGCGTGGTGATGCGGAACCGGCCCCGGCTCGCCGCGATCGTCGCGATCCAGGAGAAGACCTGGATGCCGGACGGGATCGCCACCGCCATGCTGGCGGCGGAGAAGAAGGCCAGGCTGAGCGACGGGATGCCCGTGGTGAACATGTGGTGGACCCACAGGCCGAAGGAGAAGAAGCCGGTCCCGATCAGCGCCACCACGATCAGGTCGTGCCCCACCAGCGGCCGCCGCGCCATGGTCGATACGATCATCGAGACCAGCCCCGCCGCGGGCAGGAAGATGATGTAGACCTCGGGATGGCCGAAGAACCAGAACAGGTGCTGCCACAGCAGCGGGTCGCCGCCCTTGGCCGCGGTGAAGAAGGGCCAGCCGAAGGACCGCTCGATCTCGAGCAGCATGGTGCCGAGGATGACGGCCGGAAAGGCGAAGATGATCATCGCCGCGAAGATCAGCATCGCCCAGGCGAAGATCGGCATCTTGGCCAGCGACATTCCCGGCGGCCGCGTCTTCAGCGTGCCGACGACGATCTCGACCGCGCCGGCGATCGCCGAGATCTCGATGAAGCCGATGCCGAGCAGCCAGAAATCGGCGTTGTCGCCCGGCGAGAACTCCTTGAGCGTCAGCGGCGTGTACATGAACCAGCCGCCTGACGGCGCGAGGTCGTAGAGGATGGTCGAGAAGAAGACCAGGCCGCCGACGACATAGGCCCAGATCGCGAAGGCGCTGAGCCGCGGGAACGGCAGGTCGCGGGCGGCCAGCATCTGCGGCAGCAGCATCACCCCCAGCGCTTCGACCGCCGGCACGGCGAACAGGAACATCATCGTCGTGCCGTGCATGGTGAAGATCTGGTTGTAGAGGTCCTGGCCGATCACGTCGTTCCCGGGCACGGCCAGCTGGGTGCGCATGAGCAGCCCGAGGATCCCGGCCAGCAGGAAGAACAGGAAGGCCGCCCCCAGATAGGCGATGCCGACGGTGATGTTGTTGACGTCGGAGAGGATCCGCCAGCCCCGGGGCCGTGCCCAGATCCGCAGCAGTTGGTCCTCCTCGCCCTCGGGGCGCGGCTCCGGGTTCGGCAGCTGGGTTCGGGCATCGTCCTTCACCTAGTCCAGCCCCTCCAGATAGGCGGCGATCGCGGCAAGGTCGTCGGGCGACAGGCTGTGGTAGGGCGGCATCAGATTGCCCGGCTTGACGTGCTGGTTGTCGGCGATCCAGCGCGCGAAGGCCTCGGCATCGTTCGGCAGCGCCGCGGCGCCGAGCGACAGGCGGCCGCCGACATGGGTCAGGTCCGGGCCGATGGTGCCGCCCGCCTCCGTGCCGCGCACGGCATGGCAGGCGCCGCAGCCGTTCCGCAGGAACAGATCCCTGCCGCGCCTCGCCGGCTCCAAGGCGGGCTCGCGGGCTGGCGCGGCCTCGGCAGCGAGCCAGGAGTCGTAGGCGTCTGGTTCGAGCGCCACGACATGCATCGACATCAGCGCATGGGCGCCGCCGCAATATTCCGCGCACTGCGCCCGGCTGACACCGGCCTCGGTGGCTTCCAGCGTCAGGGTGTTGCTGCGGCCCGGGATCATGTCGAGCTTGCCGCCCAGCTGCGGCGCCCAGAAGCTGTGGATCACATCGTCGGTTTCGAGCCGGACGGCCACCGGCCGGCCGACCGGGAGCCGCAGCTCGTTGGCGCTGACGATCTCGCGCCCGTCGCGGTCCTGGTAGACGACCTGCCACCACCAGCGCTTGCCGGTGATCGTCACCCCCGGCCCCTCGGCGCTCCGGGACCGGGCGGCGCCCGCCTGCATCACCAGGAGGCCGTAGACCAGGAGGGCGCTCAGCACCACGACCGGCAGCACGATGCCGCCGCCGACGACGATCCGGTCCGTGGCCAGGACCCGGCGCCAGCCGCCCGGTCCGCGCAGGGCGACGGCGGTGACGACGAGGACGAGGACCGTCACGGCGGCCGAGATGGCGGTGACGGTCCAGAACAGCGCGTCGATCTCCTGCGCCTCCGTCCCGCGCGGAACGAGCGCGGATTGGACACCCGCGCAACCGCCGGGCGGCGCGGCGCCCGCCGGTATCGCCCGGCGCCTCATCGCGCCGCCTCGCCGGTGCCGGCCGCCATTCCGGGCCTGTCGCGGCTGGCGAAATAGGCGGCGGCGTCCTCGATCTGCCGGTCGGTCAGGCGCCCGGCGATCGGCGCCATGATCGCGCCGTAGGGGGTGCCGCCCCGGACCCCGTCGCGGAACAGCCGCAGCTGGCCGGCGACGTACCCGGCGGACAGCCCGTCCAGCCGGGGAAACTGCGACGACCTCTGCCCGGAATGGCAGGCGAGGCAGGGCGGAACGGCCTGCCGGGCTGCGCCGTGGAGGGCGATCGCCGCCCCTCTTTCGACCGCCTCGGGATCCCGTGCCGTGTCGCCACCGGCCGGGGGCGGCATGGCCGCGAAGTCCCGGGCCAGCCTGTCCCGTTCGCCGGGTGGCAGGCCCGCGGCGATCGCCTCCATCATGCCGCTCTGGCGCGCGCCGACGGCGTATTCCTCCAGCGCCCGCCGAAGATAGGCCTCGTTCTGCCCCTGCAGCGCCGGCGCCGGATCCGCCACCGGGACCCGGCCGGCATCGCCGTGGCACAGGGCGCAGCCGGCCGTGCCGGATCCGGCGGTCTCGCGTCCGGTCAGCGCGGCATAGTCGCCGGGCGACATGCCGGGCAGCCGGCGGAGGAAGGCGACGACCGGCCAGACCTCGTCGTCGCGGCCGTCGCCCGGCCATTGCGGCATGCCGGTGAACTTGAAGCCGTGGCGGACGATCCAGAACAGCTCCCTCGCCTCCCAGGCCGCGCCGCTGTCGTCGAGCGCAGGGGGGGCCGGAACCATGGCGGCGGCGACGGGACTCTGGCGGATTCCGGGCCCGGCGTGGCACGGCTCGCAGCCGGCGGCGAAGTGCCGGGCGCCCAGGCGGACGAGGCCGGGATCGGCGAGGTCGGGCGCCTCGATGCCGGCGCTGTGGGTGTCAACCGAGCGCCAGAGCACCAGCTTGAGCAGCCGGTCGGTCAGGGGGAGATGCCCGGCCGACGCGCCGACATTGTAGATCCCTGAGAGAACCAGAACCGCACCGAGAGCCACGGCGCCGGCCACCGCGATCAGCGCGCCGAACGCCATGGCGCGGCGGCGCGCCGCCGCAGGAACGGGCATCTAGCCCGCCCTCCGGGAGAATCTCCAGCCGCCGTCGCGGGCTACCGCGGCGAGCCGGCGGCGCGCGATGGCGATCGCCGCGCCCCCGTAGACCAGCGGGCAGGCCGTCAGCATCAGCAGCCCGGCGAGCTGCTGATCCTCCACCAGTGAACGCGGCGAGTCCGGATCGAAGCAGGTCGGCGGCAGCGCCGGCGATGCGAGGATTGCACGCGGCGCGAAGGTGAAGAGAACGCCGAGAAGGCAGAACAGCTTGCCGGTGGCCAGCAGCGCCGCCAGCGGCGTCCAGCCGGCGCGCCGGGCTCCACTGATCACCGCGGACCAGAACCAGAAGGCGGCCAGGACCAGCGAGACATGCATCGCCACCGTCAGCGCCGGGCTGCGGCAGGCGGCCGCGAACACGGCCGGCAGATGCCAGCCCCAGATCAGGGCCACCTGGACGGCGGTCGCGGGAAGCAGCGGCACGGCCTTCGCCGCCCCGCGGCCGCCGGCCGAGCGATCCCACGCGGCCGCGCCCAGCGGCGCCAGCACATTCATCGCGGCGATATGCGCCGCCATATGCTCCGTCAGAACACCATCCGAAACGAACATGGAACGGGAACACGACCATTCGAAAAACCGTTCCTGGAGCCCCTCCCCCAAGGCTGAAGATCGCGTCCGGACGATCATGCCTCGCGGACCTCGCTTGACTCATATAGCTCGCCGGTTATAAGAAAAACATAGCCAACGAGTTATGAGTTCGGATGTCGACCGCCCACGACCTGCTCTTCAGGACGCTCGCCGACCCGACCCGGCGGGCTCTTTTCGAGCGGCTGTGCCGTGAAGGAGAGCTGACCGTCGGGACCCTGACGGCTGGCGCCGGGATCTCGCAGCCGGCGGTCTCGAAGCATCTCGGCGTCCTGAAGCAGGCCGGGCTGGTGCGGGACCGTCATGAGGGCCGCCAGACGCATTACAGCGCGCAGCGCGGCGCCCTGGCCCCCCTGGTCGACTGGACCAGCCGGATGGCCGGGTTCTGGGAAAGCCGGTTCGACGATCTCGAGGATCTGCTCAAGAGGATGGATCAATGACCAATGCCGCGGCCGAAACCCGCTCCGTCGTCGTCGAACGGGAGATCCTTTATCCGCCGGAGAAGATCTGGCGCGCCCTGACGCAGCCGCACCTGATCGAGGAGTGGTTGATGAAGAACGACTTCAGCCCCGTGGTGGGCCACCGCTTCAATCTTCGCGGCGACTGGGGCGGCGTGCTGGACTGCAAGGTCCTCGCGATCGAGCCGAACCGGACGCTGTCCTACAGCTGGGACTTCGCGCATGACGATCCGGCTTACGATCTGAAGAGCGTGGTGATCTGGACCCTCACCCCGACGAGCACGGGGACGCATCTGCGTATGGAGCAGTCGGGCTTCCGGCCGGACCAGAAGCAGGCCTATGGCGGTGCCAAGGCCGGGTGGCAGCAGTTCCTCGCCAAGCTGGAGCAGGTCCTGGCACGCCAGGAGTAAGGCCAGAGTTCCCGATCCGCCCCATCTTCGACAGGAGGTCTCATTGAGCCTGTGGGTCCGGCAGATTCACCGCTGGCTGTCCATCGCCTTCACGGCGACGGTCGTCGCCAACTTCGCGGCCATGGGGCTGGGAGAGCCTCCCGCATGGGTGGTGTACGCGCCGCTGCTGCCGCTCTTCCTGCTGCTGTTCACCGGGCTGTACATGTTCGTGCTCCCCTACGCCGCCGGGAGACGCGGCGGATGACCCGCCCCCAGCCCGGATCTCTCACACCCCCTGCGACCTGCGCCGGTTCAAAATGCCGACGGGGCAGGAGAGCGGCGCAGCGCGATGCCTTTGCATCGGGCAAGCCGTTCGACGCACCCTGTCGACATTTTCAACCGGCCCGAAGGGTCGTCTTGCGGCGGCCGCCTGCGGGGGCGGGCCGCTCAACCGTATGTCCCTATACGCTTTTCGCGTCCCGCCCCCGCATCCGACTCGCCGCAAGGCGACGCAGGGCGTAGGGGGTATGAGAGATCCGGGCTAGGGCGCCGCCGGGTTCTTGCCGACAACCTTCTGCAGCTCGCGGTCGACCTGGACCTTGACGTCCTGCTCGACCCGGACGTTGAGGTTGATCTCGATCGGCTTGTCCGGCGCCTCGACCCGGATCACCGGCGAGCAGGCGCCGAGCAGCGCGGCGAGAGAAAGGCCGGCGCAAGCGGCGCGGGATCGGTCGGTCATCAGGCCCCTTTCCTTCAACACGGTGGCCCGGCCCGGCGCCCCAGCCGCTCCACATAATAGTCCCGGATGCGGTCGCCGATCCGCGCCAGCGCCAGGCTGCGCCGGGCGATGACGTAGAGCGCGCCCGACAGGTTCACGTTGAGCGCGATCGGGAAGCCGCCATAGAGATCGGGGTTGGAGCCGCGCACCGCCAGCCGGACATTCGCCTCGCCGTCGCTGCGGCCGTCCAGCGTCGCCCGCAGCGACTGGTACTGGAAGTTGCGCAGTGACGTCATCAGCGTGTCCATGCCCGGTTCGGCGGCGGCCGCCGCCTTGATCTCGTCCGGCGCCGTCGCGCCGCCGTAGCGGATCTCGCCCGGGCCGCGCGTCGCCAGCACGCCGTTCTCGACCACGATCGTGTCGCGGTCGAGGCGGAACGGGATGGTGCCGTCGACAATGCCAGTGGCGCGGACATCGTCCAGCCCGGCCGCGGCCACGGCCCGGGCGAGGTCCAGCCCTTCGATCCGCAGCACCGAGGGCCGCCGCCGGCCGGCGCCGCCTTCGACACTGACCTTCGCCCCGGTCCAGTCCAGCGCCAGCCGCCGCAGGTCGACGCCGCCGGCCTGGCTCCAGCCGAAGCGGGCGTCGACATCGGTCAGGGGCGGCGTCTCGTCGTCGACGAGGAAGCGGCCGATCCGGACCCGCTGCCCGGCCGGGAGGCGCAGCGGCGAGAACCGGTCGAGCCGCAGCTCGGCCGCCGCCGCCTCGGCCCGTCCCCAGGGCGTGCGGAAGGCGGCGTTGCGCAGCCGCAGGCCCAGCGAGGTCTCGGCGGCGCTGCCCCAGGCGATCCGGCCGCTGCCCTCCATCCGGCCGTCGACACAGGCCAGCGGCAGCCCGGCCAGGGCCGGCACCACGTCCTTCGGCTGCAGCCCGCGCCGCCGGAACCGCAACGGGTCCAGCACCAGGTCGAGCCCGCCGTCGCCGGTGGTCAGGTCGTGCCGGCCGGTACCGGCAGCGCGGGCCCGGCCCTCCGGATCGGTCAGCTCCGCCTCCAATGACAGGACGTCGGTGGACGCGTCGAGCCGGCTGCGCAGCTGCGCCTTCATCGGCACCACCGGATTGCCCTCGATCGCCAGCCGCGCCGCGGTGAGGGTGGCGTCGACCGGGACTGTCGCGCCGGGGACGACCGCGGCCTCGGCGTCGACGTCCTCGACCGACAGCCCGGCATCGGGCAGCGCCAGCTTGCCGTCCGACGCGGTCAGGCGGTAGCTGCCCTCGGGCTGCGCCGCCGGGGCGATGGCGAGGACCGGGGTGGTCGCGGTCAGCCGGGTGGCGTCCGCGCCGGCGCCGATCGACAGGTCCAGGGCCAGGGCCGGCATGGCGGCCCGCACCAGGGGCGGCCGGTCGCTGTCGAGATCGGTCTCCAGCAGCGGCCTTCCCTCCGCATCCGGGCACAGCAGCGCCGATGCCGGCTGGGCCAGGCGCAGCCGCGGCGTGAAGTCCTGCGCCGGCAGGATCAGCGACAGGCACTCGCCATGCACCGGCCGCACCGTCAGGTGCTGGCCCACGGTGTCGACGCGAACGGTGCCCTGCGCCGTGGCGTTGCCGCCCTCCTTGCCCGGCAGTCCGATGGCCGAGCTGCCCGACAGCGTCGCGGTCCAGCCGGTGTCAGTGGTCTCGCCCGACACCGTCATCGGGCCGGGGTCGATGGTCAGGCCGATCGCCTCGAAGGGATCGAGGTCCAGCACCGCCTCCGGCACCCGCACCTTGGCCTGGCCGGCATCGTTCAGCCCGAGCTCGGCGTCGATCGAGCCGGCGACGTCGAAGCCGGCGACATTGCCCCTGGTCGCGCCGGCCAGCCGGGTCCACCAGGTGTCGGCCTCGCGGCTGAACTCCAGCCGCTGCGGACCGCCGTCGCCGGGCAGCCAGTCGAGGTCGACCGACAGCTTGCCGGAGGCGAAGCGCCCGGCCACCTTCCAGGGCCGGCTGCCCGCCAGCGTCAGCGTGCCGCCGGACAGATCGATGGTGGCGCTCAGCTGCCCGGTCTGCAGCGCCACGCCGGTGCCCGCCTGGACTCCGTCGGTCGAGACCCGGATGAAGCCGTCGGCCAGCAGCTTCGGCAGCTCGTCCAGGCTGGGCAGGCCGGGCGTGCGCAGCGTCAGCCAGGCATTGACGTTGGCCTTGCCGGTGACGCCGCCCTCGAAGCCCAGGGCCGGCGCCACCGCGCCGAGATTGTCGGCGGCGACCTGCAGCGCCAGGTCCGTGCCCTCGCCCTGCTTCGCCCCCTGCAGCTGCAGCCCCAGGCTGCCGTCGCCGCTGCCGATCTTGGCGCCGATGATCAGCTGCTGCAGCCGCTGCAGCGTGCCGTTGCCCTGCACGCCAAAATCGCGGAACCGGGCGGCGCCGCGCTCGACCTCGGCGACCGTCAGCGCGCCCTGGATCTCGCCGCTGCTGTCGCGCTCGCCGCCATAGGCGATCCAGCCGCTGACCCCGTTCAGCGCCAGCCCTTCCGACCGGAAGCTCGCCTGCTCCAGCTGCACGCCGCCATAGACCTGGCCCTCGGGCGTGTTGGTCAGGTCGAACTTGGCCTGGGCCACGCCGCCGGCGCCGGCCGGGCGCAGCTTTCCGCTCCACACCAGCCGCCCCAGCTCGTTCACCGCGCCTTCGGCCTCGACCGGGGTCTGGATCCGGCCCCAGGGGGTGTCGATCACGATCGTGCTGTCGCGCACCGAGATGGTCTGGAACGGAATCGCGCCCAGCCCCCGCCTCCTCCCCGCCGCCGCCCTCCAGCACCTCCATCCGCGGCAGCTCCAGCGTGCCGGACCGGTCGATGCCGAGGCGGATCGACACGCCGGACAGCTCGATCGAGGACAGGTGGCCTTCGCGGATCAGCGTCCAGGGGTTGAAGCCGAGGGAGATGCGGTCGATCGTGATCCGCCCCTCCGCCACCGCGATCCCGCCGATCTCGGCCGAGCCGAGATCGACGCTGGACACGGTCAGCCGCTCGACCGGCACGCCCTCGGCCCGGAGCCGGGCGATCGCCTCCGCCTCCACCCAGCCGGGCAGCAGCTGCCGCCCGGCGATGGCGAGCCCGACCAGGGCAGCAAGCAGCGCCGAGAGGCCGATGGCCCAGCGGCGGCGGGGGAGGAATCGCGCCATTCCGCCACTCTAACCGAGGCGGACCGCCGGGACAGCAGGTGAGATGCTCAGTACGAGGGGGAAGGCTCCGCCTGCGGCGCGGCGCAGGCCGCGCGGAACAGCAGCGGCGCCGCGACGATGGCCGTGACCAGAAAGGCGGCACCGCCGGCGCCGAAGGCCCAGGCGTAGCCGTCGACGGCATCCGGCCGGGCCGCGGCAACGGACATCAGCGCGGCCAGCCCGACGGTCGGCCCCAGCTCCATCGCCGGGTTCATCACGCCGCCGGCGAGGCCGGCCTGCTGCTGCGGCACGTTCATCGTCGACAGCACGGCGGAGCCGGAGAACATCAGCGATAGGCCGGCGGCGAGCAGGACCATGCCCGGCAGCAGGCCGGCGGCATAGCCCGTGTCGTGGCCGAGGCTGGCGAGGAGCCCCAGCCCGCCGGCCGCGACCAGCAGGCCCGCCACGGTGACCCGCGCGGGGCCGAAGCGGCCGACCAGGGCCGGCGCGACGTGGTTCGTCGCCATCAGGGCGACGGCGAAGGGCAGGAAGGCGAGCGCTGTGGCCAGCGGTGTCCATGCCCTCGCGCCCTGGAGATACAGCGACAGGATGAACTCGATCAGGGCGGAGCCGGCGGCCGCGAGCAGCATGCCGAGCAGCCCGGTGACGCGGCAGCCGCTCGCCAGGAAGCCAGGCGGCAGCAGCGGGTCCCGGACGATGCGCTCGACGCCCAGGAACCCGGCCAGCAGCGCGGCGCCGGCGGCCAGCGGTCCCCACACGCCGGCGGACGACCAAGGATGCTCGCCGCTCGCGATCAGGCCGTAGCTCGCCAGCACGATGCCCGCGGTGGCCAGCAGCGCCCCGGCCGGATCCAGGCCCGGCCGGTGGGCGGACGCATCGGCCCGGCCGGCCGGCAGCAGGCCCCGCGTCGACGCCAGCCCGGCCAGGGCGACCAGGACCGGGACGGCGAACATCCAGCGCCACGACACCCAGGTGGTCAGGATGCCCGAGGCGACGAATCCCAGGATCGCGCCGAGGACCGACACGCCGCCCCAGGCCGCCATCGCCCTTCCATAGGCCGCGGACTCCGGGAACAGCGCGCGCAGCACCGCCATCGCGGCAGGCGCCGTCAGCGCGCCGCCGACGCCCTGGGCGAAGCGCGCCCCGACCAGCACCGCGAAGCCGGGGGCCGCGGCGGCCGCCAGGGAGGCGGCGCCGAACAGGGTCAGCCCCAGGGCGAAGATGCGCCGCCCGCCGTAGCGGTCCGCCAGCCGTCCGCCGAACAGCAGCAGCCCGCTGAACGGCAGGCCGTAGGCCACCTGCAGCAGCAGCAGGTCCGCCGGGATCAGGGCGAACTCGGCGGCGATCCGGGGCAGCGGCACCATGATCAGGGCGATGGTGAAGATCAGCGTCCCCTGCACCACTGCGAGGATGGTGAAGCCGATCCTCGTCCTCGATGGCGAGGCGGCGTCATCGGACGATCGATGTGCGGTCATTCCGTGTCTCCAGAAGCTGGGCCCGACCCTCGGGCCGGAATCTGTCGACATATCATTCAATAAAACAATTGAATGATAAAGATTAAACAGTTGTCCTGAGGCCGTTTTGAAACCCGCCGCGACGAGTCAGCTGGCGTGGTTTTCGAGAACCGGAGCGCAGCGGACGTTCAAGTCCGTGAGCACCGGAAGCGCAGAAAACCGCGTCAGATGGCCGCCGCAGTGGAGTTTCGGGACGGCCTCACACGGCCTCCTCCTCCCCCAGCGCCGATATGGTCCGCTCGGTCTCGGCGCTGCGGGCGCGGGCGATCTCGGCGATGGTGCGGCGCAGGTCGGGATGGGCGCTGGCCAGCACCGACAGGTCGCGGGCGGTCAGGGCCAGGAGCTTGCAGAAGGCGATGGCGGTCACCGTGGCGGTGCGGCGGCCGCTGATCAGCAGCGCCATCTCGCCGAAGAAGTCGCCGCGGCCGAGCCGGAACTTGCGCCCGCCGCGGCCGATCTCGACCGCGCCGGAGGAGATGAAATACATGGTGTCGCCGCGGTCGCCGGCCTGGACGATGGTCTCGCCCGGCACCGCGAAGATCGGCTTCAGCAGCTTGCAGATCTGCTCGATCCGCTCCTCCGACAGGCCCTGGAAGAACGGCAGGCGCCGCACCAGCTCGGCGGTGCCGAGGCCGAGGTCCAGCTGCGGCCGGCGCTGCAGCGTCTCGTACAGCCGGCCGACGTCGCGCTGCAGGTCCTCGTAGATCTCGCCGCTGATGAACTGCTGGTTGCGCAGCTCGTCGTATTCCGCCGATTCCAGCCGCAGCGCCGCCCAGCGCAGGAAGCGCTCGGACATCCGCCGCTCATAGTCAGGATATTGCAGCCGCAGCGCCTCGATCGCGGCGATGATGGCGTCGAGCCGCGTGGTCAGCACCGCGTCGAGCGACTGCCACACCTCGGCGCCCAGCAGCCGGCGCATCTCGGCCTCGGCGTGGCGCTTCAGCATCTCGATCATCATCCGCGCCACCTTCAGCATCTCCAGCCGGTCGGCGATGCGGCTGGACAGCGGCCCCTCCCAGCCGGTGCTGCGCTGCAGGAGGATGGCGAGGCGGAAGCCGGGCCCAAAATCGATGTTGCGGGAGGCCGCGGCGAGATAGCCGGCGCGGCCGCCGGTCATCGCCGCGTCGTGCAGCCGCCCGACCTGGGCCAGCAGGTCGGCGGTGGTGCGGCGCGACATCAGCTTCTGGTCGAAATGCTCGACCACCAGGTCGCGCTCGCGGTTGGCCAGCGCCATCAGACCCATCCGCTCGCGCTCCTTCGGGTCGAGCATGAAGGGCCGGCTGGCCAGGCCGCTGAGCCGGCTGCGATAGGCCTCGGCCGCCTCCTTCGCCACCTCCGGCGACAGGTGCTGCTCCGCGCCGATCTCCTCGATCCGCTCGGCGATGCCCTCGCGCGCCTGGTGCAGGGCGCGGTCGCGCAGCGCCAGTTCGGTCGCGCTCAGCGCGTTCAGGCCCAGCGACCGCATCACCATCCGCAGCGTGGTGGCGTTGATCAGCAGGGTCCACAGCACGAAGCCGGTGGCCAGGACCACCACGAAATGCGTCGCCTCGGTGCCGAGCAGCGGGTTCTCGCTGACCGCCAGCGCCAGGGCCAGGGTGACGGCGCCGCGCAGGCCGCCCCACAGGATGACCAGGCGGTAGGGCGTGCTGACCGGCTGCGCCACCTTGAGCCAGGTCAGCAGCGGCAGCAGCCCCCACAGCACGATGGCGCGGGCGATGAAGGCGGCGGAGACCAGCACCAGCAGCAGGACGCCGTCCTCGACCGTGGCGTCGCGCAAGAACTCCGGCACCAGCATGGCGGCGAAGATGAAGATCAGGGTCGAGGCGCAGAAGCCGAGCAGCGCCCACACCTTCTCCAGCCCCTCCCAGCCCTCGGCCGAGATCCGCACCCGGCCGGTGGAGCCCACCACCAGCGCCACCGTCACCACCGCGACCACGCCGGAGACGTGCAGGTAGCGCTCGGCCACGACATAGGCGATGTAGGGCAGCGCCAGGGTGAAGGCGACCTCGGCCACCGGGTAGCGATTCAGCGGCCGCATCACCATGAAGGCCAGCCGCCCGGCGATGAAGCCGAACAGCCCGCCGCCGATGAAGAAGCGCAGGAACAACAGCGGCGCGCCGGCGGCATCGCCCTCGGCGTGGCCGGCGCCGGCGGTCAGCAGGCCGACCAGCACGATGTAGAGGGTGATGGCGGCGGCGTCGTTCAGCAGGCTCTCGCCTTCGACCAGGATGGTCAGGCGCCGCGGCGCGCCGGCGTCGCGGAAGATGCCGATCACCGCCGCCGGGTCGGTGGTTGCGACGATGGCGCCCAGCAGCAGGCACAGCACCAGGCTGTGGCTCGACGTGCCCCACAGCGCGATCCCGACCACCAGGCTGCACACCAGCACGGCGACCACGGCGAGGGTCAGGATCGTCGCCCCGTCATCCATCATCCGCCGCACATCCATGTGCAGCCCGGCCTCGAACAGCAGGATCGGCAGGAAGATGTGCAGGATGGCCTCGGACCGGATCTCGCCGCCGGTCACCGCATGGGCGAATTCGGAGAGCGGCCCGCCGCCGCCGATCGCGCCGGTGACGCTGCCGATGCTGCCGATGGCGATGCCGAGCGCGGCGATCAGCACCGAATGCGGCAGCGACAGGCGTGTGGCGAGCGGCTGCAGCAGCGCCACCAGCACGATCAGGACGGATATGGCGAGCACCGCCAGGGCGATATCGGGCATGGCTTCCCATCGGCAGAGTCGGGCGTCCCCCCGCCCGGCCCCGCGATACTACACGACCCGCGCCGCCTGTCGCCGGTGATGGCGGTCACTGTTGGCGAAAGCAGCGGCTTTCACGCGGCCTCTCCCACCCCTCCTCCGTCATTGCGACCCCGGCCTTGAGCCCGGGGGAGCAATCCAGGGCCGTTTGGCCTGGCCCTGGATCGCTTCGTCGGCTTCGCCTCCTCGCGATGACGGTCGGGGGAATGGCGAGGTCGGAATCCCTACCCCTGCACCTTCGTCACCTCGAACCTCTCCGGCGGGTTGGCGATGGCGTCCTGGGCGGCCACCAGCTGGATCTCGCGCTTACCCGACAGATGCGTCGCCTCCATCACCGCATAGACGGTGCCGGCGGTGCGGCCCAGCGCGAGGCCCGGGTCGCCGCTGCGCAGGTAATGCGCCAGGAACAGCGCCGCGGTGATGTCGCCCGAACCGTTGACGGTGATCGGCAGCCGCGGCGTCGCCACGATCCACGCCCCCTCCGGCGCCACCGCCAGCATCTCGATCACCCCCTCCGGCGCGTCGCCACGGGTCAGGCTGGTGACCAGCACGATCCTCGGCCCGGTCGCCTGCACCGTGCGGGCAGCCTCCAGCGCGTCGGCCAGCGTCGCCACCGCGCGCCCCTGCGCGCTGAAGCCGGACAGGTATTCGAGCTCGAACTGGTTCGGGGTGATGATGTCGGCCTGCGGCACCGCCCGGTCGCGCATGAACTCCGGCAGGCCGGGGCGGACGAAGAAGCCGCGGCCGACATCGCCCAGCACCGGGTCGCAGCAATAGATCGCCTTCGGGTTGGCGGCCTTCACCTTGGCCACCGCGTCGAGCACGACATGGCCCAGCGAGACGTCGCCCATATAGCCCGACAGCACGGCATCGCAGCCCGGCAGCACGCCGCGCTCCTCCACCCCGCGCAGCACCTCGGCGATCTGGTCGGCCGGCAGCACAGGCCCGCGGAAGCTGCCATAGCCGGTGTGGTTCGAGAAATGCACGGTCAGCACCGGCCAGACGTCGATGCTGAGGCGCTGGAGCGGGAACACCGCGGCGCTGTTGCCGACATGGCCGTAGGCGACGGAGGACTGGATCGACAGGATGGCGGTCACGGGGCGGCTTTCTGGTTGCGGGCGGCTAGGAATAGGCGAAGAGGCGGCGGGAGACGATACCCCTTGCCTCTCCCGCCAGGCGGGAGAGGCAATGTGAGAGGATGCCAGACAGCGGTGTCATCACGCCGCGGCCAGGCTCAAATCCGGATCGCTCCGCAGCAGATCCACCAGCGCGCGCAGCCCCCGTTCCAGCTCCTCGGCGTCGGCGGCGGCGGTCAGGGTGATGCGCATGGCGTGCGGCGCCTCGGCTCGGCCGGGCACGAACAGCTCGGTGGAGGTCATGGCCAGGCCGCGCTGCCGCGCCGCCGCCACCACGTCCTGCGCCCGCCACGGCTCCGGCAGCTCGAGCCATATGTGGAAGCAGCCGGGCTTGGTGTGCCAGGTCAGCCCCTCCAGCGCCCGCGCCGCCACGGCCTGGCGCGCCTTGGTCTCGCGCCGGATGCGGTCGGCCAGCACGTCGCAGGTGCCGTCCTCGATCCAGTCGGCCACGATCTGCCCCATCACCGACGGCGCCATCCAGTTGGTGGCGCGAGCGGCGGAGCTGAAGCGCCCCAGCCGGTCGGACGGCATCGCGGCGAAGCCGATGCGCAGCGACGGCGCCATGCTCTTCGACGCCGCGGTGATGTAGATGCTGCGCTCCGGCGCGAAGCTGGACAGCGCCGGCGGCGGGTCCTCGGCGATGGTGCCGTAGATGTCGTCCTCGATGATGGTGATGCCGAGGTCGCGGCACAGCTCGGCGATCGCCTTCCTGCGTTCGACCGACATGGTCTTGGTGGTCGGGTTGTGCAGCGTCGGGGTGGTGTACAGGAGCCGCGCGCCCGAGGCGCGGGCCGCGGCCTCCAGCGCCTCCGGCGTCATCCCCTCCCCGTCCATCGCCCCCGGCCGCAGCGACAGGCGCAGCAGGCTGGACAGGGCGCGGACGCCGGACCAGGTCAGCTCCTCCACCAGGATCGGGTCGCCGGGGTCGCTGAACGCCATCAGCGCGGCGGTGATGGCGTGCTCGGCACCGCTGGTGACCAGCACCCGCTCGGGCCCGACCTCGATGCCGCGGCGGCGGATCCATTGCGCCCCGGCGGCGCGGTGCTCCCACCGCCCGGTATGGGCCTGGTAGTTGATCAGCTCGCCCAGCGCGTTGGACCCGGCGATGCGGCGCATGGCCTCGGCGTATTCCGGGGCGATGACATGGGTGGGCGGCCGGTTGACGCCCAGCTCGATGGTCTGCGGCCCGCCGACGGCGGGCATGTCCAGCGTGGCCTGGGACCGGGCGCCGGCCTTGACGAAGCTGCCGCGCCCGACCTCGCCGGCGACCAGGCCGCGGCGCTCGGCCTCGGCATAGGCGCGGCTGACGGTGCCGACGGTGACGCCGAGCCGCCAGGCGAGGTCGCGATGGGTGGGCAGCCGTTCGCCGACCTTCAGCCGGCCGGCATAGACGTCCTCGGCGATGGCGTCGGCGATGCGGAGATATTTCGGCCCCGCGCGGTCGACCAGCGACGGCATCCACATGGCGGCCTCCTTGCTTGGCGCGATTGTGTCCCGATTGTCTCGATCCGTATCAGAGCACGATCGGGACAATCGGGACAAGGAGGGGTGCGATGCACGGGGAGCGGGGCTGGATTGTCGGGAGCCGGATAGAAAGCGTTCGATGGAACAAGGCAATCAGGCCGTGACCCCATAAACGCGAACGGCTGAGATTTGTGGAAAGCGGTCGTACCGACAGTCGCTAGCCAATGACAGCTAAGCGCCAGCCCCCCTCTTGCGCGGAGAGCGACGCGCGGCCTTCTTCGTAACCGCGCCCGACGGCTCGGGCAGGGACGGGCGCTGGTTCGCCGCAAGTTCGCGCGGTACCCAGGCGGCGACCGCATCTATGAATGCGCGCACCTGCGGCGGCAAGAATGTGCGCTCAGGGTAGACGAGCGCGATCTGCAATTCGGTGCCGACGACGCCGGCGAGCACCTGCACGAGCGCGCCGCTCTCGAGGTGCGGCGCCACGAGGGCGCGCGGGAGGAGCGCGATGCCGAGCCCGCCCACGGCAGCGTCACACAAGAGGTCGATGTCATTCGAGAAGAATGCGCCGTCGACGTGGATCTTGCCTCCGGAGACAACGGGCCAGTGGGTCTCCGGCAGCTCGCCGCGCGCGAAGCCGAGGAGACAGCGGTGGTTCCGGAGATCGCGGCGCGTGCGCGGCGCACCGCGATCGGCGAGGTAGGCGGGCGATGCGACGGCGATCATCGGATCGCGGAAGAGCGTACGCGCGATGAGGCCGGGCTGGATCTGGCTGCTAGCGCGGAGCGCGACGTCGTAGCCGTCGCGGAGGATGTCAACGAGCTGGCTCGACGTGTGGACATGGACGCGCAGCTCGGGATAGCGCGTCGCGAACTCGCAGAGCATCGCATGGAAGCTGGCGCTCATCATCGGCGGCACTGAGACGCGCAAATCGCCGCGCACGACATCGTCGGTTATCCGCACGCTCTGCTCGGCGAGGCGCACGGCCTCAAGCGCGATGCAGGCCTGCCGATAGAACACCTCACCGACATCGGTGAGGACGAGGCTTCGCGTGGTGCGGCGGAGGAGACGCGTGCCGAGACGCTCCTCGAGGCGAGCGAGGCGGCGGCTCACGGTCGCGCGCGGGACGCGTAGCTCGGCGGCGGCGCGTGAGAGGGATTTGGCGTCGACCGTCTTGGTGAAGGCGACGAGTTCCGAGGTTTCCACGGGATCGCTCATATGA
Organism: Inquilinus sp. Marseille-Q2685; assembly: GCF_916619195.1. Taxonomy (NCBI): domain Bacteria; kingdom Pseudomonadati; phylum Pseudomonadota; class Alphaproteobacteria; order Rhodospirillales; family Rhodospirillaceae; genus Inquilinus; species Inquilinus sp. Marseille-Q2685. The sequence continues at coordinate 1,089,883 of NZ_CAKAKL010000001.1, forward strand.
ATCAAAATATAGCGAATGATGCCAACTGTTGAAGCAGTGTTACGAATTTCGATCAGGCGCAAGATGCTCTCGAAGATTCCGACAGGAGCGCTCCCGCGTATACGCGAACGCCTGAAGCCGAAACAGAAAGAGCTGAAAATGATATCCAACGACAAGAAACTGATCGCCGTGTTCGGCGCAACGGGAAACCAGGGAGCCGGCGTGGTGCGCGCCCTGAAGGCCAAGAGCCAATTCAAGGTGCGCGCGCTCTCGCGCGCCCCGGGCAAGTATCAAGGCCTCGCCGACGAAGTTGTCGCAGCGGATCTGGAACGGCCAGAGACGCTTGCAGCGGCACTCGAAGGCGCGCACGGCGTCTTTCTCGTCACCAATTTCTGGCAAGAAGGCACAGATGAAATCCGGCAGGCGACAACGGCAGTTCAGGCCGCGAAAGCTGCGGGCATCAACCATCTGATCTGGTCGACTCTTCCCGATGTCGAGGCGATCAGCGGCGGCAAGATCAACGCCCCCCAGTTCGCCGGGAAGGCGAAGGTTGATTCGATCGTAAAAGATGCTGGATTTCCGTACCACACCTTCGTCATGCCGCCTTGCTACTATCAGAACTTCTCGGGGGAATTCGGTCCGCAAAAGCAACCCGACGGAAGCTTTGGCTGGGTGCTGCCCATAGATCCAGCTGTGCGTTGCTTTCACATGGGTGACATCAGCGAGCTCGGCAACATCGTGGCCGGCGCGTTCGCTCACCCGGATGAAACTGGCAATGGCGCGTATCTGCCGTTGGTCGGCGACTTCCTGAGCTTCAACGACATCGTCGGCACGTTGAGACAGCAGGGCCATGAGCTCTCGTTCACCCGGGTCCCTCAGGAGATCTTCGCAGGCTTCTTCCCCGGGGCCGCTGCGCTAGGCGAGACGTTGGCCTACTTCGAGACTTATACCTACCTCGGTCCGCGTTCATTCGACGATGAGATCGCGCTTGCAAACAAAGTGGCAGGCAAGAAGCCGGCTACATTTGCAACATGGGCGTGGGAGAATTTTCGGCTCAAGGCAGTTGATCATGCTTGAGCCATCACGGCGAGCGGCCGGCGAAGACGTTACGGAGATCGTCACCGACGACGCCCGCAGTCATGATCAAAAAGCATGTTTTCGGCACTGACCTACGAGAATGGAGCGCTGCCCTCACCCCCTCCCCTGTGGCGTCCGCGAACGAAACGGGCCGATGGTCAAGACCGCCGGCGGCACCTCCAGCTCCTGCCCCGGACCGGCGCCGTCGCACTCCCGCCGCACCTCTCTCGGCGCCATGTCGAACTGGGCCCGGAAGCGGCGGTTGAAGGGGGACAGGGCGCGGAACCCCCAGGGGAAGGCCACCCCGGGGATCGAGAGGGGCCGCCACGCCGGGGCCGCCAGCATCTTCCGGCACTCCTCCACCCGGCGCCGGCCGATCCAGCCGGCCACCCCGATGCCGGTCTCCGCGAACAGCATCTCCAGCTTGCGGCGCGACAGGTGCAGCCACTCGGCCACCTCGTCCACGCTCAGCCGCGGGTCCTGCAGCCGGCTCTCGATATAGGCGCAGGCCTCCGGCAGCGATGCGGGGCGCGCGCCGTTGCGGCCGGAGGCCCGCGCGGCCGAGGCCGGGCCGAAGGCCAGCGCGACCAGGCGGCAGATCGAATCCTGGATCCGGTGCTGCATCGGCCGCGCCAGGCCGCCGCATTCGCGCCAGGTCGTCTGCAGCAGGCTCAGCAGCAGGGCGCCGGTGCCGTGCCGGCTGCCGATCCCCTGCCCGATCGAGAGGTCGGGCGCGACCAGCATCGGCTCGAGGATATGGCGCGGCAGGCTCCACACCTGCACATGCGGGTCGTCCAGCCCGACCTCCTCGAAGGGCAGCGCGGCGTCCGTCAGCGTCATCTCCCCGAACCGCCGGTGAAACGTCCGGCCAGCTTGGCTGACACGCCCGACGCCGTAGATCTGCAGGGTGAGGTTGTAGCCGTCCCACCCGTCCCCGGCGGGGTCGCACCCGGCCCCGATCAGGCGGGCCCCGCTGTGCTGGCACTCGCTCGCCTGCCCGTCCGCGAAGCTGCGGACGACCAAGCGGCCATGCACCGCCCCGCCGTCGACCGGCTCCGCCTTCGTCAGACCGGGATAGAGATGGCGGAGCGCCGTCCGCCAGTAGTCCCCCCGCTCCGGTTCCGGCACCGAATCGGTCGTCCAGATCTCCTCCGCCTTCCTGGCGGAGACCCGCAGTGACCGCTGATCGAGCATCGGCTGTCCTGACCCTTGTGGCCACATCGCCGGCCGGGCCGGGCGGATGCGGATGGTTGACGGGATTCGAACGCCACCATCCTGGACCTGGGTTCGACCGAATGCTCTCCCGGCTTCGGGTCGCCGACCGCGCCGTCGCGGGCCGGACGACATAGATTATATCGGATCGCCGCAAAGGAAAGGGCAGGTGAAGTTGATAGAACTATATTCTTTATTTTAGGAATACTGACATTTTCTCACCCAGGCCGGGATCGACCTTACATGGATCGCGGCGACACCATCGGGATATCCGCGAATACTCGCCGTCCGCCTTCGAGGTCGCCGCCCCGCCTATGACTGGCCGAAGCCCCCGGCCAGCCGTTCGGCGTCGCCGGGCACGACCCGGGTGCTGTTGCCGACGACCTTGCCGTCCTGGGTGAAATAGATCGTCCCGCCCGCCGTGTAGACCGGGCCGCAGACCGTGGACGCGTTCTCGGAATAGCACAGCTTCCCGTTCGCCACGGACCAGCGGCCGACGAACGATCGCCGCCCGTCCTTGTAGTAGTACTGGCCGTCCGGGCGATAGTACTCGACCCACGGGTCGCCCGCCCGCAGCCTCCCCGTATCGATGGCGTAGCGGGCATAGACCGTCCGGTTCGACAGCAGGGAGACGATCTGCTCGGTGGAAACCGGGGTTCCTGCGGCGGACACCGGGGTCGCCGCGGCGGGAGCCGGGGTCCGCGGAGCGGAGGTCGACGGCACCGGAGCGAAGACCGGGCTGCCCGCCGCGGAGACCGGGGTCCCGGGCGTGACCAGCACGACCTGCGTCCCCGGGTTGATCCCCGGCCCCGGCGTGATGATCGGGGTTCCTTCGGGGACGATCACGGTGGACCCCGCGGTTTCGACCGCGACGGTCTCCTGCCGCGGCGCGGGCTGGCCGCAGGCCGACAGAACCAGGGCGGCCGCCGCGGATGTGATGAACGCGTGTCTCATCGTCCCTCCCGGACCCGGCCTCGCCGCGCGCCATGCATCGCCTCGCCTGCCGCCCCGGCCCCGGCCGCCTGTCCCGGACGCTCCGCCGCGAAGGGCGGCCCGCGACCGAAGCGCCTGGCTCCGGCGGCGAGAGCGGCGCCGGCCACCAGCCCGGGAGACGGTTCGGCACCGGCCCGGATCGGCATCGCGGCCGCATCTCTTCTCATGGTGGATCATGATCGATGATGCCGGCCGGTTCTGTGCAGATCGCGAAACGGATGGCGCAATCTGCGCAAACCTGCCCGGGACTCAGTTGCGGAAGGCGCTGCCGGCGCTCCTGGAGAAGCCGCCGCCGAACGCGGTCCCGGTCCCGTCCCTCGAGGTCGATGTGGCGCGCGACGACGAGATCCCGGACGACAGGGCGGACGTGCCGTCCGGCCCGGCGGTGCCGCCGCCGACCGTGATGCCGGAATTCGACCCGGACGCATCGGCATCGCCGACGACCGCGGCGCCGCCCATGCTGGTCGAGACGCTCATGCCCCCGGCGCCGGTCACATGCACCGGGCCGGACGTGTCGTTGACGTTCAGCGCGCCGCTGACGCCGAAGCTGGAGCTGGCGCCCAGCGAGGCCGCGAAGCCGCCGGGGTCGCCGCTGGCCGTCGCCAAGCCGTTCGATGCGGCGCCGCTGAACCCGGCCGCGTTGTCGGTCGAGGCGGTGCTCGCGCCGATCCCGGTGCCGAAGCCCTCGGCGGTGCCGGCGGCGCCGCCGCTGCTCACCGTTCCGGCGGTGCCCAGGCTGCCACCGCGGCTGATCGAATGCGAGATATCGAAGGCGGCCGCCGGACCACCCGCGAGGCAGAGAGCGACGGCCGAGGTCAGGAAGACGGATCTGTTCATGACCCTGGTCTCCAGTTGTGGAAGGCGTGGCCCGCCCCGCCTGGATCCTGGCCCGGGCAGTCCGGGACGGGTTCGGCGGGAACGGGGGGGGGCCGGCGCAGCCCATGGCGCGCCGGCCCTTGTGAACGGTCGGCCGCGGCATCAGTCCCGCGACGCCGTGCCCTCTCCGGTCGCCTCGCCACGGCCGGTGGCCGCAGCCGAGCCGCCCTCGGACGTCGCCTGGGCCCGGCTGTCGCCGATGGCGCTGGCGGACGCCGAGGTGCCGTCCACGTTGGCGCTGCCCGAACCCAGCCCAAGGCCGGATCCCTCGCCCAAGGCGGACGCAGCCCCCTGCGATGCCGCGGTGCCGTTGCCGAAGGCGCTGCCCAGGCCGCCGGCCTCGGTCGACCGGGTCGCACCGCTCAGGTCGTTCTCGTTGGTGCCGAAGCCGAGCCCGTCCGCCATGCCGTGGCTGACGCTCCGGGCGGTGCCACCGAGAACGCTGTCCACCGCGGAGGAGCCGGACGCGAAGGCCCCGCCCGAGCCGGTCGCGGTGTTGGTGCCTGCGGTGCCGATGCCCACGCCGGTGCCCACGCCTTCGCCCTGGGCGGCCCCGAGCGCATTCGACACAGTGGAAGCCGCCCCGCTGCCGTCACCCGAGGCGCCGGCATTGCTCAAATCGAAGGCGAAGGCAGAGCCGCCGCCGATGATCAGGATCGATGAGGCCAGAAGCGCCATACGAAGCTTCTTCAATTCTCACTCTCCTCTTGACACATACACTCTCTCATCAAGGGCACCTGCCCCTGGTGAGGTGATTGTTCATCACGCCCGGATCATGACAGCCGATGGCCGGCCGGTTCTGCGCAGATCACGAACCGGACGGAGCGATCTGCGCAAATTTCGGATGATTCTCCAAAAATTCATGAACCGCCTTGCAATCAGTCCGCGGCTTCAGCGGCACTCGTGATGCGATCGAACCCGCAGAACGCAATCATTCCGAAATAGCGTTCTCAGGAGTCCTCGAATGAATGGCAGCAACCTCGTTTGGCAACTGCAAGTCCTATCGTGGAATGTTCCCATCCAAGCGAAGCGACAACGCGATTCGCGATAATACTGCCTGGTTTCTGCCGCCATCGCCCTCGGCGTTCGTCGCTGAAACATCCAGGCGCGGGACCAACCCGGGTGCGGCCGCTACGCCCGGACGGCCGAGAATTCGGGGCGATGGAGGGGAACGCGCATTCGGTCACGTTCGTTAGTAGATGAACGTTCAAAAAAAACGCTGGCGCGAGTCGGCTGGTGGTGGGTCCGAGAACCGGTGCGCAGCGGATATGAGGTCCGCGAACGCCGGAAGCTTCGAGGCCGCCGCCGGTCGGCCGCGCCAGTTTGCGTTCCAGATGGGTTTCCGTTCGCGGGCGGTCCTGTTCAGGAGAAGTCAGCATGCTGCGGATCCTCTTCGTCGCCTCGCTCCTCGCGGTTCCGGCCGGGCCATGCCTGGCGCAATCGACGTCGAGCGCCAACGCCACCGGCAGCGCCAATTCCAGCGCCGTCAACAATGCGGGGGCCACGGCCGGCGCCATCTCGGCCGGCGGCACCGTGAGCATCGTCAACGGCGCGCCGGGCGACAGCACCTTGAGATACAAGGGGGCCTACACCGTCAACAACGTGCCGGACGTGGTCGCGCCCGGCCTGACGGCGGGGCTGAACACATGCGCCGGCTCCTACGCCGCGGGCGTGGCCGTTGCCGGATTCGGCCTGACCGGGGGCGGCACCGTCGTCGACGAGGGATGCGAACGCCGGAACATGGCCGCCGTGCTGCAGCAGATGGGCGAAGCCGACGCGGCGCGCGAGGTGCTGTGCGAGGACGACGTGGTGCGGTCGGCCTTCGCCCGGGTCGGCCGCCCGTGCATCATCGACCGTCCGAAGGTGGCGACGGTCTCCGCACTGCCGGCCGCCGCGGCCCTGCCCCCCGCGCCGCCTCCCGTCGTGGCGATGCAGCCCATCGTCAGCCGGGGCGATCCCGGTTATGGCCGATGACCGTGCCGACCGGACACTCGATCCCGGTGAACACAATGTTCATTGCTTAACCGGCCGCGGCTAGTTCATGATATGTTCCATGAACGAGCCGCACTCCGTCTCCCCGCCTGCCGCCGCACCGGGCCTCACTCAGGCCGAGGCCGAGCAGGCCGCGCGCATGCTTGACCGGCTGGCCGAGATGGCGATGGAGCAGGCGGAGGCGATGCACCGGGCCACCATGGCCGCCGTCCAGGCCGACGACGCCGCCAGGGCCAAGGAGTATGGTCTGGCCTTCGACCGCGCCGGCCGTGCCGTCCGCCACATGCTGGCGCTCAAGCTCCACCTCGCCCGCAAGCGCCAGGAAATGGCGGAGAAGGCCGCTGTCCACGCCCGCGACAGCGCCGCGGCCAAGGAGACCCGCCGCTTCCGGGTAGCCCGCGCCATCGCCTGCTCGGTCGCCGCCAACCGCGACCTCGACGCCGAGACCTGCGAGGCGCAGATCGCCGCGATGTGGCGGCGGCTGGTCGACGATCCGGGAATCGACGCCGACCTCTCCCGTTCCGGGCATGCGCTGGAGGAGATCGTCTTCCACCTCTGCCGCGACATGGGCATCCGCCCCGACCCGGCCTGGATCAACCCGGACTATTCCGGCGCCGACTGGTTCGGACGGCGGAAGAAGCCCAAGGACGGAGAGGACAAGCCCCCCGCTCTTGGTGGCCGGAGGAAGGCCCGGACACCGCCCGCTACTGGCATCTCGACGAAAGCGACAAGATCCCGGTCCAGGGCTGGTACGACATCGAAACCGGCCAACGCCTCGACCGCGCCCCCTGGCTGCTCAAGCCCGGCGGCGGCTGACCCGCCGACCGCCCACGCTCGCCTGCCATTCCCCACCCGGCCTTCCCACACTCCCCCTCCCCTTGCGGGAGGGGACAAGGGGGAGGGGTCTGCGCGCGTCCGCCGTCAGGCGGCCGCGCCGGGTGTGTTCTCGGATGGTCTCACCGCGTGGGGACCGGCACGTCCTTGGAATAGTCGTAGAAGCCGCGCTTGGTCTTGCGGCCGAGCCAGCCGGCCTCGACGTATTTCACCAGCAGCGGACAAGGCCGGTACTTGCTGTCGGCCAGCCCGTCGTAGAGCACGTTCATGATCGACAGGCAGGTGTCGAGGCCGATGAAGTCGGCCAGCTCCAGCGGGCCCATCGGGTGGTTGGCGCCCAGCTTCATCGAGGTGTCGATCGCCTCGACCGACCCCACCCCCTCGTAGAGGGTGTAGACCGCCTCGTTGATCATCGGCAGCAGGATGCGGTTGACGATGAAGGCCGGGAAATCCTCGGACACCGCCGGGGTCTTGCCCAGCTTCAGCGCCAGGTCGCGGATCGCCTCGTAGGTGGCGTCGTCGGTGGCGATGCCGCGGATGATCTCCACCAGCTTCATCACCGGCACGGGGTTCATGAAATGCATGCCGATGAAGCGCTCGGGCCGGTCGGTCGTGGCCGCGAGGCGGGTGATCGAGATCGAGCTGGTGTTGGTCGCCACCATCGCCCGCTCGTTCAGATGGGGCACCAGCTGCTTGAAGATCTCGCGCTTGATCGGCTCGCTCTCGGTCGCCGCCTCGATCACCAGGTCGCAATCCTTGAACGCCTGGTACTCCGACGCCGTGTGGATCCGGGCCAGCACCGCCGGCTTCTCCTCGGCGGTCAGCTTGCCGCGGCCGATCAGGCGGTCGACATGGCCTTCGATCGACTCCCGCGCCCGCTCCAGGGCTTTCGGATCGACGTCCAGGAGCCGGATGGTGAAGCCGCTCTGGGCGCCGACCTGGGCAATGCCGCTGCCCATCTGCCCTGCGCCGATGACGCCGATCGTCTGGATCATGCCTGGGTTCCGCTCCGAACGTCCCTGTCCCGCCGGCCGCCCGCATTGGTGCGGTGCAGCAAAGAGGTCGAACGATAGTGATGTCCGACAGAGCTTGTCAACGCGACTGCCGCCGGCGCAAGCATCTTGCCCAAGCTCTGGGCAGATCGGCTCGAAGCCCGTGCGAGAGCGCGCCTGATGCGAGCCGGATGGCGGTGGTTTCGAGAACCGGAGCGCAGCGGACATGAGGGTCCGTGAGCACCGGAAGCGCAGAAACCGCCGTCAGGCGGCCGCAGCAGGTGCGTTATCGCGCGGGCGCTCATCGGTGCGCCCCGGGGACCCACAGCACATCCTCCTTGCCGTCGCCGTTCAGATGGCGGGCCAGAACGAACAGGTGGTCGGACAGGCGGTTGGCGTATTTCAGCGCCTCGGGGTTGACCGGCTCCGCCGCGCCGAGGGCCGAGACCAGCCGCTCCGCCCGGCGTACCACGGTGCGGGCATGGTGCAGATGGGCCGAGGCGGCGCTGCCGCCCGGCAGCACGAAGCTGTTCAGCGGCGCCAGGGACGCGTTCATGGCGTCGATCTCGCGCTCCAGCCGCTCCACCTGCGCCGCCGTGACCCGCAGCGGGGGATATTTCGGCGCCGGCTCCTCCGGCGTCGCCAGGTCGGCGCCGAGATCGAACAGATCGTTCTGGATCCGGCCGAGCATGGCGTCGGCTTCGCCCCCCGGATCGGATCGGGCCGTCTGCAGCCGGGCCAGGCCGATCACGGCATTGGCCTCGTCCACCGTGCCGAAGGCCTCGACCCGCAGGTCGTGCTTGGCCACGCGCCGGCCGCCGACCAGCGAGGTCTGCCCGGCGTCGCCGCCGCGGGTGTAGATCCGGGTCAGCGTGACCATGGCTGCCGCAGGGCCGGGTCGCTCAGGCGGTCCACAGGGCCAGCACGAAGAACAGGATGGCCAGGGCCTGGAAGCCGATGCGGGCCTGCATCAGCTTGTTGCCCCACTTCCGGTTGAACGGCCCGTTCTGGGCCATCCCGAACACGCCGGTCGCGAGCGAGGCGACCACCCCGAGCATGCAGACCACGGCCAGGACGAGAAAGACGATGCTCATGCAAGGACTATAGGGCGCGCCCGGGGCGTCGCCCAGAGCGATTGCGCGAAACCGTCATCGACCGGGGATCAGCCCGGGCGGCGGCGCGGCACCGGCACATCCGCGGCACCGGGCGGCGGCGGCCGGGTCGCGGGCGTCGCGGCGCCCTGGGCCGGGTGGGCCGCGGCCACGACCGGCCGGGACCGCGGCGGCGGCACGGTGATGGGCGCCGGCCCCGTCGCCGGGGCGTCTGCCCGGGGCAGCAGCGCCTCCACCGCCGGCGGCTGCACGAAGGCCGCGGGCGGCACGTTGATCAGCGATTCCGGACCCGCCGGCGCGGGCGCTGCCGCCGCGGGAGTCGGGGCGGCCGACGCGACCGGCGCCGCGGGCGCAGCCGCCGGTGCGGGCGCTGCGGGCGGCGCCGCAGCGACGGCGACCGGCTGGCCCGAGCCCGGGCGTGGCCGCGGCGCCGGAACGGCCGGGGGCGAGGTCAGCACCCGCAGGCTCGGGTCGATCCCGACCAGGGGCGCGGCCGGCTGCGGGGCGGCCGCCGCGGCGGAAGCCGGGCCGCCTGCGGCCGGCCGGGCGCGCGGCACGGGCGCCTGGGTCGGGCCTGCGGCCGCCGGCTCGGGCGCGACGGGGGCATCCGGCCGGGCCAGCGGCTTCGGCGCCTGGAACGGCGCCCGCGGCAGCGCCGCCACCTGGGTCTCCTTCGGCGGTGCGGCGGCATCGCGCGCGGGGGCCTGGGGCGCCACGCCGCGGGCCGGCGCCGCCGGCGCGGCCGCCGCCCCGGCCTCCTCCCCCCCCTCGTCCTCGGAATTCTGGACCGGCCGCGACTGGGCCACGACCTTGGGCCGCACCGCCGGTTCCTCCGGCGACGGGTCGACCGGGGCGGCCTGGGCCGCGTCGATCGAGGCGTTCAGCGCCCAGCGCTGGGCGCCGACACGGCAGCCCACGGCCTGTCCTTCCTGGCCCTGGCGGCCGATGCGGAAGACGCGGCAGACGCGCGGCGAGGTCTGGGTCTTGATCACGGTGACGGAGAGGCCGGAAGGCAGGCGTTTCGGCGCGTTGGTCCGTTCGGTCTCGAGGATGCGCTGCAGCGCCCGCATGTCGTCCGCCGACAGGTTGCCGAGATCGACTGCCGCCCCAGCCGGCCCGGCCAGGGCCAGCAGCAGCAGCGCCGCGCCGCCTGTCGTCGCGATCCGACCGATCCCCACCTGCCGCACCCGCAACTCCTTTCATCCCCGATCCGGCCGTCGAGGCCGCGGTCGCGCCAAGGTAAGCCTTCCCGCCGCCGGTTGCACGCCTCCCGTGCCGGCCCGGACCCGGCGCCGAAGGATCGTCGTTTCCCGGGCGCCCGACATGCTCTAGACCGGGACCATGAGCCTGCTCGACCGAATCCGCACCTGCACCGCCCATGATCCCGCCCGGCTGCGTCCGTGGCGGATCGGCGACGCTGTCGCCGGCTGGGTCACCCCGCCCGTGGCCGACCTGCTCGACCGGCGGCCCGGGCCGCTGCGGCCGGACGGGCGCGGCTGGCGGCTGGACGGGCGCGGCTGGCGGCTGGACGAGCGCCTGTCCGGGCCCGAGGCGCGGGCCGAGGCGCTGGAGGAGGTCACCGACCGGCTGATCGAGGCCGGGCTGGTGCGCAAGCGCCGGAACGAGCGCTATCCGGTGCTGGCCGAATGGGGCGCGCCGCTTCTGGCCACGGTCGATCGCGGCGCCGCCGTGGCGCTGGGCATCAAGTCCTTCGGCATCCATCTCAACGGCCTGGTCGAGGCGCCGGACGGCCCGCTGCTGTGGATCGCGAAGCGCGCGGCCGACCGGGCGCTGGCGCCCGGCAAGCTCGACAACATCGTCGCCGGCGGCCAGCCGGACGGGCTGAGCCTGGCCGAGAACGTGGTCAAGGAATGCGCCGAGGAAGCCGCGATCCCGCCGGAGCTGGCACGGCAGGCGGTGCCGACCGGCGCCATCACCTACATGATGGAGACGGCCGAGGGCCTGCGCCGGGACACGCTGTTCGTCTACGACCTGGCGCTGGCGCCCGGCTTCGCGCCGCGCAACACCGACGGCGAGGTCGAAAGCTTCGAGCGCTGGCCGCTGGCGACGGTGCTGGAGCGGGTGCGCGACACCGAGGACTTCAAGTTCAACGTCGCCCTGGTGATCATCGATCTGGCGATCCGGCGCGGGGTCGTGGGGCCGGACATGCCGGATTATCTGGCGCTGTGCCGCGGCCTGCGCGAGCCTACGGATCCGCCCTCCGGCGGCGGCGCCCGCTGACCGGAACAAACATCGTTGCGTGGCGTTCAACAGCCAATGTCGACCCTGGAGCCTCCATGCGATTCCTGCCGCTCGCCCTCGCCCTGGCCCTTCCGGTTGCCGCCTGCGGCGGCGGCAGCCACACGCCGCCGCCCGGCCGCGCCGGCGCGACGACGGGGCAGGAGCTGATCGACCTGGACAACGCCTATCGCCAGGGCGCGATCACCCAGGACGAGTACGAAGAGCAGCGCGAGAAGATCCTGGACCGATAGGCGGCGTCAGAGACCGTCTGGAAATGCGCTGGCGTGAGTCGGCTGGCGGTGGTTTCGAGAACCGGCGCGCAGCGGACGTTATAGTCCGTGAGCACCGGAAGCGCAGAAACCGCCGTCAGGTGGCCGCGCCAGTAGCATTTGCAGACGGTCTCTACAGCCGCCCGCGATAGACGATGAATCCCGAGCGGTCGGCCACATTTTCGTAGAGCCGCATCGCGGTCTGGTTGGTCTCGTGCGTCTGCCAGTAGACGCGGGTGACGCCGGCGGCCCTGGCCTGTTCGTACACGCCTTCGATCAGCGCCTTGCCGATGCCCCGGCCGCGCGCCGCCGCGCTGGTGAACAGGTCCTGCAGATAGCAGGTCGGGCCCAGCATGGTGGTGCTGCGGTGGAACAGGTAATGGGTCAGGCCCAGCAACTGCCCGTCGACCTCCGCCACCAGCGCATGCACCGGCTCATAGGCGTCGAAGAAGCGCGCCCAGGTGGCCCGCGTGATCTCGGCGGGCAGCGCGGTCTCACCGACGCGGCCGTAGAACTCGTTGTAGCCGTCCCACAGCGGCAGCCACTGGTCGAAATCTGTCGGTCGGACGAAGCGGATCGTCGGTGCGGCGGTCATATCGGCTCCGGAGTCGATGGGTCCAGCGGCCGATGCTAGTCCGGAAACCCGGCCAGCGCCCGCACCTCGGCGGCGGAGCTGCCCTGCGCCCGGTAGGCGCGGATCGACGCTGCGTCGCTGCGCTTGGCCAGGCGCTTGCCGGCCGCATCGGTCAGCAGCGCGTGGTGGCGCCACACCGGCACCCGGTATCCGAGCAGCGCCTGCAGCAGCCGGTGGACATGGGTGGCCTCGAACAGGTCAAGGCCGCGGGTGACGACGGTGACGCCCTGGATCTCGTCGTCCACCGTCACTGCCAGGTGATAGCTGGTCGGCGTCTCCTTGCGCGCCAGCACCACGTCGCCCTGCCGTTCCGGCCGCGCCACCTGCTCGCCGGCCAGCTCGTCGGTCCACCATAGCGGCCCGGCGCGCCGAATCGCCTCGGCCATGTCGAGTCGCAGCGCGTAGGGACGGCCTTCGGCCAGGCGGCCGGCCCGTTCCCGCGGCGACAGGCGGCGGCAGGTGCCGGGATAGAGCGGCGATCCGTCCGGCGTGTCCGCCGGGCCGTGCGGCGCGCTCTGCATCGCCGCGATCTCGGCCAGGATCTCGCGCCGGGTGCAGAAGCAGGGATAGATCAGCCCCTGCCCTTCCAGCACGGCGAGCGCCGAGCGGTAGTCGTCCCAGTGGTCCGACTGGCGCCGCACCGGCCCGTCCCAGTCGAGGCCGAGCCAGGCCAGGTCCTCCAGGATCGCAGCCTCGAATTCCGGCCGGCAGCGGCCCTGGTCGATGTCCTCGATCCGCAGCAGGAAACGCCCGCCCGCCTCACGCGCGCGGCGCCAGCCGGCCAGCGCCGAATGGGCGTGGCCGAGATGCAGGAAGCCGGTCGGGCTGGGGGCGAAGCGGGTCACGACGGTCATGGCTGACAGCACTAAGGAACCTCGGCCGCGGTTGACAAGAGACGGCGGCGCCGGAACAGATGGCGCATGGATACGACCCGCCCCTCCTCCGGCCGCACCCTCTTCGGCCCCCGCCTCGCCCCGGCCAGCGGCCGCGCGCCCAAGGCCCTGGTCGTCCTGCTGCACGGTGTCGGCGCCGACGGGCAGGACCTGATCGGGCTGGCGCCGCATTGGGCCGCCCACCTGCCCGAGGCCGAGTTCCTGGCGCCGGACGGGCCGGAGCCCTGCGACATGGCGCCCTACGGCCGGCAATGGTTCAGCCTGCAGGACCGGACGGCCTCGGTGATGGAGGCCGGGCTGCAGGCGACGCTGCCGGTCCTGAACGGCTTCCTCGACCAGGCGCTGGCGGAGCGCGGCCTGACCGACGCCGACCTGGCGCTGGTCGGCTTCAGCCAGGGCACCATGACCTCGCTCTACACCGCCTTGCGGCGGCCGCGACCCTGCGCCGCGGTGATCGGCTATTCCGGCGCGCTGCTGGGCGCCCAGGCCCTGGCCCGCGACATCGTCTCGCGCCCGCCGGTGCTTCTGGTGCATGGCGAGGACGACCCGGTGGTGCCGTTCGCCGCCATGGCCGCGGCGGCCCAGGCGCTGCGCGGCGCCGGGGTGGATGTGGAGACCCTGGCCCGGCCCGGCCTGGGCCACGGCATCGATCCCGAGGGCCTGGTCGCCGGTCTCGCCGCGCTGCGCCGGCACCTGCCGCAGGCGGCGAGCGGAGCGGCGTGACGAGATCGTGACATTTCCTGCCCTTTGGGCGCAGGATATTGCGTCAAGTGCGCTTCTGCGGTTATCCATGGGCGCATCCGCGACCCCGCGGGACACGAGGTGATGGCGAAGGAGTGGGATGGTGTCTCCCCCACCCGACAACTGCCCGGCTCTCGTCCTCAACGCCGACTTCCGTCCGTTGAGTTACTTCCCGCTGTCCCTGTGGCCCTGGTACGAGGCGATCAAGGCGGTCTTCCTCGACCGGGTGAACATCATCGCCGAATACGACCGGGTGGTGCGCAGCCCGTCCTTCGAGATGCGGCTGCCCAGCGTGATCTCGCTGAAGGAGTACATCCCCTCGGCGCGGCGCCCCGCCTTCACCCGGTTCAACGTGTTCCTGCGCGACCGGTTCAGCTGCCAGTACTGCGGCGGGCGCTTCCCGTCGCAGGAGCTGACCTTCGACCATGTCGTGCCGCGCGCCCGCGGCGGGCGCACCAGCTGGACCAACGTGGTCGCGGCCTGCTCGGCCTGCAACCTGCGCAAGGGGCACCAGATGCCCGACCATTGCGGCATGCACCCTTTGACGCCCCCGCAACAGCCCACGACCTATGAGCTGCAGGAGAATGGGCGGGCGTTTCCGCCCAATTTTCTGCACCAGAGCTGGCGCGACTTCCTGTACTGGGACACCGAGCTGGAACATTGAGCGTCGGGTTCGCGGGCCGCGAACCCGACGCTCACTTGCCCGGCGCCGGCTCCTGTGCCCACGGCATCACCGGCACCGCCGCCACGCTGTTCATCGGCGAGCCGTCGACCAGCTTGGTCGAATAGGACAGGTAGACCAGCGTGTTGCGCGGCCGGTCGTACATCCGCACCACCTGCGTCTCCTTGAACAGGATCGAGGTCGAGCTGTCGAACACCTCCTTCTGCCGGTCGATGCGGTCCGGCAGGGTGATCGGGCCGACCTGGCGGCAGGCGAGCGCGAAGCGCGACGGGTCCTCGGCCAGGCCGAGCCAGCCGGAGACGCCGCCGGTGCGGGCCTGGCTGAGATAGCAGGCGACGCCCGGGATGTCGGGGTCGGTGAAGGCCTCGACGCAGACCTTGTGGTCCGGGCCGATCAGCTTGAAGGCGGTGTTGACGCAGCCGACATCCTCGGCCCGGGCGCCGGAGGCGGCGAGCAGCGCCGCCGCGGCCACGACGAAGGCGGGCAGCCGCATGGTCACACCCGCTCGGACAGCCAGATCGCGGTGCGCGTCGCCGCCTTCACCGCGCCGGACAGCAGGCGGTAGCCCGGCGCCTGCTCGGCCTCGTGCTCCAGGCCGATGTCGCGATGCTCCAGCTCCTCCGCCCGGAAGCGCTCGATCACCGCCTTCAGCTCCGGCTCGTCCTCGCCCAGCGCCTCGGCCTGGCGGGCATAGTGGTCGTCGATCACCTCCTCGACCGCCACCGTGCAGGCCATGGCCGCGCGGTCGCCCAGCAGCGCGGTGGCCGCGCCCATCGCGAAGGCGCCGACATGCCAGAGCGGGTGCAGCAGCGTCGGGCGCACGCCGCGCTCCGCCACCAGCCGGTCGAAGGTCTCGAGATGCTCGCGCTCCTGCTCCGCCATATGCTCAATCACCGGCCCCTTGGGGCCGCGGCCGAGCACGGCGAGCTGGCCTTCATAGATGCGCTTGGCGCCGTATTCGCCGGCATGGTCGACCCGGATCATGCGGGCGATCCGCTCGCGGCGGGAAAGATCGCCCGGCAGGGCGCGGCGGCGGGAGACGGTCATGCGGCCCTCGAACGGATCGCGGCGGCCAGCAGGACGAGCCCGGCGACCACCGACAGGATGGCGTTATATCCCGCCATCGAGATGCCGAACAGGACGAAGCCCGGCACGTCGCAGCGCACCACCGGCGCGTTCAGCAGCTGGTCGCGCAGGGAGGCGACGTCGCCATTGCCGAGGGAGATGGTGCTGGTGCAGGCGGTGAAGCCCGGAAACCAGCCATATTCCACGCCGGCGTGATAGGCCGCGAGCAGGCCGCCGAGCAGGATCACCAGACCCGCGAGCAGCACCAGAACGCGCCGCGCCGGGCGAATCACCGCCGCCAGCACACCGAGCGCAATCGCGGCCCCCCAGGGCCAGCGCTGGTACAGGCAGAGCTCGCAGGGCTGCAGCCCGCCGAGATACTGCGAGGCGAGCACGGTGCCCAGCACCACGATGCCGAGGGCGGCGGTGAGCCAGGAGAGGAGGTCGAGGCGGCGCAACATGGCGCGGATCATGCCGCGCGGCCAGTGCGCCGCCTAGCGCCCAAATGTCGCGATCAGCCGCCCAGCAGCCGGGCCTGGAAGGCGGCGTCGAGATTGCTGCCGGTGATCACCGTCGCCACCCGGCGGCCGGCAAAGCGGTCGCGGTTGGTCATCACCGCCGCCAGGCCGGCGGCGCCGGAGGGTTCCGCCAGCACCCCGGCGGTGCGCAGCAGCAGCCGGGCCGCGTCGAGGATGGCGTCGTCGTCCACCAGCAGGATCTCGTCGACGCAGGCCCGCAGCTGGGCCACGGCCGAGGGCACCGGGCGGGCGATGGCCATGCCGTCGGCGATGGTATCGGTGCCCGGCGTGTCGATCGCGCGGCCCGCCGCGAAGGATTGCGCCATGGCGGGCGCCCCGCGCGCCACCACGCCGACGATCCGCACCTGGGGCAGATGAGCCTTGAACCAGGAGCCGATGCCGGTCGCCAGCGCGCCGTCGCCGATCTGGACCACAACATCGTCGACCTCATGGCCGGCGGCGGTCAGCTCCTGCGCGATCACGCCGGCCCCGGCGGAGATCACCGGGTGGCCGCCGTCCTCGACGAACAGCGCCCCCGTCTCCGCGGCGATGCGGCGGGCCAGGTCCTTGCCCGCTCCGTCCTCCGGGTCGGCCAGCCGCACCGTGGCGCCGAGCCGGCGCATCGCCTCGAGCTTCAGCGGATTGGCCCAGGCCGGCGCCAGGATGGTGGCGGCAATGCCGCGCCGGGCGGCCGCCCGCGCCAGCCCCTGGCCGAAATTGCCGCTGGAGGTGGCGACCACGGCAGCAGGGCGCGGGTCGAGGGCCGCCATCACGGCCTCCGTGCCGCGCCCCTTGAAGGAGCGGATCGGGTTCAGCGTCTCGACCTTCAGCAGGCAGGCACAGCCCAGCGCCTCGTCCAGCGCGCCGTGCCGCATCGCCGGCGAATCGAGGAAGACGGGGTCGATCGCGGCCCGGGCGGCAAGGATCTGCTGCGGCGTGATCGGTGGTTGCGCGTCCATGGATCGTCTCCCGGTTGAGATGCCGGGACTCTAGCCGCCGCCGCTCCGGCTGTTGTTGAAATGTCATGCGCCGATGCGCAAAATTCTTGCATGAGCACCAACCCCGCCCTCGACCGCCTCGACCACAAGCTGCTGGCGCTGCTGCAGGCCGACAGCGGCCGGACGCTGGAGGAGCTTGGCCACACGGTCGGCCTGTCGCCCAGCGCGGTGCAGCGCCGGATCGCCCGCTACCGCGCCGACGGCCTGCTGCTGCGGCAGATCGCTGTGCTTGATCCGGGACGGCTCGGCGGCGTGGTGCTGGCCGCGGTGTTCGTGACGCTGGAGCAGGAATCGGTTGCCCTGCACCGCGCCTTCAAGGACCGCATGCGGGCGGCGCCGGAGGTGCAGCAATGCTACGACCTGGCCGGCAGCCGGGATTATCTGGTGATCATCGCCGTCACCGGCATGCGGGCCAGTCGCGAGGCCGTCGACCGGCTGTTCATGACCGATCCGAACATCCGGCGCTTCGACACCCATTTCGTGTTCGACGCGGTGAAGACCGGCCTGGCCCTGCCGACCGCCGGCACCGAAGGTTGAGCAGCCGCGCAATTTCGTTGACGGGACTCCGCCGCTCCCTATGATGCGGCCCCGCGCGGGCGTGGCGGAATTGGCAGACGCGCTGGACTCAAAATCCAGTTCTGGTGACAGAGTGTCGGTTCGACCCCGACCGCCCGCACCACCACCCAGCTTTATGGTTCCTTCGGGAACACCAGGTACCAGAACAGCGCCACCTCGTGCCGCAGCGCGAGAAGTCACAGTTCGAGACATCGGCAGCCGACAGACGGTCTGTCGTCTCGATGATCATTTCGGGCGATCCGCGTCCCGTTCCGGCGCCAGTTCGCGCAGCGCCATGCGCTTATAGGTCTCGACCAGCGCGTCGCCCTCGTCGCGGCCGACCGAGATGGCGAGCCGCATCGTCGCCTCGCCCAGCTGCATCGCCAGGAAGGCACGGATGAACTGCCCGGCCCGGTCGGCGCCGGGGTCGATCCGGGCCAGCACCTCGGCCAGGACCCTGCCGTTGATTCGGCTGTCCTCCAGGTCGATCTCGCGCAGCCCCTTGTCGGCCTGCAGGCCCGACCAGATGTCGCGCATCACCGGTTCGGCCAGGAACAGCCCGTAATAAGTATCGATCAGCCGGCCGAAGGCATCGCGCAGCCCGGCAGCGTCGCGCACGCCCCGCAGTCCCTCCTCGATGCAGGCCCGCCCCTCGGCGTTGATGCGCTCGGCCAGGGTGCGGATGATCGCCGCCTTGTCCGGGAAGTACTGATACAGCGAACCGATCGAGATGCCGGCCTTCGCCGCCACCTCGGCCATGCGCAGCGCGTCGCTGCCCTGCGCCGCGATCAGCTCCGTCGCCACCGCCAGGATCCGCTCCACCCGCTCGCGGCTGCGGCGCTGGCTCGGCGCGCGGCGCAGCGGGCCCGCCGGATCGGCGGCCTGGGTGGTGGCAGAACTGGCCATGACGGGTCCTCGCAAATCCTCTTGACGCAACGAATGTGAGGAATTATCACTTTCAAAGAAGTGACAAACACTCACATTAAGAGCGATCATGGCCCCGTGGGCGAGTGTGATGCAAGCACGCAAGCCGCTGAGTCGCCGGATCCCTCCCCTGCCACCCGACGACGGAGAGCTGAAATGGGCGAGCGTCTGATGTCGGTCCTGGTGCTGCTGTCGGCGCTGGGCTCCGGCCTGGTCGGCGGCATCTTCTTCGCCTTCTCGACCTTCGTGATGGGCGCCCTCGCCCGACTGCCGGCGCCGCAGGGGATCTCCGCCATGCAGTCGATCAACATCGTGGTGCTGAATCCGGTCTTCCTCGGTGCCTTCATGGGCACCGCGGCGCTGTGCATCATCGTGGCGATCGGAGCCCTGCTCGGCTGGGCCGGGCCCCACCCGACCCTGGTGCTGGCCGGGGCCGCGCTCTATGTCATCGGCAACATCGCGGTGACGATGGCGGGCAACGTGCCGCTGAACAATGCCCTGGCGGCGGTCGAACCGGCCAGCACCGAAGGCGCCGCCGTCTGGGCCCGCTATCTCTCGACCTGGACCGCCTGGAACCATGTGCGCACGGCGACTGGCGCGGCAGCCGCGGCCTGCTTCATCATCGCCTGGCGCTGGCCCGCCGCGGCCCCGGCCTGATCGGCGGCATCCGCGCGTCATCCCGGGAACTCGCGGACGCCCGGAGCGGTTCGCCAGAGAGGGCGGCAGCCCGCCGGATAAACGTGGTGGAGGCCAAAAATGCAGAAGCCGTTGCAGCTTTCCTTCAAGAACATCGAAGGATCGGACGCCATGAAGGCGATGGTGCGCGACCGCGTCGACCGGCTCGACCGGCTCTATCCCAACCTGAGCGGCTGCCGCGTGGTGATCGAAGCCCCCCATCGTCCGGCCCGCGGGGGCGCAAGGCCGCCGCTCGGCATCGCGGTCGAGGCCGAGATCCCGGGCAAGCCCAAGATCGTGGTCAAGGATATGGAGGAGCGGCGCAATTCGCGGGACCAGGCTGCCGTGGTCAACCGCAGCTTTGACGTTGTGGAGCGGAAGCTGGACGAAGCCTCCAACATCGCCCAGGGCGAGGTGAAGACGCATGAGGCGGCGGGCGAGACCGGGACGATCACCCGCCTGTTCCCCGAGCAGAGCTATGGCTTCGTCGAGGCCAAGGCGGCCGGCAGCCTCTATTTCACCCGCAACGCCGTGGTCGACGGCCGCTTCGACGAGCTGGCGGTCGGCATGATGGTGCACCTGACCCGGGCCACCGGCGAAGGCCCGATGGGCCCGCAGGCCAGCTCCATCCGCCTGCTCGGAGCCGACCGCAGCAGCGAATGAGGCTGCGGCTCAGGCTTTCGCCAGCCCGCCGACGATCAGCGCGGCCAGGGCCGCCGTGGCCCTCGTCTCGTCCATCCGCCCGCGCAGCATGTCGCGCGAGATCGCCTCCGCCGCGCCGATCAGGCCGACGCAGCGAAGGTGCAACTCGTCGGGCGGCAGGGCCGAATACGGCGCCAGCGCGTCCTGGTAGAAGGCGACGTAGCGGTCCAGCAGCCGCTGGTGGAACGCCTCCATCTGCCCGTCGCCGCTCAGCGCGGCGGTGATGGCGTGCGCCTCCGGCCCGGCGGTGAGATAGCAGGCCATGTAGGCGCCGCTCATCACCCGGGCGACATCCTCGAGCCGCCGCGGCGTGCGCTCGAGTGCCTGCAGCAGCGCCGCCACCTGATGGTCATCGATGCGCTCGTAGAGGGCGATCAGCAGCCCGGAGCGGGTGCCGAAATGCTCATATGCGATCGGCTTGCTGACGCCGGCGCGCTCGGCGAGACGGCCGAGGGTCAGCGCGTCGGTCCCCTCCTCGCGCACGATCGCAAGCGCGGTGTCGAGCAGCTGGTCGCGCCGCTCCGCCTTCGGCAGCTTCCTGGCTGGGGCTGGGCTCATCTCCTGATCCGCGCTCCTCGGCCGGGCTGCTCGCCCCGTCCCTGAAATTACCACCGGCAACTTACCAGATGTAAGTTCACTCGGCCGACTGCAAGGGCGGGCCGGTCCGAGCCTCATCGGGAGCCATGGTAATGCCCGTGACCCGGCAGAAACCAGTTCTCGTCATCGGCGGATCCGGCGTCGTCGGCGCCCGCGCCGCCGAGACGCCGCCCCGGCTGCGATCTGGAGCGGCCGTCCCGCCGGCGGATTGAGAGGTCGGCCCTCACCCGCCAAACGGGAGATCTGTGGTCAAAAATTGTGCCGCCTTCCCAAAGCGGTAACCACGGCCGGCAGCCGGCCGGACCGCGTTGCAAATCACCATGCATATGGCTATAGGCTGAAGTGTTCGCGCACGGGGCCGGAACGGTTTCGGACCGGTCCTCCCAAGCTTTCATGTAGCTGTCCGTCCTTTTCAACAGCGCTGGTGATTCATGTACCGTACTTTTGACGACAATCTCGTCGACCTGAACGGCAAGGTCCTATTCGTCACGGGCGGCACCGGCTCCTTCGGGCGCAAATTCGTTTCCACCATCCTGCAGCGCTATCGTCCGCGGAAGCTGATCATCTTCTCGCGCGACGAGCTGAAGCAGTACGACATGCAGAACGCCGTGCGGGCCGCCTACCCGGCCGAGGTCCACAGCTGCATGCGCTTCTTCATCGGCGACGTGCGCGACCGCGAGCGGCTGGCGCTGGCCACCCGCGGCGTCGACTACATCATCCATGCGGCGGCGCTGAAGCAGGTTCCGGCGGCGGAGCACAACCCGTCGGAATGCATCCACACCAACATCATGGGCGCCGAGAACGTGGTCTGGGCGGCGCTGCAGAACCGGGTCAAGAAGGTCATCGCCCTGTCGACCGACAAGGCCTGCAATCCGGTCAACCTGTACGGCGCCACCAAGCTGGCGTCGGACAAGACCTTCGTTGCCGCCAACAACCTGTCGGGCGACATCGGCACCCGCTTCGCCGTGGTCCGCTACGGCAACGTCGTCGGCTCGCGCGGCAGCGTCGTGCCGTTCTTCCGCCAGCTTCTGGAGCAGAAGGCGGAATACCTGCCGATCACCGACGACCGCATGACCCGGTTCTGGATCACGCTGCAGCAGGGCGTGAACTTCGTGCTGTCGAACTTCGAGATCATGCGCGGCGGCGAGATCTTCGTGCCGAAGATCCCGAGCATGAAGATCACCGAGCTGGCCCGCGCCCTGGCGCCGAAGCTGCCGCACCGCACCGTCGGCATCCGGCCGGGCGAGAAGCTGCACGAGGCGATGATCGCGGTCGACGATGCCCATGCGACGGTGGAGCTGCCGGACCGCTACGTGATCGAGCCGCAGTTCGGCGAATACACCCGCACCTCCTTCACCGAGGAGGGCGGCGGCCGGCCGGTGCCCGACCGCTTCAGCTACTGCAGCGACAACAACACCGAATGGCTGGACGACCGCGGGCTGCTGGAGATCCTGGAGCGGCACGCGAACTGACGGCCCGCCGGGGCCGTCTCCCCGTCCCCTTCCCCGAGGCCCGCGCGGTTCGGAGGCGATCATCGTGACCTTCCTGCCCTATGGCCGCCAGTACATCGACCAGGACGACATCGACGCCGTCGCCCGGGCGCTGCAGGCCGACTACCTGACCACCGGCCCGACGGTCGGCGAGTTCGAGCGCGCCTTCTGCGCCGCCACCGGCGCGCCCTTCGCGGCCGCCTGCTCGAACGGCACAGCGGCGCTGCATCTGGCGACGCTGGCGCTCGGTCTCGGGCCCGGCGATGTCTGCATCGTCCCGGCCGTGACCTTCCTGGCCACCGCCAACTGCGCCCGCTATGTCGGCGCCGACGTGGTCTTCGCCGATGTCGACCCGGAGACCGGGCTGATGCGGCCGGAGGACCTGGAGGCGGCGATCGCCCGGATCCCGCAGATCCATCCGGAGGGCCGGTTCCGTGCCGCCCTGCCGGTGCATCTGGCCGGCCAGACCGTGGCCCTGGCGCCGATTTCCGAGATCGCCCGCCGGCATGGCGCCTTCGTGATCGAGGATGCCTGCCACGCGCTGGGCACCGAATACGAGATGGCGGGGGGCCGGGTCCAGGTCGGCACCTGCACCCATTCCGACCTCGCCTGCTTCTCCTTCCATCCGGTCAAGACCATCGCGCTGGGCGAGGGCGGCATGGTCACCTCGGCCGATCCGGCGCTGCAGCAGAAGCTGGCGCGGCAGCGCTCGCACGGCATGACCCGGGACCCGGACGCCTTCATCAACACCGATCTGGCGGTCGACCCTGCCCAGGCCGGGGTGAACCCCTGGTATTACGAGATGCAGGAGATCGGCTTCAACTACCGGCTGACCGACATCCAGGCGGCGCTCGGTATCAGCCAGCTGCGCAAGCTGGACTGGTTCAAGGCCCGGCGCCGGGCGCTGGCCGCGCGCTACGACGACGCGCTGGCGCCACTGGCCCCGGCGGTGCGGCCGATCGCCAAGGCGCCCGGCTGCGACCCGGTGCTGCATCTCTACGAGGTGCTGATCGACTTCGCCGCGATCGGCCAGACCCGCGGCCAGGTGGTGCGCGCCCTGCACGCCAGGGGGATCGGCACCCAGGTACACTACATTCCGGTGAACCGGCAGCCCTATTACGAGGAGCTCTACGGCCGCCGGCCCCTGCCCGGTGCCGAGTCCTTCTACGCCCGCTGCCTGTCGCTGCCGCTGTTCCCGGCCATGCAGGACGGCGATGTCGAACGCGTGGTCAGCGCCCTGAGGGAAGTGATCGGCTAGGCTGTCCTAAAGGAACCCGTGCAGCCACAGCGCGGCGACGAACAGCAGGACCCCGAGGTCGAGCCGCCACAGCGCCAGCTCGCCAAGCGCGAGCCGGCCGCGGCCGGACAGAATGGCAGCGAAGGGCAGGCGCGAGGTGCGGCGGGCGAAGTCGCCCCAGGCAGGCCCCAGCCGCGCCGCCCGCTTGCGGTCGATCGAGACCATGCCGTTCACGGCGGTGACCAGGATGGCGCCGAACAGCAGCACCCCGGCCCAATGGCCGTTCACCGTCAGATGCGCCAGCGCCCAGAGCGTGAACGCCCACAGCATCGGGTGGCGGGTGATGCGGGTGATGCCGGCGACCGGAAGCTCGCTGCCCAGCCGCTCCGCCCCCACCTGGGTCGGGTTGGATGGACCGAGGCTGTAAGCCAGTAGCACGAAGCCGAGCAGGACCAGCACCGCCGGCACCCAGAAGGGCGCCGGGTCCCACAGCGGATCGTAAGGCGCGCCGCGATAGGCGAGGATCAGCCAGACCAGGCCGACGGCGCTGAGCGCCGAGAACAGGCCGCGATAGCCCATCTCCCCCAGCCGCACAGCCAGGGCGGGGCGGAGGGGACCGGCGACGCCGAGATGCAGCACCACCCAGAACAGCGCGGCGAGGGCGAGGGAAAGCATCGTTGCGGCCTTTACAGCAGGACCGATCCGGTCGATGTTGACATTAGCAACATAAGGTTGGATGTGGACCGTGTCAACATCGGAACGGGGCGGGCAGCCCTACCATCATGGCGACCTGCGCCGGGCACTGGTGACGGCGGCGCGCGAGATCCTGGAAGAGGCCGGGCCGGAATCGCTGAGCCTGCGCGACGTCGCCCGCCGCGTCGGCGTCTCGCACAACGCGCCCTACCGGCATTTCCCGACCCGGCAGGCGCTGCTGGCCGCGGTGGCGGCGGACGGATTCGCCATTCTGTCCGCCCGGCTGGCGAAGATCCCGGCAGGGTCCGGGATGGCGGCGGGGTTCCGCGGCTATCTCGGCTTCGCGCGGGAGCAGCCGGGGCTGTACCGGCTGATGTTCGACGGCGGGCTGCGGAAATCGGCCGACCCGGCCCTGTGGACCGTGGGCGAGCGCGCCTATGACGGGCTGCGCCAGGCTGTCCTGAGCCTGGCGCCGGGGGCGGACCGGGCCGCGGTGGTGGCCGCCTGGGCTCAGTTGCACGGCTTGGCGTTGCTGATCATCTCCGGCCAGTTGGCCGACGACTTGGTGAGCGACAGCGGGCTGGACGCGCTGGCCGGCCGGGTGGGGGCGATCCTGGAGGCCGGGCTGCGCGGCGCCGGCGCACCCTGAAACGGCCGAATCGGAAATAGAACAGAAATTCTGAATTGCGTTGCCATTAAAAATCCTGTTCAATTCCAGCGATCGAACGACTTCGGCGCCGGACCCGGGCGGACGCCCCTCCCCGGCCCCGATGAATCGGGCGACGAAACCGAGGGAGGACCAGGAATGCTTCGGACATTGCTGTGCGGCGCGGCCATGGGCGCCGCCATGGTGCTGGGCCTGGCGGCCGCGTCCCAGGCGGCGCAGGCGGCCAATGAGCGCTTCGTGCTGATCAGCCACGCGCCCGATTCCGACAGCTGGTGGAACACGATCAAGACCGCGATCCGCGAGGCGGGGCAGCAGGTCGGCGCCACCGTGGACTACCAGAACCCGTCGACCGGCGACCTCGCCGACATGGCCCGCATCCTGCAGCAGGCCACCGCGTCGAAGCCCGCCGGCATCATCATCACCATCGCCGATTTCGACGTGCTGAAGGGCCCGATCACCGATGCGGTGAAGAAGGGCATCCCGGTCATCACCATCAACTCCGGCACGGCGGAGCAGAGCAAAGAGCTCGGCGCGCTGATGCATATCGGCCAGCCGGAATACGACGCCGGCAAGGGCGCGGGCGAGAAGGCCAAGGCCGCCGGCGTCACCAAGTTCCTCTGCGTCAACCACTACATCACCAACCCTGCCTCGGTGGAGCGCTGCCAGGGCTTCGCCGACGCGCTCGGCGTGCCGCTGGGCAACCAGATGATCGATTCGGGCATGGATCCGGGCGAGGTGCAAACCAAGGTCTCGGCCTATCTGCGCGCCAACCCGGACACCAACGGCATCCTGACCCTCGGCCCGAACTCGGCCGAGCCGACCATCGCGGTGCTGCAGGCCAACAAGCAGGCCGGCAAGATCTTCTTCGCCACTTTCGACCTGAGCGCCGCGATCGCTGCCGGCATCAAGGACGGCACGGTGACTTTCGCCATCGACCAGCAGCCCTATCTGCAGGGGTATCTGCCGGTGGTGCTGCTGGCGAACTACGTCCGCTACGGCGTGATCCCCAGCAACAACATCAACTCCGGCCCCGGCTTCATCACCAAGGACAACATCGCCCTGGTCGAAAAGCTGGCCGGCGAATACCGGTAAGTTCAAGAACTCCTACCCACTCCGTAACTTTTCCTGTCATGCCCGGGCTTGACCCGGGCATCCAGAGACTGTCGAGACCCTCTGGATTGCCGGGTCAAGCCCGGCAATGACAGGGAAGGAACGAGGACTCCCGGAGACGCCCCGGCCCCCGACCGGCCCCCCCTCTTCCCGCCCCAAGCCCGGAAGACGCCATGACCACCCTCCAGACAGACACCAGGATGCCGCAGGGCCGGGCGCCCGGTCCGCGCCCCGCGGGCGACGAACGGCTGCGCTCGGTCTCCCTAGCCTCGCGCCTGCTCTCGCGCCCCGAGCTCGGCGCCATGGCCGGCACCGTGCTGGTCTTCGTCTTCTTCGGTCTCACCGCCGGCGGCTCTGGCATGTTCAGCGCCGACGGCATCTCGAACTGGCTGGTGGTCTCGGCCCAACTCGGCATCCTCGCGGTCGGCGCCAGCCTGCTGATGATCGCCGGCGAGTTCGACCTGTCGATCGGCTCGATGATCGGCTTCGCCGGCATGATGATCGCGATCCCGACCGTGTTCTTCGGCTGGCCGGTCTGGCTGTCGCTGGTCTTCGCCTTCGCCGGCGCCCTCGCCATCGGCGCCCTGAACGGTTGGCTGGTGGTGCGCACCGGCCTGCCCAGCTTCATCGTCAGCCTGGCTTTCCTGTTCATCCTGCGCGGCATGACCATCGCGCTGTCGATCCTGTTCACCAACCGCACCATCGTCGGCGGCGTCAAGGACCCGGCGGCGGCCGACTGGCTGGCGCCGCTGTTCACCGGCACGGTGCTGGACGGGCTCTACCGCTGGGCCGGCGGCATCGGCCTGATCGACACCTTCCCGGACGGCAGCCCGGTCGTCCCCGGCCTGCCAGTGCTGGTGGTGTGGTGGCTGGCGCTGACCGCGATCGGCGCCTGGATCCTGCTTCGCACCCGCTTCGGCAACTGGATCTTCGCCGTCGGCGGCGACAACACCGCGGCGCGCAACATGGGCGTGCCGGTCGGCCGGGTGAAGGTTCTGCTGTTCATGGGCACCGCCTTCTGCGCCACCGTCTTCGCCGCCTGCCAGGTGATGGAGTTCGGCTCCGCCGCCGCCGACCGCGGCCTGTTGAAGGAGTTCGAGGCCATCATCGCCGTGGTGATCGGCGGCACGCTGCTGACCGGCGGCTACGGCTCGGTGATTGGCGCCGCCTTCGGCGCGCTGATCTTCGGCGTGGTGCAGATGGGCATCTTCTACTCCGGCGTGAACACCGACTGGTTCAAGGTCTTCCTCGGGGTGATGCTGCTGCTGGCTGTGATCGTGAACAACTACATCCGCCGCAAGGTGACGGGAGGCCGGTCGTGAACGCCCAATCCACTCCGCCCGCCGGGGCCGCGCCCCTCGTCGAGCTGCGCGGCGTCTGCAAGTATTTCGGCTCGGTGGTGGCGCTGAAGGACATCACCATCTCGGTCCGCCCCGGCGAGGTGCTGGCCCTCTTGGGCGACAATGGCGCCGGCAAATCGACCCTGATCAAGACCCTGGCCGGCGTGCACCAGCCCAGCGAAGGCCAGATGCTGGTGGAAGGCCGCGAGGTGCGTTTCACCTCGCCGCGCCACGCGCTCGACCACGGCATCGCCACGGTCTACCAGGACCTGGCGATGGTGCCGCTGATGAGTATCACCCGGAACTTCTTCATGGGCCGCGAGCCGACGGTCGGCTGGGGCCCGACCCGGCGCATCGACATGGACAAGGCCAACGCCATCGCCCGCGCGGCGATGCGCGAGATCGGCATCGACGTGCGCGACCCCGGCCAGGCGGTCGGCACCCTGTCGGGCGGCGAGCGGCAATGCGTCGCCATCGCCCGGGCCGTGCATTTCGGCGCCAAGGTGCTGATCCTGGACGAGCCGACCTCGGCCCTCGGCGTCAAGCAGGCCTCGGTGGTGCTGCGCTACATCGTGCAGGCGCGGGCGCGGGGCCTGGGGGTGATCTTCATCACCCACAACGTCCACCACGCCTATCCGGTGGCCGACACCTTCACCCTGCTGAACCGCGGCCGCTGCCTCGGCACCTTCCCGAAGAGCGAGATCAGCCGCGAGCAGGTGCTGGAGATGATGGCCGGCGGCCAGGAACTGGCCAGCCTGACCGCCGAACTGGCCGAGTTCGAACGCAGCGACGCGGCGGCGTAGGGCTTTCTGTTTGCCCTTTCCTGTCATTGCCGGGCTTGACCCGGCAATCCAATGGGTGGCGCCGCCTTCTGGATGCCCGGGTCAAGCCCGGACATGACAGAAAAGAACCAGCAGAAGCAGCACTCTTTGAACGCTCCCCACCAGGGCACAAAGGCGGATCGAGGTTCCAGAATGACCAGCAGCATCGGCGTCGGGCTGATCGGCACCGGCTTCATGGGCGAGTGCCATGCCCTGGCCTTCCGGGCCGCGCCGGCGGTGTTCCGCACCCGGCTCGACGCCCGGCTCGAGATGGTGGCCGACATCGATGCCGGCGCCGCGCAGCGCGCCGCCGACCGCTTCGGCTTTGCCCGCGCCACCGGTGACTGGCAGGCGCTGGTCGCCGACCCGAAGGTCGACCTCGTCGCCGTCACCTCCCCCAACCTGCTGCACAAGCCGATGGCGCTGGCGGCGCTCAGGGCCGGCAAGCATGTCTATTGCGAGAAGCCGCTGGCGCTGAACGCCGCCGACGCGGCGAAGATGGCGGCGGCCGCGGCCGAGGCCGGCACGGTCACCATGGTCGGCTACAACTACCTGCGCAGCCCGGCCGTCTCTTTCGCCCGCCAGCTGATCCGCGACGGCGCGATCGGCCGCGTCACCTATTTCCGCGGCGTCAGCGACGAGGATTACATGGCCGACCCGGCGGTGCCGATGTCCTGGCGCTGCCGGCGCGACCAGGCGGGCAGCGGCGCCCTGGGCGACATCGGCTCGCACATCCTGAGCGTCGCGCTGGCTCTGATCGGCCCGATCGCCGAGGTCTCGGCCGACCAGCGCACGGTGATCGCCGAGCGCCCCCTGCCCGCTGCCGGCGAGGGCCGCGAGCGCCGCGACGGCGCCGCCGCGGTGACGGCGGAGATGGCCAGGGTGGAGAATGAGGACCAGACCCACGCCCTGCTGCGCTTCGCCGACGGCACCATCGGCACGGTGGCGACCAGCCGGGTGGCCTGGGGCCGCAAGAACCACCTGGCCTTCGAGGTGTTCGGCACCGCGGGCGCGATCCTGTTCGACCAGGAGCGGATGAACGAGCTGCAGCTGTACCAGCCGGGCGCGGTGCCAAGCGACCGCAACGGCTTCCGCACGGTGCTGACCGGCCCGGCCCACCCGCATTACGGCGCCTTCAGCCCCGCCGCCGGCCACGGCCTGGGCTTCAACGATCTCAAGGTGATCGAGGTGGCCCAGCTGCTGGAGGCGATCGCAGGCGGCCCGGCTGCCTATCCGGACTTCGCCGCGGCCGCCGCGCTGGAACGGGTGAGCGAAGCGATCGGACGGTCGGCCCAGGAGAGGCGGTGGGCGAGCGTCGCGAACTGAGATGCCACCGCTTCAGCCCGCCTGCAGCGCCGCCGACAGCTCGGCGTAGCTCGGCGCCAGGGCCCGCAACAGGGCGGCGGCCGCGGCGTCGTCGCCGGTCACCAGCGGGTGCTGCAGCGCGCCGATCAGCCGGGCCTGGCCGTCCATGATCCGCGCCGCCTCCCCTCGCCCGATCCGCGCCAGGCAGCTGGCGGCGTCGGCGACGCGGCGGGCGCCGACCTGGACGGCGAAATCGACCAGATGGCTGCGCAGCCCGCGGTCGCAGCCGGCCTCGATCATCCCGGCCAGGCGCTCCGCCGCCTCGGCGTTGCCGACCGTGCCGGCGGGCAGGTGGCGCCCCTCCACCATCGCCAGCCACCGCAGCGCCGCCGGCAGCGAGGCCTCGATCGCCTCCTCCTCCGGCACCGCCCGCAGCTGCCGGAAGCCCGTGCGCAGGGTGAAGGGCGTGGCGTAGTCGACCGATTCGGCCCGCCAGGCGGCGACGAAATCGTCCACCGGCAGCGTGACGTAGGGATAGCCCTGCGGATCGTGCATCAGCACCTGCCCCTCGGCCACGCCGATGACGACGACATAGTGGTCGGCGCCGATCGGCCCGGTCATGCCGGGCTGGTGGCGCAGATGCCCCATCTCCACCGGGCCGACCCAGACGGGGCCGTCGGCCAGCGCCGCCGCGAGCGCCGCCAGCGCCTGCTCCGCCGTGCCGCCGCGGCGCACCGAGGAGGCCCAGCCCAGCGCGGCCAGGGCCCCGTCGAAGCCGGCCTCCGGCGTCCAGCCATAGGGATCGAAGAACGGCAGGGTGCCGCCGACCAGCTGCATGCCGAAGGGGCCGCCGGCGGCGAACTCGATCACCGCGGTGGACGGCGCGCGGTCGCCGAACATCATCGCGAAAGAATTCGCATAGCAATAGGGACCGGAGCCGATATAGGGGACATGCGCCATGTTTTCGCACCTCCAAATTCAGAATTGAGCTATGACAAGAGCGGGGGATTCAAAAAATCTGTCAACAAATAATTCAATTGAAAAATATTCTGTGACGGAATTGAAAATGCATTTTCGGAATTCACGACCATGAATTCTTTCATCGGCGTCGGGCCACTGCCGGCCATGCCGGGCATTTCGGCGCAGCCGCCGGGCGGAACGCCGTTTTCGCGGGCGCCGTTGTCCCGGGTGGAAGGGGCCCCGGAACCGAGGAGACGACGGTGAGCGAGAATCTGAGCCGCGCATCCCTCCCGAAGGAGCTCGAAGGGATGCTGGAGCATGTCTACCGCGAGTGGGACCGCGCCTGGTCCGAGGACGACCTCGGGGCCATGATCGCCCTCTACGCCCCCGACGCGGTGCTGGAGAGCCCACTGGTGGCCCATCTGCTGGGCCGCCCGGACGGGGTGCTGCGCGGCCGCGACCAGATCAAGGCGTTGCTGGACAAGGCCGCGCCGCGCAAGCCCGACCGGCGCAGCTTCCACCGCCGCGGCTATTTCACCGACGGCCGGACGCTGGTGTGGGAATACCCGCGGGCCACGCCCGACGGCGAGCAGATGGATTTCTTCGAGGTGATGGAGATCGAGGACGGGCTGATCCGCCAGCACCGCGTCTATTGGGGCTGGCGCGGCGTGGAGATCATCAAGGCCGACGCCTATCACAAGGGCGGGGACGCCTGACCTCTGGCCGGCCGGGCCTACCCCGCCGCCTCGACCGCCATCCCCGCCGCCTTCCAGTCGAGGAAGCCGTCGCGCAGCCGCCGGGCCGCGAAGCCGCGGGCGCGCAGCGCGGCGACCGCCTCGACCGACAGGACGCAATAGGGGCCGCGGCAATAGGCGACGATCTCCTGCCCGGACGGCAGCTCGGCCAGGCGGCGCTCCAGCGACTCGACCGGGATGTTCAGCGCACCGGGCAGATGGCCCAGCGCGAACTCCTCCTCCGGCCGCACGTCGAGCAGCGTCACCCCGCCCTCGCGCAGCCGCTCCACCAGCTCCTCGCGCGAGATGCCCTCCAGCCGCTCCGGCCGGCCGATGCTGTCGGCGAGAACGTCCCGGATCTCCGCCCGCCGATGCTCGGCCTGCCGGCGCAGGGCGGCGAGCAGCGGCACGATCGGGCCGCCGCCCAGCCGGTACAGCACGCGCTTGCCGTCCCGCCGCGATTCGACCAGCCCGGCCCGCCGCAGATGCTGCAGATGCTGCGAAGCGTTGGCGATGGAGAGGCCGGAGAGCTCGGCCAGCCGCTCCACCGGCCGTTCGCCCTGGCCGATCTGCTCCAGCAGCATGAGGCGATGGGCGTGGCCGAGGGTGCGGGCGAGCTCCGCCAGCTCGGCATAGATCAGGGTCTGGGCGTCGATCATTGACAGGAGGCTATCATCGCGCAATCAATCAAGCAAATCATTGAATGATTCCCGACGGAAGGACTCCCAGATGGGCGAAGGGTTGGAATTCGGGCTGCGGGCGGTGGCGATCGGGGCCGGCGCCACGGCCGTCGTCGATCTGTGGACGGTGCTGCTGGCGCGGCTGACCGGCGTGCCGGGGCTGGACTGGGCCATGGTCGGCCGCTGGGTCGGGCATTTCCCGCGCGGCCGCTTCAGGCATGACGGCATCGGCCGGGCGGCGCCGGTCGCGGGCGAGCGCGCCCTCGGCTGGGCCGTCCATTACGGCACCGGCATCGTCTTCGCGGCGCTGCTGCTGGCGCTGTGCGGCCTGGGCTGGGCGCGCAATCCGACGCCGACGCCGGCGCTGGCCTTCGGCCTCGCCACCGTGGCCGCGCCCTTCCTGCTGATGCAGCCGGCCCTGGGCGCCGGCATCGCGGCGTCGAGGACGCCGAACCCGGCCGCGGCGAGGCTGCGCAGCCTGATGACCCATGCAGTGTTCGGGATCGGCCTCCATCTCGCCGCCCTGGTCACGGCGGCGCCGACCGAGGCGTGACGCCGCCTTCCCCATCGAGGCCTGCGGTTTTCTCCAGCGGCACGGCGTTGCGGTCGCGACCGGCGAGCTGCAGGCGCCAGGTCGGCACCGGGGTCGGCAGGCGCCCGTCCCGCGCCAGCGTGGCAGCGGCCCAGATTGTGTCGGCCAGGGCACAGCCCTGGGCCCGCAGCCGGACCGACAACATGTGCTCGTTGAAGATCGCGATCGCCTTCTGCTCGAAGAAATCGAGCGTGCCGGCCGTCAGCTCGAAGCGCGAATGCCATTCCGTCCCTTGCCCGGTGCCAGTGCCGAGCAGCCAGTCCGCCACATAGCGCTTGTAGTTTTCGGACATAGGCGCATCGGCCCGGAACGGCGCCGCCGGATCACCCGAGAAAAGCGCGGCCCGCTGCGCCGGGCCGACCGAGACCAGCGACCCCAGCCGCCGCAGCTCCGTCGGAGCCAGGAACAGGAAGGA
Organism: Inquilinus sp. Marseille-Q2685; assembly: GCF_916619195.1. Lineage (NCBI taxonomy): Bacteria > Pseudomonadati > Pseudomonadota > Alphaproteobacteria > Rhodospirillales > Rhodospirillaceae > Inquilinus > Inquilinus sp. Marseille-Q2685. Next base: position 1,122,488 of record NZ_CAKAKL010000001.1, read on the forward strand.
GGAACGAACCCAGTGCTGCGACACATCCGCCAGGAAGGTCACCGGCTCGTCATAGTAGTCGATATGGCCGCAGGCCATGCGCAGCCTCGCCACCTCGGCCAGAAGGGCATCATCGAAGCGCTTGAGGTAGCCGGTGTAGAGCGTGTCGAAGGCCGAGGTGGCGAGGTGGACGAGGTCGTAGCCGTCGAGCTCGGGACCGACGAAGCGGAGCCCCTCGTCCCAGGCGGAGAATTCCCAGGCCGAGTTGTCGCCGCCGATCACCGTGACGCCGCTTGGCCCTGGCTCGACCTGGCCCTGCGGCATGGCGTTGTCGATCACCACAGTTCGGCGGGCAGCACCGGGCATGCGACGGCGGAAGATCTCGTCAATCCGCGGCAGGGCCTCGGCGTATTTCTCCGTGCCGTGCCGGGCCATCAGCGTCAGGATCCTCAGCCCGCCCGCGCCGCCCTGGCCCCAGCGCAGCACGCGCCGGACCTTGCCCTTCAGGGAAGCCGACACCCTTCCAGTTGCACCGCCCGGCAGGGCCGCCTCACAAGCCCGACGGATTGCCCGGGGTCGCCCCGACGGCCTCGGTCTCCGCCACCTTGATCAGGTACTTGCCGTAGCCGCTCTTCTCCAGCTTCCGGCCCTGGGCGATCAGCTGCTCACGGTCGATGAAGCCCTGGAGATAGGCGATCTCCTCCGGGCAGGCGACGCGCAGGCCCTGGCGCCGCTCGAGCGTCTGCACGTAGCTGGCGGCCTCGAGCAGGCTGTCATGCGTGCCCATGTCGAACCAGGCGAAGCCGCGGCCCATCCGCTCGACGTTCAGCCGGCCGCGCTCGAGATAGACGCGGTTGACGTCGGTGATCTCGAGCTCGCCGCGGGCGGAGGGCCTGAGATTCGCGGCAATGTCGACCACGTCGGCATCATAGAAGTAGAGGCCGGTGACCGCCCAGTTCGAGGTCGGGTTGCGCGGCTTCTCCTCGATCGCCGCGGCCCGGCCGTCGGCTCCGAAATTGACCACGCCGTAACGCTCGGGATCGTCGACGTAATAGGCGAAGACCGAGGCGCCGGACGGCTGCCCGGCGGCCGAGGCCAGCAGCTCCGGCAGGCCATGGCCGTGATAGATGTTGTCGCCGAGGATCAGGGCCGAAGGGCCGCCGGCGACGAAGTCGGCACCGATGATATAGGCCTGGGCCAGCCCGTCGGGGCTCGGCTGCACCGCGTATTCGAAGGCCATGCCCCATTGCGAGCCGTCGCCGAGCAGCCGCTGGAACTGCGGCATGTCGTGCGGGGTAGAGATGACCAGCACCTCCCTGATCCCGGCCAGCATCAGCACGCTGAGCGGGTAGTAGATCATCGGCTTGTCGTAGACCGGCATCAGCTGCTTGGAGGTGGCGAGCGTCAGCGGATGCAGGCGGGTGCCGCTGCCACCGGCGAGGATGATGCCTTTCATTGAGCGTAACTCCTGGTTCGAAGGACAATCTGGCCGGCCGCCCCCTCACCTATAGGCATGCCGGTGATGTTTTGACCAGCCCCGGCAACTCGGCCATCGCCCCCGCATCTTCTTCAGCGAGACAACATTGCAGTCGCGGTTGGCCAGTCGGCTGCCGCCAGTCGGGGAATGAGGACGGGCAAGCTTCCGCTTCAGCCGGCCACGGTCCTGCATTCGCACGAAGCCGAGCACGACAACCGCGCGCTCGTCTGTCGCTAAAGCGAAGCGATCTGTTGCGCCCCTGCGACCGATACGGCAACTGCATTCCCGCTTCGGGAAGCGGTAGAACTCGTCCACGTATCATCCGGCCGGGAAGTCAGCGCCGGTGCGAGATAGGCATCCGGATAGAAGGCGGATTCACCGACGAACCGCGGCTGCTCCGGATTCGGCGATCGTCCGGCGAGAAGAGCCTCCCGGACCGATTTGAACGCGTCGATCCAGACCTTTGCTTCCACCTTTGGCGGCACGATCCACGTCCAGGGACGCCCCTCAAGACGCTCCGGGAAGGCGCCGATATCGGCAGCGACGATCGGAAGCCCCGAAGCTATCCCGGCGCTCAAGGTATAGCTATAGGTTTCCGGCCATGGCGCCGGGAACCATAACAGATGCGGCCGGGCCTTCGCGATCAGGTCCGGCAGGTCCTTCTCCTTATAGGCGCCGGTCTCCGTCAGCTTCGTTCCGCGCGGCGGAGGAGAGGCAATTTCGCGCCAGCCGATGATGATGAACTCATAGGCACCAGGCTCAATCGCGGCAAGACAGGCGCGCAGCGTCGCCCCACCTTTGCTCTCGGCGATCCCCCCTATAAGGGCAATCCGGAGCCGCTCTCCCTGTTGAAGAGAAGGAACGGCCAGAGGCCACTTGACATCAGTAACGGGCTCATGGGGCACCACCACGCAGCGAGTGCCGAAGCCATAGCGGGACAGCCGCGACTTTACGTCATTCGAAGGACAGATGATCCGATCGGCTTCCGCGAGAAGCCATTCGTGCGACCGACGCCAAGTCTCTATGTCCCGCGCTCCGTAGTTCGGTCGCCGTGCGATGCATGCGTTACAGACTGCAGGCCCCGGCTCCCCACAGAATTCGCCGTCGGGTTGCGGCAGCATCGTGATCTGGGGACAGATGGCGAAATAGTCATGCGCAGTGATATCGAACGGGATGTTCAACTGCCGGACGAGCCACCGCAAGTCCAGCTCGAGCCCGTGCCAATGGTGAATGTGAATTCGGCGAAGCCCGCAGGAGCGGAGCACGGCCGCGAGGTCCTCCACCCGGCCGTTCGGCAGCCATAATTCCGGATGGTTCGGAATGGCCGGCACTGACAGGGTTACACCGCCGGAACCAGGCCGCAGCGTCAGGATGTTCGCCTTCCCTTCGACCGACCGGATCAACTCCTGCACGTGCCGCTCCGTGCCGCCGCCCAGGCGGTGGCAGACGAACAATATCACCGGTTCGGCGGCCTGGCGGAACAATGCGGCTGTCGTGGCGAAGCGATACGGGCCGGCCTTGTCGAGACGGATGTGCCGCTCCACCAACGCTGGATAGAAGGGATAGCGCTCGCAAAGGAGATCCCATGCCTTGGCGCGTTTCGGCGAGTTCTTGCCGAAGCTCACCTCACCGGCATGATAGACGAAGGTGTCGCAGGCGAGCACATGACGCCAGCCCTTTGCCGTGGCCCGCAGACAGAAGTCGTTCTCCTCGCCATATCCCGTGCCGAACGTCTCCACGTCGAACAACCCGACGGCATCGAGGCAATCCCGACGAATGTACATGGCGAAGCCGACCGCCGTCGGAACGTCGACCAGCCGTCCCGCCCCCGCGGCGCGGCAGGCGTTATCGATTTCGGCGAGCGAGCGGCCGAACGGCAGCGGTCCGCCGTCGATCACCGGATAACTGCAGATCGTGGCGTTGTTGGAGAACGGCGTGACCGTACCGATCTGAGGATCGGAATAGGCGTGACCGGCCATCCGGGCGAGCCAGCCATGCGGCACTTCAGTGTCGCTGTTGAGCAGCACCACATCCCGGCGCCCGGCAGCGACCATGCCGCGGTTAACCGAGGCAACGAAGCCGAGATTCTGTTCATTGCGCAGAAGCTCGATCGCTCCCGTGGCAGCAATCTCGTCGAGCCATGTCGAGAGTTCAGGCTCCGGCGAACAATCGTCGATGATCACCACTCGGCCGGGCGGACGGTCTGGATCGGCGAGGACGGTTTCAACGCAGCGACGGGTCTCGTCGAGCCCGCGGTAGGCCGGGATCACGATGTCGACCTCGACACCAACCGGCAGCACCGGAACCCGTCCGGTCGAGGGAAGATACTCCGAGATATCCACATCTGGCTGGGTCGGCCACCCCAGAGCCGCCCCAGTCTTCAGATGAAAGGCCAGCGGATTCGCCCGTGCTTCAGGATGCTCTTTAACATAGAAGAGTGCATCGAACTGCGGATGGGGATCGCGCAGCTCGGCGGCACCGAACCGAACATAGTGAACAAATGGATCGATACCAGCCGCTGCGATGTCCTTATTGTTCTCAAGATACCATTGAGCAGCAAAGAACGGGTTCGGATCGCGCCGTTCCGCGGCGCCACTCTCCAGGTAATGCTGCCAAGGGTCTCCTCCCCAAGCAGCGACATCCTTGTATCGATCAACGTACCATGCCGGATCGAACAGCGCTCGCAGATCGGTCATCTCCTGGTGACGGCTACTGGCATTCGGCAAATGTGGAGCGCCAGCCTTGCTTTTATGGCGTTTGAAGAGGCGCTTGTCGCGGCGTCCCAACAGACCGGCGCGGCGCAACGGCGCCGTCAATCGCCAGGATCGCGATCGCTTCACCGCGTTCAGAAGCCGCTTGCTTCGCTCCGCCAGATCCATCGCCTCCCCTAGCCGATGCTCCAACCTCGCCAGCTTCGCGTCCTTGTCTTCAATCAGATCCCGGACCCGCGCCACTTCCGTCATCTGCAATTGCAGATCATCCTCAAGGGCCGACCGCGCCGTCGTCGCGACCGTCAACTCGCGAGCGGCCTGCTCCAACTCGGACTTCAGCCCCGCGAGATCAGTCTGACGCTGCTCCAAGTCAGCTTGACGCTGCTCCAAAGCCTGCTCCGCCCGCACCAGCGCTTCCTGATGCCGCCGCAACTCCTCGCCCTGACTGGCCAGTGCTGCCCCTTGTGCCTCGACCGTCCGCCGCAAATCGTGAAGGTCAACGAGACGCTGACCGATATGACCGAACACGGATCGGATCGCCCCCGCTTCCTCGTCGCTTGCCGAGAATAGCCGACGTAGCACTTCCGGCTGCTCAGACCCAATCCCGAGCACACCTAGCCCATGAGCGTGCAAAAACTCGAAATTCGGATGACCTCGACGTATCTCGTCCCAAAACCGCCAGACTCCGAAGCTGCCCTCCCGAACATTGGTATCGTGAAACAGCACTACTGCCCGATCACTCAGCTTTGGCCGCCAGCTCTCGAAATCGTGCCGCACGGCCTCATAGGTGTGAAAACCGTCGATGTGCAGCAAATCCACCGAGCTATCGGCGAAATGCTCCAGCGCTTCATCGAAAGTCGAATGGACCAGACGGGAAAATGCCCCGTATCGCGGGTCGTGATAGGTCCGTAGCTGCGCCAAAACCTCCCCATCATAGTGCCCCGCGTGGGGATCGCCCGCCCAGCTGTCGACTCCAAAACATGCCGTGGGCAGACCATGCCGCACCACCGCCTCGCAGAAGGCACAGTACGATGCTCCGTTGTGAACCCCAAGTTCCACCAACACTCGGGGCCTCAGAACGTCCACAAGCCACGAGGCAAACGGCAGGTGACCGACCCAGGCCGAGAACGGAAGGTAGTCCGGCTGCGTCACAGGCAGTGCATGGCCAAGGATCTGGGGTGTCACAGGTTGAAGCGAGCTCATAGGGTCTCTAAGAAGTTTCCTGCTGTCGGACGAAGGCCATGCTTGGTTCAGGCCGTCATCTGTATCACGCCAAAGTTGTGGGACGTCCAGCTTCTCCCACAACATGACGGCACCGCTATAATCCCTGAACGCCAGCAGCGTTCCCGTCTACGCCCGGTGCCACCAGCCTCTGCGCCCCAGCAGCGGTACCTTCTCGAGCCATCGGAGACGGCGCAAGCGGTGGAGGCCAGCGACCTTTACAGCATTCCGCCGCCCGTCCTTTGACCATCTGACGGAGATCAGCAGATCGATTTTGGATATATGGCCTGATCTGAGAGCTTCGACATAGGCGTTACGTCGGTGCGGCTCGACTTCTCGTCGCAGAAGCCCTTGATGGACCGCTCGGACAAAGGCCTCATCTTCGAGCCGTAGGAACTCCTCCAGCGCATATTTCCGTTTCGCCGGGAACACCTCCATCGTCGAGGCGTGTCCGAGCGGTCGCCGGCGAGCGGCTTCCGCCTGGATCCGACGCATGATCTCATCGACCTGGAGTGGCCGATCCGGCTCCATCATCCTCTCAACCCTGCGACGAGGCGAATGTGCCCGGCTAACCGCTCGGCAAGCCTCGCCCAATCATAGAGGTCCTGCACCAGCCGCCGGGACGCCGCGACGCGTTCCGCCAGTTCGAGGCCGCCGATCTCCGCCCGCAGCCGCTGCAGGGCGGCCGGGAAGTCGTCAATCTCGCTCAGTTGCAGATGGACGCCGTCCGCGACGGCTAGGCCGCGGGCCCCGTGCCGGGTCGAGATAACCGGCACTCCGGCGGCGAAATAGTCCAGCATTTTCAGATTGGTTCCGGACCCACTCGCCATCGGGTTCAGGGCACCGTCGACCAGACCCAATGTCGTGACCTTGACCACGTCGTCGACCTCGCCCATCAAACCGACATTCGACGGAACCGATCGTCCTTCGAGATGTCCGCAGACGCTCCCGAGGATCAAGAAACGCATATCGGGGCAACTCGGCGCGAACCGAAGGACAACATCGAGCGCGTCGCAGTTCGGCTTGTGCCGGCTGCCCATGAACAGGACCGTGAATGTCTTCTCCAATCCGAGTCGAGCTTTGGCTGCCAGCCGCGCCTCCTGGTCGACATATTCGGCGGCCTCAAGGTCGACTCCGTTCGGAACTTCAATGATCCGCTGCTGCGGCACACCAAAATCCTGATGGAATGTCCTGCCATCATCTGCCGCGCACACAATCAGGCGCTCGCTCGCGTCACAACAGGCGCGCTCAACCCGCTCCGTTTCCGTCAGCAGCGCACGTGCCTGCGACGTGTCGGGCAGCATCATGCGCTTGAGCGTCGTCTCGACATTGTGCGCCTCGTACCAGATCGGTCCGCCGGTCAATTCGCGCAGGAGAGGAAACAGATATGGATGCGATGCGATCACAAGCCCGGCATCCGCCACCGAAGTTTCCAAAGCCCGTCGATAGTCCGGGGTGAGATGAACCAGCCTGGGCATGGCTACATCGGAGAGAGGAACGCCAGGGACGGCACGCGTCAACTCCAATTCCGCCTTGCGATGGGCACGTGACTTCGGGACCCGAATTTCTCGAAGTCCTGGGGCTACCTCACGGTCCGAGGGCAGGTCGTTGGCATTGGTGATGCAAACGACCTCGATCGGGTGGGTCTTTGCCAGATGCCGATAGAGATGGAAAATGCGGCTCTGTCCTCCCCCCCGTGGCGGCCAGATAGGGAAGGTAACAGCGACGCTGATCTTGCGGCGCGACACCTCTTTATCCCCTGGAAGGGAAAACTGCCGCGAGCCCATCTAAAGGGTTCTCCGCGCTCATGTCATCCCAGACAGCAGAGTAGACGTCGCGCGCAGTTTCGGCCCATCTGCGCCGGGCCGTGTCACGAATTCGCCCCTCACGCGTCCGGACATAATCCGGTTGTCGGATGGCCTTCGTCATCGCCTGACACAGATCGTCTGGATCATGCGGATCGACGTAATCCACGAGGTCACCTCCCACCTGCGGCATGGAGGATGTCTTCGAGGCAATGCAATGCTTGCCGAACCAAAGGCTTTCACCGATCGGCAGGCCCCAACCTTCGTAGAGGCTTGGAAAAACCGTGAACAGGCAATGTCGGTAAAGAAAGGCCAATTCGGCGTCCGTCGGCGTCTCCGCCACGGCGACGGTGCCGCCGAGGTTGTTCGTCTTCGACAGGAGGTCGAACAGATCCTCCGTCCGCCAGCCGCGCTGGCCTGCCAGCACCAGACGGGGCATCCGATCGCCCAGTTCCGGTCGCAGCCGATCCCACGCCTGGACCAGGGCGTAGGCGTTCTTGCGCACCTCGATCGTGCCGACGCACAGCACGAACGGCGTCTCGGCAATCGCGCGCACAACAGGCCCGATCGCAGCGTCGTCCGCCGCATCGCCGGCGAACTCATGGGCCAGCGGGGTGACCCTGGTCGGGATAGCTGCTCCAGCAGCCGGCAGAAACTCGCGGAGATCCGCCTCCGTCTGGTCAGAAACGCAGAGGAAGACGGACACGTAGTCCGGTACGCGATCGAGGAAACGGCGGAACTCGGCCTCGTGCCCCGGCTTCGCCAGCTCCGGCAGCTTCACCGGAATGACGTCGTGGATCAGCTGGAACACCGGATTGCCCGCCGTCTTGCGCGCGGTGAGGAAGGCGATGTAGGGGTCGTTGCGCAGCGTCGGCACCGGCAGGAAGATGCGGTCGGACGGCGTCAGGGTGGGCCGGGACAGGCGCCGGCCGAAACCAGACGCAGCCCCCAGCCGCCAACGCAGCCGGCCGAGCTTCGCTGCCAGCCGGCGCAGCGGCGCCCGGTCTGCTTCCCCCGCGTCGTAGGGAATTGCCATGTCGCGGACGAATTCGGCGTGGTTGGCCTCGAAGCTGTAGTCCGGGCCGAGGAAGGACAGGTCGATCTCGACCGCCTGCCGCAGCTTCGGATGCCAGGCGATGCCGCGGATCGCGTCCGCCCCATGCGTCGCCACCAGATGGCCCACCACCCGCAGCACCACGCGCTGCACGCCGGTCACGGTGGTGTGGCCGCGCGCATGCGCCAGGACCGGCGTCATGTCGCAGAACAGGCGCGGCGACGGCTTACCCGCCGCGGGGGCCCGAGCCCCCATCCTACCCCGCCACCGCCACGGCCGGTGTCGCCTCGACCTCGGTCTGGTCGTCATCCGCCGTCTGCATCGTCCACAGCCGGGCGTAGAGGCCGCCGCGCTGCAGCAGCTCGGCGTGGCTGCCGGTCTCGACGACCTGGCCCTGGTCCATGACGTAGATCAGGTCGGCACCGCGCACGGTCGAGAGACGGTGCGCGATCATCAGCGTGGTGCGGCCGACCATGAGGCGGGTCAGTGCGTCCTGCACCTGGCGCTCGCTCTCCGTGTCCAGCGCCGAGGTCGCCTCGTCGAGCAGCAGGATCGGCGCGTTCTTCAGCATGGCGCGGGCGATCGACAGGCGCTGACGCTGGCCGCCGGACAGGCGCACGCCGTGCTCGCCGATCTGGGTATCGTAACCCTGCGGCAGGGCGAGGATGAAGTCGTGCGCCGCCGCGGCCCGGGCCGCCGCTTCGATCTCCTCCTGGCTCGCCCCCGGACGGGCATAGGCGATGTTGTCGCGCACCGTCGCGTCGAACAGCGTCGTCTCCTGGCTGACCAGGCCGATCTGCTCACGCAAGGAGTGCTGCGTGACCTGGCGGATGTCGTGACCGTCGATCCGGACCGTGCCGGAGGACGGGTCGTAGAATCGCGGAATCAGGTTGAGCAGCGTCGACTTGCCGGCGCCGGAGGGACCGACCAGAGCCACCGTCTTGCCGGCCGGGATCTCGACCGAAATGCCGCGCAGGGCCGGAATGGCGGGGCCATAGGAGAAATGCACGTCCTCCAGCCGGATCGCGCCGGACACCCGGTCGAGCACGGCGGCGCCCGGCGCATCCACGATGCTGGGCCGCGTGTCGATCATGGCGAAGATGCCTTCCGCCGCGGTGATCCCCTGCTGCACCGACCCCCAGGTGTTCACCACCCGCTTCAAGGGATCGTAGGTCAGCATCAGGGCCAGGACGAACGCGAAGAAAGAGCCGGTGGTCCGGCTGCCGGCGATCACCTGCGAGCCGCCGTAATAGATCACGGCGGCGATGGCAACGCCCGACAGCGCCTCCATGAACGGTGCGTTGTACGACTTGATCTTGGTCATGCGCTGCATCACGCGCGACACCGACCAGACGATCTTCTCGGTGGCGGCGATGGTCCGCTGCTCGGCGTTGTACGCCTTCACATGGCGGATGCCCTGGAACACCTGGGTGAGATAGCTGGTCATCTCGCCCATGCCGAACTGCGATTTGCGGGTGACCTTGCGCAGGTCGCGCCCGACCTTGATCAGCGGATAGACGGAGATCGGGAACGTGACGGAGGCGATCAGCGCCAGCCTCCAGTCCTGGTAGAACATGGCCACGATCAGGCCGACCAGCGTCATCGCGTCGCGGCCGATCGCGGCCGCGCTGGTCGACACCGCGCCGAGCACCGCCTGCACGTTGAAGGTGAACTGGCTGACCAGATGACCCGACGCCGTGGCATGGAAGCTGGCGAGATCGTCCCAGATCTTGCTGCGGAACATGCGCATCTGAAGGTCGCCGACGATGCGGCGACCGATGCTGTTCATCACCACGGTGAAGCCGTAGGTGGCCCCGCCGCGCACGAAGAAGACGGCGATCACCAGGAGCGAGATCGGCACCAGAAGGTCCGACTGCCGGTTGGTGAAGATGCCGTCCAGGATGTGCTGGCTGACGAACGGGATGGCCGAACTCGCCGCTGCCGTCGCCCCAAGGCACAGGAAGGCCAGCACGAAGCGCCAGAAATGGCCCTTCATGTGCTCGCGCATCATCCGCTTCGCGATCTGCCAGTCGGATGGCTGCCCTTCGGCGCGTGCTCTCTTGCTCATGGGGTGCTCATATAGCGCCGTCCGGCCGATCCGCCAAATGACAGTCGCGTCAGGCGCCGATGCAAAGGGCGCCACGGCCGGCCGAGAGCCGTCTCACGCGGCTGCGGCAGGCGGGCGCCCTGATGCGTTCGGTGGCGGGGCCTGCCCTGCAACGGGCGGCCGCGCCCCGATGAGAAGGCTCAGCGGCTGAAGGTGCCGCGGGCGATGGCGTCGAAATCGCCCGGGCCGATGCCCAGCTCGTCCATCTCGCGCCGGTCGAGCTTCAGCAGCTCGTCATAGACCCGCTTGTACTCGCGGCGCTCGGCGATGCGGCGGGCGACGGCCGCGCGGAGGCGGGCGAAGGCGCCGGCGGGACGGGTGGTGGCAGGAGCGAAGTCCAGAACGTCGATATGCATACTTACCTCATCTGCCGGCGAGACCGGCCTCTCTGTGCTTTCCTCATGTACCCCTAATGTAAGACGTCCGCTTCAGGCCAGGATCAGCCTTTTTGCAGTGCAGCAATGGTAAGCATGCATGCCATGAACTTGCCACTTTGCCCGCGCCCTAGGCAAAGGGTCTGGCCGGCGCCGCCCCGATAATCCTGAATTTCACTGTGAAAATCAGCAATCCACAGACCGCATGGCGCAGTTTATTGACCCGCCTGGTGCAGCGCGATATTTAAGGGGCGACGGACCGGCCCACCGCCAACGGGCCCGCGGCGATTTGATGGGAAGCAGCTTGCGCCCGCGTCAACAACCGCTAAAGCGCCACGATGCAGGTCGTGGTTCCCTCGAAGAGACGAGGCAGGACACGACGATGACCAGGACGGCCCTTCACAGCCCTTTCGCGCACCGGACGCTTGCCACAGGGCGGGCGGCCGCGGCGCCGATGCGCTGTCGCCGCGCCTGAGCCGGGCTCCGGCCCCTTGCCGCCCTGCCCGCGGCGGCCATCTTCGTCCCCGCACCGATCCACTGATCCGGCACCACCCATGATCCGCCTCGACTCCATCTCCAAGACCTTCACCCGCGCGGGCCAGGCCCAGGTGACGGCACTGGCCGACGTCTCCCTGACCATCGAGCGCGGCGAGATCTTCGGCGTGATCGGGCCCAGCGGCGCCGGCAAGTCGACCCTGATCCGCCTGATCAACCTGCTGGAGCGGCCGACCAGCGGCACCGTCACCGTCGACGGCACCGAGCTGACGGCCCTGCCGGAGACGGCGCTCCGGGCCGAACGGCGGAAGATCGGCATGATCTTCCAGCATTTCGCGCTGCTTTCCTCCCGCACCGTGTTCGACAATGTGGCGCTGCCGCTGGAGTTGGCCGGGCTCGACCGGCGGACGATCGCCGCGCGCGTCGACCGGCTCTTGGAGCTGGTCGGCCTGGCCGACAAGCGCGACCGCTACCCGGCTGAGCTGTCGGGCGGGCAGAAGCAGCGCGTCGGCATCGCCCGGGCGCTGGCCAGCGAGCCCAGCGTGCTGCTGTGCGACGAGGCGACCTCCGCCCTCGACCCCGAGACCACGGCTTCGATCCTGCAGCTCCTGGCCCGGATCAACCGCGAGCTGGGCCTGACGATCGTGCTGATCACCCATGAGATGGCGGTGATCAAGGCGATCTGCCACCGCGTCGCGGTGCTGGAGCAGGGCCGGGTGATCGAGGAGGCGCGGGTGTTCGACCTGTTCACCCGGCCGCAGACGGCGACGGCGCGCGCCTTCGTCGCCAGCGTCACCGGCGCCGAGCTGCCGGAGACCCTGGCGGCCAAGCTGTCCGAGGCGCCGCTGGCCGGCGGCGAGACCGTGCTGCGCCTCGTCTTCGCCGGGTCGCAGGCCGGCACCACCGCGCTGGGCCAGCTGGCCCGCCGCCTGGGCATCGACGCGGCGCTGCTGCACGGCCGGGTCGACAGCGTGCAGGGCGCCCCCTTCGGCACCCTGATCGTCGCCGTGCCGGGCGGGCCCGAGGCCGCCCGGTCGGCGATCGACTTCCTCTCCTCCCTCAAGCTTTCCGTCGAGGTCCTGGGCCATGTCCCCGCAACTCTTCGCGCTGCTGGCTGACGCCGCCTGGGCGACGCTGTACATGGTCGCGGTCTCGGCCGCGATCGGCACCCTCCTGGGCGGCCCGATCGGCATCTGGCTGGCGACCAGCGGCAAGGGCGAGCTGTTCGCGGCGCCGGCGGCCAACCGCATCGTCGGCCTGGTGGTCAACGCCACCCGCTCCACCCCCTTCATCATCCTGGTGGTGGCGATCATCCCCTTCACCCGGCTGATCGCCGGCACCTCGATCGGCACCACCGCGGCGATCGTGCCGCTGACCATCGCCTGCGTGCCCTTCATCGCCCGGATCATCGAGGCGGCAGTGCGCGAGGTCGACCAGAGCCTGGTCGAGGCGGCCAAGGCGATGGGCGCCTCGCCGCTGCAGATCGTGCGCAAGGTGCTGGTGCCGGAGGCGATGCCCGCCATCGTGCTGGGCCTGACCCTGACCGTGGTCAGCCTGATCGGCTATTCCGCCATGGTCGGCGCGGTCGGAGGCGGGGGGCTGGGCGATCTCGGCATCCGCTACGGCTATCAGCGCTTCATGCCCGACATGATGGCGGCGGTGGTGATCGTGCTGATCCTGTTCGTGCAGGCGGTGCAGATGGCCGGCGACCGGCTGGCCCGCCGGGTCAACAAGCGGCAGCGCGCCGCCTGAACCGTTCCATCCGAGGGGGATACAATGAGCCTGAAGACGATTCTGGCCGCGGCGGCGTTCGCCCTGGCCGTGCAGCCGGCCGTGGCCGAGACCGTGAAGATCGGCGTCACGCCGGGGCCGCATGCCGAGATCCTGGAGCAGGTGAAGCCGATCGCCCATGAGAAGGGCCTGGACATCGAGATCGTCGAGTTCTCGGACTATGTCGTGCCCAATGCGGCGCTGGATTCCGGCGAGCTCGACGCCAATTCCTTCCAGCACGAGCCGTATCTCGTGAACGAGATCGACAAGCGCGGCTACAAGATCAGCAAGGTGGCCAGCACCGTCACCTTCCCGATCGGCATCTATTCGAAGAAGATCAAGGCGATCGGCGAGCTGCGCGACGGCGCCGCCGTCGGCATCCCCAACGACCCGACCAATGGCGGCCGCGTCCTGCTGCTGCTGCAGTCCGCCGGCCTGATCAAGCTGGCCGACGGCGTCGGGCTGAAACCGAGCGTGGCCGACATCACCGAGAATCCCAAGAAGCTGGAGATCGTCGAGTTGGACGCGGCGCAGCTGCCGCGGTCGCTGGACGACACCGACATCTCGGCGATCAACACCAACTACGCGGTCGAGGCCGGTCTCGACCCGGCCAAGGACGCGATCCTGCGCGAGGCGGCCGACGGTCCCTATGTCAACATCATCGCGGTGCAGACCGCGCGCAAGGACGAGCCCTGGGTCAAGACCCTGGTCGAGAGCTACCACACCGACGCGGTGAAGCAGTTCCTGGCCGAACGGTTCAAGGGCGCGGTCATCGCCAGCTGGTAAGCGCGAAGAAGATCCGACAAAGGGCGCGCGGCCACGGGTCGCGCGCCCTTTGTCTTGGCCGGTCAGCCCTCGCCCGGGCCGCTGTCGAGGGAGTGGCGGCCGCCGCCGGTGCCGGCGATGAACAGCAGCCCGCCGAGCACGGCGAGGTTGCTCATGAAGATCGCGAAGTCGAGCTCGAACCGGTCCGGCGGCGCATCCCAGAAGCCGTGGAAGAGCACGGTGGCGACGATGGTGAAGCCGGCCAGGGCCAGGGCTGCGAGCCGGGTGTGCCAGCCAAGCAGCAGGAGGGCGCCGGCGACGATCTGCAGCGCCGCGGCGGCGGCGAGCAGCAGCTCGGGCTCCGGCAGGCCGCGGCTCTGCACCATCGCCACCATCGAGTCCCATTCCGGGACCTTGGAGATGCCGGCGGCAAAGAACACCAGCGCCAGGCAGAGGCGCCCGGCGAGCTGGACGAGGTCGAGCCCTGAATTCCGCTCGGTGTTGCGTATGACCATGGTTGAGGACATGAAACGGTTCGCTTGTGCTGTCGTTATGCCCCCAAGGTAACCGCATCATTGTGGCCGCGCCGTGTCCGCCGTCACAGCTGCGGCGCGGCGCGCCAGCCGGCTCTCGCGGGCGAGATCGCCCAGCAGCCGGATCAGCGTCCCCTGACGCCGGGTGCCGGTCTTGTCGAAGACCGACCGCAGCTGGGTGCGCAGCGTCTCGCGGCTGAGATCCAGCCGCTCCGCGATCTCGGACAGCGACAGGCCCTCATGCAGCGCCGCCGCCAGCCGTACCTCGGCCCGGCTGAGGCCGAACAGCGCCGGCAGCACCTGGCCGAAATCGTCCCGGCTGGCCCCGAGCTGGGTCAGGAACAGCGCCGCCACGGCCTGCGGCGCGGCGACGGCGGCGGGACGCCGATCCGGCAGACGGCAGCCGCTGGCGATCAGCGGCGTCGCCCCGACGGTGCCGGACAGCAGCTTGAAGGAACCGCCGCCGGGCCGCGGGTCCAGCGTCGCCGCGATCAACCCGCGCAGGGCCGCCGCCTCGGCCGGGTCGGCGGAGTCGAGCCGGTTGCCCCGCAGCTGCAACCGGCCGCTCTCGAACAGCCGGTCCGCCATGGCGTTGACATGCACCACCCGGCCATTGGCGGCCAGCAGGACCACGGCCCGGTCGAGCCGGTCGAGCACGTCCTCGGCGAGCCGGGCCCGGGCCGCGAGCCCGTCCAGCCGCTGGACCAGCGCCAGCGAGCGGCGGATATGCGGCACCAGCAGGCCGAAGCGGCGCCCCTCCTCCGGCGTGAACGGCCCGGCGCGGCGGGGCCGGCGCACGCTCATCCCGGCGACGCCGTCGAAGGCGGGGTCGATGGCGCCCATCGCCCAGCGGCAGCCGTTCTCGTCCAGGAACGCGCCGAAATCCTGGCGGTCGAACCAGGCCGGGTCGACCACCTCGTGGCAGAGATGGACGGTCGGCGGCAAGCGGCGCCAGGCCGGCAGGCGCGGATCCTCCAGCGCATAGTCCCGGAGATAGCGGGCATGGGCGGCCGCGTCGTAGCCGACGGCGACGTTGAAGAAGGGGACGGCCGCGGTGGATTCCAGCACCAGGATCTGGGCCACGTCGCCGCCGGTCCAGCGGCAGATGTCGGTGAGGACATGCCGCCAGGCCGCGTGATCGGTCCCGGCATCATAGATGCGGCCGATCAGATCGTTGAGCTGCTCGAGAGTGTCCATGCGGCCTCCGCCGCGTTCCGACTGCCGTCCGACTCAAGCCCGTCCGGCCGGTCGCGGCAAGCGCCGCCTGCCGCGACAGAATCACCCGCCCGCCGAGATCCCTTCGATCCGGCGATTGACCTCGGCCGCCGCCTCGATCGGCAGCATGTGGCCCTGGCCGGGGAGCAGATGCACCGCCACCGCGGGCGGCAGGCCGCGGGCCTGGCGCGCCGGCAGGATGGCGTCGTCGGTGCCCCACAGCACCTGCGCCGGCACCGCCAGCTCCGCCAGCCGGTCGCGCAGCACCAGGCGCTGGCGGCCCGGGGCGAAGCACTGGTCGGCCAGGCGGCGCAGCGTCTCGCGCACGCCGGGGCCGCGCAGGGCCGTCAGCACCAGCTCGCCCAGCGCCGGGGTGACCAGCCGGGGATCGGCATAGAGCGGCCGCAGCGCCGCCGCCAGCGCCGCCGGATCGTCGGCGCCGAGCAGCCGGTCGATGAAGCCGGTGTCGGCCTCCTCACCCAGCCCGCCGGGGGCGACCAGGGTCAGCGAAGCGGCGCGGCCCGGCCGGGACAGCGCCGCCTGCAGCACCACCGCCCCGCCCAGGGAATGGCCGACCAGATGGGCGCGGCCGATGCCGACGGCGTCGAGGAAGGCCAGCAGCGCCTCGGCCAGGCCGGGCACGCCGCCCGCGCCGAGATCCTTCGACGAGCCGCCATGGCCCGGCAGGTCGAGCGCATAGACCGTGCGCCGGGCCGAAAGCGGCACCTGGTTGGCGGCCCAGGTCAACAGCTCGCCGGCGAAGCCGTGCACCATGACGATCGGGGCGCCGCCGCCCGCGCCCATGCGGCGATAGCGGATCGGGCGGCCGTCGGCCAGCACCGCCAGCTGGGTGCGGACGCCGCCGGCCGTCGCCGGATGCGGAGGACCCGAGAGGCTCATTCCTCGATGCCGGCGAGGCGGAACTGCAGCTTGTGCACGGCATTGGCCTGCAGCTCGCCATAGCCGGCCACCAGCGCGGCGCGGTACAGCTCCGCCGTCAGGGCGGTGCCCGGCATCGGCACGCCGCTGGCGCGGCCGAGATCGAGCATCAGCCCGATGTCCTTGGCCATGTTCTTGAGGTGGAAGGCCGGCGAGAAGTCGTTGGCCAGGGTCTTGCGTGCGGCGCCCCGGATGACGCCGGAGGAGCCGCCGAACCGGTCCAGCACCTCGATGATCCCCTCCGCCGCCAGCCCGTTCTTGCGGGCCAGCGCCAGGCCTTCGCCGAGCGCCGCGGTCTGGGCCGCCGACAGCAGGTTGCCGATCAGCTTCATCACCGCGCCGGCGCCGTTGGGGCCGAGATGGTGCACGCCGCCGGACACCGCCTCGAGAATCGGGCGCACCGCCTGCAGCACCGCGGCGTCGCCGCCGACGATGAAGCCGATGCTGCCGTCCCAGGCCTGGTCCTTGCTGCCGTAGACCGGGGCGTCGAGATAGGCGTGTCCGGCCTGCGACGCCGCCTCCGCCAGGTTGCGCGACACCGCCGGATCGGTGGTGGTGCTGTCGACGACCACCGCGCCCTTCGCGGCATGGACGAAGACGCCGTCGGGGCCGAGCAGCACGGCGCGCTGGGCATCGGGGCCGGTGACGCAGAGCATGACCCGGTCACGGCCGGCGGCGGCCTCCGCCACCGACGCGGCGCGGGCGAAGCCGGGATGGGCGGTGATCTCCTCCGGCAGCTCCACGGCGCTGCGGTTCCAGGCCTGCACGCGGTGCCCCGCCTTCAGCAGGTTGCGCACCATGCCCCGGCCCATCAGGCCGAGACCGATATAGGCGATGTCGGCCATGCTCCTGCCCTCTCCGTCACCATGCGGCGGGACCGCCACGGCCCCGCCCCGGATTACATCCTACGAAACGCCGGGCCGGATGCCAGCCCGCAGGGGGATGATTGGAGGTCGGGCAAGCCATTCACGCGCGGACGCGCGCAGGCCCCTCCCCCTTCCCCCCTCCCGCAAGGGGAGGGGGAGAGTGGAAGGCCGGGCAGGCCGGTGACGCGCTCGCAATGGGCAGTGCCGTCATCGCGAGCGCAGCGAAGCGATTCAGGGCCGTTTGGCGTGGCCCCTGGATGGCTTCGTCGGCTTCGCCTCCTCGCCATGACGGTGCAGGGATGCGCGACCCGGGCGCTCAGCTGCTGTCCGGCTTGGACGGCTCCGGCACGGGCCGGCCGGCGTCGGACGCGTCCGATGCCTCAGGCCAATCCTCTACGGTCTCGCGCTCAGCAGTCTCGGGCTCCGCCGGGGCCGGCGGCGTGGCGGCCGGCGGATCGAGGATCTCGTCCCAGCTGCGCGGCAGCCGGATCGGGTCCGGCGGGTGGCCGATCCTGCGGCACACCGCCTGCACGAACTCCGCCGCCGACAGCGTGTCCAGCTGCGCGTCCAGGATCTCGTCCTCGACCAGCCGCTCCCACGCCAGCGACCGCATGCACTCGGCGTCCAGCCCCGCCTCGGGCCGCGCCGCCGCCGCGGCCACCATCCCGGCCGCGCGCTCCCGCCGCTCCCGCCGGCGCTGCTCCTCCCCCGACGCCGTGCGCTCCTGCCGCCGCTCCATGAAGCCGGTGCGGATCCGCTCGGTCAGGGCGATCGTCAGACGCAGCGAGCGCGTCAGCCGCGCCTGGATCGGCCCGAAATCCGTCGACGCCTCCGGGTCCGGATGCGCCCGCTCCTGCTGCCGCTCGGTCATCCGCTTGCAGCGCATGTCGATCTCGGCCGCGTCGCGCAGCAGGCGCAGCGCCCAGCCCGTCCAGTTCATGTCGGGATCGGTCGGCCGGTCCGGTTCGGAATGCGCCTCGTCCATGGAACGTATCATGAACAGAAGTCGCGGATGCACGCAATGAACATTGTGTGCCCTGCCGCGGCCGGCCGTGACAGCGTCCGCCGGCCGGAGACGCATACGAGCCGGGCCGAGCTGGCCCGGCTGGCGGCGCAGCGCCGGACCGCGAGCCGGTCGGGGAGGCTGCGCCGGCGACGTAGGTCGGGCGAAGGCCGTCCCTACCAGTTCGTCACCGATCCGTCCTTGCGCTTCAGATGCGGCGCTTCCCAGAACTTGAAGCTCTGCTTCCTGATCGCTTCCTCGTTCACCTCGACGCCGAGGCCGGGCGCGTTCGTGACCGGATAATGCGCGTTCTCGATCCGCGGCTGGACCGGGAACAGCTCGGCATCATCGAAGCCGAGCTGCTCGGCCGTCGAGGTCCGGGTCTCGAGCCAGGAGAAGTTCGGCACCGCCGCGGCGAAATGCACCGTCGCCGCCGTGCAGATCGGACCGAGCGGGTTGTGCGGCATCATGTCGACGTAATGCGCCTCGCTCCACCCCGCGACCTTCATCGCCTCGGTGAATCCTCCGACATTGCAGATGTCGATGCGGTTGAACTGGTGGATGTCGCGCTCGATGTAGGGCAGGAACTGCCATTTCGAGGCGAACTCCTCGCCGATCGCGAAGGGCACGTCGACCATCCGCCGCAACGCCTCATAGGCCTCCGGCGTCTCGTCGCGGATCGGCTCCTCCAGGAAATCGAGCGTGCCGGAGGGCATCTTCTGGCAGAAGCTCGCCGCCTCCGCCACCGACAGGCGGTGATGCAGGTCGATGCCGAGCACGACGTCGCCGCCCAGCGCCTCGCGCGCCCGGACGCACCATTTCGCTGTGGTGGCGATGTGCTCGCGCGGCTCGTAGATCTCGCCGTCCCGGTGGCCGGAGGGCGACAGGCGCATCGCGGTCCAGCCGGCCGCGATCAGCGCCCGCGCCTGCTCGATCATCTCCTCGCCCGGCGGCGCGGAGGTGGTGGCGAAGGTCGGGATCCGGTCCCGCTGCTTGCCGCCCAGCAGCTGGTAGACCGGCACCCCGAGCGCCTTGCCGAGGATGTCGTAAAGGGCGATGTCGATCGCCGAGATCGCCGCCTGCAGCACGCGGCCGCCCTCGAAATACTGGCTGCGATACATCTCCTGCCACAGGGCGCCGATCCGGAACGGATCGCGGCCGACCAGGAACTCGCGGTAATGGTCGATCGCGCCGACCACGGCCTTCTCGCGACCGGAGAGGCCGCTTTCGCCCCACCCGAACAGGCCTTCGTCGGTCTCGACCTTGACGATCAGCTGGTTGCGCGTGCCGACCCAGACCGGATAGGCGCGGATGGCTGAGATCTTCATACCGGTCACCAGTGCCACAGAGTGCCGTCCTCCAGCCGGTTCACCGGCAGGTAGGCGCGCTGATAGGGGTGCTTGGCGGCGAGATCCTCGTCGATGTCGACGCCGTGGCCCGGCGCCTCGCCCGGATGGATATAGCCGCCCTCCTGCGTCCAGGAATGCGGGAAGACCTCGTGCATCAGCGGCGTGTAGCCGGAGAATTCCTGGATGCCGAAATTCGGCACCCAGAGGTCGATATGGGCGTTGACGCCCATCGCCACCGGCGACACGTCCATCGGCCCGTGGCAAGCGGTGCGGATGTGGTAGACCGAGGCGAAGTCGAAGATGCGCCGCAGCCCGGTCACGCCGCCGGCATGGACCGAGGTGACGCGGATGTAGTCGATGAGCTGCTCCTCCATCAGCAGCCGCGCATCCCAGATCGTGTTGAACACCTCGCCCAGCGCGATCGGCGTCGTCGTGTGCTGGCGGATCAGGCGATAGCCCTCCTGC
Source organism: Inquilinus sp. Marseille-Q2685 (assembly GCF_916619195.1). Classification (NCBI taxonomy): domain Bacteria; kingdom Pseudomonadati; phylum Pseudomonadota; class Alphaproteobacteria; order Rhodospirillales; family Rhodospirillaceae; genus Inquilinus; species Inquilinus sp. Marseille-Q2685. The sequence continues at coordinate 1,142,616 of NZ_CAKAKL010000001.1, forward strand.
AGCTCGGCCGGCACCGGGTCCTCCAGCCAGAACAGCCGGAACGGCTCGAGGTCCTTGCCCAGGCGCGCCGCCTCGATCGGCGTCAGGCGATGATGCGTATCGTGCAGCAGGTGCAGGTCGTCGCCATAGACGTCCCGCAACCGCGCGAACAGCTTCGGGATGTGGTTCATGTATTTCGCGGTCGACCACACCTCCTCATGCGGCAAAGCCTCGACCATGCCGCCGGTGCCCTGCTTCGACCCCTTGCCGGTGCCGTAGATCGCCGGCAGGCCGGGGATGCCGACCTGGCAGCGGATCGCGACATGGCCCTCGTCGCGCTTCCGGCCGACGGCGTCGACGGCCTCCTCGATCGTCATGCCCTGGGCGTGCGAGTAGATCATCGCCTTCTGCCGCGAGGCGCCGCCGAGCAGCTGGTACAGCGGCATGTTCGCCGCCTTGGCCTTGATGTCCCACAGCGCCATGTCGACGGCCGAGATCGCGGCCATGGTGATCGGCCCGCGCCGCCAATAGGCGCCCTTGTAGAGATACTGCCAGATGTCCTCGATCTGCGCCGGGTCGCGGCCGATCAGCAGCGGCGCGACATGGTCCTGCAGATAGCTGACGACCGCGAGCTCGCGCCCGTTCACCGTGCCGTCGCCGATGCCGTACAGGCCCTGGTCGGTGACGATCTTCAGGGTGACGAAGTTCCGCCCCGGCGAGCAGACGATGACCTTGACGTCCTGGATCTTCATGAAATCACCTCAAGTGGGATCGCTGTTCGGCGACCAACAAAGCCCTGTCATCTGTTTCCGACTGTCATCCTCGGGCTTGACCCGAGGATCCAGGGGCGGCCAGAGCGGCTCTTGGTGGCCCCTGGATTGCCGGGTCAAGCCCGGCAATGACAATCAGGGTGAAATGGTTGGCACCCGTCCTCAGTCGGAATCGTGGCGCCAGCCGAGCATCCGTTCGGCCTTGGCGGAGGAGAAGAAGGCGCGGTTGCCGCTCAGGTCGCCGCGCACCGGCACGTCGGGGAAGAAGCGGCCGGCAAGCTCCAGGCTCGGCATATCCATCACCGTGTCCGGCGCGACGATGTAGAACACCTCATGGCCCTTGAACGGCGCGTCGAGCGCCAGCAGGCAGGCCCGCGCCGCCGCGTCGTAGAGGGTGTAGGCCCAGAGATGCTTCGACGCCGCCTTGGTGACGAAGCCGTAGACCGCGGCGGCCTGGGCGCGCTCCTCCACCACCAGGTGGAAGCGCAGGCTGGCGATCCTGAGGCGGCTGTAGCGGCGGGCGAAGGTGTCGGCCTGCTGCTCGCAGATCCATTTCGACAGCCCGTACGGCTCCTCGGTGTAGTTCGGATGCGCCTCGTCCAGCGGGAGATAGTCGAAATGCGCCTCGCGGCTGAAGGACAGGCCGATCGCGTTGACGCTGGACGCCTGCACGATCCGGGTGATCCCGACCTCGATCGCGGCGCGCATCGCGTTGTAGCTGCCGGTGACGTTGTTGTTGTGGACGATATGGTCGGGATGGTGACCCGGCGACGGGATCGCGGCCATGTGGATCAGCGCGTCGCAGCCGCGGAAGGCTTCGACCAGCGCGTCGTAGTCGCCGATATCGGCCTGGACGAAGCGGAGGTTCTCCTGCGCCTCCGCCGGTGCCGCGCGGTCGATGCTGACGACGCGATGGCCGCGGCGCAGCGCCGCCGCCGCGATGGCGCGGCCGATCCGGCCGCTGCCGCCGGTCAGGGCGATCGTCTTCGTCCGGGTCCGGGTGCGGACGGGCTTGCCGGTCTCCAGAGTGTCCATCGTTGCCTCGCTCAAGCGCCGTAGACGGACTGGTGCAGCCCGCGGATGTAGCCGATGGCATAGAGCCGGCCGAAGGCGGAGTAGCCGGCATTCTCGTTGCTGTCGCCTTCCACGGTCGGCACATGGTCGGGGCGCAGCACGCCGTCGAAGCCGATGTCGCGATAGGCGCGCATGCAGGCCAGCATGTCGGTCTTGCCGGCGTCGTGCCATGTCTCCCGGAACGCCTCCGGCGTGCCCTCGACGTCGCGGAAATGGACGAAGGAGATGGCCTTGCCGAAGGACCGGATGGCGCCGGGCAGGTCGTCGGTCATCAGGGTGAAGTTGCCCTGGCACAGCGTGATCGTGTTCATCGGGCTGGGCACGCTTTCGACCAGGCGCCGGTAGTTGTCGATGCTGCGCATGATCCGCCCGACGCCGCGGATCGGCGACAGCGGCGGGTCGTCCGGGTGCATCGAGATCTTCACCTTCGCCTCTTCGGCAACCGGCAGCACCTTCTTCAGGAAATAGTCGAGATTGGCCCAGAGCTCATCCTCGCCGATCGGCGGGTTGCCGGTCAGATCCTCGGGAACGTCGGCGATGTTGAAGCTGGTGACCACAGACCCGCCGCGCGACGGCGTGGCCAGGTTGGTGCGCACCCAGTTGAAGTCGGTCATCCACTCGTAGCACCAGACCGGGATGCCGAGCCGGCCCATGTTCCGCAGCAGCGTGCAGACCGTCGCGATCTCCTCGTCCCGCCCCGGCAGGCCGCGCTTCGCCTTGTTCAGCGGCGGCCGCGCCTCGACCACCTTCAGGGTGAAGCCGGCGTCCTCGTAGCGCTGCTTCAGGCGCTGCAGCGGCCCGAAATCCCACGGCGCCTCGCCCTGCAGCAGGTCGTCGGGCGGCAGGCCGCCGACGGCGAGGTCGACCCCGGCCTGCTTCGCCAGCTTCCAGACGGGCGTCGGCGTGGGGCTGATGTATTCGGCGATTTCGAGCATGGTCGTGTCGTTCCGTGCGGTCCGGTGGGCTAAGAAAAGATCGTCATTGCGAGGAGGCGAAGCCGACGAAGCAATCCAGGGGTCGGTTCGCGCTGGCCCCTGGATTGCTTCGCTGCGCTCGCAATGACGGTTCTTTCGTGGGGGAGGAGAGAGTCTGATCACGAGTGTCATCGAAGCTCAGGCGGGCAGCAGCTCGGACAGGCGCTCCTGCGCCACCTGGGGCTGCCGATCGTAGAGGAAGCATGAGGCGGTTTGGCGATCGCCGATGCGGAACAGCGGCGGCTCCGCCCCGCAGGCCTCCATCGCCCTGGGGCAGCGGGGCCGGAAGCGGCAGCCGCCGGTGCCGATGGCAGCGTCTCGCGCCTTGATCGGCTGGGCGCCCCAGCGCCGGTCGAGATCGGGCCAGGGGATCGAATCCACCAGCAATTGCGTATAGGGGTGCTGCGGATCCTTGATCACCCGGTCGACATCCCCCGCCTCCATCACCGAGCCGCGATAGAGCACGATGATCGATCTGGCGATGTGATAGGCGGTCGTCAGGTCATGCGTGACGTAGATGATCGAGACGCCGTGGTCGCGCTGCAGGTTGCGCAGCGTTTCGAGGATCGTCGCGCGGAGCGAGGCGTCGACCATCGACACCGGCTCGTCGGCGATCAGCAGCCGCGGCTTCAGCAGCAAAGCGCGGGCGACGTTGATGCGCTGGCGCTGCCCGCCGGACAGCTGGTGCGGAAAGCGGCCCAGGATGTCCTCCGGCCGCAGCCCGACGGCGGTCAGCGCCTCCTCCATCTTGCCGCGCGCCTCCGCCTTCGATCTCGCCAGCCCGAATTTCCGGATCGGCACGGTCAGCAGGTGGTCGACCGTGTAGAACGGGTTGAACACGGCGAAGGGGTCCTGGAACACCGCCTGCACCTCGCGGCGATAGGCCATCTTTTCCCGGCCGCGCAGGGTTGAGACGTCCCGGCCGCGATAGACGATCCGGCCGGTCGTCGGGGCGATGAAGCCGAGCAGCAGCATGGCCAGCGTGGTCTTGCCGCTGCCGCTCTCCCCCGCCACGGTCAGGATCGTCGGCTCATCCTCCTTCAGCGTCAGCGTGATGTCGCGCAGCGCCATGGTGACATGGGCATGGACTAGGCCGCGCGTGTAGGTCTTCGAGACGTTCTCGAGCCGCAGCAGGTCGGCCATCTCAGCCCTCCCCGTCATAGAGGTGGCAGGTCACGCCGCGGCCGCCGGCCAGGATCCGCTCCTCCGGCCGCAGCGTGCCGCAGATCTCCATCGCCCTGGCGCAGCGGGGGTGGAAGGCGCAGCCGCCGGGAAGCCGCAGCAGCGACGGCGCCAGGCCGGGGATGCCGCGGAACACGCCCTTGTTCTCCAGGCTGGGCAGGCTGTCGATCAGCGCCTGGGAATAAGGGTGCTTCGGGTCCATGAACATCTCGCGGACCGTGCTGACCTCGACCAGCCGGCCGGCATACATCACCGCGACCGTGTCGACGAACTGCGCCATCAGCCCCATGTCGTGGCCGATCAGGATGACCGCGGCGTTGATCGCCTTCTGGACGGCGTCGATCGTCTCCATAACCTGGCGCTGGGTGACGACGTCGAGCGCGCTGGTCGGCTCGTCGGCGATGATCACATGGGGGTCGAGCAGGATGCCGATGGCGATGCAGACGCGCTGCTTCATGCCGCCCGACAGCTCATGCGCGTACATGCGGAAGACGCCGGGATCGAGGTCGACCGATTGCAGCGCCCGCTTGCAGCGCGCCTCGATGGACGCACGGGATTCGCCCGGCAGATGCGATTTCACCGCGTCGACCATCTGGGCGCCGATCCGCATCACCGGGTTCAGCGAGTTCATGGCGCCCTGCGGGATATAGGCGATGCGGGACAGCCGCGCCTGGCGCATCCCTTCGGCGTCGAGCGCCATCAGGTCGGCGCCGCCGACGATCACCTCCCCGCCCTCGATCCGGCCCGGCGGCTTGATCATTCGCATCATGGCGAGCGCCAGCGTGCTCTTGCCCGAGCCGGATTCGCCGACCATGCCGAGCTTCTCGCCCGCATTCAGGGTGAAGCTGACATCGTCCAGCGCCCGGGCGCGGCCGGAGTCGGTGTAGTAGGTCACCGCGAGGTTGCGGACATCGAGGACCGGCTGCATCGCCGCAGCGGGCCGGTTCATGGTCCCTGCCCTTTCCAGGGGCGGCGCGAGCGTCGCATCCATCGCCGTCACTCCGTCCTCCGCACGCGGGGATTGGCCAGCTCGTCGAGGCCCATGTTGATCAGGGCCAGCGAGCCGAGGATCAGGATCATCGCCACCGACGGGATGATCGGCCACCACCACCAGCCGTTGAAGAAGGCGCCCTGCGACTGCGCCGCCCAGATGATGTTGCCCAGCAGCGGCTCACGCAGCGGCCCGAGCCCCAGCACGGCGAGGTAGAAGGAGGCGAAGACGGCCGAGAACACCTGCGCCACGAAGGCCGCCGCGATGAAGGGCAGAAGGCAGGGCAGGATCTCCTTGAAGATGATGCCGAGGTCGCTGACGCCGGACAGCCTGGCGACGGCGACGAACTGCCGTTCCTTCATCGTCAGCACCTGGGCGCGGATGACGAGCGTCGGCCCCATCCAGGCCAGCAGCACCACGATCAGCGCCATGGTGAGGATGGTGACGTCGCGCTTGTCGAGCGAGCCGGCGATCACGACCTGGATCAGCAGCACCGGAATCGGCGTCAGGATCTGGCAGACCGTGCGGATGGCGGCATCGGTCCAGCCGCGGAAATAGGCGGCGATGAAGCCGAGCACGACGCCGATCAGCGTGCCGAGGCCGCCGGCGACGAAGCCGATGAAGGCCGTCTGCCACATGCCCACGACCATGGCGGCGAACAGGTCGCGGCCGAAGAAATCCGTGCCGAAGGGATATCGCAGGCTGGGCGGCTTCTTCACTGCCACCGACAGCGGATAAGCGGCCTTCGGGTTGACCGTCATCAGCCCGATGACGGTGAAGGCGGCGAGGCCGAGCAGGATCAGGACGCCGAGGGCCAGCCCCTTGTTGCGGCGGAGATAGCGCAGCACCAGGACCAGGCTGCCGGGACGTTCGATCCCGGGTTCGGCGGGCGGCGAGAGCGCGGCGATCGACATGTCTCTCGCTCCTCACGAATGGCGGATTCGGGGGTCGAGCAGCGGATAGAGGAACTCGACCACCGTCATCAGCACCGCCACGGCGATGGTGATGAACAGCACGATGCCGTAGATGGTCGGGAAGTCGTTCGCGCGGATGGCGAGGTTGAGCACGCTGCCGATGCCTGGCAGGCCGAACAGCCCCTCGACGATGATCGCCGAGGTGACGACCGCCGCGGGCGCCAAGGCCAGCGCCGTCACCTGCGGCAGCAGCGCGTTGCGGAGATAGTAATCGCGGAAGATCCGGCCGCCGGTCAGGCCTTTGTGCTCGGCGAAGTTGACATAGTCCTCGCCCTGGATGGTGACGCCCATGCCCCGCATCGACAGCACCCAGCCGCCGACCGACCCGAGGATCAGGGCCAGCGCCGGCAGCACCTGGTGCCGCAGCATGTCGAGGGCGAAATCCAGGGAGAGGTTCGGCACCACCCCGGCCGAATAGGCGCCGCCGAGCGGCAGCCATTGCAGCCGGAAGCCGACGAAGAACAGCAGCAGGATGGCCATGATCACCGGCGGCACGCCGGTCAGCAGGATGAAGGGCGCCGCAAAGGCCCGCAGCCAGCGCGGGGCCCGCGGCCAGGCGGCGACGGCGCCCAGCAGGTTGCCGATGACGAAGCTGAGGATCGTGGTGACCAGCAGCAGGCCGATGGTCCAGGGCAGCGACTGGGCGATCACCTCGGCCACGGTCGACGGGTAGCGGTACAGCGAATAGCCGAAATCCATCCGCAGGATGTTGCCGAGAAAGTGCCAGTACTGCTGGTACAGCGGCTGATCGAGCCCGAACTGCTGCTGCATCGAGGCGATGATCTTCTCCAGATCGGCCGGCGAGAAGCCGCCGGTGCGGGCCAGCTCGCCGAAACGTTCGCGCAGCGCGTTGCGGCTGGACAGGCGCGGGATGAAGAAGACGATCGTCGAGGCCGCCCAGATGACCAGGACGAGAAAGAGCAGACGGCGGATGACGAGCTTGAGGGTCATGTCAGCGGCCTTTGGGATCGACCTTCCGGCCTTCCTTCGTCATGGCGAGGCGCGGAGCGCCGTGGCCATCCGGGGGCCGCTGCGAGCCGCCCTGGATGGCCACGCCCCCCAATTGGACTCAGGGGCGGGGCTCGCCATGACGGCTTTGTATTTCGGGCCGATAGCATCACGGGGGCGATCCTGGTGCTGTTGCCGTTCGGGAGGTGCGCGCCCGGCGGCGCGCACCCGTCACAGTCGGACGACTACTGCGCGCCGGTCGGCTGCAGCGACGCGATCACCAGCAGGCCGGTATGGGCCCAGAACGCGCCGTTGGTGCCCGAGGCGAGGTTCGTGGCGCTGGGCCAGTTCTTCCAGTAGTGGTTGTTGTAGGGGATCCGGTGCAGCCACTGGATGACCGGCACGTCGATCACGTCGCGCCAGTAGATGCCCAGGGCCTTCGCCGCGCCCTCCTGGAACTTCGGATCGCTGGAGTCGAGCGGCGAGATCTCGTCGAGGATCTTGTCGAGCTCGGGATTCTTATAGCGCGAGAAGCGGTTGTTGCCGGCCGCCGACCCGATCGTGTTGCTGTACTTGCCGTGATAGAGGTTCATGGCCTCGAACGGATCGTACAGGCTGGCGCCGTGGCCGAAGAGATAGAGGCCGGGCTTGCCGTCCACCATGTTCTGGAAGGCGTCGGTGCCGAAATTGACGTTCGCGTCGAAGCCCGCCTGGCGCAGCATCTCCGCCAGCACCGGGGCGATGTCGCCGTGGATGGTCTCGAAGGCCTGGATGGTGGCGTCGAAGGTCTTGCCGTCCTTCTCCCACAGGCCGTCGCCGTTCTTGGCGAAGCCGGCCTCGGTCATCAGCTTCTCGCTCTCGTCCGGGTCGAACTTGCCCGGCTCGTACTTCGCCTCCTCGGCCTTCACGGCCGGGGATTCGGCGAATTTCTGCAGGTTCGGGTAGAGCGGGAACGGGTAGATCGTGGCGATCTCGGCGCCGTCGTAAAGCACCTCGTCGATGCGGTCGCGGTCGATGGCGCGGCTGATCGCCTTGCGCACCCGCACGTCGCTGTAGGGCTCGAGCTGGGTGTTCATCCACAGCGAGTTCGGCCACCAGTCGAGATAGCCATAGGGCGATTCCGCGCCGGTCCAGGACTGGATGTCCTTGTTCTGCTCGACGATGTTGCCGATCACCTGGGCCCGCATGTCGACCGAGGAATCGAACTCGTTGTTCACCAGCCGCTGCGCCACGGTGTCGATCGGCTGGTTCAGCACGTTGACGATGACGACGCGCTTGACCGCCGGCTGGGCGATCCGCCCGGCCTTCACCGCCCACCAGTCGGGACGGAGGTCGAGGATCTTCTGGTTCGCGTTCCAGGCGACGACGTCGTAGGGCCCGGAATGCGGGATCTGGTCGAGCCCCACGGCCGCGGTCGGGTTCGGCTGGGCCGATTCCCATTCCGCCGGCACGATCGGCAGGCCGGTGTCGAACTTCTCGGTCAGCACCTCGAACTTGAAGCGCGGCGCCGGCTGCTTGAACCTGACCTCGACGGTCAGCTCGTCCTTGGCGCTGACGCTGTCGACGAACTGCACGAAATGCGCGTGGTAGGGCAGCGTCTCATACTTCATCTGCCCTTCGAAGGTGTAGACCACGTCCTTCGACGTGACCGGCTTGCCGTCGCTCCACTTCGCATCCTTGTTGAGCTTGATCTCGAGCGACTTGAAGTCCGGCGTGTATTCCATGCTGTCGGCGAGCCACGGGATGAACTCGCCCTTGAAGATGGCGAAATACATCAGCGGCTCGAACAGCAGGTTGTTGCCTTCCTGATGGGTGTAGCCCGGCAGCACCCAGGGGTTGGTGGTGCCGACGGAGGTGCCGCCCGCGACGCCCCAGCCGAGGATCAGCGTCCGGTTGCGGGGCACGTCCGGCAGCGGGCTCTTGGGCGTGATCTCCTGCGCGGCCGGCAGGCCCGCGCCCTGCGCGAAGGCCGCGGCCGGCGCGATGATCGCCGCCGCGGCCAGCACGAGGCCGGCAAGGCGTTTCAGATGGACCATAGACAGATCTCCTCCCTGTGATTGTCGAATGGTGCAAGGTCGTGTTTGCACCTCATCGGCGCCGTTCCTGCGCGCCCTTTCACAAAGCCAAAAGATCTCACCGCCCGACCATCAATAATTGATCGAGCCCAGGTATGTTTCCAATCCGGAAACGCGATGTCCGGCAGCTTCCTGCTTTCCTCCTTCTGCGGCGATATTGCCTTCGTCAAGCAATTCGCATCTTGTATATTTTGCGACAGCCTAAGTCAGTTTCCCGACCCGCTCAACTCTTTCCGACTGTTGCGGCGCGACGCGCGCATCTGTTCGATGATGTGGCGGCCCGATCCCTCGACATGGCGGGCGATCACGGCCGCCGCCGCATCCGCGTCATGGGCCTTGATCGCGTCCAGCGCCTCCTGATGCTCCCGCATCACCGCGGCCTGGCGGCCGAGCGAGATCGGCAGCCGCCGGCTGATCGCGCGCAGGATCTCGCGGTGCTTCCACCACAGATCGACAGCGTGCCGGTTGTAGTGGCGCTCGTACATCGTGTGGTGGAACTGCGTGTCGAGCAGCCCGTGGCGCGCCGGGTCCGAATAGTTGAGCCGCAACATCTCGGCGTGGAGCATTTCCAGCATGGCGATGTCGGCCTCGGTCGCGATGCCGACGAACCAGCGCGTCAGCGCCGGCTCGATCAGGACCTCGATCTCGTAGACGTCGCGGATGAAGTCCTCGTCGATCGGCCGCACGCGCGCGCCGCGGTTGGGCGTCATCACGACGAAGCCCTCGCCGCGCAGCTGCTGCAGCGCCTCTCGCACCGGGTTGGTCGAGGTGCCGTGCCGCTCGGCGAGATCGGCGACGATCAGCCGGGCATTGGCCGGGATGCGGCCCGAGATGATGTCCTCGCGGATCGCCTCATAGACCGAGGCCTCGCGGTCCGGCCCCTGGAAGGCCGGCAGGTCCAGGCCGGGACTGGTGCTCATGGCCTGCGCGTCCATGCCGCCGTCGATGTCCAGCCTGGTGGCCGACACGCGATCCTCCCGATTTCGTGTACGATCTTTGTCGGAGTCGACGCGAAATGTCGAGTCTGGAGCACGTCAGACTCCCCATGGCCGGCGGATCGCCGGATGCCGCGCGCCGCGCAAGAAGAATCCGTCCAAGAACGCGGCCGCCTCGGCCGAGAGGCCGACGATCTTGTTGGTCGCCTGGCGATAGAACTTGAAGCTGAGCTCGGTCCCGGGCCGGCCGTCGTCCCGGTCGGCGAGAGGCTTGAGCTCATGCCTCCCCCCTCGCGCTGACGCATCCTCCCCGTCGCGGGACGGGGAGGATGGACGGCAGGCCCGGCTACTTCCGCGCCTCGATGGTCAGCGCCCCGAAGCCGCCGCGGGCGTTGTACTGGGGCCGGTACATGTCCTCGACATAGGGCGCCGGCAGGGCGAAGCGGCCCGGGGTCACGGCGCGGGCGAGATAGGCCACCGTGAAGTACCGGCTGTCGCTGCCGAGGTCGATCGCCGCGACGTAGCGGTCGTCGCGCATCTCGACATGCTGCGTGTCCGACAGCGTGTCGGCGATGTCGCCGAGCTGCGCGCCCTTGCCGACCGACGGGTTCTCGATCTCCAGCCCCGCCGGCAGCAGGTCCACGATCAGCGTCTGGTGGTCCAGGTCGTCGGTGGCCCGGCCGCGCAGCAGCACGGTGACGAGGTCGCCCTGCTTCACCGCCGTCTTGGCCGGGTCGAAGGGACGGCCGTCGCGGTCGAGATAGGTGCGGGTGATCTCGAAGCCGTCGCCGCCCGCGGGCAGCGGCGCCGAGGGCACGCCGCGAACGGTCAGCACCTGGCGCATCGGCCCGTCGCCGGTGTTCTTCACCGGGATGCCGGCGGCCAGGGCCGTGGCGTCCGGGTTGAAGCGGTAGACCGTGCCGGGATCCGCCACCGCGCGGCCGGCGACGTCGAGCGACAGCGGCGTGGCGCCGTCCAGCGCCGCGTCGGCCGCGATCAGCATCCAGGTCATGTCCTGGGTGCTCCACCACCTGTCCTTGGCGAACAGGTCGGCGGCGATGTCGACCTGCTGCAGCACCTCCTCCTGCGGCTGCCTGGCCTCGTGCAGCAGCGCCGCGGTGGCGGCGTGGTCGCGCAGCGGCGAGCCGTAGTCGCCATAGAAGTTGGCGGGACGCTCGGTCGAGGTCGCCGCGGCGAAGGCCTTGGCGGTGCGCGCCGTGTCGCCGAACTGGGCGGCGGCCGCGGCGATCTGCGCCTGCGAGACCGGGGTCTGGTACTTCGGCAGGCAGTTGTCGACGTAGTAGCGCATGGTGCCGACATCGCCGCCGCCGGCCCGGGCCACGACGTAGAGCGCGTAGGCGCTGGCCGGGGTGCATTCCGAGCGCGCCTCGTACCAGTCGAGGTAGTTCGACAGGAACTTGATGCCGCGCTGATAGGCGCGCTCCGGGATCCGGTAGCCGCCCTCGGCCCGCGCCCGGGTCAGGAAGTCGAGCGCATAGGCGGAGAGCCAGGGGTTGGCGTTGCCGAAGGGCGACCACATGCCGAAGCCGCCGCCCGGCTGCTGCGCCGTCATGATCCGGTCGATCGCGCCCTGCACCCGGCGGCGAACATCGTCCGGCCGGAAGCCGCTGTCGACCTTCTCCGCCACCTTGGAGACGTAGAGCAGCGGCAGCGCCCGGCTGGTGGTCTGCTCGACGCAGCCATAGGGGTATTCGTCCAGCGACTTCAAGAGGCCCGGGATGTCGAAGGTCGGGCGGGTGGAGAAGCTGGCGAAGACCTGCACCGTGTCGGGCAGGAAGCCCTTCACGAGGTCGGCGTTCAGCACCGCCGACTGGCCGGGCTTGACGATGGTGGCGATGCGGTCGGTGGTCAGCGCCTGGGCCGGGCGCACCGACAGGTCCCAGTCGCGGTCGCGCCGGAAGCCGTCGGGGCCGGTGACGCTGATCCGGATCTTGCCGACGCCGACGGCGGTCGCGGTCAGCGGGATCGCCCGCCGCGCCTCCGCCCCCGGGGCCACGGCCTGGGTGAACTGGGCGGCGTCGGCGGCGACCGAGAGCGGCCCCTCGGTCGAGACGCGCACGCCGTAATCGCCGGCCGGGCCGGACAGGTTGCGCAGCGAGAAGGTCAGCTGCGCCTGGTCCTTCGGCGCCAGGAAGCGCGGCACGCCGATCTCGGCGATCACCGGGTCGCGCACCTTCATCGCGGTGGAGGCGGCACCGAGCGCGGTCGGCGTCCAGGCCACGGCCATCAGCCGCAGCTCGCCGTCGAAATCCGGCAGGTCGAGCGGCACGGAGACGCGGCCGTCGGCGCCGACCGGCAGGATGCCGCTGTAGAGCGCGACGGTGCGGGTGGACCGCTTCGGCAGGCCGGACATCTGCGAGGCCGCGGCGTCGCCGCCGGTGCGGACCTGGCCGCGTCGGCCGTCGCTGACGATCAGCCGGCCATAGGCGTCGCGCATCTCGACCCCGAGGGCGCGGCGGCCGAAGTAATGGTCGGTCGGGTCCGGCGACTGGAAGTCGGTGAGCAGCAGGATGCCCTCGTCCACCGCGGCCAGGGTGACCCAGGCGCTCTGCCCCTGCGGCACGCCGGTGACGGTGAGCGGCAGGTCGAGCCGCTGGTTCGGGCGGATCTCGGCCGGAGCGTCGATCGAGACGCCCAGCATCCGCTCGGTGACGTCGATGCCGAACCAGGCGACGCCGACGGCGCGGCCGGGGCCGTGGCGGCGCTGCCCGCCCTCGCCCGACGGGCGGAAGGCGGTGGCCAGGACATAGGCGCCCGCGCCCCAGTCGGACGAGACCGGGATCTCGACCGTGGCGCCGTCGGCCGGGACCGAGACGTCGCGCGTCTCCAGCACCCGGTCATTGGCGATGAACAGCAGCACGTCGCCGGCGAAGGGCGGCTCGATCCGCACCCGGGCGGTGTCGCCGGCCTTGTAGCTGGTGCGGTCGAGGGCGACGGTCAGCTTGTCCGGGGTCGGGTTCGGATCGTCCGACACCCACCAGCCGGCATAGAACCGGGCCGAGGTGGCGCCGCCGCCCTTCGGGTCGTAGACGTCGAGCCGGAAATTGCCCCAGCCGACCGCCTGGCGGATCGCCGCCGGCGCGTTCGGGGCCACGTCGACGGTGCCGTCCGCCACCTTGCGGTCGCGGGTGACGACCTTGTAGTCCCAGCGGCCGTCGGTCGAATACCACTGGTAGTCGTGGATCTCCTCCACCAGGTCCCAGCGCAGCCCCTTGATGGCGGCCGGGCGGCCTCCGGCGTCGAGGCCGATGACCTCGAAGCGGGCGTCGGCGCCCTCCTGCAGCGAGCCCGAGAACAGCGGCTTGACGCCGATCCAGGGATGCTCCTGCCGGACCGGCAGGGTCATGGTCTCGTTGGCGGTGCGGCCGCTGGAATCGAACACCGCGGTGCGCAGTTCCGCCTCGAGCGGCACGGTGGTGTCGGGCAGGCCATCCAGGAGGATGTCGACACGGCTCTGGCCCGCGGCGTCGGTGGCCGGGGTGGTGATCGGACGGGTGCGCGGCGAGAAGGCGTCCTGCACCAGGCCGAAGCGGTAGTCGGCATAGTCCGGGAAGGGCTGCGCCGCCTGGCGCAGGGTCAGGCTGGCCTCGGTGGCGAGGTCGGCCGCCGGGGCGCCGTACAGGAACTGGGCATCGATGGTGACGACCGCGGGCTTGGCGACGCGCAGGTCCTTGGCCTCGGTCTTCAGGTCGACGCGGATCCGCGCCGGCACGAAGTCCTCGACCTGGAAGACAGTGCTGCCGATCGCCTGGCCCTTGGGATCGACATAGGCTTCGGCGGTCCAGGTGCCGGTATAGGCGCTGTCGGCCAGCGGCACGTCGAGGCTGTAGGAGCCGCCGCCCTGGTCCGACACCTGCTGGACCCGGGCCTCGACCCCGTCCGGCCGGCTGATCTTGACCGTCAGCGGCACGCCGTCGATCGCCGCGGCGCGCTCGTTGCGCAGCAGCGTGGTCAGATGCACCGTCTCGCCCGGGCGGTAGACGCCGCGCTCCGGGTACAGGAAGGCGTCGAGCGGCCCCGGCTCCGGCCGGCCGCTGACGCCGCGGTCGGACAGGTCGAAGGCCGGGCCGGTGAGCTCGAGGAAGGTGAAGTCGCCGGAGCCGTAGGCGTAGACCGCGGCCGGCCGGTTGCCGCCCTGCCCGGCCATCACCCCGGCCGGGAAGACGGCGAGGCCGCCGGCATCGGTCTGCGCCTCGCCCAGCACCGAGTTGTTGCGGGCGAGCAGCGCCAGCTTCACGCCCGGCTGGGCCTTGGCCGAGGACAGCGAGCGTGCCGCCACGGTCAGCCCCTGCTGGCCGGAGAAGGTGGCGAGGCCGAGATCGGTGACCACGATCCACTGCGTGCCCGGGGTCTGGTAGCTGTCCTCGTCGGCCTTGGCGTCGAGCGCCGAGAGCAGGTAGACGCCCGGCTTCGGCTGCGGCAGCAGCGTGTCCATCGGCACGCCGGTGATGGCCGCCTTGTTGGTCTCGCCCTCGACCGGCATGGTGCCGGACCACACCTCCTCGCCTGCATCCTGGGCCAGGCTTTCGACGTCGTAGCTCTCCAGCATCTGGCCGATGCGGCCCTGCGCCACCTGGTCGATCAGGTTGCGGTCGTTGATGCGCAGCAGGCGCAGCTTGACCTCGGAGACGTTGACCGTGGTCAGCGGCACCGTGCCCTCGCCGCCCTTGGGCAGGACATAGGCGCTGCCGCGGAACACCACGCTGGCGGGACGGTCCTCGACCATCAGGTCGAAGCTGTCGTCGGCGGTGAGCGTGTCGCCGTCGACCGACTTGATGCCGGCCAGGAGGGTGACGGTGTAGGTCTGGCCGAAGGACACGCCCTCGAGGCAGAGCTGCCGGTCCGACGGGATCACCTCGACCGGCACCGCCGGCTCGATCCGGACATAGTCGGAGTAGCGGACGGTGCGGCCGTCGACGATCGGGTCGGAGAAGTCGGCGCAGAGCTGCGGCGCGTCGCGGTCGTTCTGGGCGTAGGTCGAGGTGACGCGGAAGCCGTATTGCTCGCGCAGATTGGCGGCGTATTCGGTGTTGTCGTCGGTCGGCGCCAGCTGCGCGCCCTCGGCCGCGACCTTGATCGCCTCGCGGCCCTTGTCCTGCTGCTCCAGCCCCCGGGCCAGCAGGATCAGGGCGGCGCCGCGCAGCTTGTCGGTGCCGGCGTTGCTGTAGGCGGCGAAGGCGGCGTTCAGCCCGTCCTGCGAATAGGGGGAGGTCTGCTGCAGCGCCTGGGCCAGCCCGTACCAGGCGCCGGCATCGGAGGGGCGCTGGCCGAGGATCAGCTGATACGCCGTGACCGCATCGCCCCAGCGCTCGCCCTGGGCGGCGTCGGCGGCGCGGGACCGCAGCACCTTCAGATCCTCGCGCTGGTCCGCGGGGACGGCGCTGGCCTGCTGCTCCAGCCTCTTGGCGTAGGCCGCGGCGCCGGCGGCGAAGCCGGGCGCCTGGTAGGCGGAGGCGGCAGGGGGAAAGGCCAAGGTCGCGGTCAGGAGCGCCGCCGCCGCGGCAAAGGTGGCGAAACGCAGCTTCAAGGCCATGAGAGTCCCCCGTCACGGCGCCCCGGACAGGCGAGGCCCCTGCGACAAACTATACGCGAGATCGCGTCGAAACCATGACGCAACCGCGGCCGTCGAACGGCCCTCCCCCTGCCGCGGCGACACGACTATGATCGCGCGTCCTTCGCGGAGCGTGCCCATGATTCGACCCCTGGCGATCGTCCTTCCGCTGCTGCTGCCGGCCGCAGCCTTGGCCGCCGATGCGCTGACCGCCGCCGAGATCCAGGCCCGGATCGTCGGCAACACCATCGAGGGCACGGCCGGCGACGTCGAATACACCGAGTTCTACGCCGCGGACGGCACCATCCACGGGCTGGGCGACGACGGCCCCTATGCCGGGCAGTGGTCGATCGAGGGCGACCGGATGTGCTTCGACCTGGGCGAAACCAAGGAATGCGACAAGATCCAGCTGGACGGCACCAAGGTGCAGCTGCTCGGCGACGACGGGTCGCTGGTCGCGGTCGGGGAGCTGAAGCCGGGGAACCCCGGCAACCTTTGAGCCCGCCGGCCTGTCACGGGTCCGGTCGTGACTCGGCATCCCGGGCCTTGTCCCTCGCCGCCTTGGCATCCCGGACCGGCGGCGCGCCGAACATCCGGCCGTATTCCCGCGTGAACTGCGACACGCTCTCGTAGCCGACCGCAAATGCGGCGCTGCCGGCCGACGCGCCTTCCGACAGCATCAGCCGGCGTGCCTCGATCAGGCGCAGCTGCTTCTGGAACTGCAGCGGCGACAGCGAGGTCACGGCACGGAAGTGATGGTGAAACGAGGACGGGCTCATCCCGGCCGCGGCCGCCAGCCGCTCGACCGGCAACGGCCGCGCGAACTCGGCCCGCAGCAGCGCGACCGCGCGCGCCACGCGCCGGGCGGGGCCGTCCGGCCAGCCGAGGCGCCGGATCGCCGGGCCGTGCCGGCCGGCCAGCAGCCAGTAGTGCAGCTCGCGCACCAGCTGCGCCTGCAGCACCGGCACCGCCGCCGGACGGTCGAGCAGCCGCATCAGCCGCAGCGCCGCGTCGGCCACCTCGGCGTCGGTCGGCTCGACCCGCACGGGCGGGAGATCGGCCCCGGCCGCCACGCCCATCTGGATCACCAGATCCGCGATGACCGCCGGGTCGAGCTCCAGCACCAGCGAGAGGTAGGGCGCGGCGATGCTTGCCCGCGTGATCCGGCTGACGGTCGGGACGTCCGCCGCGATCAGCAGCGTATCGCCGGCGGTGAAGTCAAAGCCCTCGGCCCCCATCGAGACGTGCTTGCTGCCCTGCACCACGAGGCAGGCCAGCGGCCGGGAGATCGCATAATCGAGACCGCTGGGCGCGGTCGCGCGCACGGTGGTCAGGCCCGGGATCGGGGTCTGCGCCGTGCCGGTCGCGCCGGCATGGGCCTCCGCGTGGCGCCGGACGGCATCGAGCAGAGCAGTCATGGGGCGAGCCTACCCCGTCGCGGCGGGAAAGCGGCGCCATTTCTGGAGGATCAGGCAAAGAACACCGAGGTTCCGGCAACAACCGCCGGCTCCCAGGCCCGATATCGGGGCGGTCATTCCACGGGAGACCGACCATGACCAAGATCACCCTCGTGACCGGCGGCAGCCGCGGGCTCGGCCGCGCCACTGCGCTCGGCATCGCCCGCCGCGGCGGCGACGTCGTCCTCACCTACCAGAGCCGGGCCGACGACGCGCAGGACGCGGTCGCCGAGATCCAGGCCCTGGGCCGCAAGGCCATCGCCCTGCAGCTCGACACCGGTGACGTCGCCGCCTTCGTGCCCTTCGCCGAGCGGCTGCGGACAGCCCTGCGCGAGACCTGGTCGCGCGAGACCTTCGACCATCTCGTGAACAATGCCGGGCACGGCGATTACGCCCTGATCGGCCAGACCACCGAGGCGCAGTTCGACAGGCTGGTCGACGTCCACTTCAAAGGCGTCTACTTCCTGACCCAGACGCTGCTGCCGCTGATCGCGGATGGCGGCCGCATCGTGAACCTGTCCTCCGGCCTGACCCGGACGACCTTCCCCGGCTATGCCGCCTATGCGGCGGTGAAGGGCGCGGTCGAGGTGCTGACCCGCTACATGGCCAGGGAGCTGGGCGGCCGCGGGATCGCGGTCAACACGGTGGCGCCCGGCGCGATCGAGACGGATTTCGGCGGCGGCGCGGTCCGCGACAATCCGGAGATCAACAAGGTCTTTGCCGACATGACCGCGCTGGGCCGGGCCGGCCTGCCGGACGACATCGGGCCGATGATCGCGAGCCTGCTGACCGAGGACAATCGCTGGGTCAACGCCCAGCGGATCGAGGTGTCCGGCGGGCAGGGGATTTGAGCGTGGACGGCGAGCCCTTCACCTGGATCGAGGGCGGTGTCCTTCCTTGTCATTGCCGGGCTTGACCCGGCAATCCAGGGGCCACCTGGAACGGCATCGACATTTCCCTGGATGCCCGGGTCAAGCCCGGGCATGACAGTGAGGGGGAGGCAAGGGGACGCCTACTCCCCCTTCAGCTGCCGCTCGCGGTAGTAGATGAACAGGCCGGAGGCGATGATCACCAGGTTGCCGACGACGATGTTGGTCGTCGGCACGTCGCCCCAGACCGCCCAGCCGAGCGCCGCGGCGATGACGATGGTGGAGTACTGGTAGGGCGCCACCACCGCGGCCGGGGCCAGCGACAGCGCCTTGTTCATGCACAGATGGGCGCCCATCGCCACCACGCCGAGGCCGAGCAGCAGCGCCCAGTCGAACGGAGTCGGCGGCACCCAGGCGAAGGGCACGGTGGCGGCGCCGGCCAGGCCGGTGCCGACGATCTGGTACGTGATCAGGCCCAGCCCGCCGGTGTGACGGACGCGGCGGGGGACGATCAGGATCAGGCTGAACAGGGTAGCGCCGGCCAGCGCGATCAGGGCCGAGGAGGACAGCGCCGCCCCTGTCGGGCGCAGCACGATCAGCACGCCGACGAAGCCGATCAGCACCGCCGCCCAGCGCCGGGGCCCGACCTTCTCGCCCAGCAGCGGCACCGACAGCGCGGTCACGATCAGGGGCGCGGCCATGTAGAAGGTCATCACGTCGGCCAGCGGCAGGCCGCGCACGGCGAAGTAGAAGGTCGCGACCTCGGCCGCCATCAGGACGACGCGCAGCAGGTTCATCCAGGGCTGGTCGGGCGTCAGCAGGCCGCGGAAGCCGCGGATCACCCAGGGCAGCAGCAGGATGAAGGCGCCGATGCTGCGGATCAGCAGCACCTGGCCGACCGTGTAGTCGGCGACCAGCCACTTGCCCAGCGCGTCGTTGAAGGTGAACAGCGACATGCCGAGGAAGAACAGCAGGATGCCGGGCCCGTGCCCGCCTTCCGTCCGACCGTCCAGCTTCTGGGCGCCGATCGCCGCCATTCCCGCGTTCCCCCGTTCCGTTCGCCCTTCTCTGCCCGAGGAATTTGTCGGACGGAAGCGGTAAGGGCACGGGCCGGGCATGCGTCGGTATGGGGGCCTCGGCCGGTCAGGCGGGCTGGCCGAGCCCTTCCCGTGCCTCGTCGATCCAGGTCTTGTTGATCGCCCGGTAGCTGCGCGTCGATTTGCCGGCGCGGGTCAGGATCTCGCGCCACAGCGTCTCGGCGGCGGCGCGGTCGCCGCGCTCCGCCTCGGCCCGGGCCAGCCAGGCGCGGACCTCCTCGCCGGCGAAGATCGGCAGCAGAGCGCGCAGCAGGGTCACGCCGTCGTCGTAGCGGCCCATCATGCACAGGGCCCGCGCCCGGATCAGCCGGCGCTTGGAATCCGCGGCCTCCGGATTGGTCTCGGCGACCTCGGCCAGCACGTCGATCGCATCCTGCGGCCGGCCGAGCATCAGCAGCGCCTCGGCCCGCAGCCGGCCGAAGGTCGGGTCGTCGGCATGCAGCCCGACCATCGCCTCCTCCAGCAGCGGCAGGGCCTCCGCCGGGCGACCGAGATGCATCAGCTCCTCCGCCAGCGGCACCTTGTTGGCCGTGCTGGGCTGATCTTCGTGCAGTTGGCGCAGGGCGCGCAGCCGCCGTTCCGGATCGACCGAATCGACCAGCTGCTTGCGTGCGTCGCGCACCGGCCGCAGGTTCAGCCATTCCGGCAGCAGCTCGACCAGCAGATAGGCGGCGATGCCCAGCCCCGGGGCGAACAGCAGGATGTAGAACCAGATGTTCGGCCGGCCGGTGCGCAGCGCGTGGACCAGGCAGCCGAGCTGGCAGGCATAGATGAGAATGCCGAGATACGGCATGGCCGTCCCCCCTCGAACCCCGGAGCAGTTATCCGAAATTCGAGGGAATCGTCAACGCAGCGAAGCGGGACGGCGGTCCTAAGTCCGGCTCAGGCCTTGCGCTCGACCACGAAGCGGGCGACGGCGCGCAGCGCCTCGGCCCGGTCGCCGAACACGTCGAGATGGCGGCAGGCCTGGTCGGCCAGCATCCGGGCCTGGGATTCGGCGCGCTCGAGGCCGAGGATCGAGACGAAGGTCGCCTTGCCCGCCGCCTGGTCCTTGCCCGGGGTCTTGCCGATCTCCTCGGCCCGGCCGCGGACGTCGAGCAGGTCGTCGGCGATCTGGAAGGCCAGGCCCATGTCGTGGGCATAGGCCTGCAGCGCGCCGCGCCGCGAATCCTCGACCTTGCCGAGGATCGCCCCGGCCTCGCAGGAGAACTCGAACAGCGCGCCGGTCTTCAGCCGCTGCAGCCGGGTGATGGAGCCGATCTCGGTCAGCGGCGTCTGCTCGGCCTGCATGTCCAGCGCCTGGCCGCCGACCATGCCGGCGGCGCCGGCCGCCCGGGCCAGGGCGGCGACGAGGGCGATGCGGACCTTCGGGTCGGCATGGGTCTCGCTGTCGGCCAGCACCTCGAAGGCCTGGGTCAGGAGCGCGTCGCCGGCCAGGATCGCGGTGGCCTCGTCATAGGCCTTGTGCGTGGTCGGCTTGCCGCGGCGCAGGTCGTCATTGTCCATCGCCGGCAGGTCGTCATGGACCAGCGAGTAGCAATGGATCATCTCCACCGCCGCGCCGACGCGCAGCGCGCAGCTCTCGGCGACGCCGAACAGCCGCGAGGACGACACCACCAGGAACGGGCGCAGCCGCTTGCCGCCGCCCAGCGAGGCGTAGCGCATGGCCTCGGCCAGCGGCGGCTCCCCGGCCTGGGGCTTGGGCAGCAGGCGGTCCAGGACGCGCTCGACCTGCGCGCCCGTCTCGGCCATGGCTCGGCTCAGATCAATCGACAAGACACGGCCTCAATCGAAAGTCGCGGGTTGGGCGGTGACGGTGCCGTCGGCGGCGCGCGAGACCATCTCGCCCCGCGCCTGCGCCTCGCGCAGCTTCGCCTCGCAAGGGGCGCGAAGCAAGGCACCACGTTCATAGGCCGATATGTTGTCGTCGAGCTTTCCCTGCCCCGCCTCGAGCTGTCGGACGATCGTCTCCAGCTCGGCGAGGGCGTCCTCGAAGCTCAGGCCTGCGATGTCGGCGGGGGTGGGGCGGGCGGCCATGGGCTGTCCGTTCTGCTTCGGGCGGCGACAATAGGCGCGGGGAAGGAAAGAGGCAACGGGGGCTCAGCCGTTGGCGGCGAGCACCCGGCCGGCGAGATACAGCGAGCCGCAGATCAGCCCCCGGCCGGGCGGGTCGCCGGGCCGGGCCGCGGCGGCGACGGCGGCTTCGACATCCTCGGCCACCGCGACATCGGCCAGGCCGGCGGCGCGGGCGTGGCCGGCGACGGCCTCGGCCGGCAGGCTGGCGTCCTCGCCGGGGATCCGCACGGTGCGGATCGACCGGACGAAGGGCGCCAGGGGTTGCAGGAACTCCCGCGGCTGCTTGCTTTCCAGCATGCCGCAGACCAGGTGCAGCGGCCGCGGGTCGAGCCCGCCGAGCCACTGCCCGAGCACCTCGCCGGCGCTGTCGTTGTGGCCGCCGTCGAGCCAAAGCTCCCAGCCCGGCGGCAGCGACGCGGGCAGCGGGCCGCGGGTCAGGCGCTGCAGCCGCGCCGGCCATTCGACCGCGGCGAGGCCGCGGCGCACCGCCTCCTCCGGGATGTCGAAACCGGCCAGCAGATCGCGCAGGCGGATCGCGGTGGCGGCGTTGGCGAACTGATGGTCGCCGGGCAGCGCTGGCCGCGGATAGTGCCGCTCGCCGCCGGCGGTGCGCAGGACGAAGCCGTCGGAGGCCGACTCGACCGACCAGTCGCGGCCGGCGAGGTGCAGCGGCGCCCCGGCCGATTCGATCTCGCGGGTCAGCACGGACACGGCCGCACGGCTCTGCTGCGGCGCCACCACCATCGGCACGCCGGGCTTGGCGATGGCCGCCTTCTCCGCCGCGATCGCCTCGATCGTGTCGCCCAGGAACTGCATGTGGTCCATGGAGATGCGGGTGACCGCGGTCGCGGCCGGGCGCGGCACCACATTGGTGCTGTCGTAGCGCCCGCCGAGTCCGACCTCGAGCAGCACCACATCGGCCGGCACCTCGGCGAAGGCCAGGAAGGCGGCGGCGGTGGTCGCCTCGAAGAAGGTCACCGGCTGGCCGGCATTGGCGGTCTCGACCCGCTCCAGCAGGTCGACCAGTGCGCCGCTCTCGATCAGCGATCCGGCCAGGCGGATGCGCTCGTGGAAGCGGACCAGATGCGGCGAGGTGTAGACATGGACGCGATAGCCCGCCTGCTCCAGGAAGGCGCGCAGGAAGGCGGTGGTCGACCCCTTGCCGTTGGTGCCGCCGACATGGACGACCGGCGGCAGGCGCAGCTGCGGGCCGCCCAGCGCCGCCAGCAGCCTTTCGGTGCGGCCCAGCGACAGGTCGATCCGCTTCGGATGCAGATGGGTCAGCCGGTCGAGCGCGGCCTCGACCTGCTGCGCACGGTCATCCGGCACGATAGGCGGGCTCGCCCTCGATCGCGGCCGCGGCCGCGATGTCGGCCGGGTCGACCACGATGTCGGCCGTGGCCGGATGCAGCCCGCCCGTCAGGTGGCCGAGGGTGCGGATCAGCGTCTCGCGCAGCTCCTTGCGCGTCACCACCACGTCGACCATGCCGTGGTCGAGCAGGTATTCGGCGCGCTGGAAGCCCTCCGGCAGGGTCTCGCGGATGGTCTCCTCGATCACCCGGGCGCCGGCGAAGCCGATCTGCGAGCCGCGCTCGGCGATATGGATGTCGCCGACCATGGCGAAGGAGGCGGTGACGCCGCCCGTGGTCGGGTCGGTCAGCACCACGATATAGGGCAGGCCGGCTTCCTTGACCTGCTCGACCGCGATGATCGAGCGCGGCATCTGCATCAGCGACAGGATGCCTTCCTGCATGCGGGCGCCGCCCGAGGCCGGCACCACGACCAGCGGCGCGTGCTGCATCACCGCCAGCTTCGCGGCGGCGACCAGCCCCTCGCCCACCGCCATGCCCATCGACCCGCCCATGAAGCCGAAGTCGAAGGCGGCGATCACAGCGTCGCGGCCGCCCATCTTGCCGTGGGCGACGACGATGGCGTCGCTGGCGCCGCTCTTGGCCTGCGCCTTCTTCAGCCGGTCGGTGTAGCGCTCGGTGTCGCGGAACTTGAGCGGGTCCACGGCCGGCTTCGGCAGCTCGATGGTCTCGTACTTGCCGTCGTCGAACAGCATGGCCAGCCGCTTGGTCGGCGACAGGCGCATGTGGTGGCCGCAATGCTGGCAGACATGGAGGTTGGCCTCCAGGTCGCGGTGGAACAGCATCGCCTCGCAATTCGGGCACTTCGTCCACAGATTGTCCGGCGTCTCCGGCCGGGACGAGGAGACGAGGGCCCGGATCTTCGGGCGGATGTAGTTGGTCAGCCAGTTCATGGCGCGGTTGTCCGCCTTTCGGACCGGAAGGTCAAGATGAGGGCAGCAGCTTGAGGGTAAGGAGACAGTGCCTTATATGTAAGGCTGTCAAGCCTTACAGATTGCCCGCCATGATGACGCTCCTGACCGTCACGACAAAAGGCCAAGTGACCTTGCGCAAGGAGTTGCTGCAGCATCTCGGTGTGGCACCCGGGGACAAGATCACTGTCGACCTGCTTCCCGACGGCCGTGCCGAGATTCGGTCGGCAAAGGCATCCGGCACCATCGAAGACTTCTTCGGATGCCTCGCTGGACCAGGAACACCAAGGCTGTCGATCGAGGAGATCAACGAAGCCACCGCCGCGGCATGGGCCGGTGAGACGTGAAGATCATCGCCGACACCAATCTGCTGATCCGAGTCGCAACACGCGACGATCCGGCGCAGGCGGCGCTGGCGGAGGCATCGCTTCGCGAAGCTCATAGCGTTGCCGTCACGACCGTGACGCTTTGCGAATTCGCTTGGGTCCTCACACGCACCTACAAGAAGCCGTCAAGCGACGTCAGCCGGGCAATACGCCAGCTACTGACGATATCGAGCGTGACAGTCGACAGGCCGGCCGTCGATGCCGGCCTGGCCATTCTGGAAACCGGCGGTGACTTCGCCGACGGCGTTATCGCCTTCGAAGGACGTCGTCTGGGCGGTGAGGTGTTCGTGACCTTCGACCGCAAGGCGGCCGCGACGATCGACTCCACCGGCACGACGGCGTTGCTTTTATCCGAAGCCTGAACGAGGACGGCCCGCCGAGTGCGCGGGCGTCCGGCATTCACCGCGCCCCGCGCACGCCCTCGGCCAGGCGGCGCACCAGCGCCAGCGGCAATTCGACCGTGGCCGCGGTCGGGCGGCCGTCGGCATGCAGCGAATGGCGGATCTCCTCGACGATGGCGGAGCCGACCACGGCGGCGTCGGCGATGCGGGCGATGGCGGCCGCCGCCTCCGGGGTGCGGATGCCGAAGCCCACCGCCACCGGCAGGTCGGTGTGGCGCCGCAGCCGGTCGACCGCCGGCTGCACCGCCGCCGCGTTGGCCGCGGCCGCGCCGGTGATGCCGGTGACCGAGACGTAGTAGATGAAGCCGGAGGTGTTCGCGAGCACCGCCGGCAGCCGGGCGTCGTCGGTGGTCGGCGTCGCCAGGCGGATGAAGTCGATCCCCGCCGCGAGCGCCGGCAGGCACAGCTCGGCATCCTCCTCCGGCGGCAGGTCGACCACGATCAGCCCGTCCACCCCGGCGGCCTTGGCGTCGGCCAGGAAGCGCTCGACCCCGTAGGAGTAGATCGGATTGTAGTAGCCCATCAGCACCACCGGCGTGGCCCGGTCGCCGGTACGGAAGCGGCGGACCAGGTCCAGCGTCTTCGCCAGCGTCATGCCGGCGGCCAGCGCCCGCAGCCCGGCCGCCTGGATCGCCGGGCCGTCGGCCATGGGATCGGTGAAGGGCATGCCGATCTCGATCAGGTCGGCGCCGGCCTCGGGCAGGCCTTCGAGAATCCTGAAGCTGGTCTCCGGGTCCGGATCGCCGGCGGTGACGAAGGCGACCAGGGCGGCCCGGTTCTGCGCCTTCAGCTCGGCGAAGCGCGCGGCGATGCGGGTCATCAGATCTGCACTCCGAGCGCGTCGGCGACGGTGAAGATGTCCTTGTCGCCGCGGCCGCTGAGGCACATGACGAGCAGGTTGTCCTGGGGCAGGTCGGGCGCGATCTTCATCACATGCGCCAGCGCATGCGCCGATTCGAGCGCCGGGATGATGCCCTCGAGCCGGGCGCAGAGCTGGAACGCCTCCAGCGCCTCCTTATCGGTCACCGAGACGTATTTCACCCGGCCGACATCGTGCAGCCAGGCGTGCTCCGGCCCGATGCCGGGATAGTCGAGACCGGCGGAGATCGAATGAGCCTCCTCGATCTGGCCGTCCTCGGTCTGCAGCAGATAGGTGCGGTTGCCGTGCAGCACGCCGGGCCGGCCGCCGGTCAGCGACGCCGCGTGCTTGCCGCTCTCGAGGCCGTGGCCCGCCGCCTCGACGCCATGGATCGCGACCTCGGGCATGTCGAGGAAGGGGTGGAACAGGCCGAGGGCGTTGGACCCGCCGCCGATCGCCGCCACCAGCGTGTCCGGCATGCGGCCTTCGGCCTGCATGATCTGCTCGCGCGTCTCGTTGCCGATCACCGACTGGAAGTCGCGCACCAGCAGCGGATAGGGGTGCGGGCCGGCGACCGTGCCGATGATGTAGAAGGTGTCCTCGACATTGGTGACCCAGTCGCGCAGGGCCTCGTTCATCGCGTCCTTCAGCGTGCGGCTGCCGGAGACGACGGGCACCACCTCAGCGCCCAGGAGCTTCATCCGGAACACGTTCGGCTTCTGCCGCTCGATGTCGACCTCGCCCATATAGATGGTGCAGGGCAGGCCGAACAGGGCGCAGACCGTGGCGGTGGCGACGCCGTGCTGGCCGGCGCCGGTCTCGGCGATGATCCGGGTCTTGCCCATGCGCCGGGCCAGCAGCACCTGGCCCATGCAGTTGTTGATCTTGTGCGCGCCGGTGTGGTTCAGCTCCTCGCGCTTGAAGTAGACGCGAGCGCCGCCGAGATGCTCGGTGATCCGCTCGGCGAAGTAGAGCGGGCTGGGCCGGCCGACGTAATGCGTCAGGTAATAGCGCAGCTCGCTGGCGAATTCGGCGTCCTTGCGGGCCGAGGCGTAGGCGCGCTCGACCTCCAGGATCAGCGGCATCAGCGTCTCGGCGACGAAGCGGCCGCCATAGAGGCCGAAGCGGCCGTTCTCGTCCGGGCCCGTGCGGAAGCTGTTCGGACGGGGCTGGAAGGGTGCGGTCTCGGTCAAGCGGGGCGGCTCCCGGCGCTGATCGTGGCGAAATGTGGGCGAAGAGCCGTGACCTTACCGGCGACCGCGGCGCGCGCCAAACATTTGTCGCGAATGCCCGGCGCGCACGCATTCCAGACCCGCACGGAGTGCAGAGCGGACGATCAGACCTTGGCGTCGGTGAGCGCGCGGACCGCAGCGAGGAAGCGCTCCACCCGCTCCGGCGTCTTGTGGCCGGGGCGCTCCTCGATGCTGGAGGCCACGTCGACCGTGGTGGCGCCGGTGCGGGCGACGGCCTCGGCGACATTGGCCTCGGTCAGGCCGCCGGCCAGCATCCAGGGCTTCGACCAGGTCCGGCCGGACAGGATCGACCAGTCGAAGGCCAAGCCGTTGCCGCCCGGCAGCGCGGTCACGCCCTGCGGCGGCTTGGCGTCGAACAGCAGGCGGTCGGCCGCCGCCTCATAGGCGGGCACCGCGGCCAGATCCTCGACGGTCGCGATCTTGATCGCCTTCATCACCGGCATCGCCCAGCGGCCGCGGATCTCCGCCACCCGCTCCGGCGTCTCGGAGCCGTGCAGCTGGATGACATCGAGCGGCACCCGGCCAAGCACGGCGCCGAGCTCGTCCTCCGTCGGGTCGACGAACAGGCCGACGCTGCGCAGCCCGGTGGGCACCATCCGGGCCAGCTCGGCGCCCAGATCCGGCGCCACCGAGCGCGGGCTGGGCGGGTAGAAGTTGAAGCCGACCCAGCGGGCCCCGTGCTTCGCCGCCGCCTCCAGCACCTCGGGCGTGCGGATGCCGCAGATCTTCGCTTCGATGGTCATGATACCGGAGATTTAGGGGCCGCGGCCTCGGCATCAAGCGCCAGGCCGAGCTGGCCGGCGATGTCGCGGGCCGCGGCCGCCGGATCCGGGGCGGCGGTGATCGGCCGGCCGATGACGAGATGGGTGGCCCCGGCCTCCATCGCCTCCTTCGGCGTCATCACCCGCTTCTGGTCGCCCGCATCCGACCCGGCCGGGCGGATGCCGGGCACCATCAGCACCGAGGACGGCTTGAGAACCCGGCGCAGCCGCGCAATCTCCCGCGGCGAGCAGACCACGCCGTCGAGGCCGCTCGATTCGGCCAGCCGGGCCAGGCGCTCGACCTGGGCCGAGACCTCCACCCCCTGCCCCACCGCCTCGAGGTCGGCGACGTCGAGGCTGGTCAGCACGGTGACGCCGAGCAGCTTCGGCCGGGGAACACCCAGCTTGTCCGCCTCGCTCCGCGCGGCCTCGGCGGCCGCCTGCATCATCGCCCGGCCGCCGGACGCATGGATGGTGATGTAGGTCGGGGACAGCGGCACCACCGAGCGGATGGCGCCGGCCACGGTGTTGGGGATGTCGTGCAGCTTGATGTCGAGGAACAGCGGCACGCCGGTGGGCCGGGCCGCCCGCACCCCGTCCGGCCCCTCCGCCATGAAGAATTCGAGACCGAGCTTGATGCCGCCGACAGCGCCCGCGACCAGGCCGGTCAGGCGCTTCGCCTCGTCCAGCGTCGGCGCGTCGATGGCGACGTAGACAGGGTTCGTGGTCATGCTCGATCTCCCTCCGCCGGCAGGTGGCCGGCCGCCCAGGACGTCAGCTCGTCGACGGCGCGCCGGCCGAGCACGCCGTCGGCCACCGCCCGGCCGATCAGCGCCCCGAACTTGAAGCCGTGCCCCGAGCAGGGGCTGACCAGCCAGGCCCGGCCGCGCCGCTCCAGCACGAAGCGGCTGTCCGCGGTGAAGATATAGCGGCAGGGGCGGGCTTCGAGAATGCGATAGTCGTCAAGGCTGCGCAGCACCGGGCGCCAGCGCTCGCGGAAGGCCTCCGCCTCCCCCGCAGCCACGGCGGGATCGGCCTCGGGGTCGGCCCGGCGCTTCCAGGCGCCGACACCGATCTTCAGCCGGGTGCCGCCGACCGGCGGGATCGCCCAATGGTCGTCCGGGAAGCCGCAATCGATGATGCCCGGCGCCGCGGCCCAGGCGGCGGCGTGCTCCGCCGGCGGGTCGAGATAGACCACCAGCTGACGGTAGGGGGTGAGCCGCCCGGCCAGGTCCGGGAACAGTCCGCCGACCCAGGCGCCGGCCGTGACCACGACCGATTCGGCGCGCAGCATCTCGCCAGAGGCCAGGGTGACGGTGCCGGCCCCGGCATCGACCGCCCGGACCGGCGCGTCCGGCCGCAGCGTCACGCCGGCGGCGCGGCACAGATCGACCAGGGTCGCGACGATGCGGTCGGCGAACAGCACGCCGCCCTCGGGCGTGAACAGGCCCCAGCGGATGCCGTCCGGGATCAGGAACGGGAAGCGGCGCGCCAGCTCGTCCGGCGGCAGCAGCTCATAGGCGGCGCCGAGCGCGTCGAGCGGGGCGCGGCAGCCATCGGCCCAGTCGCCCTCGGCCCGGCTGAAGGCGACCGAGCCGCAATTCTCGTAGTGGCATACCCCGGCGGCGTCCCAGACCTCGTCCCAGGCGGCATAGGCGTCCATCGCCATGCGGGTGTAGCCGGGCGAGCCGGGATAGAGGGCGCGGATCAGCCGATGATTGTCCCAGGACGCGGCCGAAGGATTGGGGATCGGCCCTCGCTCCAGCAGCGTGACGGCCTCTCCGGCCCGGGCCAGGTGCCAGGCGGCGGCCAGCCCCATCACCCCGGCGCCGACGACGATGCTGGTCATGCTGTGAGTCCTTCACGCCCTACGCTGTCATGCCCGGGCTCGACCCGGGCATCCAGAGACTGTCGACACCCTCTGGATTGCCGGGTCAAGCCCGGCAATGACAGAAAGCGGAAGGCCTGGGCTATGCCCCCTGCCCTTCCAGCGCCGCGACCGCCAGCCGGGCGGCGGCGAGGTCCTCGAGGGCGGTGCCGACCGATTTGAACAGGGTGATCTCGTCCGGCGCGCCGCGGCCCGGCGCGGTGCCGCGGGTCAGGTCGTGCAGGTCGGCCAGGATCGAATCCTCGCCGATCACCCCGGCCCGGATCGGCTGCAGCAGGTCGCCGGCCTCGGCCAGCGCGCCGGCGCGGGTATCGACGAAGAGGCGGGCGCGGCGCCCCGCCTCGTCGTCGCTCTCGCGCATCGCCGGCATATAGGCGCCGGCGAGGTCGAGATGGGCGCCGGGCTTCAGCCAGGCACCGTGCACGATCGGCGCCCGCGACTGCGTGGCGCAGGAGACGATGTCGGCCTCACGCACCGCAGCTTCGAGATCGGCAACGGCGCGGACCGGCAGCCCTTCCGCCGCCAGCCGCGCGGCGAGATCCATCGCCTGTTCCGGCCGTCGGGCCCAGACGGCGATGTCGGACAGCGGCCGCACGGCGGCATGGGCGCGGATGAAATGCGGGGCCAGGGCACCGGCGCCGACCATCACCATGCGCGAGGCGTCCGGCCGGGCCAGGTAGTCGGCGGCCAGGGCCGAGGCCGCGGCGGTGCGGCGGTTGGTCAGGGTCGGCCCGTCCATGATCGCCCGCGGCACGCCGGTGGCGCCGTCGAGCAGCAGGTAGGAACCGACGATGAAGGGCAGGTCCTTCGCCGGATTGCCCGGCATCAGCGACACCAGCTTGATGCCGATCGCCTGCTCCCGCTCCCAGGCCGGCATGATCAGCAAGGTGGCGTCGCCGGCCGCGGTCGGCACGGTGTGGTGGTGGCGCAGCGGCGCTTCGACCTCGCGGCGGAAAGCCTGGCGCAGCGCCTCGATCAGGGCGCGCGTGTCGATCGCCCGATCCAGGGCGGCGGCATCGATCGCTAGCATGATGATGTCTTCAGCGCTGGCCGGCGGCGGGCAGGGCCGGGCGCGCGGGCTCGCCGTTGCGGTTGGCGGTCGCCGGGACGCC
This sequence comes from Inquilinus sp. Marseille-Q2685, assembly GCF_916619195.1. Lineage (NCBI taxonomy): Bacteria > Pseudomonadati > Pseudomonadota > Alphaproteobacteria > Rhodospirillales > Rhodospirillaceae > Inquilinus > Inquilinus sp. Marseille-Q2685. The sequence goes on from NZ_CAKAKL010000001.1 coordinate 1,172,530, forward strand.
GGGGCGCTGCCGCGCCTTCAGCCCTTCCAGATCCTTCTGGGTCGCGGCCAGGCGCGTCTCCAGCCGGCGCATGCGCAGGCCGGTGGCGAAGCGGCCGAACCACAGCACGAGGCCGCCGATCAGCACGCCGAGCAGCAGCGGCAGCAGCGCCACCAGATACACCGGCGCGTCGATCCGGAACGGCAGCGGCCAGAGGCCGAGCGTCACCAGCTCGCGGTTGCTGATCGCGAAGGACAGCAGCAGCAGGGCGAAGGGGATGGTGACGATCCAGGCGATGTACCGCACGGGCTATCCCTCGTGATGGCCGGGCCGCGGGCCCGTCAGTCTTCGGTGTTCAGCCGCTCGCGCAGCTGCTTGCCGGTCTTGAAGAACGGCACCAGCTTCTCCGACACGTCGACCGCCACGCCGGTGCGCGGGTTGCGCCCGGTGCGGGCGTCGCGGCGCTTCACCGAGAAGGCGCCGAAGCCGCGCAGCTCGACCCGCTGGCCTTCCGCCAGCGCCGCGGTGATCCGGTCGAAGATGGTGGTGACGATGCGCTCGACGTCACGCTGGTAGAGGTGCGGATTGCGCTCGGCAAGCCGCATGATCAGTTCGGACTTGGTCATGTCTCCCGAATCCCTGTCCGCCGCCTTTTTGTCGACACGGATAGCCGCATCGCCTCGCTTGAGTTGACGGCAAGCCGGGATGGTGCCAGCCCGGCCGGCCGAAATCAAGGACAAGTGCTTCTGGACAAAGGGATTTCCGCCCCGAGGGATCATTCCGCCGGGCGCATCTCCGGGGCCGTGCCGCGGCGGCCGCGGACCACCAGCAGGGTCGCGACCAGGCCGCACAGCGCGGCGAAGGACACCCACAGCCCGGGCATCGCCGAATTGCCGGTGGCGTGGATCAGCCAGGTGCAGACCGCGGGGGTGAAGCCGCCGAAGGTCGCGGTGGCCAGGCTGTAGGCCAGCGAGAAGCCGCTGGTGCGCACATCCTCCGGCATGATCTCGGTCAGGAACGGGATCATCGCGCCGTTGTAGCTGCCGTAGAGGAAGGACAGCCACAGCTCGACCTCCAGCAGCCGGCCGAAGGACGGGGCGTCGACCAGCCACAGCATCGCCGGATAGGCGGTGACCAGCATCAGCACGGTGCAGGCGACCAGGATCGGGGGGCGGCCGACGCGGTCGGACAGCGCGCCCGAGAGCGGCAGCCAGATCAGGTTGGTGATGCCGACGCACAGCGTCACCGCCAGGCTGTCGATGCCGGCCAGGTGCAGCGCCTGGTTGCCGAAGGTCGGGGTGTAGGCGGTGATCAGGTAGAAGCTGACCGTGGTCATCGTCACCAGCATCATGCCGAGCAGGACGATGGCCCAGTTGTCGGCCAGCGAGCGCAGGATCTGCGACACGGTCGGGCGGCGGTGCGCCCGCGCCTGGAAAGCCTCGGTCTCCTGCAGCGAGCGGCGCAGCAGGAAGATCAGCGGCACGATCAGGCAGCCGACCAGGAGCGGCACCCGCCAGCCCCACAGCGCGACCTCCTCCGGCGGCAGCAGCGCGCTGAGCAGCACGCCGAGCAGGGCGGCGACGATCACCGCCACCTGCTGGCTGCCCGACTGCCAGGAGGCGTAGAAGCCCTTGTTCCCCGGGGTCGCGATCTCGGTCAGGTAGACCGAGACGCCGCCGAGCTCAACCCCGGCCGAGAAGCCCTGCAGCAGCCGGCCGAGCAGGACCAGGACAGGCGCCAGCAGGCCCAGGGTCTCGTAGCCCGGCAGAAGGCCGATGGTCAGGGTGCCGACCGCCATCAGCGCCAGCGTCAGCAGCAGGCCGGCGCGCCGCCCGTGCCGGTCGATATAGGCGCCGAGCACCAGCGCGCCGAGCGGCCGCATCAGGAACCCCGCCCCGAAGGTGCCGAGCGACAGCATCAGCGAGGCGAACTCGCTGCCGGTCGGGAAGAAGACCTTGGCGATGTACGCGGCGTAGTAGCCATAGACCATGAAGTCGTACATCTCCAGGAAGTTGCCGCTGGAGACGCGGATGACGGCCATCGCCTTGGATGGGGAGGTCACGGCAGCGCTCATAGAAGGGCCTTTCTGAATCGGATCCGGCGCTTTCTCTTCCCCCCGCCCCGTCCCTCGGCCAGTGGAGGCCGGTTGTCAATGAGCAGATTGGGATGGGCGCACACACGCCCGATCCGCGAAAGCCCAAAGAAAAGGCCCGCCTCCCGGAGGAGGCGGGCCCGGCCGGGGCCGTGGGGCCGGCGGCTTACTTCTCTTCGGTGTTCTCGCGCGCCTTGCGCAGGGCGGCGCCGAGAATGTCGCCCAGCGAGGCGCCCGAGTCGGACGAGCCGTACTCGGCCATCGCCTGCTTCTCCTCCTCGACCTCCTTGGCCTTGATGGAGAGCGAGACCTTGCGGGCAGCGCGGTCGACCTGCATCACCTTGGCGTCGACCTTGTCGCCGACGGCGAAGCGGTCCGGGCGCTGCTCCGACCGGTCGCGCGACAGGTCGGACTTGCGGATGAAGCCGACGAGGCCGTCGCCGACCGAGACTTCGACACCGCCGTCGTTCACTTCCGTGACCGTGCCGGTGACGATCTCACCCTTGCGCAGGCCGCCGGTGGTGGCCGCCTTCTCGAAGGTGTCCTCGGTGAGCTGCTTCATGCCGAGGCTGATGCGCTCCTTCTCGACGTCGACGTCGAGGACCTTGACCTTGACCTGGTCGCCCTTCTTGAAGTCCTGGATCGCCTCTTCGCCCGGACGGTCCCAGGCGATGTCGGAGAGGTGGACCATGCCGTCGATCTCGCCCGGCAGGCCGACGAACAGACCGAACTCGGTGATGTTCTTGACCTCGCCCTCGAGCTCGGTGCCGGCCGGGTACTTCTCGGCGAACACCTCCCACGGGTTCGGCAGGCACTGCTTCAGCCCGAGGCTGATGCGGCGCTTCACCGGATCGACGTCGAGCACCATCACCTCGACCTCCTGGGAGGTGGAGACGATCTTGCCCGGATGGACGTTCTTCTTGGTCCAGCTCATCTCCGAGACATGGACCAGGCCTTCGATGCCCGGCTCCAGCTCGACGAAAGCGCCATAGTCGGTGATGTTGGTCACGCGGCCGCGGAAGCGGGCACCCGCCGGGTACTTGGCGACCACGCCCTCCCACGGATCGGCCTCGAGCTGCTTCATGCCGAGGCTGATGCGCTGGGTCTCCGGGTTGAAGCGGACGACCTGGACCTTGACGGCCTGGCCGATCTGCAGCGCCTCGGACGGGTGGTTGATGCGGCGCCACGCGATGTCGGTGACGTGCAGCAGGCCGTCGACGCCGCCGAGATCGACGAAGGCGCCGTAGTCGGTGATGTTCTTGACCACGCCCTCGAGGACCTGGCCTTCCTTGAGGTTCGCGACCAGCTCGGAGCGGGCCTCGGCGCGGCTCTCCTCGAGCACGGCGCGGCGCGATACCACGATGTTGCCGCGCGAGCGGTCCATCTTGAGGATCTGGAACGGCTGCGGCGTGCCCATCAGCGGGCTGATGTCGCGCACCGGCCGGATGTCAACCTGGCTGCCCGGCAGGAAGGCGACGGCGCCGTTCAGGTCGACCGTGAAGCCGCCCTTGACCTTGCCGAAGATCACGCCGGTGACGCGCAGCTGATCGGTGAACGACTTCTCGAGCGCGGTCCAGGCCTCTTCACGCTTGGCCTTCTCGCGGGACAGGACGGCCTCGCCGTTCTTGTCCTCCATACGCTCGATGAACACCTCGACGGTGTCGCCCTCGGCCAGCGTGGCCGGCTGGCCGGGGACGGCGAATTCCTTGAGCGCCACGCGCCCCTCGGACTTCAGCCCCACATCGATCAGCACCATGTCGTTGTCGATCGAGATCACCCGACCCTTGACGACGGTACCCTCGAAGCTCTCGGACTGGCCGAGCGATTCCTCGAGAAGGGCGGCGAAGCTTTCCTTCTCGGTCGATTTGACGGCGGCGGAACTAGTAGCCATGAAAACTCCCGTTAGAGACAAACCGGTCGCCGCGCCGGCGGGTCGTCCCGCCTGGGAGAGCGCGATGGCCGGGTCGGGCCCGATGCCCGAATCTCCATCATGTGTTCGACGACGGCCCGAAAGTCAGACAGCGTCGCGCGGGGGGCCGATCCGGCGGGACACATAAGCCAGAGCCTGATCGAACACCTGGTCCGCCGTCAGCTGGCTCGTATCCAACAGAAAAGCGTCGCTCGCCGGGACCAAGGGGGCCACGGCGCGGCGACGGTCGCGCTCGTCTCTCTGTCTCAGGTCGTCGAGAACCTCGTCGTATATAGACTGGTGGCCGCGCTCCCGCAACTCCTTCCACCGGCGCGCGGCGCGGGTTTCGAGAGTGGCGGTGACGAAGATCTTGGCCGGGGCGTCCGGGCAGATCACCGTGCCGATGTCGCGGCCGTCGAGGACCGCCCCCGGCTGGCGCGCGGCGAAGCGGCGCTGGAAGTCGAGCAGGGCGGTGCGCACCCCGGGAATGGCGGAGACCCGGCTGGCCGCCTGGGCCGCGGCGTCGCCGCGCAGATCGGGGTCGCCGAGCGCCGCCGGATCGAGCGCCAGCACCGCGGCGAGGCCGGCGATCGGGTCGTCCGGGCTGCCGCCGGCGCGCAGCACGGCGACGCCCACGGCGCGGTACAGCAGGCCGGTGTCGAGATGGTCGAAGCCGTAGGCGGCGGCCAGGCGGCGGGCCAGCGTGCCCTTGCCCGAGGCAGCGGTGCCGTCGATGGCGATGACGGTCATGCCGCCGAATTCCGGGCACCCGATGTCGCCGGGCGCGAGATCACGAGATGCAAGGCGACCATCCCCATCACCGGCCCCGGGTTGCGCCCCGGGGCGAGAACTGCCGAACCGCGGGCTGATAGCATGGCCGGGACGACGGTGGAACGGCGACCGGCCAGATCGGCGACGTTTTGTTTTTGACAGGCGGCATTTCGCGTGGCAGATGGCGCCCTCTATCCCGACATGACCCGAGGAGGCTCGGCGTGGCGAAGCCTGAATGGGGCGCCAAGCGCATCTGCCACAATTGCGGGGCCCGCTACTACGATCTGCAGCGCGACCCGATCATCTGCCCGAAATGCGGCACCGAGTTCGACCCGGAGGCTTTCCTGAAGTCGCGCCGGTCGCGCTCGACCATCATCGACGAGCCGGTCGAGAAGGCCCGCGCCGTCAATGACGACGACAGCGACGCGCTGCTCGAGGAGGAGTCCGACGAGGAGAGCGGCGCCGAGGAAGCGGCCGAGGAGGTCGAGGTGATCGACGAGGGCGACCTCGACGAGACCCTGACCGAGGACGAGGAGGACGACGTCCCCGGCAAGGACAAGGCTCCGGCCGACGAATTCGATGCCGAGGAGGATCTCGGCGAGGACGAGGACGTCCTGATCGAGGACGCCGACGACCTCGGCGAGGAGGATGTCGACGTCGAAATCGAGGACGACGGCGAGGAGCGGAACCGCTGATCGCGGGCTCTGCAAAAAACCTGCAAAAAACCTCTTGCATAGGCGGGGCGGTTGAATAATATCCGCCCCCGCCGACGCCCCCCGGAAAACACGCCGGACGGTGCGTCGCCCAGAGTTTCGGGGCCATAGCTCAGCTGGGAGAGCGCTACAATGGCATTGTAGAGGTCAGGAGTTCGATCCTCCTTGGCTCCACCAAAGAAACCGGGGGCTCCAGTCCCCCGGACTTGACCCGGGTAGCACGCAACTCGCACGCACCGGGGTTGATAGAAGGACCGAGGCCGAGGGCGCCAACCACGGGGCCAAGGTCCGCGAAGTAAGCATCGATAGCCCGGACACACCCCACCAGGTGGTCCGGGCTTATCTTTGCGTACCGTTCTGTCGTCTTATACCCGCTCGAATGACCGAGGAAGCCGGCGATCTCCCAGACTGGAGCACCGCGGCGCCGCATCTCGGTCGCCATGGTGTGGCGAACGGTATAGGCCGTGATGTCCAGCATCGCGTCCCCGGCGGCCTTGGCGCGCTTCAGCGCCGCAATGGCAGCCTCTCGCTCCCCTGCCCTCCACAGCGGCCAGCACGGCCGGCGCAGCCTCCACACGCAACAGCGTGCGAGCCCGGCGGCCCATGCGCTCGAAGGCCGAGCGGATTGACTGCAGGGGCTGGCCGTTCCATTGGACCAGCAGGCCAGCCCCGGCCTCCTCGATCATCGGGACGATCGTCTCCGCCATCGGGATCGACGGCCGGCGCTTCTTGTTCTGCTTCCGGCCGCGCGGGTTCAGATGGATCGTCCGATCGGCGACGCTGCACTGCCAGGTCGTCAGCTCAAGGATCGCCGCCGGCCGCGCGGCGGTCGCGAAGGCGAGCATCAGATACCGGCGAACGTGCAGCGGCTCCAGTGCCGCGGCCCGGAGCAGATGGCGCGCCTCCTCAATCGTCATCACCCGCTCGCGCGCCTCCGACTCCTCGGTCAGCTGAATGAACGGGGCGGCGGTGATCTCGCCTTCCTTCACTGCCCAGGACAGTGCGGCCTTGCCGGCGGCGAGCGTCCGGCGGATGTAGCTCGGGGACAGCTTCTCGGCCCGCATGGCGCCGATGAACTCGCGGATGCGGGCCGGCGTCACCTCGGAGACCAGAGCCGGGCCGAAGAAGTCGGACCAGCGGAGGAGCGCGTACCGGTACGCCTCGCCGCTCGGCAGCTTCTTCGCGTGCTGGCTGTACCACCGGAGCATCACCGTCGCCAACGGCACCGCTTCGGGCCGCTGATGCCGCATCTCGGCGTTCTCCTGCACCCAGCCGGCGAGCATCAGCTTCGCCCGCTCAAGATCATCCGTGCCGAGAGATGCGCGGCATGTCTGTCGAGCCCGTTCGTCGAACCAGGTCCGGCACCAGGCGCGGCTGTTGGGCCTCCGAGAGAGCCAGTATTCTCCGATCTGGAAGCGCTGGTCCTGTCCCTTCCGCCGCACGGCTCGATGCTCCGATCTTCGATGTAGCGGGCCAGATGCCCCTCGGTGTAGCGGACCCTGCCGCCGATCATGGTAAAGCCGATCCTGTTCCGGCGCCGCTCCCGTCGCAACGTGTCCACCGACACCCCAAGGGCATCAGCGGCCTCGCGCTCCTTCAGCAGCCGGGGAAGGCGGATCGGCTCTGCCATCACGCCAGCCCCAACAGCCGGTGCGGGTTCAGCAGCAGCCGGATGTGCGTCATCGCCGGGTCCAGCTCGCCGTCGAACAGCGCGGACACATAGAGCGTCGCCGCGGTCTTCACCGGCTCCGGCGCCCCGTCCGCGAAATCCTGGTCGGTGTAGTCCCGGACGAACTGCTCGGCGGCGTCGATCAGCCGCTGGATCATCTCGTCCTGATAGCTGCCGTCCACCCGCAGGTACTCTTTCGTTTCGGCCAGCGTGATCATGCCGCGGCCCTCCCGCGCGGGTTCCAGCCTTCGATCTCCCGGATTTCGTCGGGTTCGAGGATGCCGGCGTCGACGGCGATCTTGTGTGCCGCCCACCGCGCAGCGTCGTCGCCCCGCATGAACTCCGACAGGTCGAGCGAGATGCTGTAGCCCTGCCCCAGCACCGCCCGCCGGAACCCGGCCTCCAGCTTCTTGACCCAGGGCAACAGGGTGAACTGCGCGAACCAGCGGCCGGCCGCCTGGCTGTTGGTGAAGGTGTTGTGCGAATAGTCCTGGATGATCGGCGGCGGGACGTTGAAGATCCGCGCGATCTCCTCGGTCGAGAACTTCCGGCTGGCCAGCAGCTCGGCGTCCTCCGGAGACATGATCTGGAACTGGCTCCAGCTCGTTTCCTGGTCGAGCACCAGCGCCCGGGCCGCACGGGAAGGGCCGGCGAAGGCTGCCTCGAACTGCTCGCGCAGACGCTTCAGCGCGTCGCCGTTGGCCTTGCCCTTGACCATCAGGGCCCCGGACGGCGCCGCCTTATTCTCGTAGGTCGCCGCCGCATACTCGTGCGCCGCCAGCGCGGTCGAGAACGTCGCCCGCGCCCGGCTCAGCCGGGACCGTCCGATCAGCCCGTCGTCGCTGCGGTCGCGGATGTGGACCACCTCGCTGTCGAGCAGTCGGCGCATGCGGCCGGTCCCGCCGAACGGCCCCTGATAGGCCACCACGTCGTAGACCAGCCGGCCGTTCTGGAGCATCTGCACCGACACATTGCCCCAGGGGATCGGCACCAGCTGCGCGACGGCGCCGCGGCCATCGGTGACGATCTCGGCCAGGGCGTTGCCGTGCAGCAGAGCCTGCGCCGCCGTCCACTCGATGAAGTCCGGCCAATCCTGCCATGCATTCGGACCGGCGGCGATCAGGCGTGCCAGGGGATGCGTCGGCGCCTCGATGCGGTCGGCGCCCTCCTGGCGGTAGACGATTGCCGGCAGGCTCGACAGCGCCGTCGAGATGGCTCCGACCGCGCCCAGGACAGCGGACAGGTTCTCTGCCGTGTGCGCCGAGACATAGCGCCCGCCCGAGCCGAAGTTGCCCAGGTAGGGCGCCAGCGCCTCGGCATTGGTCGGCGGCGGCGGATCGGCGCGCGTCTCGCGGCCCAGGACGGCCGCAGCGATCCGGGTGAGCATCGTCATCGCGCGCCCTCCAGGAAGGTCCGCAGCGCGTCCAGGCGAGGCGTAGACGGCCTCGCGGCCCTCGCCTGCACCTCGGTGCCCTGATAGGCCGGCCAGGCGCTCACCACGCTGATCTCGTGCAGCTCCACCGCCCGCAGCTCGCGCCGGTTCTTCTCCGGCCAGGCGGCGTCGGTGGCGACGAAGCCGAACGACATGCCGCCGAGGTCGCCGCGCTCGGCCAACGTGAGCACGTCGCGGCCGGCCTGCGTGTCCGGCAGGGTCAGCTCGAAGGCGAGGCCCCGCGCGTCCTCCGACAGCCGCAGGGTGCCGCTGCGCGTCCGCGCCAGGACCTTGGACGGGTCGTGATCGGCGAGGGCCAGGATGTCCCGACCCGCCACCAGCGAGGCCCGGAAGGCGCCGGGCCGGATCGTCTCGACGATCGAGCCCAGCTTCGCCTCCGTGCCGAAGGTCGCGGCATAGCCGACCAGCTTCCGCCCGTCCGAGCGGAACTCGATGGCCCGCCGCCTCTCCAGCGTCGCGCTCACGGCGTGGTCAGGTCCTGGATCGCGGCGAACGACTCGGGGTGCCGAACCGCCACGTCCATCGTCAGCATGCCGCGAACCTGCACGTTGCCCTTGCTGTAGGCAGTGCTCTCATACGGGTTGACCAACAGGTCGAACTCGGACCAGTAGCCGAGCAGCAGGTCAGCCCAGTTGCCGAAGATCAGGGCCGAGCAGACATCCGCCGAGGTGCCCTTGTCGAGGTTCGACGGGACGAGGTTGGTGCTGGCCAGCGGATAGCCGGCGAGGCTGTTGGGCGCCTCCATGACCATCACCGAGTCGGTGCTCGACACCTTCGGCGTCTTGCGGGCCGATTTCACCACCTTCGGGTTGGTCAGGAAGGCCGTCGCCGAGGCATTGGCCACCTCGATCTGGGCGATGAGGTCGATGACCGCGCTCCAGGTGATCGGGCCGCCGTTGGTGCCGATCGCCACGTTGCCGATGCCGGAGGTCGCCAGGATGCCGGTTGGCTCGTTGGTGCCGCCGCCAAGGATCGCCACGCGGTCCACCGCCTCGGCCAGGATGGCGGCGAAGTCGGCGCGGATCAGCTGCTCGATGTCCGGCGACGACTGCATCAGCATGTTCCGCGAAAACTCGGTGATCGCGCCGGCGTGCTTCGGCAGGAGGCCGACGCTCGCGAACTGCTGATCGCTCGGCGTCAGGGCCGAGTTCTCGGCCACCCAGCCGGCCGTGGCGCTGGCCTTCAGCTTCGGGATATCGACGTTGCCGGTCAGGCCCGACAGGACGGTCGCGCCGAGCTGGCGGACCCGCAGGGCGGCGCGCAGCCGGTCGATGTAGAGGTCGCCCCGGTGATCGGTCGCGATCAGGTTGGACCCAGGGCCGCCGGCCGGCGCCGTCGTGGTGATGACCCGCTGTTCCATCGGCTGGTGGAAAACCGACAGCGGCACCGCCATGCCCTGGAAGGACCGGCCGGCGCGGCGTGCCAGCTCGGCCGACAGCTCGCGCTCACGGCCGGCATCAACGCCGAGGTTCGGCACCTGGGAGGCGATGGCGCGGGTCAGGCTGAAGCCGCGCAGCTCGGCGTCGAGCCGGTCGTCGCCGGTGCCGCCGATCGGCTGGCCGGCGGCGCGACGGTCGTGCTCGTCCGTCATCTCCTGCACGCGGATCAGCCGCTCGGTCGAGCGATAGTCGGTCTCCAGCTGCTCGGCCTGCCGGGTCTCGTCCTCGGTCAGGTCGCCGCCGCGCGCGAGGGCCGCGTCGCGGATCTCCTTCAGCTTGGTGGTGGTGCCTTCCAACTTGGCTCGCAGCTCTCGAAGGGTCATGAAGATGCTCCATCTAAGGGACTGGCCGTCGTCCGACGCTCAATCCGGGTTGCGCCATCAGCGCGGGATAGGAGCCCCCGCCAGTGCCAGACGCGGCGGCGGGGGCGTCGGGTCCGATGGTCGCCCGTCGCGGCGCGGACCCGATTGGTGAATAGGTGCGGCCTTGCCCCGTTTCCCCCAATGAGCATCCCGAAGCCCAAGACCAAAGCTTCGAGCCCTCTCGCCCAGGGGACGGGGCTTGGGACGCCCGGCTGGACCGCGCAGCCGCCAGGAACCGGACGAGAGGGGATTCATCAGCGCGGCAACCCGAGTTTGGCCCGCACCTGAAAGACGAGATCGGTGAGGTCCAGAAGAAGGACGGCGCCACCTTTGGTGAAGAAACTCAACGCATTCGTCTTCGAGTGGATGTTGACGACTTCTGCCCTGAGCTCCAGGGCGGTTCGGGAAATCTGAAGCACTGTCATGCCATCATTGAACAGATGGCCGGGCCGCCGGGTGATGACCGGACGGTGAAACGAAGGTTCACCTTCCCACCCGGCATCTCCTTCCCCGAGATCCGTGAACTTCGCCGCGAACCATCCGGCTTTGCTTGGCGAAATCCCGAATGCGACAAGCTCGGCCGCGATTGCGATTTGCAGCACCCGCCGCAGCGTCAGCTTGTGGGCGTATCCGGCCTCCATGGCCTTGCGGTCCTCGTCGGCGAGGATCAGGTGCCCACGCTGGAACCAGTTCCTCACAGCGCCCGGTTCGACGCCCGCCACCGCAGCGGCTTGCGAGATCGTGAACCGCGGGTCGCTCAGAAGGGTTTCGGTCTCGCTGACGCTCATTCGCACCTCCATCAGATGATGAAGGTATACCTTAATCGGTTGATGCAGGAAAGAACAAAAGCGGCCGAGTTGCCCCGGCCGCCCTCCTCGCTGCTCCCCGGAGCTGCTCAGCTCATGGTCTGACGCGACAGATCAAACAGCCGCTTCCAGTGCTCCATCAAGGCGTCCACCCGCATCTCGGCGCAATTCACCACCTGTCCGATGGCGCCTCGGTCGCTGTCGTCGGCGGCGACCATAGCCTCGGTCATCATCGCTAGAGCATGGACCAGCTCTCTGGTGGCGAGCAGGTCGCCCTCCAGCGCCGAAACGGCGTCGTGCAACGGGCTCATCGCCGCCCCTCCGCCTGCAGCACCGCTGCCGATCCGGCTACAAGAAATCGTGCCTCGGTCGCGTTTAGCATCTCGACGATGGCCTCAAACGAACCGATGGTCCGACGCAACGCGTCGTGGAAATCATCGAAATGCCCTCCGTCGATCTCCCTTGCAGCATCGATCAACTGCGTCTTCGTCCGGAACATCATCGCCCCGGCTAGGGTGAGAATTGGCGCATGAGTACGGAGAAACTCCAGCCACTCCATCGCGCTGCGCGGCATGTCGGGCGTCTCCTCCTCCCGCCACGGCTCGAATTCCAGCGCCGCCGCCTCCTCGGCCGTGCAGATGTGATCGTCCTGATGCGTGGTATGAATGGTGTCAGCCATTGCCTTCACTCCATGCGTGAGGTTGGTGGTCAGGACCGGAGCGAGGGGTGCCACCCTTGTTCCGGCCCGACTTTTCTGTTATCAGATATTCATGGCCAAGACAATATCTGTTAACAGAAAATCGAGAGGTCGACCGCGCGTCGACGCGATACTGGTTGGCGTCCGCATGCCGCCGGAAGATCTGGCCCGGCTCGATGCCTGGATCGAGGGCCAGCCGGAGCCGAAACCGACGCGACCGAATGCCATCCGGCAATTGGTCGAGCGTGGGTACCAAATTTCACCCAACCGCAGGAAAAAAGCTAATGCCGAAGAAGACGATTGAAGATCTTAAGAATTTGCATAGCGCATTGATTGAGCAGAGGGCAATCGAAGCCTATCGGCTTGCTGGACCTCACCATGAAACACAGCTGGAGAAGCTTTCCAAACTGCAGGTGGCAATTCAGGCAATCGAGGCCGTGATCGCCGAGGGCAAGGACGAGCCGGATAGTGGTTATGACAGCACGATGGCATGGGTTGGCTAGGCGATCGGTGCACGAATTAGAAGGAGGGGCGGCGCCGCCGCCCGTCCCCCGAGGATCATTTCAGGACTTTTTTGAGCCAAGCAGATCCTGCGTCGTTAAATCCCTTCCAGGCCGCCGGCGCATTCGCCGTCAACACAATGAGCTTATCGTTTGAGTCGAGATGTTTTCCGATTTTGTTCCGAACCTGCTCTGGTGTTTCGGACGTGACCACCAACCATGTAGTAGTCAACATATGCCATCGTTCTGTACCAATACCCTCAATCTCCTTAACGACTGCATCCCTCTTCTTTTCGTAATTTGATCCTTCTCTGACCAAATCATAGCTTATCAAAAGAGTCGCCATAAAATATCTCCCTAGAATGGCTCCGCAGCTGTAATTGCCACGGTTCGCCATCGTGAGAATAACATCTCTGTCGGCCTAAGCCACCAGCACGCGATCGCCGCCGAACTCGAAGACCGGGACCGGCGGCGTCTTGGCGTGCAGGCCGCAGGCCATCGCCAGCGCGACGGCGCCATCGATGCGGGTCCGGGCCTTGTCCTTGTCCAGCTTCCGGTTACCGGCCGGGTCGCTGGTCACGACGGCATTGGCGATGTTCCAGGTGAGCACCGGGTGCCCGGCGTGCTTCAGGTTGCCGTTCAAGATCGCTGTCTCGAAGGCGTCCAGCGCCGGCCCCATGCTGACGTACCCTTGCCCCCACTCCACCAGCGGCAGGTCGATGCCCTCGCCATCGAGGATCTGCTGCAGGTCCTTCATCCTCCAGCGGTCGAAGGCGATGCCCTGCAGGTCGAACTCGGCCGCGATCTCGGCCAGTCGCTGCGCCACCGCGAGCTTGTTCACAGCCCGGCCCGCCGGCGTCTCCAGGTAGCCGGCGTCCCGCCACTCGACATAGGGCACCTTGTCCCGGTCGGCCCGATCCTGGAGGTTGTCGCCCGGCAGCCAGAACCACGGCAGGACGGCCCCGCCATCGTCCGGGAAATAGAGCACCAGCGCCGTGAGGTCCGTCGTGCTCGACAGGTCCAGCCCGCCCCAGCAGGGCCGGCCGCGTAGCGCCGTGGCGTCGATCGCCTCGACCTGGCAGACCAGCCAGTCGGCCCGCTTGATCAGCCCCTTCTCGTCGTTCACCGGCTGGTTCAGGTACAGGCTCCGGAACGCCGTCTCGCGCGCGGGGATGCGCCGCGCCTGCATGGCGCTGGTCCGCATCTCGTCCAGCGACCGGAAATCTCCCAGCGCCGGGTTGCAGGCCCGCCACGTGTCTTCCGACCACGGGTCCGCCTCCATCGGCGCCGAGAAGATCGAGGCGTGGAAGGTCGGGTCGACGATCACGCCGTCGAGCACCTGGCGCCCGTAGGCGACCAGCTCCGACATGATGTGCAGCGGGTCCGGCGACATCGTGCTGATCACCACCGTCAGGGGTTCGGCCCGCGCCGCCGTCGAGGTCGTCAGCACGTCGTAGAGGTGCCGGTCGGGCGCCTGCGCCAGCTCGTCGTAAACGATGAAGCTGGCCGAGAAGCCGTGCTTGCTCCGCACCTCGGCCGACAGCGCCTGATAGATCGAGCCGGTCTCGGCGTCCTCGAGGTGCTTGTTGAAGTCGCGGACCACGATGCGCTCGGCCATCCAGGGCACCGCCTCGATGATCGCCTTCATCTCGGCGTAGAGCAGCGCGGCTTGGTTCTTGTCCGCCGCCGCCGAATAGACCTGGCCGCGCGCCTCGGCCTCCGGCCCGCACAGGTGGCAGAGCGCCAGCGCTGCCGCCAGCCCGGTCTTGCCGTTCTTCCGCGGCATCGTCAGCAGAGCCGTCCTGACCACTCTCAGGCCGTCGTCGCGCACCGGGTCATAGATCGCCCGGATGATCGCCCGCTGCCACTCGCGCAGGCGCATGCGCTCGCCCGCGAGCACGCCCGAGGTGATCGGCAGGCTCTCAATGAAGACGGTCACCCGATCCGAGCGGGACAGGCCCCGTTTGGTCCAGGGTTGCGCCGCCTTCTTCGCCGGCTTGCCGCCCTTCAGCCGAGACTTCACCGGCTTGGCGCCCGGTCCCCTCAGGCCCATGGCTGGTTACCTTCAGTAACTAACTCTCGAAAGAGTGCCCGCGCCGGTCCCAAGGCCCAGCCGTGAGACATTTTTCGTCCGAGCCGGACCGTCACGATGCCCCTCCGTTGCGGTTCCATGCATGGTCGGGGTCGATCGGCCAGCCTTGGGCATCGCACCCCTTCGGCCGCATCGCTTGGCCGTGCGCCGTGATCCGGTTGTGGCAGGCATGGCAGACGCCGCGCAGGTTCGACATGCTGTCGGCCCCTCCCCTGCGCCGCGGCACGATGTGATCCGGGATGGTCGAGCGCGCCGTGCAGCCCGGCATCCGGCAGATCGGGTCGCGCTTCAGCACCGCCGCCCGCAGCGCCTTCCATTCGGCCGTCTTGTAGTAGGGATCGCCGCTCATGCCGCCCTCCTGCCGATCACTGCCATGACGGCGCCGACGATCCGCTTCTGGCTCGGCCGGGTCCCACGCGCCTTGCCGGTCGCGATGTTGCGGATGCCGCCAGTGCCGAGCCCGGATGCGGTTCCCAGCGCCTCGATGTCGATGCCGGCGTCGAGCAGATCGCTCAGCCAGTGTGCGAACGTCGCGCCGTCCAACGTCTCAGGGTTGGAGACGCTTGTTGCGAGCCGTTCGCAATCGGCCGCCGGAGGGTAACAATATTGCTTGTCGTGTGGGTTGGCCGGCGGCGACGACAGAGGGGACCCAAACGGCGGGAGGGACGACGACGACGCGGCCAGCCGCTCGACGATCAGGTCGACATGGCCGCCGACGTGCCTCGGCTCTGCTGCATCCGTGCGCGTCGCCGGCTCTGGCTGTCGGGGGCCGACGCCGTCGCCGCGCACTGCGGCCGGCTCAACACTCCCTGGTATATTAGAAGTGTCCCTCTGGGGGGACTGTGACGGGGGCGAATTCGGCCCTGACAGTCCCTCTGGGGGGACTATAGACCCTTCGTTTCGAAGGTTCGGCCGTTCCGTGTCCTCCTGGGGGGACTGGGTGTCCCGCTGGGGGGACTGGCTTTTGGATTTCATCTTACCGTTCGTGTCCCGCTGGGGGGACGCGGATCGCATGAAATCCTTCGTCGCCAGCTTCCCGCCCACCGGCTCCGCCGTGAGCTCCCAAGTACGAGCCATGTTCTTCTGGTCGAAGGTCGAGGCCCGCCGGACCTTCAGGAAGCCGCGCTCCACCAGCTCCTCGAAGGCGCGTGCCGCGGGCGACTTCGCCAAGCCGATCCCCTCGGCGTCGCGCACGGCATAGGCGATCTCGCCGTTGTTCTGGCCGTTGTGGCGCGACCACAGGTCGATCAGCAACTTGACCGCGTTCGGGGTCAGGGTCCGCCAAGCCTCGGACTTCAGCATCCAGATCGGCAGCCGGACGAACGGCTCGGCCTTGCTGCGGCCGGTCGCGTTGACGCCGCGGCCCTTCATGCCGCCCTCCGCTCGATAGCGGCGGCGAGCCGGCGCAGCTCACGGACGGCGTCCTCCTTCTCCGCGAACAGGGTTTCGGGATCGCCGCCGTAGAGCCGGCTCAGCCGGTCCACCTGCCGGGCGATCGAGCGCAGGCGGTCGGGCACGGACTCGCCGTCCCTCTGGCCGGCGGGCCGGGTCTGTGCTAACACGCTATTCGCACGCAACACTCGCAGACTCCTGCGATTTCGTGCGTCGAATTGCGGTGCTTTGCTAGGTCAAGCCTTTGGTCTTCTTGCCATTGTTCCCCAATGGCATTGTAGAGGTCAGGAGTTCGATCCTCCTTGGCTCCACCAAATCAAGGGCCCAGCCGGCAGCGCTGGGCCCTTTTCTTTTGCGCGCCGACATCGTGAGGCCCCGGAAGCCTACCGGACGGGCGGGCCGGCCATGCCGCTCCCGACCGGCCCGATGCGCGTGAGTTGATCGCCTTCACCGGCCTGTCGACAGGCCGGATGTCGTCGCGCCGATTGTTGATGACGCTTTCGTGACCGGAATAAGCAGCGTGCTGATAGAGTGTTTCTGGTAACCCAACGTCGCTAAGGACCGTGACCCAGGCGGCGTGGATGCGCTTTCTCTTTGAGGGAGAGGTCCGCCATGCTGACGCCGCTGTCCGGCCATCGTAGAACCCCGCAGCCCGCCAAGGCTGCGCCGGTGCAACCCGCGCAGGGAGCGGGCTTCACCGCGGCGGTCGACCGGGCGCGGCGCGACGTTCAGGGCCCGGCCGAACAGACCAATCCGGGCGGGGTCATCGTCCGCCAGATCCGCTACGGCGACACCGTGATCGGCATCGGCGGCGAGCACGGCTTCACCCGCGAGCAGATGCTGCTGATGCTGCCGCGGCTGAAGGACAATCCGAACCTGATCCAGGCCGGCGACACGCTGGAGTTCCTGGAGAAGCCGCTGTTCGACACCGTCCAGAAGGCCGTGGCCACGACGCAGGAGGCGTTGGCGTCCCGCAACTCTGCGGCGGACATGCAGCGGAGTCTGGCCGGGCCGATGGAGCCGGGCGAACGCAAGCAGTACCAGATGGAATTGCCGAACGTGCAGAACAACGCCAGCGCCAAGGAGAGCGAGGCGAAGGACCTGCTGAAGCAGGGCTTCCTGGAGGCCGGCCTGCCGGTGGCCCTGGACCCGTCCGCCCTGCCCGCTGCGCTGGATGCGCATGCCGCGCCGGTGAAGGCCACGGGCCGGGGCCAGCCCGGCTTCGCCGAGATCGTGGACGGCGCCCGCCAGGACACGCTGGACGAGCTGGACCGCATCTTCGGGCCGCTGCGCGACAGCTATGCCAGGGCGAAGCAGAGCAACGACTGGGCGCCGCTGCGCGACGCCGCGATCCGGCAGATGCAAGCGCTGACCAAGGACAGCCCCGACCGCGAGAGGGCCGTGCGCGACATCGGCGACATCCTGATCACGGCCGGCGGCGCCGACGCGGGCAGCCCCTACTCCGCCGCCATCCGCGATGCCGCTGACAGCGTCCTGACCCTGCCGCATGTCCAGGCGATCCAGGGCAAGGAAAACAACATCGACGAGGCCCTGAAGGACCCCGACGGCGTGCCGGTGCTGACGGCGCTGGACGCCGAGACCGCCAAGCTGTCGCCCGAGCTGGCCGTGCGGGTGGTCATGGGCAAGGAGGCGGCGCCCGGTGAGCGCGCCATCCCGGGCGCCGGCGACATCGCCGACCGCGCGGTGGCCGACATGCTGCATTTCACCACCGAGCAGGGAATGTCGACCCGGACCATGCCGGGCGAGGTCAAGTTCAACCGCGCGGTCGACACCCTGGCCGTCGTCACCGATCGGCTGGCCCAGGCGAAGAACGGCAGCGGCGAGCCCGCGGTCGACCGCATGGCCGAGATCCTGGCCAAGCCGATCGACGAGGTGGCCCGCAAATCCGGCGACGCCGGCATGCGGCTGGCCGGCGAAACCGGCGTGGCCCTGCGCGAATCGATGAAGGAGATGCGCAGCTCGCCCAAGCTGGCGGTGGCGCTGGCCGAGAAGCTGCGCGGCATGGGCCGGACCGCGGAGGCCGACAAGATCCTCGACCTCGCCGGGCAGGGGGTCGAGAAGATCATGGCGTCGGCCGGCGACACCGGAAAGTCCCTGAAGACCGACTTCCTCGGCGTCGCCGGCACCGGCGGTCAGAACGTCTCGCCGGAAGCCCATGCCGACGGCGTGAAGGCGCTGTCCGAGCATCACAAGGGTCTTCTGGACAAGGTCGACCGGACCGGCGAGCTGACGGTGCTGACGCTCGACGCCCTGAAGGATCTGCCGGAGGAGTGGCGCAAGCAGCCGGGCGGCGGCCGCCTGTTCCACGCCCGCGACGAGCTGCAGGACAGCCTGAAGCAGGAGGATGGCGACATCTCCGTCCTGCTGATGGCCAGCCCCAAGGCGGCGATCCAGCTGAACCGGATCGACAGCGACCGCGAGCATGCCCTGCTGGAGAAGATCCCGGACGAGGATTTGGACAAGCTGATCGACCGGCTGGGCCAGCTGCCGCCCTCGGACCCGGTCTCGGAGATCGCCCGGCGCCTGGGCACGGGCGAACCGGCGCGGCAGGCGCTGCGCGAGGACGCGGTGACGACGCTGGCGCTGTTCCAGCATGTCGCCCAGACCCAGCAGCCGCCGACGGAGGGGTCGCCCCAGGTCCCGGGGGCGCCGGACCTCGGCTTCGTCTCGCGCATGGGCCGCTGGGCGATCTACGAGATCATCGGGTCGCGCAAGGAGAACGGCAGGGGCTTCGCCCCCGGGCTGCCGCTGGAGCCCAAGCCGGGCGCCGTCGCCGCCGCCGAGGCGGCCGCGTCCAACCAGGCCACCCGGCAGGCGCTGTCGGAATATGCGCGCGGCTTCGACCCCAACCGCACCGGCAACTGGGCGCGGCTGGCCGACATGGCCCGCGGCACTTGGCAGACGATCAATCCGCCGATGGAGATCGTGGCGCGCCCCGGCCTGGTCGGGCCGGGGTCGCATCTGCTGACCGCCGGGCTGCAGGCCTGGGGCGTCATGTACACCGACCAGAAATACCCGATCCTGGACCAGGCCTGGGGCTGGTGGTTCTCGGCCTCGGCGGCGGACCAGATGCTGCATTTCGCCGACAGCCTGCGGAAGGAGCCGAGCTTCTCGGCGATCCAGGGCCTGCCCCGCTACGAATGGGTAACGCGCGGGCTGACCTACAGCTTCCAGGCGCTGTCGGTCCTGTACGTCGCCAACGAGCTGCGGAAGGGCGACGTCGCCATGGCGGCGGCCTGGGTGCCGGGCACGGTGATGAGCTTCTCGGGGCCGGCGGCGGCGGTCGGCCGCATCACCGGCCTGGGCGGGCCGATGGCCGGCGCCGCGGGGTGGCTCCTGACCGCGGTGCTGGTGACCGCGATCTCGCAGTACCGCCACGTCCAGGAGGCGAACCGGCGCGAGCCGATGTTCGGTGCCTACATGAAGGGCGCGCTGCCGGGAGTGGAGAAGCCGGAGAGCTTCGCCAACTGCGACGAGGACGGCCGGCCCTACCTGGCGCTGCAGCCCGAGATCGCCCGGCGGCTCGGCATCGATCCGGCGGCCATGACCAACTACGTCGCCGGGCTGAAGGTCGATGAGCGGGACAGGTTCATCGACTATGCCCTGCAGGTGAAGCCGGACAAGGACGGGAACTACCCCGTCGAGCGGACGAAGCGGAAATCGAGCGGCTATAACCCCTATGCCGGCGGCGGTTTCGACGCCCCCGGCATCCAGCGCAGCGAGATCGAATCGATCGACGACTTCCTGGCCTGGGCGAAGCAGGAGGGCTACAAGCTGCCGGGCCGCTAGCGCTATCGCCGGTTGATGTGGTGGTCGATCAGCTGCCTCAGCGCCGCCGCGTCGCGGGCGCGGATGGCGGCGATCATGGCGTGGTGCTCCTGCGCGCTCAGGCGCAAGCCGGCCAGGGTGAACCAGCGGCCGGTGGTGCCGGACTGGCCACGCTCGCGCATGTCGTGGATCAGCGCCGCCAGCACCGGATTGCCGGCGATGTCGTAGAGCCGGCGGTGGAAGGCGTAGTTCAGCTCGGTCCGGGTCGGCGGATCGCCGGTCTCGATCGCCTGCTCGAACCGCGCCGCGATGTCGTCGAGCTCGGCCAGGTCGGCCGCCGTCGCCCGCGCCACCACCGGCTCCGCCGCGCCGGTCTCGAGGATCGTCCGCACCGCTTTCAGATGCAGCAGCTCCTCCGGATCGGGCGCCGCCACCCGGAAGCCGCTGTTGACCTTGTGCTCCACCAGCCGGCGATTCTTCAGCTCGACCAGCGCCTGCCGCACCTCGAAGCGGTTGGCCTCGTAGCGCTCCTGCAGATCGATCTGCTTCAGCCACTCCCCCGCCCGGTAGACGCCGTAGAGGATGTCGTCCCGGATCGCCTCGACCAGCGTCCCGACCCGCCCTTGATCCGTGTCCTGCCGCTTCATCGCCCTTCGGTGTCTTGTTCCGTGCGCGCTCCGGCGCGCCAGCCGCCGTTGTAGCATGCCGGGTTGCCGTCCGCGATTTTGACGTCTATCGTCATGGAAAAATTGGCGCCAATTTTGGAGAAAGCCAAATGGCGGACGGCGGCGTGCTGAAGGCGGATTTGGAATCAGCTTCTATGGCAGCCTCCGGAACGGCGGCGCAGCCGGCGTCGGCAGTTCCGCGCCGCACCGGCACCACACCCCTGCTCTCCTGCCGGGCCGATCCGCGCTTCGGCTACAGCCTGTTCGTGCCGCCCCAGCTGCGCGGGACCGAGCGGGTGCCGCTGCTGGTGTCGGTGCATGGCAGCCTGCGGGGCGTGGAGTCGAGCCGCGACGCCTTCGCCGATTTCGCCCGCTGGCACGGCGCCGTGGTGCTGGCGCCGCTGTTCCCGGCCGATCCGCTCGGCGACGGCAACGAGGACGGCTACAAATACCTGGCCGAGGGCGACATCCGGTACGACCGGCTGCTGCTGGCAATGGTGGCGGAGGCCGAGGCGCGCACCGGACTGGGCTTTGACCGCTTCTGCCTGGCGGGATTCTCCGGCGGCGCCCATTTCGCCCATCGCTTCCTGCTGCTGCATCCGGAGCGGCTGCGCGCCGTGTCGATCGGCGCTCCGGGGTCGGTCACGCTGATCGACCCGAAGCGCAGCTGGTGGGTGGGCACGCGGGACATGGAACGGATCTTCGGCCGCACCCCGGACCTGGAGGCGCTGCGCCGCGTGCCGGTGCATCTGGCGGTCGGCGACAGCGACCTGGAGACGGTGTCGATCACCCATCGCCCCGGCAGCCGGCACTGGATGGAGGACGCCAACCGGGCCGGAGCCAATCGGATCACCCGGCTGACCAGCCTGCGCCGCAACCTGCAGGCGCATGGCCTGGCGGTGCGGCACGACATCATCCCCGGCGCCGCCCACGATTTCGCGGCGGTGGCGGAGCGGGCGCGCGACTTCTTCCACGACGTGCTCGGCCCCGGCCGGGCCACCGCCTTCGGCGCATAACCACGAACAGACAGGGGGCAGAATGAACCGGCTCATGCTTCTGGCTACGGCGGCGGTGCTGGTCGCGGTTCCCGCCGCGGCCGAGACGCCGCGTGGCGGCACCATCAACACCGTGCTGTCAGCCGACATCCGCAGCACCAATCCCGGCGTCGACCGCGACGGCGCCACCGACATCGTGCATCAGCACATCGTCGAGGGGCTCGTCGGCTTCCGCGAGGACCTGGAGGTCGGGCCGATGCTGGCCGACCGCTGGGACGTGTCGCCGGACGGCCGCACCTACACCTTTCAGCTGCGCCGCGGCGTCAGGTTCCAGAACGGCGCGACCATGACCTCGGCCGAGGTGAAATGGTCGTGGGACCGGCTGATGGACCCGGCGACGAAATGGCGCTGCCGCGACGTCTACGCCGGCGACAACGGGCTGAAGGTCGAGAGCGTGACGGCGCCCGACCCGGACACCGTGGTCTATGTGCTGGACCGGCCGAGCGCCGGCTTCCTGTACAACCTGGCGCGGATGGATTGCGGCGGCACGCCGGTGCTGCACCCGACCTCGGTGAAGCCGGACGGCAGCTGGGACAAGCCGGTCGGCACCGGCCCCTTCATCCTGTCCGACTGGCGGCCGGGGCAGTACATCGAGCTGGCCCGCTTCGACGGCTACACCCCGCGCGACGACGCGATGAGCGGCTATGTCGGGCGCAAGGAGGTGTTCGTCGACAAGGTCCGCTTCAACATCATGCCCGATTCCACGGCGAAGCTGACCGCGCTGCAGGCCGGCGCGCTGGACACCGCGCCCCTGGAATCGCAGGACCGGATCCAGATCCAGGACAACCCGGCCTTCACGGTCGAGTCCAGCATCACCCCGGGCTGGGAGGCGCTGATCCTGCAGTCCGAGGACCCGATCCTGCAGGACAAGCGGGTGCGGCAGGCGATCGTGATGGCGCTGGACCGCGCCGCCATCGCCGAGGCCGTCACCTTCGGCGGCTCCAAGTTCCAGGCGACGCCGGTGCCGGAGTTCAGCCCCTACCATTCCCAGGCCCAGACCGACGCCCTGCCCTACGACCCGGAGCGGGCCAAGGCCCTGCTGGCCGAGGCCGGCTACAAGGGCCAGCGCATCGTCATGACCGCGAACAAGCGCTACGCCGAGATGTATGATTGCGGCGTGCTGATGCAGGACATGCTGCGCGGCGTCGGGCTGAACGTCGAGCTTGAGGTACTGGAATGGACCGCCCAGCTCGACGCCTACCAGACCGGCAAGTTCCAGACCCAGTCCTTCTCCTACTCGCCGCGGCTCGACCCGCTGGGCCAGTGGGAGCGGATCATCGGCCTGCAGCCGCGCAAGATCTGGAAGGACCCGCGCGCCATCGACCTGCTGGCCCAGGCCAACGCCACCACCGACCGGGCGCAGATGCAGTCGGTGCTGGACCGGATCGGCCGGCTGTTCACCGAGGAGGCGCCGGCCGCCAGCCTGTATCTGCACGCCTCGGACTACGCCGTGGCCAAACGGATTCAGGGCTTCAAGGTGTGGCCGGCCGATGCGCCGCGCTACTGGAACGTGTCGGTGGCGAAATGACCGTGATCCGCGCCGCCTGCATCCAGCTGAATGTCGGGCCGGAGGTCGGCCCCAACATCGCCGCCGCCGGCGCCCTGGTCCGCGACGCCGCTTCCCGCGGGGCAACGCTGATCGCCCTGCCGGAGGTGGCGGATGCGATCATCGAGGACCCGGCGCTGCTGCGGGAGCGCGCGCAGCCCGAGGACCGGCACGAGGCGCTGGCCGCCTACCGCGCCCTGGCGCGGGAGACCGGGACGGCGCTGCTGCTGGGTTCCGCCGTCGTCCGCACGGAGGAGCCGCGCTTCGCCAACCGCTCCTACCTGCTCGGCCCCGACGGGGCGATCCTGGCGCGCTACGACAAGATCCACCTCTACGACGCCGATTTGCCGGACGGCGAGGTGCATCGCGAAAGCGCGCAGTTCGCGCCCGGCGGCACCGGGGTGGTGGCGCGGCTGCCGGGCGGCGTCCGGCTGGGCCTGACCATCTGCTACGACCTGCGCTTCCCGCAGCTGCATCGCGCCCTGGCCAAGGCGGGGGCGGAGATCCTGGCGGTGCCTGCCGCCTTCGCCTGCGCCACGGGCGCCGCGCATTGGGAGGTGCTGCTGCGGGCCCGGGCGATCGAGACCGGCTGCTTCGTCCTGGCCCCGGCCCAGACCGGCACGCATCACCTGGGCCGCCGCACCTGGGGCCATTCGCTGATCGTGTCGCCCTGGGGCGAGGTGCTGGCCGACGCCAGGACCGAGGTCGGGCTGGTGCTGGCCGATCTCGACCTCGACCGGGTCCGCGCCGCCCGCGCGGCCCTGCCGACGCTGAGGCACGACCGGGCGTTCGAGGTGGTGGAGGCCTGAGCCGGCCTCCCTACCCCGCCGCCCGGCGCGTTTCCTCGATCACGACGCGGCCCGGCTTGCCCAGCGCCTTGGCCACGGCATCGAGCCGGCGGTCGACGGCGAGGCCGGTCAGCGCCTCCTCGTCGGCCGGCAGGGTCAGCACCACCGCCTCCCCCGACACCGAGAGGCTGGTGCGCTCGAGCAGCGAGGTGGCGCCGCCGGTCAGGGTATGGGCCAGGCGCAGGGCCTGGCCGAGCAGCAGCGCCCGGCCGCGCATCGCCTCGGTCAGCAACTCGAGCACCGGCCCGGTCAGCGCGTCGCCGAGGCTGCCGCCGTAGCGGACATAGACGGCGGCCGCCAGGAACACGCGCTCGGCATGATCGAGGCCTGCGACCGGCATGCGCAGCACCCGCAGCCAGGCGTGCTCGGCGCGATAGTCGGGATGCTCGAACCAGCCGATGTCGGAGAGCAGGCTGGCCGCCTGGCGCAGCCGCGCGTCGTCGGCGGTCTCGTCCGGGAACACCGACCGGGTCCATTCCGCCACCACCTCGGCATGGCCGAAGCGGTCGAGCCGGTGCGCCAGCTCGGCGGCGGCGAAGATCAGCGGGTCGCGCGCCTGGTCCTCCGGCGGCAGCAGGTCGAACAGGTGCCCCTCGCGCAGGCCGAGGGCGGAGAACACCACCCGCGCCGGCTTCAGCGTCTTCAGCACGCCTTCCAGCACCAGCGCCGCCATCGGGAGCATCTCGATCCGGCGGCGCGAGATCGAGGCGCCGGACAGGGCCCCCTTGCTCTGCTTCGCCACCAGCCCGACGAACTCGGCGAGCGGCCCGGTCGGCACCGTGTACTGATGAATGATGTGCAGCGGGTGGTTCACCCGCTCCATGTACAGCTTGGCGATGGCGCGCCAGGCGCCGCCGACCGGGTAGAAGCTGCGGCCGGCATAGGCCGGCAGCCAGTCCTGCTGGCCCAGCGTATCGAGCACGACGCTGCGCGCCTCCTTGCGCGCGCCGGTCTCGTCCATCAGCCGGAAGGGCCCGAGCGGCAGGGTCACCTGCTCGTCGATCTCGCCGCGGTCGAGGCCGACCAGCTCGAGCGAGCCGCCGCCGAGATCGCCCATCACGCCGTCGACGTCGCGGATGCCGGAGAGGACGCCGAGCGCGGACAGCCGCGCCTCCTCCACCCCGCTGATCACGGTGACCGGCAGGCCGCAGCGGCGCTCGACCTCGGCGACGAAATCGGCGCCGTCCTCGGCCTCGCGCACCGCCGCGGTGGCCAGCACGTCGACCCGGTCGACGCCCATGCCCTCGAGCAGCCGGGTGAAGCGGGAGAGGTTGTCGAGCGCCTGGACGACGCCCTCGGGCGACAGCCGGCCGGCCTGGCCCAGGCCGCGGCCGAGCCCGCACATCACCTTCTCGTTGAACACCGGGACGGGCGACCGGGTGACCCGGTCATAGACGACGAGACGGATCGAGTTCGAGCCGATGTCGATGACGCCCACCCGCCCCGGCCGGGACGGCACGATCGGTCCGATACGGAACACCTAGCCTCAGATCCTCATTCCGCGGGCTTGACCAGGCGACGCGGCGCCCGTTTCGCATCCTTCAAGGCGCTGCCCCGGCCGGACAGGCTGGGGTTGGTCATGAAGTACATATGCGCGCTGAAAGCGTCCTCAGGCGCGTCGATCCGATGATAGCGGCCATCGGGGGCGAGCATCCAGGTGTTCGATTCATCCTTCAGATTGGCCAGCATGATCTGCTCCATCACCTGCTGGCGGACGGTGGCGTTCTCGAGCGGCACCAGGCTCTCGATCCGGCCGTCGAGGTTGCGCGGCATCCAGTCGGCCGAGGACAGGAACACCTTGGCCTGGCGTGAGGGCAGCCGCTGGCCGTTGGCGACGCACAGGATGCGGGCGTGCTCCAGGAATCGGCCGACGATCGAATGCACCCGGATGTTCTCCGACAGGCCGGGCACGCCGGGGCGCAGGCAGCAGATGCCGCGGATCACCAGGTCGATCTCCACCCCGGCCTGGGAGGCCTGGTACAGCTTGTCGATGATGGTGGCGTCGACCAGGGCGTTCAGCTTGACCCAGATCTGGGCCGGCTTGCCGGCCTTGGCGTTCTCGATCTCGGCCTCGATCAGCTCCATGATCCGGTCGCGCAGGAACAGGGGCGCGATCGACAGCTTGTCCAGCTTCGCCGGCTTGGCGTAGCCGGTCATGTAATTGAACATCGCCGCGGCGTCGCGGCCGAGCGCCGGGTCGCAGGTGAAGAAGCTCAGGTCGGTGTAGATCTTGGCGGTGATCGGGTGGTAGTTGCCGGTCCCGAAATGGGTATAGGTGCGCAGGCCGCCCTGCTCGCGCCGCACCACCATCGAGACCTTGGCGTGGGTCTTCAGGTGAATGATGCCGTAGACCACCTGCGCGCCCGCCCGCTCCAGGTCGCGGGCCCAGCGGATGTTGGCCTCCTCGTCGAAGCGGGCCTTCAGCTCGACCATCGCGGTGACCGATTTGCCGGCCTCCGCCGCCTCAACCAGGGCCTGGACGATCGGCGAGTCCTTCGAGGTGCGGTAGAGCGTCTGCTTGATCGCCACGACGTCGGGGTCGCGCGCCGCCTGGCGCAGGAACTGGACGACGATGTCGAAGCTCTCATAGGGATGATGGACGATGATGTCCTTGGCCCGGATCGCGGCGAAGCTGTCGCCACCGAAATCCCGCACCCGCTCCGGGAACCGGGCGTTGTAGGGCGGGAACAGCAGCTCCGGCCGCTCGTCGACGATCAGCTTCCTCGTGTCGCTGAGGCCGAGCAGCCGGTCCATGGCGAAGACGTCGTCCTCCTTCACCTTCAGCTTCTCGCAGACGAAGCGGCGCAGCGATTCCGGCACGTCGGAGGAGACGGCAAGGCGGATGACGACGCCCTTGCGCCGGCGCTTCAGAGCGCTCTCGAAGGTCTTGACCAGGTCCTCCGCCTCTTCATCGATCTCCATCTCGCTGTCGCGGATGACCCGGAACACGCCGCTGGCGCGCGGCGTGTAGCCGGGGAAGAGGCGGTCGAGGAACAGCTTGACGATGTCCTCGATCAGCACGAAGCGGATCGGCGATCCGGGCAGCCGGGTGAAGCGGTCGAGCTGCGGCGGCAGCGGCACGATCGCTTCCATCTCGTCCTGCGTCTCCTCCCCGGTGTTGACCAGGGTCAGGGCCAGGCAGAGGCCGAGATTGGGGATGAAGGGGAAGGGATGCGCCGGATCGATCGCGAGCGGCGTCAACACCGGGAACATCTCGCTGAGGAACCGTTCCTCCAGCCAGGCCTTCTCCGATCTGGTCAGCTCGTCCTGCCCGACCACGGCGATGCCGGCAGCGCGCAGCTCCTCGCTCAGGGCGCGCCAGCAATGCTGCTGGTCGCGCATCAGCTCCTGCACCCGGGCGGTGATCTCGCCGAGCTGCTGCGCCGGGCTGAGCCCGTCCTGGCTGGGCGAGACGACGCCGAGCGCCACCTGCGCCTTCAGCCCGGCGACGCGGACCATGTAGAACTCGTCAAGGTTCGAGGCCGAGATCGACAGGAAGCGCAGCCGCTCCAGGAGCGGGTAGCGGGTGTTGTAGGCCTCCTCCAGCACGCGCTGGTTGAAGGCCAGCCAGGACAGCTCCCGGTTGATGAAGCGGTCGGGCGAATCCGCGGGGATCGCAGGCAGGGCGGGAGCGCGGACGGCCTCCGGCGCCTCGGCGGGAACAGCCTCGGCGGTGCTCTGCAACATGCTCACG